>JANQKF010000012.1 GCA_028281285.1 Cyclobacteriaceae bacterium
TTGAAAGTTTTCAAGACAAATTGACCCATCCAACAAGTAATTTCTATTAACACTATAATTCTTAAAAGACATGTCGATTCAAATCGCTTGTCGCTATGATCAGTAGTTAGATACACTCCTGTGTGAATGTCACCGGGGTCAGGAGATTCTTGGCGAGTTACCTGTCGGGATGCCAGTTTTTAAATATTATAATCTTTAAGAGAATGATGACGTACTGAGGTAACCTTGAATCAAATCCACAGTTCCCAGCAAAAACTAAGGTATGATTCACGATTCGTCTTCTAAGGTAATGGAACGACTTTGCCATATAAAAGCAATGTTCCTTCGCCATATGCTATTCTTGCCAAGCCTTTCTCTAATTATGGCTGGTCTTCCGAGTAAATGTTATGGTCAAACGGAAGAAATTCCAGTCCGGACTATAGTAAGTCCATCACCAATTCATAAGGGGACAAAGGAGCTCATTCAAATCAGGGTTTCAGAAGGAATTCCAGGTTTTGCAGTAGGGGTGATCAAATCAGGAGAAATTGTTTGGCAGGAGGCCTATGGGTGGTCTGATATTGAAGGTAAATCTCCGTTGTCCTCTGAACATATATTCCCAATTGCTTCCGTAGCAAAAAATCTTACTACTCATGGAGTCCTTTCATTAGTAGAGCAATATGGGTTGGATCTCGATCGAAGTGCTGGAGAATTTCTGGATCGCGACCTGATCACTGAATTGGCGGGAAAGGTCTCCGAGATATCGATCAGAGATGTGTTGAATATGACCGCAGGTTTTCCGATGGGATGGAGAGGTTGTTCATCAAAGGAGCCCAAATCCGAAATGGATACCATCATGAAAAACTACGGTGGACTGATTGTGTTCCCTCCGGGAGAAATGTTTCACTATTCAAACTACTCCCTTGCCATCGCTCAACAGCTTATAGAAGATGTGAGCGGTATTCCTTTCGAAAGATTTATGGAAAAGAATCTGTTTTCACCTTTAGAGATGACTCGATCAGGATACATGATCTACGATAATGAAAAATACTCTTCTGAAAGAGTGACCACTTATAGCAGGTCTGGAAGACGAGTCCTTGATGAATGCGGGATTCCTTCCGGTGGAGCTGGGGCGTTTTCCACCCTCTCTGATTTGTTGAGATATACTTCGTTTCATCTTGGTAATGACAAATTAGGACAACCGAAGTTTCTGGATGATAAAATGCTTAAATCTTCTCGGCAAAGTAACAACCTACTTGCCGATGAAAGCTATGCTCTTGGGTGGTGGAAAAGGATAATAAATGGAGACACGCTTTATATTAGCGATGGACAGGGATCCGGAGTGACAAGCCTAATCTATCTTGTGCCATCGTTGGACCTTGGGATAGTATGTCTTATGAATTCCAGGAAGACCGAACCGGATTGGCAAAATCGTCCTTTGACCGCAAGAGTCGCCACAGAGATTATTGAATCCTATCGCCCCGGCTTTAAAAAGGCATTGATTGATCAATATATGGATCAACCTACAGACCACTACCAAAAAGAGGACTACTTGGGAAAATGGAAAGGGTTTCTTCGGTACTATGACGACCGCAGAGATTCTGTTGAACTTGATTTTCAAAATGATGGGGACATCCATATCAAGATAGGGAACCAATTCACCACCTTGGTAAATTTTCCCAGTTTCCAGAAACCAGTTATACGAGGTGTTTTTGACGCTGCCATTGAACTGGATATTGACTATCCTAATGACCATTTTATCAACTTCAATCTCTTTTTGAAAGGAAGCGAAGCCCATGGCTATCTGATGTCAAATATAAGAACACAATCAGGGGTGTTCGGCTTACCGAATTACCTCTACCTGCAAAGAATGCAAAAATGAATGGCGCGGAGTAGAAGATGTCCATTAAGAGTGCACTGTTTTAGTTAAAGTAACCGAGCGCTTAATTAATCAGCCCTTATGCTGAAGGGTGTGAGGCTTTCTTGAGCAAAAAAAGGGAGTTCCAAAATTCCCTGACCTAATTCAATTCGTAATGCATCGACAACTCTTATTCCAGCTTCTATTCATTTCTGTTTTTCCAATCTCATGTTTGTCCCAAAATTCTAATCAAGGGATCAAAAGCATGGATTGGCTCATAGGGAAGTGGAGCGTGTCAACCGAGGAACAAGATTCGGACGGCTCATTTTTTAAGGAGACAGGATTCAATCAGTGTGAGTATGTTTCAAAAGGTCGGATGATCAGGTGCGAAATATCATTGATTACGGAAGAAACTGGAGGTAGGTACGATGGTAAATGGAAATCAAGAGAGATTTACATTTATTTCTCTTACGACAAGGAAAACGATCAATTCATCCAGCGGCTGATTTTTCCCAATAGAACTATCACTCATGACTTTAAGGCAAAGAGTGATTCAATCTACGAAGGTCGATGGCTAAACCAGGGACAGGAAATAGGGGGTGATATGGATATGGTCTTTCAGTTTAAGGTAATAGATAAGGACAATTATCTTCGAATTGAGCATCTTGAGAGCAGAAATAGTGACTTTGTCGAACACTACGTTATGACTAGCAGACGGATTAGGTGATGTGATGATTAATGCTCTTGCAGTTAAGTAAATATTAATAGTCAATCACCCGTTTTCATGGTGTTGTTTTACCTAACTGGATCGTTTCTAAATGTCCTACTCTTGGGATTTTTTATTTGGATACTGCAAGAACTACCCTAAAGCCAATATGATTATCTTTTCCCCACTTGGCTCCGGCAACTTTGTAATGTGTTTCCAGATGCTCTTTTTTACTGTCTCGCCAGGAACCTCCACGAATATAAAACCAACCTTCTTTTTGCGACTTTTCTGAGGTCCACTCGCGGACGTTATCCAACAAACCATGTATCCCCAGGTTGTTCTTGACGGAGAGCTCAACTGGGGCACTTACAGCAAAATTGTCTCTGTAAGAATCAATGCACCACTCCCATTTTAAAGAATCGTATCCGGTTTGATCGAGGTAGTTGCCGCTTTCAGGTGGCCAATCATTACCCCATGGATATTTTTGATTCTTGTAGCTACGTAGAAAGAAATCCCATTCATTTTTTGAGGGTAATCGAGCGCTAAACCCATCTGGCATTTCCACATTAGTGTTCAGCCAATACATAAATCCTTCGGTATCACAATAGGAAACGAATACGGCTGGTTGCTGCCGGCCTCCAAGGTTTAATCCAGCTACCTTAGAGCCATCCCTGAATCGCATAAACTTTTCATATTGCTCATTAGTAACCTCAAATTTTCCAACCCAAATATCGAGGCCCTCAATCCAGACAAATTCCATCTTAAGACTGTCGTCAAGAGAAATATTGATCTCATCTTCAGCCTGTTGTGCCTTTAGGTTATAATTCAGTAAAGCAAATAGAAGCGGTATTAAGGGCTTGATTAAAAACCGATAGCTAATTTTTTTTGAAGCCATCAAAGTCTATTCTTAAGTCAGAAATCTTCTTTGAGATGTATTTTAACCTTTAAATTAATCATTTTACTCACCAATCGCTTTTCAAACCAGTTACCATCTTTGCCAACTCCCCAATCGAATCGATTGAATGAGAAGTTAGAGAAAAAGATCTTGTTGTTCCGTGTTGCTTTGATTTTGATATCTTGAGAAACCCCTCGTATTCTAAGGTCACCGGAAATATCCAGCTCGTTTTCAGTTCCAGTACTGACTTGCTTAATGGTAAAAGAGGAAACCTTGAAGAGCTTAACGGCAAATTCATCTACCAGGTGATTTAACAAATTTCGTCTTGCCGTTTTTTCATGTGCTGGGATATCTGTTATGTTGATGGATTCCATAGAAACAACCAGATGGCCACCAATCAATCGATTTCTACTAAAGACCAACCATCCATTATTGAACTTAACTGTGCCTTCATGTTTACCGGTGAGTTTAGTTCCTTTCCATTCAATTATCGATTGATCTAAATCGATGGCCACCTTAGTCGTATCGAGACCAGGCTGTTCCTCAGAACTTTCTGGTCCTACTATGTTGGCGGTAGAATTTTCAAGAGGCTTAGGGCTATGGCAAGCCGCGATTATTAGTACAAGTAGAACCAGGTAATTATTCATAACCGCTTATGTTTTTGCCCAGGATTATGTCCCTGGTTCCTGTTAGAATATTCTTGCCTTGGGACAGATTGAGAACACCTTTTGATCCCCCTCGCGGAGATTTTGGATTCATCTCTTGATCTGTCATTAGTGGATCACCAGAAAAGTAATAGCTTTCCACCCAATAGTATTTACCATTGGGTTCTAGAATGGTCAAATGAATATGAGCAGGCCCTGATCTGCTGGGGTATGTTCCTGGCTTGAAGGTGTAAAATTCGTATCTACCATTTTGATCCGTTTTAATCCATCCCCTGATGTATCCATGTCTTTTGTCCAAGCCTGTCTCGTTACCGCTTTTAGGATATATACCCTCTCTGTTAGTATGATAAACATATAGCAAAACCCCTTCTGCAGGTGTAATTCCGTCCTTATGTAACACTGTTCCTGAGATTTTTATTTTAGGAGATGTTTCTTCGAAAAGAGGTAACGTGTCGGTCGAAGCTAGGACCTCGTTGCTATGCTCAAAAACAGCTTCGCAACCTTCACATCCGCCTCCGACTGATCTGAAGTGAACTCCTTGAGCAAAGGACAACAAATTAATTGCTAGAGTCAGTGATATAGCTAAACCAAATTTCAACATATAGATGGTCTTAAATGCTTCTAGTTACAGTAGCCCACGTTGTATTGTTACATAAAGAAGTGGAGTAATGGCTGAGAGGATGAGTTTATGGCCTGAGCGGAGTACTAGAATAGCTCAGTCTTGACAGCCTTGACATAGTTTCTACTCAAACGGAGGATAGTTCCATCCTTCATTTCAACATCATAATCACCATTGAGCCTTGAATTTGTCTGTCGCACAGCATTAATTCTTATGATTGTAGATCGGTGAATTCTCTTAAAATGATTAGGGTTCAATTCTTTTAAGATTTGATTCAAGCTCCCTTGATAAATGTATTTTTTAAAATCAGTGTGAATGCGAGTAACCGAGTTTTCAACGCTAATCCATTTGATATCTTCAAGGTCGACCAAATAAGACTTCTTCCCATGTTTAATTGACAGCTTTTTAGGATATACTTTAATGGATTCTCTCCTCTTAAACCCAAGGTAGACAATCGCAAAAATGAGATATGTTGAAAAAGGGAAATAAAAGCGTTCAGCGATTGCATCGGTCAATATCCAAGTGAAAGACCACGAGGCTGTCAGGAAAACCCTCGAAATTCCTGTCAATAACAATGCAAAAAGAAGCAGATGGATAAAACTCATGGTGAGGGCTGCGACAATGACTGTCGAGTGGGCGGTTAATCTTGATCTAATTTGTTTGGAATAAGCCAGGTCTAATATTTTGAACCAAAGAATGGAAATGGGTATAAACAACAGCCAAAAGCATTTGAATGCCAATGACTCTGAAATATAGTATCCATGATTATTCACTGTAGAATCAACATAATCTTGAATAAAAACTAATAGCCCAATGAACGACCAGAACAACACTTGTACATAGCCATTTTTTAAAAGTTCAGACAATTGAACATCCGGTTTAAAGGGGGCGAAGTCGAACTTGTTTGATAATGATTTCATTATTGTTGATTTTCCGGCAAGTAATCCCCCATTAAATTCCATTCCATTCCATTTCCCCATCCCTGACCATGATCGCTTGTATGTCTTACTTTATGTGCTTCTCCAATGAAAAAATCTCCATAAGTGAGTAGTGCTAAAACTGTACCCGGCCTTAAATGCTGACTTGCCCATGACAATGGAGTATCTCCATTTGCATCTCTGAGTTCTTTGTTGGCACCATTTTTAATTAACAGTTCAATTGTCTTTTCATCGGCATAGGCCGCAGCTCGATGCAGTGGAGTTTCACCTTTTGTCCGCACATCTCGCATAAATGCCCCTGTTTCTACATCTGGGGTCGTCTTGGGGTTAACATCCGCCCCATTTTCCAGGAGTAAGCGGACAGTATAATAATAGTACGGACGTCCGGCTTTGGTTAGTGCATTATGCAGTGGAGTCTCATTTGTGGTATTCGCTTTTCTATTAGGATCGGCTCCCTGGTTAATAAGAAAATCACACACCTTCCAATGACCAAAAAAGGCAGCATTACTAAGTTCAGCATTTACATCGATACTGTCTAGTGAGCAACCTGATTCCAAAACTGCCTTGAGAGCTGTTGTATCATTGTAATAGACTAACCATTGCAAGGGTTTGACGGATCCTTTATTCAGTAGTTCTTTCCAATTATTGTGTTTCATCAACTGAAAAATAAAGTCAGTTCGACCTTTACTGATATACGATAATATTTCGTCAACGCTCATGTCATACTTATTGTCTTCAATAAGATATCTAAATCGAGACGGTGATCCAATTAATGAATTGAGAAGTCTGGGCTTATGTGTGGTGGGAGGGAGAACGAAGTATTTGATCGCCTCTCAGTCCCAAATTTGTTGTCAAAGGTTGGGCAATTCCCTATCTTTTGACTAGTTAACCCAAACGAATATGCGAATCAAAAATCTCGTTGCAGGAGTAGTCTGCCTGTTATTTCTTTCATTTAATGGCCTGTTTTCACAGATTGAACCAGCCCCTCCGCGTGCAGAGGGAGATGGTCCTTTCAATAAGCTCATCATCCGGGGGGTCACATTGATCAATGGCAATGGAGCACCTCCAACTGGCCCGGTGGACATTGTAGTTGAGCAGAATATTATCAAGGGGATTTTTAATGTGGGCTATCCAGGTCTGCCCATACGCGAACAGGATAGACCTAAGGCAGGTCCGGGAGATAAGGAGCTTGATGCAGAAGGTATGTATTTATTGCCAGGGTTTGTCGATATGCACGGCCATATTGGTGGCACCGGACAAGGCACTCCTTCAGAATATGTTTTCAAGCTTTGGTTAGCCCATGGTATTACTACGGTAAGGGATCCATCGGCTGGTAATGGTCTCAGTTGGGTGTTGGACCATAAAGTCAAAAGCAACGAAAACACCATTACTGCACCACGAATCAATGCTTACACTGCTTTTGGTCAAGGTGCTAGTGAGCCCATTTCAACCCCGGAAATGGCACGTCAGTGGGTAAGAGATAATGCCGAAAAGGGGGCTGATGGCATCAAATTCTTTGGGGCAGCGCCAGATATTATGCAGGCTGCTCTTGAAGAGAACAAAAAAATCGGACTGCGTTCTGCCATGCACCATGCCCAAATGGATGTGGTTCGCTGGAACGTTTTGAATTCAGCTCGTGCGGGATTGACCACCATGGAACATTGGTATGGACTCCCAGAAGCATTGTTCAATGATCGGGTGGTACAAAACTATAGGCTGGATTACAACTACAGAAATGAGCAACATAGGTTTGGCCAGGCAGGGGAACTTTGGAAACAAGCCGCGAAACCATATTCTGATCATTGGAATAAAGTTATGGATGAATTGATTTCGTTGGATTTTACTATTGACCCGACTTTCAATATATATGAGGCCAACAGGGACCTTATGCGTGCATATACCGCAGAATGGCATCAGGACTATACACTGCCGTCACTATGGAGGTTTTACCGACCGAGTAGAAGGTCACACGGTTCTTACTGGTTCAGCTGGGGCACCGAACAAGAAGTAGCCTGGAAGGATAACTATAAACTATGGATGACCTTTATTAATGAGTACAAAAACCGAGGAGGTCGAGTAACTGCAGGTTCTGATTCTGGTTTTATTTACCAGCTCTATGGTTTTGCGTTTATCCGAGAGTTGGAATTACTGAGAGAAGCCGGTTTCCATCCATTGGAAGTGATTATGTCTGCGACATTGAATGGTGCTGAGGCGTTGGGTATGGATGATAAGATTGGAACGGTAGAGGTTGGAAAGTATGCTGATTTCTTAATTGTAGAGGAAAACCCACTTCAAGACCTGAAAGTACTGTATGGCACCGGTGCATTAAGGCTTGATGATGACAATGAAGTCGTTAAAGTCGGAGGGGTGAAGTGGACAATTAAAGACGGGATCATCTATGACGCTAAAAAGCTCCTTGAAGATGTTCGAAAGATTGTAGAAGAAAAAAAGAAAGGGAAGATGGAGTTTAAAATGACTACCAAATAGGTCTTCAAAGAGGTTCATGGAAATTCCCGTAGGTGAATGGTTTCTTCTTTTATGAAGGATTGCTAGCCGTGAGTGGATAGCTATTTCCCAATGCAGGATTTTGAGAAGATGTCTTGCAACAGATTGTCTGTCCTAATTTTATCTCGCTAACAGAAATCAACTATCACCATTTTGACTTATCGGAAATGAAGGAGTAGATATATAATTTTAATTATCTTAAATATTGTTTACTTGTTATAAAAAAGTTGAAAGAAAGATTTTTTGGTATACTTATAAATCCATTTTTCCTGTCTGGAATTATTGCCGTTGCGGCATATTTTTCACTCCCACAATATTTCTTGAAATACAAACTTGAAGTTGAAAGCGTAACTGATTCTAAAGGGCATAGGGTTTATTATGTGGATCTAAATAAAGATGGTGATTTTGAAATATTATTTGGCTCAAAATCAGATTCATTTGTAATACCGGCTTCATTCATCCTATTCAGTCCCAATGGCGATCTAATTGATCAATGGAATTTTGGTGCTGATTTAGTTTCTACTTGGGGAGATCGGGGAGACTATTGGTTTTTTGACTCAAACGATGATGGTTACAAAGAAGTGTTTTTAATAACTCACAGAAATGACTCTGCATTCTTAAGCTGGACACAACCCTTTTCAAAACAAAGATTAAGTTTTGAAATAAATGAAGTATTTATTGATCATACAACAGGTCGTGATTTCGATATCAAAGGTAAGATGCACTTTTCAAAAAGCCGAGATGGGTCTAGTCAACTTTTTTTCGGACTTATGGCCGGCCGAATTGGTTACCCGAGGAATGTTTATAAATATGATTTTGAAGAAGACTCAATTTACAAATCACCTCATCTGACTAACCTTTCATTTTTAGATTACTATTCAGAACTGAATAGTGATGATAAGAACGGGCTAATTTTGGGTAGTCGTTCTTATGGCAATCAATTAGACCGTACATATACTACCCGCTCAGATTATAGCCTTTGGCTTAATGTTTTCAATGAAGATTTAGAGTTTTTATTTGAACCGGTTGAGTTTGCTCTTCCTTTTTCTGAACTGCATGTTTTGCCAATCAATAACACAGGGACAACGGAACTGGTGTTGCTTATAAATTCCCAGCGACAAGAGATTTCCCCTTCTAAACTTTTGGTGTACTCCATAAAGGGAGAACGCCTACGAGAATATGAACTTGGCCTGGGGATTTTCTCCATTTACCTCGATTCAAACCAAGAGAATATAGTTGTCTATGCCGAATCAAACGGAGAAATAAAATACTTAAACTTTGACTTGGAAGAAAAAGCTTCAACCGCAGAAATAACCCCTTTTTCAGAGCTTTTTGATATCGATGTGGACGGAGATGGTGAGAAAGAATGGTTTAGCGTAATGGCTGATAAGAAAAGCTTTAAGATTTATGATGAGGGTTTTGAACATGAAATTTCGTTCGACTTTCAAGGTTTAGGCTTGGAGATTGATTTTCATGGAGTTAAGAAAACCGAAGGCGGTAGCCTCTTTTTTATCCAGGATGAAAACCTTTTGTACCTCTTCAATTATAAAGCTAATGAACTCTACTTTTTCAATTATCTAATGCCGCCAACCACATATTTAACTGTCTTGCTATTTGTACTCCTGATCAACAAAGGTCAAAAAATCAGAACGGAAAGACAGCGTCTTATAGAAAGACAAATCTTAGAACTTCAGTTGAAGACTATAAAAAATCAGATTGATCCGCACTTTGTGTTTAACGCTATGAATTCAATAAGTGAAATGACGCTAACAGATAATAAACTTGAAGCAGACCGTTTTATTGGAAAAGTCTCCAAGATGATGCGTGAGGTGCTGGAAAAATCGGATAAAATCGTCACCACACTTGAGGAAGAAATAAATTTTACAGAAAATTTTATTCAGGTTCAGCAAATCCGTTTTAACAATAAGTTCAGTTATCATTTTGAAATTGATAAGGCGGTCAATTTGGATATCCAGGTACCGAAGCATGTACTTTATTCCTATGTGGAAAACGCCATAAAACATGGTTTGGCTAATAAAATAGACGGACTGCTGACCATATTCATATCAAGAGAAAGTGAGAGGTTGCAACTGATAATTGAGGACAACGGTGTGGGCTTTGGCAAATCCAAAACCACTAAGCACAACTCAACGGGAAGAGGTCTTGAAATTATGCAGAAGGTATATGAGTTGTTCGGAAAGCTTCAAAAGAAGAAGATTACATTTAGGATCGAGGGTGTTCCTGAGGCTGATGGCAATGTTAAAGGCACACGGGTTATCGTCAACATTGATGATTAAAGCACTACTCATCATTGAGTACTCCTTACCATTTTGAAAACAGTATATTCGTATTTATCCACTGAATATTTTAACCTTGAGTCCAAAACCTTCCAAAATCAAGACTGTTCTGATTGACGATGAGGACAGAGCACTCAGGAGGATGAAGATATTGCTTGATCACTTCCCGGATGTCGAGGTTATCGCTGAAATTTCTCAATCAGACCTAGCTGTGGATGAGGTGAAAAGACTGAAACCAGATCTGCTGCTTTTGGATGTAGAGATGCCTGGAAAAACCGGTTTGGAAATAGCCGATGAATTACGAAAGTCTACTACAAATACAAAAGTCATCTTTGTAACCTCGCATAATCACTATGCGATTCAGGCTATTCGCAAAGAGGCCTTTGACTACCTTACAAAGCCTGTAGATATCGATGACCTTAAGGCTGCACTCAACCGACTTAAAGGCACTGTGCAATCCAATCTGACTGAGCGTGAACTCGAAATTATACGCCTAATCGCCCAGGGAAAAACCAGCCAGGAGATAGCGGAAATAATCCATTTAAGCCGTCATACTGTGGATACCCATCGTAGAAAAATTCTTGAAAAGACGGAGTGTAAAAATTCTTTGGAGCTAATTGGTTTTGCTAAGAGATCTGGAATGCTATGATCATTTATCTTACTTTTTATCAGATCTGAGTATAGTAATACTCATTTTCGGTAGGCTAGTATTCTTTACTAATGATTATTTTTGATGATTCTAATTCTTTCATATTTAGTTAGTATGAATAGGATCTTGGCTCTTTCGACTTTTCTATTTTTTCCTTTCTTTTCGATTGCACAGACTCCTGACATTTCAATTATTGGTTTGACCAGGGACCAGAGTACGATACAAGTTGGTGACAAGGTTGAGTTTACCACCACGGTGAAGAACATAGGAGA
>JANQKF010000038.1 GCA_028281285.1 Cyclobacteriaceae bacterium
AGAGCAGAGTGTCAGAACCAAGAAACATATTACACTTGACGAAATTGGAAGAAGATTAGCCGTAGGTAACTTCAAAGAATTGAACGTCATCGTAAAAGGTGATGTGGATGGTTCAGTTGAAGCATTGTCCGACTCATTATTGAAACTTTCTACTGAAGAAGTTCAGGTGAATATAATTCACAAAGCGGTTGGGCAAATCTCGGAATCTGACGTGTTACTTGCCACAGCTTCAGATGCAATTATTATCGGTTTCCAGGTTAGACCTTCAGGGGGAGCGAAGAGAATTGCTGAGAATGAGGAAATCGAAATCAGACTTTATTCCATCATCTATGATGCCATCAATGAGATCAAAGATGCCATGGAAGGACTTCTGGAGCCAACAGAAAAAGAAGTTATCACTGGTAATATTGAGGTTAGAGAGGTATTTAAAATTTCTAAAGTCGGTACTGTTGCCGGTTGTTACGTAACTGATGGAGTGGTGAAACGAAATAATCAAATTCGTTTGATCAGAGATGGAATTGTAAGCTATACAGGAGACATCGGTCAATTGAAACGATTCAAGGATGACGTCAACGAAGTCAAATCCGGATATGAGTGTGGATTGAGCATTAAAGGCTTCAATGATATCAAGGTTGGCGATGTGATAGAAGGATTTGAGATTCAAGAAGTGAAAAGAACACTTTAAGTGTTTAGAATATAGCACCAAAGCCATCTGAATTCAGATGGCTTTTTTTATGAAAACTCTAATTGTCATACTTCTTACAGCCAGCCTATTATTGACCATTATAGGTTTATACAGACCATGGTATGTGTTATGGTGGTTGAGCACCAAAAACAGAATGGCTGTTCTTAAATTCTATGGAGTTTTGACCTTGATTTTCCTGGCCTCGTTAATTGCCTTTGGCTAACCCTTCTCCTCTGGGATCGGCACTCCCCTCATAGCTCAATATCCTTCCTTCCGAATCGTACAAAATCTTTAAACCGTGTGCGTTACCGATTGCATTTGTCCTTCTTACATTGTGACCACGACCTCTCAATGAATTGAAGACCTCCTCAGAAATCCCATGTTCAACAGCAATTACGTCTGGCTCAATAAAGGTGATTTTTGGACTCGCAATGGCCTCTTCAATCGACATTTCATGCTGAATGAGATTAAGCACGATTTGAGGAACATTTTGTCCAATTGTATGTCCGCCCGGTGTGCCTAAAGCAGCCCATGGTTTACCTTCTTTCATAATGATTGTTGGACAATCGCCAGATAGCTTTCTCTGGCCTGGTATGGCATCCATGGGGTTACCCTTAGGTTCATAAGTACAATAGGCCAACGAATTATTCAACCAGATACCCGTGCCTTCTACCATGATTCTACTACCAAATAGATTTCCTAAAGTCTGAGTGGCACTTACAATGTTGCCCCATTGATCGGCTACTACAAAATGCGTGGTATTCTTACTCTCGACCTCGTTTCCAGGTGGAACAAAGGTGCTTGATTGGTCCATATTAATCACTTGGGCATTTTGCTTCAGGTGGGCATCAGATAGTAGCACCTCCAATGGTGGCGGCTTAATCTCTGGATCACCCGCATATTTAAGGCGACTCCAGAAAGCATGTTTTGTCACTTCGGCAAATGCATGCAGATAGTCGACACTATTGTGTTCGAACCCTTGAAAATTCTTCATCATGCCTAATCGAATCAATGATGGGAATGCCGTAGCCGGAGGAGAGGCCGTATACACTTGGAATCCATTGTAATCGATGCTGACGGGTTTCCACCATTCGGCTTGATCATTTTTGAGGTCCTCGAATGACAAGAAGCCTTCCTCCACACCCATTTGATCATGGATAGCCTCACCAATTTCGCCTCGATAGAACACCTCTATTCCTTCAGTAGCTAATTTCTTGAAGGAAGTAGCCAAGTCGGATTGAATTAACATTTCCCCTGTATCCAATGGAACCCCATTGGCACCATAAAAACTCTTTGTATAATCTGAGAAATCGGGAAAAGCCCGTTCAATAAAGAATGCCAGTCGGCCAGAAATATCGAATCCCTTTTCAGCCAGATTAATTGCCGGAGTAAATAGTTCATTCCATTCTAATCTGCCATATTCCTCAGACATTGCAAACCAAGCATTTACATTGCCAGGGGTTGACACGGCTTTTGCTCCTCTCCTGTTTTCAAGGTAATTTGGAGTAGGAGCTCTCATAAGATCGGCATTGGTATTTATTGGAATTTTTCCACTGGAGTCCAGGTATCTCAATTCCTTTTTTTCAGCATCGTAAATCATAATTGTCCCATAGCCTCCCATACCGGACATCATGGGCTCTACCACATTTAGTGTAGACGCGATGGCCACTGCTGCATCAAACGCATTGCCGCCCCTACTCAGAATTTCCAAGCCCGCTTCTGTGGCAAGTGGATGAGCGGAACTAACCATCGATGGCCCCTTTGTTACTTCAGAGTTTGTCTGATTACAGGACGTCTGAATAAGAAGGAGGCAGAGTATAATGATAAACGCTCTAAGCA
Organism: Cyclobacteriaceae bacterium; assembly: GCA_028281285.1. Taxonomy (GTDB): domain Bacteria; phylum Bacteroidota; class Bacteroidia; order Cytophagales; family Cyclobacteriaceae; genus Roseivirga. The sequence goes on from JANQKF010000038.1 coordinate 2,525, forward strand.
TAGCCGAAAGATTGATTCATGGAATTTAGACAATAATGTCGAGGTCTGAAATTGAGAAACCTCAGATGCGCTCGCACAGGAGCATCTTAGGACCTTCTTTATCTGTCGCAGCCAACACATAGGCCTTGCCACCTTCCTTTATTCCGGTTTTCTTTCTGATTTCCTCTACAGACATTGGAAAGTTACGAACACTAATATTCGCCTTCATCTCCGGAATCCGCTTCCTTAGTACTTTTTTATTCATTGTCAACTGATCGATCACTCGGAAAACACGACCAGGAAATGAAGAATTCCTATGCTCGGCTGTATATAGGTGGGTATTTTTATGAAGCTTCTTCAAGCCAAATACCTTGGCGAGCAACTTAAATGCGCCTGCTTTCAATATTGACGCATTAGGTTCATATAGAAACTGAGAAGTTTTGGACAGTTCTGGTGTTGATGCTCGTTCTTGAATAAAATCAAATTCAAATTCCTCAGTCACATCACCCTTGAAGTTAATACAGCAAATCGCTGGGTTATCATTGGCAGAGTTGTCAATCTGAAATACCAACTCTTTGACTTCATTGTTGTCCGATAACACATGCACTTTCGTTGCTCCACCCAAATCGTTGATGGCACCTGTTATATCTAGCAACGGGGAGGTCTTGATTAATAGGTTTCTTGTCTTTGCCAGTAATCTTGGAAGTAGATTCAACAAGTCAGGTTCGCAATCTTTTAGCAAAATCAATTTCTTGTTTTCACTACTCCTTCTGGCCGGATCAAGGTAGATCAGGTCCACTGATTCTGACAAAGAATCCAAAAAAGTCGAAGCTTGTTCATGATGAACCTGAATACCTAACCCCCCCAATGCTTTGAAGTTGTGTCGAGCCAGATTTACCAAATAATCAGACCTCTCAACATAATGAGCATGGCGAAAGGAACTGGCAAGAAAATATGTATCCACGCCAAAACCTCCGGTAAGGTCGATCGTTGTATCGCCTTTTATAAGAGAGGCTTTGTATTGAGCTGTTCGTTGAGACGAACTTTGCTCCATGGAAATCCCGGAAGGATAGACAATTTGCCTGTTTTTGTAATAAAGAGGAAGCTTGGTCTTTGCTTTGCGTCTGGCCTGAATCTGTTCAACAATATCTTTAGCCGGCCATTCACGGTTTTTGCTGAGTTTAAGCATCAAATCGCCAGGATTCACAAACTCGTTGTCCCTGATGAATTGTTGAATTTCAGGCTGAAGTAACTTCTCAATCAAACGAACTGTTTCTGTTTTACCAGGTATTCTGCAATCTGGACAGCATTAGTCGCTGCACCTTTACGCAGATTGTCAGCAACTACCCACATATTCAGGGTTTTCGGCTGAGTTTCATCACGTCTCAATCTTCCGACAAAGACTTCATCTTTCTTATGCGCATTAAGGGGCATTGGGTAAAGGTTGCCTTCGGGGTCGTCCTGAAGGATAACACCATCCGCTTCTTCCAATAAAGTACGAACCTCATCCAGGTCAAACTCTTCGTGAAACTCCACATTCACAGCCTCCGAATGTCCTCCAACGGTCGGGATTCGAACGGTAGTGGCAGTAACCTGAATGGACTCATCACCAAAGATTTTCTTGGTCTCGTTGACCATTTTCATCTCCTCTTTCGTGTAACCATTATCCATGAAGATGTCAATATGTGGCAATGCATTCATATCGATTTTATGAGGATATGCCATTTCACCATCTATACCAGATCGTTCATTATTCATTTGATCCACCGCAGACTTTCCCGAGCCTGTCACTGATTGATAAGTGGAGACAACAATTCTCTTCAAGCGATATCTCTCGTGAAGTGGTGCCAAAGCCACCACCATTTGGATTGTAGAGCAATTGGGGTTAGCAATTATTCGATCCTCAGCTTCCAGTTCCCCTGAGTTGATTTCAGGTACAATGAGTTTGTGGTCAGTATGCATCCTCCAGGCTGACGAATTATCGATTACAGCTGTTCCAACAGCCGCAAACTTAGGTGCCCATTCCAATGAGGTACTCCCTCCAGCGGAAAAGATTGCTACATCCGGTTTTTTCTCCACAGCTTCCTCCAGGCCAATCACCTTATAATTCTTACCCTTATATTCGATGATATTCCCAATGGAACGCTCAGAAGCCACAAGAAATAGCGATTCAAACTCAAAATTTCGCTCTTCCAATACTTCCAGTATTTCTCCTCCAACGAGCCCTGTGGCTCCAACAACTGCTAGTTTCATTTTCTTACCTTCAAATCATCCCTTTTTTCTTGAAAAATGTTACCAAAAAGGCGTGATATTTTCTTAATTTCGGTGATAGTCAACAGATTAAGGCTACCTCAATGCGGTATTTCACCTTGATACTACTCACCTGCATTGCAAATATAGCGCTTAGTCAGGTCTCTTCATTTCCATATTCGGAAAGTTTTGAGACAGCCTTCACCACAGGCACTGATGTAAGCTTTATAAGCAATTGGACTGGTAACGAAGTTGCCACGACAAATCGCATATTCCAGAGTAGCGATCCCCGTACAGGTTCTTCGTCAATTAACATAATTCCAACCTCCACCTTTAGTGGTGAAGTCCTTATTTCATTGGACCTAACCGGAATCAACAATCCGAGAATTACCTTTTATGCATTTTCGAAAGAAAATGGTGGAGGATCATCAACTCGGCCGGTGTTGCTCTCTTTTTCCACATCCATTGACGGGGGAAACAATTTCATCGATGACACAAGTATCGGAGATGATACAACTTTCCCTAATGACAACACGACCACCTACACTGAATACACCTACGACCTTCATGCTTCAGCCTCAGGAGCTTCAAATGTGGTAGTGAGGATTACTGCCGCGAGAGGTTCGGGGAGCGGATCAGCAGCAGAGCTGGTCATGGACGATTTCACAATTGATGAAGTCAATATCCCCCTGGATATTTCATCCACTACGGCCACTTCTAATACTACAGTCGTGGTAACATTTAATCAGGAAGTGACCCAGGTGACAGCCGAAAACACGAACAACTACGTAATTGACAATAGTATTTCAGTGTCAGGTGCTACCAGGACTGCCATTAACGAAGTGACCCTGACTACTTCCACTATGGCCAACAACAATTATGAGTTGACAGTAAACAACGTTGAAGATGCAGCTACTACGACTCCCGCCTCAGATTTACGGTCTAATTTCTCGTTTGTAGAACCTCTTTCCATAAGCAGCACAACTGTTATAGATGAAAACACATTGCAAGTCGATTTTAACCTGAACCTCGATGAGACCAGCGCTGAGACTACAGCCAACTATAACGTGAACAACAGTATTGGAAATCCCACAACAGCCGTACGCGATGTAACCAATAATAATCGGGTCACTCTAACATTTGCTACTGCTCTGGGCGACAATAGCTATGAGTTAACTGTCAACAATGTTCAAGACGTGTCGACCTTGGCTACTGCTTCCAACCTAACAGATAACTTCAGCTATCTCCCTTTGGAGATTACATCAATTCAAACACTCTCCAACACACAAGTTGAAATCACATTTAACCAAAATGTAGAATCCACTTCAGTCAATACGGCCACAAACTACTCCATGAATTTCAGTTACGGCAACCCCACATCAGCGGTTAGAGACGGTGGAAATGCAGCCATAGTCGTACTCACATTTTCCTCTTCGATGGTCAATAACACCTATACGGTTACTATTGACAATGTTGAAAATACAAGTGGCAATGCAACCGCTTCTTCTCTTCAAAGCAATGTTACCCATAGTACGGCAACGTTGTCACGCCAGATTGTAATTAACGAGATTTTTGCTGACCCCACGGGAAGTGCCCAACCCAATCCTCAGGTTTTACCTGGAAGTACTTCTGATGAATTCATTGAACTCTACAATGCTTCCAATAATGCCATTGATATAGGGAACTTTGATATGGTCGGGGGAACTGTTGGAACATTTGTACTCCAACCCAACAGCTATGTTATTCTAACAGCAACGTCCAATGTCACGGACTTTCAGGGTTTTGGCGATGTAGTCGGGGTTACCTCATGGAATACGCTCACCAATTCCGGTGAGCAATTGATTTTGAGAGATAATCTTGGCAACCTGGTCGACAGCCTGACCTATGACCTTGATTGGTATAATGATGTAGCCAAATCAGATGGAGGTTGGACCATCGAGCAAATCAATCCGGAATTGGTTTGTAGTGATGCCAACAATTGGTCTGCTTCCACCGATGTCAGGGGAGGAACGCCAGGATCTCAAAATTCAGTGTATGACACCACACCTGACACTTCCGGCCCGAACCTCATCAATGTCTTTCACAACAGTAGCACAGAAATAGTTGCTGTATTTGACGAGATCATGGATCAGGCTAGTCTTAATGGAGGAACTTATACACTAGATAATGGGATTACGGTGATCAATGCTGTGGCAAATACCCCGAGTTTAAGGTCGGTAACTTTGACTCTAAACCCAGCAATGACCTCCGGTACACTCTATCAACTTACAGTGAGTGGTGTGACCGATTGTGCTGGAAACAGCATTGACACCAATATTGATACCTATGTCTACGATGTGGAAGCCCCCGTACTTCAACGACTGGTTTTAAGAGACACACTGAACCTTGAAATGATCTTTGATGAGGAGATCGAACAAAGCCCGGCTGAAACAGAGTCGAACTATTCGATTAACAATGGGATAGGGAATCCTTCGAGTGCATCAAAGAGTGGAACGGACAATGCAAGGGCCTTACTGACCTTCTCAAATCCTATGAGCGTAGGGAGTTCATATACATTAACTCATCAAAATATTGCAGACACTGTTGGTAATGCTACCTCAACGATTAATACAGGTTTTACTTTTGCAGATCAGATCGATACTGTAATTGTCATTTCGAATCTATTACTGGATGTATATTTCGATGTCGCCCTGGACGAGGCAACTGCGGAGACATTATCCAATTACACTGTGGACGGTGGTATAGGCAACCCTAACAGCGCCTCACTTGACACAGGAAATGATCAGCTTGTTCATCTGGTATTCGATAACTCATTTGCTGAAAATTCGACACAAATCATCTCCTTTGACGATATTCAAGACAGTGGTAACAACTTTATTCAATTATTCAACACCGGCTTCGTTTATGATACCGATGATCCTGATGTAGATTCTGTGATAGTGGTGGACGACACTCATCTCAGAGCCTATTTTGATGAAGTTCTAGATCAGACCTCCGCGGAAGCCATTAACAATTATTCGGCAAATAATTCGCTTGGTAATCCATCCCTGGTCACTTTACAGTCCGACAGAACTTCTGTGGTCCTGGAATTCGCCACTGCCTTCGAACAAGAGGTCCAGAACACACTAACCCTTACCGGAGTAGAAGATCCTTCAGGAAACGCCATTTCCACTAATCGTAACTTTGACTTTATTTACGATCGTTTGGCTCCAAGACTTGTCGGCATACAGGTGACAAGCCCCACCACCATTCGCGTGGAATTCTCGGAAGAGGTCGAGCAATCTATTGCCGAGAATGTCAATAACTATTCCGTTGATAATGGTATTGGTAATCCGGTGTCGGCAGTTAGATCTACTGAAAACACCAATGTTGTGACTCTGACCTTCACCGACTTAGGTAACAATGCAGTCAATACTTTGACCATTTCAAATGTGTCAGATGTGTTTGAAAATGGTTTACCCGTAGATTTGACTGCTCAATTTGCCAGTAACACAGCAATTTTTGGATCTCTGAGCGTACTTACTGATACCACTTTAAGAATCCAGTTCAACAAGCTTCTTAATCAAACTTCCGCAGAGAATATCACCAACTATGGCTTTGACAATGGGATTGGTGTGAAATCCATTACCCAAGATGGAGGGGATGCGTCAATTGTGAACTTTCTACTAAACACCACACTCATTGAAGGAGTGAACTATCGCTTAGTTGCTCAAAATCTCAGGGATACCGATGGAAACACTTCTCAGGTAATTAGCTATGATTTTCAATATGATCCTCAAATCACTTCAATAAGTATTCTCACCCAAAATTCAATTCTGATTACGTTTGATGAAGATGTAGATGAGACCACAGCTGAAACCACCACGAACTATTCCATAGATTCCGGAATAGGTAATCCGTTGACGGCTGTGAGGGACAATGTACAAAACAACGAGGTCACTTTATTTTTCACCAATGCCCTTACCGAGGGAACTGACTATATTCTGAGTGTTCAAAACGTTACGGACTCTTTTGGTGGGATAATTAGTGCCTCCACCAACAGTATAAATTACGATGCCAGTGCTCCATTTGTGACTGCTATCAATTCAATATTCACGAATGAAATCGAAGTGGTATTCAACGAAATAGTTGATCAGTCCACTGCTCAAACTCTCAATCACTATTCATTAGATAATGGAATTGGTCAGCCAACCTCAGCAGTCAGGAATGTGAGCAATCCGAACACAGTTACACTACAATTTTCCACAGACCTGACAGATGGGCTCCTTTATGGATTAACCGTAGACCGTGTTGAAGACACACAAGGTAAGGCCATAGCGGCTGTGACTACCAACTTCACCTTTCAGGCACCATATAATCCGGCATTCCGCGAGTTGATAATAAACGAGGTGTATTTTGATACTGATCTGGAGTCGAGTGTACCCAATATTGAATATGTTGAGCTTTACAATCGTAGTTCGAGCAATATTCAGCTTAGAGGATTGTCATTGGCTGATTCGCGTGACACGGCTACTTTCACTGATTTCACTCTGAATGCCGGAGAATATATCACACTCACCTCCCTGGCCGGTGAAAGCAGTTTTACGAGTTTTGGGAATGCTCTGGGAGTGTCAAATTTCCCGTCCCTCTCCAACACAGGAGAAACTTTATCCGTGCTAAGCAGAAGTAATGTGATCATAGACTCGTTGGCTTATGATCGTACCTTCTACAACGATAATACCAAAGAAAATGGTGGATTTAGTATCGAGCTGATTAACCCTGACAAAGCATGCTTCGATGTCGATAACTTTGGAGCTTCAACTGATGTAAGCGGAGGCACTCCAGGAACTCAAAATTCGATCCATGATATCACTCCAGACACAACAGATCCGATACTGACAAATTTGATCGCCTCGACTACTACCCTTCTGGAATTGACCTTCAACGAAGCGATGGACGTGAGTACATTGGTACCGGGCAATTTTGGGTTACAGAATGGCGTAAATGTAAGCTCAATTACTATCAACGACTCCTTCGGAAAGAGTATTAGTCTGACGCTGGATTCAGAATTTACCCGTGGAGCTGAAAGGACTCTAACACTCAATGGTGTTGCTGATTGCTCAGGGAATACCTTAAGCAATGATGAACACACCTTTTTGATCGGTGAAACTCCTGGCCTGAATGATCTGCTCATCACTGAAATCATGGCTAGCCCGACTCCATCTAACGGGTTACCAGAGCGAGAATATATTGAGGTCTATAACAATAGCAGTAATATATTGGCGATTGGAGGATTGCAGCTTTCAGATGATAATGGCACGGTCACTCTGGGAGAATTCAATTTATATCCTCAGGCTTATTTGATCCTTACTTCAAATTCCGGACAGAGTGAATTGGCTTCCTATGGTGATGTCCTTGGCATCAATTCGTTTCCAACCTTTACTATTGATGATTTAGTAATCATCCGAGATGAGTCCAATAATTTGATATTCCAAGTCGACTATGATAGAAGTTATTATCAAGATGACACGAGAGATGATGGAGGTTATAGCATTGAGATGATCAATACTCAGGCAAGTTGCTACGATGCCGCTAACTGGACTGCTTCTCTGAATGTCAATGGTGGAACTCCAGGAATACAAAACTCAGTTTATGACGTTACACCGGACACAAGTGCTCCTTCCTTAGTAAGTCTTAGCATCATAAGTCAGACCCAATTACGGGCAACATTCAACGAGTCAATGGATGTCTCAAGTTTAGTAGCCGGAAACATGTCTTTCACCGGAAGTCTTGTCATTTCAAGCGTTGATATAGAAGATACTTTCGGAACTTCCATTTTAATCAATTTGAGCTCTGCTTTTAGCCGGGGTATTTCCTATACTTTGACTCTTTCCGGACTCGCAGACTGCTCAGGCAATGCCTTGGGCACCACAAATCAAAACTTCTATTTGGGTGATATTCCTGGATTCCAAGAAATCATTATCTCCGAAATCATGGCTGACCCCTCACCTACTCAAGGTTTGCCAGAAGTTGAGTATTTAGAATTGTATAATAACTCAAGTCGCATACTTTCAATTGGAGGTGTTAACCTTGCCGATGCTACCGGATCAACCACTTTGCCTGAGTTTAGTCTTCAACCCGGAGCGTATTTGATACTAGTGCCGTTCGGTCAATCCTCGTCATTTACCAGCTTCGGAGATGTGCTGGAAGTGCCAAATTGGAGAAACCTGAATTCCTCAGGAGACAACCTTGTTCTAAGCCTGAGTGGTTCTATTGTGCACGAAGTATTTTATACTGACGATTGGTATCGATCGACTCAAAAATCCCAGGGTGGTTATAGTCTGGAAATGATTGATCTGAATGCTCCATGTGTAGAAGAGTTGAACTGGAATGCTTCTGAGAATTCCAATGGTGGAACTCCGGGAAGTCAAAATTCAGTAAATGCGAGCAATCCAGATATTGTTGGGCCTTCGTTATCAGGAGCAATTGCAACTTCCACTACTGAAATTGAACTCACGTTCGATGAAAAAATCGAAACATCAGGCCTAACAACAGGTAATTTTAATATTTCACCTTTAATAACCGTTTCTTCCTTATCAATTGGAACCACCAAAAGGACAGTCACGCTCACCACAGATCCGCTTGTACAAAACACTGTTTATACGATTAGCGCCAATAACGTGAATGACTGCTCAGGCAACCTAATTCTCGGATCAGGTGAGGACATTTCACTTATTATTCCTACACCGGCAGATTCATTAGACCTAATCGTTAATGAAGTACTCTTTGATCCATTAAGCGGTGGCGTAAGGTTTGTTGAAATCTTTAACAACTCAAACAATTACATCAACCTCAATAATTGGTCGCTAGCTGGCCATAACAACCAAAGGCTTATTTCTTCTACTAATCAGATTATTGCGCCAAACTCGTTCAACGTGATCACCAATGACGGTACAATACTCAAAGATCACTATCCAAATGCGCTGTCAGAAACGATAATTGAGGTGGAGGCACTACCCAATATGAACAACACAGAAGGGTCTATTTCAATAATCGACAATGGTGGGAATGTTATTGACTTCATGATTTATAAGGACGAATACCACTCTAGTCTATTGAGTAATGTAGAAGGTGTGGCCCTCGAACGTATTCGCCCAGACGAAAGCTCATTGGATTCTGCCAATTGGTTTTCAGCCTCTAGTTCCGATAATTATGCAACTCCCGGCTATCAAAATTCCCAATTCCTATTACCAGACGCGGATCCAGGGACCATCAACATATCACCAATTTCATTTGCTCCGGACGAACCAGGACGCCCTAATTTTACCACCTTGAACTACACTTTTGATGAACCCGGTAATATTGTAAATGTGAGTGTGTACGATGCACGTGGTAATGAAATCAAAGCCATCAGTCAAAATACCCTCGTTGGAACTGATGGATTCTTCAGATGGGATGGGACCAATGACCGCGGAGAAAAGGCAAGGGTTGGATACTATATGGTCCTTTTCGAAATTATTACGCCCTCAGGAAAGGTAATAATGAAAAAAGAACGTGTGGCACTTGGAGGTCGATTCTGACTACAACACGATGTATCAAGTTTATTTTACTATTGACAGACACTGATTCACTTCAGTAATTTGTATATTATATAATACATAAAATATATAATTATTTGATTAACATTTAGAGAATGTTAACGAAACATTACGCCATTGAAAACAATATGATTATCTTAATAGTATAACTGACTATAACCGTTTAACTGCTCAACTTAAATGAACTGTCTTATTAATAAGACCATAGATTCTCACTTGAGAAATGGTCGAAGACTTGATGTAATTGCGCGATATGTCAGAATGAAATACCGAGTGAGTATTGACAAGCTGTCAATGCAACGCAGACTAAGAACGCTCAATCTGGAATATTGAAGATTACTTGATATTTCATTCTGAAAGTAGGGACCGCTAAAGCGGTCTTTTTTTATTCAAAAGTTCATTATTTCGCCCAAAGAGAACGATTCGTAATCCAAAATTTATTTGAAAGCCTTTGCAATTTATCTTCACACCTGTATTTTAGCGCACCTTAATTTTTTTAACACTTATAAAAAGAGGAGCATGAGCAAGGAAGAAAAAACGCGTTATTCGGAAAGTGAATTGAAAGAATTTGAAGCACTGATCCTCGAAAAAATAGACAAAGCAAAAAACGAGCTCACCGAACTCAAGAAGAGCCTTAATAAAAGCGGTGATACTGGTACCGATGCAACCAGTGCTAGTACCAAAGTGCTCGAAGATGGGGCAGATACTCTTGAAAAAGAGAGCATGAACCAACTTGCGGCCAGACAGCAGAAGTTCATCAATAACCTCGAGAACGCGCTTATCAGAATCAAAAATGGCACTTATGGTATTTGTGTTGATACTGGGAACCTGATCTCTAAAGAAAGACTGAAGGCAGTTCCTCATACGATGCACTCCATCGCAGCGAAACTGGCTAAGAGGAGCTAGTGGACTTTCTGGGTAATCACATTGAAGCATTAATATTCTGTTCTGAGAAACCTATTAGAATCTCAGAGCTAAAGGATTGCCTTACGGAAATGTTTGAAGCCGATGTTCCGGAGAAAGACATTAAAAGTTCAATTGCCAAAATCGAAGAAAAATACCAGGACGAAACCTACCCGTTCCAGGTAGTCAAATCAGGAGGAGGTTACCAATTTCTTACAAAACCAGCCTACCAGGCAAGTATAGGAATATTACTGAAGCAACAATCCAAAAAGCGGTTGTCTACATCAGCACTCGAAACCTTGTCAATCATTGCCTACAAACAGCCTGTCACTAAATCTGAAATGGAACAAATCAGAGGTGTGAACTGTGACTACTCCGTTCAAAAACTATTGGAAAAAGAACTTGTAGAAATCAAGGGTAAGTCAGAAGGCGTTGGTAGGCCACTGCTATACGGGACATCAGAAAAATTCATGGATTACTTCGGGATTAATGATCTCTCCGAATTACCGACTCCGAAGGACTTTGCCACTCCAGAAAATGAAATTGGTATTTCTGAACCTGAAGAAGGTGAGGATTCCACAAAGGATGAGTAACTTGCAGGCTTACAGCAGTGATGCAGCAAGGTTATGACAAATAAAAGACAGAATCCGAAACGAAGGAAGTCAATTCAATTCACGAAAAACTCCAAAAAGCCATCTCCGGCACCCTCTTATAGACCCGAGACCGTCAAAAAGAATAATCCGGGTGACCCCATAAGACTCAACAGATACATTGCCAATGCAGGAGTCTGTTCGAGAAGAGAAGCCGACAAATTAATCGAGGCAGGTGAAATAAAGGTAAATGGTAAGACCATTACGGAAATGGGATACCGTGTTGGTGTGAAGGACAAAGTCGAGTATAAGGGAAAGATACTGACTAGGGAAAAAATGGTTTATGTTTTGTTGAATAAGCCCAAGGACTTTATCACAACTACCAAGGACCCAGAAGAAAGAAAAACGGTTATGGACCTGGTGAAAAAAGCTTGTGATGAACGAATCATTCCCGTAGGACGCCTTGACAGGGCAACAACAGGACTCCTTCTTTTGACCAATGATGGAGAACTCACCAAGAAGCTTACCCACCCTTCCCATAAAGTCAGAAAGCTCTACCAAGTCGAATTGGACAAGCCCATTACTAAAAGTGATTTTGAACGTATTCTTGAGGGTTTGAAATTGGAGGATGGTGAGGTAAGAGTGGATGATCTGGCTGTGATCGGAACCGACAACAGAACATTGGGCATTGAGATTCACATCGGTCGAAACAGGGTCGTCCGAAGATTGTTCCAACACCTCGGTTATGAGGTTGTCAAATTAGACCGGGTAGTTTATGCAGGTCTGACAAAAAAAGATCTTCCAAGGGGTAAGTGGAGATTTCTTAATGATAAGGAGCTTGCACAACTTAATCGCATTAAATAGTATGCATGCATACTATTTAACTTAAAATCCATATCTTAGTAGAGCGCTTTTGAAGGCCAATAAAAAAAGCCTTCTCAGATGAGAAGGCTTTGTCTCGAGTGGTGCTGAGTGGATTCGAACCACCGACTCACGGATTTTCAGTCCGATGCTCTACCAACTGAGCTACAGCACCCCGATTTGGTCGACAAAAGTATGCAAAAACTTATTCGGTGCAAAACATTTTTAATAATTTCAAGAATATAGTAATCAACCTTAATTCAAACCCTTTTCTATGCAATACGTGCCGCAAATAGCCTTTTTTATAGTGGTAGCGATTGCCACTTATTTTCTCTATAAGCGCGTAACGCGCATTCGGAAAAATATCCTTCTAGGCAAACCGTCCGGGCGGGTCGACAACAAGGCCGAACGATGGCGAACCATGTTACTTGTTGCCTTTGGTCAGAAGAAGATGTTCAAACGGATCATCCCAGCCCTGCTCCACCTGTTGATCTATGTGGGATTCCTGGTAATCAATTTGGAAGTTTTAGAATTCGTAATTGACGGCCTTGCAGGTACACATCGAATTTTTGCTCCTTACCTAGGTGATTTTTACACGGTTCTGATCAACATATTTGAGTTCCTGGCTGTTGGCGTGCTATTCTCATGCCTGGTATTCCTTATCAGAAGGAATGTTTTGAAGGTCAAGCGATTTTCCGGCAATGAAATGAAAAAGTGGCCCACCCTGGACGCTAATCTAATCCTGGTCATTGAAATTATTTTGATGCTGGCCATACTTACAATGAATGCAACCGACATGTTGATTCAGAGTCAGGACGAGCACTATGCTCAAACCGGTACTTTTTTCTTTAGTCAGTATCTCATGCCTCTTTTCGAGGGAATGTCAGTTGGTTCGTTGATTCTCATCGAAAGGTTTGCGTGGTGGTTCCACATCATTGGCATACTTGGCTTTGCTGTGTACGTGACTTACTCCAAGCATTTGCACATTGCTTTGGCTTTCCCGAATACCTTCTATTCCAATCTAAGACCCAAAGGGGAGATTGATAATATGCCGGTAGTGACCAATGAGGTGAAAATGATGTTGGGAATGCCTGTTGAAAATGCCGGAGATCCACCTGCAGAAGTCGGGCGATTTGGTGCAAAAGATGTGAATGACCTTAGTTGGGTAAATATTATGAATGCCTATTCTTGCACAGAATGCGGAAGATGTACTTCCGAGTGCCCGGCCAATCAAACCGGGAAGAAGCTATCTCCTAGAAAAATCATGATGGATACACGGGATCGAGCTGAAGAAGTGGGGGCAAGTCTGGCAAAAGGAGGCAAGGGTCTGGAAGATGGTAAGTCGCTCCTGGGTGACTATATCACACAAGAAGAAATCAATGCCTGCACCAGTTGCAATGCCTGTGTTGAGGCCTGTCCAGTCAATATTGATCCATTAGCAATTATTCTCGAGATGAGAAGATATACCGCGATGGAAGAATCAGGCTCGCCAGCCTCATGGAATAGCATGTTCCAAAACGTGGAAACCAGCTTTTCTCCATGGAAATTTGCACCTACTGATCGGTTCAATTGGGCTGACGAAATGAATAGTGACTCTTAATTTCCTGAACTAATGAGCGAAAATTTGAATCAAGTACCCACAATGGCCGATTTAATGGCTAAAGGAGAATCACCCGAAATCCTTTTTTGGGTAGGCTGTGCTGGCTCTTATGATGACCGCTACAAAAAAGTAACCAAAGCATTCGTCAGAATTCTAAACAAGGTGGGCATCTCCTTTGCCGTACTAGGGCCAGAGGAAGCTTGTACTGGAGATCCTGCTCGAAGGGCAGGAAATGAATTTCTATTCCAAATGCAGGCCATGGCCAATATCCAGGTAATGGATGGCTATGGAGTGAAGAAAATCGTGACGGCATGTCCGCATTGTTTCAATACACTCAAAAATGAGTATCCGGAATTGGGAGGTAATTACGAAGTGATCCACCATGCCACTTTCTTACAACAATTGATCAATGAAGGCAAGGTAGGTCTTGAAGGTGGTGGCGAATTCAAGGGTAAGAAAATCACTTACCACGACTCCTGTTACCTCGGAAGAGCCAATAATATCTATGAAGCACCGAGAGAAGTGCTGGCCGCATTGGATGCTGACCTGGTGGAAATGAAGCGCTGCCGAACTAAGGGATTGTGCTGTGGAGCCGGTGGAGCCCAGATGTTCAAAGATGCCGAACCAGGCAATAAGGAAATCAATATTGAACGTACGGAAGAGGCCTTGGAAACTGGAGCAAGCATAGTGGCTGCTGCTTGTCCTTTCTGCATGACTATGATGCGTGATGGAGTTAAAGCCAAAGAGAAAGAAGAGCAAGTAGAAGTGCTGGACCTGGCAGAACTAATCGCCAAGAACGAGGGGCTCTAGGCCTACTTCTTAACCAATTTGCTCCTTCCTTTTATCACTTTATTGGTAATTTCCGGATCTCCACGATAATAGAGATATCGCGGCCCTTCTATGTGCACATCCAATTCCTCTAAAACATTGATCCGTGCAATACCCGGACTCTGATCCCCAGTGATCATGGTCGCCTTGCATTTTAGTGCTTTGAAATTATAAGCTGTCAAGTCCCCAAAGGCATCGATGTTGAAATTGAAGACATCCGCATTACCTGCCAGAAAAACATTGGCTACTCTTAGCATCTCCAAATCCAATTGCCGACAATTGATCTGCAGTTTAACCTCTGAAGCTCCGTGAGCGACCAATTTGAAATTGTCTGCATCCAACATGGAACGGCTGATTACAGTAGAAGCACCGGCAGCGGTGATGGAATCCAATGCTCTGTAAGTTACATAGACGTCCAGCACCCGTTCTCCACGGATATGCTCATGGTTGAAAATTCTCAACTGACTATCAACTACCTCGATAGTCATTTTATCGTGCACCTTGTTATCCGCCCTGATGATCACTGCATCTTGGTTGCCTGGCTGGACATAGACATATACCGGTGCTTCGGCATATATTGAATTGAAACTCGGAACCTCGATCTCACGCTCCGAGACCCCGATATTTCTCCAACCGTAGACCACTACACCTAGCACAATGCTAAAGGCTATCATGAATCTCAGCGATTTCATTGCTCCAATTTAGCCCTATCAATTCATCAAAGTAAATGCGGGCACGGGAATCGTAATTTTCTCTTTTGAGAAGGGCTCTCCTTTAAAGAACTTCAACATCCGGGCTTCCACTTCAGGGGTGCTCATAAACATGTCGTGCCCAGCCCCATCTATGATAATGTGCGTTCCGTTCTTAAAACCCTTAACTAGTTCCTTCGCACTGGGAATAAAGGTTCGGCCATCCAATGTACCACTGAAAAACAAGGCTTCCACTTTTGATTCAGGGTTTGTCCTGAATTCATCTCCCAGATCAGGTAGGCCTAAACCTTGTGCTAGATCAGGAAAAGGAAAGTTTGTCGAACGCCCAAGGATAGCTTTTCGAGCCTCTCTTTGTACCCTCTTCCACCTCTTTTCAGAGATACCCGACATGGCATCCATCGCAAAAGGCATTGCCCGCACCCTTCCGGCCTGTTGTCTCAGTCCAGCAACCATCAGCGCCATTTCGGTAAAATCACCATCATACATTTTTTTAAAGGCTCTCGGCAAATTCTTAGAGTCACTTGGATTCTTGACATACAAAAACGAAGTCACCAATTGAACATCAAACTTGCTGAGTGTAACCTCGAAGGCCGCGCCACTCCTTGGATCCTGAGCCTTCACCATCATTGGCTTACCATCAAATCTCTCCATGACTGTACTCATCATCTCCACCAAATCCGGATATTGCGCGGATGCAGCCTCATCCTCCTCCAGTTTGGTACTCAGATTCTTTAGAAAGCCATCAGTCAAAGAAGGCAGTTTGATGCTCTGATCGGGACCTTCTAAACCCACAAGCACCACTTTATCGACACTAGGCTCGTGGTTCTTTATAAATTCGAACCCGAGGTGGCTTCCGTAACTAATCCCCCAAAGGCTTATCTTGGAAGCATTCAGTACCTTACGCAAGTCCTCCAGATCATTGGCGCTTTCTCGCGTATTATAAGCACTGATATCCACGCCTTCCGATTTCCAGAAATCCATACATGATTTCATAGTTTCCTTCATTTCGCCCGCATAGTATTCGGGGCTACCTGCTTTATCCATGGGAAAGACCGTATTGCTCTCGCATGTGGGGATGTGGTTTGAAAGCCCTGTTCCCCTTTGATCAAAAGCGATCACATCGGCTACTTCTCTAAGCGCCATAAACAGTTTAAATCTCGGTCCTTTTGCTGTCAATATTCCTGAGCCACCAGGACCACCAGCTAAATACACGATGGGGCTTCCCGGATTAGGATTCGTACTCTTGAACCGCACGAAGGTAAGTTCGATTTCCTTGCCATCCGGTTTGGCCCTGTTCTCAGGTACAGAGAAAGTACCAAGTTCAGAAGCCACCTCTTCACCCTCATTATTCTCAAAAGTATGTGCTTGAATACTAAGGTCATTTTGCGCAGACAACTGAATCGCGACCCAGCCAAAGACCAGTGTTATGATAAATGCTCTTTTCATGATTTTGAGTTTTAATTTTAACTCCCCAAATCACATAATTCGAGCAACCCTAGTCGTTCGTTTTGGCCGAAACGACCTTATCCAAACTATTTTTGACGGAGATTTTTCTTGTATTGTGAAGGTGTAAGTCCTTTCATCCTCTTAAAAGCAGTGTTGAAGGCTGTTTTTGAGTTGAAACCGACATCATAGGCAATGGCCAGTAAAGTGAGGCGTTCTGCTTCACCAGATTTTAGTCTGGTAATAAATTCACCTACGCGATATTGGTTCACAAGGTCGTAAAAGTTGGTCTCAAGACTTTGGCTTAGCAGTTCCGAAAGTTGATGTCGGGAGATGTCTAGTCGATCAGCAAGTTGGGTCGCTGTCAGGTCACTTTCGAGGTAAGGCTTTTCAGATTGCATAAGCCTTTGCAGTCGCTCTTTGAGTGGAGCGTAATCAACAAGCTTTTTCACTTTTTCGTCAGGCCTGGAATTCACCATTACAGGTGCTATCACCGCTTCCACTTGTTGCTGATTGATGGCACTGTAAGTGATTGCATAAATTAACAAGAACGAGGCCAAGTAGAAATAAACTTCATAGTCGAAACTGGCATAGCGGTCGCGAGTGTATAAAACATACACACCAACGAGAATTATGAACAATCCCGAGAAGGCCCAAACAAAATAATTCAACCATTGTAACTCTCTTTTTGTCAAAGCAGAAAACTCAGATTTGATATTGCTTCGGTACACCTTTAGCGCTTTGATACTTTCCCAGCAATAGTGCAGCCCTACCAAGGCGGTGAATACCACCAACAACTTATAGTACATATGATAGCTATCCGTGCCTGCGGAGAGTGTAGCTGTGTAATAATCCAACACCTGGATTTTTGATTCCCCATTTCTCCACAGAAATGGAGATATGATAACCAAATGAGCAATATATGGAAAGAAGGCACCGATGTCCTTAATCCGCCACCTTGTTTGCTGACGAGTCATGAATCGCACATAGTAATAGATCATTGGGGCTATCAACAGACCCCCTCCCCAGTCCAGGCGAATGAGGTGTGGATAATCTGAGTAAACTTCCAATGATTTCAGAGATTGTAAAAAAGACAACAATCCTAACAGCAAGACCAATACTCCCAATATCCGATTGGCTCCTCTGTTCACTTTGCGAGTGAAGAAAAAGATACCTAGAATACCAGCTTGTAAGGCTCCCAGCTGAAGGATAAGGTTGGTCAATTGCCTGATTTTGACCCTAAATTAATGATATCTTAGGCCAATTCCTGCCCCAATAGAACAGTAAGGGGCACACCCGAATGGTGCACCCCTGAACATCAACCAAAATAGTTCACTAAAGAATTTAATTTCTACTTACTGTTCCTGTAGGCAATGAGGCAAGGTTCTGTCCAAAATCATGAGTAGTTGGTGCTGTCGCTGCATCCGTAGGAACAGTCGCCACAAGAGGTTTTAGAAGAAAGGGAGCCGGTGAATTGTCTGGAACGGGTTCCACAGAAATCACAACCATTCTTCCCCTCACGTCTAAAGGAAAAGTCTCTCCGGCCGGAGCATTGTTGAAGAAGTCCTCTCCAGGTATTGGAGGTCCGGCATTATTCTCAGTTCCGCTAAATCCATTACTGTTGTCCATGGTATTGAATTCTGTGAAAGTACCTGTTGAAAGAGGCCCTGAATCACCAATCACCCAACCCTCGTAGGCCCAACCAGTCGGTAAAGTTGGTAGGTTAAGTCCGGCTGTTGGCGGTGCTCCCGGTGTGCCAAACCAAACTCCATAAATATCATTTCCATTGTTACCGTCAGTCTCGTCCGTTGGTGTTCTTAGAAAATAAATACCAGATGAGTTATCGAAGCTACCCAAGGCTGGTGCCACACTGGTAGACACAGTTGCAGTGTTTCCTGCAAAATCTCCCGCTAACAACTTTTGATCTGAAGGAGCAGGGTCAGGATCGGGAATCGGCTCGACTGTAAGTACGAATTTCGTAGCGGCATTAAGGTCATCCGGATCAACCTCAAAAGTATTGGCTGACCAAGTCCCTTCAGTGTCCACACTAAATGTTCCCGTTGATATTGGGGATCCGTCTACAATAATCCAACCCTCATAGATTGCATTACTACCCAAATCTTCCAGTCCATTTATATTCAATGTCAATTGAGCAACGGATGGCGTATCATCATTATCACAACTGACCAGAACTATAGTCAGCATCGCGGCAATCACCGCAAGAAATCTTTTCCTCATTTTAAAAGCGTTTTATAGGTTAAACATGTCTTGACAAAGGTGGGATCGGCTGGTCACGGAAGTATCACGAATACTTCAACAAAGTAAATTTGTTAATCACAAAAAAAGGCCCTAGAAGGGCCCTCAATGCTTTTTTTTGACAATGTTATATTTTCATGAAAAACCCAAGAGAATATGCTGGTCGGGCAAGGATTCTACGCCCTGAAAAAGCCGTTCCTATGGCACCTGAAATTCCAAATTTCTCATTGAAACTATATGATACCTCAGGCGTCAACGCAAGGTATTCGAGGTTGTTGGAAAATATCCCATTGGATGGGGCTTCAAAATCGCTGCCATTTCTAAGGGATTTAATTCCGGTAAGCTTAAGTGCTGCAAACAGTTTTGGACCGAAGGTGTAACCAACTTCTAACCCATACCTTAATTCATCAGAGAAATTCTTCGACCTATTGTTAAATCCAAGCATTGCAGATACATAGTATTTCCCTTTGGCAAAAGATCGACTTGCATCAATGGAAATCATTTGATTGAATTCACCATCACCGGTTTGAAGTACTCCGGTATTGCCTCCCGATGAATTGCCTAAAGGTAGGCCAAAGGTCAGCGTGGCACTCACTACAATAGGCTTATTCGTAATCAAACCATATTTGAGACCCAAATCTGTATCACCAAAAGAATTGACTTCGTCTCCTTCTTCCAAAACATTGCCGGTCAATCCTGAAACCTGCTCGTTCAATGTTGCCCTCGTAAAAAAGGGAACATAGGCCACGGCAGTCAATCTGTCGGTCAAACCGTATTCTCCATAAAGACTGGTAATGTATATCCCGGCAGTCGCAATGTCCAAAATATCTCCGCTGGGAGCAAAGTACTGGTCTGAGACCAGTACATATTGTCCAATCTTGAAAAACCCTTTGTTTTTAGGTTGAGGCCAACCACCACCGGCAATTGCCAAGTGCCCTAAGCCTGCTAGTAACATTATGGAAATTAGTTTTCTTTTCATGATCTGATTAATTAAGAAAGGTGCCTACTCCGAATGGAACCCCAAATGGTTTACAATAAATAAGAACATGGTCATAGGTATTAAGCTGTGCTCTTGTCATCGGAATAGAATACGTCTGTACTCCCGAGTTACGTTGTAGTCTGCCCACTTCCACACCGCCATTGACATTACTGGTAGAATTGGATAGATATACATAGAGGCCGGGACCATTCGAAGAACTAAAATCAGTGTCAAACTCCAACTCGAGCGAGCTCCCATCTTCTCGTAAGAAGAAGGCTCCGTTTACAGCATAACCTCGATTACCCCTGAACGCACCATTTCGCTCTGCAGCTTGTTGAACTGCCACCTCTTCCGCAACAACTACTCTGACGGAATCAATGAGTTCACTGAAGTTGGCGCGTATATAAGCGCTTCCACGAGCTATTCCATTAGCCAAGCCATCGTTAGTAACCGTGACTATATCTGTGTTTGAACTGGACCAGCTCAACGGAACGACCTCTTTCTGTCCAAACATATTGAAGTAGTCCGCCTGAAAAGTAAATGAACTACCCACTTCCAGACTATCTACACTCCTGCTAATGGTCAAATCAGTAGGCACAATGCTTTCTTCTACAATATCCGTCCCAATGCAGCCATAGAAAGCAAGAGCCACAATAACCGGTAAAAATCTAATCTTTTTCATTATTTATTGTTGATGATAGGGTAATTGAAATGAGAATGAAGTCCCCTGATTGATGCGACTGGTCAATTGAATTGTGGCATCATGGATTTCCAGGATCTTCTTAACAATAGCCAAACCAAGACCAGTGTTTTTATTATCGAGCCCCAATCGTTTATCTCCGATGTGATAACGATCGAAAATGAATGGAACCTGATCTTCCGGAATCCCGACACCTGTATCAGATACTTGAATTTCCACATCATCATCGAGCTCATTAGTCTTGATCATGATCGTACCGCCTTCCGGTGTGAACTTAAGGGCATTATCAATAAGATTTTGCAAAACACGCTCAATCAGGGCCACATCTGCATTCACCAATTTGATGTTATTGGATATCACCGATTGGATAAGAACTCCCTTTCTACGTGCTAGAATCAAATATTTTTGTACGACATCCTGAATCAACTCATTGATGAAAAAGGGCTCTTTTTTTGGTGTGATCTGCTTAGACTCAAGTTTAGACAGCTCGAATAACTCTCCTACCATTTTCTTGAGCTTTTCGGTTCCATCCAAGACAATTTGTAGGTACTTGTCCCTTTCCTCCTGATTCAAGTCATCCTTTTTCATCATCATGGTTTCAACATAGCCATGAATAACAGCCAATGGGGTTCTTAAGTCATGAGAGACGTTCCCGACCAACTCTCTTCTCAAATTCTCCATTGATTTGAGATTCTCAATATTCCCAACTATGGTATCGGCCATTTCATTGTAAGCGACAGCAAGGTTATTGAACTCCCGACCTGACTTGGTCTCGATTCTTGCTTCCAGATCTCCATTTCTGAAGCTTTTGACCACAGCGATTATATTTCTAAGATTTCTCGTGATGAACCAAATGGCCACAAGCCCTACTATGAGTGCCGCAATCAGTGTGATCAGCATAGTCCTGCCACCAAGCGTGGTGATATAGTCATTCCATAGGCTTGATGCTACAGATTGATATTGTTCACCGGCCAAAACCACGTAGACATATCCTTGTAGAGTTCCGTTTTCTATAATCGGTGCAGCGCTAAAAATCTGCTCCGTTGAGGGGTTTCTCGGGTCATCTCCAAGAATGCACTGTTTTCCCTTCGTTCTTATAAAGTCAGCAATCGGTTCAGTTCTGACATCTGTCATGACCACCTTCTTATAAGGAGCTACGTAGTTCAGTATTTTGCCGTTAGGATCAAGCAAGTAAACCTCAATACTAGGATTGATTGCCATCATGGAGTGCATAATGACGTCCATTGCCTGTTCATCCACTTTACCATCCTTGAAGGTTGGCTTAACTTCTTTAATTATACTCTCGGCAATAGGTGCATTCAACCGCTGGTTTCTTTCCTGGAAGTAATTCTCAGCCGCAGATACTGATAACTTAATATGGGCGAGTCCTACTCCTACCAGCAGTACCAGAAAGGTTGCCGAAAGTTTCCAGAACAAGCTTATTCCTCCTTTTTCGGATCTATTAGATGTTGACATTTTCTTCTGATTTTAATTCGTCATTGAACCGGTAACCCACTCCCCATGTAGTTAGTATGTATTTTGGATTGGAGAGATCAGTTTCAATTTTGGCTCTCAGGCGATTGATATGAGAATTCACGGTGTGTTCGTAGCCGGCAAACTCATATCCCCAAATAATGCTCAATAATCTCTCTCTGGTATAGCTTGTGCCAGGATTAGAGGCCATCAATGACAAAAGGTCGAACTCTTTTGGTGTCAGGTCCACCCGCTCATCATTTAGCAATACCTTTCTCTTATTCTTGTCGACAATGAGTTCTTCAAAATAGAGCGTTTCAGAATTTGGGTCCTTTACCGGAGCACTTAGGATATCTACTCTTCTCAGGATGGCCTTGACTCTGGCGGTAAGCTCTCTTACGCTGAAAGGTTTTGTCAGATAATCATCAGCTCCCATTTCAAGGCCCAAGACTTTATCAATCTCTTCTGAACGGGCTGTTAACATTAAAATCGGTGTCTTAATTTCCGCTGCTCTTAACGACCGACATACTTCCAATCCATCTTTTCCTGGAAGCATAACATCCAGAATAATGATGTCGAATTTAGTCTTAAGAGCAATATCCAAGGCATCATCCCCTCTATCCACGATCATGGTTTGACACCCCATATCTTTTAGGTGAATATCAATTAGGCCACTGATATCATTATCATCTTCGACAATTAGAACACTCTTTTCCATTGGTTGCAAAATTGGTTTGAACTTATCACGGAATTATCACGCGCATTTCAAGATTACATAAAGACTGCTTCAACTCGGGTCAGCCGATACACACCAGCCAACCTTTCCGGCTATTAACAGTTTATATTGAATTATTGTGTCAATTAATTGGTTGAGAAAGACAACGAAACGACATTTGATCAATATTAATTAGATTTTGAAGTGACAACATTTGACTCATTAAGTGACCAATCCAGAATTTGGATATATCAAGCGGATAGAAAGATTTCTGAGGCTGAGCAAGCAGACATTATGGAGGCATTAAGCCAATTTCTGAAAGCATGGGCGGCTCACGGTCAGGATTTGCATGCATCTGGAAAGATTGAATATGATCAGTTTTTAATCATTGCGACAGACGAATCTTTCAATCTGGCATCAGGGTGTTCTATTGACTCATCTGTTCACTTTGTACAAGACTTGGGTTCCCGGTACTCGATCGATTTCTTCGATCGATCGAAACTGGCTTTTCTGCAAGAAGAAAGTGTTAATTTGATAGCGTTAAATAGTTTGAAGGGATCAATAGAGCAACAGGTTGTGAAACCGGACTCGCTTTTTTTCCAAAATACAGTTCAAACTAAAGGAGAACTCAAATCAAATTGGCTCGTAAAAGCAGGGGAAAGTTGGCTTAAAAGATACTTTAAGACCTATGTCAGCGTATAATATTTAGCTAATTTGCTACTAGATGAAGAACATCCGATTCATTTTATCCTTGTTTTTTCTAGCTGCTCTTGTCGCATGTCAAGGGTCTAAGCAGAATTTCCTTGGAATTGATGCTCCTGCGACTACATCGGCAACCGATTCCGGTACAGATGGGAGACAGGGTAAGGCAGCGAAAATCAAGAAGAGCTTTCAAAATGAAGAATATGACAAGGCGATTAAGGAATATTCTGAAGATCTGGAAGATGACCCTGAAAATCCTATTGCCAACTATTACATTGCCGAATCTTATAGAAGGATGGGCAAAGTTTACTTAGCCAGAGATTATTATGCGAAAGCAATTGCCGGTGGTTATAATGATGATGAATTAGAACTTCACTATGCGAAAGCACTAAAGGCAAATGCAGACTATGCCGAAGCGGAGCGTGTACTTGAAAACTACCTTGAATACATTACAGTTGAAAAGTTCTCTGATCGAGCGAGGAGAGAGTTGGCCAATCTCAAGAAGATTGACAGCCTGGAGCTTATAGTCAAAAACATCGAAATCAATGAGGCAAAGGCGCTGAACACCGAGAATTTGGAATACAGTCCGTTTGTCCATGATAAGGAACTGTACTTCGCAACTACTCGTGAGGAAAAGACGTTTGAACGCCATGGTGTTCCTTTCAGTGATATCTACAAAGCTTCCATTGATGGATTAACCATTGATGAAAGTACCATCACACGACTGCCGGATGTATTCAATGACACTGAGATAAATGAAGGCACGATCGCTATCTCACCGGACGGGAATACATTGGTTTTTGCTAAAGGCAATTCAGATGATAAAAGAGGCCTTGACCATACCAACTTGTTCATATCTACGAAACGAAATGGACAATGGAGTAGTCCTCAATTAATGCCTATTAACAGTCCTGACAACTGGGACTCCAGCCCGGCATTCAGTCGGAATGGGCAGACACTTTATTTCGCTTCAGATCGACCTGGGGGCTACGGAGGTTCAGACATTTATAGAGCATCACTTAATGAAAGAGGACGTTGGGGTAATGTTACAAATATGGGTGCTGCTATAAACACGGCAGAAGACGAGGTATTTCCCTACATCTCACCAGACAACAAACTCTATTTCGCATCTGACGGTCATATTGGATTCGGAATGCTCGACATTTTTGTAGCAGTTCGAAAAAGCGGTCAGATCACTATAGAAAATATGGGGCCATCAGTCAATTCAGCTTATGACGATTTTGGTTTGGTCTACTCTGATCATCCTTATGAGGGTTTCTTTACTTCCAACAGGCCTGGTGGGACTGGAGGAGACGACATCTATACCCTGGTCGATGATTCTCCCGAACATAAAAAAATAGAATATGTGCTAAAGGGCCGAACTTATACTCCAGACGAAGACGGCAATCCAACTAATCTGGGAGGTGTAAGGGTGAAACTATTGGATGAAAACCTGGAGGTTGTTGACGACATTGCCACTGGCCGAAGTGGTGTATTTCAATTCCCTGTAGACCCGGAAAAGCAATACTTCTTGCTTGGTGAAAAGACAGACTATTTCACAACAAGACAAGAGTTTTCTATGATTGGAAAAGGGATTCCCAAGGAAGACCTCGTGGAAAGGTATACACTCAAAGAGTTTGAAGTTGCCTTAAACCTGGATCCAATTGTCAAAGATGCCACTATCGTTCTTGAAAACATTTTCTACGATCTAAACAAGGCTGATATCCGTGAGGATGCTGCACTTGAGTTGGACAAACTAGTCCAGTTATTGAAAGACAATCCTGAAATCAAAATTGAGTTGAGTTCTCACACCGATTCAAGGGCAGATAATGATTTTAACCAGGATCTGTCTCAGAGGAGAGCACAGGCAGCAGTTGACTACATTGTTTCCAAAGGAATCGCCAGAGATCGAATGGTAGCCAAAGGTTATGGTGAAACTCAACTCCTCAATGGCTGTGATGATGCAAATGCGGCCTCTTGCACAGAGGAACAACACCAGGAAAACCGAAGAACGGAATTCAAGGTAATTGAGTACAACAAAGAAGGAGGTAATTAACAGTATTCTTGTAGGAAGAGTTTGAAAACCCTGACGATTCTGTCAGGGTTTTTTATTTTTGTGCCTCAATACAAAGCACATGAACGAGCGGTATATGCAGCGTGGAGTCTCAGCCTCCAAAGAAGATGTTCACAATGCAATTAAAAATCTGGACAAGGGAATTTTTCCCAATGCCTTTTGCAAGATTGTTCCCGACTACATGGGCAATGATCCGGATTACTGTAATATCATGCATGCCGATGGTGCCGGGACCAAGTCCTCTCTGGCCTATATGTACTGGAAAGAAACCGGAGATCTGAGTGTTTGGAAAGGAATTGCCCAGGACGCAATCATTATGAATATTGATGATCTTTTATGCGTGGGCGCGATTGATAACATACTCCTCTCTTCAACCATCGGAAGAAACAAAAATCTGATTCCCGGAGAGGTCATATCGGCTTTAATCAACGGAACTGAAGAAGTGCTCCAGATGCTCAGAGACAATGGAGTAAACATTATAAGTACCGGAGGCGAAACGGCCGATCTTGGTGATCTTGTCCGCACCATAGTTGTCGATAGTACGGTAAATGCCAGGATGAGGCGTGAGGACGTAATTACCAATGAAAAAATCGCCCCGGGTCAGGTGATAGTTGGTTTGGCTTCTTACGGTCAAGCATCTTATGAAGACGAATATAATGGAGGAATGGGAAGTAACGGCCTGACTTCTGCACGACATGATGTCTTCAACTCATCCCTGGCTGAAAAATACCCCGAAAGCTTTGATCCATCGGTGCCTTCCGAGCTTGTATACTCGGGCAGTTATAACCTTACTGACCCGGTAGAAGGAAGCCCCCTGGATGCCGGCAAACTTGTTCTCTCACCCACCCGAACCTATGCCCCTGTTATCGCGGAAATCCTAAAGAATTTTAGGTCCGAAATAGGTGGGCTAATACATTGCAGCGGAGGAGCGCAAACCAAGGTGTTGCATTTTGTTGACAAGCTGCACGTGATCAAAGACAACCTCTTTGAGATTCCTCCTCTATTTAAAACCATCCATGAAGAGAGTGGTACCGATTGGCAAGAAATGTATAAAGTCTTCAATATGGGACATCGAATGGAAATTTACATCGATGAAAAACGTGCGGAAGAAATAATTTCCATTTCGAATTCATTTGGTATTGAAGCGCAGGTGATCGGCAGAATTGAGAGTGCAAATGACAAAAAACTGACCATCAAATCCGGTACTGGAACTTTCGAATACTAACTCTCTGTAATTCAGTCAATTATTTTTTTAATAAAAGGTAGGGTAAAGCGTCATCTTCGGTATATATTTACAGTGACTAAAACCACTGAATTGTATTTATTCTTTGGTTTCACCTAAACACTGGGATTGTAAATGGATCGCAAGTTCCATGGACATATGCTTTGCCTAAAACTACTCGTTCTGGCCTTATTGGTTGGTAGCGCAAAGGAAACATTTGCCCAAACCCAGATTACAACAATCAATACATGTACTGTCACACCTTCTTCCTCTACCTGTTCAGGCGTTCCCAGTGGTCTTACTACTTCCAGCTATAGCGCCACCGCTCCGTCAGATGCAGGTGCAGGTCCGGATGGGGTTGTTCAAAACGAAACCTACACGATTAATTTTGGACAGGTTCAAAACCTTTTTGTCACTTCCTATGTGGCTGGGGGCTCCACTTATGACAACTTCGTTCTTCCAGATACACTTATTATCCGAAGAACCGATGCAGGAAGTCAATTAGTAATCTTTTATGAATATGACAACATTGACAATACTGATCCCAGATCCATTGACATAGATGCTGAACAGCAAACCAATGAAGATGCTTTGTATCAAAGCGGTTTGTTAAATGCAGGCTATGATAACATCCTTGTAAACAATGCGACCAACTTTGCCAATGTTGAAAGAATAGATATTATTTACAACTCGGGGGTAGTTACCTCTTCTCCATCAACGGCCGTCTTCCCTATAGTTGACAGAGGAGGCAATGATGATATCAGAGTTGCCGCTATCAGTTCCTTAGATGCGAATGGCGATCCTAGTGGATATTATCCTACGGTCGTTCAGGTAAATAATAATGGTACCAATGATTGGGGAGATTCTGGAATCGCACACATCTCATTGGTGATGCGAAGACAAGATGCTGCTTCAAACCCACTTCCGCAAGCTGCATTAGGCACACAAAACATCCATGGAAGTGCCGTATCCTTCTCTGACTTTGGTGTCAGTGCCAATGAAATCGTTTACGGTTACTCAATATTTGCCGATGATGTAACGGCTACTGGTAACGACTTAGTCGATTTCACCAACGCCACAAATTATCCTACAAATACGGGGTCAGCCTCGGGACTGGATTTAGTTGCTGGAATTTCAACGGCTGTAGCCAGT
Organism: Cyclobacteriaceae bacterium; assembly: GCA_028281285.1. Lineage (GTDB taxonomy): Bacteria > Bacteroidota > Bacteroidia > Cytophagales > Cyclobacteriaceae > Roseivirga. Next base: position 30,539 of record JANQKF010000038.1, read on the forward strand.
GACAACAACTTGATTATGGCCACCGGACCAGGAGGATACAAAGCTGCCTTAACTACCTGGCTCAAAGCCAACGAAGATGCGGATGTAACCACATCTACAGATGGTTCTACAGTTACCGATTGGCAAGACCATGCGCTGGGCGACCATGATGCTACCACCTTATTCGCTGCACCAACCTATGAAAGTGATGCAGTAGCCGATATCAATTTCAATCCTACTGTAGACTTTGTTGATGCATCAGAAACGGGATTACAAATCGCTAACAACAGCGATTTTAATACTGCCACTTCTTACGAACAGAAAGGAATAAACATTGTCTTCCGAACAGGAAATGACATCACCACCAGGCAGCAAATCTATGAACAAGGAAGCAATGATAGGGGCATTAATATTTTCATAGATGGTGGTTCGCTGGTTGTTGGGGCCTGGAACGTAACCAATGACGGCACGGGTTCACCGTGGGATTTCAATTCCATAAGCACGAGCTCGATAACCACAGAAACTGAATACATCGTTACACTAGAGTTTGACGGAAACTCTGCTGAAACTGGAAGTGTAACCGCTTATTTAAACGGTGCAAGCATGGGAAGCTTTTCCAACGTTGTTGGATTATTGTTCTCGGATACTGATGGTATAGGTATTGGAGATACGAACTCTCAATCACGATATGGCAGTCTGGACACAACTCCGGCAGCATCATTTTATGGAAGCATCCCCGAATTTATTTATTGCAATGAGCCGGGTTCCTTTTCCACGGCACAAAGAGACAGGATAGAAAGTTATTTGGCCCTCAAATATGGAATTACGCTGGACCAAACTACAGCCAACAATTATGTTAATTCTGATGGAGACATCATATTTAATACCACCAATGCAGCGGCCATCGGAGGTTATCTGGAATATAATAATGATATCGCTGGAATTGGCAGAGACGACAACTCTGAATTTCTCCAAATCCAATCTCAAAGCGAAAACGTCAACAGTATTGTTGAAATGCATCGAAGTGTTGCCGCGGGAATCGGAACCAATAATACTTGGATGATTTGGGGTAATGATGGTGGAGCAACGACCTCAAGCAGAATAGTAACAAAGCCAGATAACATCAACGAGCGCATAGAGCGTGTTTGGAGAGTCGCTGAGGAAGGAAGTATGGGTGTTACTGACATCTCATTCGACCTGACAGGTCTTGGGTTCGGAACTACCGCAAGTGATTTCTCTCTTTTGGTGGCCGGCAATTCATCCGGGGCGGATTTTTCAAGTGCCACAGTAATTACAGGAGGTACCTTCAATGGCGATGTAATCACATTCACCGATGTTAACCTGGCCGATGGTGCATATTTTACTCTAGGCACGCAGTTTTTTATATGCACACCAGGCAATGTACAGGATGGGCTTTCACTTTGGTTGAAGGCGGATGCCGAGACATACAATGAACCCACAGGTACAACACCCGCAACGGATGGCAATGAGGTGGACTATTGGGGAGACCAAAGCAGAAATAACTTTGATGCTGTTGAAGGATCAAATACGGCCAACAGACCCACTTGGATCGAAACTGATGTGAATTTCAACCCTACCATCCGATTTGGTGCTGGATCAAATGAAACAGGCTTTAATTTGGGCAGCAACTACGTTTTCGCACCAGAGGCCGATGGTGGAGTGCATATATTCGCTGCTGTTGAACCAGAGTCATCGCTCACTGGAAGCAGTAGAAACAGAAAAATGGTTCTCGACTTCGGTAATGCCGCCAACAACTCCTATGGCATGGGAGTGTACGGTGATAGGGGTGCAATAGTGGTAGAGGGCACGAATAATTTCAATATTAGTCCTAGTGCGTCAAACTTTCTTGCAGATGCGGAAATCAACGATACTGGTGGTACATCTGACGAAAAGTCCATGTATGTTGACGGGCAAATTGATGACAATACACCAATCAGCGAAACCAACATTGATGTTGATGATTCCGGCATTACCCAGGCTTCTACCCATGGAAGTAACCAGGGGCCAGTCTCCATTGGCAGACAGTCGGAAACCAATAATTTGGGCAACAACGCAGGACGAAGATATTTTGGTGATTTGCACGAAGTAATTCTTTACAACCAGGCTTTAACCCCCATTCAAGAACAGCGAATCCGTAGTTATCTTGCCATTAAATACGGAACTACTCTGTCCAATAACAATGATGGGGACGGGTCAATAAACGAAGTCCTCTCGGGAAGTGTGGTCGAAGGGGATTATGTTGCCTCGGATGGAACCACAATTACTTTCGATTATAGTGATGATACCGGCTTTGTCACCAATGTGGCAGGTATTGGGCGAGATGATGATACCTGTTTAAATCAAAAACAATCTCGCAGCGTCAATTCCGATGCAATTCTGACAGTAGGTCTAGGGGAGATTGCTTCAAATAATGCCGCCAATTCCAACAGCTTTGATGATGACCTCGACTTCTTTACTTGGGGATCAGATGGGGCGAGTACGGCTTTTGCTAACATCACCACTTCTGGCACTCCAGGAACAGTTAACGAGCGAATGCTCAGAATCTGGAGGGCTCAGGACACGGGAAACGTAGGAGCCACTGATATTTCTTTTGACCTAACCGGTCTTACCGGATATAGCACGAATGCCGGAGATTATCAATTGATCGTAGCCAGTGGTGGTGATAATACATCATTGGAGGCCGGAACCACAATCACCGGTGGTACTTTCAATGGAACGGTGCTCACATTTGACAATGTCGACCTGACTGATGGCCAATATTTCACACTTGGAGTTTCAGCGGATCTTTGTGGACCTGGAGGTGTAACTAGCAGTATGGTACTGTGGCTTAGATCGGATGCTGGCACTTCAACCACCACTGACAATACTTCTCTGGCTACCTGGACTGACCAATCAACAGCTGGCAACGATGGTACAGAAGCTACCGATCAACCTACGTTTAAGGACAATACCACAGACAACATCAACTTCCATCCCACGATCGATTTTGATGGAATAAATGACCGACTATCAGTTGGTGATTTAAGTGAAATAAAATCAGTCACTGGAACCGGTAACTACACCATGTTAGGAGTAGGTATAAGACAGGATGCCAATGACAATTATGTGCTTGGATCCACTGGAGGCACGAACGATGAAGAACTCTATTTCGGCTATTCCAGTGCAAACACAACCGCCACATTGGACCATGAAAACAATGCCATCAACCTCACAGGATTAAACGCTTTCGACAATCCGGCCCAAACGCCATTTCTACTCTTTGGGGAGTATGATGGTACCGGAAGAATATTTGAGGAGCTCCGAGATGATAACTTTAATCAAAATACAGATTCAAACACCACCGATATTGGAGGTACACAGACCAACTATATTGGAGATGTAACTAATACAGGAAACTACAATGGCCTGATTAGTGAAGTACTGGTTTACAACTCGGGAATAACTGATCTTGAAAAACTTAGAATCTATTCCTATTTCGCAATAAAATATGGAATAACCCTTCCACAGGATAATGACAATGACCTGACTTTGAACGAAGTGATTTCCGGTAGTGTAGCGGAAGGTGATCTGGTAGCCTCTGACGGTACAACTATTATCTGGGATGAATCCAATAATAATTCGAGCTATCATAATGGTATGGCCGGGATTGGTCGCGATGATGATGCCTGTCTCAATCAGAAGCAAAGCACAAGTGCAACTGATGGAACAATCCTGACTATTGGCCTTGGTTCTGTGGCAACTGACAATGCCGCCAATTCTGGAATTCATGATAATCTTGACTTCCTGGTTTGGGGACACGATGGGGCTACCACCTCACCGGGTAGCTCACTGGATGTACCTAGTACTGTTTCTCAGAGAATGCCAAGGGTTTGGCGTGTTGAAGACACAGGCTCCGTTGGTGCAACTGAAATACAATTTGACTTGACAGGGCTCGGATATGGTACAAATGCCGATGATTTCCGGTTGATTGTTTCGAACACTTCCACTATGGCTGATGGTACATTGACTGCCGGAGGAACATTCAACGGAGATGTTCTTTCATTTACGGGAATTGATTTAACCGATGGTCAATACTTTACTCTAGGCACGGCACTTACCACATGTGGACCTGGTGGAGTAAATACAAACATCTCCCTTTGGTTACGGGCCGATCTGGAGGTTTACTCTGATGCTGGATTGACATTGGCCACTGATGGACAAAACGTACAACAATGGAATGACCAAAGTTCTCCTGCCGATAATGCCTCTGAAGTTGACGGAGGTGGCGGGGCTCCAGTGGAACCTACTTTTGAAACTAACGAGATCAACTATAATCCTGCACTGCTGATTACCGACCAAAACACAACAAATAACTCCTATATGGAAACATCGCTCAATTCCGTATCTGGAGACATGACCTTGATTTCCGTGTTCAACACCGCTCAAAATCAAGGGTCAACTACGGATTTTTCACAAGCTCCCGCGCTAATTGGAGCAAATTCCAGTGGCACGGATGATTATGGACTAGGCCTATCCAATGGCCAATTACATTTCAATGCCGCCAACAATTCATCACTCAACGCAAGAAGTACCGGCACCTATAATGACGGTGAACCATACATTGCAACAGGTACCAGGGTTCAGGCAGTATCAGGTGCCATCAACTTATATGCGAATTCAGCAAGTGTTGCCACCGGAACTTCAGATAATACCGCTCTTTCCGGACCATCAACTTTCGCTATAGGAAACCATAGTACATACACCAATGCCGGTCAATTCCAGGGAGATATTGCCGAGGCAATAGTATTCTCGAGAGTTCTGACGTCAGGAGAAAGAACACAAGTGGAATCCTATCTGGCCATCAAGTACGGAATAACCAGAGACGTTTCTGGATTAAGTGCTGCAGAACAAGATTATCTTGCCGGAGATGGCGGAATTATCTGGGACTACGATGCTCAAGGCACAAATTTCCACAATGATATTGCCGGAATCGGTCGTGATGACCTTTCTTGCTTTGAACAACCACATTCAAAAAGTGAAAATGATGATGCCATTGTGGACATTGAAATAGGCTCATTCAGCAGTGATGATTCTTGGCTAATCTGGGGCAACGACAACGCTGCAATTGAAGCTACCCGCAACACCGAACGACCTGCCACCATCAACAGTCGTTTGAACCGAGAATGGAGAGTGCAGGAAACAGGAACTATTGGAAGCGTTTCAGTGACATTTGATATATCCGCTATTACAGGAACTCCGACTGGAGATAATAATTTGAACCTCTTAAGAATGATGGTTGACAATGATGACGATTTTTCAGATGCTACCATCCTGGTAGAACCCACCTCCATTGATGCTGTGGCTAAGACTGCAACCTTTACCTATGACTTCACTTCAGGAGATTATTATACACTTGGGTCCAGCGAACAAGATGCATTGCCAATTACCTTGATTTCATTTAATGCTTCAGTGCAGGAAAATAACACAGTAAAAGTGGACTGGACTACTGCCCAGGAAGTAAACAATGCTCTTTTCAGCATCGAACGCAGTGAGAACGCTGTCGATTTTGAGGTAATTGGCTTCAAAGAAGGGGCTGGTGATAGCAACGCTATTCTTGAATACAGCTTCATAGATAATGAACCCCTTGAAGGAATTTCATACTATCGACTTGTACAAACAGATTTCAACGGTCAATTCACCACATCTCAATTGTCAAGAATAGAACTAAAATCAGAAAACCACCCGCCAAAGCTATATCCAAACCCAATTAGACAAGGCCAGGAATTACATATTCAAGTGCCTGTTAAAGTAGAAGATCTCTATCAGGTTGTCGCTGTTGGAACAAGTGGCCAAATCAAATACTCGAGTGAAAAACACCTGCAGAAGGGGCTGAATGAACTGGTGATTTCAACCACAAATTTTAACCAAGGATTACATCTGATAAGGGTTTCTTCAAGTAAGAATGGCAGTATCATTATGAAGCTTCTCGTTCGATAGTCGGCCCTTAAATTCCAGTTTTAAAGAAAATTTAATTCAAAGACTTAAAAATCATATTATCAAATCAATAATGTATTGTAATTATAAAAGAAAGTAATGCAAAATCTCTTTTATAATTCGAATCATCATCGTACTTTTGGGTGACCTCTACCTAGTTACGTGACAACGTATCCTTTCACCTAAGGAATCATTTGAAATTATTATTAGTGTATTTCGTCACAACATTTTTGTTGTTGACATTTTTTTGGTGTGATGTGGTTTGTTGCATTTCTGAGGAAGAGTATGCTCCAATTGATAATATTATCAATTGGATTTTTCGCCTATGGCCAAACAGTAATTAGCACCATCAATACCAGCTCTTCTTCCGGCTCCACCACTACCTACGATGCAACCTCCCCAAGCGATGCAGGTAATGATATCACGGCAAATACTGAGTACACCGTTCGTAACGGAACTGGTAATAATATTACTGTTTCTTCCTATGTCGTAAGTGGGAGAACCTATGACAACTTTCTGGTCCCGGATACATTAATCATCCGCAGAACTGATGGCGGTAGGTTTATCAACATTTGGTACACGATGAGCCAGATCAATACAGCGCCAAATCCAGACCAACTAGACCTTGACGCAGACCAGGTTTCGGATGCTGATGCACTATATCAATCAGGCAACATTAATGCTGGTTATGACAATATTTTGGTAAACGAAGACGACCAGGCTTCCGGAACTATCCAGGCACAAGTCGAGAGAATAGATGTCATATGGTATTCCGGATTGGTCAGTTGTGAACCGGATAGTTCGGTATTCCCAATAATAGAACGCGGAGGAAACGATGAAATTAAAATTGCCGCTATTCTTGGTCTTGATTCCAATGGGGATCCTTCAAGCTATTCATCCATGGTGGACATAGAGGATTCAGACTGGCCCGGCTCGGGTATCTCAAATGATGACTACATGGTACTTAGAAGACAGGTAGTTGGACAAAACCCGCTTCCACTGATCAATGTTGGGGTAATTGCCGGCCAAAGTGCTCAAATCGTTCAAGGGGTAGCAGTTTCATTTACAGAATTGGGCGTTTCGGCCAATGAAGTAGTATATGGCTATTCTCTTTTCGCCTTTGATACAAATTCAACAGACCACACCTTGACGGATATCTCAACGTTCCCAACGAACACAACCGCTGCAAATTCGGGTTTGGATTTAGTCGCTGGGGTCTCAGCTGCCGTTTCAGCCGATAATTGTTTGGTGGATGCAAAAGGACCGGGAGGTTATAAATCAGCATTGGCCACTTGGTACAAAGCTAATGAAGGAATTACCACGGCCACAGAAGCCTCAACGGTAACCGTCTGGCAAGATGCTGCAATTGCCGATAATGACGCAGAAGACTATACAGGAAACGGAAGCTCAGCCCCCATTTACCGAAGTACATCAAGTACCATTAATTTCAATCCAACTGTGGATTTTTCAGGTGGAACACAAAGCCTCGAAATACCGGATGCCGCTGAAATAAATACAGATGGCAGCAGCGAGGGAAGTAACTCATTTGCCACCAAAGGAATTAACATCGCCTTCAGAACCGGTGCTGCAGTCACGAATAAACAAACGATATATGCTCAAGGTGACGATAGTCGCGGAATCAACATCTATATCCGATCCGGGAATGTGCATGTAACTGCCTTCAATACTCCGAATGACGGCTCGGGTGCTCCATGGAATTCCGCAACGGTTTCCACGGTTAGTGGTTCGGTTTCAGCTGATACCGAATACATTGTTACACTGGAACTGAATGGTAACTCTGGCAGCTCAGGTAGCGTCACTGCTTACCTTAATGGTGCTTCCATGGGAAGCTTCAGCAGTGTTGGTCTACTTTATAATCATAATAGTAACGGTTACATAGGTTTTGATGATGGTAACTCTCAGTTTGATGACGGTACTCAAGCTGGAACCGGCTCCTTTGAAGGAGAGATCTCTGAGTTCATCTATTGTAACGAACCTGGTTCTTCCTTCCCTCTTGCTCAACGTAACCGTATTGAAAGTTACCTTGCCTTAAAATATGGGATCACACTCGACCAAAGTACGGCCATAGATTATTACAACTCCGCAGGGGCGGTAATATTCGATGCCACAAATGCAGCATCGATCGGTGGATACCTGGAATACAATCATGACATCGCAGGAATCGGTCGTGATGACGATTCTGAATTCGAGCAACAAAAATCGAAAAGTGAGAATACGAGTACAATTGTAACGGTTGACAAAGGAGCCTCAATTGGTGTTGACAATACCTGGCTTATCTGGGGCAATGATGACGGAGCGCTCACCGAAACTGCTACTGGCACTCCTGATACTGTTGACCTTCGATTAACACGAGTTTGGCGCGTGGCAGAGGAAAACGAAATGGGTGAAGTCTCTGTTTCCTTTGATGTGACGGGGCTTGGACTTAGTTCCAATGCCAGTAACTATAGCCTTCTGATTGGTAACAGCAGTTCCAATGGAGATTTTAGTAATGCCACAGTGGTTACAGGTGCGACAATCAATAGTAATGTCGTCACGTTCACTGGAGTCTCGTTGGAAGATGGTGAGTACTTCACCCTGGGTACTGATTTCCTAACCTGTGCCCCGGGTGGAGTAAGTACAAATCTTGGCATGTGGTTCAGAGCAGATGCCGGAACTAATACGACAACAGATGCCCAGGATGTCACCTCATGGGCCGATCAATCGGACAATGGAAATGACGCTTCAGCAGTGAGTAACGGGGTACCCGAGGAACCCACTTATCGAACAGGCGTGGTTAATTTCAATCCTACACTACGATTTACAGACCCCGGAAACTCCAACGTAACACACATGTCCTTTGGTAGTGTGAGTGATATTAGAACAGTGGCTACTGACGATATGACTCTGATTAGTGTATTTGCCACCACGCAGAGCGAAGGAAATGGAGCTGATGAGTTTTTCAATGCACCGGCTTTGTTAAGTACGGACTTTTTCGATTCTCAGACCTATGCATTAGGCTTGAACAATGGTGTACTATTTGCAAAAATTGAAGACAGTGACCTAATCAGTTCAGGAGTTACATCGGGAGCAACGACTTACACCGATGGTATCTTCAGAATTGCCACAGCCACCAGAGTTAAAGCGGTGAGTGGTGCCCTTGAACTCTATGTGAATGCGGACAATATCAACTCTGCGACTTCTGATAATACCAGTTTAAATGGTCATTACGGAATTGGTATAGGAAATGCAGAGACTGATCCACAGCAGGCCGCTCAATTTGAAGGCGATATTCCGGAAACGATCGTGTATTCAGATGACCTGAGCAGTGAAGATAGAAATCGTGTCGAAAGCTACCTCGCAATTAAATATGGACTCACCTTGGCTGGAGCCGATGACGGCAGCACGGGCTCAGTTGACGAACGTGATTACAGAATGTCAGATGGTACCGCTATCTGGGACTATTCGGTTAGGACGTCCACTTATTACAATGAAATTGCCGGAATCGGCCGTGACGATCGTTCTTGCCTGGAACAGAAACAGTCTAAAAGTGAAAGTACCGATGCAATTGTGACAATGGGACTTGGCACAATTGCTACCGACAATGTGTCAAATACGGAGAATTTTGGCACCAATGAAAGCTTTTTGGTTTGGGGGAATGATAATGGCTCCAAACTTCAGTCGGCAGCTAATACACTGGATGTTCCAGGTAACGTGACCGAGCGTATGACCAGAATCTGGAATGTCCAGGAAACTGGCACAGTAGGTGGTGTTACCGTTCAATTTGATATCTCCGGTCTCGGCTATAGCAATGTCATTTCAGATTTTCAACTTATTGTCTCCGGTACATCAACTATGGCAAGTGGCACATTGACTGTCCCTGCATCATTAGTGGACAATGTATTGACATTCACAAATGTTGATTTCAGCAATGGAGACTTCTTTACCATTGGAACTTCCAGAACGACCTGCGGACCTGGTAATGTAACAACAAACCTTGTGCTTTGGATGGAAGCCGATGGTGGCACCAATACCACGACAGATGGAAGTGATGTAACCTCCTGGACCGACCAATCCAGCGTTGGCAATAACGCTTCAGAAGCCAATCAGGGTGGTTTACCCGAAGAGCCCACTTACCAGGTTGGAGAAATCAATTACAATCCATCAATTCAATTCACCGACCCCGGAAACACCAACAACTCCTATTTGGTGACAAGCTCTAATCCTGCTAGTGGAGATATGACACTCATCGCGGTTTTCGAAACGACCCAAAGTTCAGGAAACAGCAACTTCAATGAGTCCCCTGCCTTGCTTGGTGCTGAGGAAACGACCAGTGATGCGGATTACGGAATTGGTTTGACCAGCGGAAATTTATACACCAAAATCGAGTCTGCCTCTGGAGGAACCTCTGCTACAAGTAGCTCGACTTACAATGACGGTTTTCCTCATATCGCGACTTCTACAAGAGAACAAGCCGTATCAGGTGCCATTGAGCTATACCTTGATTCAGAGGATGTAGGAACAGGAACTTCGGATAATGTAGTCCTCTCCGGACCATCAGCATTAGCTATCGGTAACCATCAGGACCCGGTGACCGCCTCTCAATTCGCAGGTCAAATTCCTGAGGTCATTGTATACAGTGGGGTACTCAGCTCTGAGGACAGAAATAAGGTAGAATCTTATCTGGCTTTGAAATACGGTATCACCAGAAATGGTGCCGATGATGGTACAACCGGTAGCGTGGATGAAAGAGATTATCGTAGGTCTGATGGCACTGTAATCTGGGATTATACGGGGCAGACTTCGACCTATTACAATGACATTGCAGGAATTGGAAGAGACGATGGATCCTGCTGGTCTCAAAAGCAATCAGCAAGCGAAAATTCAGATGATATTCTGGCGGTAGGACTCAGCTCAATTGCCACTTCCAACCAACTGAATAATAACACTTTTGCTTCAGACGGTGATTTTATGGTATGGGGTAACGATAACGGTGCAACCGACCAGGACAATGCCAACACCTCTGACCTACCTACCCTCTTATCGGAAAGGATGACCAGGATATGGCGCGTTCAGGAGACAGGTACAGTAGGAGAAGTAGAAGTAGCATTTGATCTCACTGGGCTGACCGGGGCTGGAGATTATAGCACCACGGCATCGGATTATCGACTGATTATTTCCAGCACGAGTACGATGGCTGACGGACTTACTTACGATGGAGGCACCTTCAATGGTAGTGTATTGAGTTTCACAGGCATCAACTTCAGCAATGGAGACTACTTTACACTTGGCACGGCCCTCAATACCTGCGGTCCAGGCGGGGTAAATTCAAACATCTCCTTCTGGTATAAGGCAGATGCGGGAACAAATACGACAACCGATGGAGCTGATGTCACGTCCTGGACCGACCAGGGTGGTGGAGCCAACAACGGTAGTGAAGTTGATCAAGGAGGCTTCACTCCTCTCGAACCAACCTATGAAACAAGTGAGATCAACTTTAATCCGGCATTAAGATTTACAGATACAAATTCAAACAACAACTCATACATACAAACCACCTCCAATGCGGTTTCTGGTAACATGACCTTGATTTCCGTGTTCAGGACTGGTACTGCCCAAGGCACACAAGATGATTTCGTCAATACACCAGCACTAGTTGGTGCGGATGATACTGCCGATGGGCTGGATTATGGCCTGGGCATCGAAAATGGCCAAATCATTGTCAATGCAAGTGATGGTGTGACATTTGATGCTGAAACCACAACTACCTATACCGATAGTAATCCACATATCGCGTTAGCTACAAGAGATCAGAGTACAGGTTCAATCGAGATCTACGTAGATTCGGAATCAGAGGCTACAGGTACAGGGAGCACATCCGCATTGTCCACACCCAATCGATTTGGAATTGGGAACCACAATGACGCTGACATCCAAGCCCAATTTACGGGAGATATTGCCGAAACCTTGGTTTATTCGACCGTATTGAGCGACCTGGAAATTGCAAAGGTAGGCTCATATTTGGCATTGAAGTACGGGATAACGATCTCCAACGACCAAGATGGTGATGCAACTGCGAACGAAGTCATCGACCTTTCCGGGCCTGTCAACGAAGGTGATTATGTTTCTGCCGGTGGAACTGTCGTTTGGGACTATGCCGATCAGGGGTCTACCTATTTCAATGACATATTTGGTATTGGTAGAGATGATTTGTCTTGTCTCAATCAAACCAAGTCGAAAAGTGAAAATTCGGATGGGATAGTAACCTTTGAAATCACCGGTGGATTTGGCTTTGATGAACTTTTTCTAGTTTCAGGAAATGACAATGCGGCTATTGAGGATGTTACCAACAAGGAATTCAATACGGCCCAGGTGAAAAGTCGATTAAACAGGGAGTGGAGAGTACAGGAGACCGGTACAGTGGGTAGCATCTCAGTTACTTTCGATATTTCCGATGTCACCGGACCACTCGGAGTAGGCACCAACAATCTTAATCAATTGCGCATGATGGTAGATTCGGATGGTGATTTCACTTCCGGAGTGACTCTTTATGAACCTACTTCAATTGACGCTTCTAACAAAACTGCGACCTTCTCCGTCAATTTTGCCAATGGAGAGTATTATACTTTAGGCTCTACCGAAAGGGCAGCACTTCCAATAACACTCATTTCTTTCAATGCATCTGTTCTTAACGATCAGGTTGAGATCACATGGTCTACTGCCGAAGAGATCAACAACGCATTCTACACTATAGAGAGAAGTAAGGACGGGAAAGAATTTGAAGCCATTGGATTTGTAGAAGGTGCTGGCGACAGTCAGGAAATTCTAGAATATGTTTTCTATGACACCAAACCCGTGCCAGGAACTTCATTCTACCGCCTGAAACAGACCGACTTTAACGGAGAATCCGATTATTCAGAAATAAGACGAATTCAACGTGCTGATGTACTGGAATCAAGCAGCAAAGTCTATCCAAATCCAATTGAAAAAGGGCAGGTACTAACCGTGGAATATCCGGTCTCGGAAACGACTCAAATCAAGGTTGCCATTTACAATTCTCAGGGTGTATTATACGGCTCTTTACTTAAGACTATTTCTCCGGAATCCGGGGAATTTGAGGTCTCTACATCGCTCTTGTCAAAAGGACTACATTTCTTGAGAATTTCTAAATCCAATAAATCATTGGATATCCATAAGTTTATCGTAAAATAATAATAAAATTCGTTCCCAAATTTGATCATCATTTTCCCAATATGGGACAATTTTAATTTTCAAAATCTTTTTTCTGCAGTTGGTAGGGTGTTTTGAAGGTCGGGCGTAGTATTTGAGTACTCTCAACGGACAGCTTTGTCCAAATAAAATCAATTAATTAATGCGTCCTGGGTCTCGATGTAATATCGCCCTTAATTCTTCGGAAAATCCAAAAAAAAGGATATTTTCGCATCAGAATATTCTGAGAGGAATTTCTATGCCTAAACATCGTGTGACTCTGATACTCAGGCCTTGCCTATTATGGGCATTTTTTTGCCTACCCTTTGAGAACATCTTTGGGCAAACGGCTATTACCACTCTCAACACGACAACCCAGTCCGCATCAAGCTCAACCACCTTGGTGACCTCACCTAGTGATGCAAGCAATTCTATAAGCCCAAATACACAATACAATATCAATTATGGGGGAGGAAATGACGTCTTTATCACTGATTACGTAATTGGTGGCACTACCTATGACAACTTCCTTCAGCCGGATTCGCTTGTTATAAGAAGAACGGACGGCAGCCGTTTTATTAATATTTGGTATTCGCTTACAAATATAGATACAGGCCCCAATCCTGACGAGCTGAATCTTGTACCCACTAAGGTAGACGAAGCAGATGCCATCTATCAAGCCGGACTTCTTAATGGTGGATATGACAATATCCTGGTAAACAATGACGACCTTGCCGGAGCAAGTATTCAGGCCCAAACTGAACGCGTGGACCTCATTTGGTATTCCGGTATCAGAACTTCTGATCCAACCACCGCTGTTTTCCCGGTTATCGAACGAGGAGGTAATGATAATATCAAAGTTGCTGCAATTACTTCATTGGATGGTAATGGTGATCCCTCTGGGTATACCTCGATGGTGACCATCTCATCAGGTGCTTGGACAGGAGGAACGGTCTCAGTGGGAACACAATTGATTCTCAGAAGACAGGTAGTTGGACAAGACCCTATACCAATTTTGAACAACGGTTCCCAGAATGTCGAAGGCGTTGCAGTCAGCTTTAATGATTTGGGTATTACTGCCAATCAAGTTGTATACGGATACAGCATCTTTGCTTCTGACGTAAATCCGGACTCTCCGGATTTTCATGATTTAGTAGACTTTAATACCTTTCCCAATACCACACTTTCTTCTGTATCGGGGCTCGATTTGGTAGCTGGGCTTGCTGCTGCCGTTGCGAGTGATGATGAACTTATTGAGAATGTAGGGCCCGGAGGGTTTAAATCTGCCCTTTCTACCTGGTTAAAGGCAAATGAAGGCGTCACCTCATCAGCCTCTGATGGCGACCTCGTAACGCTATGGGAAGATCAGGCTATTGGCAATCATGATTTTACTAACCTTGGAACTGCTCCAACTTATCGTAGTACAAGTAGCACGATTAACTTCAACCCCACAATAGACTTTTTGAATGGTAGTGAAACAGGTCTTCAGGTACCTGACAATGAAGACTTCAACGTAAAGTCAGTAAATGATGGCTATACCAATAAAGGCTTGAATATCGCCTTCAGGACGTCCTCGAACATCACTACAAAACAACAATTATATGAACAAGGAGGAGGAACGAATGGACTGGGACTATACATTAGTGGCGGAAGCATACATCTATCAGTATGGAATAGGGGAAGTCAAGCTCAAGGAGATTGGAATGATAATGCCTCAAACATTGAAACGGTTTCAGCATCAGTGGCTACTGATACTGAATATATTATTACAATGGAATTTGAGGGAGACGCGGCCAGTTCAGGAAGTGGTCGTATTGAAGGTTTCTTAAATGGAGCATCGATTGGAAGTCTGACTACGCCTCACAGTCAAAATATCGGCCTACTCTATAATCACGGTGGTGACATAGGTCTTGGTCAACATGATGGGGCTTCTGCATATCATGACAATTATACTGAAGGCGATTCATTCTATGGCGAAATCTCCGAATTCATTTACTGTAATGAGCCAGCGAATTTTGCCTTAGCAACACGCCAACGGATTGAAAGTTATCTCGCCATCAAATATGGAATCACTCTTGACCAAAGCTCTCCGTACAACTATGTTAACTCCGGAGGTAGTACAATATTTAATACTACTGATGCCGCCTCAATTGGAGGCTACCTGGAGTACAATGATGATATTGCCGGGATCGGAAGAGATGATGATTCCGAATTAATCCAATTGCAATCCAGAAGTGAAAACTCCGGAAGCATCGTGACCATGGAAAAAACAGGTGGATTTGCACAAGATGATACCTGGCTGATCTGGGGTAATGATCAAGCCTCAACCGCAGAAACCTCTTTGCTCACAATGCCCGACACCATTGATATGCGGATCAGCAGAGTTTGGCGTGTGGCTGAGGAAGACAATGCCGGGGCTGTTTCGGTCAGTTTCGATTTGAACGAGCTTGGACTGACTGGGAAAACTGCAAGTGAATTAAGTCTCTTAATTGCTGGGACCAGTTCAAATGCTGACTTTAGTAGTGCCACCGTACTTACTGGTGGGATTATAGCCGGAACCACTATCACATTCTCGGGAGTTACTTTCGCTGATGGAGAATACTTTACCTTAGGAACTGACTTTGCCATTTGTTCTCCTGGTGGTGTGGAAACAGATCTGGCCCTGTGGTATAAAGCCGATGCCGGCACCAACACCACAGTAGATGGGGCAGACGTCACCTCCTGGGCTGATCAATCCATTAATGGAAATAATGCCTCTGAGAATAATGGAGGTGGTATACCGGAAGAGCCAACATTCAGACAGGGGGTGGCCAATTATAATCCTGCTATCCGTTTTACAGATCCGGGAGGAACCACATACTCCTACTTAAGATCCACCAGCAACCCCGCCACTGACGACATGACATTGGTCGGAGTATTTTCGACCACGCAAAGTGAAGGTTCGAGTGACTTCTGGGAATCTCCACAGATCATTGGTGGAGACGAAGGAACGGTGAATGGTGCAACAGCTTCACTCGGCCTGTCAACAGGAAATATCTTTGGTAAAATCAAGGCAGATGATAATATCAACAACAGTGTAGTCAGTTCGAGCACTTACAATGATGGGCAAATGAGAATAGGAACGGTTACCCGAGTCAGAGGAGCATCCGGGGCGCTAGAACTCTATGTGGATTCTGAGAATGTGGATTCTGGTACCTCTGATAACAACCAAACCAACCTCTCACTCGCAGTTGGAATAGGAAACAGTGATGCGGAATTCGCAGATGCACAATTTGCCGGAGATATTCCTGAAGTAATTGTCTTTGCCGATGATCTTGATTCTGATGAATTGAATCGTGTAGAATCCTATCTGGCCATCCGGTATGGAATTACAAGAAATGGTGTTAATGATGGGGGTACCGTATCAATTGATGAAAGAGACTATAGACGTTCAGATGGAACAGCCATTTGGGACTATTCTGTAAGAACTTCAACCTACTATCATGACATTGCTGGAATAGGAAGAGATGATCAAAGTTGTTATCAGCAGCTCCAAAGTTCTAGTGTAAATAGTGATGGTATTGTTTCCATGGGACTCGGAACAATTGCTGCTAACAATGCCTCAAACCCTAACTCTTTCGCTACCGATGGCGCATTCTTAGTGTGGGGAGATGATGATGCTTCAATCAGTTTTGCCGGAAGGACCACTGGTGTTACCGGAATTGGCAATGTAACCGAGCGAGTTACCCGAATCTGGCATGTACAAGAGACCGAAACCGTTGGTGCAACCGATATCTGGTTTGATCTTACCGGACAAGGTTTTGGAACAACTTTGTCTGATTATCAGCTCATCGTTTCTGATGATTCCGGATTAGGTACTCCAACCCTTTACCAAGCCTCATCTATTGATGGAAGTGTGGTGAAATTTAGCGGTATTGATTTAACCAACGATCAGTATTTTACCTTAGGGACAGCTCGAGAGCTTTGTGGACCGGGTGGTGTAACCGGTAATATGAGAATTTGGTTAAGAGCCAATGCAGGTACAAACACGACCACTAACGGTTCGGATGTTACTTCTTGGTCGGATCAATCCGGATTCAGCAACAACGCCACTGCAACCAACGCACCTGAATTCAATGATAACAATCATAACTTCAATCCTTCGGTAGATTTTACTTCTGCAAACTCCGATGTAATGCAGATTGCCGATGCGGCTAATGATAGCCCGGATCAACAAGCTGTATTTCTTGTGGGCACGATTAATTCTGGCTCAGCAAGTTGGTCTCCTTTTATTATGAAAACCGCCAGTTATGATTGGCCAAACGGATGGGGTCTAACAAGAAACAACAGCAATGCTGAAATCTACTTTCATAAGGATAGTTATACTGACAATAATAGTGGTGCTGACTATGCCAGTGCCTCCATTTCCTACGATGTGCCAAATGTACATATTGCATACAAGGATGCCACCACCTACTTCTACAGTCTCGACTTGGGAACTCCGGATTCTGATACGCCTAACTCCGCCTACCTAAGTTCAGACAATGTTACATTCCTTGGAGCTACTCCCGGTGGTACAGGGACAACCAACAATACCACTCCACAAAATTTCCTCGAAGGATCGATTTCCGAAGTAATCATGTTTGAAGATGACCTCACTGCTGCGGAACGAGAAAGAATTGCGAGTTACCTGGCGGTGAAGTATGGAATTACACTGGACAATGGCGCAGGAGGCACTGCAGGAGATTATACCAGAGCGGACGGAACCATCATCTGGGATGCTTCAGACTATGCTACCTATCATAACGATGTGGCTGGAATTGGGCGAGATGATGATGGATGTTTCTCTCAGAAACAATCTCACAGCGTGAATACAGATGACATTCTAACAGTCGGTCTTGGAAGTGTTGCCAGTACCAATGCGCTTAATGTAAACTCGTTTGATGATGACGGAGACTATTTCATGTGGGGAAATGACGATGGTGGAACGGGTATTGGATCTGTAAATACATCTGATGTACCTAGCACAGTAGCTCAACGAATGCAGCGGGTTTGGAGAGTAAACGATGAAGGTACTGTGGGTGATACTGAATTGCAGTTTGATCTGGCTACACTAGGTTACAGTTCCAATGCTGAGGACTTTAGATTGATAGTTTCCAATACTTCAACGATGGCCGATGGTACACTGATCGCAGGTGGAACATTCAATGGTGATGTCCTTTCTTTCAGTGGAATCAATCTGACTGACGGACAGTATTTCACTTTAGCCACCGCATTGGAGACCTGTGGTCCGGGTGGAGTGAATTCGAATATCGAGATTTGGATGAGAGCCGATTTAGAGGTCTATTCCGATGCCGGAACCACATTGGCCACTGATGGACAAGATGTCCAGCAATGGGATGATCAAAGCTCTCCGGCCAGAGATGGTAGTGAAACTGATCTTGGAGGTGGTACACCAGTAGAGCCGACTTATGATACAGCACAAATTAACTTTAACCCTGTTGTAAGCTTTATTGATCCAAATTCAACGAACAGTTCCTACATTGAGACAAGTACCTTCACTCCTGTTGGAAACGATATGACAATGATTTCTGTCTTCAGGTCAGGACAAGATCAGGGAAGTTCCGGAGATTTTGTGAACACACCTGCACTTATTGGAGGAAGTGAAACCAGCAGTTCTAACGATTTCGGTCTCGGGTTCTTCGAAGGCCAGGTCATCATCAATGCCAACACTACTGATGTATTTGATGCCACTACTACTGGAACTTACAACGATAATCAACCTCATATAGCATTAGCCACCAGGGACCAATCCACGGGCAATGTAGAGATATTTATGACCGGACAAACTGATGCAACGGGAACGGGGAGTACGGCTACCCTTAACGGTGCATCAAGTCTTGGAATCGGCAATCATAGTGATGGCGATGTACAGGCGCAATACAATGGCGATATTGCCGAGACCATTGTCTTCTCCTCAGTACTTACTGGTGAAGAGCAATCCAGAGTTGAAACTTATCTCGCCTTGAAATACGGATTGACCCTTTCAAACAACCGTGACGGAGACGGTACTCCAAATGAAATTATCGAAGCCAATGGAGCCGGTACGGCTGATGATGTTAATGAGGGGGACTATGTTGCTGGTGACGGTGGTATCATTTGGGATTATGATGATCAAGGGGCTACTTATTACAACGATATTTTCGGTATTGGCCGTGACGATATCTCGTGTTTTGAACAACAGAAATCAAAGAGTGAAAACTCTGACGCCATGGTGACCTTCGATCTCAATGGAAGCTTCAGTGCTGATGACTCCTGGTTAATCTCCGGAAACGACAATGCGCCAGTGGAAGCAATTGACAACAATGAAAGACCTGCGTCTATCAATAGTAGGCTGAATCGCGAATGGAGAGTTCAGGAAACAGGTACCGTTGGTACCATTCGGCTTACCTATGATATTTCATCCATTACAGGGACTCCTACAGGAGATAATAACCTGAACCTTGTAAGATTAATGGTCGATGACGATGGAGATTTCAGGAGCGGTGTGACACTGATTGCACCTAACTCTATTGATGGTGGTGCAAAAACTGTGACCTTCGAAGTGGACTTCACTGATGGGCAATACTATACCCTCGGGTCTATCGAGTCCAATGCTCTTCCAATAACGCTGATCTCATTTGAAGCCAAAGCCAACGAGAACAACCAAGTTGAGGTCATTTGGGCCACCGCTGAAGAAATCGACAATTCCTTCTTTACCATTGAAAGAAGCGTGGACGGTATCAATTTCGAAGCTGTAGGATTTGAAGAGGGAGCAGGAAATAGCAGTACAATTCTAGAATACTCCTTCGTTGATTACGAACCTTTGGAAGGAATTTCATATTACCGCCTGAAACAAACCGATTTCAATGGGGAATTCGACTACTCGGAAGTCTCCAGAGTAGCGGTCTATACCGAAGAGAGTATCATTCATAAAGTAGTGCCTAATCCAGTAACAAGAGGTGAGAATTTCAGGGTAATATATCCTGTAGAAACTGAACAGAATGTCAGGGTATCCATTGCCAACGCCAATGGAATTACTACCTACAACCAAATTGTTAGGGTACAGCCAGAGGATGGGGAAATAGTGGTGAATACATCACGACTTTCAAAAGGTCTCTATTTCATCCAGATTATAGATCAAAACCTTCAGAATATCACGCTTAAGTTCATTGTTAACTAAGGGAATAGATGGCAGAATAAATCAAGCCATTAAAATATTCTTTTCGTTCATTTTCCTGAAGACCCTGATTCAAAAGTAGTTTTCGAAAATCGGCTAGTTTCTTTGCTTGTAGGTTGGCCAACATATTAAAAAACCGGTGCATACTCCAGAGAAGAACTTTGTGATAGAGTCGACCCGTTTTTTGAAAATCCGTGCATATCCAAATCCCCTTATCACTCAGCAACTTGGTGAAGTGTTCTATCGCAGAGGCCAACTCGACCTCATCAAATACATCCAGGAAAAAGTTGGTAATGATTGTATCGTATGATCCAGATTGAATTTGATGATAACTCCCCTTGATAAAATTCACATGATTACCCCCGGCATTACGAGACTTAGACAGTTCCATCATTTTGTTTGAACTGTCCACATAGTCAATCGACAGATTTTCCTTGATACTGCCCAATTCCTCAAGAATCCAACCCGTTCCGCCACCAACAATTAGAACTTTTGCAGAATCAGGGATTCTATTCAAAAAATGTACTTGTGACTTTTTGATTGAATTACCAAAGATCAGCCTTGCCAAGCCATCGTATGTCCCTGCTACCTTGTCAAAATTACTTTCCATCAGAGAAACGCCAATGCAGGAACAAAGAAGATTCCATCGCCAAGGATTCTATAAAGTCCATTCTTTTTGAAATATTCAGGCCATAGCGCCAGACCAATCAACATGGTTATCATGACAAGAAAAACGTACTGAGCCGTATACCATTGATTCATCGACCAAAAACCGCTGAAACCAAAAAGCCCTATTGCTGATAACACAATTGCAATTGTCAAGAACAGGTTAATCAACCTACGCACCTTCCTCTCTCCTAGCGTAACCACAATGGAATTCATTTGGTCCTGTCGATCTGTTTCGATTTCATAAAGAGGAAAAATCATCAGGTTGAGCAGAACAATAACCAGGAATTGAAGAAATAAGAAGCCTATGGAATAACCAACATCATAAGTTATGCTCAGTGGACCTGCAAAGACACCAAAACTATAGATCATAGCCGCACTCATTTCCTTGTGCAAAAGGGTCTTTCTTTGAACCAGTCGAATCGTCAAAAAATAGATTCCTACGCAAAATGTCAGTACAAAGCCAAACTTTACGGTTTCCATTCGAAGAAAGCTCATGTTCCAAAGCCCTACACTAAAAGCGATTATAGACAACACAATAAGCAACTTGAAGTGGCGCTGATGGAAGGCATGTCTTGGGTTATTGGCTTTTCCCTCAATCGCTCTCGCATCCAATAAATGGTCGGCTGTGTAGATAAGCCATATTGCAATTCCTAAACCAATCAATATTGAGAGGTCAATAGAGACACCAACAGTTTTGGCGATAAACAGTGAAGAAACAATTGCCCCCAAAACCACATCAAGGCTTAGAAACTGTATGTATTTCCAGATTTTCAACATAAAAAACCCTGACGCGAATTATCGGTCAGGGTCAAATATAATTTCAAAATTGATTTTTAGCTGTCAGCCGCCAAAGCTTCTGCACCACCCACGATCTCAAGAATCTCTTTCGTAATGGCCGCCTGACGAGTTCTGTTATACGTCAACTTCAATTCCTTCAACAACTCACCAGCGTTATCGGTGGCTTTGCCCATTGCCGTCATTCGCGCCCCATGCTCGGAAGCATTGGATTCCAAAACTGCCTTGTAGAATTGTATCTTCAATGATTTTGGAATCAACTCCTCTACGATAAAGTCTTTAGAAGGCTCATAAATGTAGTCCGTATTTGAAGACACCCCTTCATCGGTCTCTTTAGGCAAAACAGGTAGTAATTGCTCTGACCTGATAATCTGGGTTGCTACGTTTTTGAATTCGTTATAAATGACAACCACGCGATCGTAATCACCGTTTTCAAATCCATTCATTGCGTATTCGGCAGCATCTCTGACATTATCAAAGCTCAAATCACCGAATACATCCCAATACTGATCAATTACAGGATCTGTTCCTTTCTTAAACTTATCGAAAGACTTTTTACCAACTGGCATTATATCTACTTCAACACCATTGTACTCATTATTTGAAAGTAAGTTTCTTACCGCCTTGAATACGTTGGAGTTGAATGCTCCGCACAATCCTCTATCCGAAGTGACTGGAACAATAAGCACTTTCTTCAGGTCTCTGACAACTCCATACTTATTCATGGATTCATCGTCACTACCGGAAGAAACGTTGGCAAGAATTGTCGACAGCTTTTCAGAGTAAGGTCGCATTTGAACAATACGATCCTGGGCTCTTCTCAACTTGGCAGCCGCCACCATTTTCATGGCCTTGGTAATCTGCTGAGTCGAACTAACCGACTTAATTCTTTCCTTTACTTCTTTTAAGTTCGCCATTCTCTATTGACTAATGGGGAGTCAACCTCCCCTTGTAATCGATTAATATTTACTTGAAAGGTCTTTAGCTACAGACTCAAGTACGCTAGTAGCACTTTCATCCAGCTTTCCGGCTTTCAAAGTATTCAATGCATCTTCATGAGATGTTCTCAAAAGTGTCAAGTATTCGTTTTCGAATTCTTTCACTTTTTCTACAGGTACTTTGTCCATCAAACCTTTAGTAGAAGCGTAGATAATGGCAACTTGCTCTTCAACCGGTACTGGTGAGAACTGTCCTTGCTTCAATACCTCCTGGTTTCTTCTACCTCTGTCGATGGTCAGCTGAGTCGCTGCATCAAGATCAGAACCGAACTTAGCAAATGCTTCCAGTTCGCGGAACTGCGCCTGATCCAATTTTAATGTACCCGCTACTTTCTTCATTGATTTGATCTGAGCAGATCCCCCTACCCTTGATACAGAAATACCTACGTTAATCGCTGGTCTAACACCAGAGTTAAAAAGGTTGGTTTCCAAGAAGATCTGACCATCAGTAATGGAAATCACGTTGGTAGGGATATAAGCTGAAACGTCACCGGCCTGTGTTTCAATAATTGGAAGTGCCGTCAACGAACCACCACCTTTTACTTTCCCTTTAAGCGATTCAGGAAGATCGTTCATATTCTGAGCGATTTCATCAGAGTCGTTAATCTTGGCCGCTCTTTCCAATAATCTTGAGTGCAAGTAGAATACATCACCTGGATAAGCCTCACGTCCCGGAGGTCTTCTAAGTAGAAGTGAAACCTCACGATAAGCAACTGCCTGCTTAGAAAGGTCATCATAGATCACCAATGCAGGACGACCAGTATCTCTGAAGTACTCACCGATGGCTGCACCGGTAAATGGAGCAAAGAACTGCATTGGAGCAGGATCAGAAGCTGAAGCCGAAACAACAGTGGTATAATCCATAGCACCACCTTTTTCGAGAGCGGCAACTACACCAGCAACAGTTGATGCCTTTTGTCCTACAGCCACATAGATACAATATACAGGCTCGCCTCTGTCATAAAACTCTTTCTGGTTAAGAATGGTATCTATCACTACAGCAGTTTTACCTGTCTGACGGTCACCAATAACCAATTCACGCTGACCACGACCAATCGGAATCATAGAGTCAATCGCCTTGATACCTGTTTGAAGAGGCTCGTTAACCGGCTGACGATAGATTACACCAGGTGCTTTTCTTTCCAAAGGCATTTCAAAGGTTTCACCTTCAATAGGTCCTTTACCGTCAATTGGTTCTCCAAGTGTATCAACCACTCTTCCTACCATACCTTCACCAACTTTGATTGATGCAATCAAGCCAGTTCTTTTCACGGTATCACCTTCTTTGATCTCTGCTGAATCCCCCAATAATACGGCACCAACATTGTCCTCTTCGAGGTTCAATACCAATGCTCTCAATCCATTCTCAAATTGAAGAAGCTCTCCAGATTGTGCTTTTGACAATCCATATATTCGAGCAACACCATCTCCTACCTGGAGTACGGTACCTACTTCTTCTAATTCAGCTTCTGATTTAAAGTTTGAGAGTTGCTCTCTCAAAATCGCTGAAACCTCATCAGGTCTTACATCTGCCATTTTATGATACAGTTAATGTTAAATATTTTAAAATTCCTTCACGTAAGGATTTTGACTAAACTTAAGTCTAAGTGCGCTCAACCTTGAGCTAATAGAGTCGTCAATCTGTCGATCGCCAACCTTTAGTACGAATCCCCCTATTAGTTCTTCGTCTACTTTTTCAGTGAGCTCCACTTCCATTCCGGAAATTTTCTTCACCACTGATTCAAATTCTTTTCTCAATTCGTCATCAAGTGCAAATGTTGTAGTAACTGTAGCCTCCACAATTCCCTTTCTGACATTGTATTGATGATGAAACTCTACTGCAATAGCCGGTAGATATGCTTCCCTGTGTTTCCTGGTAAGGATTTCGAAAATTGAATTGGTCAATTTGTGCACCTTGCCTTCGAAGACTCTGTTAAGGATGGCCAACTTCTTGTCGTGGGCCACAACAGGACTTTTCAGAAGCAGTTCAAAGTCTCTGTTCTCCTTAACCAGGTCGGAGAACATCAGCATATCCGTGTTTACATCCTCCAATACACCTTGTTCATCCGCTAATTCAAGCAGTGACTTGGCATATCTCGATGCAATTCTGAATTCAGACATTCCCTTTCTTAATTAAGGTTTAGTTCTTTCACGTACTCTTCGATAAGGTCTTTCTGAGCCTTAGCACCTCCGAGTTGTGTTCTTACCAACTTTTCTGTGATTTCAAGAGAAAGCGTAGCCACTTGGTTTTTTACATCCGTTAAAGCAGCTCTTTTCTCGTTTTCGATGGTTGCTTTAGCATCAGCGATCATTTTTGAGGTGATCTCAGAAGTTTCTTCTTTAGCTTCTTCCTTAATCTTGTTCGCTACCGCCATCGCTTCCTTCAACATGGAATCTCTTTCCGCTCTGGCCTCAGCCATCAACTTCTCGTTGTCTGCAGACAACTTTTCCATCTCCTTCTTAGCCTCCTCAGCTGACTGTAGTGCCCCTTCGATATCCTGCTCGCGTTGCTTAAGCGATTGAATGATTGGTCCCCAGGCGAGTTTTCTCAATATTAAGATCAGCGCCAAAAAGATAATGGCCTGCCAAATGATTAAGCCTGATCCGGGAGTAAGTAATTCCATAATCTATAGTTCAGATAAAATTGAATTCAAGTTAAAGCTTGTCGAAAGCCTAATGCGATCGACAAGCTTGAAATAAGGTCTTAGCCTTTGAAAGATATAAGCAAGCAAATTACAAGACCGAAAAGTGCGGCAACCTCAATCAAGGCAGCGATTACTAGCATCGCACCTTGGATTTTACCAGCAGCTTCAGGCTGTCTTGCAATACCTTCCATCGCAGAAGCACCAATTTTACCGATACCAATACCAGCGCCTATTGCAGCTAGTCCAGCACCAATACCTGCTCCCATGATCGCAAAGCTTATATCCAATAACATTGTAGGTAACATAATTAACTCTATTAAGTATTAAACATATGTTTCAAACTAGTGATGCTCATGCTCTGCAGTGGACAAGCCAATGTAAAGCGCAGAGAACATCGTAAATACGTAAGCCTGAATAAAGGCTACTAAAATTTCGATCAGGTTGATGAACAACACGATCAATGAAGAAGCAGCACCAACGGCAATGCTTCCAAATATGAATGTGAGCGAGATCAAGCTAAGCATCACAATGTGACCCGCTGTGATCGCCACGAAAAGTCGTACAGTAAGGGAAATCGGTTTAGTGAAGATTCCAATAACCTCAACCAAAACAATTAGAGGCTTAAGTGCAATTGGAACACCCGGAGGTGCGAAAATGTGACCCCAGTACCCTCGATTTCCTTTAACATTGGTGATGATGAATGTAAACAATGCCATCACTAAGGTCACTGCAATATTTCCGGTCATATTAGCCGCTCCTGGAAGAAGGCCAATAATGTTCCCGAAAAGAATAAAGAAGAAAAGCGTCAACAGATAAGGAAGGTACTTCTCATAGTGATTGCCAATATTCGGCTTGATCACCTCATCTCTCAAATAAACAATAACAGGCTCAAATACTGCCTGGATTCCTTTCGGTGCCTTACCTGCATTTTTCTTATACCCTCTGGCAACCGCTCTGAATACTATAATAAGTATCAGGGCATTAATCAGAAGCGTCAATACATTTTTAGTAATTGATAAATCCAACACAAAGGCCTCATGATTATCCACTAATGAAAGACCATGATCGAGTGAGTAACCTTTGTACTCCACTAAATTGTGATGGTCATCATAGAAATTCTTTGATGAAAAGATGTCTAAACCTTTTTCACTTGAATAGACAATAATTGGGAGGTAGAGCGTACCGTAATGGCCATCAAAAAAGTGCCAAATATGGTCATCCAGAACGTGGTGAACGATCGTCTCACTCGGATTGAATTCCTTCGCCTCTCCATGTGACTCTTCACCGTGATCCTGTGCGTTCACAGGCGTCAAATTCATGAAGAGGAAAACTAATGCTAAAAAGCTCGTGATCAGTAAATTGGAAGTGCTAGTTCTGGGTGTTTTCGTCATTGTTTCTCGCCCTCGTTCGAAATCGCGCGCAAGTTAGAGATAATGCTATATATTTCAAACACTAAGTAAAATAAATAGACCACGAAAAAGTCGCCAATCCAGACGACTTCATTCTCAAGTCCGCCAAAGAAGTTCAGTGTGATAAAAATGATGCTCAGGAGCATCCTAAAAACTGTGGTTGCCAGAAAAACATTGACTATCCCCTGGTCACTTCCTCTCCTAACGAAGTACATATTCAACCCAGCCACACCTACTCCAACAAGCGATGAAAAAATGATTATATCCCATATGCCTTCATGAACCAGATGAGAAGCACCCAATGCTCTGGTTAAATAGATCACTCCTACCACAATTGCGGTTAGCAACAAAACTCTCACTACCTGTTGCAGAAAAATTTTCATGGCGCAAAAGTAGTGAAAGCCAGAGGACTAGTCCTTATTCACTGCACGAAATAATTGGTAGAACCCACCTATCGTTCCTAAAAAGATCATGATGATGATAAAAAGCGGCTGATCGTTATTCCATTGACCATCCATTTTATAGCCCAACCACCCAAATATGCCTATGGTAAGAAACAGTTGAAGTCCCAGTCCTGAATATTTAAGGTAGGAATTTTTGTTAGGCTCCTTGGGCAATTTGCTGAGATCGTTGAGTTTCTGGTTCAGCTATATCAATTTCCTTTGCAAGGTGCCCCATTTTACAGCCACCATTGAAGGTAGCCCCTGGTTCTACAACCAACTTATTGGTAAGAATATCACCATTAATAACAGCGCTGGGTTTTAGAATGAGCAATTCGGAAATGGTAATATTTCCGTTTATTCGTCCGGCTACCTCCCCATTTCTGGCAACCACATTTCCGTCAACAAAGGCTTCGCTTCCCATTACGAATTTGGCTTTCGCCTTGGTATCACCATGGACCTTACCCTCAACACGGATGTTTCCTATAGATTCGATGCTTCCTTCCAGAATTGTCTCGCGACCAATAATATTGCTAATGTTGCTTAACTCTTGGTTGTTCTTTTTTTCTTCTTTAGAAAACATGATTCCTTGTCAATTAACTAAAATGATATAAAATCCTCCGGGTTCACTGCGTTCCCATTGTACCATAATTCGAGGTGCAGATGAGGCCCGTCCGTCAATTCACCGGTGTTGCCAATAATCGCAATAATATCTCCGGCACTAACAAAACTACCAACATTTTTCATCAATGTCGAATTATGCTTATAAACGGATATGAGATTCCCTCTGTGCTGTACAGCAATCACATAGCCGGAGTCCTGGGTCCATGATGAAAAAATTACCGTCCCATCTGCAATGCTTTTTATAGGTTCATCTTTTTTCGAAACGATATCAATTCCAAAATGATCATTTTTTGGGTCAAATGCAGCTGAAATAAACCCGCTTAAAGGGGAGAAAAAATAGGACTGCCCTAATTCCAGGTTATCTAATGACTGGCCCAAAAGGAAATCTCCTCCTGTTTCAAACTCTGATTTAAACAACGAATCGATCAAATCTGCGTCATCGCTTTGTTCAAGAATGACATCCCGATTACTAGCTGGCGCTCCTTCACTCAAATCTTCCTGAACATCACCCTCTAGTATTTCCCTGATACTTTGTATGTATCGGTCTCTGGTATCCAGTTCCTGTTCCAGGGAATCCAGAGACAACCGCATGGTCACCAAATCTTTCCTGGTTTCTCTTTCTGCAAACCTTGGATCAAACCATTGGGCTAAAAACGTATTAACCAGGTAAAAGCTTAAGGCTAGTACCAAAAGGAATCCCAAAAAGGCAAAAAAGATGATTCGTGCATAAGTGAAATTATAAGTTGCTTTCTCAGAAAAGTCCTCTTCATTCTGGATTATAAGAATATGTCTGTTATTCAGCCAGTTGGAAAGTGTTTTCTTTATTCGCACGCTCTTTCAATTCAGGGACAACAAAAATATATATTAAAGTAGAATCCCATGGGTTTTATTGTATTATTTAGGAAGTATCTTCGTTGCTTTATTGGGTTCATTAAAAATTGAGATTCAATAGCTTACATATCAACCGTATCTATGGCTTACTGCTCATTTCAGTAACCATTGTAGCCTGCAACTCAAAAGGCTACCAAAATCTTACTGCCAGGTTCAACGGGCACTATTATGCCAATCTCAGACTGGAAGAGGTAAATCAAGCGCTTGATGATGCCTATACCTATAATTACAATGATATCCTTAAGATCTATCCTGACATTGATTCTTCGGTCATATCATCCAATAAGGCAAAACTTGATGATGCCTTCAAAAAGGCTTCTCAGCTGGTAGATTGGCACAGTGCCAGTGATTATGTAGACGATGGTTATTTGATTGCGGGCAAGATTCGTCATTTAAGAGGTGAATTCCAGGAGGCCATTCAAACACTCCAATATGTCTACCAGACCAGTGAGGACGAAAATGCCAGGCATGCGGCTTTAATTACACTCATGCGCACCTACATGGATATGGGCGATATGGACCTTGCAGAGCAGGTATCCGGGTATTTGGAAGATGGCGTCCTTTCCGCGGAGAATAATGCCGATTTCAGGTTGACCATGGCCTACTTTCATCAACGCCAAAACAACCTGCGAGGGATTGCACAAAATCTGAATGAGGTCAGTGATATCATAAAAGACAAAGACGAAAGGTCAAGATCTAAATTCATACTTGGCCAAATCTATCAGAAGCTTGGCTTTAATTCGGAAGCTTTCGATTTCTATAAATCTTCGCTTGCCGGCAACCCTCCTTATGAGCTCACCTTTCATGCTAAATTGAACATGCAGCAGGTGGCCGATTTTAGCAGTTCATCAGATGTAGAGCGAATAAGAAAGTTCTATGCCGGCCTTCTCAAAGATGGAAAGAATGTTGAATACCGGGATAAGATTTATTATGAGATGGGGGAATTCGAGAAGAAACGCTCCAATTTCGATCTTGCACTTGAGAATTATCTGCTTTCAGTGGGTGTGGAAAGTACAGATCAGAGACAACAGGGCCTTTCGTTTCTCAGAGCCGGGCAACTTTACTATGACCACTATTTAAACTTTGAGCTTGCGAAGATTTACTATGATAGCACGGTGGCTGCTCTGCCGAAAGATGAACCGGGATACGAAGGAATAGTCGAGCGCCAAGAGGTGTTGACAGAATTTGTAACTCAGCTGAACATTATTCAGAAAAACGATAGTCTTCTATCACTTTCCGAAATGAGCCCCATTGCCCTGGAGGGATTTGTTGAAAACTACCTGGTAGAAAAGAAAAGAAAGGAAAGAGCTGTTGCCAAAAAGAAAAAGACAACTCAGTCTTCTACAGGAATTGATCGTGTGGATAGGTCCACCACCATTACCACCCCCGAGGAAAGTGGGACCTGGTACTTCTATAATTCGGCTGCTTTGGATCAGGGCGAAATTGAATTTGAACGAACATGGGGTAATCGACCCTTGGAAGACAACTGGCGGAGATCTCAGAAAGACAGGGTTCAGAATGACCGGCCAACAAATACAATACCATCAGAGGACCCCAACCAAGTCCCGGAGATAGCCGAATTTCCTGAGGAAAGTGGCTTGGAAGCCGAGAAGGCAACACTAATTGCAAGTGTACCAAAGTCTGAGGAGGAAAAAGAAGCACTGCATTTGGAAATGCAAGAGGCATACTTCAAACTAGGCGGAGTCTACCAATTCGGGCTCAATCAAATAGAACGAGCGGTGGGGTCATATCAAACAGTTGTAGATAAATATCCGAAATCAAGCTATCGGCCTCAAAGTCTATTCGCACTTTACTCAATCTTCAGGGAAACTGATCCCAATCGGGCCGAATCCTACAAGAGCCAAATCATTGCAGATTACCCTGAAACCATCATGGCTAAAACCCTGATTAATCCCAACTATTTGATTGAGAAGGAACAACGTAATCGCGAGCTGCAGCGAATCTATGCAGGAGCGTTTTATGACTTTGAAGCCGGCAACTATAGGAGGGCGGAGAATACACTGGTCACTGCACTTGACACTATTGAGGACGTTGATTTTCTTCCCAATGCCCATCTCCTTCTAGCTATTATGAAGGCCAAGACTGAAAATCTATTTTCTTATGAAAAGGCATTAAATGAGTTTATCAAGGACTATTCGTCCGGTGAACTTCACGACTATGCTCAAAATCTATTGGAAGGAATCAATCCGGTCAAGTCTAACATTATTCGGAGAGACGATTTTGAATACAGTGAAGACTTTGAACAATTACATATTGTCACTATTCTTTACTCAAGTGACAAGATAGACACCGACAGTCTTCAGGCCGAGTTAGAGACCTTTAATGCCTTTTTGCATCCTCAAAAGAAGTTGACCCTTGGCCTATTGGATTTTGATACAGAAACTAGTCAGGCAGTTATTTTCATTAATTCATTTACAACGAAGGAATTAGCGCTGGAATACGATAACTCTCTGGGTAATGCGCTTGCTAATTTTGTTTCAATAAAGCCCGGAGAATTTGATAATTTTGTGATATCGAAAGATAATTTCAACATGCTCTTTCAGAGCAAGAAACTGGAGGAATACCGGACTTTTTACAATCGTTTTTATAAATAGGTTATGACCGAGAAAAAAGAGACAAAACTGATTACGAAAAAACGCCTCAAAAGGGTTACCCGTCTTCTATGGGTAGCTTTCATACTCGTTTTCGTGGGTGTTCCTCTTTATATCTGGTCAGTGAGCGCCAATATTGGAAACCTTTATGGCGAACTCCCCACCTATAGCCAGCTCGAAAATCCGGATCAGAACCTGAGTTCACTACTCTATAGTGAAGATGGTGTAGTACTTGGCAGCTATTATAGAAACAACCGGAATCCTGTGACTTATGATGAGCTTGGGGATAACCTCATTAATGCACTGTTAGCCGCTGAAGATATTCGATTCGACCAACACTCAGGAATAGACCTGGCAAGTATGTTTCGAGTAGCCTTCGGTGTACTTACCTTTAACAGGCAAGGAGGGGGAAGTACTGTTACCCAGCAGTTGGCAAAACAACTTTTCTCGACTCGAGTTGCCCGACCGGAAGAATCGGGTCGATTACAAGGAATTAACAGATACCTGGATGAACTAATTTATAAGACCAAGGAGTGGATTCTTGCCGTTCGATTGGAGAGGTCATATACCAAGGAAGAAATCATGGCTATGTACTTCAATCAAGTAGAATTTGGAAGTAATACCTATGGAATTCAATCAGCAGCCCAGACCTATTTCAATAAAAATCCTAATGAACTGAGTGTTGAGGAAGCAGCCGTTTTAGTTGGTTTACAAAAGGCGGTTACCGGGTATAACCCTGTAATCAACCCTGAAGCATCAAAACGAAGAAGGAATGTGGTGATGAACCAGATGGTGAAATACGGTCTGATGGAAAAAGAGCTTTATGACTCATTGAAGGTTCAGGACATTCAATTGGACTACAGAGTCCAGAATCAGAACCAGGGTTTGGCTCAATATTTCAGAGCTGAGATTGCTAAAGACCTAAGGGCAATAGGTAATGAATATGGTTTTGATCTCTATGCAGATGGAATAAAAATCTACACCACAATTAATAGCAGAATTCAAATGCATGCCGAGGCAGCATTGGATACGGCCATGCGAGTCCTTCAACGAAAGTTCTTCAATACACTAAAGGATCCGGATGATTCTACCAAGCTGCTTGAGCCGTGGCTTGATGATAATGATCGAATCTTTCCTGATTTTTTCGAAGACATCGCCTTGCCAAGGACTCCACGCTATAGGAGTCTTATTAAAAAATACGGTGAAGACTCGGATTCAGTAGACTATTATCTAAATAAGCCTAACCGTATGAAAGTATTTACATGGGGTGGTGAAGTTGATACCTTAATGAGTCCATCGGATTCACTGCGCCACTATAAATACTTCTTACAAAGCGGCTTTATGGCCGTAGATCCCCATTCCGGACAAATCAAGGCATGGGTTGGAGGCAACAATTTTAAGTACTTTAAATATGATCATGTTCGGTTGGGAAAACGACAACCAGGATCATTATTCAAACCTTTGGTCTATGCCAAGGCGATAGAAATGAATTACTCTCCATGTTACCAACTTATGGATCAGGCGGTGAGTATTCCACTACCCAATGGGGATATCTGGTCACCACAGAATGCCCTTGGGCAATTCAGTGGAGAAAAAATGACACTTACGGCCGCTCTGGCAGAATCAAAAAATTCGGTCAGTGCTCAATTGATTGATATCATCAAACCTGAGAACGCAGTTGAAATGGTGAAAAAGCTTGGTATTAAAAGCCCCATACGGCCCTTCCATGCAATGATATTAGGTACACATGATGTTTCGCTTTATGAGATTGTATCCGCCTATGGCACTTTTGTAAACAAGGGGGTCCATATCGAGCCCCATTATGTTACTCGGATAGAAGATCGGTTTGGAAACGTGATCTACAATAAGGTGCCGAGAAAACGAACCGCGATCAACGAAGAAGTGGCCTATGTAATGCTTGATATGCTTAAAGGAGTTACACACCGTCTTCGATACAGGTGGATGCAGGATTATGGATTGCTTTATCCATCAGATTCCTTGGATATAGGTGGAAAAACAGGCACTACCCAAAACGGTTCTGACGGTTGGTTTATGGGTGTAACCAAAGATCTTGTAGCTGGGGCATGGGTCGGAGGAGACGACAGGGCTATCCGTTTCAAGGCGTGGACTGATGGACAGGGAGGACGTACCGCTATGCCGATTGTCGGTGGTTTCTTTAGTCGTGTGTACGCTGATACTTTGCTTAACCTGCAACATGGACCTTTCATAAGGCCGGAGAGCATTGGTATAGAAATAGACTGTAAAAAATATGAGCTCCTCAGAAATCCCCAGGATACCATTGCTGAGGACGAAGAGATATATCAGCCATTTTAGCAAACGGAACCAATCTATATTGGCTCGAATTAGTTAACAGTAATTGAATTTATTCAATTGAATTCTGTTAATTTCCTTTGATGCAAGACACCCGGATCACGCCTGATGAGATTGCCAAGCTACCCGATAGCCCGGGAGTATACCGGTATTTCAATGTTGAAAATGAACTCATCTATGTGGGTAAGGCAAAATCCCTTAGAAAACGGGTAGGAAGTTATTTCAATAAAGCAGCTAATGTAAACCGGAAGACGTTGAGGATGGTCACCGAAATTCGGGAAATCGAAGTGACCTTGGTGAACTCCGAATTCGATGCACTCCTTTTGGAGAACAATCTGATCAAGCAAAATCAGCCTCGATACAATATTCTCCTGAAGGATGACAAGAGCTTTCCCTATATCTGTGTGAGTAAGGAACGATTTCCAAGAATCTATAGCACCAGAAAATTCATCCCTTCAAAAGGCACCTACTACGGCCCGTATACCAGTGTCAAAGCGATGAATAATGTTCTTCGCTTAATAAATAATGTATTTACGTTGCGAACATGTCGCTTCGATCTAACCGAAGAGAACATCGCCAAGGGAAAGTTCAAAGTCTGTCTTGAATATCATATTGGAAACTGTCAAGGGCCGTGTGAAGGGCTTCAGGATGAACAAGATTACCTCAAAGACATTGAACAAGCGGTAAATATTCTTAAGGGAAATCTGAGCCTTCCGAAAAACTACTTCAAGAATCGGATGACTACAGCAGCCGAAGAACTCGATTTCGAAAAGGCCCAATTCTTCAAGGAAAAGCTCGAATTGGTAGATAGATTCCAGACATCATCAGTAATTGTCAGTCCTAAAATTTCCGATGTAGATGTATTCAGCATAGTCTCGGATGAAAAATATGCATTTGTCAACTATCTGCGGATAAAGAATGGCACGATCAACCTTTCTAAAACCTCCGAGATTAAGAAGAAGCTCAATGAAACCGATGAACAGATTTTGGGTTTGATCATGGTTGAAATGCGTGACCAATATCAAAGTTCAGCCAAGGAAGTGGTAGTAAACAAGGCTCTTGAGTTAGAAACTGACAAGGTCAATATCCACGTGCCACAACGTGGTGACAAAAGGAAGTTGGTCGAACTTTCATTGAAAAACGGTTTGTTTGCCAAGAAGGAAAAGTACCAGTCACTGGAAAATGTAAAAGACAAAGGGAATCGAGTGCTGAAGCAGATGCAGGAAGACTTGCAACTTAAGGAACTACCTACCCATATCGAGTGCTTTGACAACTCCAATATTCAAGGAACCAATCCCGTGGCTTCAATGGTGTGCTTCAAAATGGGACGGCCGTCCAAAAAGGACTACAGACACTATAAGATAAAAACGGTAGAAGGACCCGATGACTTTGCATCCATGACCGAAGTTGTTGGACGCAGGTATAAGCGATTGTTAGATGAAGAAGCCCCTCTCCCAAAACTCGTGATTATTGATGGAGGCAAGGGTCAACTGAATGCAGCATGTGATGCGCTTCGAGAACTAGGGCTTTATGGAGAAATACCCATCATTGGTATTGCCAAGCGTCTTGAAGAGATCTACTATCCGGAAGACAGTTTCCCACTACACATCGATAAAAAGTCAGAATCACTTCGTTTAATCCAAAAATTGAGGGATGAAGCTCATCGATTTGCCATTACTTTTCATCGTGATCTACGGAGCAAGAACAGTTTTCAATTTGAATTGGAAACCGTTGAGGGGATTGGCACTTCTACAGTCGACAAATTACTTAAGGAATATCGCTCAATGAGCAATATCCAACAGGCGAAGCGAGAAGATCTTGAGTTCTTGATTGGAAAGGCAAAAACCAACCTGGTTATCGACTATTTTAAACAAAAAAAGGGAGCCGATTGACTCCCTTAGTTTTTTCAACCTAATCGTATTAATATTCCCAAAGATTGTGCTCAAACTCAAGGAGTTTGTTCTTAAATCTCTGAGAAGCTAAAATCGCATTTAAGCCCTGAACTCCTTCTACATCTTCAATTCGACCATTTTCCGGATTAGAATATCGAATAGGTCTAGAATCGAACATTCTTAGATCGAACGCTTCTGTAAAACTAAGCGGTCTTCCAGGATTCTGAGCATTGTACCATGCTGCCTGCTTGGGGAATTTTTTAAAGTATTCCACCACGTCCTTATACTTGAATCTTGCGATTACCTGAGTTGTTCCCGCTCGAGTTTGTGCCGGATGCAACAGGATGGATATGGATTGAATATCCCAATAGGCTCTTGATCTTCTTTTGTCAAAGACGAAATCCTCGCAAATCTCGATCAACATGATATCATTGTATTCGTAATATGGACTCACCTCAGCGTTGGCTCCACCGGTGTTGGTAGAATCACCTCCAAGACTTCCCAGAAGATCATCAATATTTACACCTCCCGGTAAATCACCCTCGTCTTCTTCAGGCAATTTCATTCTCGCCTGTACTTGTTGAGGAGTAATAATGTCCTCATCAAGAAAGTCACCTTCAGGGTTACGAATAGAGTCAGCCCTATAAGCCGTAATACCATCGATCTCGTCCATCGCTCCTTGAAGCAATAATTTCACGATTTCATTACCCTGAGCCGTCCATCTCGAGTTGACCTTTTCCCTCAAATCCATCCAACTCCATACTCTCATTCTGAACATAATGTCCTCCGTTCTTATCGGTCGTACAGAATTACGGTTGTAGTCGCCACGTATGGCCACACTATCCTCCTGCGCGTTCAATCCGAACGAAATCACACATAGTCCAATCAAAAGAAAAGATCTCAACTTCATAGTTCTAGTTCATTGATATTGTTACAGTCTTCCTATAAGGCATTGGAATTCGCTCATTGTTGTAATTCACTCTGATGATCTCATCGATCTCAATAACATAGCGATCTCCAGCCTTCGCACCAGCTCTAAGGCTGTTTACATTCGCATCGACAGTTGGTCCACTAATTGTTATGGAGCCTTTACCAATCGATCCTGTAGCTCTTAAAATTCTTCCTTTCGAAACCACAAACCTGGCATCTTCAGGATATTTTCTCTTAAAGTTATCGTCCGGTATCAACAATAATTTGAACTGCCTTGGTGCAGTCGTAATACCTTTTTCTGCATTGTAGGCTTTTCCATCAACAAATACCTGAAAGTCAGGTCTTGGTGGTGCCTCCACTTTAAAGACTTTCTCTCCGATATATGTCCCCGCACTACTCACACCAATCTTCACTTCGGCAGACTTTGGTACAACCGTCAACTGTCCTTTTTGTGATCCTGGGATGCTCAAACCTCCATCTGCTGTAAATGACGGCTGATAAGCAGGCCCTAAGCTTGGTACATCAATCGTTAAGTTATTAGCACAATTCAACAATAAAGTCTCAATTGACTCGGAACGAACTTCAATTGTCGGCCTGGCCACAAAATACTCGTGAGTAACTTCTGTCTCAACATCTTCTCCATTTTGTTGGTATTTCACAACACCCTTGAAAGTTTTTCTAGCTAATCCTTGATCGTTATACTCGTTTTCTCTTGCCGATGCCTTGAATTTAATCTGACCTCTACCCGTGGCCGCATCCACTTGAAGAGCTCTGTTTCCTAACGTCATTGTTGGCGTCAACGAAGACGAAGCCGCTGTCAGGAACATTTCCGCTTCAAAGTCAGTACCTGCTGTTACAATGTTCGATGTCGGAAGTACGGTTGCAGAAATCTGGTCAAACCCTTTAATGTTTGACGCACCAATTGCACTGCCCAACTTTCCAAGTGCTTCAGACTCTCTTGAGAGAATCTGGTTTTGGAAAAAAGTCAATTGCGCCAAAACAGAGGCTAACGGTGACTTATAAAAGTTCAAATGCGCAAAGTCCTCCTTTGAAAGCTTTGGATTGGCCTGGTAAAACGGAATATCCTTTGCCGCCAGGGCCAATGACCCCCAGTTCAATGCTGGAAATCCTTTTTCAGTAAGCACGCCATTTGCTGTTTGCTGGATGCTTGCATTATAGTCATCCAATCGTTTCTTCAAATCAGCAGCACCATTATCTTCTACCAAAAGTCTGGATGGCTCCTCGTACTTCTTAAGCTTAGCCCTGGTGTAATGACCATCAGGCTCAGGGCCTCCTACTTCTTCACCTATTCGGTTTTTCCAATCCTCGAGGTATTGTAGAATTTCTCCAGTTTCTTCTCTTATCTTTTGAGCTGCATCCACCACCGGTTTATCATTTTCACTGGCCCCCAAATCCGTATAGGCTTTTTGAATTCCTGCAACTGACTGAGAGTTGGCCTGTGTATAGGTGGCATTAGAAGTCTTGAGCCCTTCATCGATCAAGACGAATTTCTCAAGAACCGTGTCTTTAATCTGTAAGGCGAGAAGAGCGGTCAGAACGAGATACATCATCCCGATCATCTTCTGCCTTGGGGTTTCTTTTCCTCCTGCCATAGGATTATCCTTGTGGGTTAGTCGATGACTTCATAGCGGAGAGCATTGCTCCGTACACTTTATTTAGTGAACTAACATTGCTGTTTAGTTTGTTCATCTGAGCCTTAAACTGCTCAGCTTCCTTGCTTGCAGCTTCAGTTCCTTCCATTGCATTGGCAATGTTGGCATAGAATTTATTCAATGCTTTGATGTGACCATTCACATCCTGAAGCTCCATCTCATATACTTTATTAAGGGAACTCAAATTTGTAGTCACCTTCTGAATTTCAGCTTGATATGCACCTGCTCCTTTTGCAGCATTACCCATTTCGGTCAGTGCAGCGGCAGTAGAAGCATATGACTTATTCATATTACCTAGTGTCTCAGAAGCCTTCCTTGCGTTATTGGCATAATCGCTAGAGGCTGCTGCTGCATCAGAAAGGTTTGACATCTTAGAAGCGTTGTCTGCGAGATTTCGCATGCCTTTTCCAAGATTCTCAAATAATTCAGGACCCATTTTGGCTTTTTCAAGCGCATTGTCCAATTGTTGTGAAGGTGTTCCTTGTCCTTTTTTTGGAGCTGGCCCCTCACCAGACAGTTCAGGGTAAACTCTGGACCAGTCTAGTTCCACATGCTTAGGTTCGAAAGCACTGAGTGCAAAAATAATCGCCTCGGTTGAGAGACCTATTACTAGCATTTCTGTTGCAAACGGGTATCCGTTTAGCTTAAACATTGCCCCTATGATCACAACTGCAGCACCAAGACCATAAATCTTAGGCATAATGTTCTCATAAAAATTAGCGGCAAATCCTGATTTTTTGTTAGACATTTTACTAATAAGTTAGGTTGAAGAAATCTATTTTCTTGTGTTTAGGTTAATAACTAAATCCCTGGCTTCCACTTCCCAGATAATCCATGGCACAACGGAATCCTATATAAGAAGACCGTACGTCACGGTATTCATAGGTTCTTGTACCTGTTTGTAAGTAGTAGGAGACATCTTTCCATGAACCTCCACGAACTACTTTCTTATCGTAGTGTAAGCTATTAGGATCTTTTTCTATATATACCGGGTTCAAATCCCATACAAGGGCATTGTAAACCGGAGTGAAGTCGTCTTGGCACCATTCAGCAACATTACCCGCCATGTTATACAAGTTGAATGGATTTGGCAGGAAACTATTCACTGGGGCGGTGTATGTATAACCGTCATTAATGAAGTTACCTCTTCCTGGCTTAAAGTTGGCCAATAAGCAACCCGCTTTATTGGATACATAAGGGCTACCCCATGGATATTTCACAATTTCTCTCCCACCTCTGGAAGCATACTCCCATTCTGCCTCAGTAGGTAGTCTGAAATTAGGCATCAATGCCTCCGGAGGCAATGAGTCTCTGGCAACATTTTGTAAGCCAGTATTCAACCATTCGGTTCTCCATTTTGCAAATTCTTGTGCTGCATCCCAGCTCACACCCACTACAGGATAATCATCAAAAGCCTGATGAATAAAATAGTAGCGCATCATCTTGTCTCCCATATGATAAGAGAAGTCTGTGGACCAAACGGTAGTGTCGGGCTTGATGAAATTAAGATAGTTCTGGCTGGCAGTATCCTCTACAGCATAGATGAACTGTCGATATTCATTATTGGTAATCTCTTCTGAGTCCATCAGGAAAGCACTGATGGTAACCTGCCTGTTAAAATTAATCTGAGTCGCTGCTACATCCTCATCTGCTTGACCCATGTAGAAAGTACCTCCTCGAATTGGTACCATTCCAAGGGGCACGTCTTGAATCCAGCCTTCCCTGTCTGGTACACCCATCAGTTGACCTTCGTTATTCAACTTTTCGGTTTTACTCATTCCTCCTCCCAAAAAGCCCTGAAACATAGAGCAACTAGAAGTGAAGATTATCAACATCACGATCAGCAAGGTCGCTGAAAATCTCTTCATTGAAATATAATTTTTCATAGTTTGTTTGACCCTACTTTCGCCTTATCTGCTGTGTATCAGCCAAATGAAGTGCGAAAATTAATATTTTATGCCTATTTATCCAGTCAACGGTTGAAAATTCTATAAAACTTAACCTTGGCAAAACTTTTGATTAGTAACGGTAGCGTGGAGTTCTTATGATACGACCTCGGGGATTTCTTATTCTATCTCTTCCTGAAGACTTAAAATTATAAATCAACATCAGTTCGTGAGAGGTAGGTTCTTTGCTATCCCTATCTGCTACTATAAAATCGAAGGCATATGCCAATGTCAAAGATCGATCACCTAATACATTGTAACCGAACATTGCGGATGCTGATTCTGACTGTCTATAACCAAGACCAGCCCACAATTTCTCGTTGTACTTCCCAATAACGCTTAAATCAAAACTATAAGTATCCAGACTTACACTTTTTATGAAAACGGTTGGGGTGATCGTCAACTGCGAGTTAATTCTGTAGTCATAACCCGCACTTAAATAGTAGTGTCGACTTAATTGATTGGAAATTTGATCTTCTCCGAAGTCAAAATTCCCTCCAATAACGTGATTTGCGCTCAAACCTCCAAAAAAATCTCCTTTTCTATAAAATATCCCTACACCGAGATCAGGTACTACCTGAGACTCCTTACCACTCAATCCCGCTACAATATCTCCTGGATCTACGAAAACCAATTCGTCAAAATTCAAACTGCTTGAATAAAAACCTCCTTTGATTCCAGCACTTAGAGTGCCTCCATTTCCAAGGTTGAGGTGGTAGGCATAAGAAAGCTGAAATTCAAAATTGTTAGATGGCCCAAGATTATCGTTAGAAATATATAGAGCAGCACCTCCTTTGAACTGTGGAAGCGGGTTGTTAATGCTTATCATTTGTGTGTTGGGGGCTCCACCGGAATTGACTGTTCCATCGTACCCAAACCATTGTGATCGATGAATGGCGGTAAGTTCCACTCCATTGCTCATTCCGGCATAAGCAGGGTTATAGTACAATGGATTGAACATGTACTGTGTGAACTGTGCATCTTGCTGTGCGGAGAGCTTAACGCTGAAGAGCGTAATCCCAATAACTAGAAATAATCTAGCGTATTTTATCATAGTCTTGTAACGCCAAAAATAACCTAATATTTAGTCTGGCTCCAATATATTACAAGATAACTGTCGGCCTCCCTTAAGGGTTTCGAAAATTTAACCCAAATTATTCGCTTTCTTGATGTAAAGCTCTAAAGCTCCAGTCATAGATGGTGCATTTGGAAGGGGTGCTTCAATGTCCAAAATAAGCTGTGCATCTCGAGCAGCTTTAGCCGTTGTGGGGCCAAATACCGCAATCCTGGTGTTGTTTTGTTCGAAATCCGGGAAATTCACAAAAAGTGAATTGATACCCGAGGGGCTATAGAAAGCGATTATATCGTAGTAAACATCATCCAAGTCTGACAAGTCGCTGGCAACGGTCTCGTAAATGATTGCCTCAGTATGATCATAGCCATTTTGACTTAAGAATTCGGGTATATCGTTTTTCCTTATGCTAGAGCAAGGAAACAAGTACTTTTCGTTCTTATGCTTCTTCAAAATCTCAATAAGATCCTGGGCGGTCCTCGAACCGGTAAAAATCTTTCTTTTTCTTACTACGATATACTTTTGAAGGTAATTGGCAGTTTGATCAGAAATACAGAAATATTTCATGTCAGTTGGCATCTCAATTTTGAGCGCCTTACACATACTAAAGAAGTGATCTACAGCATTGCGACTGGTAAAAATCACCGCAGAATGACTTAAGATGTCAATCTTCTGTTTTCTGAATTCCTTAACATCAATTGGATCAACCTGAATGAACGGCCTGAAGTCGATCTTAATTCCATACTTTCTGGCTAGTGTATAGTAAGGTGATTTGTCGTCCGTAGGTTTCGGTTGTGAAACAAGTATACTTTTTACCTCTTTCAGCCTTTCTTCTGTAATGCTATTCGACATTGGTAATCCCTGCTTTTTCTCCTTGGTTTTCCCTTATCCTATCAAATATTTCAACCCAATAAAAAGGGGTATTAATTCGGTCGTGCAAATGTACGAAAATATATATAACTTACTATAACCACTGACTTGTAAGAGCTTGAAATAAATCAAGATAGTCCTGTAAAACAGGAAAAACACCAGCATCGGCATCACCAAATTAGCCATAGTTACGAAATCTATTTGCTGGCTGTAAAGCACAAGTGATAGAAGGAATGAAATGGCCAACAAAAAAACCGAAGAACTGTTGAAGAAATCCGTGAATTGGCGATAGATGCCTCCTCCCAGATTAAAGAGCCAACCGACCAAGTACAGAAATCCGAACTTAAGAAAGATAAGAAGGAAGGCACTGAATGAAAGCAAAAGCCACTTTAAGATTCCCATCCAAAAACCATTGATTTCAAAGAGGACTGTAAGGACAGAATCAGTTTGTATCAGGTTCCTTCCGAGAAATAACAATACATATCCTAGTGTCAATGCGTATACCCCCGATAATAGAAGCTGACCTTGCGAGAAGGGCTTTAATGTATTTCCAAATTCCTCACGCAATCGGAATACAACCAATTTTGAAAAATCAAAGTTGATGCCGAACGCTTTTGGAAACAAAACCTTTATTGTTCCATATAGAACTAGCAACAGAATTGATACAGTAATGAGTACATTTCGCTCTAATGCAATTGATTCCATTTACTTTTAACTAAAAACGACTAACATATCCGAAATGTACTTTGGACAATGATAGGTTAATGCCAGTTCCATCACCTCCGGATCCCAGTGCATATACAAAGTTAAAGATACCTGCATTGGTAGAAAAACTAATTCCGGCTCCAAGACCTACGGGTGAAAAAGTTTGATCAGTCCCTTCAAATTCACTTTTCAACCTTGCCAAGTCACCAAAAAGGGAGAGATATGAAAATTCATCGAGAAAGAATCGAAACTCTGTGG
This sequence comes from Cyclobacteriaceae bacterium, assembly GCA_028281285.1. GTDB lineage: Bacteria > Bacteroidota > Bacteroidia > Cytophagales > Cyclobacteriaceae > Roseivirga. The sequence continues at coordinate 73,676 of JANQKF010000038.1, forward strand.
TTAAAAAGGCATAAGAAGTGGCGAAGAAGAAATTTTCATTGAAGCCCCGGATACTATTAAATCCACCTAACCTGTAAGCATCGTTGCGAAACAGCCTATCGTTGAACACCTCGCCAAGCTGAAGACGATTCAGCAAGGTGAGCTGATTGCCAAGTTTGGTGTATTTCTCTCCTAAAAAATTAAATGTATACTGAAAGGTCTTTAGGCGCACCCCCTGATAGAGTTCGGCAGCAATACCGTTATTCTGGACTATTTTTTTATTTCCGGCAGAACCCTCAATCGACAACCTCAATCCGTCTTTAGGCAAGAAAGCATCATCAAATTTTTGCCAATTGAATCGTAAGCCATAAGAATTGAAATCAAAGTCTACAAGGTCAGGTAATTCGGTAATTCCTTCATAGATCGAAGTGGCAAGTAGGTTGGTAGTTTTGAAATCCGAATAGGCACTGAATGAAGCCGTTCCACTGAGCCTGTAGTTCAAATCGACTCTCAATGTCCTATTGGTGAACAGCGTATCTTCTTTTAGAAAATCAAAGTCCAAGTCAAGATCAAGGGGGCCCTTGAAGATGTTAGGCTGTTCATAGTCGAGAGCGAGACTTTGAGAGTTGGTATTGAGTTTCTGCCAGTGAATTCCTATATGCCTTCCAGACCCGAAAGGATTGAATAGTTCCACGTCAAACTGTCCGGTCACCAGAAAACGGCCGGTATTGGAAGAGTTGGGAAGGAATCCTATGATACCATCGAGTTGATTGATTTTTCTTTCTTCCAGGTTTAGAAAAATGGTTGCCTCGCTGTTTTGAAAAGTCAATCGAGGTGGTTCCAATAGTCTCAAATAGGAAAGATTGTTAAGTGCTCGACCTATGTCTCTTACCCTCTTTTGATCGAACAGTGCTCCTTGGGTTATACCGAGATATTTTTCCAGGAATTTTTGTTTAGCCCTTGTAGTTCCTCTTATCTGTAAGGAATCGAAACGAATTGGTGGTCCGGTATCGAATTGCAGAATGGCCTCAAGTTGATTATCAACAATCATTAATGAATCGACTTTCAGGGATGCGAAGGGATAACCATTCTCTTCAGCGTAACTCAGTAGCTTTTCTTCTAAACGGGTGAAAGCCTTGATCCTAAAAGGCTTGCCTAGAAAGTCCTTTTCGCTATAACCAATCTTTCTTAGTAGTGACTTTTCAATGTTCCCAGGTTCTAATGTCAGCCATTCAAATCGCTCCCCAATGGAGAGGTTAGCTACGGCCTTATTCCCATCGAAGCTTACTTTTTTTACCGTAGCCAATAGGTAACCTTCTTCGTGAAGAAATTTGAGGTAATTTCTAAGTTCCAACCGCAGTCGGCTTGAATCCTGCATAGTTGCCGGTGCCTTGAATTGACGAATTAAATCTTCCTTGCCATTTTCAGCGTTAATTTCAAGTACGAATTGTTCTTGACCCGATGCATTGTAGGAGAAGAAAATAAGGATGCAAAGCGAAAGGAACCTTGAAAAAAAAACCGACATTCGTCTAATTTGACGTTAAATTAACGATTCTTTGGCCGGAATATATATCCATATCCCCTTTTGCAAACAGGCATGTCATTATTGTGATTTTCATTTTACGCAATCAGTACAGCAAATGGATGATATGGTAGACGCCATTTGCGAAGAGCTCAAATTGCAATTTGACTACCTGGAAAGAGAGGCTGTGCACACTGTATATTTTGGTGGTGGAACTCCCTCCCTACTCAATGAAAGTCAACTTAAGCGATTGATGCGAACCATTCGCTTCGAGCATGATCTATCGAGCAATCCCGAAATTACACTTGAGGCTAACCCGGATGACCTCACTCCGGAGAAACTCGAATTATTTCATCAACATCATATCAATAGATTAAGCATTGGAATCCAAACCTTTCATGATCCACACCTAAAATGGACCAACAGGGCCCACACATCTGAGGAGGCAATGGAATGCTTTTATAATGCTCGAAAGGCCGGCTTTGAAAACATCAGTATCGATCTAATCTATGGCTTACCTCATCAAGATCATTCGCTTTGGAAACTCGATTTGAAAAAGATTGTGAGAATGCGACCGGAACACATTTCAGCATATTGCCTGACCATTGAGCCCAAAACGGCCTTCGGAAAGTGGGTAGAACGAGGTAAAATCGCTGATGTGGACGAAAATTATGCTGCCGAACAGTTTGAAATTCTACTGGGTGCCATGGACAAATACGGCTATGAACAATATGAAATCTCGAACTTTTCACAACCTGGATATCATTCTCAGCACAACAGTAACTATTGGAAACAGGAAAAATACCTGGGAGTAGGACCTTCTGCACATTCATTTGATGGTACATTCAAACAAGCCAATATTGCCAACAACGCCAAATATTTGAAATCACTGAAAAAAGGAGAAATTCCTTATGAAGTGATGCACCTCACCGAAGAGGATCGTATCAATGAATATATCCTGACCAGTCTACGAACAAAATGGGGTATTGATCTGGAACGACTTCGATCCCATCATGAGATTGATCTGTTGGAATTGCATGAGGTTTATCTGACAGATCTTTTAAATAGAGGCATGATATTTATCGAGGACGACTTTATCACATTGACCAACAATGGAAAGTTGCTCGCGGATAAAATAGCTGCCGACCTATTCGTATTTACTGAGCTATAGCCTCTTTCTTCATTTCCTCGTAAGAGTACTGGGGAAAATATTGCTCAAAGGACTCCTTCACAAAATTTTCGGGTAGATCGGCCTCCAGGTAAAGTTTTAAAAGCGTTATATCAACTTCGCGTGTTTTCGCAGGTCCAAGCTTTTCGTTGATGATGTCTACGATATCCTGTGCCAGTTCTGCGACCCGTCTGAGATTTCCTGTTCTGTCTCCGGCAAAGACCCGGAATTTGAAAAACATCAACCTGTTCTCAGCTTCGAGTACCTTTGCCATGTCACTACTCTTGTCGATGCCGGTTGGGATGTTTTTATAACGGCCAGCATATTCAGTCATTAAGCGCTCAGCATGTTCGAGCTTTTTGATTGTAGAATACAACTCAAGAATACTCTCGTAAAGATCAAAGTCAATAATGTCTATTCCTTCCAGATCGATAGCATATTCAATCACCCTGAAATTATACTGTGGTTCAATATAGCGCCAGCCGTAGAATGGCGCCACTTTGCCTCCATCGGCAATACTGTCCCATTCTTGTACCTTGCCTTCCTGGAAATCAGCAAAACGCGGTAGCTCCATCCGCAATTGATCCAGCTCCTTTTTCAAACTCACAAAGACTTTTTCTCGTTCTTTGTCAATCGCCTGCTGCTCTGAATAACTTTGGAAAACGAAGGCCAGGTAAACCCCGATGAATACCACTAGTAATTCCAGTGATAACCATTTGACCTTGTCAGGAATGTTATGAAGTTTTCTCAAAAACATAAACCAAATCGTACTTGAGGTTCCAAAGATTAACTAACTTGCATCACTTTGCAAATTCAGTGCGCCCAAAGCTGAATAATTACTACCCAAACAGAATATTACGTTGACGAATCGAAAATCCGGTAATGGCCGAATGGGAGAACCTGAATTGGTGGGTAATGCTATCCGCAATATGCTGAAGGCCTACCATATTGAGGATAAATTTGATGAAGCAAACCTTGTGGCTTCATGGGAAAATGTAATGGGCCCAGCCATTGCCAAGCGGACCAGCAAAATCTATATTAAGGATAAGAAGCTGTTTGTGTATCTGACCTCTGCCCCACTTCGTCATGAGTTGAATATGTCTCGAGATCGAATTCTTGTGCTTTTAACTAAAGAGTTTGGCAAACCCATTGTCAACGAAGTAATCATAAAATAAAAAGGCCCCTCAAATGAGGAGCCTCTTCTTTCTTATTCTACTCTTTATTTAGTTCTTCTTGATTTCCTGATTCAAATCTTTGCCTTTATAAGAGGCAGGAAGTTTCACCACCTTGATCACATTTTCTCCAGTAATGTATTTGTTCATAGTAGCGACAATCTTCTCTTTGGTAATCGCATTTGCTCTTTCGGCATTCTTAAGAATTAACTCAAGATCATTGCCAGATTTCAAATAAGCAGCAATCATTGATTCCCAATAATTGTTTGTCTTTTTGCCTTCATCAAAGTTCTGGATTCTAGCCTTAATCACTTTTTGGAGGTCTTCATCGGTAAAATCTCCATCCTTTACTTTTTCCAACTCTTTCATTGCTGCTTCTGCCAATGCATCTGCATTTTCAGGGCCGGATGGAAATGATATAGTAAACAAGAAAGTTCCCTTTGGTCTTTCTGATGGACTCCATCTCGCACCTACTCCGTAAACACCCCCCATCTCCTCTCTCAAGGTCTCAATCATCTTATTGGTCAGAATTCTGGCGGCAGCATTCATGTGTCCATTCTCCTCGAGATTTACCTCATAATCTCCCGACATATAAATTGTGGTACTACTTTTTTCATCGACTCCCAGGTAGAAGTTTTTGTCGATTACGCCTTTTCTTCGCTCGATTCCCACATCTCTAAAAGTCTCATCACTATTATTAGCCGGCAAACTAGCGATATAAGTCTCCAGCAAAGGAGTCACTTTATTCATATCAATATTACCTACGAATACAAAGGTGAAATCTCCAGCATCTGCAAAGCGTTCCTTGTAGATTCTCAAGGCCTCATTCATATCGATTTTATCAAAGTCTTCCGGATCAGGGAAACCAACTCTCGGATGCCCTTCGAACAAGAAGTCATTTAACTGGTATGAATACTGAAAATCAGGACTTGACTTGAAGTTGGTCCATTGCTGCTTCATCCTGTTCGCCCAACCTTTGACCGCCTCTTCATCTGCACGGGGTGAAGTGAAGCGCATATGAACGAGCTGGAAGAATGTCTCCATGTCCTTCATACTTGACACTCCGGAAAGTCCTTCCTCATAAGACCCGATAAATGCACGGACATTCGCAGTTTTGCCAGTCATGAATTTTCCAAGGTCGATCGAGGAGAATTCGCCAAGGCCACCAACCGAAGCAACCGCTGAAGCATTGCTCGCATTGAGGTATTCTTCATCTGAATAAAGGGAAGTCCCGCCAAAACTATACGCTGTCATTCTCAGCTCATCATTTTTGAAGTCAGTTGGTTTTAGATAGACTTTCACTCCATTGGACAATGTCATCTTTGTAATCCCGGTTACCTCATTAGTTTCAGAAGAAGTGACGGATCCTTTTTTAGGTGTAGAAGTCATTAAAGCTGATGCAATTTCCTCTTCGGCATAAGGTTCAATAGAAGGATCATTCTTAACACCATCCAAAATGGCGATGAGCTCGTCTTCGGTTGGAATACCTCCCTCATTATCAGTTTTCGCATTGATTGAAATCGTACGGTTGGTATCTGTTAACCATCCCTTGATTAACCCATTGATCTCGTCAAGCTGAATGGTCGGAATGAGTTGCTCAGCAAGCTCAAGGCGTTGCTGTGGGCTCATGATTGAAGACTTTCTAAGGAAATGCCCAACATAGCTGTTCATAATTCTCCAGGATTCTCTTTTGTCTGCCTCTTTAGCTGCACGATCAAATGAGTTCTTATAGGAAGCCTTCGCTCTTTGCAGTTCACCAGCAGTAAAGCCATGGCGCCTTACACGTTCATTCTCCTCCATGGCCACCTTTAATCCCCTGGCAAATTCATCACCCTTTACGCTTACATATACTGTGTACTCATTCTTGTTCCTTACCAATGAACTTCCATATCCACTAAAGCTAAATAAGTACGGTGGATTAGCTTCTTGTGTCTTTTCCCGAAGACGTTGATTCATCATCTGGGAAAACAATCCACTAACTAATGACTTTCTGTAGCTTTCAAGGTCTTGCTTAGGCTCCTCAGTACCTGGAGTGATATAGTTTACCGCAATTGTATTCGCAGTACTTTCATCATCAGTGGCAATGGCAACCCGCGTTTCCTCAAAATCAGGCATGCCGTACTCCTCACGCTTTCGCGGATTGGCAGGCATTTTTATCCCTGAGAAATTCTTTTTGATCTTCTCCTCCATCTCGGCAGGATCAAAGTCACCCACGGCAATCAGAGCCATGAGATCTGGTCGGTACCAGTCTCGGTAGAATCTTTTGAAAGCTTCGTAGGGAGCATTCTGGATTATATCTGCTTTTCCGATCGGAAGTCGTTCGGCATATTTTGAGCCCTTAAAGATGATCGGCCAGGTGGCTTCACGCATTCTTTGGAAAGCACCACGACCTAATCGCCACTCTTCCATTACTACGCCTCTTTCCTTATCAATTTCCTCGTTATCAAAAGTGGCTTTGGACGCCCAATCACTCAATACCAACATTGCTTTATCCAAATTCTCAGGATCATCAGTTGGTGTTGGCAATATGTAAACTGTTTCATTGAAACTTGTGTATGCATTCAGGTCTCCACCAAACTCAAGACCCATTTTCTGAAGGAAGTCAATCAGATCATTTTTCTTGAAATTCTCAGTTCCATTAAAGAGCATATGTTCTGAAAAGTGAGCAAGCCCTTGTTGATCATCATCTTCCTGAAGTGAACCTGCGTTAACCGCCAATCGGAACTCTATTCGATTTTCAGGTTTTGGGTTAGCATGGATATAATAGGTAAAGCCGTTGTCCAACTTACCAATTTTGACATTCGGACTTGTTGGGAGCTGCTGAAAGGCCTGGCCGGTGTTGATGAAAAGGCATAAACAGGCCAGTACAGAGAGTGAATAGATTAGTTTTCTCATGATAGGTTGTTTAACTATTTAATTAGTTAATATATAAAATTAGAATGACATAGTGCTACTGATTCGCTATAATTAACAATTATGTAACCAGCTACCCGTAGAATCTACCGTGTAAGCACTTTGTTTATCTGTTAGATAACGAATATAAGCACCAAGTATAACAGAACTTAGCTTTCGTTGAGCTCAGGGGTGGGCTCGTTTTCAGCAGTTTCCGGTGAGGAAGTGCTGGCAAAGAACCGCTTTTGAAAAATCAGAATGATAGCGACACCTACAAAAATGGAAGCATCGGCAATGTTGAATATCGGCCAAAGTGCCATTTTCTTTCCTCCCCAGAAAGGCACCCAATCAGCCACATAACCTTCCCAAATGTCAAGGTAGAACATATCAACGACCTGACCGTGAAACCAAGGGGTTATGGCATCGGGCGAGGCGTTGTCCAAAAGAACTCCATAGAAGGTACTGTCAATTACATTGCCTATGGCTCCTCCAAGAATCAGTGCCACACACCAAAGGAGCCCGGAATGAAGGCCCTTCTTTGCCATTTTATAGAGGTAAACAGCAATCACAGCCATTGCAATGATTCGGAACAAGGAGAGGCCCAGTTTTCCGTATGTGGATCCAAACTCAATGCCAAAGGCCATCCCTTCATTAAGGATGTAGTGAAGTTTAAACCAATCTCCGAATACATGAATTTCTCCGGCCGAGCCCGGGGCCATATTGTTATGTACCAACAGCTTCACCACCTGGTCGATGATGATAATACCAATTGTCAGAAAAAAGTATTTTGAGTATTTAAAGCGCTTCACTTTGCTCATTTAGATGATTGTATTAAACCTAAAAGTCCTGTCATGCTGAACTTGTTTCAGCATCTCAACCCAAATAAACAGACCCTGAAATGAATTCAGGGTGACATATTCTTTTGGTTCATTGGAAACTTTCATTCTTAATTATTAACCGAGATCGTTAGCAACAACTCCCAGTCGTCTATCTCAACACGATTTGGAGCATCTAATTGTTCTACCAACTCAAGACTTAATGCTTGTGTTTCCTGGCAAATATATTCTTTATTCGATTTTAAGGCATTGTTAATTAATTCCGCGTTCTTCACAATGCTAATATCGATCTTGTCTTGTACATCGAGCCCTAAATCTTTTCTCAGGTTCTGAACTCGATTGACCACATCCCTGGCAATCCCTTCTTCTCTCAAATCTTCTGAGATGGTGATATCCAGCGCGACAGTCACCTTTCCTTCACTGGTCACTGACCAACCTGGAATATCCTCACTGGAGATTTCCACATCGTCCAAAGCCAATGTGATCACCTCTCTTTCAATCGTTAAATCATACGAACCGTTTGTCTCTATTGCTGAAATCTCATCTGCTCCCCACTGATTTACTTGTCCAGCGATGAACTTTACCTTCGGTCCAAACTTTTGACCCAGGTTACGGAAGTTTGGTTTAATCTTCTTCACCAAAACTCCTGAAGTGTCATCGATATATTCTACCTTCTTCACATTCACCTCCGACATAATCAAGTCTTCCACCGCTTCAATGTGATGTCTAGTGGTCGCATCCAACACTGGCACCATGATCTTCGACAATGGCTGACGCACTTTGATCTTCTCCTTTTTCCTCAACGAATGCGTCAAAGAAGAAATGGTCTGCGCCAAACGCATTTGCTCTTCCAGGTCGGCATTTATCCCTGTCTCATTGGCAACTGGAAAATCAGCCAGATGAACGGACTCTGCATTTTCCAGATTGCTGACTCCATTCAAGTCACGATACAGGTGATCCATATAGAATGGTGCGACAGGAGCTCCAAGCTTGGCCACTGTGACCAAACATGTATAAAGCGTTTGATAAGCTGCTTTTTTGTCCTCGTTGTATTCACCTTTCCAGAATCTTTTTCTGTTCAAGCGAACATACCAGTTACTCATCTCATCAGTAACGAAATCCGTGATCAGACGAGTCGCGCGAGTTGGCTCGTAATCATCATAAGCAGCATCCACTTCTTTGATCAATGAATTCAAACGAGAAAGAATCCAGCGATCACTTTCAGGACGCTGATCCATTGGTATTGGTGCATCCTCAAAAGAGAAGCCATCCAGATTTGCATATAAGACAAAGAAGGCATACGTATTTTGAAGAGTCCCAAAGAATCTTCGCTGCACCTCACCTACCCCTTCGATGTTGAATTTCAGATTGTCCCACGGGTTGGCATTGGAAATCATATACCAACGCGTGGCATCCGGACCATATTTATCAATGGTTTCAAACGGATCTACTGCATTGCCCAATCGTTTGGACATCTTGTTTCCATTCTTGTCTAAAACAAGACCATTGGAAACCACATTTTTGAAGGCCACACTTTCTTCTAACAACACTGCCAAAGCATGAAGCGTAAAGAACCAACCTCTTGTTTGGTCAACCCCCTCCGCTACAAAATCAGCGGGAAAGCTCTTTTCGAATATGTCGTGATTCTCAAACGGATAATGCCATTGGGCGTAGGGCATAGCGCCAGAATCAAACCAAACGTCAATAAGGTCAGGCTCTCGGAACATTTTCTGACCAGTACTACTCACCAATACCACATTATCTACATAAGGCCGGTGTAAATCGAAGTCGTCTCCAATCTGCTCGTCCATAAAGCCCGCTTCAATTGACTTCGTTACCTCTTCTTTCAGTTCAGCAATAGAACCAATACATTTCTGCTCCTTCTTGTCCTCTGACACCCAAATTGGCAATGGGGTGCCCCAGAATCTTGATCGACTCAGGTTCCAATCCACCAAATTTTCCAACCAATTGCCAAAACGTCCCTCACCGGTTGATTTGGGTTTCCAATTGATCGTTTTGTTCAGGTTCACCAATTGCTCCTTGTAAGCAGTGGTCTTTATGAACCAGGAATCCAGTGGATAATAGAGAATCGGCTTGTCAGTTCTCCAGCAATGCGGATAGGAGTGCTCGTATTTCTCCACTCTGAACGCCCTGTTTTCCTCCTTCAACTTGATGGAAATCAAAACATCCAGCGATTTCTCAGGACGCTCCTCGTCAGAATAGTATTCATTCTTGACGTACATGCCTGCGAAATCAGTAATCTCTTTTACATACCTTCCTTGCTTGTCAACTATCGGCACATCCTTGCCTTCTTCATCTTTCACGAAGACTCCAGGGATACCATATTGCATACAGGTGCGGTAGTCATCTGCTCCAAAAGTAGCGGAGATATGGACGATACCGGTTCCATCTTCAGTAGTCACAAAATCCCCTATGACAGTAGTGAATGCCGGCTTTGGAAGTGGTACATACGGCATCAATTGCTCATATGACATCCCCACCAAGTCTTTTCCTTTGTATTCTTCAATGATCTCGTAAGGAATGAGTTTGTCCCCAGGTTCGTAATCTTCGACCTTAAGGTCTGCTGCCTTAGAATTGAAGTAAGCACTAACTCGGTCTTTTGCCAGAATCACGTTAATCGGCTCAAAAGTGTACTGATTAAACGTCTTGACTTTCACATATGTGATGCCAGCACCCAGAGCCAACGCTGAATTTGCAGGTAAAGTCCATGGCGTGGTAGTCCACGCGAGGAAAAAGTCATTTTCTGTTCCCTCAATCTTGAACTGGGCCGTCATGGAGGTATCCTTCACATCCTGGTAAGTACCCGGTTGATTCAGTTCGTGTGAACTAAGTCCTGTACCTGCCGCAGGTGAGTATGGCTGAATCGTGTACCCTTTGTAAAGCAGGTCTTTGTCATAAAGACGCTTTAGTAAAGACCAAAGGGTCTCAACATAGTCTCTTTCATAAGTCACATAAGGATCATCAAGGTCTACCCAGTAGCCCATCTTTTGGGTCATTGAGTCCCAAACATCCTTATAGCGCATCACCGTCTCCTTGCATTGCTTGTTGTACTCTTCAACAGAGATCTTCTTCCCTATATCTTCTTTGGTGATGCCTAATTCTTTTTCTACCTGTAGTTCGATAGGCAGACCGTGAGTATCCCAGCCTCCCTTTCGTTTAACCTGGAAGCCTTTTTGGGTTTTATACCTACAAAACAAATCCTTAACCGTCCGTGCCATTGCGTGGTGAATACCTGGCATACCATTAGCCGATGGGGGACCTTCATAGAAGGTAAAGGTGGGCTGTCCCTCCCGACTGGTTACAGACTTATCGAAGATGCCGTTGTCTTTCCAAAACTGCTCGACATCAGCTCCGATTTTCGCGTAATCAGGATTCTTGTATTCGTTGTACTTTTTCACTTCTTACTCCTCGTTCAAAGGTGTTTTTTCGTCTTTATAGGTAGTCCCCACGAAGGGGTCGTTTTCTTTTATTAATAAGCTCTCGGTATCAATCTCCTCGTCTTCATCCTCGATATAGAACTCATAGTGCTCAATCAGAGGGTGGATATTTTGATTTCGTTTTCCACTATCAAAAACCATCAACAATGCCGGTAGCAAAGTCAGGTTCGTCAGCATGGCAAAGAACAACGTCAAGGACGTTAAAATTCCCAACGCCACTGTACCTCCGAATCCGGAGAAAACGAAGATGACAAAACCGAAGAACAACACGATTGATGTGTACGTCATACTTGCTCCGGTCTCTTTGATACTCTTGCTGATCGCCACCGGTACAAAGAACTTATTGGCAAATAATTCCTGTCGATACTTGGCCAGAAAGTGGATGGAATCATCTACGGATATTCCAAAAGCAATACTAAATATCAGTGCAGTGCTCGGTTTTAATGGTATACCAAAATACCCCATGATTCCGGCCGTGATCAGCAGTGGGATGAAGTTTGGAATCAGTGAAATGATGATCATTCGCACATTCGCAAACAGGATGGCCATGATCACTGCGATGATCAGGAAGGCCAGTAATAATGAGAAGCGCAGATTCTCGATCAAGAATTTGTTCCCACGGATAAACAGGAGTGTTGATCCGGTTACGCTTGTCTGTGTACTTGTATCCCCAAAGACTTCCTCGATTGCAGGTTCGATGGCAGTCGTGATTAAGGAGTCCATTTTGGTGGACCCAATGTCTTCGATTTTCAGGGAAACCCGCATCACCTGACCCGTGCTGTCCACGAAGGAGCTCAGGAGGTCACTCGCTCCCTCTTGTTGATTGGAAAGGTAGCTTAGAATTGCCCCGCGGTCACCCGGGCTCGGGAGACTGTATCGTTTTGGGTCACCGTCATGGTAGGCCTGCCTCACCGCCTTTGCAAAACTTACCAACGAGATAGGTTGAGAGACATAAGGGATCTCTGAGAGCTTTTTCTCCAGCCGATCGACACGTCTTAGGTTTCTTGTATTCAATGTGGCCCTTCTTTCCCCAAAGTCGACAATGATCTCGAGCGGCATCACCCCACTAAAATTGTCCTCGAAGAAGTAAAGGTCTTGCTTCAGGCTCGACTGTTCCGGTACGTCATCCACCATATAGGAAACCGAGTAGAGCTTGAGCATCCCGATAATCGCCAGTCCCACAAAAACAGCAGTGGCTCCGAATACACGATAGCGATGTCGGTGTACCAACAAGTCCAACAATGTTAAAAACTTACCAATAAACTTAAATTCCAGGTGCTTCAACTGATGAGGTCGAGGAGCCGGGAGATAGGAAAAGATCCCGGGAATCAAAACAATGGATACAATAAAGGTGGCCAGGATATTAATCCCGGCAACTAGTCCAAATTCCTTAAGTAGTTTGATGTCTGTAGAGATCAAGACAAGGAAACCAATAGCCGTTGTGAAATTGGTGATTAGGGTCACCAACCCAATCTTGCGGATCATCCTGCTCAGAGCTTTGGCTTTATTTCCATGTCTGGCAAACTCCTGGTGAAACTTGTTCAACAGGTAGATCGAGTTCGGTATTCCGATCACCACTATAATCGATGGGATCAGCCCTATCAGAATACTGATTTTATAGTTCAGGATACCGATAGTTCCGAGTACCCAGGTTACCACGACCCCAATCACAATCAACGGGAAGACAACAGCCGTCCACGACCGGAAAAAGAGAAAGAGGATTAATGCAGTCACCCCAATGGATAAGCCCACAAAAAGCTTGAGCTCTGCCCTACTCTTGTACTGCATCTGGGTTCGCACATAGGGCATGCCCGAGTAGTGCAGATCAATACCAGTATCTTTTTCAAAAGACGAGCCCAACGCTACTATGTCGTCAACCAGAAAGTTTCGCCCTTCAGAGTTCAGCACTTCCCGGTCCATATTGATCAGGACAAGAGTTGCTCCATTGGCCTCATTGATTAGCTGACTACTATAGATTTTCAGGTCGTTGATCTGTTCAAGCAGACGGTCCAGTTCTGCCTGGGTCTTCACAGGCTCGGGCATCACGCGCTCAAGCTTGAATGACCGGTTATCGGTGTCTTTCACTATGGCCTGCAAATCGGCTATGGATACCACATTGGTGATACCGTCAATCGCCACCAATTGATCATATAGTTCCCGATAGCGGTTGAAGTTATCGAGCTCATAAAGGGCACTATCCCGGAGTCCTAAAACGATGATATTGCCGTCTTCTCCGAATCGCTCTTTAAAGGCTTTGAAATACTGGTAATCAGGATCCGTGTCAGGGACTGCCGTATTGAAGTTATACTCCATCTCGACATTCCTTGCCTTATAGCCCATAAAGACGGTAAATAGCAATAAAATTACCATCAGTAGGAGCCTGTTTTTCAGGATGATATGGGGGAATCTAGTCCACATTTTCAAACAAGACCACAAAGGTAATACTTTCTTATTGTTTTGAGGGTTGAGAATCAGGAATTTAAATATGATTTCGTACTCAATTTTTTACCGTCATTTCGAGGAAGAGAAGCGACCGAGAAATCTCCTTGTTCATTTACGAGATTCTTTTGTTGGTCAAAAGAAAGTTGAGCAATCATAATTCCTAGTTTCCAAACAGAAAGTCATGCTGAAGTTCTTTCAGCATCTCTCTAGTCTTAAAGATCCTGAAACAAGTTCAGGATGACATATGTAACTTTTGAAAACGTCATTCTGAGGAAACCCGTTTGCAACGGCAAACTGGTGACTGAAAGAATCTCCGTCTAGCTGACATGAGACTCTTTCCCCCGAGTGTTCGGGATCAGAGTGACGTCATCTGAATTGTTCAGGATTGAGTTCGGTAGACTTATCTTCCTCCTGGAAGACTAATCCCCTTCACCTTACGATAAAGCGCAATCGCAGAAGAATCTGTCATGATCGCAATAAAATCAAGGAGTGAACGAAGGGCGAGATAAATGTTAGGGGCTGACTTGATCTCAATCTGGGTTTCTTTAGGGAGTAGACGGAAAAAGGCCTTGCTTCTGTGGGTCGGGTTTCCCTCAAAGGTTTCCAGGACAGGAAGGGTAAACACCTCCAATAATCCATAGAGCACTTCATAGCCTGCCGCCTCGGTTTCAAGCACCGTCCGACTGCGATAGATCTTCTCAATGGAAACCATGATGATTTCATTCAGCGCATCCTTAGCCGGAATCACATCAGCAAGGGACTGATCGAAGTCACCACTCAGGAGATTGGCTTCCTCGTCCATAAATCGATCGACACATTGACCAATCAACTCATGGATACAAAGTGCCCTCAACACCCCTACTTTTTGCTTTTGGGTTGGAATCTTATCAAGTTTCTCCTGGGAGAACTTATCTCCGAGTATCGCAGCATACAGTTTGACCGTCTCTTCCAATGAGACCAGCCCAAGATTGCAGCCATCTTCCAGGTCGATGATGTGGTAACAGATATCGTCTGCTGCCTCCACCAAGAAGGCTAAGGGATGTCGTCCCCATTGGTTCTCTGAAAATTGAATTAATTCTAAATCTGTCGCAAGTCGCTTGAACGTCTCTCCTTCCGACTGGTAATACCCAAATTTCTTCTGGCTTCTTCTGGACTTGTCCGGTGCTGAAATCTTAGCAGGACGTGGGTATTTGGTGAATGCCGCTAAAGTAGGTTCGCTTAATTTCAATCCCTCATGACCTGTTTTATTCAACAACCTAAACCCCTGAGCATTGCCTTCAAAGCTGACCAGATCGGCCCATTCCTCTTCTGAAAGTTGGCCTTGAAGTCTTTTGGTCAACGGTCCGTCTTTAAAGAAAGCGGATATGGCTTCCTCTCCCGAGTGACCAAATGGGGGATTTCCGATATCATGAGCCAGGGCAGCTGCGGCCACAATCGCTCCAAAATCATGCCTTGAAAACTGGCCCTTCAGTTCCGGATGTTTTTCGATGACTTTGGTCCCGACTTCTCTTCCCAGTGAACGTCCCACGCTGGAAACTTCCAAACTATGTGTCAAACGGGTATGCACAAAGTCCTGCTCTGGTAGCGGGTGT
Source organism: Cyclobacteriaceae bacterium (assembly GCA_028281285.1). Lineage (GTDB taxonomy): Bacteria > Bacteroidota > Bacteroidia > Cytophagales > Cyclobacteriaceae > Roseivirga. The sequence goes on from JANQKF010000038.1 coordinate 88,737, forward strand.
ACTTGGGTTTTATCCTGCAGTCTGCGAAAGGGATCGGAAAAGATAATTCGGTCAAAATCACGGTCGAAGACCGTACGGTTATGATCAGTATTTGGGGTAGCCCCGGTCAGCAGGGAGGTCCAGTTCATGGAGAAAATTTTGGCTAAAATAATGAAAGCCTTTAACAGAAGAAGTGCCCTGATTGGTTAATTCATTTTATAACTTTGATTATGGCAGATGTTCATGAGCCTGAAGTAAGAAGCTATAATATGAGCCGCATTAAAGGCAAGGATACCAAGCCTGAAATGTTGGTAAGGAAATATCTTCATTCCAAAGGGTTCCGGTACAATCTTCACGGGAACTACAAGGGATCTAAACTACCCGGAAAGCCAGACATCGTCTTGCCCAAATACAGAACGGTAATTTTCGTTCATGGATGTTTCTGGCACGGACATAAAGGATGTAAGTATTTTAAGATTCCCAAGACAAGGACTGAATTCTGGACAGAGAAAATCAACGGCAATATTGCCCGTGACCAAAAGCATTATCTCGAAATTAAAAATCTTAATTGGAACGTAGTCACTGTTTGGGAATGTGAATTAAAGCCTGCTTTTCGACAAAATACACTGCAAATATTACCATTTAAAATAAAAATAAGCATATAAAAGAAAATCTTTCGGATTCTTGAAGTATTTCCCCATATTGCATATCCGTGAGGTATATTGACCTATTTGCGGGTGCTGGCGGATTGTCTGAAGGATTTGTGCAGGAGGGATTTCAACCAATAGCTCATGTCGAATACGACCGTTCCGCGTGTTTTACTCTCAGAACACGCACTTGCTTTCACTACCTCAAAAGTTCAAACCAAGAGGAAATTTATACTGACTATTTAGCTGGGAATATAACGCGGTCAGAATTATATAATAATGTTCCGGAGGGCCTTCTTTCTTCGGTAATTCATGCGGAAATCGGAAAGGATAATGATCAAATTTTCTCAGATATTGATCGATTAAATGGCAATGGTGAAGTCGATCTAATACTTGGCGGTCCTCCGTGTCAAGCCTATTCTGTGGTGGGTCGTGCGGTTCTTAAAGACAAGGAAAATGATCCAAGGAAAACTCTGTATATCGAATATGGAAGGTTCTTGAGAAGATACACTCCAAAAATCTTCATTTTTGAGAATGTCCCGGGAATTTTATCATCCGATAATGGGAAGCACTACAAGAATCTTAAAAAGTATTACAGACACTTGGGCTACGAGGTGGATGCAAAAGTACTCAATGCACGTGATTTCGGAGTCATCCAAAATAGAAAGAGAGTAATAATAATCGGTTGGCGCTCTGATATTGATTTTAGCTATCCAACTTTCGAAAAAATTAAACCAAACTATTTTAGAGATGATATTTTCTCCGATCTCGAAATGATTAAACCCGGGCATACGCAGCGCTTGAGTTACTATGCATCAAAACCAACTGAATATCTGAAAAAGATGCAGATAAGAAATGGATTTCCATTTGTAACTCAACATATAACCCGACCTCAAAACGAAAGGGATCTGGCCATTTACGACTTGGCCGTCAAAGAGCTTAATAATGGCAATCGTTTAAGAAATGATGACATCCCGGCAAATATGAGAACCCAAAAAAATGTGAGGAGCTTCTTGGATCGGTTTAAAGTTGTTGGCAAAGAGCCGCACACAATGATTGCTCATATTGCCAAGGATGGGCACCACTACATCCATCCCGATAAGGAACAGAATCGATCCATCTCAATTCGAGAAGCTGCGAGAATACAGTCCTTTAGTGACGACTATTATTTTGAAGGAATAAAGGAACAGAGTCCCAGAACTGCTGCTTTTAGACAAATAGGCAATGCGGTGCCTCCTATTTTGTCAAAGGTTCTTGCAAACGGAATTCGCAATAAGTTAAAAGAATAGATTGGCAACATTCAAGACATATTCGTTCGAGCCAGGAGCAAGGTCAATCATCCAAATGGGAGAAGAGTTGATCGGTCATCCGACATCTGCGATTAACGAATTGATAAAAAATGGATACGATGCCGATGCCACTACCGTCCATGTTTACATTCATATTGAGAAGACTCCAGAAGATTCATTCGCAATAATTTGGGACAATGGCAGTGGAATGGATGATACTATTCTTTTCGGTGATTGGCTCCAACCAGGTGTTAGCAATAAAAGGGAAAATCCAAGAAGTGAAATATTTGAAAGAAGCCTCTTAGGGAACAAGGGTATAGGCAGACTAGCAGCGATGGCATTGGGGAAAACAGTCACAGTAATTTCCAAGACATCAAATTGCAAAGAGTATAATTGGTTAAGCCTTCAGTCTGCACAGTTTCATACAGACGACCTCTTAAGTAAAATCAAGTTTCCTGGAGGGAAAACAAGATCATTTCAAGAGTTATTTGAGCCTAGTCATTCTCTCGAACTTCGAAAAATCCGGTCTAATAGTTTACTTTCTGAATTTTTGCGAAAGAGATGTGACTCATTTTTAGAAGGAACCATCGCAGTTGTCGAAGATTTGAACCCTGGTCTTTACAAAAAAATGCAGGATGATTTTTCGAAAACAGAAATTGAGCAATCTCTAAGCGATACAACGATCTTAAAGTCACTGGAAATACTTATAACTCCCCTGCAACTGAACGGGAAAATCCAAAGTGAGTTAATAAAATTGGGTTTGGTGAAAAAATCTTATTCACTGGCAAACGAAAGTAGCACGTTCGATTTGAAATATGCAACAAACCTTGAAGCCGATTTTGATCCACTTACCTCTGAATTTGAAAGTGTTAAGGAAATAAGAATAGTTGAAGGGTTTGACTATAGAATAATTGGTCAAGTCCATGATGATGGAAAAGTAGAAGGTCGGTTTACATATAACAGACTCATCGATGATGACAAGACTGTTGCGTTCAACATTCCAGCTGAAGAAGACAAAAAATCAGATAAAAAGGAGAAAACGGGAGGTGCAGGTTCGTTTTATTTTGATATCAGAGTATATGACCGAGAGAAAGATAGTATTGACAAGCTGGCAAAAATTCTCGGAGAAAAATCCAACTCCAATGTTCGAAAAATACTCACCGAATTGGCGGGATTGCGCATATCAAAGAATGGATTTGGTGTCAAACCATATGGTGAAGAAGTTCTCGATTGGATGGGACTGGCACAACTCAGGGTATCAGATCCTGGTAAAAATATAACTCCAAATCAGATGCTGGGTTACATTTATTTGTATTCTCCTAAGAATGATGGTTTGAAGGAAAAGACAAATAGGGAGGGATTCTACGACAATGCAGCTTTCCTTGAGCTTCAGAAACACTTACGTAGATTAATAGCTGATATTGGACAAAAGCGGTATAACTATCGTTTGAAAAACAACTTAGGCAGGCCCAAAACGAAGCCTTTTTCAAGACCCAGTAGTCAAGCATACATCGATTTTATTGTTTCAAGAATTTCGGATGATGAAATCGTTGATAAAACGAAATCTTACTTGACCGAATTCGATACAGCGCTCGATAATGCAGAGAAAAATCTCAACTTATCTGAACGTCTAGCCTCACTCGGTAATAGTCTAGAGTTGATATATCATGAACTTGCTCAGCCACTAACCATTCTTGGAGGAAGTGAAGCAACAATACAAAAGCAAGTTCCGCGTATTTCGCCTGAAGCGGTACAAAAGAAAATAAAGGATGAGTTGGAAAACCTCGAAGTTGCAATAGATACCATTGATGATTTAAAGGAGTCTCTTCAACCGGCCATTGGGAAGTCAAAAAAGAAAACTTTTGCTCCTGCTCGTACATTTGAAAAAGTCTGCCGTTTGTACAAGCGAGATATTGCAGATTACTCAATACAGATTAAGATGAACGAGAATTTGGAGAGTTATAAGATGAAAGCAAATGAACATGCTCTTTGGATTTCTTTTTTGAACATCATCAACAATGCTGTTTTTTGGCTAATATCCTCCGAAACCGAAGAAAAAGTCATTTTCCTGAGTTTGGAAGAAGACAAACTTGTAGTGAGCAATAACGGGCCAAAGATAGACACGGATTTGCTTGATGAAATCTTTGAGTATGGGGTTTCGACCAAGCCAGGCACGAACAAAACAGGATTAGGGCTTACGTTTACAAGGAACATTCTAGGGCGGAATGGCCTAACCATTGAGGCTGAGAACAGGGATTACGGCCCCGCTATGATAATTGCCCAACAACTAAAAGATGCCGAAAATGACTAGAATACTACTTTTTGAAAATGATCCAGAAATAATAAAGCAACTCAAAAATGGCATTGGTGATTTAGGTTTTGCTTTTGAATTTGAAGCTTTTGATAGACTGGGCGGGTTGAAGGAATTAATATATAATGCGTCAGATGAATATTGGAGTTCTGTTGACTGTATTGTTCTGGATTTAGCCCAGGAGCATGAGGAAATTGATGGAGAAGGCCCTTATGAAATTGTTCAGGAAATTTCTTGGATAAGTAACAACCTCAGAACTCCTATAATCATACACAGTGCCTTTGCCGAAATTGTTGATTTAGGAGAAGACGATCATGGTTCAATTTTCAAGGTGAAAAAAGGAAGAAGTTCTATTTCAGAAGTAGAAGATATTATTCGAACACTTAAATCGTCCTGGTTTCTCGAAGTATTTAGAATGGGGGGTAGGCTTGATTTAGAAGCTAAGATAATTGCTGAAGACTTGGGTTGGAGTGCGGAACATGTTGCATATGCTCTAAACGAAACCTTTAGAGAAACATTTGACACTGAAAACCTTATTGAGAATCTTCGAGAGATTATTGAAAATGACAAAGATACCCTCGAACAAGTACTCCAGACATATCTCAAGCCCTCTATTGATCTTTGCCGCTCTTACAACGACCATCAGTGATTTGTCGCCCAGCACTAATATGTCGCATTTAAAAAAAGGTTTTACCATAAAAGGGTATTGTTTTCTAGTTATTACTCAAGTACTCTACCCCCCTCTTATACACCTTCCCAATGGGCAGTCTCTGGTCTTCATTGAGAATCACTTCATTCCCTGAAACACCCTGGATGGCAGCAAGGGAAACCAAATAGGACTTATGAATGCGGATCAAATGATCTTTGGTTTCGGATTCCATTTGGGCAATGGTCTTGCGGACGAGGAGCGTTTTGTCTTCTAAGAAGACCTTGATGTAATTGCCATAGGCCTGGACATAGCAAATGTCAGCAAGCAATACTTTGTGGGTCGTATGGTCTTCTTTGAGGAAGAGATGCGGTGGATTGGTTTGCGCTTGGTGCTCGGCTTTGCGATCTTCTACCCTTTGGATGGCCTTAAGGAAGCGTTCAAAAGGAATAGGCTTCATCAGATAATCCACCACATCGTATTCGTAGCTTTCCGCCCCGTACTCAGAATAGGCCGTGGTGATGACCACTGCCGGAGGGTTACGCATGGATTTGAGCAGGTCAATCCCCGTAAACTCCGGCATATTGATGTCCAAAAACATCAGGTCGATAGTACCTTCCTTCAGGTAATTCAAGACGTCCAGGGCATTGTCGATCGAACCCGCCAACTCCAAGGAGGGGGTCTTCGCTATATACTTTTCAAGTATGCTGCGGGCTATGGGTTCGTCATCAACAATCAGACATCTCATACCTCTAATTGCAGTTTAACAGTAAATACATTTTCCACTTTCTCAATACCTAAAGTATGCTTATTGGGCATTTCAAGTTCGAGTCTTCGTTGGACATTGGCAATACCCAGTCCACCGTTTGACTTATCCTTTGGTGTCTTGAAGCTATTTCTGATTTCAAAGGAAAGTCTATTATCTTCTGCTTCCAGGTTAATCTTGATAAAGCTCTCTTCCACTGTAGAATAGGTTCCATGTTTGAAGGCGTTCTCCAAAAAGGGGATCAACATAAATGGTGGGAGTTGCTTCCCGGAGAAGTCACCCAGTTTCTTCACCTCAATTCTACATTTCTCTCCCAGTCTCAGGCGCTCCATGGCCACATAATCTTCAATGAATTTCACCTCATCTTCCAGGCTCACCCTGGGTTGATTACCACTGTAAATCAGGTATCGCAGTAATCCGGATAACGTTAATAAGGAGTCACCTGCTCTGCCCTGATCTTCCATCAGTAAGCCGTAAATGTTGTTCAGCGAATTGAACAAGAAGTGTGGGTTGACCTGCATTTTCAGAGAATCCAGTTCCGCACGGGAACGTGCAGCTTCAATTTCACTCAGCTTGTTTTTGGCCGCCATCCCTTCAAAGAATAGTCTGATCACCACACTCACCACGATCATGGTCAGGACGGACAATTGGCCCGCCACTACTGCGGTGTCGTCCGCTTTAAAAGCAAAATTCCAAGCTGTCCATTCGATGGCTAATCCAAACACATAAATTAGGGCAAGCAGGAGTGGGAAATAAAACAGAAATTTCTTCTTCCGCAGTAAGCGGTTGAAAATCCAAAAATGAAGGTATACCGCAGGCACCATAGGCAGGAACACAGAGCCAACAATCAGAAAGGACTTTTCCGTGGTTTCTACTCTTGATATGGCCAGGAAAAACAGACCTGCAAAGAATATCCAGAAAAGGATATGGACAATATAGGTGTCCCTGGAAAGGGTGTCGCTTAGCTTTTTAAGCATGGTCTAAAATACAGGAATTATTCTTGGTAATTTCTCCTCAACCGAGTAGACCCTGAAACAAGCCTGCCTGTCGGCAGACAGGTTCAGGGTGACTTTTCCCTTTGGAGGGCGGAGATCGAACATCAGCGTGACCATTGGCCACATGAATAGGACAATGGCACAACAATGCCCCCAATGGTTTTGATGTTCGCGTCTTTTCTTTGTCACTTTCTTTGGACGAGCAAAGAAAGTGAAGACAAGTTCAGCCTTATTCAAAAAGAAGATGCTCAAACCTGTCTCTGTCTACCGACAGACAGGTAATATCAGTAAGACTTCATGATTCGTCATTCTGAGCAAAGCGAAGAATCTCCTTATTGATATAGGGAGATTCCTCGTCACTACGTTTACCTCGGAATGACGTTTGGTCAATTGGATTTGGCTCGATACAATTTGACGATTTCCTTGAAGATGCCATCTATGGCCAGGCTACCGGCATTGGCGGCAATCACATAGCCTTCGTTGGTATCCGGATAAATTTGCATCATGGCCATAAAAGTACCCGCACTACCATTGTGAGCATGTATGGTTTCGCCATCCTGCACGATCACAAACCATCCTGCGGCATAATTCCTCTTTTCTGGCACCGCATGCAGCCACTTCACCGTTTCAGCCTTCAGGATTCCTGACTTTCCATTCACTCCATTCATATGAGCCAAGGCATATTTGGCCAAATCTTCCATCGAAGCATGTACATCTCCTGCAGGATCAATATAAGCGCCTAGGTCATAACTGTTGTCAGCATGAGGGTTATACTGTCCAGCCTCATCATAATGTCCTATAGGCTGATTTCCTCCCTTAAGGTCTTTCGGCCAGCCGACACCCGCAGTGCTCATCTTCAGTGGTCCAAACACTACTTTCTCCAATTGCTTCTCCCACGACTTTCCTGATACCTTTTCAGAAATTGCTCCTAAAATGGCATATCCAGCATTGGAATAGGCGAAAGCTGATCCGGGAGTAGTAATGGGCTCTTCATTTAATACACGTTCCGCGAATGCCAATCGCTTCTTGGTCGGATTGCCAGGAAGTGCCATTAACTCAGCTTCTACTTCATCACTAACAGTCAAGTATCCTGGAATTCCGGCATTGTGTGTCAGCAATTGATGTACGGTCACCGACTCATATACCGGCAACATCTTCATTTTAGGGAAAAGGGATTTCAGAGTCGAAGTTCCTTCGAGCTTTCCACCTTCTATCAGTTTACCAATCAATGTGGCTGTCATCGACTTGGTAATCGAACCAATATGAAACCGATCAACAATTTGTACAGCATCATTTGTGCCGATTTTTCGAACACCTGCCACGGCTGTTTCTTTGATTTGACCGTCTTTTATCACGGCCATGGAAATACCTGGAAACCCTTCTTTTTCGACCACTTTGTTCAAAAGGTCTCCCAAATCCTGCCATTCTCCATAGCCCTCATCTCCAACCTCTTTGGGTGCCGTAGAAGGCTGTAAAGCAAACCCTTCTAACAACTCATAATTATCTTGTTTTAGAGTAAACCCTATTTCAAACCAAGCTCCAGTGGCCTCCGAAAAGGTCAGCACGGTCAACTGTGCTTCTTCGCTCTTGACGATTTGTCTGACCTCCAATTGCTGAAGCATTCCCTTGATTTGCCCATGCTGAGCCATTCGATCATCTAAGGACACTCGTTGAAGTGCGGCTTTGGTTCGGTACTTCTCGGTGAATTCGCGCATGGCCTCATCACCATCTGCATTAAAGGCTTCGAAAAAAGCCTTGGCCATTTTGCCAGCCGGGGTATCGGGCAAAGCAATCTCCTGTGCTTGTCCGAATTGGATAAGGATCAAGCTGAGTGCTATGATCCATGTTAATTTTCTGCTTTTCATTTCTTTGAGTTTTGCCATTCCACCATTGAAATGGTGCATCATTTGAGTGCAAAACTCGAGAGAGGTTGCTGGTTTAGGAATTCCGAGTGATGAACGCCCGGGATTTGTGATCAACGCACTTTATGACGTGATGAACGATGCTCTCTTGCCATCGCGAAACGGCTGAAAATGGATGGAGGAGATCCTGAATCAAGTTCAGGATCATCCCAAAAGGAGGGTGGAGATCGAACGCCAGCGTGACCATTGGCCGAACAGGTCTTTTTGGAGTAACCGGTCACTCCAATGGTTTTGGTGTTCGCGTCTTTTCTTTTGATACTTTTCTTTGTGCGACCAAAGAAAAGTATGGTTTAAAGAGGTAGTCTGAGAGTAATGAGTGGTTCTTCTCTCCTTTCTTTTGCCTCTCCAAAAGAAAGAAGCAAAGAAAAAGAGACAAGCATCAAAACAGTTGAATTGACCTTATCAGTTATGGCCATTGCATCAATCAACTGTCACGCGGATGCTTGAGCTCAGCCCTCCTACCATATGTCATTTCGAATGAAATGAGAAGTCTTCTTAAAGGAGTTGAAGAGTATAATTCACTAAGAGGGTCTCCACCTGAGAGTGGACATCAACCTCGAAAGTGGTGCCCATCGATTAGGAGATTCTCACGGTCGCCCTTAACAGGGCTTCCTCAGAATGACGATAAGGGACGAAGGGTTAGCTGGCGTTGATTTTGACGTAGAGTTTGAACTGGATCCGGCTGAGATTTGAACTCTTGTTCACTTGTTCGGCATTGGCCCCTGCATTGAAGAAACTGGCTACGGATATCTTACCTCCACCACCAACTGTATCCGAAGTATCGGTGGAAACAGCAATATCAAAGTTGATTTCCTTAGCCTTATCATCTCGAACGCCTTCCCCAAACTGATTTTCGGTGATGTACTGTTGGCCTTCGCGGATACCGTCTGTAATCTGAATAATGGTTTCCTTTACAAATTCCTTAAGTTCCATAGCCTTATTTGTTGGTTGTGATCGTAGGTGACTCTACTTTTTCCAGTTTCAATTCATCGAAAAAGATATCTCCATTAGGCACATCAATATGGATGCCCGAAATCTTACGTCCCGCACTGAAATTGAATTGGACCGTTCCAAAGCCGAACCAGGCATGTTCATTATCCCAATTGATTTCCCAAGTATCATAGTGCCAATGGGTAAGCGTTGCACTCAGAAGGGGGGCATGCGAGAATTCAAGTCTCAACTTACTATTTTCGTTTTTTACATAGATGTCTCCGTACATGGGCGTGTAAAAAATGCCCGCGTAATTCTCTTGTGACAACGAGGGTTGAGTTCCGGTCACTCTTTTCTCTTTCAAGGCATCGATGCGATCATACATGCCATAGCGGACATTTTTTACGGCATTCGCGGAGTAATCCACTTCTTCAGCATCAATGTAGCGGTCCATGATGTAATCGGTAATATGATTTGAAATTCCGCGCATGCCGTTGGTGAGCACCACCACGCCCAGGTTTTCTTCCGGCATCATCGCCACACGAGAATACATGCCATCATACCCTCCACCGTGTGCGACTATCCTGCGCCCTTTATTGTCACTTACTCCCCAGCCCAAGGCATACCCACTGAAATTTCTTCCCGGACGAGCTCGCTTCGATCCCTCGGTAACTGTGAAGTTATTGTGAGGAGTCATGATTCGGTGTTGGGTATTTGCCTCAAGAATTTGCCGACCTCCTGCTTTACCTTTGTTAAGCTGAAAAATCATCCACTGCGCCATGTCATTTACACTCGAAATGATCCCGCCTGCAGCACCCATATTGTCCCAATTCGTCCAGGGAATTACGATATTTTCGTCCCGAATCGCTTTATGAGGAGTCGCTGCATTGCTGCGAATATCATCAATCGAAGTGATGGTTCGGTTCATCCCCAATGGTCGGAAAAACGTCTCGGCCACATACTCATTCCACTCCTTTCCCGTCACTGCCTTGATCACTTCTCCGGCCGTGATGAACATGAGGTTCGAATAGCCATAGCCATCTCTAAAACCATATGCCTGTGGTACATACTTTGCCCTCTTTACCACATCCTCAGCGCTCAATTCGGACTTATACCAGATTACATCACCACTGAAAGTTCCTAGTCCGAGACGATGGCATAACAAGTCTTCCACCGTTGCTTCAGCTGTCGCATAGTTGTCGTATAGCTCAAAATAGGGCAAGTGGTCTTTTACCTTGTCCTTCCAGTCCAACTTGCCCTGATCTACCAAGGTACCAATGGCAGTAGAAATAAATGCCTTCGTATTTGAGGCTATAGCAAAGAGGGTGTTTTCATCAACCTTTTCGGATTTTCCCTTTTCCAAGACTCCATACCCTTTCGCATGGACTATTTTTCCATCCTTTACCACTGCAACCGCCAGACCTGGAACGTTCCACTCTTTTTGGGCTTTAGAGATATAATTATCAATCTTCTTTAGATCAACCTGAGCAACTAGTGCACAGGAAATAAGAACAAAAAATAGAGTTGTAGAGATAAGTTTTCGAATCATTGGACAGTGTTTAGACAACCAATTTAATCATTCAGATTCTGAAACAAGTTCAGAATGACAAAAATGGGAGGGGACCAAAAGAATTTTAACATTGTCTATAAAAATTAGCAATAAACTATTTATTTTAGTTTACTAATTATTATAGTAAATGTTCAAAGGTAGAGGCGCTCAAATACAGGTCAAAAACCGATTTCTGAAGCAGGAGTATGTGGAAGAGCATATCGAAGGAATTGACGAACCGCTACTGGAAAATTCCAAAACGCAATACATCCCCACATTCCCCAAAACTATCGTAAATAAAGTGGACAGCCCCGATGTGGGTATGGACTATTCACTGAACCCTTATCAGGGCTGTGAGCATGGTTGTATCTATTGTTATGCCCGAAACACTCATGAATATTGGGGATACGGAGTGGGGCTTGACTTTGAACGAGTTATCCTGGTAAAGCAAAATGCAGTTCAGCTGTTGGAAAAGCATCTTCAAAACCCAAGGTGGGATCCTAAACCAATTGTCCTTTCGGGAAATACAGATTGTTATCAGCCTATTGAGCGGAAACTCAAAATCACAAGAGGTTTGCTAGAGGTATTTCTTAAGTACAAGCATCCTGTCGGGATGATCACCAAGAATATCACCTTCACCAGAGATCTGGATATAATAGGTCCTTTGGCTGATCTGAACTTGATCGGAATAAATATTAGTTTAACGACATTAGACGAGAAGGTTAGGAGAAAATTGGAACCTCGCACAGCAACGGCCAAAGCAAAACTTTCAGCCATCAACAAATTATCAAAGAGAAATGTCCCTGTGAACATAATGATCGGTCCGATCATACCGGGGCTGAACGACCATGAGATTCCTGAAATTATGAGGGTAGCATCGGAGGCAGGTGCTAATAATGCCGGCACAACTATGGTCAGACTCAACGGTCAAATTGGTGTCATCTTTAAAAACTGGGTGAAAGAAGCGTTTCCAGGCAGGGCCAAAAAAATCCTCAATCAAATCAAGGCTGCTCATGGTGGCTCACTCAATGACAGTCGATATGGATTACGAATGAGTGGTGAAGGAAGAATTGTTGAATCTATTCACCGACTGGTTGAGATTTCAAGGGCCAAGTATTTCAAAGAGCCCAAACCTCCCAAACTCAGAACAGATTTATTCTTAAGAACCAACCGAGGACAGATGGGGCTGTTCTAGCCCTATCCGACCCCATGCCTTTTTTCTCAATTTAATCTTGTCACCTGCTGTGTAATTCCGGGACTTAGACACTCCCCTCCATTTCCATCAGGTACAGCATAATACTGAGTCACATTAGACGTGCCTATAGGCAAGGCTTGATCCACGGAATATTCAAGAATGTTGCTGCTACCAGTAGCAATAAAATTATGCCCCTCCACAATCCAAGTGTAGATCACACCAGAACAATTAATGGGCACGGCAACAAACCTCAGGGTATCTCCAGAGCTGTAAATGCCCCCTTGAGACATTTTAAAATTATAGGTTGCGCTACAGTCACAGCCAAAATCCAAAGGCATCGCTTCAGAAGGGTTCTTTAATCCCGCTATGACTATGAAAGCCGCTGTCATCATAATCAGAACAATCTTTTTCATAAGTGTATAGTTTGAACGAATGGGAAATATGGCCACCTTTTGATGGCCATATTGTTGTGTTGTAAATTTTACGAGTAGACGAAGGTCCTTATTCCCAACCGCACTGTGATGTGATTGGAATCACGAACCGATAACTTTTGATTGGTTCAGTACAGCTAGGGTCCGAAGAAACGGCCTTAACTCTGAAAATCACATCAGTTCCGACTGCCCCAGTCACCAGGAAATCAGCCTGATCCCCACTTGTCGGTGTGATAGTTGCACCCTGAATAGGCGTCCAGGTCCATGTAAAAAATGATTCTTCATACTCTGTACATGTTGCCACGGAAGCATCAACGGTGTGAATTTCTGTTCCGGTACAAAATGCACTGACATCTACACTTGCAGTGGTCATGTCAGGACAGCAGACGAAATCGTCAACGTTTTCCGGATATGCAATGACAACGTCCGGATCGGCTGGTACGATTTCCGAATTCGCGTTAATTGCCAAGCCTCCAATTCCAGCGAAGAGGGTCATGACCACCAATATGCTTTTGATTCTCATAGGTTTAATGGTTTTTGTTAAAAATTAATTGCATCTCTATGTTGATCGCACATCTTCGATGTAGTCAAGAATTGCTATATATTTTTTCCAGACTTGCCATCGGAAAGAAAAAACCACTCACATATTCATATTTGATAACCTCTTTGAATTATACTTCTACTTAATCGCATTTCTAATAATTGTATAAGAACTAATCCATTGATTTCACTCAATTGTTAATAATTCTGGTAAAGCAGAAGTGATATTTATATAAATTCGTTCTTCCAATTCCATCTAAATTAAGTGCACTCGGCACTGAAAGAGATCTTGGATCAAATGCGAAAACCTCAAGTCAGACATAGAAATGAATTCTGAACAATGTGTTGACTACATATTGTCCAAAGACAGAAACGAGAGAAATAAGGCTTTTGCCTTTCTATACTCTAGTTGCTTTCCAAAAGTCAAGTCATTAGTTCTACAAAACAAGGGGACGAGGGACGAGGCTGAGGATCTATTTCAAGACACTGTAGCAATACTTTATCAAAACATACTTCACAAAAAGTTTGACAACCGTTCTACAATCAGCACCTATGCATTTGGCATTGCCAAAAACCTATGGTTGATGGAACTACGCAAGAGAAAAATACAGATTAGCACCTTAATCGTAGACAAACAGGAGGAAGAAATTGAGACTGAAGTCAATGTTTCACTATTGCATCGCGTACTTGACCATCTGGACGGTAATTGCAGAAAATTGCTTATCAGTTTTTATTTCCATCAAAACAGTATGAAAGATCTTACCGCACAATTCGGCTTGAGCTCCGAACAAGTGGCGAGAACCAAGAAACTCCGATGTATGAAGAAACTTCGTGATATTGTAAAAAGGTATCACTTGGATCAAAATCAATTTAAATTATGAAAGAGGAAAACAACTATACTGACCTCTTTGATGAATACATCGCTGGAGCCTTACCCGAAGACAAAAAGCTTGACTTCGAAAACCGGTTGACTTCAGACGCAGCATTTAAAGCTGATTTCGATCAGTATAAAAAAGATTTGGAATTGATTAGAATGATGGGTGTAAGAGAGGAGATGGGCGAGTTCATTAAGAAAGCCTCCTCAACTAATGCCAGATCACGCAAATTGAGATATCTTATACCTTTGGGCCTGGCTGCTTCCATCACGTTGATTCTCCTTCTATTGCCGAGTGAATCCATAGACAATAGGGCGCTATTCGATCAACACTTTTCCAGCTACCCTAATAGAGTTACCTCACGAGATGGCTCTTTGGGCCATGATATGGCTATGAACTATTATGATCAAGGTCTTCACAAAGAGGCCATCGCTGAATGGGACAGAATAGCTTTGGAAAACGATACTGCACTATTTTATGAATCCATAAGCCAACTTGCTCTGGGAGAAGCCCAGTCGGCTCTATCCAAACTCAACCAAATAAAGTCAGGAAGCATCTTCGCTTCCCCTGCAATCTGGTATAAGGGACTGGCCTTCTTATTAATTGATCAGAAAGATTCAACGAGGTATTACATGCAACTCGTCTCCCCTGACAGCCCCAATAGGACAGCGGCTGTCAAAATACTCGATTGGTTAAAATGACGTGCTAGGCCTTAAAAAAGACATTTCTCAAATGAAAAGACTTCTTCATCTCATTTTATGCTTTGCCCTGGCGACTTATATCGCACACGGCCAAGAAAAAGCAGACTCTCTTTTTCAAAAAGCCCGGGAATATTCATCCTCAAGAAAACCCGACTCTGCCATTGAGTTGTTCAGGCTTGCCAGGATTGAATACTCCAAAGAGTCGAATCTGACCAAAGCTCTCATTTGTGACATTTACATAGCGGATGAGCTAACCGAAAAGAGGCAATACAATGAATCCATAAGTCTATTAGATTCGGTCATTAGTGTTTCGACAAAACAGAACCTTGAGCAGGGGGAGGTTCTATTCCTTGCATTTCGATACCGCGGGCGTGCCCAGGAGTTTAAGGGACAACTTGATTTCGCTCTTCAAAGCTATGACTCGGCCATGTCCCATGCCTACGAAACTGACACCGAAAGAGGCCAAATAAGAATTGCCCAGTTGTACAGAAACATTGCCATTGCCCATGCTAATAATCAAAATCTGGTCAAAGCTGAAGGCTATTTCGACCAGGTCAGGCAAATTTACGATTCACTTGACCTAAAAACTCCACAACGAGCCTTGGCTTACGATAACCTGGGAAATCTTAACAATGTCCTGGGTCGTCCCTCAAAGGCCATCACGTTCTTCAATAGAGCCAAAGAAATTTACGATGAAATAGGTGAAGACTATAATACGTATCAGATTGCTTTTTTATATCACAATATAGGCAACTCCTATCGCCTGCTTGAATTGCCGGAGGCCTCGATAGAGTACATGGAAGAATCTGTTCGAATCATGAAAGAATTAAATCGCAACAGTCCGTACTTACCGATGGCACTTCGAAATTTAGGGGGCTCTTATGCAAAGATTGATGCCCATGACAAACAACTGGAAGTGAGCCAGGAGGCGTTAAGAATCAGTCTCGCTAACTATGGAAAAGAGCACACTGAAACAGCCCAAAGCTACTATTATCTGGGAAATGCATATGGCTCAATTGGTCAGCATCGGAAGGCTATAGATTATCAGAACACTGTTATAGATATCTACAAAACGCTTGGAGGCGGAGGGTACAACAGTGTCAATTTAGCCTTTGCAATTTTTCAATTGGGTACCAGCCTTTATGATCTTGGCGAGATTGACCCAGGTTTGGAGAAAATGTCTGAAGCCGTACAGCTTTTTACAACCACTTTTAATGGACTGGGCTATGAACCTACCCAACATGCCAATTACCTGGGGAACGATTTCCTTGAAGTAAATCAACTCGATTCTGCGTTAAAGTATTTTCAAGAAGCGCTCAAGGCTAACTCAAGAACCTTTGATAATTCTGATTATCTGATTAATCCGAAGGCCGGTGATGCAGTTCACCCGTACGAACAATTCATATCAATAACGGGTAAGGCAAAAGCACTTGAGGCCAAATACCATCAGGATAACGATCAAAAGTGGTTGCACCATGCTTTTGATATGACCCAATCGGCAGATAGTCTGACAGCTGCCCTACGGGAACTGCCACTGCTTTTGTCAGACCAACTTAAAACTAGTGAGCTCGTCTCTGAATCAGCCACACTGACCATAAGGATATGCCATTTACTTTTCGAACTGACCGGAGACAAAAATTATGCTCGTACTGCGTTTCTCTCAATGGAGAAAAACAAAGCGAGCAACATACTCTCCAATCTGAACATAAGCGAGAATAATCAACTTGACGTACCTGATTCTTTGTTATTGGAAGAGAAGGAATTCGTTTCATCTCTTTCCTACCTGGAAACCGAAATCCATAAAGAGAAAGTAGAAAAACAATATCGGGACAGTTCAAAGGTCGATTTTCTGGAAAATGAACTCTTTAAACTACGTACTAAACGTGAGTCGTTAATTCAGCACTTAAAAGAAAATTATCCTTCCTACTTTTCAGTGAAATACGACCACTTATACCTCGGGATAAAGCAGGTTCAAGACCAGATCATCGATAGAAACGAGCTGTTGATTAATTACCATTTGGGAGATCGTAACCTGTATTCAATTCAAATAGACAAGACGGGGTTTCGGTTTTACAAATCTCCTATAGACAGTCAATTTAAGAACAATCTGACCGATTTCTTAGAGTCTTTGGAGACCCCCAGCACAAACGACAAAGATCTTCAAACATTTAAGAACTTTTCGATGGGTTTCCTCAACGTTATGATCCCTGAGGAATCCAGGCTTGAAACCTTTGAAAGACTTACCATTATTCCTGATGGAATCTTAAATCTTCTCCCATTTGAAGTTCTTACAAAGTCTCATGAAGGAGAAATAAACAATTTTGCCAGCCTTCCATATCTGATTAAGGACCACTCCATCCGCTATGGTCTTTCGGCAACTCTGCTTGGCAAACAGGAAGAACTGAAGCGCGAATCGGGCAAAACGAAAGTTCTCGCATTTGCCCCGGTGTATAATCAGGAAAACGCACAATTACCCAATACAATTGATACAGTCCGTAGCGGGCTGGGAATTCTGTCCTACACCCAAACCGAAGTGAAGAACATTTCCGAGTATTTTGAAACTACTACCCTTCTTGGTAAAGAGGCAACAGAAGCTCAGTTTAGAGAAAAAGGTACTGCATATGACGTAATCCATTTTGCTAGTCATGGCCTGCTTGATGAAGAAAATCCTCTGTTCTCAAAGCTTGTCTTCTCTCCATATAGTGTAGATTCAATCAACGATGGCTTTTTGAATGTACGTGAAGTTTTGGGTTTGAAAATTCCAGCTGAAATGGTAGTCTTAAGTGCTTGTAATACGGGAGCCGGAGAGGTCATATCCGGAGAGGGGGTACAGAGTATTTCCAGTGGGTTCTTCTATGCAGGTGCCAAAAGTCTTGCTCTAACCCTTTGGACAGCCAACGATGAGAGTACCACGCTGCTCATGGATTCATACTACAAGAATTTAGAGGAAGGCAAACCGAAGTCAAATGCCTTGAGACTGGCAAAACTCTCCTATTTACAAAACACGGATGAACTCGGAGGGCATCCGTATTACTGGTCACACGTCATAGTAAGCGGAAATAACCAACCTATAGTGAGAAGCAGCAGACTTTGGGTTTACATCTTATTCGTTGCCATTGGCATGACTATTTTCATAAGATCAAGAATGAAAACGACACATTTGACCAGCTAGCCCTTAGATCTTTAATGAATATCAATGGTTTACAAGCTCTTCGCCAAACTCGTCAAGCCTGGCAAATTCATAATCTTTGTGGTTTTAATGTATTTCGGACAGATATTTGCGGTAAAAGTTCCGGTGAAGGCCCTGGATAGGAAAAAATTCGGGTCTAACCTTTCTAAAGCAACCTTAGATGTAATGAAGTACAAGCTGCTCCTCTTAATGTTGGCCCTTCCCGTCCACCTATTTTCTCAACAGAATGAAATATCAGGTGACTCACTTTACAAAATTGGGAGATCGTATCAGAATGTAATGAACGCTGATAGTGCCATTTACTATTTCAATCTTAGCGAAAAAGCTTTCAAAAAGGAGGGCAAACTTCGAGAACTCTATAAGTCCAAAACCTCGAAAGCATGGCAGTTCTATGCTTATGGCAAATTCGACAGATCAATTCAGATATTAGACACTGTAATAAGCGAAGGAGAAGAGCACATTACACCACTTGACCTGGGAATCGCCATTCGGGTAAAGGCGGATGTTTATACCTGGATCGGAGAATATGAAAAAGCCGCGAATGCAATTGAACTGGCTGTTGAAAAAATAGGCGATTCAGAAGATCCTCAAGTCCTAAGGGCAAAAGTAGGGGCAATCCAAGCATTGGGAAATCTGAGAACCAGACAAGCACTTTACTCAGAGGCCGTTGAAGCCTACGAAAGAGCACTGGTCATTTCAGAGAAGCTTCCGAGAAAACAAAATACCTCTTACCAGCTTTATCATAACATTGGTCAAAATCTGATCCGTATTGGAAAGTTAAGTAAGGCACTCGAATACGAACGCAAAGCTGAAAAATCAACGAAAGAATTACTCGATGAACCGGAGTTCAATTTGGTAATCGTGTATGACGGAATAGGTCAGATCTACCGCCAACTTGGGCGACATAGTCAGGCATTAAGCTATTTGAATCGGGCACGAACCATCAGACGGGCTAATGCTCATCAGAACGTTGACCTGTTTGCCACGCTCATCACACTAGGTCAAACGCATCAAGACCTGGGAGAATATGACCTGGCCGATACATATTATCAAGAGGCACTAGAGATAGCACTTAACAGTTTCGGTTATTATAGCCTGAAGTCTGGCGATGCCCACACTTCTTTGGCCAGCCTTGCCGCTCAGAAAGGAGAGACAGAATCCGCGTACAACTTATACAAAACTGCCTTGAATATTTATGCAAAATCAGGTGAAAAAGAGAGTGACGGTCAGATTAACACATTGTACAGATTAGGAGATTTTCAACTATCCCAAGGAAATACCGAAGGGTTTGAGAATCTGAAAGAGGCAGCAAGATTATCCCACAAATTTTCGGGTGGAAAAGGTTCTGTCACCAGTCATTATTATACCTCTTTGGCTGACAATTATCTTGACTACAATAGCATGGATTCGGCCATTTATTATTTCGATCTGGCAATGACAAGCAACTCCAACCCTGGGTCCGTCATGTCAGAAGATGATCCTGATTTCGAATCAAACGTACTTCATCCGGCAGATTATTTTCAGGCCTTAATCGGTAAGGCAAAGGCACTTCAAATTAAATATGAAGAATCAGGAAATTTCAGCAGTTTGAAAGAAGCGTTTGTAAACATTCAAAAGGCCAACGGGCTGACAGATGCTATCTTACAATCTCCACAAAACTCGGCTGACAGATTAATGCATCGGCCATTGATTTCACAGGCTTTTAGACAGGGTCTAACTGTAGCCTATAACCTGTTTGAAGAAACCAATGATCCCAACTATCTGATTCAGGCTTTCACGTTTGGAGAAAAAAACAAATCCAACCTAATTCGATACAGTCTTAATGAACGTGAGGCGACCATAAAATTCGGAGTATCTGATTCATTGATAAATCTGGAGCGGGATCTTCATATGGGCATTTCGTATTACAAAACGGAGGTCGCCAAACTAAGACTGGCAGATTCACCAGATCAAAAACTGATCGATAACTATAATCTCAAAATTTTTGAACTAAACAACGAGCTTGAGGCGTTAATCGATCAATTCGAATCGAATTTTTCAGAGTATTATGAAGCAAAATATTCCGATGAATTCATTTCAATAGAGGAAGCCCAAAGGTCAATAACCGACCCAAATGACCTAGTGATTCATTATAGCCTCAGTAATTCAAATCTCTACCTGTTCATGATCTCAGAATCGGGCTTCAAAGCTGAAAAAAGGGTTTTAGATGACAGTTTACTTACAGAAATCAGGGTGTATATTGACCTGCTCACTGACCCAAATCGATCCGGCTCTGATCCAACTGAACTACTCCAAGGGAGTATAACACTTGCCCGAAAATTGCTGCCAGATTCCGAACTGTTGGCCCAATATTCTGACTTGATCATTATTCCTGATGGTATTTTAGCTACACTGCCTTTTGAAACGCTTATACTTGAAGAAACACAAGAAAGTCCTGGCTTCAGCTCCTTACCCTATCTGATTCGAACACATAATGTACAATATGCCAATTCGCTCACAGTCTTAAGCAGACAGCAAAACCCATCAACAACCTCCAGGATTGGGGAAGTCCTTGCTTTTGCACCTGTGTTTGAGGAGGATGGTTTAAAAAGCTACAGAGATCAGGATACAGTCAGACAAGGTTTGGGAATTCTGGCTTATACAACCACCGAGGTCGAGAGTATTGAAGAACATTTTGAAACAAGAGTTCTAAAAGGTCAGGAGGCCACTGAGAGGAATTTTCGTCAACTCAGCCCTGATTATTCCATAGTTCACATAGCCAGTCATGGTCTGGTCGATCAGGAAGATCCTATGTACTCGAAACTTGTTTTTTCTCCATATGGTAAAGATTCCATCAACGATGGATTCCTGAACTCTCACGAAGTCTTGAATCTTAACATTGATGCAGACATGGTAGTATTGAGTGCTTGTAATACAGGATCTGGAGAAATAATTTCTGGTGAAGGAGTTTTAGGCTTAGCCAGTAGTTTTTTCTACTCTGGTGCGAAGAGTCTTGCCATGTCACTTTGGACCGCCAATGACAAAAGCACTTCGGACATAATGGGCACTTTTTATGAGAATCTTGCACTAAAGAGATCCAAATCTTCAGCCCTACGCGAAGCAAAATTGAAGTATCTGGAGGAATCAGACGACATTCGATCCCATCCTTACTATTGGGCGCATATGATCGTTAATGGCAACAACGAACCCATAACCAGGCCAATCGATTATAAGACATATCTACTCATTACACTGGTGTTAGTTGCAGCATTAATTGTGGTGAAAAGAAGAAAGATTGTGTCTATTAGAGTTACTAATTAAGTTAACCACAGAGTATATCGAATTTCAAGGGAATTCGCTCTACAATGGTACCATGAACTCCTATAGTTTTCTAAGCAGGTTGTTGAGCGATGTGGTTTTGGTCAATTGATCATGCAGTTCATCAATTCGAACCCTTATTTGGCCTAGATCATCACGATCTCTGATGGTCACAGTATTATCTTCCAACGTCTGATGATCAACTGTTATACAATAGGGTGTACCAATAGCATCCTGCCGCCTGTAACGCTTCCCAATAGCGTCTTTTTCATCGTATTGGCAATTAAAATCAAACTGTAGATCAGAAAGGATTTCTCTTGCTTTTTCTGGAAGACCATCTTTTCTCAAAAGAGGTAAGATTGCCACTTTATATGGAGCAAGCGCAGCAGGTATTTTCATTACTGTCCGTTCACTACCATCCTCCAAAGTCTCCTCAGTATAGGAAGAAGATAGAACGGCCAGGAACATTCGATCCAAGCCGATAGAAGTCTCGACTACATAAGGAACATACGACTTATTCTCTGCTGGATCGAAGAATTGGAGCTTCTTGCCAGAGTATTCTTCATGGGCTTTAAGATCAAAATCCGTTCTTGAATGAATCCCCTCCAGTTCTTTGAATCCCATTGGGAAATTGAATTGTATATCTGCCGCTGCATTAGCGTAATGGGCCAAATTGATATGATCATGGAAACGATAATTCACCTCACCGAGCCCTAGTGCTTTATGCCAGGCAATTCGTTTTTCCTTCCAGGTTTCATACCATTGCATCTCTTCACCAGGCTTGACGAAGAATTGCATTTCCATTTGTTCAAACTCACGCATCCTGAAAATAAATTGTCGGGCAATGATCTCATTTCTAAAGGCCTTTCCAATTTGCGCAATCCCAAATGGGATTTTCATCCGACCAGTCTTCTGCACGTTCAAGAAATTAACAAAAATTCCTTGGGCAGTCTCGGGTCTTAAATAGATCTTGCTCGCTCCATCGGCTACAGAACCCAGTTCGGTAGAGAACATCAAATTAAATTGCCTGACATCGGTCCAGTTCTTTGATCCTGACACCGGATCAGCAATCCCTAATTCTTCGATCAAAGCCTTGATGTCTCCCAAATCTCCCTCTTCAAGCCCCTTTCCGAGGCGATTGTTGATTTCGTCAATCTTCGTCTTATTTCTAAGCACATTGGGATTGGTAGCAAGGAATTGTTCTTTATCAAAGCTATCACCAAACCGCTTTTCTCCTTTAGCTACTTCTTTGTTGATCTTAGCTTCCAGTTTGGCCACGTAATCTTCAATAAGCACATCAGCACGATAGCGTTTTTTTGAGTCCTTATTGTCGATCAGGGGGTCGTTAAAAGCGTCAACATGACCTGAAGCTTTCCATGTAGTAGGGTGCATGAATATGGAGGCGTCAATACCCACAATATTCTCGTTCATTTGGACCATGGCCTTCCACCAATATTCTTTGATATTGTTTTTCAGCTCGGAGCCATTCTGACCATAATCATAAGCCGCTCCCAACCCATCGTAAATCTCACTTGAAGGAAAAATAAACCCATATTCCTTCGCATGCCCTGCAATTTTCTTGAGTAGATTATCGTCATTCTGTGCCATGCCGCAAAGATATGTAAAAGACCTTCTACAACTAAAAACTCTGATTTAAAATTGAAAATGAGTTTTTTGGTCACATTATTGCTAAACCCATCACTATCAGGGTAGTCTAAATACGGGATTGTCTATCTTTAACGGGCATTAAGAGGGAATGAATTCAAAAATCAAGTATGGGTTGTTAGTTGCCATCCTTGTTGTGGGTGGCATTGTCGGCTATAACTATTATTCCCTATACCAAACCAAAAAGTACAGTCCTGCAGATAAGGCAATCTATGAAACATCGGAGATTTACATGGAGGTGGATTATTGTCGACCGAGCAAAGCAGGCAGAGAAATATTCGGTGATCTGGTGCCTTATGGGCGATGGTGGCGTACAGGTGCCAACGAGCCCACACAAATTGAGTTGACCAGAGATATTTCCTTTTCAAGTGGTACCTTAAAAGCCGGGCTTTATTCGCTTGTGACTATTCCGGAGTCCGACTCATGGACCATCATTTTCAATAACAGAATTCCTGATTGGGGGACCTACTATTATCCAAAAGATGATGAACTGCGTGTTATTGCACCTGTTGAATCATTGCCCGTTCCAGTGGAACAGTTCACCATCGATTTTACAGAAGTGGATGGCAGCCCAATAATAATTTTTGCCTGGGATCTTGTTAAGGTATCTCTTCCTTTTGAGGTACGATAATTCTCCCCTAGAGAATTTCATTTCCGAAAAAAAATTCACGTTCACTAAACCTTTGATGATCAGTAGCATCCAAGAGACAACAAATTATTACGAAGATGAAGTCATTAAAATATATCATAGGAATAGTGAGTATGCTGGCGATAACTACTGTCTCCATAGCTCAAGACAAAACACTTCTTCAAACTGAAGTGATGGCCAAGCAGCTTGGTCTGACTGACAAACAAAAGGAGGATCTGGACAAGGAATTGAAAGCTTCAAGAGCAGAACGAGAGGAAATGCAAAAGAAGTTAAAGGCCTTTCATGAAGAGATAAAAAGGGATGCCTTTTTGAAACGTGAAGCAAGGGATGAAAAACTCAAGTCCATCCTTTCTGAGGAACAATATGCCAAGTTTCAGGAAATGAGAAAGAAAAATGTAGTCAGACAGCGTATGAATAAACAAGGGCAAAAAAGACCACAGATATATGGCCGTCAGCAAGGACAGAGAGGCAATCAACAAGGAAGGGTTCGCCAGCAATTCCAGCAGCGTGAAATGGCCCAAAGAAGGTTCATGCAGATGCTAGGCGATACTCCCGAGGAACGTCAAGCTATGATGAAGAAGTTTCAAGAATTCCTAAAACAGGAAAAGGAAAAAAAAGAAGGTAACTAGTCTTGTTTGTTGGCTGTTGATTTAGGTAGATAGATGCAGCTACGGGCCCCGAATTTCTTCGGGGCCTTTTTATTTCCAATCCTTCTCATTTCTCGGGCCCATTTTCCGCTCCACCGCTTTTAATAACCTTTTAGGGTCAAACTCCTCTCCACCCTTCACCACTCTGAGGACATTTCGAGTGTTTTTGATATCGTCCAAAGGATTTCCTTCTATGACAAATAGATCAGCGAATTTGCCAACTTCAATACTTCCAAGTTTGTCTTCAATTTGAAGGGCATCTGCTCCATTGATTGTTGCAATCCTAAGTACATCAGCGTTCGGAATACCAATTGCGTTGAGTGCCTCCATTTCTCTATGAGCACTAAATCCGGCTATATATTCACCCACCGAAGGATGATCTGTGCCCATCGTAATCTTCCCCCCTTTATCGAAATACTTTTTCAATGTTTTCTTCTTCACATCGAAGATCTTTTGAAACATATCCAGTTTTTGCCTTGTGCCTGAAGTAAGTTCTTCGGAGTAATTGGTCAGGTATTTCCTTTCTTCATGCCAATAGTCATAGAATTCTTCCCGATGCCCATAATATCCATAGGCCGTCAATGTGGCATCGAAATAGACATTGTTCTTGATGAATAGATCAATTTGTTCTTCAACGGCCGGATCGTCCGGGTCAAGATCTTGAAGGGTCGCATAAGCGCTCTGTGACTTAGGTAGTGCATCCCCACCCAGAAAATGCTCGATTCGATCTATCCCCATTTCTATAGCATCACGCGGGTTCACCGTCTCCCTGAATCCCGATCCAAGATGTGCCGTAACAGTAAGTCCGTGTTTGTGTGCCCTTTCAATTAGCGCCTTGAGTTGATCGGGTTTTATTCCTTTGGCTTTAAAGCCAGCCACTCCCAGTTCTGCCCATTTGTCCACTCTGGCATAGATTTGTTCCGCTGTCATTTCAGGATCCCAACCAGGAAAAGCAGTTCCAAAATAAGGGCCTGAATTGTGAATTCTTGGGCCGACCTTCTCACCGCGGTTGATCGCCTTTCGTGCCTCCATCATTTTCTCTGGCTCTATTTCACCTGCCGGGAAAGTAGACGTAACTCCGTTAGCAAGAAAGATTGAGGGATTGGCCTCCACCTCATCTTTACGCACACCATCGAATGTCACTCTATAGTGCGCATGCAAATCAAAAATCCCGGGTAGAATATATTGATTGTCTGTTAATCGAATTCTTTCGAAACCCCGTGCATTACGAAGGTTGGAATTAACACCCACAAACTTTCCACTCTTTACAACAATTCCCTGGTTAGGTATCATTTCCCCAGATTCGACATCAAAATAATGGCCACCGGTTATATAGAGATCTTGGGCGCTCACCATTGTAGCGACCAACATCAGAAAAGCGATGATTTTAATTGGATTAGCCAACTTTTTCATAGCAGAAAATATGAGAATGATTAAATATAGGCCACTAAGGCTCAAATCTCAACGAAACTTGTTCAAGGCTCTCATTAGAACCCACCATTGTCAAAACGTCACCCATTCTAAGCCTTGTATAACCATGGGTGATTAACATTTGACCACCTCTTTTTACTGAAAGAATGATAATATCAGATGGCAACCTGAGATCACGCAGAGCAAGACCACGAAGATCTCTGTTGAGCACTTCCACATCCATAGTGTCCTGGTTCTCCTGCATACCAAGGAGTAGAGTAGCCGCCTGAGGCGAGCGGACGAAATGATCCATCAAACTTACAATTGCCGTAGACGGATCAACAATAAGACAATCCAGTTTATGGAATTTTTCAAAATTATAACGTTGGTTGAGTCTGACTACCACATCCTTCGTTCCGATATGTTCATATGCCAGTTCCGCAACCTTTAGATTCTCTTCATCGGTGAGCATCAGTACCATGGCCTCTGCTTTCTCAGCATTCATTTCGATAAACGTCTCCAGTTCAAGATCTGGAATGTGTTTGATAGTTACATCCGGGAATTCTTCATGATGAACATTCTTATCCTGTGTAAGGATTTCGGCTTCCCAACCATGGTCCTTAAGTTGTCTTGCCAACGCCACCGACTGTGATTCAAACCCAATGATCATCGCATCCCTCACACCATCAAAATGTGGAGTGTTGGCCTTGGTATGCGCTTCTCCTACCATGTTGATCGACCATTTGAATAGAGGAGGTCCTACAAATTGGTTCAGCACAATCACGGCAATCACTATGGTAGCGAATTCATTGCCCCAGGCAGGAAATGTATTCGCCACGATGGTGGCCAACCCCAATCCAACACCGGCCTGGGTCACGTATGGCATCCACCCAATCCTCAAGAACAAGGACTGTTCTTTTGCCAGCGCACCTCCTACGAATGACCCAATAATCATCGTAACAAGTCTTAATGTGAAAAGCAAAAGTGCAACGCCAATCACTTTGGGCAAAATATCAAGTGAAACGCTTGCTCCGGTTAAGGTGAAGAATGCAATGTAGATTAGTGGTCCGACCTCCTCCAGAATCTTCAAAAACTCATACCGGAACTTGCTATAGTTGGTAACGAAGAAACTGCCAATGATACAAATCAACAGAGGCTCAATATGAAGCTCAATACCTACGAGGTGTTCACTTTCATGTTTCACCAAATAGTAGAGTGCATAGACGCCATAGCCAGTGGCTAGAGTAAGCACGGTTTTGACATGGTTGTTTAATCTGAGTTGCAAGACAAGCGTCAGTATTTGGCCAACCAGGTAGCCGAGTCCAAAAGATGCAGCCAGTTCACCAATCAGAATCACCATAAACATAAGGCTAAACGATTCCCCTCCAACCAAAGCCTTGGATACTGAAAGACAAATTGCAAAAAGCATAATTACCAGGAAGTCTTTCACCACCGTTACGCCCATCGCAGTTTGCACAAAAGGACCTTTAGCCCTCATTTCATTGATCACTGCAATCGCAGAAGCGGGAGAGCGGGCAACGAAAATGGTTGCCATCAAGATGGCCACGGCTATTTTGCCTGCCGCATTCATATCACGCATAAATGCGATTTGATCTGCCAGGAAATAAATGGCGATTGAGCTGGCCACGAAAGTCACCACCAACTGACCGAATGTCATCCATTTGATGCTCGTAAATCGGCTCCTCACTTCTTTAAGGTAGAGCTCTGCTGCCGCGGCAAAGGCAATAAAGGCCAATGAAATATCATTGATGAATTGAAGACCAGTTCCCGACTCCTGTGGGAGCAACTTAAAAATGAAGGGACCTGAAAACAACCCAATTACAAGGAGTCCTGTAATAAAGGGTAGTTTAGCCTTCTGGAAAAAGCCCGCGATTTGATTGGCCGCCACAGCAACTATCGCAAATCCGCCTAGAAGTAATAAGGTTTCCTGAAATTGAGTCATAAGGTTGAATTGGAGCTATAACACCCCTAAACCAAAAAAGGTTAAGCTTTGAAAATAATGAATAGATGGATTACTACCTCAAAAAATACGGGCAAAAAGACTAACTACTTTTCCTTGGTATTGATCTTCAACCCGTTGGTCAACGTTTTGTGTACAGGACACCGATCAGCAATTTCGATGATTCTATTCCTTTGTGCCGGAGTCAGGTCTCCGGTAATTTCCACTTCCCTGTCGATAAATTCAAGGAGGCTTTTATCATTTTCGGGGTCGTTGGCATCGTCAGCATATCGTTTACTCCTTGTAAGATGAACTTTGACTTCGTCCAAATCGATTCCTTTATGGTTGGCATAAAGTCGAATGGTCATGGCGGTGCATGCTCCCAGTGCCGACACCAGAAGATCATAGGGTGTTCCTCCTAAGTCTGTTCCCCCAACACTTTTAGGTTCATCAGCAATCAGGTAATGTCCTGAAGCTTTGATCTCAGTAAGAAGTCCCTTGTCCCTTTCATTTCTGACAACCACTTGCATATCAGTATCCAATCCTTCAGGCTCACTCATTTCTATATAGCGCACGGCCCAGGCGGCAATCATGTCTCCAACATAGAGGGAATCCTCCTTCCGCATGAGAAGATGGTCTGCTCCATCGAGTGAAATATAGCTTTTGGGATGCATAGCTGCGTTGTAAATCTTTGCGGCATTGGAAATATCAACCGTATCGTCCTGAGGCGAATGAAGAATCAACAGTGGCTTTCTTAAACTCTTGATCGTGGAAGCCAGATCGTTCTTCTCAAGGTCGTCTATAAATTGTTTTTTAATGGTGAACGGTCGACCACCTAAGGAGACTTCGGCCTTTCCCGATGCCTCGATTTCTTCTATAGAATTTTGAAAGAGGTGTTTTACATGTGGAGGGTCAGCTGGAGCTCCAATTGTCGATACAGCCTGAATCTCAGCAATCCTGGACGCTGCCATAAGGACTGCTGCCCCTCCCAATGAATGCCCTATGATGATTTTCGGTGCCTCATAGTTTGATCGTAGGTAATCAGCCGCAACGACAAGATCATCAACATTTGAGGAAAAATTGGTGTCGGCAAAATCACCTTCACTCTCTCCCAATCCTGTGAAATCAAACCTTAAAACAGCAATTCCTTTTGAGGTAAGCGCCCGGCTGATATTAGTTACGGCAAGCAAGTTCTTAGTGCAAGTAAAGCAATGGGCAAAAATGGCGAACGCTTCAGGCCTTTTATCGACTGGAAATTCTAGCCGGGCAGATAGCAAGAAGCCATCCGCATTTTCAAATTGCAGTTTTGTGGTTTTCATGGTCGGGAGGTTTTATTCACTTTCAGTTCTCAATTTAACAACTGAACTGCTATAAAGTGAGACGAAAAATGGAACAGCGTAAGTAATGAAAAATTTACCGAGTTCCAGCTTTTCAAATTCAAGGCTGAAAATGCACTCGTGCTGATTAATACAATTCAGAATAGTGCCCACTATCAGAGACATCTTCAAGGCGATGATGAGATTGGAACGGTCGAACACAGCTGCCGGGATTCTATTTCTTTTGGTTAATGACACTTTTCGAATAGATATTACACAAAATTGAGTTCATCCAACCGTCAGAGTTGTCTCCCACCTATCATTTTGCCAGAATTCACGTACTTTAAGCTAATATTCCGCAATGCAGGCCAACAAGAACTTTAGTATCGCAATACAAATCTGCGTTTATATGACCTTTAAGGGAAATGGACGTTATTCCTCTAATGAGCTTGCAGAAAGTGTCAAAACCAACCCTGTGGTGATAAGGAGACAATTGGCAGGACTTCGAGAAGCTGGAATAGTCAAAAGTCAAAATGGACCAAACGGAGGGTTTTACCTTAAGGAGGATGCGGACAAAATCACTTTATGGGATCTCTACACAGCTACTCGGGAAGGAGACTTCTTTCACCGACCAAGGCTCAACCCGGATTGCGTGGTCAGTAGTAACCTGAAATTCTTAGTAGAAGATGCTTTCTATGATGCCGAACTATCCATGCGCCCCGGATTTGAAAATACAACCGTTCAGGATCTTGCCGATAAGCTGCAAGCTGTCCTTGATTGCTGAAATTTAAAACCACACCATTTCAGTATTTTTTGACCTTGAATAAGGGAAATGTGTCATTTAACTGTCTATAAAGTGATCTACCTATAATTAACCCGCTCAATAAATGACTGATGGTTGTCCCGGTAGATGAGGAGGAAATACTGGGGCATTTCAGCTATTAGGAAGGACGAGCGCTTATATATAGATCACTGCACCGCCACTATTGGCGGTGTTTTATTTATAGGCCCTGCATATTTGCCTCCACTGGCTAAACAAATATCTTTGCAGCAAGTTTTCCCCTGAGAACGCAATTCAATGCAAGAAAGAAAAACAGGAGTCCTGCTCGTGAACCTGGGAACTCCTGACAGCCCATCAACACCTGATGTCAGAAAGTATTTAAGAGAATTTCTGATGGACGAACGAGTAATTGATATCCCCTTCCTGGGTAGATGGATCTTAGTGAATCTGATCATTGCTACGTTCAGGTCGCCAAAATCCGCAAAGGAATACCAGAAGCTTTGGGATGAAAGAGGCTCTCCATTAAAGTACTATGGATATGATGTCAGAGACCTTCTCCAAAAAGCATTGGGCGATGACTATATGGTAGAACTCGGAATGCGCTATCAAAATCCGGATTTGGAATCGGCATTGAACAACCTCAAATTCGAGAAAGTGGAAAGGATAATTGTGATCCCGCTATTCCCACAATATGCTTCAGCAACCACTGGATCTGTTTCAAAGAAAGTAAATGAGATTGTCAATAAATGGCAGATCATACCTAGTATAACCCACATCAATCAATTCCTGGAACACCCAAAATTTATTGAAGCGGTGGTGGCAAGAGGCAAAGATCTTCAAGGAACACAAGATTACGAACATGTAATATTCAGCTATCACGGATTGCCAGAAAGACAGATTCGAAAGGGGTCGGTTGGAGAGACGTGTCAATTTGGGACATGCTGTGACACTTTGAACGACAGCAACCGTTATTGCTATCGTGCGCAGTGCTTTCATACATCTCGGTTACTGGCAGAACCTTTGGGGCTACAAGAAGGTGATTATACCACCACATTTCAATCAAGATTGGGCAAAGATCCATGGATTCAGCCGTATACAGATGATGTTCTGAAGGAACTTCCTTCCAGAGGGATCAAAAAAGTGATGGCTTTTTCTCCTGCATTTGTTGCCGATTGTCTTGAAACCACCGTGGAAGTTGGTCAGGAATTCAAAGAAGAATTTATTGAGGCAGGCGGAGAGATTTGGGATTTGATTCCAAGCCTGAATGATTCAGAAATTTGGGTCAACTGTCTCAAAGACCTTGTGGAAAATGCCTAATTACCCGCAGGTCTGATCTGCTCAATCCTTACCAAACCGGGTGCCAGGGCAAGCACGCTACAATTGGCTCGTTCATCAAGAAATTCCACATTCATAAATACCCTTAAGTCCTCTTGACGGTATTGGCTGTTCAGATAAGTAGGTTGGTAAACTTCTCCATCAATCTCAACCATCCATCCACAACCGTCCAACCCAGCCTGACTGGTTGCTTCAAAAATTCGACCTGTGACTTCCTGGATTACGGCATCGTCAGAATCGCATGCCATAATTGACATTGATATGATAGAAATGAACAGAAATAACTTTTTCATCATGAAGCTTACTCCCTTAATTAAACGCAACTAAAAGATATTGTTGCAATAAAGAAGTTGCATTGGAAAGTGAAACGACTTATGCCATGACCGGTTGAGTGATCTCAACGAGCTTGTCGAGCACGTAATCCACTTCCTCGGGTTTGTTGTATTTGCAAAATGAGAATCGAATTCCTTGCCTGTTTGGATCGGCCTTGATCCCATCGAGTACATGAGAACCTCCAACGGCTCCACTGTTACAGGCACTACCTCCTGATGCAGAAATACCATTTATATCCAGGTTGAATAGCAGCATATCGTTGTCTTCAGATGGCGGGAAACTAACATTAAGAACCGTATAAAGAGAATGTCCGTCACGTATATCTCCATTGAATTGAACGCCAGGTATGCGTTCTCTCAAACCAGCGATCATACGGTCTTTCAAACCTCGGACATACCTTTCGTGATGAGCCATATCCCGATAAGCTATCTCCAATGCCTTGGCCAGGCCAACAATTCCGTACACATTCTCGGTGCCTCCCCGATGATTCCGCTCCTGCCCTCCTCCTTGGATGAAGCGACCAATTTTCTTGGTTTTGCATACTCTGAGGAAGCCAACTCCTTTAGGTCCATGAAATTTATGAGCAGCGCCTACCAAAAAATGGCATTTTAAGCTTCGGGTATCATGTGTGAAATGTCCCATGGTTTGCACCGTGTCAGAATGAAACACCGCATCATACTCCGCACATATCTCACCAATTTGATTGATATCATTTAGTGTTCCAATCTCATTATTGGCGTGCATCACTGAAACCAAAGAGCGGCTATTCGTTTTGAGCAGTTCATTGAGATGATCAAAGTTGATGTGCCCTTCAGCATCGAGTTCTAAATAACTCACCTTGACCTTTCCTTGTGCCTCCAATTTTCTCGCACTTTCAAGTACGGCTTTATGCTCTATTTCAGTAGTAATAATGTGCTTTAAATCATAAGCTTCTACCGTACAATTAATAGCCGTATTATCGGCCTCGGTTCCACCAGAAGTGAAGAAAATTTCGGAAGGAGCCGTATTCAACAATTCCGCAACCGTTCTTCGGGCATACTCCACTTTTGCTCTCACCTCTCTACCATGTGAGTGTGTAGAAGACGGGTTGCCAAATGTCTCCAGCATAATGGGACGCATGGTCTCGAAAACCTCCTCATCCATAGGAGTCGTTGCAGCATTGTCAAAATATACCTTCATAACTTTGTGGTCCTTATTCAGAAACAATTTCCCGAATATCGGTCATTATTTTTTGGGCAAGATGTTCTGCCGTTGCCAATGAACCGGATTCGGCATAAATACGGATAATTGGTTCCGTATTTGATTTACGCAAATGTACCCATTCTTTGTCAAATTCGATTTTCACACCATCGACAGTATTCACAGGCTGTTGTGCATACTTATTTTTTATCCCCTCCAAAACTTTGTCAACATCGATTTCAGGAGAAAGATCAATTTTGTTTTTTGAGATATGATAACTCGGATAGCTGGCCCTAAGCATCGACATTCTCATTCCCCTTTTTGCCAGATGCGTAAGGAACAATGCTATCCCTACCAAGGCATCTCGGCCGTAATGCAACTCAGGATAGATGATGCCTCCATTACCTTCTCCACCAATAATGGCATTTGTAGCTTTCATTTTCTCAACCACGTTCACTTCACCTACGGCAGATGCTTCATAGGAGCCTCCATGTTTCTCCGTCACATCCCTCAATGCCCTGGTTGACGACATATTTGATACTGTATTACCCACCTGTTCTCCAAGTATATAATCAGCAACTGCCACTAGCGTATATTCTTCTCCAAAAGGTGTTCCATCCTCTGACAACAATGCCAGCCTATCTACATCCGGATCGACCACAATACCAAGGTCATAATTCCCATTTTCCAGGACTCCGGAAATTTGTCCTAAATGCTCTGGTAAGGGTTCTGGATTATGCGGAAATTGACCATTGGGTTCGCAGTAGAGTTCGTGCACCTCTTCCACCCCAAGAGCCTCTAATAAGGGTGGTACGGAAATCCCTCCGGTGGAATTGACACAATCGACCACCACTTTGAACTTGGCCGCACGAATTGCATCAACGTCTACCAATGGCAATTCCAAAATTGAATTGATGTGCTTTTGAATATATGAGTTATCTTGGCGATAAGCCCCAAGAGCTTTCACCTCTGCAAAATCAAAATCATCATTCTCAGCAATTTCCAGCACTTCTTTACCGTCAACGCCACTGATGAATTCACCCTTACTATTCAAGAGTTTAAGCGCATTCCACTGAACTGGATTATGACTTGCCGTCAGGATGATTCCTCCTCCTGCATTTTCAGCCGGAACGGCCATTTCAACTGTTGGGGTAGTAGAAAGCCCAAGATCAATAACTTCTATTCCCAAGCCTCTTAAGGTAGAACTGACCAGGGATGAAATCATGTCGCCAGATGGTCTTGCATCTCGTCCAATAATGATTTTGGCTACTCCGGATTTATTTTTTACCCAAGTACCGAATGCTGCAGCAAATTTGACTGCATCAACTGGTGTCAGAGAATCTCCCACGGATCCACCTATGGTTCCACGAATTCCTGAGATAGACTTTATAAGTGTCAAGGGTGTAAGATTAGGTCTGTATTAAACTTTATTTGAGCAGGCTACTTGAATTTCGCGAGAACTTTGTCGACTTCATTATCAGGATTACCACAGGCTTCTCCATCGGTGACTGTCTTCCCACAAAGTCCGCATCGAACTCCTTCTTTGTTCAAAAAAGGGCTTTGTGAAGCACAAGTCCCCTTAAACTCTCCATTCTTCAATAGGATGAGGCGCACAGACATGAATACAAAGAATACCGCCACAAGTCCAATCGTTAAAAATAATGTTGTCATATGCCCCTTATTTTTGGCAAATTTAATACAGTTAAGAGCATAACACTACATTTGCACCAGAAGTTTCTAAATCCCTTCTCATCCAATGATACAACCACCCAAGGACCTCAATAGAAAAGAAAAGCTTGAAGCCTTCGATCGGCTCCTCACCATTATGGATGAGCTCCGTCTGAATTGCCCTTGGGACAAGAAACAAACCCTGGAAAGTATTCGGCATTTGACCATCGAGGAGACCTATGAATTATCTGATGCCATACTCAACAATGACCTGGATGAGATCAAAAAAGAGATAGGGGACCTAATGCTCCATATGGTCTTCTACGCTAAAATTGCCTCTGAAAAGAATGCCTTTGATATCACTGATGCTTTGAATTCAATCTGTGATAAATTAGTACATCGCCATCCACACATCTATGGCGATGTGGAAGCAACTGATGAAGAGACGGTCAAGGCAAATTGGGAGAAGATCAAGCTTAAGGAAAAGGGTAATCGGTCAGTTTTAGGGGGGGTGCCTAAGTCTCTGCCGGCAATGGTCAAAGCCGTACGTATTCAAGATAAGGCACGAGGCGTAGGATTCGACTGGGAAGAGAAGGAACAGGTTTGGGAAAAGGTTGAAGAAGAGATGAATGAATTCAAAAAAGAATTTGATGTTTCCAATGAAGCTGAAATCAATAAGGAAAAAGCCATGGGTGAGTTTGGAGACATGCTTTTTTCACTGGTCAATTATTCAAGATTCATTGATATCGATCCCGAAGAAGCCTTAGAGCGTACCAATTTAAAATTTATCAAGCGTTTTCAATATCTGGAATCGGAATCGGCTAAAGACGGGAAGAACATTGCCGATATGTCTCTGGCCGAAATGGACAAATACTGGGAAAAAGCAAAAAGCATCTAATATGAGAAGACCACGATGGCTATCTCAATTTCTGATTTGGCGAATAAGGCACCTCAGTGCCAAAAACTTCGTCATGATTTTGAGTGGAATCGTGGGAATCATCGGTGGTATCGCTGCTGTCACACTTAAAACGTCAGTACACTGGATTCAGGATTTCCTTACAAGTCTGCAAGGGAAGTGGGAACAATATATTTACGTAATTTTTCCACTACTCGGCATTGTGGTTACCGCATGGTTAGCCCGAAAAGTACTCAAAGAAAGGCTTGGACATGGTATCACAGGTATACTATATGCTATCTCAAAGAAATCGAGCATTATACCACAGGTAAAAATGTATAGCCGAATGATCACTTCGGCCATTACAGTAGGCTTTGGGGGTTCAGTGGGTTTGGAAGCCCCTATTGTTGTCACAGGCTCGGCAATAGGTTCCAACATTGGCCAGTTGATGCACCTCAATTATAAGCAACGCACCTTGTTGATTGGTTGTGGCGCAGCTGCTGCCATTTCTGGCATATTCAATTCTCCGGTTGCAGGAGTGATCTTTTCCATTGAAGTGATTCTTACTGATGTCACTATTGCTGCCTTTATTCCCTTGTTGATTGCCTCAGTGGTAGGCTCAATGGTTTCGATGGTTTTCCTCGGAGAAGACGTACTATTTAGCTTTGATCTACGGGACCCATTTCTAGCTTCAGACTTCCCTTTTTATCTTTTGCTTGGAGCTATTTGTGGATTGGTAAGTGTTTATTTCACCAGAGTGACCCTTTTCGGGGAGTCTATGGCAAAAAGAATACGGAACAAATTCGGGAGAGCGATTATCGGAGGTCTGGCATTAGGGATAATCATTTTCGTGTTTCATCCTATCTATGGAGAGGGATATGATACGATAACTGATATTCTGAATGGTAATGCCCAAAACTTAATCGTGGATAGTCTATTTCTGTCTAACCTGGATAGCCTGACTTTTCTTGTCATTTTTGGCTTGGCCGTCTTGCTCATCAAGCCATTGGCTACCGGATTAACTATTGGAGCCGGTGGAAATGGTGGGATTTTCGCTCCATCTCTATTTGTAGGTGGGATGACAGGATTCCTATTCTCTCAAGGATTCAACATGCTAAACTTTGGGAAGACACTTTCTGTCTCCAATTTTACCTTAGTGGGTATGTGCGGAGTAATGAGCGGTGTTTTGCATGCGCCTCTTACAGCAATATTCTTGATTGCCGAAATCACCAGTGGCTATACCCTCTTCCTTCCACTCATGCTTGTCTCGGCTGTCGCCCTAAGCACCAATTACCGATTTGAGAGTTATTCGTTTTATACGGGCAAACTCATTAAAGCAGGAGACCTGATTCCCTACGACAAAGACCGTCAGGTATTGAGCTTAATCAAAATCGATAAGTTGATAGAAAAAGACCTTATCACCGTTCTTCCAAACCAAACCTTGGGCGACTTGGTAGAAGTGGTCAGGAAATCCAAACGCAACATTTTTCCAGTTGTAAATTCTGAAAATCAGCTTCTGGGTATCATTACGCTCGATGATATTAGAGAAATCATGTTTGACACGGAGTATCAGAAAAGTGTAATTGTAGAAACATTGATGCATCGCCCTCCTGATACCGTAAGCCCAAAAGATAAGATGCAAGAAGTAATGGCAAAATTTGAGAAAACCGGGGCTTGGAACCTTCCTGTCATCGACAATGAAAAATACCTTGGTTTCGTTTCCAAATCCCGC
>JANQKF010000030.1 GCA_028281285.1 Cyclobacteriaceae bacterium
AAGATGCAAGAAGTAATGGCAAAATTTGAGAAAACCGGGGCTTGGAACCTTCCTGTCATCGACAATGAAAAATACCTTGGTTTCGTTTCCAAATCCCGCATTTTCAATACGTATCGTACAAAGCTCAGACGGCAACATAAAGACTAATGTCTTAAGCAAATTCGCTAAATCGCAGGCTGTCAAATAATTAGTCTTTTGACCAATACATAACTCTCTGATTTTGAAGTTTTTTTCATTTTTGATTTAGTTATCAACAAAATTTAAGCTTTACATTTTACTTATAAAATGTTGAATATCTGATGTTTATGATTTTAATGTGGAAAACTGTGGATAAATTCGGCCAAATGTGGAAAAAAACCCTTGACTTTCCTGATTCTATTTTTTGTCTAAATTCCTTGTCATAAACGACTCCCTTAGTTATGTAAATTGTTGAGTTTATGTTAGAGAAATATTGAATAAAAAATTGTGTTTTCAATGGTTAGAATTGACTTACAGGAACTCGCAATGTTTGCTAACGGATATTATGAGGCCATTAAGCCAGTATTAAGAAGATTATCCCAATTATCCGGCAAACCGTAATATAAAGAGAACATTCTGATAACATTGACAAGAAGCAAATTCGATGTTATTAGAATAATACAATTTTTTAAAATACTGTAATGTGTAATTGACACCCTTCAATTCGGAATTCATTAAATTGATAAACTAAAATTCCGCTTCAGCGTTTTACTGATATGACCAAAAAGATCACTCTACTTACTCTTATATTCCTGACCTTTTATGCCTGCTCTCCCAAACTGGAAGAATCTGAGGAATTGGTTGAAGTAATTAAGATTGATGGTCTCAAAGAAATACTCACTACTAAATCCGATGACATTCAAGTCATCAACTTCTGGGCGACCTGGTGTGCTCCTTGTATTAAGGAGTTGCCATATTTCGAAGAATTAAATGCCAAGAGAAGTGATGAGCTAGATGTGACTTTGATTTCTCTTGATTTCGTGGATGAAGTAGAGAAAAAGGTAATCCCATTTGTTGAAAAGAGAGAGCTAAAATCACGTATTGTCCTTCTTGACGAAATCGATTATAACTCCTGGATTGATACCGTAGATCCAAGCTGGTCAGGTGCAATCCCCGCGACATTGATAGTGAATAGCACGACCGGCCAGAGAAAATTCCTTGAAAAGGAGCTGGAAGAAGGTGAGCTTGAAGAAATTTTAAAAGAATTTATAAACTAAAGACCTATACGACCATGTACATCAAGTCATTAATATTCTCGATGTTTCTGCTCTTAGCTGGAGCTACATCAGAAAAGTATGCCCTGGAAGTGGGAGATACGGCCATGGATTTCGAGTTGAAAAACGTGGATGGAAAAATGCTTTCCTTGAAGTCTAATAAGGATGCCAAGGGCTACATTTTAGTGTTTACATGTAACACATGCCCTTATTCTCAAATGTATGAGGACAGGCTAATTGCACTGCACGAAAAATACGCTGATAAAGGATATCCTGTATTTGCAGTACAACCTAACAGCCCTGAAAAATCACCCGGTGATTCTTATCCAAAAATGCAGGAAAGAGCCAAAGAAAAGGGCTTTCCTTTCCCTTATGTTATGGATGAAACGCAGGAGGTTACAAGTGCTTACGGCGCTACAAATACTCCTCATGTCTATGTTCTCAATAAAGAAGGCAATGATTTCAAAATCGCCTATATAGGGGCCATTGATAACAACAGTAGAAACGCTAGTGCTGCCACTCGGCACTATGTACAGGAGGCTATTGACGGACTAATTGGTGGAGCTGATGTTGAAACTACCAAGACAAAAGCAATCGGTTGTACAATTAAGTGGGCCAACTAAAAACGTCACAAATATCATTAAGGCCTCGAAGAGATTCGGGGCTTTTTTATGCATGAACACTGACCATTTTTAGGATATCATCCAGATACTCCCTGTTATTGGATAGCCGAGGAACTTTGTGCTGCCCTCCAAGCTTGCTTCTACCCTTCATCCATTGATAGAAAGTTCCGGGTTCGGCTTTGTGAACGATTGGAGCCGTTAAGGCCATATTCCGATATCGCTTGGCATCATAATCAGAGTTGATATCGCGAAGTGTCTTATCCAGAATCTTGCAGAATCGCTCAAAATCATCCGGTTCTCTCTCAAACTCGACTATCCATTCATGAGTCGCTCTCTCATTTTCTCCAAAATACTTTGGGGCCGCAGTAAAATTTGTGATTAATGCATCAGTCTTGGTGGCGGCTTTGGTGATTGCTCTTTCGGCATTCTCAACGACTACCTCTTCACCGAAGGCATTGATGAAATGCTTCGTTCTTCCGGATATTTTAATCCGGTAGGGGTCCTTGGAGGTAAACTGCACTGTGTCACCTATTTTGTAACGCCAAAGCCCTGCGTTGGTAGAAATTAAGATGGCATAATTCTTTCCTAATTCAACGTCTCCAAGACCAATGACGCTAGGTTCATCTTCATCATTATCAGAAAATGGCATGAACTCATAGAAAATACCATAGTCCAACATCAGAAGCATTTCATCACTGTTCTTTTGGTCCTGAATACCAAAAAATCCCTCCGATGCATTATATGTTTCCATATAATTCATGCTATCCGAGGGAATGAGTTTTTTGAAGATTTCGCGGTAAGGTCCGAAGGCCACTGCCCCATGGAAAAACACCTCCAGATTGGGCCAAACTTCACATACATTTTTAGCCCCTTTTAACTCTATGATACGTTGTAAGAGCAGAATAGTCCAAGTAGGAACGCCCGATATGCTGGTTACGTTTTCCTCAGAGGTCACCTTTGCCATCATCTCGATCTTTTGCTCCCATTCATCCATCAAGGCGATGTCCAATGTTGGCGTTCTGACAAACTTTGTCCAGTAAGGAAGGTTAGACATAATTACCGCTGAAACATCTCCGTAAAACGACTCATGTGAAGTATCGTATTGATTTACCTGCTGACTCCCTCCAATTGTCAATCCTTTGCCGTCAAACATCTTGGTTTCAGGGAAATTTGTACAATAAAGTGACAGCATATCCTTCCCCCCTTTGAAGTGACAATCTTCCAAAGCCTCGTATGAGACTGGGATAAACTTGCTTCTCGCATTGGTAGTACCTGAAGATTTTGCAAACCATTTAACATCGGAAGGCCATAGCAGGTTCTGCTCCCCTTTCATATTTCTTTCTATATAGGGGGAAATTTCCTCGTAGGAAAAAACGGGAATCATTTTACGGAACTGTTCCTGGTTATGGATATCTGCAAAACCATGAGTGCGGCCGAATTCCGTATGACGAGCAGTGGTTACCAACCGTTTGAACAATTCGTCCTGAACTTCCAAAGGGTACTTCATGAAAAGCTCGATCTGATGCATCCGCTTTTTCATAACCCAGGTTATTATGGAATTCAGTATTGCCACTAAATCTTTCTTTTCAGTTCAAAATGCTTTCCAAGATAAACTTTTCTGACCTGTTCATCAGAAGCCAACTCTTCAGCCGTACCAGCCTTCAACAACTTGCCTTCGAACATCAAATACGCCCGATCAGTAATCGAAAGCGTTTCGTTTACATTATGGTCAGTGATTAATATACCAATATTTCTGTCCTTAAGCTTGGCCACGATGCTTTGAATTTCTTCCACAGCAATTGGATCAACCCCTGCGAAAGGCTCATCCAACAACACAAATTTCGGATCTACGGAGAGCGCTCTGGCAATTTCCGTTCTTCTGCGTTCCCCACCGGAAAGTACCCTTCCTTTATTTTTCCGAACGTGGGTCAAACTGAATTCCTCGAGCAGGGACTCCATTTTATCGCGTTGCTCAGCTTTCGACAGTTTGGTCATTTCCAAAACTGCCATAATGTTCTCTTCTACAGTCAACTTCCTGAACACGCTGGGTTCCTGAGCCAGATACCCGATTCCCAGTTTGGCCCTCTTGAACATTGGCAAAGGGGTAATGTCCTCCCCATCGAGGTAGATAGTGCCTTCGTTCGGTTTGATCAGTCCCACGATCATATAGAAACTAGTGGTTTTACCCGCACCGTTCGGACCTAATAGTCCCACAATCTCCCCTTGATTTACCTCAACAGAGATGTTATTCACTACTCGCCTCTTCTTATATATTTTGACCAGGTGGTCGGCCTTTAGAATCATGGTCTGCAAAAATATACTTTAATCAATCAAATTTGATATCCTTCACATAGAGTTGTAGGGATTTGTGGCCACGAAATTCATTTTCCTCTACCGTATATGCCATATGGAACTTCATTCCGCAGTCCACCATATCATAGTACTGGCCAAGCCCGAAGCCAATGGCTTCAAAGGAGACATCCGTTCCCTCTTGTTTAACCATGAATTTCAAGTGCTCACCTTTAAGCACTTTCGCGTTTATGGCATGAACGTTTTCACTAACAAAGACAGGTTGCATGTTTTTGGGTCCGAACGGCCCCATCTGACGTATGATTCTGTGAAATTTAGTATCAATCTCATCAAGGAAAATTACCGTGTCTACCTCAATTGTTGGAATCAGTTGATCATCAGTTATCCGGTCTGCGACAACCTCTTCAAATCTAATACGAAACTCTTCTACCTTATCGATATCCATGGTTACACCTGCAGCATACATATGGCCGCCATATTGATCCAACAAATCTGAACATTCGGTAATAGCCTCGTACACATCAAATCCTTGGACGGATCTGGCAGATCCGGTGACTTTATCATTTGATTCTGTCAAAATAACCGTTGGCCTATAGTACTTATCTACGCACCTTGACGCCACGATACCAATCACCCCTTTATGCCAATCCTCCTTGTAGAGCACGGTTGATTTTGCATTTAGAAATTCTTCATTAGAAGCGATCATCTCAAAAGCTTCTTCAGTGATTGCAGTATCGAAGTTTCTTCGTGCATCATTCTTGGTATCTACTTGATCGGCCAATTCTCTTGCCTCCTCGGAATTTGGCGCCAACAACAATTTCACTGCTGCTCCGGCATGATCCATTCTTCCTGCGGCATTTATGCGTGGCCCTATTCCAAAAACAATACCGGAAGTTGTAATCTCCCGGTTGGATTTGTTAAAGTTTATTAATGCCTGCAATCCAGACCTTGGGCTCTGGTTCAACTTTTTGAGTCCAAAATGGGTCAAGACACGATTCTCACCAGTAATAGGAACTATATCTGAGGCGATACTTACTGCAAGCAAATCCAGGTAGTCGAGGAGTTTGCCGGGTGCAATATCATTTTGAATGCAATAACCCTGAAGCAGCTTGAAACCCACTCCACAACCTGATAAGTGTTTGTATGGATATTCACAATCTTCTCTTTTAGGGTCCAATACCGCCAATGCCGGAGGCAATTCATCTCCTGGTGTATGATGATCACAGATAATAACATCTATGCCATGTTGATTAGCCTCTTGTACCCTATCACAAGCTTTGATGCCGCAATCGAGAGTGATAATCAGTGCTATGTCATTTTCTGCTGCCCATTCAATTCCTTTTTTTGACACCCCATACCCTTCGGCATACCTGTCAGGAATATAGAATTCAACATGATCATAGAACTCTGTTAAAAAGCCATATGCGGTTGCTACGGCAGTTGTTCCATCTACGTCATAGTCACCGTATATCAGTATTTTTTCATTGTTGGTCATGGCCAGCTTGAGCCGATCAACCGCAGCCTCCATATCCTTCATAAGGAATGGATCATGGAGTTGATCTAAGGTTGGCCTGAAAAAAGCATGAGCCTCATTATAAGAAGCAATATCTCTTTGAGCAAGGAGCGTTGCGATGGTCTCATTTATCTGCAAAGAATCTTCGAGAATCTTTACAGCATCAGGGTCAGGAAAAACCTTGAACTGCCATCGTTTTTGCATAACCTAAATTAACAAAGAAATATTCTAAGACTAGATATGAACAAAAAAGCAGTGCTCGAACGAACACTGCTTCTTGCACTTATATAGGTATAGTTAGTTAGTTTTCTTGACGTCAGAAACGACTTCACGTAGTGGAACTCTTCTTCCGTCTC
This sequence comes from Cyclobacteriaceae bacterium, assembly GCA_028281285.1. GTDB lineage: Bacteria > Bacteroidota > Bacteroidia > Cytophagales > Cyclobacteriaceae > Roseivirga. The sequence continues at coordinate 6,035 of JANQKF010000030.1, forward strand.
TATAAGGAACAATCCAGGCGTCATCTACCCCCATCTCCCTCAAATATCTTTTTAGAACATTGGCGTCTTCGTAGTTTCTAAAATTGCCAATCACGTACTTTCTTAAATCATCAGCGTCCTCTTCCGCGAACTGGTTCGAGGTATTTGCATATTTCTGCAAATCCATCTTTCTGAAAGCTCCAACCTGAACCTTGAAGACCACGCCTACACTAAAGTCCTCACCATTCACCAGGTCAGGATTGTATACAGGTTGTTGAGGAGGGTTTTCTTTTAGATTATCGAGTTCACGTTGTGCGGCCTGATAGGCTGCCTGCATGCGCGTAACTTGTTTTTGAAGATCACCAATCTGTGTGTCCTTATTGGCCACTTGGCCCTCTAAAGATTCAATATCGCTCACAGCGGCAGCATTGGAAGCTTTAAGCTGAACTTGTTCTTCGATCAAGGCCCGGAAGTCGTCAATAGACATTGTCTTTTTGCGCTTCTTCCATTCCTTGCGCTCCTTTTTAGCTGCTTTCTTTTCCGCTTTGGTCATTTGACCTACGGCCGTTCCTGCTGTCAAAATTCCAAGAAAAAGTACAAGAACCAATCTCAGGTTTCTCATTGTTTTAAGTTTTAGATGATCTCTACTAAAGTACAAAAAATACTTATAAACTAGTCTTTTAGGCCTCCAATCATGTCTTCTGGTTTCACCCATTCATCGAATTCTTCGGCAGTCAGATAGCCAAGATTGACCGCTTCTTCCTTAAGGGTGGTCCCATTTTCATGAGCTGTCTTCGCAATTTTGGCTGCCTTCTCATATCCGATTTTCGTATTCAAGGCAGTAACAAGCATCAATGAGTTATTGACATGCTCACGGATACTGTTATGGTTCGGCTCTATGCCTACCGCACAGTTTTCGGTAAAGGAAATACAGGCATCTCCAATCAATCGAGCTGATTGTAGAAGATTATACGCCATCACAGGTTTAAAAACATTCAATTCATAGTGTCCTTGTGCTCCTCCAAATGCCACAGCTACATCATTACCAATCACTTGGGCACATACCATGGTCATTGCCTCACATTGGGTTGGGTTCACTTTACCAGGCATAATAGAAGAACCTGGTTCATTGGAAGGAATTATTATCTCGCCTATCCCTGACCGTGGACCAGAGGCCAGCATACGAATGTCGTTCGCAATTTTATTTAGCGACACAGCAAGCTGTCTTAGTGCTCCGTGAGTTTCCACCATAGCATCATGGGCAGCAAGCGCCTCAAACTTATTTTCAGCCGACACAAAAGGCAATCCTGTAAATTCAGCAATATTCTTGGCTACCAACTCTGCATAGCCGGCAGGTGTATTGATTCCTGTTCCAACAGCAGTTCCGCCTAACGCCAATTCCGAAAGGTGATCCAATGTATTTCTGAGTGCTTTAAGACCATGGTCAAGTTGAGATACGTATCCTGAGAACTCCTGGCCGAGTGTCAAAGGTGTAGCATCCATCAAGTGTGTACGCCCAATTTTCACCACATCCATAAAAGCCTCTGACTTTTCTTTGAGTACGTCCCTCAACCTCTCAACTCCAGGAATGGTAGTTTCTACAACCATTTTATAAGAAGCAATGTGCATACCTGTCGGGTAGGTATCATTGGATGACTGTGATTTGTTTACATCATCGTTAGGGTGAATTAGCTTTTCACCTTCTCCCAAAGTACCCCCGGTAATGACATGTGCGCGGTTCGAAACTACTTCATTCACATTCATATTGGACTGAGTACCTGATCCTGTTTGCCATACCACCAATGGAAATTGATCGTCATGCTGGCCATCAAGGATTTCATCACATACTTGCCCAATCAAGTCACGTTTCTCCTCAGATAGTACACCTAATTCACAATTGGTAAATGCAGCCGCTTTTTTGAGATAGGCAAAGCCATAGACCACTTCAAGTGGCATACTGGCCTCCGGCCCAATTTTAAAGTTGTTTCTAGATCTTTCTGTTTGTGCTCCCCAGTACTTGTCAGCGGGTACTTGCACATCGCCCATGGTATCCTTCTCTATTCTAAAACTCATTCTCAAAAACATTGATTTTGTTAAGGGCCTCAAAATTAGCCATTCAAGGGCAGGAAGAAAACAGAAATATGCAGTGATTATCGACTCAATTAAAATCGTCATTCTGAAGGAGTTCAGCGACTGAAAGCCTGCCTGCCGGCAAAGGCAGGAATCTCCTTATAACTAAACGAGATTTTGACGACCATACATTTCTCTATCGATAAATGTGTGATCTCAGGATGACGTTATTGAATCGACCATTTACCGATGCCTGGCGTTTGTTTACCGATTTGACGAAATCGTTGTATGATCACCCACGTACATTTGAATATCAAAACAATCAAAAACTCAAAATAATCGGTCATGTGAGTGGAGAAGGGTCAACTCCACTCGCATTTTTAAAACAAAGTATCATGTCACAATCATCAAACAAACGCGTATTAACCGGAGGAATTTTCTTAGCAGTGGGGTCGCTGCTTCTTTTGGATAATCTGGATATTTTCAACTTCCGACTTCCAGATTACTTTTTTCACTGGTATTCAATCCTCATCCTTTTGGGAATTTTCTTTATCACAGTAAGAGAAAAACTGGGTCTTGGTCTGACTCTACTTATCATAGGTGGGCTTTTCATGCTCGATGAAATGGCCTATTACTATTACTGGGATTGGAATTTTTGGGATTTTGCTAATCTGTGGCCATTGGTCTTTGTCGTTATCGGACTCTCCCTAATCTTTAAAAGAGGTGGTCGCTCAAAGGACGGCTACAATTACCACGAAAAAAAAAATGACGGAGACCCGGACTTCGCAGACGAATTAGGAGTATTCAGCGGAGCAAAAAGGGTTATTACTTCTAAAGAATTCAAAGGAGGGAAACTTACTTCGATTTTCGGAGGTACAGAATTGGATCTTATCAACGCAGATTTAGCCCAGGGCACAAATGTATTGGATGTATTTGTTCTTTTTGGTGGCACTGACATTAGGGTGCCATCTGATATGAATGTCAAGGTCAAGGTGACCGCCATCTTCGGAGGCTTCAGTGATGAGCGAAAAATGATAGCCGAAAATGAAGAAAACGCAGGTAAGGAGCTCATCGTGAAGGGCCTTGTCCTGTTTGGAGGAGGAGAAGTAAAATAAGCCTTGTACCAAAAATGGTTAGGTACTTTTAATTCACTAAATTCCGCCTGAGTGATCAGGCGGTTTTTTTATGCGTCACCCTTTCCTTGCAAAACAAAACATACTCTACTATACAGTAATCTGGCTGTTTATCATTGGCATTTACAGCCTGGTGCTTTTTTACTCTTATGAGTATCCACTGAATGAGGCATTGGTAGACAGTGTAGTATTCAACGGGCTTTTCGCCTTGTTAGGCCTTGCCTACTGGTTTGTAGTTCGTTACAACACCTTTGACGCAAATCAACTTGTCAATCTAATTGCAAGTCACCTTGCAGCAGCCGGACTTTCTATTTCTGCTGTTATCTTTTTAAGTATCACAGTATTAAAAGAGAGTTTTGCCGGAGATGAAGAGTATTTGATATTTCTTGAAGAATCGGTAGCCTGGAGAGCAGGATTGGGCCTGATGTACTATGCCATCACAATTCTGGTCTATCATCTCATCCGCTATTATGATGACTTAAGAGATCGTGTGGAAAGTCAATCAAAGCTGGAGACAATGCTTCGAGAATCCGAACTGGAGATGCTCAAGTCTCAAATCAATCCACACTTCATTTTTAATAGTCTTAACTCGATCTCATCACTTACGATCACCGCTCCTGATCGGGCACGAAATATGGTGGTGAAGCTCTCTGAATTTCTTCGTTATTCCTTGGGAAAGGAGAACGATCAACTCAATACGGTTGAAGAGGAATTGAACAATATTCTGCTCTATCTCGAAATTGAAAAAGTTCGCTTTGGAGATCGCCTGAATATCGAAAAAGAATTGGATCAGGAATCGCTTGAAATGAAGCTGCCCAACCTCATTTTGCAGCCCCTTTTAGAGAATTCTATCAAACACGGTATTTATGAAAGTTTGGAACAGATCACCATTTCCGTTAAGGCTAAGGTGAAGAAAGGAGTGCTGAGAATTTACGTTTCCAACGAATATGACCCCAATGCCGTGAGTAAAAAAGGCAAAGGAATTGGATTGAAAAATGTGAGTCAGCGATTGGAGTTGATCTATGGCGTTCCACAATTGCTTTTCATAGAGAAGACCGATAAATTATTTACTGTTAGATTAGATATTCCACAGACCAAGGCATGATCAAGGCAATAATTATAGATGATGAGCAATTGGCAAGAGACATCATTCTTGCCTACCTCAAACCCTTTTCGAATATCGAGGTGGTGCAACAATGCAGCGATGGGTTTCAGGGGTTAAAAGCGATTCAGGAAGTCAATCCCGACTTAATCTTTCTGGATATTCAAATGCCCAAGATCACCGGATTTGAGATGCTTGAGCTCTTGGAAAATCCACCTGTAGTCATTTTCAGTACTGCTTTTGATGAATATGCCATCAAGGCGTTCGAATTGAATGCTACAGATTATCTCTTAAAACCATACACCGAAGTTCGGTTTGCCGAAGCGGTAAAAAAGGCCATTGAAAAGATCGAAAGTCAGACTTCGAGCCAAAAAGAAATTACAGAGTTGAATGAAACCCGTGAGTCTATTGGTGAAACCATAGATCGCATAGTTGTCAAAACGGGTAATAAAATTCATATACTCGCCTTGCCGGATATTCACCACTTTGAAGCTCAGGATGACTATGTAGCCGTCCATGCTGATCAAGGCAAATTCCTAAAGCAAATCCGGATGAAGCACCTAGAGGAAAACCTACCCAATGGAGAATTTGTCCGTATTCATCGCTCACATATCGTTGCAGTATCGGCCATCGAAAAACTGGAGCTTTATGAAAAGGATTCTTACCTGCTCTCTTTAAAAAATGGAAAGCAATTGCCGGTAAGCAGAAGCGGGCATTCGAAGTTGAAGGAGGTATTAAGATATTGAAGCACGTTAGCATCTAATTCTTACTTGGCAAACTCATGCAGTTTTCCACTCACAAAGCATCGCTGAAAAAATGCTTATTTCAGTCCCAATATCTCTAGAAGCCGATCGATATCCTCTTCACTGATACCTTTAGAAGCAAGAAATTGAGTTAGGCTCAAAACAATATCCTTTTTGGTCACTTTTAAGCTTTTTCTTTTCATTTTCTCAATTTCCTCGAAAATAACTTGTTGCCCAAAGCCCAGCCTTTCTAGGTGCTCCAGTACTTTTGGATTATCCATAATTTGAATCTCGGACTCCTCCAAAATCCCTTCTCTGTTTAAATTCCATTTGACATATTTTGAGCAAATCTCTAGAGACAACCCAATGTGGTACATGTGCTTAATTTTAGTCTTATCATAGAGAACTTTAATGAACTGATTGCTAATATGGCTATGCAAGAAGTCGTTATCAGCCTTCGTCCCAATAGTTTCTAGGATATCAATACAGTTCTTAATAATTAAGAGTCGAGTCCTAATCTCACCATAGATTTCTGGTGTGATTTCGATTTTGGAAACATCATAAGTCGGGTAGATAACATCGTAGCCGTTGATAAGCCTCCTACATAACTCCAAGGCACCATCAATATCTTCATACTGTTTATTGCCCACCTTTATATTAAACTTTTCCTTCTTTACACTGAGTAAATATGATAAAGCCCACCAAAGTGTTGATTCATCAGTAATAAAAAAATCGACAGTACCACTATCAAAACATAACTGGATTTCATCAATGATGATTTCATTTAATATGTCTTTGTGTCTGTTATCTAGGTTTGAATGATTTTTTGCTATAAGCAATGCCGAAAATAAGTGAGGATCCAAGTATGTGTTATAATAATTCGATAAATCTCGTCTCCTTTCTAAAGATGGCAACAATGCTTGCTGGCCACTATGAGAAACTGGAAAGGCCGCATTCAAGGTGTTAGCCATTGAGACCAGCGTGTTGGTTTTATCTCCAAAATTCAAACCTTTTTGACCTGAAAATTCAGATATGCCCGCGGACAAAGATTTGATATAAACAGTTAGTCTTTTGGCCCAGATATCAATTATCCATTCCTCATAATCATCATCCTTACTTAAATTCAATACAACCGGCTGTTTTAGACCAATTGCTTCTGTCAAATTTGAACCATCGGTTATAATTCTAGTTACAAGCTCTCTTGGGCTAAAGTTCTTGTAGCCCTCGAGTATTTCTGACAGTTTGAGAGCTTCTTTCGAAATAGTGGATTGGAAACTTTCGACTTCCTCGGAATACTCAATGAATTTCATCACTCAAAAACACCTTGATCCAGACCTGATAGACTTGTAAATACTCAATCGCCTATCTTGTGAGAAATCCACAATTACAAAGTGAAACTGAGGATTCCTACCTCCACCTCCACCTCCATCTCCGCCTCCACCTGAATCGCCACCATAATTATCAGCTCTCTGAATCAAGCAATCAGGCCACCTTTTTTTGAGATAGATTTTGACGTCATTTTCAAATTCCAAGTCTTTCAACACCAACGCTACATCAATATCATTAAAATCTTCCTCTGAATTGAATGATGACCCAAACCACCACGATGAGTCGACATATGCGTTCAAATCCTTACACAATTTTGTTATCTCTTCTCTAATTTGCTTCATGATACTGAATCAATTCTCGATGAAAGTTCGAAATTATCGCTTTACTACAAATTGAATATAACAATTTCCTGATTGTTTATTAATAAATTTTACACCATCTACTCAAACTAACTTTACTGCTAGGTGCGCTCACAACCTCCAAATTGAACCAAGTATTGAAATACTGACTAAAACCTCAAATTCAAATAAAAAGTAGGCGTAAATGGAATGCCAATCGTATTGATTCGGGCGCCATCGTCAAAACTGATCGTTTGATTCAGTCTCACATTTCGGTTATTGAAGAGATTGAGGATAGATACTCCAGCATCGGCCGAAGCATTACCCAATTCGAATGGAAATTGAATGGCCAAATCCGTTCTATGATACGGTTCGATGGTTATGTCGGCAACATTGTTTGGATTCTGGTTTTGTCCTATCCTTTGTATTTGATTGGTAAAACCTGAACCGTAGACATGTGAAACAGAGATTTTCACGGGCTTGAAACTCAGTGATGCAATGACTTTTAGTTCCTCATTCTGACTATGAGGCGCAGCGACTTCAAGAAAAGTCCTTAAGGAGTTTTGGAATTGCTCAGAGACTTCTGACAAGGTATAGGAAGCCATAAATTCATGTGCCCCAATCTGTTTTTTCATATAAAACTCGAGCCCTTTTTGATCAGCATCACCTACTTCTGTAAATTCTGTGCCCTGTTGATTAATCCGGAAACGTTGGATTCCTGTAGTAGTTTTGATAAAGCCTTCGGCTCCAAACTGAAGCAGTCTAGCATTGTATCCAAATCCTAGAACAGCATGTCGAGCTTCGACAATAGGGTTATCGACCCCATCAGAAATCATCCAGGATTCAGTTCTATTACCCAAATTGTCAATCAGGAAATTCTTCGAAACAAACTGGTTATAGATACCCCAGGCTCCATGCAAACTCCAATTATTCGAAATTTGATATTGAGCATTTACCCTTGGTTGAAAATAGAACTCAGAACCGTTGACCGGTCGGTCGGCTTTAGCACCAAGCTCAACGATGAGATCCGGTGTAAACTGAATTCGATTGTTTAAGAACAAAGACCACCTGTTGGAAGTATCGTCTATTTCCAATCCTCCAAAATCCCCTATCAGGGTTCTGAATTCCGCCCTTGAACTGACATATTCCAGCCCTGCCTTTACTTGATGATTGGCACTGGATAAGAAGTCATGCTTAATCCCAATTCGATCTTCAGAGATTACGTTGGCCGATGATGCGCGAACCAGGTCTCGGTTACCAGGATTTTGGTTACGTGGCTGAAAGCTAACTGAGGTGATTGGATCATACTGGCTTGTCGCCATAGAAAAGGTCGTATTGCCTCCATTTTCCCAAGATTTCACATAATTCAATGATGCTCCACGTTGGGTTGAGTTCGTATTGAAGTCTTGAACTCGGCCGTTTTGTCCTCGAGGATCCCGCACCTCTCCCGTATAATCGTCATCACTATAGATGGCCGATATTTCCAGTTGATCCGAATTTGAAAAGCTTGTACTGAATTTTAGGTTAAAGTCGGTGTAGTCATACCTGGGAACCACAAGGCTATCCCCTTCATCGAAGTCCGCTGCCAAATCCAACCCATCCAAGATCGTCTTTCTACCCGCTACCTGGAGTGTTGCTCTATTGGAAAATACCGGGACATTCAAATAAGCGCTAGCCAATTGATTGGTAATGTTAAGATTCGCCTCAACAGAATTCTTGTTACCGGCACGTGTTCCGATTAGCACAACGCCACCAACTCGGTCACCATATTCAGCATTGTACCCCCCTTTTAAAACCTCCACATTCTTAATCACATAAGGATTTACTCTGCCTATGTCATCGTTGATTCCCCAGCTGCTGAAGAGCGTAATACCATCATAAACCACGTGGTTCTGTCCGGCATAGGATCCCCAAATCACAAAATCGCTGATTGATTCTCCGGCCGCCATGATGCCCGGATAGAGTCTAAGATTATTAAAAATCAGGTTATCACTTAAACCAGGAACCAAGCTATTGGCAATATCATTGAATTGAATTTTTCCGGCCGATCTACCAATATTGGCCAATGGCGCAATGTCCTTTCTGGAGGTGACTTCTATTGTAGTCAATTCTGTCAGGTTGGGTTCAAGCGCAACAACCAGCCTATTTCCATAAGCTATCAAAGTATCTTTGGACTCGTACCCAAGGTACCTGAATGTGCTCGTAAGCTCACTTTGCTCAGATTTAAACGAGAAACGCCCATTCTCATCAGCCACAATTCCTCCTCCCTCAAATTGAATTACGCTAAAGGGTAAGGGTTCTTTCGACTCGCTTTCAATAATGGTTCCTTGAAAAAGAAAAGATGGCTTCGACTTTGGCCTTGACTCTTCTGGAGGCAAAGGCTTAGCGCGAAAGACGTAAACGTCTGCTACTTTCACGAATTCCAGTCCACAAAAACCGGCCAGCGTTGAAAGCGCATCTTCAATACTTGAAAATTGTCGATTAATAGTAATCAGGCAATCATTCACCAAATTGGGATCAACAGAGACCTGAAGTTTGAATCGATCATTCAGGTCTAGAAGCACATCATTTAATGGCTCACCAGAATAATTGAGCGTGACCGACTGGCTATAGGATTTCGCTGAACAAAGCGAAATCAATAAGACGATGAAAGTGAGTTTCGCTCTCAAACCGAATCGTTATGAATTATTTTCTGATCAGGAATGTGTCTTCATTCCTTTTTTCAATTTTCAGAGACATGGCGGCAGCAATTGCATCCAATGTATCAGTGATCGAATTATCCCTTCGAATCGTTGCTGTATAAATCTCCTTAAGTATGTTTTTATCGCTAACCCTGATAGTCACATCATAGTGTCGCTGTACATCTTCAAAAACTTTGGAGAGTGGTGTATTATTGTAAATGAATTGACCAATTCTCCATGACAAGATCATGCCTTGCTCCACATCTTCAACTTCCTTGGTAACAGCTTCTTCAACAACTTTTGCGAATTGACCTGGCTCCAGGATCACCTCATTCGATTCATCCTCATTAGTCACTTTGACTTTTCCCGTTTCACAGTACACCTCAAAAACATCACCTCTTGCGTATACATTGAACTCTGTCCCTAATACCTGCGTAGTTCCCAACTCTGTGTCTACCGTAAATTTACGTCCTTTCGCCACGATGAAATAGGCTTCTCCCTCCATTTCAACCTCGCGATTCATCTTCCACCAATAGGGGTTGTATGAGATTGATGATTCTGCGTTGAGATGTACCTCTGAGCCATCCGGCAATGTGTGACTTGTAAATTCTCCCGGAGCCACCTCTATTGCTGTAGTGTAAAATCTCGCAACCAATCCGACAGTAAGGATCAGAATTATTGAGGCGGCAACACTCCAAACTCTCCAGTTGATTGAAACTACCTTTGTTTCTTCGGGAATTACCTCCTCTCTGGTTGATTTTTCAGAGGTGACCTTGTCGAGTGCCGCCCAAACGTCATCCTTTGACCTTGAATACTTGAATTCAAGCTTGGAAAAGAGGGCCTTTTCTTCCTCAGGGGTCAGATTTTTATCCTTCTCATTTTCCATAGTTCAACGCTTCTCTAAGTTCTTGTAATGCCAGATTCATCCTTTTCTCCACCGCCTTCACTGATATTTCCAATCGTTCGGCAATTTCAGCGTAGGTTAACTCCTCCATTCTGCTCATTAAAAACACAGCTCTCCGTTTGTCCGGAAGCCTCGCCAGGGCTTCCTCGTATTTTGTTTTCAGCTCCTCGTAGTAAAGCTGCTCTTCGGTTTCATTCTGCTGCTTCTTGAACAAGAATGAAAGCTTGTATTTCTTTTCCGACTGCGTCTTTCGATACTGGGAAATCCACAGCTCGTTTGCTATTTTGTACAACAGACCTTTTGTCTGTCCTTCCTGGTATTCGATGCCCTTTTCCCAGATCTTCACAAATGCTTCCTGTACGATATCGGTCGCCAGATCAGCATCACAACAGCGGTAGGTGATATAACTTCTTAGTTCATCAAACCACTGATCAAAACACGACTTAAATTGTTCTTTGGTCACCCTTTGAGCTGTTAAAGCGATGCACTTTCGTGCACCGCTTTAATGTTACACATTTCAGCTCAAGGCATCAAATGTGTGCACCAAACTTAACCGCAATCTGCTTTCGCTGCTTGCAATTCTTCCTCACTGTTCACGGTAAGAATGGTACCGTCCTCATACTCAATGTCTACAGGAAATACAAGGTCTGGGCGCTCGTCAGCATCTGGATTTGCTCTGTACCAAGACTTGATCTCCCGATAGTCTTCTCGAGACTCCACCACAATTTCTGTCAATCCATCAGGCATTACGAACGTTACAGGAAACACAAGGCTAAAGCAGGCACTCATTCTTCTATCCGTCTCACATTCTGCTTTTGCAGCCAACAACTCCTCCTGATTATTGATCGTTACTGTGCTGTCATTTCTGTACGTAATGTTCACCGGGAAATTCAAGTCTGGTCGGGTATCCGCATCAGGATTCGCCTCATACCACTCATCTATCAATACCCAATCCTCTTTCGACTCCAGGGTAATCTGACTCTGGTCAGGCATAGTGAACGTAATTGGGAACTCAATCTGGAAACAACGACCTCTTCTTCTATCTACTTCACAAGCCGACTTTGCTTCCTGGAATTCCTCCTGACTGTTGATTGTCAATGTTTCCTCACCAAATACTACTTCGATTGGGAATACAAACTGCGGACGCTCGTCTGTATCAGGATTTGCCTGATAGAATTCTCTAATCAACGACCAGTCTTCAGCACTATTCAGATCGATCACGCTGTTGTCTGGCAAGATCATAGAGAAAGGAAATACGAAGTCGAAGCAATTCCTCAATGCTCTGGCTCTTCTTCCGATTCTTCGTCCTTCAGAATCTCTTCCTCTAAAAATCCCTTGCTCTGCACTCAATTCACGTCCGCTCAATGCAAAGAAAGCCACTGATGCCTCTCCAACATCTGCTCCTTCCGCCAACATCAAATCCACTTCATACCCTAATTCAGGAGCCAACTTCACACTCGCCACAAAACTCTCAGAAAACTCATTCTCCAACACCACCGATGCACTGTTTGGCAAGGCATTGATGCTCACTTCCTGTTTGTTGGAAGCTCCTTCAATTGCCGCGATCAACTCTGAGTCATCTAGTACGGGTTCTGTTCCTTCTTGCTCGTTACAGGAGTACAATGCTCCTATCATCACAATTGCCATCAACATGGACGACATCAATTTCAACTTTCTCATTGTATTCAGATTTTAAATTGTTTACCCCTACACCGCATAAGTCAGTGTTCGCCCTACTTTTTTCTGAAACTTTTTTCGAAAAAAATTAAAAAAGGGCCCTGAGACCCATTAAACAGTCATTTTGAGTGAAAAAAATTTGAGCGAAAGAATCTCGTTGATCACATGTCATTCCCGTGAAGACGGGAATCTCCTGCCTCAATCTTCAGAATCTTTCGGTCGTTGCACTCCTCAGATTGACGTAAGGAATTATTCGTGCTGGAAGGTATAGACCCGCTCTGGGTTCAAAGCGTCCCCATTAATCGTCATTCCCGCACAGGCGGAAATCCCTGTAAATATTTGGGAGATTCTTTCCCTCTTTCCAGTATGGAATCTGGAAAGGGGTCAGAATGACATAATTGACTATTCGTATCTAATAGCTTCCACCGGATTGGTACGAGCGGCTTTTAAGGAATGATAGCTTAATGCAAGAATAGTAAACACCAAACTGACAGGGATGGCGATTATAAATGGCCAAATGCCTAAAGGGATGTGCAAACTATAATCGGCCAGCCAGGCTTCAGTGATATAGAACCCTATAGGGACAGCAATCAAAGTGGAAACAATAAGTAATGTTGCAAACTGCCGCGATAGCAAAAAAAGAATCGCTCGAACCTTTGCACCACAAATTTTTCGCAAAGCGATCTCTTTTTTCCGAGTAGCTGTGCTAAACGAGATCATGCCCACAATGCCAAGAATCGTGATGAATACGATTATCCCTCCCAAGACAATAAGCAAGTCCAAGAACGTCTGCTCTCGCCAATAGAGCGCGTCTAACTTGTCGGAAAGTAATTTGAATTCGAAAGGGTGTGCTGCAAAGTGATTGTCCCAAATTGAAGCAATCACCGGGACTACTTCCAGAGGATCTCTTCTCTCGATTCCAATTAATAGATTACTTTCCGGAATGGTTCGATTGTCCAGGTAGAAGATTATGGGGCCTGGCTCTTCATAGGATTTCCCAAACCTGAAGTTACTCACCACTCCAACTACTTTCCATCTTCCTGAAACATTTCCCTGTCTATCCCGACCAAGGAAGTTCACTTCCAACTCACGGCCTTCCCACCCATAAGCTTCCACTGCAGCCTGATTGATCAGGACGGATCGTTCATTTTCGATGGTTCGATCGAAATCCCTACCTACAACAAAATAGGCTCCCACCGTTTCAACAAAGTCATAGCCTACACTCAAAATGCCTAAAGCCGCGGTCACTCGAGAACCATCAGGATTTTCCATAAGTTGGAAACCTTCGCCATAATAATTACTCAGGTCACTAGTGGTTTTTGCACTTGAGCGGATATCGGGCAATCGGTTTACTTCTTGAATGAACGCATCGACATTCTTCAATGCAGATCGGTCATCGGGTACCTTGAGTTCGATAATTCCATTACGATCGAAACCCACTTCTTTGGTTTTCATAAAATGGATTTGCTGACCGATCACGACCATCCAGATAATGAGTATCGAAGAGATTGAATACTGGGCAATGATGAGACCTTTCCTCAGCACAACCCCTTTCTTACTCGTGGAGAATTTGCCCTTGAGTACTGATTGAGGCCTAAAGGAAGTGAGATAAAATGACGGATATATTCCGGCCAGAATACCAATCCCTATTGATAGCACGACAATTCGAAGTAAGTTCTCTCCTTCAAGCAACAAGCCATAATTGATATCCATATTGGTCAATTGCTTGTAATAAGGAATGATAGGAAGCGAGATCACTATAGCCAATATTCCCGCAACCAGGGAAAGCAGTATTGCTTCTGACAAGAACTGTGTCATCAACGATTTCCTTGTTGAACCCAGTGTCTTTCTGATCCCCACCTCAGCAGCACGATCAACGGCTTGGGCTGTGGCAAGATTAATATAATTGATCACTGCCATGACCAGCAAAAAGAGCATCACAACTGTAAGGATTTCCAGATTGGATTTGTTGCCATGGGGATAGGGTTCACCAAGGTATTCATCGGCTAAATAGATCTCTGTAAGTGGCTGGAATAAAAGGTTTGCTATGGCATCTGCCCTCCTTGCAAAGACCTCTTTTAAATATTTATCATTGAACTCCGGAATCTTTGCCCTAACCGATTCAATATCATTTTGCTCATTAAGCAATATATAGGTAAAGGATTTTCGCATCCAGTTGATCAGCTCTTTCTGATCGAAATAAGTGCTGTATGAAATCAGCGCCTGAAAAGGCAAGTGCGTATGTGGATCAGGGTTTTTGATCACTCCTGAGATTTTAATGTCCATTGGAGGCCGAAGCCCCGAATAGATGAGCGTCTCCCCAACCACATCTGTTCTACCTAATAATCGAAGCGCAAGATCTTCGGTGATCACTACCGTATTGGGTTCTGTAAGGGCAGTTTCCTGATTTCCTCCAATGAGCTCATGACTAAAGACCTTAAAGAAGTTTTCGTCCGTAACAAAGAAATCCGGTGACTCGATGCTGATATCTCCTTTGGCTAAGGTATTCGTTCCTCCGATTCTGCGGGTTCTTGTGAATTCCATTACCTCGGGAAAATCAGCTTTTAAGGTAGGACCTACAGGTTGCCCGGCATCTGCCTGCTGATTCAAATTATCACCATAAGTGACATCGTAAATCACCCGATAAATACGATCAGCATTTTCGAAATGTTGATCGTACGAACTTTGATCATTGATATAAAACCAAATCAAGAAGCCAATGCAAATACTCACCGCCAGACCTGTAACATTCAACACTGCATGCACCCTTCTTTTATTGAGATTTCTGATGGCGGTCTTAAAATGCATAGGCATTCTTGAAAGCAAGGAAGGCTTTCGTTCCCACGGTGGCCTACCATCATTCTTCGAACGTGCATTGTAAAACTCATTCGCCAAATCCTTTGGTGTGGACATTGACTTTTCTACAGCCACTTTAAACGCCTCTTCTTTTGAATAACCTTCTTCAAGATATTCATCGATGCGATCCAGAAGATGGCTTTCCAATTCTTCAATATATCCCGGCTCCAAGCCCTGCTGCTTGTTGAGTTCCTTTTTCCAGCCCTCAACAGCCTTGTTTAAGTCAAACTCTTTCATCCTAGTTCAAGTGTTGGATTGTTTCCCCAAAGAACATTTAAGGCCGAATTGACATTTTGCCATTGTGCTCTTACCACCTCGCGCTCTTCCTTGCCTTTAGCAGTGATGGTATAGTATTTTCGCTTCCTTCCATTGTCCAAAATCACCCATTCCGATTGAATGAGTCCATCACTTTCCATCCGATGAAGCACCGGATAAAGCATCGCATCTGTCCAGGTTAATTCGCCTTGAGAAAGGCTTTCTACATTCTTGATGATTTGGTAACCATAGCTTTTGCCATGGGAGAGTAAGGAGAGAATCAGCGGTTTGGAAGAGGCCGCAACCAACGTTTTATAAGCCATAACACGATTTTTTACATAATGTCATTAGGTAATTATACATAATAACGTTAGGTAAAAGAATTTGGTTGTCAGGCTCTCAAAACAATTTCCATAGTTGAACTGGTGTGTGTGTGATCAATATAGAGCAATACAATAGCGAGAAGCTTAAGTCGCGTATTCAACAATGAAATCCCTTGATGAGTAAGGGTAAGACTCCATCCAAAGCACCAGACACCACACGACCGCAACCTCCGCGGTTACTCTTTGTATCTATGGTCTTCGGCTATAACGAATTTTAGTGATCAGATTCGTATTCGGATCATAATGGATCGCGAAACCTTCGTCTGACACAATCGTCTGACCGTTAGACGTGCCAACAATATCAAGGACAATTGTTTTCGTATACCGATTGGTGAAGGAAACTGGGAAAATGGTAGAAAGCACACTGATATTATCCCCAACCTTAAATATACTGCCATTGTAATGTATTGGGATTCCTGATCCGGTGATCTCAAAGTCCCTTAATTTACCATCAAGCATCTTGAATTCTCCCTGACCCAAATACCTCAGCACCTTTACGGTAACGCCTTCAATCTCCCAGTTTTCTATAACAGTAAGGGGTGTCCCCATTCCCACGTAGGGTCCTAGAGAATTTACTATGGTCGTCTCGGAATTTCCCATGACAATGGCATTGTTCACCTTAAAATCAGTGACTGAAATCTGCGTTCTTGGCACTTGAGAATTGGCTGTCTGAGCCAAGATAATTAGCAAAAAGTGTATATATATTTGTCTCATTTTTCTCGTTTTATTGGGTATGCAGGATACTGAGAATGTTCCATCACCAGATGCATTAAAACGTGTAAAGATGAAGGGCTCCGGATTTACCCTAACAAAGGTACCATTCATTTCCAATTTAGTCTGAATGTGCACATGGGTATTTATGTCTTCATCACATGCGTTTCCAATATATACCAACAGAAGTTTGGCTCGCAGAGATAGTTCATCTTGAGATTAATTTCCGCAGATGCAACCTGCTTAAAGAAACGTAATCTCTTATATGTTTAACAAAGTATATACTTATATTAGTTTGACAAAATATATATAAATGAAAGGCAACTACTTAGGTGAATTCGAAGAGTTGGTAATGCTCACTTGTGCTTTGTTAAAGGAAGAAGCCTACGGGATCAATATTGTGGAAGAGATCAAGGCCCGAATGGATCGTTCAGTCAATCTCAGTGCGGTGCATGTGACACTCTACCGATTGGAAGACAAAGGGCTTGTGACCTCGACCATGGGTGGGGCCACTGCTCAACGAGGAGGCAGACGGAAGCGCATCTTTCAGCTGACTTCCCTTGGTTATCGAATTCTTAGAGAAACGAATGAGAAGCGCCAGAGCCTCTGGAATCTTATTCCCGAACTGAAGATGTTGTAGCGTGGAGACACAAGCACCTACACCACCTAAGTGGATTTTGAAGGTCCTGAGATCATTCTGTCCCGAACATTTGCAGGAAAGCATCATCGGTGACCTTTTAGAACAATATGAACTCAATATCAGCCGCAGAAGCGGAGCAATGTCGAACTGGCTGTTTTTGTATAACACCTTTCGATTTTTCCGCCTTGGCATTTTAAGCAGAAATCAATTCGGAAATCACTCAAATTTTTTGGCCATGTACAAGAACTACTTCAAAACATCAATTCGAAGCTTGTTGAAGAACAAGTTCTTTTTCACGCTTAACGTCCTAGGACTTTCCATTGGAATCGCAGCGTGTTTGCTATGCTACCTTCATATAAAATACGAACTCAGCTATGATCGCTACAATCCGAATGCGGATGACATTTATCGCGTAGTCACCGGTGATGTAGATACCGGCCAAGGTTGGGTCATGGTCTCGGCCCCAATGCCTCCGAACATTCAAAGCAGGGTGCCTGAGGTGGAAGCCTTTACCCGGCTAACCGGTTTCACACGAGACCCAAAGGTTACCGTAGAATACAACAGGAATATATTCTCCGAAGGCAAGTTCTTTATGGCTGATCCTGAGATTCTCACCATGTTCGATTTCCAAATGGTGCGCGGAGATCGAAATACGGTATTGTCGGACATGAACTCAGTGATTATTTCACAATCTATGGCCGAGAAATACTTTGGTGGCAACGATCCCATCGGAGAACAATTGAATGTCGATTCCAGGTTGGATTTTACTATCACAGGCGTTTTTGAGGACGTGCCTCACAACTCGCATTTCCATATGGACTTTTTGATTTCGTTCCAAAACCTGGAGCGAGTGAAAAGCGGATCAAGCCTGACCAGCAATTGGGGGCAGTTCAATTACTATGCTTATCTCCAATTGGCGAAGGGATCGGATCAAGCAGAAGTTCAAGCTAAAATCCAAGATATCTCCTTGAATATTGGATCAAACCGAAATTTTGAAATGTCGAGCATTGGTATTCAGAAAATGACCGATATCCATTTTGTTGACAATAGGGGTAATATGAAGCCATCTTACAATTTCAAGTACATCTATATCTATACAGCCATTGCGGTCGCCATCCTATTTATTTCCTTTATCAATTTTGTGAACCTTAGCATTGCAGCTTCCACAAAGCGAATCAAGGAAGTCGGGGTACGAAAAGTAGTTGGGGCAATACGTAGTCAATTGGTAACTCAATTTGTGACTGAGTCATTATTGGTGGCTTTCTTCGCTCTGGGTGCAGCCTTGCTTCTTTCCCAATTCCTATTTATTCCAGCCGTAAATGAGTTGATGGAGAGTCAGGTGGCCTTTGATTTTTCTGACCCAATGTTACTTACCATTTTGGTCGGATTACTCCTTTTGATCTCACTCTCATCAGGTTCATATATTGCGTTCTTCGTGGTTTCCTTCCAACCAATAGCGGCATTAAAAGGTGCTATGAAAGCAGGTGGCAAAGGTCGAGGGTTAAAGAATGCCCTGCTTGGATTGCAGTTCCTAATCTCAACAATTTTGATCGTTTCAAGTGTATTCATCTATCAGCAGTTGCTTTTCATGAAGGACAAAGATTTGGGCCTTGACAAGGACAGGGTGCTGAATGTTGCATTAAACAACGCGGATGCACAGAGTAAAAGCAGCCTGTTGAAAGCAGAGATCGCTCAGATATCCGGGGTACGGTCAATTTCCGCCTCCAGTTTCCTTCCAGGAGGTGCAAATGGCAATCATGGGATCGATTATGAAGGAAGAACTGAGGATCAAAGCATGTTCATCATATACATTGATGAAGACTTTATTGAAACTGTGGGTTTGGAATTGATTGAAGGTGATCTTGAACAAATCAGCGATCCAAGTTCTGAAAAAAGTGTAAGGTATATTTTAAACGAATCAGCTCTAAAAATGATAGGTTGGGAAACGGCTCTGGGAAAATCGTTTACGGCCTTTGGGTCTAGAAACATGCTGCCGGTAGACGGAGTAGTGAAAGATTATAATTTCAGGTCATTGCACCATCAGGTGGCTCCTTGTGTATTGGCCATTGTCAAGAACCGTAAACAGAATCAGTTGAACATTAAGATAAGTGGGGACCTTGCGGGTACCTTGGCACAAATCGAGACTGCCTTCTACAAGGTACTTCCGGAGATGGAGTTTGAATATGGCTTTATGGATGAGCAGTTTGACCGGCTCTACAAAGCAGAGAATCGAACGAGTAAAATTGTCGGTGCACTCACAGTAGTAGCAATTGTTTTGGCGGTCTTAGGACTATATGCTCTACTCACCTATGCGATTCAGGAGCGTACTAAGGAGCTTGCGATTAGAAAGGTCCTGGGGATCAAACTACAAGGAACGTTATTCTTACTTTCTAATAATTACGTTCGTATAATGATTGTGACCAATATCATGGCCATCCCAATCACCTTCTACATGTTGGATGGATGGTTAGGCAACTTCAGTTATCGCATCAACCTGAGTCCTCTCACCTTTGCCTTGATCATCGTGCTTTCATTCGGGTTTATCTTCGCCATTGCCGGGCTCAAAACTTTCCAGACTGGGCGGATTAATCCTACGGAGGCACTTAGGAATGAATGATCAAGTCACGTCTGAGCGTAGCGAATGGGTCTCCTATTCGTGGAAAGAGATTCTTCGCTTCACTTTGTTTCACTCTGAATGGCGTAATGTTTAGTCTTTAACAGGAGCGTACGGGTTAATCTCCTTGAGCATTTCCTCGAAGGCACGAAGGTCTTTCAACTTGAGCCAGCTTACCTTGATTTTGTGCTGGTTCATGTTTTCCTCGTCATCCAAAATATTGAGACCAATATGCAGATGATCTGTCTCAAAGTAACTATCAAAATTGTAGTTATTGATTAACAGCGAGTTCTGCTTTTTGGAGAAAAGCCTCCTGGTGTTGATTAGAATTCCATTTTTCTCAGCGGGTACGACCTGAGTATATACCGGCCAATTCACAATGGATGACATAAAGCCGAATACGGGAGCTACACCCGCCAATAAGATGATGTTACTCATCTCAGGTAGAAAAACGAATTTGTAAACGAATATGAATACGATAAAGAGACCGTAGAAATACAGCAGGTATTTATAGCGGTTGACCTTCCCTTTGTTGTTGATTTCCTTCATTGTGAATACTTAATTTTTTTGACCAAATCCCAGAGCACTACACCAATGCTTACAGACACATTCAATGAATGCTTGGTTCCAAATTGCGGAATTTCCAGACAAAAATCAGCAGATTCGACCACTTTCTCATTCACCCCAAAGACTTCGTTGCCGAATACTAATGCCAGCTTCTGTTGATCAACCAGCTGAAATTCCTCGAGGGAAATGCTTTCGTCTGCTTGTTCAATGGCAGCAATTTGAAAGCCTTCCTGTTTTAATCGAGTGGTCAACTCATTCGTATCATCCACATGCTCCCATTGCACCGATTCGGTGGCTCCAAGGGCTGTTTTATGAATTTCACGATGTGGCGGTTGGGCAGTAATTCCGCATAGGTAGATTTTCTCGATTGCAAAAGCATCAGCTGTTCTGAATGTGGAACCCACATTGTGCATGCTTCTGATATTATCCAATACAATGACAACGGGAATTTTTTCAGCAGACTTAAAGGTCTCCAGATCCATTCGGTTCAGCTCTTCGTTTTTAAGCTTTCGCATTTGGCAAAACTAAAAAAAAGCATGGATGAGTCATCCATGCCTTTACACCAGTTTACAGCTAGGTAAACGGTCACTTCACCGAAACAACAAGGTATTTTGATATTCTCCAGAACTCCTCGGCATCAAGGATCTCCAAATATTTTACGTCTTCATTATCCTCATCTTCTACGATCACAAAGGAATCGCTGGGGTGATCAGAGACCAATTCGAGTTTCTTTCCTTCTATCGGAAGCTTGCTGAACTGTCGTCCATCGATTTGTGCGAATGCCTCTTGTGCAGGATCATCGGTTAGGGCTGTTTTTCTTCCAAAAACAAGAAACCCACCTTCTTTCTGCACTAAACCTTTAGCCTTAAGATCTGCATAAGTGCCTACGGCAAAATGTACTTTGTTGAGCTTATTATTGTCAGCAGTCAACGTTTCGATTTGAACATCTTTTTGAACAATCTCGATGGCCTGACGAGCACCCTCCTTCTCCAAGTCGCCAACCTTCACATTAAGGGTTTTCAAGCTTTCGTCTTTTGTAGCAATATCAGCCTTCAATTCAGCAATCATGTCTGTTCTTTCTTGCAGCGTTGCCGTTAGGCGATTGATCTTATTTTGCAAAACATTGGCTTTAAGACCCGCTGTTTTCAACTTTCCGGCCAGGGATTCAATATCCTCTTTAGAACGAACCACTAAGTCATCAATCATGGCGATCTCTTTCATCAACCTTTCTTTTCCGTCCAAATACTCTCCTTGTTGAGTACTCAACACCAGATTTTCCTTTTCCATGATCGTTTGAATCTGATCTTCAACATCTGTTACTAACTGCATGATTTCAGTGAAATTTCTTTCCTGACTGTCCAGTTCCCTGGCCACTAATTCCTTCTCCTCGGTGAGCTTGGTGAGCTGTCCTTCGTTTTTTTTTGTGTTCGATACCAAGTTCCATCCTAATGACACTGTGAGGGCCAAAAGAAGGACCATTCCGATTTTAATTGTCTGTCGCATTCTTCTTAGGTTTTATAAATAAAAAAATGATTTTCTCGTGTAGAAAAAACGTGGTGCAACCGTCTGAAAAGTTTGATTTGTGGGAACTGGTGTGATGTAGTTCGCTTTTATAACGAAATATTTAGTTGATATTGTTCTAGGGTAGAAAAAGATTTCCGATCTGCTTGATTCCAACGCCTTATGAGAATCACGTGTCAAATAAATTACTTGGAACAAAACCCTATCCCAATGAGCTACAAAGGCAAATTTTTTCTTCTTCTGATGACCCTTGTGTTGTGTGGTATCAACTTCGGTTGCGACAAATGCGAGGGACTTGTAACGAACGTCTACTTTGAACCTGTTTTTTCAACTCGCGCTGAAATACGGGAGTCGCTCGAAGTACTGCCAGGAAGAGAAATCACATCAAGGGGAAAAATCTTCTTCAAAGACGGTTACTTATTCATCAATGAACCAAAGAACGGTATTCATATTGTCGACAATCGAGATCCCTTGAATCCACAGAATATCGCGTTCATTAATGTCCCCGGTTCATTTGATATTGCTGTCAAGGACGATGTCCTAATGACGGACAGTTATATGGACCTCGTAATGCTGGACATATCTGACCTGAATGCCATTGAGGAAATTAATCGACTGGAGAATTATTTCCAGGCTCATGCACCGGCAGGGATGTGGTACGACCATTGGGAAGAGGGCATTGCAGTAGATTGGGTTGAGAAGGAAACCACCACAGAAGTATCAAGCTGTGGTATGAGTGGTGTCAATGTTTGGGCTCGAGGAAGTTGGGGCCTTGAATTGCTCAATAGCGATATAATGGCCAATACGGCTCTTGATGCCGGCAGTGCTCCGAGTTCACCCGGAATAGCCGGCTCCATGGCTCGCTTTGCGCTCAACGGAAACTTCCTCTACATGCTTGATGGTGGTAATTTGAAAAATCTTGACCTTACAAACCTTGACGAACCGACTGCCGGAACAGAGCTCTATTTGGGATGGGATGTAGAAACGCTATTTCCCAGAGGCGAAGAGCTATTTGTAGGTGCTAGTGGAGGGATGCATATCCTTGACATTTCCAATAGGTCTGTTCCGGAACGACTCAGTACCTACGAACACGTGAGAAGCTGTGATCCGGTAATTGTAGAGGGAGATCTTGCCTTTGTTACTCTTCGTTCCGGAACCCCTTGCCAGGGCTTCACTAACCAGTTAGAGGTAATTGATATTTCAAACCTTCGATCTCCCAGGCTTTTACATACTTATCAGATGTCTAATCCTCACGGACTGTCCAAAGACGGTGATGTGCTCTTTATTTGTGACGGTGATGCAGGCCTAAAAGCGTTTGATGCCTCAGACATTTCAAGGATCGGTCAAAATCTTTTGATGCATGACAGTAATATTCAAGCTTATGATATAATTGCGTTCAATAACGTGGCCATGCTTATAGGTGACGATGGCCTTCATCAATATGACTACTCTGACATCAACAATATTCGTTATTTATCAACGATTAGAATCTTGCCTTAGTGAAATCCGGTACAAGACTGATATCACTTTTGCTTTTCCTTAGCGTAGCGCTGAATACTCACGCCCAAAAGGAAAAGGTATACCTTAAATATGGAGGACTACTAAAAGGGACAATTGAATACGTAACACGTGACAATATCAGTATTCGAATTGACTCAGTTACGGCAGTACAACTAAAATGGGGATCCGTTGAGGGTGTTAGAACACAAAAGAGAAACACTATTTTTTCCCTGAGAGAGCGACAAGTAATTGATTCAATCAATCGCCTGCCAAGAGAAGAAAGAACCTATAGTCAGTTAAACGTTGGGTTCCTTTATGGAGAAGATGGAACCTATCTGACAGCACTTTCCAATCTCTCACTGGATTATTCGCTTCACCGCCAGTATAAAGATCGCTCATCATTGGGTTTGGGAATAGGTTTGGACTATTACCCCGCATTTATGAATGTTCCAATCTTTGCAGAATACAGGCGGGAGTTTACCCACGTGCCCGGTGGCACCTTCTTTTACGGACGATTTGGGTATTCCCTGAGCAGGGCAAGGTCCGACTTTCAAGGATTCTATTCTAGCGTAAAGGGTGATGAAATGGTTGCATTTGGTCTGGGCAAGTACTGGCCTTTGGGAACAAATCGATTGAGTCTTACACTGGGTGTAAGACGTCAATACCTCAGAACATCGACAGGAGGAGGAATCTTTGAGTCCTATACAAAATGGCAATTGACAAGGCTGGATTTTAAAGTAGGGATTACCTTCTGAAGAAACTTCCTGAAAAGGTGGTAATCACTTCACCTCGCCCACATTATTTTTCTATTTTTGAAGAATAGCTCAACCGAACTACCTATCCTTTTATGGCAAAGGCAAAGACTCCGAAAGAGACTCCTTTAATGAAGCAATACAACGCTATCAAGGCAAAGCATCCTGGTGCTCTCCTGTTGTTTCGTGTAGGTGATTTTTATGAGACTTTCGGGGAAGATGCCGTCACCGCCAGTAAGGTGTTGGACATAGTTTTGACCAAACGCGCTAACGGAGCTGCTAGTCATGTAGAGCTTGCCGGCTTTCCCCATCACGCGCTGGATTCTTATTTACCAAAGCTGGTTCGAGCGGGTAATCGAGTGGCCATCTGTGATCAACTCGAAGATCCAAAGTCTGTCAAAGGAATTGTTAAACGCGGAGTAACCGAGCTGGTAACTCCCGGACTATCTTTTAATGATAATGTGCTTGACAAAAAGCACAATAATTACCTGGCCTCGCTCTTCTTTCACGATAATTCAATAGGCATCTCCTTCCTTGACCTATCCACTGGTGAATTCCTGACCGCTCAAGGCAACCCTAGTTATATCGACAAGCTAATACAAAGTCTCAATCCCTCTGAGATCATCTTTTCAAAGGCGCAGCGTGATCAATTCTACAATCAGTTCACGGATGACTATAATACTTATCATCTTGATGACTGGGTCTATGCATTTGACTACGCACAAGAGCGACTAACGACTCATTTTGGGACAGCCAACCTGAAGGGATTTGGTGTAGATGAACTCCAGTTGGGGATTGTTGCTTCCGGAGCAGTGCTTTATTACCTGGAAGAAACCGAGCACAAAGAGGTCAATCATATCGCCTCAATCAGCCGACTTGAGGAAGACAAGTACGTCTGGCTGGATAAATTCACCATTCGTAATCTGGAGTTGGTTTATCCTCAGCATGAGGGTGGAGTTCCGCTGATTGACATTCTTGATCATACCTTAACTCCGATGGGTTCTCGTTTGCTGAAACGATGGATGGTCTTGCCATTAAAGGAGATTAAAAAAATTGAAGAACGCCTCAATGTGGTGGATGCATTCACCAAAAATACCAACCTGAGAGACGAAATTTCTGAACATCTCAAGCCCATCAATGACTTGGAGCGTCTGATCTCAAAAGTCGCCGTTGGAAGGATTAATCCTAGGGAGATGCAACAATTGAAAACCGCGCTCGCTAACATCAACCCGATCAAAGAGAAATTGTCAAATGATGACAATGAAACACTCAAAAACTTATCGAAACAGCTTGATGGCTGTATAGCTCTTCATGATCAAATCGAGTCAGTCCTCAAGGAAGAGCCTCCTCTACTGACCAACCAGGGTGGAGTGATCAATGATGGTGTACACGAAGAACTGGATGAACTTCGCAAGATTGCGTTTAGCGGCAAGGATTATTTGGTTCAAATCCGTCAAAGAGAAATTGAGGTCACAGGCATTTCCTCGTTGAAAATTGCCTATAACAAGGTCTTTGGGTACTATCTGGAAGTGAGCAATGCGCACAAGGATAAGGTTCCGGAAGAATGGATAAGAAAACAAACCCTGGTCAATGCTGAACGCTACATCACCGAGGAATTGAAGACATACGAGGAAAAAATTCTCAATGCTGAAGACCAGATCAACGTGATTGAGCAGCAGCTCTTCCTGGAATTGATTGCCTTTGCGGCCGACTATACTGCCAAAGTGCAGCAAAATGCTCGTGTTATTGCTCAACTAGATTGCCTGATCTCATTTGCTCAGGTGGCTGAGCGTAACAATTATTGCCGACCCGAAATGAATGAGAAGATGCTAATTGAGATTCAGGATGGGCGCCATCCGGTGATTGAGAAGCAGCTCGGTATCGATGAAGAATACGTTCCGAATGATGTGCATCTCAACGATCATACACACCAGATTCTGATCATCACCGGACCCAACATGGCAGGTAAATCGGCATTATTAAGGCAAACTGCGTTGATTGTTTTGATGGCTCAAATGGGAAGTTATGTGCCCGCATCAAAGGCCATATTGGGCATCACGGATAAAGTATTTACCCGTGTTGGCGCCTCCGACAACCTGTCCAAAGGCGAGTCCACCTTTATGGTCGAGATGACGGAAACGGCCAGCATCCTCAACAATCTGAGCGAAAGAAGTTTGGTTTTAATGGATGAGATAGGTCGAGGAACGAGTACCTATGATGGGATTTCAATTGCCTGGTCGATAGTAGAGTACCTTCACAACCACGACAAGTTCAAGCCGAAAACCCTTTTTGCCACGCATTACCATGAGTTGAATCAGCTGCAAGAAGATTTTCCGGCAATCAAGAACTTCAACGTTTCTGTAAAGGAGGTGGGCAATAAGGTGATTTTTATGCGCAAGCTAAAAGAAGGTGGATCAGAACACAGTTTTGGTATACATGTTGCTCAAATGGCCGGAATGCCAAATCCCGTGGTAATTCGAGCGGCAGAGATCATGGGACATTTGGAAAAGGACAAGATTCGCGACCAAATGGAGGAAAAAATGAAGGAAGTGCCCAAAAACAACTTTCAACTGAATCTCTTTGAGGCCGATCCTACCTTCAATGAAATCAAGGAGATTTTGGAGAGCCTGGACATTAACACCATCTCACCGGTAGAGGCATTGCTTAAATTGAATGAAATCAAAGGCAAATTGAAAGATTAAAAATTTCACCCTACACATTGCATATTTAAAGCCCTTCCTTAAATTTGCAGTCCGTTTTGCAATAAGCGCAAAACCTGAAGTACTGAATAATAAGCGAGAGTAGCTCAGCTGGTAGAGCACAACCTTGCCAAGGTTGGGGTCGCGGGTTCGAATCCCGTCTCCCGCTCATTGAAAAAGCGCGATCTCGGTCACGCTTTTTTCTTTTAAAGCCATTCAGACTACAATGTAGTCAGGTCTTCCTTCGCATAAGCTTCGGAAGACGAAGCCGGAGTGGTGGAACCTGCCTGCCGGCAGGCAGGTTGGTAGACTAAGAAGTATGTTCTTTGTATATGCCATAGATAGTCAATCCCGCAATTACACTTATATCGGTTTAAGTGATAATGTAGAAAGACGTCTTGTTGAGCACAATACAGGGAAAAATAAAACGACCAAGCCGTACAGACCTTTCAGGTTGTTTTATAAAGAACAGTTCGAAACGCGAGCTGAAGCAAGAAAACGAGAAAAGTATTTGAAATCAGGTGCTGGTCGAGAATACTTAAAAGAAATAAAGGCTACCCAGTAGTCAATGCCGGAGTGGTGGAATTGGTAGACACGCAAGACTTAAAATCTTGTGAGCTTTTGCTCGTGCGGGTTCAAGTCCCGCCTCTGGTACACGAGCCTTCCCATTTGGGAGGGCTTTTGTGTTTTTAAAGCAATAGTAATTCTTTTGCTCAAAGAAGATGTGTGAGGGCCTTGACGATCCCGAAAAATCGGGATGTCAAGATGCTGACCGCAAGCGTCAGCATTCAAGTCCCGCCTCTGGTACGTTTAAACCCTGACAGAATCGTCAGGGTTTTTTCGTTTCAGGGTTTTAGGTACAACACTTCCGGTCTCATCATATTTAACCTAACCGAATCTCATTTGACATTATCACCCGACAGAATGGCAGATGCCTAATGTAAAATTTTCGTCACCAAGAGGAACTGAATACAAGGTAGTAATTAGTATTCTTGGGGTTATTTGCCCGTACAATTGACAACATAGCACTTGTCTTAAAGTGTCGTCAGGCCTAAACTCTAATTGTCGCTTTGAAACAAGGTAGGTTTTACAATCAGCATCATCCAAGTCCAATTATTGGTATTCCCGTCAGCATTGTCTTTAAGGACCTCCATCCCGTCCGAGGCAAACAACTGAGAATATCCGATTTTGAGGGCTATTCCTTTTTGAATGGTATGTGTATAAACCAAATCCAATTCGTTGCCAAGCTGTGTTTCGGTACTTCCCGCCAAATCCGCAGCAGCAGAGAAATTATGGAAGGCCATATTGAGACTTGAGCTATTACCAAGCTTAAAATTACTACTCACAAAGACATCATTCAGCCCTACGTTGTTTAAGTGGTTACCCACAAAGAAGTAATCCATCAAACCATTGAACTTGTGATTGGTGCCATAAAATGGGTTAAAGGC
The DNA here is from genome assembly GCA_028281285.1 of Cyclobacteriaceae bacterium. Taxonomy (GTDB): domain Bacteria; phylum Bacteroidota; class Bacteroidia; order Cytophagales; family Cyclobacteriaceae; genus Roseivirga. The sequence continues at coordinate 33,937 of JANQKF010000030.1, forward strand.
TTTGTTTTCACCGTTAGCCGGAGCCCCATTGTCGTTACCGCTTATGAACTCAACACCAAGGCCAAAAGTCCAATTAGCCGATATCTTCTGATTGGCAGTAAGGGATAGCAATGTTGCCGACAAGTCATTCTTATTGACATCATTACCAAATTGATAAAACAGATTTGCGGCTAACGACAAATTGTTTTTATCATATTTCAGGTGTGACCCCAGGGTCTGGCTGTAGCGGGTTTCATTGTTATCGGCATTCGCATTGTCAATGAACTGTAAGCCATTGTTCAGAAATAAGAAACTGGCCAAAATATCAGTCCACTTCTTGTGAAAACGCACATATTGAAATGCCTTATATGTTCTGGGAACAGTGAGTGTATTCCCGGTCAGGGCTTCAGCGTCTTGATTGTATGCAAATCCAAAATCGAGGCTGGAAGAGCCTTTTTGATACTTGAGCATTACCAGATCATGCGTCCGCCCTTGCTGTGCCCAATCCACATTTCCAAAAATCCTGCTATCATCATGAATGATCTCCTGCCGGCCCACCTTCAATGCCCAATTCTCATCCAAACCAATCTTGGCCCAGGCCTCGTAAATCATGAGACCATTACTATCAAATCGATTTAGCTGAGGCACGTCTCCCCAGACCCTAATATTTTGTAGGCTAAAGTGGAATTCTAGTGATTCTGAAATGTAGTTGGCATTCAGACGTGCACGCTGTGAAATGAAGCTTGCGGCTTCGGTATTATCCGGGAAAAGTGTACCGAATCCATGCCTATTTTCGAAGCGAGGTTTGAACTCGGCATCTAGCTTAAATTGAGCCTTCGAATTGGTGAAGAAAATCGTCAACAAAACCAAGGTGATTACAATGACCTTTTTCATGATTTTTTGGGTTTAAAATTTACCTAAAGATCAGGCTGAAATCATGCCCCCACCATGACCTAGGTCATCTTATTTGGCTGATTTTCAAAGAATTCGGAAATAATTTGAAAAATTTCATCAAGGGTCTTTATCCGATGGATTACCAAATTTTTTGGTTTGAATAATTCTAAGTTTTTCAAGGATAAAATCATATTAAAATACACCACACAAACTCCATTGAGCTGAGCAAGAAAAGTGTTAAATTCATGGATAATGAATGACCCTTTTTCGTGGCTGGTTTTGTTGATAAAATCTGGCCGTTAATCAACCCTTGAAAGAGTATCAAATGGAAGGAATCAGCAATAAGATAAGTACGTTGAGAAGTGCGACAGCCCAAGCCATCGTGAAGGTCAGTCAGCAAGAAACTATAGATGCTATTCTTAATAAAACTGTTCCGAAAGGAGATGTTCTCGAAAGGGCAAAAACCGCAGGCCTTTTTTCCGTGAAAAGAACCGCTGATATGATCCCGGATTGTCATCCCATTCCAATTGAGTATACCCAGGTCGAATTTGAAATCAACGGAGTTGAGATCATTATAACGGTCAATGTAAAAACCACCTATAAGACTGGCGGGGAGGTTGAAGCAATGCATGGTGCCTCCGTGGTTGCGCTGACTATTTATGACATGTTGAAAACCATCGATAAGGAAATTGAAATATCAGGAATCAAACTACTGGGGAAAAAAGGAGGTCAAACTGATTTTGGTAAAAGAGCCAACTTGAAAATCACTGCTGCCATAGTTGTCGTCTCTGATGCCGTTTCAGCAGGAAAAAAGAAAGACACCGCTGGAAAAGCCATTATCGAATCTCTTAACCAACACGGGATTGAATCAGATAATTACATGATTATCCCTGATGAGCCTGAAGAAATTAAACAAGTCTTAAAAAACTATTGTGATCAGGGAATCGACCTTGTAATCACGGTGGGAGGGACTGGTTTTGCACCTCGTGATAAAACCCCGGAAACCCTCAAGTCCATCATAGAGATGGAAATACCGGGTATCATGGAAGCCGCCAGAAACTATGGTCAACAACGTACACCATATGCAATGCTGTCAAGAGGTGTGGCAGGATTAAGAGGCAAAAGCCTTATTCTGGCTTTGCCAGGCTCTACCAGAGGAGCGGCCGAGACCATGGATGCGCTGTTCCCATATGTACTACACATCTTCAGAGTGCTTTCATTTGTCTCAGAAAATGATGCTCATTGAAATTCTTACTCTCGAGTCAATGATTTTTCCAAGGCGATGGCTTTGGGAAATAGGATGTTATTTTCCAAATGAATGTGCTGATGTAAGTCTTCCTCAAATTCCTTCAATTTGAAAAACTCCACCTTGAAAGTATTGCAAGCATGGAGAGGAGGTATATAATTACCACTTAACTTCCTGATCTCTTTCATAATGTCCCCAACACTTTCGTGCTCCATTGTCATCATACTGATAGGTCCCTGGACTAAGCCAAACATGGATTCGGTACTTTTTTCTGAATTGCGTGCATTGACCAAGTCTTTGATATAAGGAAACAATATATTCTCTTCCTTCATCATATGAGGGCCCAGCTCTTTGGCGGCCTCCTGAAACAATTCGGCTATTTTGATGACCTCCGGATAGGCATGTCCATGAACTGTCGCTACTTTTTGAGCAAATTCCAGAATTAAGGGTACATTTTGCCTGACATAGGAATGGTGCTTCTCTATAATATAATCGACCAGTTCCACTAGTCCCCATTTATCAAAATTTGTCGACTCTTCCGGCATACTTGACTCGACTGCCTGACCGAGCTCCTTCTCCAACTCATCAAAATCTACTCCCTTTGTCTTGCAGGCTTCTCCTACTGTTTTACCACCTCCACAGCAAAAATCAATGCCATTTCGCTTAAAAACTTCTGCCATCCTGTAGTCTTCTGTGACTAAAGCGGCAATTGTTCTATCCTTCAATTCGATCATTTCCGGTTCATTAACTATTTACTTCTTGTTTTAACCTCCTATTGAGGTCATACATCTGCCCTTTTCATATTCCGATTTGGCATTCCTATGATAGAATTCAACCAACCCTCCTCTTTCTGCAGATTTCTCCTGGACACATTGCTTTACGAAAGATCTAAAGTCAATACCCTCTCTCAATGGAGAAAGCAGATCCGTTTCATATTGAGAAAACAGACAGCTTTTCAATCTGCCATCTGCGGTCAATCGAATTCTGTTGCAACCACCACAAAACGGTAATGTGATGGAGCTGATGACTGCAAATGTGCCCTCGTACCCTTCTACCTGATAGGCTTTTGAGGTGCCGTTGGGCTTGTCCTCTAATTTCCGGATGCTATGCACTCCTTCTATTTCATCCAGGATTTCCTTGAACGAAACCACCTTATCCCAATTCCAATTGTTTCCATCAAAGGGCATAAACTCAATAAATCGGACATGAATGGGTTCGTCTTTCGTCCAATTCACAAAGTTTTGGATTTCATCATCATTGATTCCCCTCATCACCACCATATTGACTTTAATATTGAATCCCAGATCAAGCCCGATTCGAAGGTTTTGTTCTACCCTTTCGAAGTAATTTCTTCGGGTAATTTGCCGATTCTTGATCGGGTTAAGACTATCCAAACTGACATTGATTGACTGCAGGCCAATTTTTTTGAACAAAGGGAAAAACTGGTCGAGTAACACACCATTGGTGGTAATGACCAACTCAACGGGTAATTTACTCAATGACTCTATGATTTCCTCTGTATCTTTTCGCATCAGGGGTTCACCTCCAGTCAGTCTGATTTTGTTCACCCCGAAGTCACTTACGAAAACCTCGGCAACCTCAAGAATCTCATCTTTCGTCAATAAGCTCTTTTGCGGAAGAAAGCACACATTTTCGGGCATGCAGTAATGGCACCTGAGATTGCATTTATCTGTCAATGAAATGCGCAGGTAATCGTGTACTCGGCCAAAACTGTCTTTCAGCATCTTAGCGTTTAAATTTTTCTAATTGAACATACATCTCATCAAGCTCCTCTGTGATCAGCATTTCCTGAGCTTGAACAAACGTGACATGATCTTCCCGGAAAATATGAAGCTTGAGCATCTCCACGAGTGCTTTTCCTTGTTCCAAGGCAGCATCCAGGGTGATGGCTCTCGAAGCGATGTCAGGTAATCGTCCTGCCAATCCAAAGAAATTAAAAGTCACCGCAGACAATTGCATTATCTTGATGTGATCGTCCTCTAACACATCAATTGCTGTAGTGGCCTCCGGACCTTTACTGTGTTGGCCTCCTTCCAGAAGTCGCTCCTGCAATAGAGGAAACAGTATTTTCTCTTCCTTCAGGTTGTGAGTAACCACTGCGTTATCCAGGAATTCAAAGAATTGACTCACTGGCTTATTGAAATCCGGCTTAACACCTTCCTTGTGTATTTTGGACAGAACTTCCTCAAAAGCATCCAATTCAGCCACACACTTTTTATGATCGTCCATCAGTCTTTGAAGAAATGGATGCATCTCTTCATATGGAATTTCCTTTCCACCTGGAGGTGAGTAGGCATCTGGAGGATCCATTGGAGAAAATTCCTCCTTTTCCGTCTGCCTTTCCACCATTCTTTTCAAAGGATCTACCTGCTGTAAGTTTTTAAAATCAGTCATCGTGATTTGTTTTAATCTTCTGTTTCTTCTTTATCGGCAAAAATGAACCTGCAATAGCACGGTCATTCTTTCTCATACTCTTCGTCAATCACGGAAAGCAGCAACATCGCTGAAGGGAAGCCAAGGGTAGGCATTGTAAGTAAGGCCACATGCTCCATTTCTTCCCTCACCACTCCAAATGTCATTGCCTTTCGTATATGTGACTTGAAAGCGCTTTTCTGTTTCGTACTTCCCGATATCGCCAATTTCACGAGAGCTCTTGTTCTTTCATCTAATGGCCCCCATTGGTGAACCGCATCACCCAAATCGCTATAGCGTTTGGCAATCTCAGGATACTTCTCCAGGAAGAGCGTGTACCTTTTTGGCAATTTCTCTTTTTCATTCTCCATGTCAATCACATTTAGTTTTACCAGCACTCAACTGCATCATTCTTAAGGCTTATCCACTTCACGCTTTGGCCCTAGGTAATACCAGTAGTTGAGCCCCAGACAGATCAGGTAATAGACAGCAAAGCCATACAAGGCATATTCCGCATGCCCTACTTTAATTTGTTGTCCAAAAACCTTAGGTATAATGAAAGCTCCATAGGCCGCTATGGCTGAAGTCCACCCAAGCACAGGCCCGGCTTGCTCCTTGTTAAAAATGTAAGGGATACTTCTGAAGGTGGATCCGTTGCCAATTCCCGTAGCAATAAAGAGGAGCATAAACAGACCAAAAAATGGCCACCAGTAGCTTTCCGGTGTTGCTGACCCTCTGGCCTTTACCACAAAATAGGCAACACCTAAGGCGGCCACAATCTGTAAAATTGTGCTCCAGTTGGTTACCAATGATCCGCTTTTGATTTTGTCAGATAACCAGCCACCGACCGGCCGGATCAAGGCTCCAATAACTGGGCCCAAAAAGACCCAAAGCAAGAAATCCGGAGCATTCGGATTTGCGACATTCGGGTTTGTCGGATCGGAATACACAAATACATCCTGACAAAGTTTTGGAAAAGCCGCTGAATAGCCGATAAATGAGCCAAAGGTCATTGTATAGATGATCGTCATGATCCAATTGTGCTTCTGCTTCAGTATAGCGAACTGCTTGTTAAGGTTACTCTTGATGTCTTTTGGAGTGGCATACTTCATCAACAGCAAGGTGACAATGACGGCCACCGGTAGTACCACCCACATCATCCAACCATATTGGGAAAAATAAACCAGCAAGAAAGCCGCTGAAGCTGCCCCGATAAGTCCCAGGATGATTAGATATAATGTTTTGGAAATCCCCTGAATAGTACCCGGCAACGATGGTGTTCCTGTCACCACATTGTTCATTCCAAAGAATGCAGCAATAGATGTGATGACCAATGCAGGCACCCATACCCAGCCAGCATTCTGGATACCTGCGAGCGGTTCACCGGTGACTACCGCTCCATTAGAACCTATGGCGGATAATATGAAAATGCCCACCACCCAAGGGATTACTTTTTGCATTACACCAACGCCTAGGTTTCCTATACCAGCATTCAAACCGAGGGAGGTGCCTTGCATCCGCTTAGGGAAAAAGTAGCTGATGTTACTCATGGATGATGCAAAGTTGCCTCCTCCAAATCCTGACAAGGCTGCAAATATTGCAAAAGTCATATAAGAGGTATTCACATCCTGCAGAGCCAGTCCAACCCCAACACATGGAATGATGAGTAAAAGGGAAGTAATAAAGATCACGTTTCGACCCCCACCCAGAGCGATCAAAAAAGAATTGGGAATTCTCATGGTAGCCCCCGCCAAACCTGCAATGGCTGGAAGGGTATAGTATAACGAGTTGATATCCTTCAACTTCTCTGTCACTTGATCCGGGCTCATGTCCGAAGTGATCATGCCAAAATTAAACCCAAACTCTTTCAGCTTGGTGGAGATGATGCTCCACATGATCCAAACTGCAAAGGCCAGCAGAAGATTGGGTATGGAAATCCAGAGATTCTTAGTGGCAATTTTCTTGCCGGTGGTTTCCCAGAAATCTGGGTCTTCCACATCCCATTTAGAAATATTAGTTGGCATGATTGTTCATTTAAATTGTCATTCAACAAGCTGTTCTTCAGGCTCGACAATCGTCTTTTCAAGTACTTCTTCATCTGCAAAAGCATCCTTTGGCTCTCGAAGTGCGAAGAAGCAATAGATAAAACTCAAAGCCGCTCCACCCGCGATGATGTAGAAAAAGGACTTCGCATCGACCAAGGAATATAACACCAGGTAACATACCGCTCCTACATTTCCGTAAGCACCTGCCATCCCGGCAATTTGCCCGGTCATTTTTTTATTGATCATGGGTATGACTGCAAAAGTGGCTCCTTCCGCTCCCTGAACGAACACAGAAGCCGCTACGGTGATAATGATCGCTACAACCAGCCACCACATACCCTCGAACATTGGAACTATGGTCTGCACACCATCCGCATCCAACGGTCCATACTTACCGATATTGGCCATGAGAAAGAACCCGATAGTAATTCCGATCATGTAAATCAACATGGTCTTCTTCCTGTTTTTCATCTTATCTGAAATGAGCCCTCCTAGTGGGCGTGCAAACAAATTCACGAAAGCAAAAGAAGAAGCAACGAGTCCTGCCAAGGTTGCGGTCATCACGAAATTGCCCCCACTATCCGTCAAATTTTTAAAGGTCAGTTCAAAGAACATGGGTAACATGGAAACCACAGCTAATTCAGCACCAAAGTTGGCAAAATAGGTGCTGTTCAATGCAGCTACGCTACCCCAGTGGTATCTGTCTTTTTTAGGAATTCCCCTCTTAAGGTCTGGTAAATTGATTTGCAGGGCTTTTGCCACATGGCCTATATAAACCAATGCCAGAACACCATAAATAATATATTGAGTAGTTGTTGACAGCACAGGCTGACCATCGATCTCGATATTACCAATTCTCCAGGCCAGAATCATCATGGCACCGACCAAAGGGAACGACCAGATAATATACTGTATCAAATCACCGTAAGAGGTCACCCTCATCGGCTCCGTCTTTTTGGTTTTTGGCACAGGCCTGTCAGCCGGATGGTCCTTGACAAGGAAATAGTAAGCGATACCATATCCCAATGAAACAACTCCATTCAGTACAAGCGCATATCTCCATGCATCAGGTCCAAGATCAAACCAGTTTCCAAATACGGTGAGAGCTACCCAAGGAAGGGTCATTGCGGCCCATGCAGATCCAAAGTTGCCCCAACCTGCATAGAAGCCTTCCGCTCTTCCAACCATTTTTGGAGGAAACCAGTTGGCAGTCATCTTGATCCCGATCACAAATCCTGCTCCGATAGTTCCCATAAACAATCTGCTGATCAGCAATTGCATGAACGAATCGCCAAAAGCAAAGAAGAAAACGGGTATTGAACAGATAATCATCAAGCCGGAGAAAACAACTCGAGGCCCGTATCGGTCAATCAATGCCCCAATGACTATCCTCGCGGGAATAGTAAGTGCCACATTACAGATAGCTAGTATTTTGATATGCTCTCTCGTCAGCCAGTTGATACTGTCCAGCATTGTGGTGGCCAAAGGAGCCATATTGAACCATACATAGAAGGTGATAAAAAATGCGATCCATGTATAATGAAGCGTTCTGATACGCTCCTGCTTAAAATCTAATAGTTCTGGTTTATGCATTTTATAAACTCTTTAATCCAACCAATTTATTTTGCTTGCCGGTCGAAATCCATCCTCCCTTTGTCAGCATATTTTCTGGAGAAACGCACGTAATACTTACCACCTGAAGAGGTAATTTCTTCCTTCTTTATTGGGTGATAGGTATTACAATTTTGATATTCCACGCCTCCAACTTCATAAGCAAATTGAACGCCAGCACCTCTTGCAAAGACCTCGCATGGACCCAAAGTTGTGCCGACTGCATACTCTTCATAATTCAGCAAATGATGTTCAATGTCGTACCACCTTAATACTGGTATGGAGATAACAAAGAGGAACAGTGCGATCATGATCCGACTAATTTTTTTCTTTATAGACAGGGCTCTGTAAGCCCAAAAAACGTTCAGAAGTCCCCCAACCAGAAGTATGAGCAACAGAATGGTCTTGACTGTCTGGGAAGCAGTTAATTCCAAATCGGTAACAACGCTCGATATCAGGACAAGTACCATTCGATTCTAATTCTGTTTTGCTCACTCGCTATCCTGGAGATTAGTTTTTCGTATTAATTGTTCTTCGGTCTTTTAATGCTCCATGGTATCCCGGGGTTTCGAACCTGTTTCCTCCCCCAATTCCAATAAACCAGTTGATAAGGTCTCCAGAAATAGTTGATAGGAGGTACCAGGAAGTGAACCAGTCGGGAAAATGGAATAAGCAGAACAATCACATAAGCTCCAGCGATGTGCAACCTGATGACCCAAGGCAATGCAGATACAGCGGCAATATCTGGCTGAAGCTTAAATATTGACCATAAATACGGAGTCAGCACAGAGGCAAACCAGGAAGAACCCCATCGAAAATTGTAAGCGATCCAAATACCTGTGATAACCTGTAAGATCAATATAACCTCTATGATTATGTCCATTTTATTGGTCACCACCCTTATCCTGTCATTGGAAGTTCTTCTTACAAACAGGTTGATCAAACCAATCAATACGGCAATGGCAAAAATGAATGCTGAAACTTCAATTACAATCAGGCGGACCGGATGACTATTCCAAAGCAATACACTTCTTGGTATCAAGAATGCGCTCAAATGTCCAAAGAACAGAACAAGCATTCCCCAGTGAAATGGTACCGATCCCCAAAACAACTTCTTACCCTCAAGAAACTGAGAGGACAATGAGGAAAACTTAAATTTTGTAACTCGGTATCGGTGAATCGATCCTACCAAAAAGACCACTATGGCTATGTAGGGTAACCCGATCAACAGAAAATTATTTAGTGCATTTAATAGTCCTTCCATGACGTTCTATTGGTTTGTCGTTCTGTAATTCATTGGCTTTTTATTTCCTCATTCTTCCTCAATCTCCATTTCCGTATCAATGGAATTGAGGAAATCCGATTTCTTCAGTTTTTCTTCCTCCTTTGACTCTCCAAAATCCTGTACCAACAAGGCATATAAAACCTTCAAGGGATATTGATAAGTCAGTCCATATGCTTCTGATCGCTCAATCATCGTTTTATGGTGCTTTTTGTACACCTTATTTTTTCGCTCCAAACGAGATGGCTCAAATTCAGCAATCATTTTGCGTAATGCCGGTTGCAAAAGTTTTGATACCAAATCAGGTACAATAGACTTGTCCTCCATCTCTGGTAAAAGCTTGAGAATATTGACCAGATGATCTGGTAGTTCATCTCCACAATTCACTTTGGCTTCCACATGTTCGCGGTTCAGATTGACCAGCAACTCTGCTCTCTTGTAGTCATCTCCGAACAAAATGTATCCGATGTCCAACGTGGTGATTGCCTGCACATCAAAAGATCGTGTAAACACTTCCTCCAATTCACTTAATGATGCATCCTCAACAAACCCCGAAAAGGGTTTGAATTCGTTGCCTATTTCTACATCATAAGCATTGAGAAATTGCTGTAGATCATTTACATCTCCGACAAAATCTGGGTCCGGATATCTAAACACTTTCGACAGTTGGGTGTATTTGTCCCACTGGATCAAATCCTTCATTACATCATCCTGCTTTGTGTCTGTTCGTATCATCTTATAGTCCTCTTGCTGGTTTTTCCTTAAATCCAAAGCCGCTACTACCCCTCTCATCTCCGGTAAACTCAAGCATCTCAATGGCTTGTTCCCTGTGCGCTGCAGGAATCACAAAGCGGTCATCAAACTTGGCGAGTGAAGTGAGGTAATAGATGTCCTCGGCCATTTTCGCAGTCAAACCGACATCTGCTAAAACCTGATCGGCTTTCTTATCATCGATGTCTCCGACCGTAACCCTGCGTCTGTGAATTCTCACTGCCATCAGTTTTTTGAGCTTATCCTTAACTATCTCTGTATCACCTGCTCCAAACATGCTGGCCATATATTCCAATGGAAATCTCGCCTTATCAATACTTCCCCATAACTCTTCTGTGCTCGTATCATACAACCAGCCATCATCCCAGAACTTGGAAATCGGGTCTAGTTTCTCTGACTGCCCACTTTGATCTTTTTCCGACAATGAGGCCATCACTGGCAGCAAAGGTGGAACATAGAAGAGCATTGGTAATGTTCTGAACTCGGCATGAAGAGGCAGTGCCAATCCCCATTCCTTGACGAACTTGTAGGTCGGAGAATCCTGGGCGGCTCTGATCGTAGAATCCGCTATCCCATTCTCTTTAGCAGCCTTGATCACTTTCGGGTCATTCGGATCAAGGATCATGTCAAGTTGTGCTTGTATTAAGTCTTCCTCATCAACACTTGCGGCATATTCTATTCTATCAGCATCGTACAATACAACTCCGAGATACCTGATGCGCCCAACACAAGAATGCATACAAGCTGGTGCCATACCAGACTCTATTCTGGGGTAGCAAAGGATGCATTTCTCAGATTTGCCGGTATGCCAGTTATAATAGGATTTCTTATAAGGGCATGCCGTCACACACATCCTCCATGCGCGGCACACTTCCTGATTGATCAAAACCACTCCATCCTCACCTCTTTTGTAAATGGCACCTGATGGACATGAAGCTACACAGGCAGGGTTAAGACAGTGATTACAGATTCGTGGTAAATAAAAGAAAGCCATTCTTTCCAATTGGAACATTGCTTCCTGTTCGGCCGGAGAAAGAGCCTTAAGGTTAGGGTCTTTTCTGGCAAAATCCGGAGTACCACTTAAATCATCATCCCAGTTAGGACCCATTTTTATGTCAATAGGCTTGCCAGTGATCAGAGAAATCGGCCTTGCTGTGGGTTGATCACTCCTTGCCGGAGATTCGACAAGATCGAGGTATTTGTAAGTGAAGGGTTCATAGTAATCATCAATAACAGGCAGGTTTGGATTATGAAAAATATTGACCAACCCCTTCCGTTTACCAGCGCCCTTCAAGTCAATCCTTCTCCCTTTCTTTTCCCAACCTCCTTTGTAGATTTCCTGATCTTCCCATTTAGTTGGGTAGCCTGTACCAGGCTTTGTTTCCACATTGTTCCACCATTGGTATTCTGCTCCCTTTCTATCCGTCCATATATTTTTACAAGCAATTGAACAGGTGTGGCATCCGATACATTTATCGAGATGAAACATCATTGAAACCTGCGATCTAACATTCATAATGATCTGATTTAAATTCTACTGTTTTCTTATTACCACTTCACCTTGTTCATTTTCCTCACTACCACATGGGTGTCTCTGTTTGGAGCAATCGGGCCCCAGTAATTAAAGTGATATGAGAACTGCCCATATCCACCACTCAAGAAGTTCGGCTTTAAGTGCACCCGGGTGAAGCTGTTCAAGCCACCACCTCTGAAAGGACGAGACTCTGACTTTGGAATACCAATAGTTCTTTCGGTGGCGTGGTAAACAATACACACTCCTTTTGGTATTCTGGAGCTTACCACCGCCCGGGTGACGTAAACCCCATTGTCATTGAGTACCTCTACCCAATCGTTGTCTTTAATTTTTAATTCCTTAGCATCCACCTCGCTCAACCAGCAGGGCTCACAGCCTCTTGACAAGGTTAGCATCCTGAGGTTATCCATGTAGGTGGAGTGTATATGCCATTTACCATGAGGAGTAAGACAGTTCAGCACCCTTGGCTCTCCACCGTCTTTCGACATTTCTCTCATATCGCCATACACCTCTGGCTTGGGAGATGGTTTGTAGGTTGGCAGGTTTTCTCCATATCCGATATACATCTCATGATCCAGATAGAAATGTTGCCGTCCCGTCAACGTTCTCCATGGTACCAGGCGCTCTACGTTGTAGGTATAGGCCGAATAGGCACGGCCATCATTCATCAGTCCTGACCAAAGCGGAGAAGTGTTGTAACGTTTCGGTTGTGCTACGATATCCGCATATTGGATCCTAACATCTTCACTGCCTTTAGCCAAATCTGTAAGCACGAGACCCGTCTTCTTCTCCATGTTCTCGTAAGCCCTGACTGTCAAGGAGCCGTTGGTCAGCGTTGATAAATGCATCACCGCGTTCGCAGCATCCAGATCTTTTTCAATGGACGGGTGTACTTTGCCATCAAACTCCCTCACCGGAAAATGATTGGACTCAAGCATTTCATCATAGGCGTCTTCACACATGTAGTGATTACCATGTGCTCCTAAACCGTTCTTCCGAATGTTATCACCAAGGGTGATATACTTCTCATATATTTTAGTGTAATCCCTTTCTATGACTCCAATGTTGTGCATAGTCTTTCCAGGGATGGCCTCGCATTCACCTTTAAACCAATCCTTGATTTCGGGTTGTGCAATTTCACCGGCAGAGTCATGGGCAATTGGAGATGTAATCACATCCTTTTGTGGATCTGGCATGTACTTTTTGGCCAATTCGCTGGTGACCCGCGCGATTTCTTTAAAGATGTCCCAGTCCGTTTTAGACTCCCAAACCGGAGCAATAGCTTGTCCCAATGGGTGAATAAAGGAGTGCATGTCGGTACTATTCAGGTCCGTCTTTTCATACCAGGATGCTGCCGGCAATACGATATCAGAATACAATGCCGAGGAGTCCATTCGGAAATTCAGATCAACCACAAGGTCCATCTTGCCTTCAGGTGCAATATCTTTCCATACTACCTCGTCTGTTTGATCGCCCGGAGCATCTTCAGCAATGGTATTGGAATGGGTACCCAGGTAGTGTTTCTGACAATACTCCAAGCCTTTCATACTTCCCACAATAGCATTCCCACGCCAGATATACCAAACCCTCGGATGGTTTTCCTCTGCTTCCGGATCATGAATGGCATAATCTAATTTCTTGTCCTTGAGCTTCTCCAGCACATATTTCTTGATCTCCTCATTGTCTTTTGCCCCATTGGCCTCCGCCTCCTTGCTGAGTTCCAACGAGTTTTCTTTGAACTGAGGGTAGTAAGGCATCCAACCATCTCTTACCGATTGGAAAATGGTATCGGCCGTATGCTTCTTGGTCATCTCATTGTCAGGTACAGTATTGTACTTATTGGATCGACCATCATAGCGATACTGACAGGTATTGATGTAGTGCCATAGCGGTGCCTGTTGTAGTCTGGCCCCTCCTTGCCAATCTTTCGCAAAGGCCATCGTTCCCCATGAGTCCATTGGAGCCAGTTTCTCTTGGCCCACATAGTGATTTAAGCCACCGCCATTTTTACCCACGCAGCCGCAAAGCATGAGCGCCATGGCTCCTGCACGATACATGAGATTCGCATGATACCAGTGATTGATGCCCGCACCGATAATAATCATACACTTACCACCAGTTGCGTTGGCCGTATTTGCCCACTCTCTGGCAAAGCTGATGACTGTTTTAGAATCAATACCCGTGAAAATCTCTTGCCAGGCTGGTGTGTAGGCGGCTTGAGAGTCAGTGTAATCCTGAGGATAATCCCCTCCGAAACCTCTGTCAACGCCATACTGAGCCATAATCAGGTCATAAACGGTGGTAACAGTGACTTCCCCCTCAGTCGTTTTGATCTTCCTGATTGGAACACCGCGATTAGCCTTGTTGGCCAAACCGAATTCGGTGAATTCCACATTCAAGACCCCATCATTTTGATCAATTAAAGACAATACAGGATCGTACGCCTCATCCGTTTCACCGTCTTCAAATTTCATGTTCCAATTCCCGGGCTTCTTGTCCCATCGATAGCCAGAACTTCCTTTGGGAATGACCATCCTATCACTTTCCGAATCAATGTTTAAGAACTTCCAATCTCCGTTTGAAACATCTTTGAATTGCTCCAGCTCATTGGCCCGAACCAATCGGCCAGGTTTATAAGTACTTCCATCCTTTTCCAGCTTAATCAGGTAGGGGCTATCAGTGTACTTCTTGCAATAGTCAATAAAAAATTGTGTCTTCTTCTCATGGTGGAATTCCTTGAGAATGACGTGCGAAACTGCCATCCAAAAGGCACCATCACTGCCTGCATGCAATGGCACCCATTGATCGGCATATTTACTAACTTGATTAAAGTCCGGTGAAAAGACTACCGCTTTAGTACCATTGTGTCTTGATTCTGCAAAGAAATGACAATCCGGTGTCCTTGTCATATTCAAATTGGCACCCATATCTGCAATCATCTTTGAGTTGTACCAATCCGCACTTTCACAGACATCCGTTTGCTCACCCCATATTTCAGGGAAGGCTGTCGGCAAGTCACAGTACCAGTCATAAAAACTCAGGTTTACACCTCCAAACAATTGTAGAAATCTGCCCCCTGCCGCATAGCTGAGCATTGACATCGCTGGAATCGGAGAGAAACCAATTACGCGATCCGGACCATACTTTTTTGCTGTGTATAAATTGGCAACAGCCATGATCTCCAATACTTCTTCCCATCGTGCTCTCCGGAAACCACCTTTACCTCTTGCTTTTTGATAAGCTCTTCGTTTTTCCTTGTTAGCCTGAAGGTTTTCCCAAGCCTTCATCGGATCTCCTGTCTTCTTTTTTTCTGCTCTATAAGCATCTACCAAGGCACCACGGATCAAAGGATATTTTATTCGTAGTGGACTATACAGATACCAGGAAAAGGAGATACCTCGTTGGCAACCCCGAGGTTCATAGGGAGGTAACTGACTATCCAATAATGGATAGTCTGTTTGTTGGGTTTCCCATACCACAATACCATCTTTTACATGAACTTGCCATGAACAACCTCCAGTGCAATTCACACCGTGTGTGCTACGGACAATCCTGTCATGTTGGAAACGGTTTCGATAGAATTCCTCCCACTTTCGGGTTTGTGGTGAGATGATGTCTTCAATCCAACTCATATCATTTTGTTTTTCTTTCTTAATTGGATGACCCCAATTGGCGGTCATATATCCTCTGGTTAACACTCCTCTTCTTTCTCCTATACCATAAGGCGGGAAAAATACCCATGAGGAGAAATGCACCTAACAGCCCTGTGATGAGCATGCGCTGGCCATAGTCTCTGGGGTGCTGATCATATTGCTGTTCTTCGATAGTTTTGAGATATGCTAACAAGCTATGTATCTCCTCGTCTGTAAGTGATTTTCCATCATAGGCCTGTCTCATGGCAGGAAATGGAGGCGCCCCTAAGATGGCCTTCATACCAGCACCAGATAGTAAACTGTAAGATTCGGTCAAGTCCTTGGCCAACGCACCTCCCGTAACTACATCATCAGTCTTTACATTATGGCATGAATTGCAGGTGGGCCCTCCATTTCTGAAGTTTATTTTACCAACAAATAGATTCTGCCCGGTCAGCACTTCCTTTTCTGTAAAGACTAGCTCTTCCTCTTCTTCTATTGGTGTGTCTGTTACCTCGGCCACTTCGCTAGTCTCTTCAGGACTATTCGCGATAATGTAGTCAAGGATTAACTTCAGCTGACTATCACTCAAGTTCTGGTCAGGCATGATTACTTTATTATATTCCTCAAAAATGGCAACCGCATCGGGATCACCATTTTTAATCATGGTTTGAGACGACTTCACAAAACTTATAAACCAGTCTTCCGATCTTTTTAAATGGATATTTCCGAGACCAGGCCCCACCAATTTTTGGTTAGTCACTGTATGGCAAATGCTACAGTTCGTCTTGAATAATGTCACGCCATCGTTCTGGGCATATGAGCTGATACAACAAAAAAATCCTCCGAAAAAGAGGATCGTTTTAGTTAAGTTTTTCATCGCCTTAAAGTTTACCCAATGTTCTTGTTTAAGAGGCTATTAAAGAATGATAACAATCAGTAATTTCTCTGACTTTGATCAGTTATTTGTAGAAATATTGATTGATCTTCGTTAACACCAAATTCAGTTATATAAATCAATTGGTCTACCAACTCAAAATGGCTTTCATCATCAAAATCATCCCTGCATTCCTTTTGGTCAGAGGTTCGGGTATCTTGATTAAAATGGATCAATAGTTATCAAAAAAGAGGTTTTTAGGATCTTAAAAGAGGGTTACCGGTACACGGCCATAGACCAGAACCCTGACTCATTTCATCTGCAGGAAAGCCTGTCAACTACCCCAAATCTGTTGCAAATCATTTTGTATTTTTAATGAATTCAAAATCTGATAACTATCATATTTTGTAATGACTACAATCAAGATTTTCAATCTAATGACTGCGTACATTTATTCTGAACACTATTCTGGTCAGAGCTTTGAAACATAAAATATTGATACTGATGGACCCGGAGCATCCGCCCCAAGTGTCACTGGAAAATGTCACGGCCATTTTGAATACTACACACCATAAGTTCTTAACCGGCATTTCCATCTCGGGCTATTTGAAGAAAAAACTCGTTTTTGCTGATAAAAAAAACTCAACTGTTCCAAAGAGTTCAACATTCGAAGCCAGAGCGGAAGTAGAAATCGGTTTAGAGCAAGAGGCAAAACAACTTGGTGTGAAGTTTAGCATGACGAGGGGTGAGATTGACGATACTACTTTGAGTACTTTAAGTTCAGTGGCAGATTTGCTCATAATAAATGAAAAAGTACTTCAACAACTGCTTAGGCAAGGAATTCTCTCAGAATTGATGGAATCCATTGTCTGCCCGATACTCACGTTGCCAATGAATGGGCACATCGCGCGCTTAGTGATGGTACAAGATGGAACCTTATCATCTGTCCATGCCGTAAAGCACTTTTTGCGTCTATTCAGGCGCGAATTACGAAGTCTCCCGGCTCATGTCCTCGTCAGCGAACCAGAGAATAGAAAAGACATTCAAGGAGAAAAAGTATTTATTGACTATATCAAAATGTTCTTCAATGATCTTGGAATCCAGTTGATGTGCGATCATCTTGTGAACAGTTTAACGAAAAACATTAAGGATATACCGGAGCCCCCGCTCGTCATTGTAGGGGAATCAGGAGGTTGTCAAATGTTGAATTCTTCTAAGAAAAACCCGATTCTCGATGGCGAGATACCAACACTCATCTTCAAAAATGCACATTCTTTTTAATGGCCAATTCATGAAACTCAACTAAATGACTTCAAAAAATGATTAAAAGTCTAGCTTTGATATTTCTATTAGTCGCTCCTCATCAAGGATCTCTATCTTCTTCTTTTTTGTTCTTATGATTCCTTTTTCGTTGAACACTTTGAGTACACGCACGACTGATTCATAAGTCGTATTGGCCAATTCCGCATAGTCCTTTCTCGAGAGGGTATATTCCAGTGTTTTGTTCTCATTGGAAACATATCCAAAAGCGGCAATGTTTTCGAGCATCGCAGCAGCTACTCTTTGTTGTGAGTTATTGGCTCCGCCTAGTTTAAGCTGCTGCTCGCTGCTTTTCAGTTCTTCAGCAAAAAAGATTAGAAAATGGAAGCAGAATAGATTATTGGCCTTCAGTAAGTCAAGGAATATTTTGGTCGGGATATGTAGTATCTCACACTCGGTTAACGTAGTGGCAGAAACCGAATATTTGAATTCTCTTCCAAAAGCACGATGTCCCAAAATTTGTTTTTCACGGGCGAGCCTCACTATCTTTTCTTTTCCCTTCCCAATGGTCGTGTGCACCTTCACTTTCCCTTTTTGCAACACTTTGATACGTTTCGCTGCCTCTCCCTCTTTGAATATTCTTACTCCAGAGTCATACTCCAATATCTCGGAATTCTCATACATCAAAAATCTCCATTCTTCACTGCAATATTTATCAATAAGTTCTTTGACGCAGTACTCTTCTGAATAGTGTGGCTTCATGCTAAGGTTGCTTTATTGAGCTTAGCGCCCTTTCGTATTAGTTATCTCGTTCAAAAATAGCGTATAAAGGGAACTTGTCTAAAAACCCGACAATATTCAACTTGGAAGGTTGAATGGCACCGATGATTCCCCCTATTCCAGTGCAATTTACAGTAGGCATTAAGGTGATCGTCATGTTAATCTCCCATGTGAAAAGCAGCGAAGGGCCCATCACACCTTTGAAAAGCAGTTAATAGTGTTTTTTCAATTTGCCTGGCTTCTTAAATTCTCATAGGTGCTTTGTTCTGGGCCTGTCGGCAGGCAGGTCTGGTACGTTTAAAGCCTAACAGAATCGTCAGGGCTTTTCATTTCCGGATTTTAGGTACAACAGTCTGAGCATGCTTTATTTCGATATTGTTGACTTCCAAATAAGACCACCCCTTCACCAATTGAGATGCATTCGCCATAAACGTTAACTCAAATGGATCGGAGTGGCTTTTCTTCTCTTAATTCTTATTCACTGTAATCGTATAGTTTCCGGCAATTCCATGCACACCATTGGCTACTCCCCCAGAGCCTGCAAACTGGAAGGAGAAGACAAACTGTTCTGTGGTCAAAGTAGTAATGGTAAGGTCCTTACCATCATCAAGTTGAATAGTACCGGCCGATTGATCGGCCCAGGTCCATGTACCACTTGCTCTGAATAAGTTTCCCGCATTACCCGTACTATACCCTCCGTCAGTGAAAGACAAGGAGAAACCTTCGTAGTTCAGGCTCTCATCATTACCATCCACTACAATACTTCCTCCCTGGCTCAAATCCCAACTTCCCGACAGCTTCTCAAAGGCGAGTTCCTGTTCAGTGGGCGAAGGCGGTGAATCATCCTTATTGCGACAACTTGTAGCGATCACAAAGGCCATGGTTAACCATATTACCAGCTCAACAATTGATAGCATTTTCTTTTTCATCAGTTCCTAATGTTTAATGATTACTTTTTTGCGAACTACTGACTTACCATCAGAGAATTGGATGATATAAATACCACTGTTGTATTCCGATACATTCAGCTTCAATACTTTATCCTTAAAGGACTTCTGATTGAAAAATGAAATACCCGATAGATTCACAATAGCAATGTCCAATTCCGAGGCATTCAATTCGCTCAGGTCGATATTCATGATATGATCGGCAGGATTGGGGTATACTTTGATCTGCTCAGCTTTGAGACGATTATCCTCTATTCCTGTCACTACCTCTCCCATACCAGTGACAGCGAGCACATACTCTCCTCCGTTTGAAGCGATAATGATGTCACCGGAATAGACCTTGGCTTCTACTGGTGAAAAACTGACCGTTATCAACTGACTACCAAATGGAGCTACCACAAAACCTGAAGTGGTTCCAGAGAATCCTTCCGGGTAGGTAATGTTACTAACCGAAAGCTCACCGTCTCCATCATTGTGAATGATAATGTCAGCTATGGACGTTGATCCTAGTGCAGTGGCCGGCATGGCCATTTCTCCTGTTACTCTTAAAATGGCTTCTTCCACATTGGTCACTGTGATAGTCACTACTTGGGTCGAAGCATTCACGCCATCACTGGCAATGATCTCCAGGATATAGCCATTATCTGAGTTACCATCTTGCGGGTTCTCAAAGTCAGGAGTCGTTTTGAAGGTAATAATACCTGTAGCACCTTCCAGATTGAACAAAGCCTCATCGTTGCCAGTACCCAGGCCGTAAGTCACAGAATTAGCATCGCTAGCCATAGCCGTGTAAGCCGTACCTGTACCATTTTCTGCAAAACTGGCCGCAGTGGCAGAAGTAAATACAGGAGCCGTATCATCCACATCGGTAACAGTGATGGTAACTACTTGTGAAGCTGTGTTTACCCCATCATTGGCGATGACTTCAATCACATAGTTATTGTCTGCATTGCCATCGGCCGGAGCTTCAAAGTCCGGTGCAGACTTAAAGGTCACCACGCCTGCTATGATATTGAACAAAGCCTCATCGTTGCCAGTACCCAGACTGTAGGTCACTGCATTAGCGTCCGTGGCCACTGCGGTATAGACTGTACCCGTGCCATTCTCTGCAAAACTGGCCATAGTAGCAGAGGTAAAGACCGGAGCAGTATCGTCCACATTGGTGACGGTGATGGTAACAACCTGTGAGGCTGTGTTGACTCCATCACTGGCGATAACCTCAATCACATAGTTATTATCTCCATCGCTATCTGCCGGAGTCTCAAAGTCCGGTGCAGACTTAAAGGTCACCACGCCTGCTATGATATTGAACAAAGCCTCATCGTTGCCACTGCCCAGGCTATAAGTAACCGGGTTAGCATCCGTAGCCATGACTGTATACACCGTACCCGCACCGTTTTCAGCAAAGCTGGCCGTAGCAGCGGAAGTA
>JANQKF010000036.1 GCA_028281285.1 Cyclobacteriaceae bacterium
CCTGAATCAGTAGTAATTGATGTAACTGATGGCGCAGATGGAGCAACATTGTCAACAGTAAGCGTAGTTGCTGTACTGGAATCACTTGTGTTGCCGGCAGCATCAGTTGCCTTAGCGGTGATTGTATAGTCATCATCGGAAAGTGAGGTACCTGTATGATCAAAACTCCAATTGCCAGAACCATCGGCAGTAGTAGTTCCTATCGATACTGCATCAATAAATACTTCGATGGACGCATTGGCCTCCGCGGTACCGGTAAAGGTAACGGTGGCATCCTGCGTGATAAAATCAAAATTCTCCAGCCCGGTATCATCTGCAATGGCATCTACAGATGGTGCCAAAGGAACCGTAGTATCTACGGTTACACTCAGGGCTGAACTTTCTGCACTTTCGTTTCCTGCAGCATCGCTTGCCTTAGCCGTGACATCAAAAGTGGCATCATTCAAGCTAGTTCCTGTATGATCAAAACTGAAGTTGCCGCTTCCATCGGCCGTGGTGGTGCCAATACTCGTTCCACCAATAAAGACTTCCACGGTACTATTGGCTTCTGCCGTACCATTGAAACTCAAGGTATTGTCATTGGTGATTTCATCTGCTCCATCCGCACCTGAATCACTGGTGATACTGGTCACACTCGGGGCACTTGGGGCAGAGGTATCAATAATGAAGTCCTTATTAGCTCCAAGCGATCCTGATGCCCCAGGGCTAGGTAAATCCAGAATTGCACTCGCACTCGATCCTTCGATTGTTCCACCATTTAACGCCAATGACGTAGTTCCTACATAATCCAAATCAGCACTTGACTCGCCTGACATCACAGTATATCCAAATATCAAGGTAGTTGATCCTGAACCACTGACGTAATCAATGGTCTGATCGGTGGTTCCGGTTTCCAGCGTTAACTGTGGAATTCCGTTGACCGTCACCGACTGACTGAATTCAACGGTGATATCAATAAAATCTCCTTCTTTGAAGCTGCCGTTGGAAGTTGTACTCGATACACCAGTGACAACAGGTGCATCATCATCAATAATGGTGACTGTCTGTTTTTGTGTACCATTCTCAGTTCCATTGGTCACTCCAGTGATATCAATAATAATGGTCTCATTGCCCTCAGCGGCCACATCCTGAGTAGCGGTTAATCCAACTGCCGCATTCGCAGAGGAGCTACCCGCATTAATCGTAATAGTCGTGCTCGCTGTACTGTTATAATCCGTTCCATTCGTAGCCGTTCCGCTATAGGCCAGGGTAACATCTACATCTTTGCCCGAAACTGCTGAAAGCGTAGCAGTAATCGTTGAAGTTCCTGCAGCTTCGGCAATAGAGCTCGAACCTACCGACAATGTCACAGTCGGTGCGTCATCATTGTCCTGAATTGTATAAGTCAAGCTGGTTTGTGAGCCCAATGTTGCGTTGGTTGGGTTAGACAGTGTAAGAATAATCGTCTCGTCATCTTCATCCAATAAGTCATCAATGATGCCGACCACCTGTAGTGTCAGGTTTTGATCGCCCGGATCAAAGATAAAAGTACCATTGGCCATGGTATAGTCAACTCCTCCTCCAGTAGCTGTACCTGTCAGTGCATAATCAACAGTAATGGTTTGACTACTCGTACCACTCAGTCCGATCGGTAGATCCTGACTTGGTTCGCTTTCTGATTGTCCATCCGTTGCTATACCAAACTCTACAGTCGGTGTCGCATCGTTATCCAGTATCGTATAGGTATGCACCTGATTCGTGCCTAGCGTGGCGTTCGTTGGACTAGATAAAGTGACAATTACTGTCTCATCCAACTCATCGATGGCGTCATCTACAATACTGGCGATTGAAATATTCTCAGTACTATTTCCAGCGGTTATCGTTAAAGTGCCATCAGCCAAGGTATAATCTGTACCACTACCCGTTGCCGTTCCTGTCACTGCATAATTTACGCTGATATCCCTGCCACTTGCGGCACTCAGGGAAACCGGAAGATTGGCACTACTGACCGACTCCGCACCACTACTGCTTGTCGCATCGAAGGCGATGGTCGGAGTGGCATCATCATCGAGTATCGTATAGGTATGCACCTGATTCGTGCCTAACGTGGCGTTCGTTGGACTGGATAAAGAGACAATTACTGTCTCGTCATTTTCATCCAGTGCATCTCCTACAATGCTGGCAATGGTGATGTTATCGGTACTATTGCCTGCTGTGATAGTCAATGTGCCATTGGCCAACGTATAATCTGTACCACTGCCCGTGGCAGTACCTGTCACTGTAAAGTCCACAGAAACATCTCTTCCGGAAACGGCACTCAGACTGACTGCAAGATTTGCCGATGTGGTTGTCTCTGCACCACTACTACTTGTAGCATCAAACGCAATTGTTGGTGTGGCATCATCATCCAGAATTGTATAAGTATGAACCGTGTTTGTTCCCAGTGTAGCATTGGATGGATTAGACAGCGTAACGATGACCGTTTCGTCAGCCTCATCCAAGGCATCACCCACAATGCTGGCAATAGTAATGTTGTTATTGCTGTTGCCGGCAGTTATGGTCAACGTCCCGTTCGCCAAGGTGTAATCAGTCCCACTACCAGTAGCAGTGCCCGTCACCGTGAAGTCTATCGTTACATCCCGACCACTGACCGCACTCAAGTCTACTTGGATGTCGGCACTGGTGGTGGTTTCTGCACCACTACTACTCGTACTACTGAAGGCAACAGTCGGGGTCGCATCATTGTCATTTATGGTATAAGTATGTGCTGTATTTGTACCCAATCCTGCATTCGTTGGATTGGAAAGTGTGACAATCACTGTTTCATCCGCCTCGTCTAATGCATCATCCACAATACTTGCAATCGTAATATTGTCCGTAAGGTTACCGGCTGTAATAGTCAAAGACCCACTCGCCAATGTGTAATCTGTCCCGCTACCTGTCGCGGTACCGGTAATGGTATAGTCGACAGAAACATCCACACCAGAAGTTGCATTCAGGGTTACCTCCAAGTCTGCACTGCTGGTACTTTCAGCGGCATTTGAGCTAGTACTACTGAAAGCAATAGATGTATTGATCGTAGTGAAATTCAACGTGGTATTGTCGCTAATTCCAGCAAAGCTGTTGCCAGTCAGATCGTCTATGGCGGTAGCCGCAATTTGGACTGCGTAATTGGTATTTAACTCCAGACTACTCGTTGGATCCAGGGTCAATACCGAACCACTTATAGAGGCCTGACTTCCAGGTGATGACGCATCAATGATGACCGTACCGGAACCATCATCCAAATCAATGATTTGAATGTTTCCTGTACCAAACGCAATGTCTTCGTTAAACGTAATCGTGATATCGCTAGCTATCCCAACATCTGTAGCACCGTCAGTTGGTGTAGAAGAGCTAATGGTAGGGTTAGTACTGTCCTCTGTTATGGTCGGTACATCTACATCACCGGAAACGTTGTCGGCCGCGTCCTGGGCCTGAACTACAAAATTGTTAGCTGCATCACCAGTAAGGTTCACACTAAAGCTCCAGGCATTGCTGCTGACGGTTGCAGAACCAAGGGAAGTTGAATTGTCGGCTACGCCATCGTTATTACTATCTGCATAGGCATGAACCGTCACTCCATCTTCCGAATGCGTGCCACTTAAGGTCTGACTGGCGGCATTTACCGTTATAGCACTTGCCGGAGTAGTCACCACCGGGCTAGTAGGGTTGGTACTATCTTCTGTGATTGTTGGTACATCTACGTCATTTGACTCATTGCCAGCATCATCCACTGCCTGTACCACAAAGTTGTTGGCCCCGTCAGCAGTCAGATTGACGCTAAAGCTCCAAGCGTTACTGCTAACCGTTGCTGAGCCCAAAGAGGTGGAATTATCTGCCGCACCATCGTTATTCGAATCTGCATAGGCATGCACTACAACACCATCTTCAGAATGTGTACCGCTAATTGTCTGGCTGGCGGCATTTACTGACAGAGCACTTGCCGGGGTCGTCACGACAGGGTCAGCCGGATTGGTACTGTCTTCAGTAATAGTCGGCACATCCACATCACTTGACGTGTTACCAGCCGCATCCTCAGCCTGAACCACAAAGTTATTGTCTGTATCGCCAGTAAGGTTCACACTGAAGCTCCAGGCATTACTGCTGACGGTTGCAGAACCAAGGGAAGTCGAATTGTCGGCTATACCATCATTATTACTATCTGCATAGGCATGTACCGTCACACCATCTTCCGTATGAGTACCACTTATTGTTTGTGAAGCTGCATTCACGGTTACAGCACTTGCAGGCGTGGTCACCACAGGGTTGGCGGGGTTGGTACTATCTTCAGTAATAGTCGGCACATCCACATCACTTGACGTGTTACCAGCTGCATCCTCAGCCTGAACCACAAAGTTATTGTCGGTATCGCCAGTGAGGTTTACACTAAAGCTCCAGGCATTACTGCTGACTGTTGCTGAGCCAAGAGAAGTCGAATTGTCAGCTACGCCATCATTGTTACTGTCTGCATAGGCATGTACTGTCACTCCATTTTCCGTGTGCGTACCGCTGATGGTTTGAGAGGCTGCATTCACGGTTACAGCACTTGCTGGAGTGGTTACCACTGGATCGGCTGGAGCTGTTTGATCATTTAGTGTTGCCGTATTATTTGAGGTTTGGTTCGCATCAGCGGCAGTTCCTCCAGAATTAAAAACTGCATTGGAGCCTAAATCTACCTCCAGTGTTTCTGAGCCATCTGGGGTTCCTGTTACACTGAAGTTGACCCTGATGGTCGTTTCTCCTCCGGAAAGTCCCACTCCTCCTGTGGTGGTAACACTCGTCACTGTCGGACCTGTGGCCGTACCTCCACTAATGGATAAACTAAAATCACCCGTCTCTAAAGCACCAGTGCCACCATTGGTATCAAAGACGCCTGTGCTGAAAGTGACATCGATAGAACTATTGTCGGCTGCAAGTGAAACACTGCTAATTGTTGGGGCAAAACCTGGCCCAGGTGACCCAATATCTGCACCAGAGTTATCATTGGTCAAACCGGAAGTGGCCACACTTGTAAAACCGGTCCCTAGTGGTGTAGCTCCTCCATCCGAACTATTTGCCCAGTTACTTCCCGTAGTTGGATCACTTGCAAGATTTGTTAAATAGATAGATTTTCCATCCTCAGTTGTAGGGAATCCCCCTGCGCCATAATTAACTGATGCAACCGCATTGTTGTGCGTGGCGATATCACTACTATAATCACTGAGTTGTGCCCAAAGCCCTATCCTATCTCCGCCATTGGCCATGCTTGGAAACGAGGTGACTGAAATGAGAGTTATTCCAGTACTCCAGGCAGCCTCAAAATTTGCAGAGGATAAATCGCTATCATAAAGTATTGCTCGTTCTCCCGCGGATATGGTTCCCGAAGCAATATTTGCCGAACCCAGTGCGCCTCCATCATCATCATCTAAAACAAAATTGGACAAATCCACAGCGCTGCTTCCTGCATTATAGACTTCAACCCACTCCCAATCACCTTCACCACTGTTGGCCGGGTTGAACATTATTTCTGTAATGATCAGGTTTGGTATTGTGGAGAAATTGAAATCCGTATCATTGCTTATTCCGGCAAAACTATTCCCACTGGTATCATCAATAGCCGTTGCATCAATTTGGATGGCATAGCTTGTTTCTGCTGACAAATCACTTGTAGGGTTGATATAGATCTTATCCGATGTAATACCGATCTTCCCAGCCCCCGGTGAAGTAGTCGTCCCGTCACTATCAGAACCAACATCAAAAACTTCAACATTGGAACCCCCTACTACTTTTAAAGTAATGTTTCCAGAACCCAAAGCGATGTCCTCATCAAAATCAATTACAATATCATTGCCGAGCAAGACATTTGTGGAATTGTCAGTTGGTGTAGAACTCGCCCCGTCAAATGTCGGTGCAGTGTTATCCTCTGTCGTGAAGTTAAAATCGGTATCATTACTAATACCAGCAAAGCTGTTGCCGCTGGTATCGTCAACGGCTGTCCCAGCGATCTGGATCGCATAAGAAGTACTTTCTGTCAAATCACTGGTGGGATTGATGTAGATCTTGTCACCGTCAAAACCAATGTTCCCTGCCGATGGTGATGTCGTGGCACTACTTTCAGTGGCTACATCGAACTGTTCTACTGTAGCTCCTCCGGCTACTTTTAAAGTAATATTTCCAGTACTCAGGGCTATGTTTTCACTGAAGTCCAGCACAATATTATCCGATATAGACACGCCAGTGGCATCATCATTCGGTGTCGAACTCGCCCCGTCAAAGGTCGGGGCCGTAACATCAGCTGTCGTGAAGTTAAAGTCGGTATCATTCGATATCCCTGCAAAGCTATTGCCACTGGAATCGTCTACAGCGGAGCCATCGATCCGGATGGCATAGGCAGTTTCTCCACTTAGATCACTGGTAGGATTGATGTAGATCTTGTCACCGTCAAAACCAATATTACCTGCTGATGGCGATGTCGTGGCACTACTCTCTGTAGCCACGTTGAATTCTTCCACGGTGGCCCCACCTACTATCTTCAAGGTGATATTACCGGTACTGAGAGCAATCGTCTCACTAAAGTCCAACACTATATCGTTCGATACAGAGACATCCGTGGCATTATCGTTAGGAGTTGAGCTTCCTCCATCAAAAGTCGGGGCTGTATCATCCGTACCTGTTCCCTGGATACTAAAGTTATAAGGGTTTTCATCCGAATCATCATTGGCAATACTGATCTCAGCCGACCTGAGGCCGACTTCAGTCGGATTGAATGTTACCTCAAAAGTGGTAGACCCACTTGCAGAAACAGGGTCCGAACCTGGCTGACTGGACACAGTAAAATCAGAGGTATGACCACTAATTATAACATTTGGTGAACCTGTTAAATCCAAATCTCCGGTTCCTGTATTCTGAATGGTAAAAGTTCTGACAATATTGGCACCACTACTTTCTCCGGTAGAGCCAAAGTCTGTATGATCTCCAGACTCCGGTGAGGCATCACCATCACTAATATCCTGAGAATTACCTCGCACATTTATCTCAGGGTTTGAAGCCGAAGCAACAGAAGACACCACAAGATCACTGGCAAACATATACATTGATCCCCCGCCATCAACATAAATATCGATGTAAGAAATACCCGTATTGTTAGAGCTCAAGGATACCGTCTCATGTGTCGAATTAACCAGAGAAGACGATGTCGCCATTAGCCCAAGATTACTTTTGAACTTAAACGTTCTGGCAGCACCGGAGTAATTTCCAATTCCAATACTAGTTGCATTAAAGGTCTCATTGTTAGAGAAATGTAACCTCAGGTTAGTTTCACCATTGTAAGTGAAAACTACATCATCGAAGTAAGCTGACAAAACACCTACCAATACGTAGGAGCCTGTTCCCTTATCAGTCCCATCAGCAACCAGAGTATATTCTTTACTTGCCGAGGTATAAAATTCAGCATTAATAGCAGCCCCACCAGTGTAGTCACCAGAGCTCTTTACTTGAGAAAAGTCTATTGTACCAGAAAACGCAAAGTCTAATGCATTTAAAGCTATCGATCCCGGACTCGGTTTTCCATTGATATCTCCCTTATTGATTGATAGTTCGAGGTCTTCGGTAAAGATTGAAGGATGGGTCTCGACCGAACGAACTTTAGCATGAACATTCCCCTTGATGATTTCAAGGAAGTCATTTTCGCGGTTGTGGTTTTCCAATTCGCTACTATAAATCAAGAGCTCACCACCCTCAAGAATGGATGAATTAAAGGCATTGATTGCCTGCACCGTATTTTGAACCGTTTGGGTGGGGATGATCTGATTACCCAAAAGAAGTTGGCCGGAATGATTGTGAGAGAAAAGGTGAACTGCCTCCAGGCCTTTATACTTTTCAAGGGTTGTCATCAACTGGTCAAAGCCGCGGCTATCGGCTGGAATAGTGACTACCTCCACCCCTGGTTTGGCCAATTTTGAGAATAGTTTGGCATTCCGCACATTGCTGTCCACAATTACCAACTCCCGAATGGCTGCTCGTTTGTTAAGCACAAGGTCATCCACATCGATTTCCCTGGCCACATCAGCCCCGGTATTCACTGCTTTGGATTTCCTTTTTGACCAATCGGCTGAACTTAAGGCACGAAGCCCTTCATCCACCAGGTAGGCATTGTTTTTTGCATAGCTCGCCCTTCGGCTAGCATAATATGCACTGGCTGCCCCTCCAGCTGATAGGGGACTCGCCATTAATGCAAGGTTGACAAGAGCAGAACCAAAATTCTTCATGGTGCTCCTGTTGATCGGATTAATGTTCATAGTGTTTTGGTTGTGGGCCTTCGCCCTATTTTCGTTCTTTCGGACCAATCACACTGGCAGCGCTACCAGCGGTATCTTTCCAAAAGGCCATTTCGCTATATTTCTCAAAAAGATCAGGAGGCAATATCGACCTCCGCTCTTTAAATTCAACTTTTCTACTTACGGTGTGGAGTCCTTTAACACCAATGGTATAATCGAACTCATCACTTGAAAATTCTACGTTATCAAAATCATGATTATAATACTCCTGATCAATAAATTCGTAGAGGAGGTTTAATGTCTTTTCAGGATATTTCGTCAGGAGATCGTAATCAACTAACAAAAGCCTATCGGAGTATTCCCCATAGAAGGCCTCCTTTAAAGCGGTCAACGACATACCGACTACCCCGGCCAACAGACTCTCACACCTGGAATAGACTGTCACCCGATTCCCTGCGGTGAACATTCTACTGTAATCAAAGGGATTCTTTCGATAGATCTTCTCAAAGCTATCCATGATCCAGGCCGGATTCCGGACCAGACAGATGACCTTAAAGTCGTCATAGATCTCTACCAACTGGTGAAGTCTGGCGGTCCAAATTCGATTGGTATCAAAAATTACTTCCTTGGGATTATCCTCATAGTAGGCATTGACCAAGGCTTTGAAGATGGTTTTCCGTTTATTCTCATCGAAGAATGAATAGAACTCACCACCCGCTCCTATTTGTTCAAGGCATCCATTGATCAAAGAGGCTACAGGGCTGGACATTCCCGCGTGAAAGCGGGGATTTTGTGTAAGAATCCCTGACAACAATGTTGAGCCAGATCGAGGCAGCCCCGATATAAAGTGAATATGTTTCAAATCAAGTTTGAATTAAATCTAACGTCATCCAACAGGATGGCCATCCAACAAAGGGCTGAGGGTAAATAACACTGACGGGACTCAGCATATATTATAAGGTGAATATATCCGAAAACCTGGTACAACAGATCTTTCCATCAGTCTAACCAATATTACGAAAGAATATTAAACCGAAAAAATTATTCGAAGTAAATACTCTTCGAAAAATTGTTTTTTGTCTAGGATTTATACTATCTGCTTCTTTTTCAGTCAGATAATATCTCCGTAGCGTTCTTCAAGTTCTCTACGGCCCCAGCAGTCCACCCAGCCTCCGGGCTTTAAATAGGGTTTGAACCTCTCTCTCATTGCCCTCATTTCGGGTAGTTTTTTATAGTATAGCAGGTTCCAGATATCAAGCCAGATCACATCATATAACCTGTCCGGAACGTAGGTTCTTCCATCGCCCTGAATGATCGTAGTCTTGGGATATTCCTTGTTTAGCTCAATTACCCCAGGATATAGCTCAACAATCAACATTGAGTCCACTTTGTCATAGTCGGTCAGATCATTGATGATCCCCATTCCCAAGCCAATAATCAATACATCACCTCGATAGTTTTCAAAATAGGGCTCGTATTGATGCATTTCTTCCGGGATATCCGACATCTGCAACTCATCATTGACCATTAGCTCGCGATAGCCGGCTTTGTTCCTTATGATTTCTACCTTGTCCATCTATAAAAAAAGCTATTCCGATCCGTAAATTGGATCGGAATAGCCAGTATGTAAAACTTATAGTGCTTTCTAGTTTCTTGGAGGAAATATTCCGCTCAAGCAAATCAAATAGTTAAGCACCGTAAACGGCTGCATATTGAAATGGGGCTGTCCACCACCTGTATTGCCCACGTCCACGGTTCCGGGAGGAACGGTGAAGCTAGTGGTACCACCAGTAATATCACCGGATTGTGCGCCCATCTGAGTACGATTGGTAGTTGTGGCATAAGGGGTAATTGCAGTCTTTCCTGCGGCTGGTACCTTGGCCAGATAATGACCTACAGGTGAGTCCTCAGTACCATTGCCGGAATTTACATATTGTGTGATCTCCACCGAACCGGTCACTGGAGCATTGGTTACCGGATTGTTTTCTGTTTGAGCAGTATGATTATGCACAGGCATTTCTGACTTTGTCAGCGTGATCGTCTCAAAACCATACATTTGGCCTTGTGGCCGAAAACTAAGACCAGGGCCAGTACCGAAGTGGAGAGGAGCTCTTCCTCTTAATTCTGGTAAAGCAAAAGTGGTACGTCCATTTCCACCATAAATTGTCCCAATGACGGCATACAATGCAGAATTGGACGAAATCGAAATCAGAGTACCATTGCAGAATCCGAAATCTCTTATTGCAAAATTTCCTCCAAAAATTAGAAGAGAGCCGAGGTAAAAATCCATAGTTATTTCTTTAGGTTGTTACATTCAATTTGAAACAATATATCAATTTATTTCAAGAAGAGAAATCAAACATATCATTTAATAGAGAAATTTCTGTAATCATTCAAGTATGCTTCACATTATGAGAGAATTACCTCCCCTATTTATTGACAGGCGGTACACATAGTTTCATGGGATGAGAAATCAAACGCAGAGGTAGGGGTTGAGCCAGCCGGATACGTTTTCTTCGTGCATACGCTGGAAGACCAAATGATCGTACCTCAATGATCGACCTTCTTCAATGGCCAGTTTTCTAAAATCGATACCGCTCAATGTGATTTTTTCAATTTCTACTTTGGGCGTGGAATACTCCGAGTCCAGGTAAAAAGACCGCTCCCCTCGTGGAGTGGTGAGGCGTTGTTCTTTAAGAATATGTGAAACCTCACTGATCTCTCTTCTTTGCAACTGTTTAAACACACCGGTCAACGCCAAGCCAATTTCGTAACCGAGTAAGGTTGGTGTATTGGTCAACAGACCTGTTCGCTGTAACACTCTTTTTTTGAATTGATCATTCGCCCGGTTCTCTTCGTGCCTGTCCCAGAGTGATGCTCCATAAATTGAAGTGTTTACTCCTTTTATACCCATCAATACCTCTTCACTCGCCATGTGCGGTGTTAGAATTAATGGTACTTCCTTATGTAGGCCATGTTCGTAGTACAATCCAATGAAATCGATTGCTTCAGTACCGGAAAATAGCGCATGAAGAAATGCAGGTTTTTCTTTTTTGAACTTAGTGATGAACTCTTTGAAATACTCGAGCATCACTTCACGGCTTGCCCGATTTTGAGGAATAATAGAAGTCTCAATTTCCTGTGCTCCTGCCATGAAATATCCCTCGCGAAACGCACAGTGCATCTGATAACCAGCCTCATAAATCGACATGACCATTGTGCCTCGTCCGTCAAATTGCTTTTGGGCCCAAAAGCCCAAGGCATATTCTGCTTGCCAAAATTGAAGACTGTTGAAGAAAATGTTATCAGAAATATGATCGGTATAAGGAATATATTCACCCATATCGGCAAAAAAGCCCAGCCGGTTTCGGTCTTCAATGGGTTTTACGATTTCAGGTAAAACCCGATAACTGGCAAAACCCGAGATAATATCTACATTATGAAAACTTAATAGTTTGTTAGAAGCTTCAATGATGGCGTTCGTACGGCCTTGCCCAATATACTCGGGAACCAGTTCGATCTGCCGTCCGTAATCATCCGGTAAACCCGACATGAGGCCATCCACAAAATCATGGGATAAGTTGGGATATATTGAAGAGTAAGGACTCAAAATACCTACTTTAATCGGGCGTTGCATAGCTTCTGGTTATTGAGATGGACGAAGAAACAAAAAGACTTGGCAATTCACCAACTTCTTAAGAATTTCTGGACATTAAATTTGATGAAGTTGACCTACTATTTTTATTTATTGCGGATGTATGATTTATTTTATTTTTACTCTCACTAATTAAATAGAATTTCTCAACACGCTCAATCATTTATGAAAGTCACAATAGCTTCAGGCTCCATTGCCTCCATTCCACTGATTCAATCTTTGATGGCGTCCGATCAATTTGACCGACTTCTCATACCTGAGCCCTTTGGTCCCCTTCGCCAGGTATTCGGTACCATTGTGCCTCACGATCGTATCCTGGAAACAACTCGTGAATCGGCACAAAAAATTCGACTTTCTCCAAACTCTGACCGACTGATATCCATCGGCTATACCTACAAAATTGGGTTTGATGGGGACGGGTCTGGAGTAAATGTGCATTTCGGAGCATTACCGGAAAATAAAGGTCCCGACCCACTTTTTTGGACCTTGAAGGAAGGAAAAAAAATAGCCTATATCACCATTCATGAAATTTCTGAACAGATTGATTCAGGTGATATACTATTACAAAAAGGTCACCCAATTATGCCGGGTGAGAATTACGGCCTTCTCTATTCGAGGCTTGGTGCCTTGCTGGTCCCAATGATCCAGGAAATTCTGAATTCAACCCCATCAGCCCAAGCTCAGGATGTGTCCGAATCAGGGTATTATAAAAAGCCGACAGAAGACGATTGCCGAATAGACTGGAGACAGTCATCTCAACAGATTGAAGCATTGATCAATGCATGTAATCCAAGATATAATGGAGCTATGACCACTTTGAATGGTGGGATGATACGAATACTGGAAGTCAATCCAATTCCAAACGGAGCCATCCCGAATACAGAATCAGCCGTACCGGGCAAAGTAGTACTTGCCAACCAAGATGGCATCTTTGTAAAGTGTGGCGAAGGCATTCTCAAGTTAAACGTAGTATCTCTCAACGAAGGGCTTTTTAGTGGACAAAAACTGGTAGCCCTTGGGGTAAATCAAACTATTCAACTCGTATAATTTTATGAAAAGCTCCGGACTGCTACCACTTCAATTTGATGCAGAAATTCTAGAAAAGGAGTTTCTCGACCTTAGCAAGCAATGGGTTGCCCATTTTAACACGAGTTACTATTCAGGGGACTGGTCGGGTATACAACTAAGAGCTCCAAAAGGTGAAAATCATCAGATTTCACCCGGACATGCTGGTACCAAAGAATTTGCCGACTCTCCGGTTTTAGACCAACTCCCCTATATCAAAGAAGTCATATCAGCCATTGAGGCTCCAAAAGATTCGATCCGGTTTTTAAGACTGACTCCCGGGTCTAAGATCAAACCACACAAAGACTTTGACCTGGAATTCTGGGATGGTTTTGTCCGTCTGCATGTACCAATTCTTACCAATGAAAAGGTGCATTTCGAACTTGACGGGATCAAGCTTGACATGAAGCCAGGTGAATGCTGGTTTGGCGACTTCAGTAAAACCCATAGCGTTTTCAATGGTGGAGAAACAGAACGAGTCCATTTGGTTATTGATTGCCAGGTGAATGATTGGATGACAACCATTTTCGAAGAGGCAGGTATTCTCGAAGTAGGAGAACAAAAGCCACATGAACTATCAAAGTATGATAACGCCACCAAGGCTATGATTATAGAGGAATTGAAACGGATCGGTGGAGCCGGTGCCGAAGAAGCGATCGAAAGAGTATCTAAATCCATAAATGAATAGCGTCAATACTATGGATGAAGCATTTACCATTGAAAGCTTGCCGACAAGCAATGAAGATTGTGGTTTAGGAGTATTACATCTAAAACGTTTTTGGGCCAAGTCCATTGCGAAAAGAGAAGGAGTTGATCTTTCCTCACTGGACCACGAATTTGAAATTGATCGGATGTTGCTGGACTCATTGGGTCTTGGGTTGAATCCCACCATCTCCTACCTACTAACCGAGGGCCCTGATTTCACCACTTTTGAACATTGGGTTCATGAAAACCGACAGCAGAAACACAGAGATGGATTACTCCGAAACTTCAACAAAAAAATTAACGGAAAGAAAATCAATGATGGGTCACAAGTACCTAACGAACTGACCTCCGAACAACTCGATTTCTTCTCGACACACGGATACATCATAATACAGAATGCGATCCATCAAAATGATTGTGAAAAAACCATAAATGCCATATCGGATTTTCTAGGCTGTGACCTGAACAATCGCAATGATTGGTATATCGATCATCCCTTAAGGAGTGGAATCATGGTAGAGTTCTACAATCATGCGATCCTCGAAGAGAATCGGTTTGCCCCTAAAATAACGGATGCTTTTGAAGGTCTTTGGGAAACTTCAGAGTTGTGTGTCAGCTGCGACCGAGTAGGAGTCAATCCTCCGGAAACGGATGTATGGAAATTTTCCGGTCCCAATTTGCATCTGGACGTGAATCTTGGCGACCCTAAGTCTATCCGTTTTGGGCTACAAGGCCTACTTTATCTCACTGATACAGCATCTGATCAAGGTGCTTTTCGGCTTATTCCTGGCTTCCATAAAAAAATAGACGACTGGATACAGGGTTTTCCCAAAAATGAGGCTCCGATGGAAGGGCCGTTTAATCAAGAGGAGGCAATTCCTATTTCGGCAAAAGCCGGAGATTTTATCATTTGGAATCAATTACTTCCTCATGGAAGCTCGCCAAATCATAATCTAAGTCCTCGTATTGTACAGTACATTACGCATTACCCATTTGAATGAACTTTAAAGAAGCAACCAACGATCTTCTGACTTCTAACGATCACCAAAAAGTGGTCGCAGCAATCGACTTCATGCATGACTACTATTTTAATGTCACCGGTTTGAGTGGCTCCGACCCTGAAAAAGAGAACTTAAGACAGACTCCCAACGGCTACATCGTATCCAAGTATTGTGCCGCACATTGCCTAGTACAGCACGAAAGAACCAAAAGGTTCGCAAGAGGAATCTATGAAGCAGCAAAGAAAAAAGTCGCGGAAATTCCAGCCGGAATAAGAATCCTGTATGGTGGCTGTGGCCCGTATGCCAGTTTAGTAACCTCTTTAACACAGCATTTTTCGTCCAACCAAATAAGCTTGGTACTCTTGGACATTAATGAGGAAAGCATAGATAGTGTGACCAAGCTTTACAGGGCCTTGAACGTTGAAGATTATATCGAAAAAAGCATGATCTGTGATTGCACCTCTGAAGACCTTTCAACTTTAGGTGAATTTGATATCATCATCACAGAAACCATGTCGGCAGCACTTAAAAACGAATCTCAAATTCCAATTACCCGAAATTTGGTGAAGTACCTAAAACCGGATGGAATCTTCATCCCTGAAAATATATCGATAAGCGCACACCTTGGAGAGGACATGCACATCAGAAATCTCAATAGCTCAGAAATGCTGGAAATGGGAGAAGTGCTGCAATTTAAACCACAAACACTCCCAAGTAAGGAAAAAATCGTACAGTTGCCTTATCCGCAAACACCTTTGAACTACCTGTATTTATTGACCAAGATTGTAGTATTTGAAAATGAGATATTGGAACTATCGGATTCAACCTTAACCCGCCCCATATTACTGGATAAAGTATTTGGCCAACCAGAATTTATCCAATTTCAATACCTGGAAGATGAGGCCCCGGGTTTTGCCATAAAGTACGGCTAAAATCAAATCAATTTGACCCTTCGTTTATCTCATCTAGTAGGTGGTCAATCCGGGTAATTATCGCTTTCCTTTTTTGATCAATCTTATCCAACAGGTTCCGATGCGCTGAAATAGTGGTATCCAGCAATGCATTGGTAGTCTCAATTGCCCCTAAGTTGTCCGGATGCATAAATAAGTGATCAGCCTTGTCTTTTTCCAGGTTACCTTTCTCGTGGTCCAACCGGTAAACCTCCGTGATAAGAACATTTAAGTCTGTCCGAAGCCGCTGAATTTCAACATCCTGTTTGGCGACTTGCTCAAGTGACTGATCGAATTGTGAATTTGAATGACTATGTGAACATCCCAACCTGACAGATCTCTGTTCAATTGGGCACAGACTCTGACGCATATAGTCTTGCAAAGCGTCTTTGACCTGAGGGACGCCTTCTTTATCGATCAATACCCTTTCATGAACCATATCACACTTTACCACTTTGAACTTATTCAGTTCTTTGCGTAAGAGCGTTAGTTCTTCGAGGTTCATTCTGTAAAATTAATTTTTGTCAGGTTCTCTCAACCATCGGAGCATATGTGGAAATTCCGGCACGGAATCGTCCGTTTCATCTTGATGTTTGCAAAATCCCATCCATTGAAGTAGAGGAAGTCCAATATATGTCCCTGAGGTAAAATTATCAATAAACCAATCAGAGGAGCCTCGATACCCCTTTTCATGAAATACTATCCGGGGGTCAATCTCCAGATGAACAATAGCGGCATAGGTCCAAAGTATAACACCGATTTCTGTGCTGTCCGCATTCATTTTCTTGCCGTCCCCTGGTTCCAGATCTCCGGAGGCTTTCTCCCTATCATGGGGCTTCATCAATGCCAAATGCCCTGCCTCATGCAGAAGGTCTCCCGGAAATTCCAACTTTTCTTGGTCATAGAAAACCGTCCCATTCTCAATATGAATTCCAGGTAGAAAGGTGGAGTCATCGAGTGACTTCGGTTCAACTGAAAGTCCGATCTCACGAATGAAATCGAGAATCGTTTGAAGACTTTCCGGGTGATGCATTGATTCCTACAGATCAAATTTGATTCCCTGCGCCAATGGTAATTCAGTAGAATAATTGAGTGTGTTTGTCTGTCTTCTCATGTAGGCTTTCCATGCATCAGAACCCGATTCTCTTCCTCCTCCGGTTTCTTTTTCGCCACCGAAAGCTCCGCCAATTTCGGCACCTGATGTTCCAATGTTTACATTGGCTATACCACAATCAGATCCACTCGCAGCGAGAAACTGATGTGCTTCACGCATGTTATTGGTCATAATCGCTGATGATAATCCTTGAACCACACCGTTTTGAATGGCAATAGCATTCGAAACATCTCCACTGTATTTGATGAGGTATAGGATTGGTGCGAAAGTCTCTTCTTGTACAATCTGGAATTCGTTTTCAGCTTCAATGATACATGGCTTCACATAGCAACCACTTTCATACCCATCACCTTCTAATACACCACCTTCAATTACCACTTTGCCACCTTGTGCCTTCGCTTCTTCAATGGCTTTGGAGTAGTTGTCAACTGCATCTGTATCGATAAGTGGCCCTACATGGTTATTCTCATCCAATGGGTTTCCAATTCGCATTTGCCCATAAGCATCGACAATGGAATTCTTCACTTTATCATATATGGAATCGTGAATGATCAACCTCCTTGTGGATGTACAACGTTGTCCTGCAGTACCTACGGCACCGAACACTGCACCGATCACCGTCATTTTCAAATCTGCATCGGGAGTAACTATGATCGCATTATTTCCCCCAAGCTCAAGGATCGACTTTCCAAGTCGGGCAGCAACTGCTTGTCCAACAATTTTGCCCATTCTTATTGAACCTGTAGCCGAAACAAGAGGAACGCGATTATCAGAAGTCATCCATTCTCCAACTTTGTAGTCTCCATTGATCATACAAGAAATACCTTCCGGCATCTGGTTTTCACGAAGAACTTCGGCAATAATATTCTGGCAGGCGACACCACAAAGTGGTGTCTTTTCGGAGGGCTTCCACAGACACACATCACCGCAAACCCAAGCCAAAGCAGTATTCCAACTCCATACGGCTACCGGAAAGTTGAAGGCTGAAATAATTCCTACAATACCCAGTGGGTGCCATTGTTCTTGCATATGATGAGAAGGACGTTCTGACTTAATGGTCAGACCGTGCAATTGACGAGAAAGCCCAACAGCGAAATCACAGATGTCGATCATCTCCTGAACCTCACCAAGGCCTTCCTGGTAAGACTTCCCCATTTCATAGGAAACCAACTTCCCGAGGTCCTCCTTATATTCTCGAAGTTTATTTCCAAATTGTCGTACGATCTCACCACGTTTTGGAGCCGGCACCTCTCTCCATTGCCCGAAAGTATCCTGAGCCCGTGCAATTACTCGCTCATATTCCTCTTGGGTTGTCGAAGTCACGGCTCCGATTAACTCTCCATCAACCGGAGAATAGGACTTAATCAATTCGCCATGGCCTTCTGAGAAAGAGCCGGTGGAACTACCATTATTTTCTGCCTTTATACCAAGTCGATGAAGGGCGTCAAGTATGCCAAATTCTTTTTCAATATTCATGTGGATCGTGCTTAAACAGTTTGCATAGTTAGGAGATTTTTAAAATTCGTGCAATAAAAAAGGCGACTCATCAGTCGCCCCGGATCGAATTTCTATTTCTTATTACCAATCGATACGATAATATTCTTTTTCACCGTTCGGGTATTTCCCCATGACGTAAAAATCTTTGTCCTTCTTTTCCAGAATTTCTTCTAGCTCGGTGATATCCTTAATGTTCTCCTCTCCTACCTTGGTAATGATAAAATTCTCCTTAACACCGCTTCTTCTCCATGCTCCCCGACCTAGCTCGACCAATTGGGCACCCCCTCGAATTCTGAGTCTTGCTCGAATATTATCATTGATATCCTGAAACTTGGCACCTTCTATCGAAAAGGACAGGGGAATCTCCTTAACCACAACTTCAGTACTGTTCGACAAATTCTTCAATACTAAATCGGCCAGACGTTCATCTCCGCTCCTTTTATATTTGATTTGTACTTGATCACCCGGCCGATGCCTCGCGATCAGTTCTTGTAGTTCACTCACTGTTTTCACCTCCCTGTCATCCACTGCGATAATCACATCCTCTTGTCTCAGACCAGCCTCATCTGCCGCTCCTCCAGGGCTCACCTGGTTGATCAGTACACCGGACAATTCTTTGGTTCCAACACCGGCAGCATCTCTAATCGTCACTCCCAACAGGCCTCTTTGCACAACACCAAATTCAAGGAGATCATCCATCACCTTCTTGACTAAGATGGACGGTACAGCAAAGGAGTAGCCGTTGAAAGTACCTGTATTGGTAGCAATCGCTGTATTAATTCCAATAAGCTCACCATCCAAATTGACCAATGCCCCACCACTGTTTCCTCTATTGACAACCGCATCAGTTTGAATAAAAGACTCTATACCATAGCGATTCTCCGTATTAATAATATTGATGTTCCTGGCCTTAGCACTGACTATACCGGCAGTAACGGTATTATTCAAATCAAAAGGGTTTCCGACAGCAAGCACCCATTCACCAATATCCACATTATCTGAATCTCCGAATTTCACATAGGGCAACTCACCAGCATCAACTTTGATCAGTGCTAAATCCGTATCAGGATCTGTTCCAACCAGCTCAGCCTCTATTCTACGATTGTCATCCAACCGTACCATGAGTTGTTCTGCATCTTCCACTACATGATTGTTAGTCGCTATGTATCCATCTTTCGAAATGATCACCCCGGATCCGGTTGATTGACGCAATCGGTCACCTCTTCGGAAAAGCTGACCAAATCGCCCTGACCCGGCACTCGAAGTATTTGTGATGTGAACTACTGCGGGAACTACCTCATTCGAAGCATTCACAAAGTTGATTCCCTCCGGAACGATGTATTTTTTTGGTTCCTCAGAAATATCGTTGAACCGCGTAGTCTGTGGTAGATTGGTAGAGTTATATAAGGAGGTTTGACCTGTTCCCCCATTGTCCATAAAACTAATTCCTATCAAAACGATGAGTCCCCCCATTAATGAGGAAGCCAGCATTCCAAGTACAAATTGTCTTTTGCTCATTTCTTTCCCGTTAAGTTCTTGACCTAGTCCATGCTTTAACGCTCTAAACGATCAGCATGTTCTAAGATATTGAAAATCAGCTTTCATTTAACCTTAATTAACAAAAAAGGCCCCGACAGAATCGCCAGGGCCCTCAACCTCAACACAACTAACCTACTTCACGTCTTTTACTCAAACCAACTTCACAATTCGGTCATTTATTTAACAACAATTGCAGATTCTAATTTTTTGCTCTTGTCTTTTGGGATAGAGATGTTAAGAATCCCATCCTCATAGCTTGCTTCAATTTTTTTCTCGTTTACATTGTCAGGAAGCTGAAATGACTTCTTGAATGATCCAAACTCCGTCTGAATTGAGTGGTAATTTTTACCTTTCTCTTCGTTGTTGAATTTGCGTTCTCCTGAAATTGTCAACTTCCCATTCTTAAGGTCAACAGTAAAGTCTTCCTTCTTCATGCCAGGTACGGCCAACTGAATTTCGAATCCTTTTTCGTTCTCCGAAATATCAGTACGTGGAACGAATACACTTCTTGTGTTACCAAAACCATCATTGAAGAACCTATCGAATAGGCTATCAACGTTCGCTGGAACAAACCAATCTGAATTTCTTTTAACTAAGCTCATTTTTATTTCTGTTTTATTTTTTTCTAAGTATGTCCTCCTTATTGTCAAAATCGTACCAACGCAATTTTTAAGACAAAATCGGACAATATGTCTTGATTATTTATTATCAGTTTCAAAAACAAGACATATTGTCATAATTTGCTTATCAAACACTCTTGTGAGCCGGATTTCAGAATGCCTATTTTAGTGGATACCTTATCGCAAAATGAACGACAACTTTAAGCGTACTCTCAAGGCCTTAGGTCCGGGGATACTTTTTGCCAGCACATGTATTGGGGTTTCTCATTTGGTTCAATCCACCAGGGCCGGTGCCGACTTCGGTTATGGGCTGATTCTTTTTATAATACTTGCCTTATTGTTTAAGTATCCGTTCTTCGAATTCGGATCACGCTATGCTGCGGCCACCAAACGTAGTTTGTTGGAGGGTTACCTGGAAGAGGGCAAATGGGTTTTGTGGGTCTATTTCCTCCTGAGTCTTGCTTCTATGTTTACCGTTACCGCTGCAGTGACTTTTGTTACTGCCGGTATGCTCAACAACCTCACAGGGATGACGATAGATCCGGCTTATGTTTCTGGAGGATTACTTCTTTTCTGTGTCATTGTTCTTGTGATAGGAAGGTATAGCATCCTGGATTCTATGTTGAAAATTGTGGGAACCGTCATGCTTGTCTCTACATTAGTGGCTTTCGTAGCCGTATTAATCAAAGGCAGAGTGACTCCTATTGACAATTTTGTACCGAAGGAACTCACCGAAAGAAGCAGCTTGATTTTCATCATTGCATTGATGGGTTGGATGCCCACGGCCGTTGACCTCTCGACCTGGAATAGCCTTTGGGCTATCGAAAAAATGAAACAAGTAGGTTCATCGCCCGGGATGAAAGCAATACTTACCGATTTCAATTTGGGCTACATAGTAACAGCCGTTTTGGCCATTTGCTTTTTAACACTAGGAGCCAATATAATGTATGGAACGGGGGTGGAATTTTCCGG
This sequence comes from Cyclobacteriaceae bacterium, assembly GCA_028281285.1. GTDB lineage: Bacteria > Bacteroidota > Bacteroidia > Cytophagales > Cyclobacteriaceae > Roseivirga. The sequence goes on from JANQKF010000036.1 coordinate 21,395, forward strand.
TAATTCTACTGTGTTCTCCGATCAGGTGGTAACCCTTTTCACAGGAGCACTTGGTGACTGGGCCTATCTGATTATCGCAACCGCAGCATTCAGCACGATGTTTAGCACAACCATTACAGTGGTTGATGGGTTTGGGCGAGCGATGGGCGAAACTGTAAGGCTATTATTCTTTCAAAGCGCGAAGCCTAAGGTAACCTATAATTGGATGATGATCACAGTAGCAGTAATTTCCTTTTTCTTCATCCTGTTGCTCGCTGCAAATCTCAAAGACCTGGTTGATTTGGCCACTATTCTGTCTTTCCTCATTGCTCCTGTGATTGCTGTCATCAATTATAAGGTGATTCGTTCAAAACAAATTTCGGAAGAATATAAGCCCGGAAGGAACCTGATGCTTCTGGCAAAAAGTGGAATTGTTTTTCTTTCCGCATTCGCAATTGTATATGTGGTCGTTTATTTTTTCATGGGCTAATAAAAATCTCGAAAAAGGTTTTGGTTTATTTTCAACCAACCGCTAATATTGCACTCCGTTTCGCGAGAAGAGCGAGATACATATTCCTCCTTAGCTCAGTTGGTTAGAGCATCTGACTGTTAATCAGAGGGTCGCTGGTTCGAGCCCAGCAGGGGGAGCCAAAAATAAAAGCCTTATAATCAGCAAGTTATAAGGCTTTTTTATTTACCCTTTTCTGTCTTATTTCCTTCCTAAAATCCCATTTGCACACTTTTTGCACACTTTCTGAATTGAAGATAAATATCCATTTACGTGGTTGGTTCGAACCCAAGAAGGTGAGCCTACAAAAGCCTCATAGTCAGAATATTGTGAGGCATTATCTTTTTCAACTTTTTTTAAAATGTATCAAAACTCTATTTGTATTCATTTTGTAAAGGTTCCTAAGTGGTATGATCTTAGTAAATCGAATCAAGCTTACCAGGCCCGAGTATTTTCGAACCAACAGATGGAAATTAAACTTTGGAAATAGGTTGTTGCCAAACTAATGTTAAAAACCCTATAAGCGTGCAAGCCTCAAGTACGTATCAAGAGGTATGTATAGTTATCTCGGATTTTTTGATTTGATAAGCGGTTTTCAAATTTCTTTGTGGAGATGCTTTCCTTAAGCAAGGATTGAATCAGTTCAAAACTTACATTTTGGTGAATTCCATCTGAGCAAATTAGTACTCTCATTTCCTTTTCTACCATGAACGAATGATATCCAACTTGTATCTCTCTACCTATTCCTAGATAACTTGTTACCACATTTGAATATTTGAGAATGGTGTCAGGGCTGATAACCACCCGTTCTTTCTTAAGTCTGTTAATAAGCGAATGATCATTTGAAGTGACTAGTTCTCCAGAGGGTTTAAGGACATAGATTCTTACATCCCCCAACCAAAACATTGCTATTTGCCCGGCTTTGATGAGAATCCCGCCTATGGTAACACCGGCCTCCTTGTATGCATCACGGAGTCTTTTATTCGTCTCATCCATGACCTCCCCGAGCTTGTATATATTCGGAAAAGTCTTGAGTTTTGACATAAATTGAGCAATGGAATCTACGGTCATTTGTGCTGCCTCTCCTCCATAAGGGTGCCCTCCCATACCGTCAGCGATTAAAAATAACCCCTCGTTTTCGTCATTAGTCTTCACTAAAACCCGGTCCTCATTTTGAGGACGTTTTCCAATGTGGGAAAATGGGTGATATGTGATCCTATATGGCTTCAATCGTTGTTCCACCATGCTTGGTAACGCGGGGTCTGGTTTTGATTTTCACTGGCCGGCTGATGATTGCTTTGTCTGATGACTTGGTAGTCCACAGAAAGGCTTCTCCTGGTTGTAGCACAGATAGATCTTCCGGTTTCAACGCACCTAAAGGGGTAATGGACTTTTGTACATGCCTAAGCCACTGTGGACTATTAAATTTGTGCAATAGCACAACACTACTTAACTCAATAATCTCATTGGGTAGGCTGGGAGGGTCCTGACTGGCAATCAAAAGCGATACGCCTTTGTGCCGCATCTCCCGGATGGCCGTGACAATGGTCCCCGTAAGATCACGGTTGTTCATGTATTTGTGTGCTTCATCAAACACAATAAACTTGTTGAACTTGTTTCCATTGATGGCTTTTACACCTGAGAAAATATTAAGCATTATTACAAAAAGTCCTAACGCCTCGTCCCGCTCAATGAATTCATCACGCAGGTCTACAATAATAAGACGGCCAGGCTTCAATTTATCCTTGAGCCAAGTTTGATCGTCAATGTATTGCTGTGCAAAATCGAGACGTTGGAGGGCCAGGTTTCGTTGGTTATTCGTTAGGTTTTGAGCATCTTCTACACTGCTCCGGATACCCGATAGGGACAGGTTATTGCGTTGTGCCCGCATTATGGACTTAAGCTGTCGTATGTAAGTAGCATCATTGCCAACAGCTCCAAGTAAGAACATCCAATCCTGGACATTTAATTCTCCCGAATTGAACGCAATTGGGGTCACTTCAATGGAGGGATATTGCTGCTTTCGTTCTTCTATTTTATCTATTGGGGTAAGCAGAATTACGTCCTCTAAATGATCTGGTTCTGCTCCATAATTGGTTTTTAACAGTGCTAACTCTCTCTCTTCATCGTTGGGATAGATCATGGAAGTGGCTTCGGGGGCGTAATCCATGGTTTCACTGTAGTGGAAGATCACTCCAGCGAGTGGAGATGTAATATGGTTGACTTGCTTTAAGGGTTTCAACATCATTTCTGTTATGGTGCCGATGGTATAACTTTTCCCACCTCCCTGCACACCAAAAAGGCTGATGGTATTGACTTTATTGGCATCTAAAGCAATCGTTTTGCCGTGTAACGTTTGCCCAAGAATTCCAAACTGGGCACTTTCATGGTTATCTCCTACCAATATATCATAAGGTGGAGCAGGATACATCGCGGCTTTCTCCTCAAACTTAAATGCATCAGGTAACTCATCTGCTTCGTCCTGATCTTCACCAGTTACTTCTTCAGAAATATCAATATGTGTTACCGTTATGTGGGGGGCTTCGGAATGTTCGTCTTCTGCAAGGGGTGGTGCGGGTTTCGTTTCGTTCTTTTCTTGTTGAAACTGCTTAAGGAATGGTGAAAGCGGCTTTTGCTTTCCGAAGAAAGCAGTCAGATCCTGATCTTCCTCCTCGTGCTCCAACCTTCGGGTATTGAGGTCAGATTCGGGATCTAAAATCTCAGTAATGAGTTTTCCACCTAGCCAAAAGAAGGTAACGCCATCTATTGCTTCTTTGTGGTGGCGGATATCCGCTCCAAAGTCATATACCAACCCCAATTCTTTGAACTGAAGGCTAAATCCCTCATCCAATTGCTGTAAAAAATCCATGTAATGGTCAAAAGTATTGTCATCCAATAATTGATACCGGTTAGCGCGATTAACGTAAAACTCCAGCAGTGATTTCAGTTCTTTATTTTTTAGGGCCCGGTCCAGCCGGTCATTGGTCAGGGCATATTCGGGATCGAAATGTTGTCGTATGGCATCGATGGTATTAACAATCTGACTTTTCATTTTCACCCTCAACTCATTTTTTTCAGAAGTACTGAGGCTTTTCCGGCATTTGATCTCTGTAACCGTTATCTCGATGATCTTTTGATCAGGGATCATGTGTACAATGAGGTTGTCGGCACGACTTTTACTCTCCTGGTCGGTTTTGGCAAAAAGGTTTTGATGTAGGTCAATGGGAATAATGAATGAATTTTCGAGTATGTTTTTCTTTTCCAATACGCGCTTGGTCAGCGCTGCACCAATGACTTCGAATGCTTTGTTCTTTCCGGAATTCAACTGCATGATGATCGAACTGCTCACTGTACGCAAATCTTCTAGCAACATAGTGAGGGTGCCGTTATTTTCTTGCAGGTCTACCGGAATGCCAAATGTTTCAAAGTGAGGTTTGAGCAGGTTTACGATCTCGGAGGTTGGCCTGGTAGTGAGGTAGCTAGAAATACCCGATACCTCTTCCCCTGGAACATAGTCCAGCAAAAAAGGAATACGACCGTTATCGCCCGGCAGGTCATAAACTTCCGGCCCCATGTTCTTGTCAAAGGTTACTACCCAATCGGAATACACGTGAACCGTATGCAACAATACCTGGTCAGCATCGGTCAGATAGAGTTTAGTGGCGGGTAAAGACCTGGCTTTTTTGGCTGCCAGTGCTCCTGCCGTAAATTGCTGTAAATGTGTAAAGAGTTCAATGCCATCTTGCCCAAACGGACTGATGTATTTGTTCCATTCTAATCCTTTTTCACGGTTCTCTACATGCACCACAGGTTGGGTGATGAGCGCATTGAGGTAAAAGGACCTCCTATTGTACAAGGGATAGAACAGGCTTGTTTTGGAGGGAAAGGGACTGATAAGAAAGCTGATGTGGGCACTAAACCTGGCGGGTTCATTCAGGTATTCGCCAATAGGGTTAATGGAAAAGCGCAATTTGGGAAACAGTCGATTACTGGTAGGTTGCGAAAATGCTTCGGCTTCTTCTGAGATCGAGTATTCAGGATTCAGCAGTTGCTTAACACCTATACCATGGTCAATGAAGTTGTCTTTACCCTTGAAAAGCCGGATCTCATAATTCACGTTTTCCCAGGCTTTTTCACCTTCCATACTCACCAGCGCATCCGAAAAAGTAATGGCATCGCCAGCATTAAAAAGGTTGATGATCAAATTGGTTACATAAGGGTGCTGGGCCAGGTAGTTTTTGAGGTGTTTCACAATCAACTTTCGGTTCAGGTCATCGTCTATCCGGTTGCCTCGTTCGATGTTGAGCAACTCGGACAGGTAGGTTTTGATCTGGCGCGAAGTAGAGGTTAAGGTGTCGGTTTGCTCATCATCCAAAGTTGGCGACAGATAGATCCCCCATCCTTGTGTGATCTCGCCTGCATATTGATAGTATTCCTCTGTCTGAGGATCTACCATGATCAGGGGGTTACTTTCCGTGCTTAGGCCTCCCAGAAATAATTGATCCAATTGCTTATACCATTGTCCACGGTAGCTTTCGATCTCCGCAGTTTTTCGCTCCCAGCTATCAAATAGGTCACCCAGATTATTGAGCCATTGCAGGCGAAGTGGGTGAAGCGGAGACAATAGTTTCACTTCTACTTTTTGCTGACCGGGAAGGGTAGTACTCACATGAACAATATCCATGTGTTGTAAGGCTACAAAAAGCTGCTGAAGTTCTGTCCGGTCTTTGGTATTGTCAGGGGCTATTGATTCCAGTCTGTCTTTCAGATGGGCGGTCCATTGCGTTAACTCCGACAAATAGGCTGAAACACTATCGCGAAAAGAACCGTATTCAATGGTTTCCAATACCCCACTTTCTTCAGGAGCCGATTCCCGGATCGCTTTATAAAGGTTAGCGCGACTTTCTAAAAGGGTCTCGGGTGCCATTTCGGTTAAGATGGTATCGGTGAACTGAATGGAGCTAAAGCGGTTTTGATTAGCATCATTGCTCAATGTGGCTCGTATTTCGCCAATCTTTCTGGGGTACTTGAGTTGTGTTTGTTCTAGGGCAATTAGCTTACCGGAAAGATTTACCTGGTAATTGTGATTCCCGGGATATTTAAAATGATACGTGCGGTTTAGTCTCGCTTGTTTAGGCTCTTGCCATTTGCATGTTTCTGCATCAGCTTCGGGTACGGTGAGTTCTTTTCCATGGCGAAATTGATCCATGCGAAAACGGAACCAGGCCTGTATCACGTTTTGTAGTTTGTCCTTTTTCCGGTGCTCTTCCGGTTCATCGGCTTCCTGTTCTTCTACCGAAAAATAAAAATCATCCGAATCGCAGGTGAGTTTTCGGTTGAGGCTGGATTTAGGAGGGGTGTCATCTTCCTTTTGAAGTGCTTCCCAATGATCTTGTACTTCCTGATCTTTGAAAGGATCATCGGCATTGAGCGTATTGCCCGATTCATCTTCGGCCAGTACTTTCAAAAAATAGCTCCCCTCTTCGGTCACATTGGGGTCGAGTTCTACCGTTAGGTCGCGGTAGGGCTTGGCCGTGGCCGTGTTGCGAGGTCTGCGCAATTCCTGAACAGGCTCCCCAGCTCCACCATCTACGGCCATTAGAACAATGCGAAAATGACTGAGCTCCCTGAATTCTTTCGGGTTGGGTTGGGTGCTTACCCTCACTTTGAGTTTGGCTACTCTATTGACAGCTATTTTGAGGGTATGTTGTCCATCTTCCCAACGCAGCGGGTTTTTAGTATCTGCAGATTTTAGAGAATCCACCCACAATCGCAGATCTCTTACCTGGAGTTCGGGAATGGCCCAGTGTTCAAAA
>JANQKF010000025.1 GCA_028281285.1 Cyclobacteriaceae bacterium
GTTCGAACTTATCAATTTCACGCTCTCTTTCTACTACCAGTCTTACGGCTACCGATTGTACACGTCCCGCTGAAAGACCTCTTTTAATCTTTTTCCAAAGAACAGGAGATAACTCAAATCCAACCAATCTGTCAAGGACCCTTCGAGCCTGTTGCGCATTGACCAGATCAATATCGATTGCCCTAGGATTTGATATGGCGTTTTGAATTGCCGATTTGGTGATTTCTCTAAAGACAATTCTTTTAGTGTTTTCGTCTTCAAGCTTAAGCGCCTCTTTCAAGTGCCAACTGATGGCCTCACCTTCACGATCATCATCACTGGCCAGATAGATAGTTTCGGCTTCTTTTGCTAGTTTTTTCAGCTGTCGGATTACATCTTTTTTATCAGATGAAACCTCGTAGGTAGGCTTGAATCCATTTTCAATGTCTATCGCCTTATCGCCTTTGGGTAAATCCCTGACATGTCCATAACTGGAGACGACCTTATAGTCCTTTCCGAGATATCCTTCTATGGTTTTTGCCTTCGCGGGAGACTCAACAATGACGAGGTTCTTAGACATATAGATGAAGAGTTATTTGTAAAGATTGGCTTCAAAGATGTGCATAAAAGTTTCAAAAAAACAAATCACACTATATAAAGCCCCACTCAATTTATATTAAAACCGAAGTTTTGAACGTTTCAATTTGCATAACAGGAAAGTGAACGGAATGGTTAGAAATCTTTTTCTGGTACGGCATGCAGATGCGGTGCCACAAGCCAAGGATCAGCGTGATTTTCAGAGAGTTTTGTCAGAATATGGTATAAAGCAATCGACCCTTCTGGGAGATCATATTCGATCAAAGGAGATTGCGATCCAGACCATTTTCTCGAGCCCCGCCCAGCGTACCATAGAAACCTCACAAAAAATTCTCGAAAAGTTAGAGAGACCTCCGAAGCTTGTGATTTCCGAAGAATTTTATGAGGCTACTAAAAATACGATGGTGGCAGCAATCAACCGACTGGAAGATATGTTTGAAAATGTAGTTGTTGTTGCTCACAATCCTGCAGTATCTATGCTCGTAGATTATCTTGTGGACAACGGACCTGCAGTAATGTCTACCTCGGCATGCGTATGGGTTCAATTTAACCTGGAGTCATGGAACATGATCACGGCCAAGTCCGGGACGTTGATGGATTATTATTATCCAGGACAATACTAATGGCCCATAATATAGGCAAACATCAGGGGCGCTACTATTGTGGCATCCGATTCAATTATAAAGCTAGGCGTGTCTTTCTCTAATTTCCCCCAGGTTATTTTTTCATTGGGCACCGCTCCACTGTAAGAGCCAAAACTTGTGGTCGAATCTGAAATTTGGCAAAAGTAACTCCAAAGTGGAATGTCTTCAATCTCCATGTCCTGTGCGAGCATTGGCACGACACAGATCGGGAAATCTCCTGCAATGCCGCCACCAATCTGAAAGAAGCCAATTCCCGTTTCCGAATTGTTTTGGTACCAATCTGCCAGGTAAGTCATGTATTCAATGCCTGACTTCATTGTGGAAGGTTTCAATTCACCTTTTATACAATAAGAAGCAAAAATGTTCCCCATTGTTGAATCTTCCCAACCTGGTACTACCATAGGCAAGTTCTGTCTGGCAGCCTCAATCATCCAGCTATCCTTGGGATCGATTTCATAGTATTGGCTGAGCACTCCTGAATTGAGTAAGCGATACATGAACTCATGCGGAAATAGTCGTTCGTTATTCAATTCGGCTGATTTCCAAACCTCAAAAATGTGCTTTTCAAGTTTTCTGAAAGCTTCTTCTTCGGGTATACAAGTATCCGTAACTCTATTCAGCCCTCGATTGAGTAGATCCTCCTCGTCTTGAGGAGTAAGGTCTCGATAATTAGGCACCCGCTCATAGCTATTATAGGCGACAAGATTCATGATGTCCTCTTCCAAGTTGGCGCCAGTGCAGGAGATGATATGAATGTTTCCGGCTCGCAGCATTTCTGCCAGTGATATTCCAAGCTCAGCCGTACTCATAGCACCAGCCAGTGATACCAGCATTTTGCCTTCTTGATTAAGATGTGACCGATATCCAATCGCAGCATCCCTGAGAGCCGCAGCATTAAAGTGCCTGAAATGTCGATCGATGAAATTTTGAATTGAGTTGCTCATATTTGTAATATGTAAACCGAGGCGCAAAATTAGTAAATGAAGTCTGAAGAGAGTAACAGCAGCTTACCTGAATTTGATCCTAATGGACCTGGGATTGAAGGAAATCTGTTTGGTCTTCCGTTTTCGACTGATCAGGCGAAAGTTGTCGTTTTACCGATTCCATGGGATGTAACCACATCGTATGGTTCGGGGACAGCCGAAGGGCCATCTTCAATTCTAAGAGCATCTACTCAAGTTGATTTAGCTCAGGTTGATATTAGAGAACCATGGACAATGGGCGTGGCCATGGCCGAAATCCCGGAAATTTGGTGGGCCAAAAGCAAAGAACTTAGGGCCAGGGCTGAGGAATACATTTCGTGGTTAGAGAATGGTTCAGATCCTATTCACTCACTAAGAATGGATAAAACACGGGATGAAGTGAATGAACAGTGCGCCCAGTTGATGTCCTATGTCGAGCAAGAAAGCAGGTATTGGCTTGACAAGGGTAAAGTAACCGTAACTATAGGTGGGGATCACAGCACTCCACTTGGACATATTCGAGCTTTGGGCACTGATTATGAATCCTTTGGTTTACTCCAGATTGATGCTCATGCCGATTTGAGAAAGGACTATGAGGGGTTTGAGTTTTCGCATGCCTCAATTATGCATAACGTCTTAGCAATACCCCAAATCTCCAAATTGGTGCAGGTTGGAATACGTGATTTCTGTCAGGAAGAGTTGGAGGCAATTGAAGGGAATTCAAATAGAATCAAGACATTCTTTGATCTGGACATCAAAGAGGCACAGTATTCCGGAAAACGATGGCGTGATCAATGTAATGAGATAGTGGATGAGCTTCCGGAGCTCGTTTACATTTCATTTGACATTGACGGCTTGAACCCCGATTTATGTCCCAATACCGGAACGCCAGTGCCTGGTGGCTACTCACTGGATGAGATAATGATGCTTTTTAAGCAGATCGTTTTGAGTGGTCGAAAAATCATTGGATTTGACTTATGTGAGGTGTCTCCCGGCTCAGATGAATGGGATGCAAATGTTGGAGCCAGAGCTCTATACCGAACAATTAATCTCTTGTCGGTTTCCCAGGGAATATTGAAATGGAATAAATGACCGTTGACAGTCTTTTAGTCTATAAATCAAACTTAGTACTTGTCTGCCCGTTCCTTTTGTTCTAGTTTAGGCGTTTAACCAAATTCAAATTAGAGTGGGTTTTATTGAAGATGCTACCGTATGGTTCAGTGGTTTTATCTGGGGCATTCCTCTTTTAATTATTGTAATGGGTGGAGGTTTATTCTTCATGTTTTATTCAAAAATGAGCCCGTTCAAGTACCTAAGGCATGCGATAAACATATTGCGTGGGAAATATGATGAAGGAGAAGAGGAAGGTCAGATTACTCACTATGAGGCCCTGTCCACAGCAATTGCATCTACTGTTGGTATGGGTAATATCAGTGGTGTTGCGGTAGCCATCACTATGGGAGGGCCAGGTGCTATATTTTGGATGTGGGTATCCGCTTTTTTTGGTATGACCACTAAGTTCTTCACATGTACCTTAGCTGTGATGTACCGTGGAAAGGATACTGCTGGAGAAGTAAGAGGTGGGCCAATGTATGTGATTACGGAAGGCCTTGGCAAGAAATGGAAACCAATGGCAATTTTCTTTTGCGTTGTTGGTTTAGTAGGTGCACTTCCCATATTTCAGGCTAACCAACTTACTGCGGCAATGAATTCGGTTGTTGGTCCTATTGCAGGATATGACCCTGCTGATTCGTTCACTCTATTTGGTAGTCAGGTGTCTGTGTCTTCTCTGGTTACCGGGATCGTTCTGATGGTTGTAGTCTCTACGGTCATATTTGGGGGTATCAAAAAAATCTCCAAAGTTGCTTCCAAGTTAGTGCCTTCAATGGTAGCTCTGTATTTCATTCTTGTAGTTTATATTCTTCTTCAGAACCTTGGAGGAATTCCGGATATATTTGCGAGCATCTTTAGTGAAGCATTTTCAGGCAATGCGATGCTGGGAGGTGGTATCGGTGCGGTAATTGTAATTGGTGCCAAAAGAGCTGCCTTCTCGAATGAAGCCGGTCTGGGTACAGCTCCCATGGTTCATGGTGACTCAAAGACAAGTGAGCCGGTAAGAGAGGGACTTGTTGCGATGTTGGGACCAGCGATTGATACGCTCATCGTTTGTACCTTAACCGCTCTCGTAATTCTTGGTACGGGGGTATATGAATCACAGCTAGGGGCAGAAAACTCCGGTGGACTGCTAGGGGTGACTTTAACCTTAGATGCTTTTAATCAGGCAATTCCTGGTGCAGGAGGATACTTGCTTAGTCTGTGTATTCTGATTTTCGCAGTTTCTACCTTACTCTCTTATTCTTACTATGGAGTGAAATGTATGTCATTTATGCTTGGAGCAAAGTATGGCAACCTGTATAACTATATTTACATTGGCACCATCGTGATCGGTGCTGTGGCTTCACTTGATTTTGTGGTGAGTTTGATTGATAGTGGATTTGCGTTGATGGCCATCCCAACTATGATATCGGCCATAATTCTGGCTCCCAAGGCCTTGAAAGCTGCTAAGGATTACTTCCATCGTGTTGATACGAATCAACTCACGGATGAGATCAAATGAGCTATTCTGAAATTCTTGTGATCAACTTTCGGAACCGTTTGGCATTGTAGTTGGCCATACCGGTCTTTCTTACCACAATTTTGCCTTGGGGAGAGATAAGGAAGGTTGAAGGGACTACACCGGTTTCGTAAACATCTGGAAGTCGGCTGGCCAATTTATAGATAGGAAAATCAAACCCTTTTCGGTCAACCCAAGCTTTCGCTTTTTCCATAGACCTATCTTCAGAGATCATGAGGAACTCGATTTTGGGATTATCACCAACATTTCCATAGAGCTTGTTGATATTGGGCATTTCTGCGACACATGGAGCGCACCATGTAGCCCATATATTCATGAAAATGGTCTTGCCTTTGAGCTCCTGTACATCGACTAACCTTCCATCCGGATCAATCAGTTTCAGGTCATAACTAGCTTCTGTTTGCTCATCTTCGTCTAGCTCACCAGCATTCATAATTCCTGTAGTGAGTACAGCTTGTTGAACTTTCCCAAAGACTTCGACTTGAGAACCCGTTAGGTAGATAGTAGCAAAAATCACCAGAATCACTCCCAATTCAATCAGGTCTCGCTTTTTTCGTCTGGTTTTCTTTTTGTCATTCATACTTAAAAGTACAGATAGCAAAGTTAAAAAGTTCATTCTGTTCTGATGGAATGTCATTTTAGTTACATCAAAAACGGTGTTTCACTCCAGAGATTTCATTTCAAATAAAATTGCCACGTTCCAAACTTATGATGGTTGGAATTAGTTATGGGAATGATATTTTTGATTTCAAATTGACCCTAGATTGATTCTATGAAATATACAGGCAAGTTATTAGTGCTCCTATTAGTTCTTTTTGCGGTATCCTCCTGTGGACCCAAAGACGGTGTTTACTTTGTAAATCTGAATGACGGAGACACCGTGGATCCTTCGTTTATTGTTGAGATGGGCGTAAACGGCATGAAATTGGAGCCTGCTGGTCCACCAAACGAAGGTGCAGGGCATCATCATATTATCGTGGATGCTGGATTTATACCCGAAGGCACGGTAATACCAGCAAATGCTACACATATACATTTCGGAAAAGCACAAACAGAAGCCCTGTTGAAGTTAAGTCCGGGAGAACATACGCTGACGCTGCAATTCGCTGATGGATTGCATAGATCCTATGGGGAGAAGTGGAGTAAGACCATCACAGTTAATGTCCAATAGTCAATGCAACAGATCAACGCTGAAGGAGCACCTAAGGCATTAGGTCCTTATGTGTCGGCTATAAGAACAGGTAACTTGCTTTTTTGCTCTGGCCAGACGGGCATAAATCCTGATACCAACAGGGTTGAAGCCGAAACTGTTGAAGGACAAACTAAACAAGTAATGCAGAACCTGAAGGCGGTTCTTGGTGATCAGGGGCTGGAAATGTCTAACATCGTCAAATGCAACGTTTACCTCAGCGACATGTCCAACTTTGAAAAGATGAATACTGTCTACGGTAAGATGTTGGAGGGCCACAAACCTGCCAGGACTACCGTGGCGGTAGCAGGTTTGCCTTTGAATGCTCTTGTTGAGATCGAGTGTATCGCAGAATTTCCCTGATTTATTTGCCAACAGCGTCATAAGGTCTGGCCCTAAGCGCACTCCAATCATTATCTAAAGCCACCTGTGTCACAGCTCGAATGTCCAGGAGAGAAGAGAAAGCCTGCCACACTGTATCTCTTTTAATGTCGCTCTTAAAGTTCTTGCTTGTTCCTTTTGGGTAGCAAGCCCAAAACAGACAGTCATACTTCCCAAGTCCCTTCACGCTTAAGCACAATTCTTCCAGTTCTTCCTGAGTTGTACCGAATAGGATTATTGCATCATAGTGATCGGGGAGGTTAGGATTGGGAAGCTTATCATACTCAAACTTGCCGATGAGATGCATGAAGGGTTCTGGAGCATTTAATACAAGTAGTTGTTGCTCTCGAGCTATCCTAAGCTTTTTAAGTACCTTTTCTTCCACTAGGGCCTTTCCGTTAAACTGAACCAATTTCCAGAATCATCTTTGAAAACGGCCTCAGTCCCATAGAACTCTTTGGTCGGCTCTTTACTGAATTCCACCCCCTTGGCTTTCAATTCTTCATAAGTAGCATGGATGTCTGGTGTATCGAATACACCGAAACCGAAAGTTCCACTTTTAACCAAATCCTGCATGGTGGATGCAGTTTCTTCAGTGAATAACATTCCAGCTTTGATTGGCATCAGCGTGATTTCAATTTCCGGTTGATTTTTTGGTGATACCGTGAGCCATCTTGCATCGGGCCCCATTGGAGCATCCGTCCTTACCGCGAACCCTAATTTATTGACATAAAAATCATACGCACTATCCTGATCCAGAACGTAGATACTGACATGAGACATTTTTGAGATCATAAGCTTTGTTTTAGGTTTGAGACAAATCTACTATCACCTTGGTTAACCAGTTTCTTTAAAATTGCGATTTAATCCCACTCACTTGCTTTGGCAAAGCAACCAGGAACATAAGTAAGAGGCCTCTTAACGATATCTTTTCTCAAACTCACTCTTTGTCGATGGAAGCCGATGGGTGATTGGCCAAATGTTCTTTTAAAAAGAGAGCTAAAACTTCCCAAACTTTCAAAACCAACTTGATGGCACACCTCTTCTATAGAAACTGGAGTATCGGCATCCAAAAGTAGTCTCGCATGATCTAATCTCACCTTCCTTAAATACTGATGTGGCGTTACTTGGTATACCTTTTTGAATAAGCGAATGAAGTGATACTTTGAAAATGCTGCTTCGCTTGAAACCTGATCAAGATTAATTGAATCTGCAAAGTGTACATCTATATAGAGTTTGGCTTGCACCACCCTTCGGTACAGATAAGCATTCGGATATGTATTTGAATTTGACAATCTCCTATATCAACGATGATATAAGTATAATGCCATTACTCACAAAAAACTATTTTTTGATTCTCTTTAACCCGTCTTGAGCCAGGTTCATTTTCGGGTCGTCTTTCAATGCTTCCTCATAAAGGGATTTTGCCTTTGTGATATTTCCTTGCTTTTCGTAGATCATAGCCATCCGGGATTTCGCTGCAGAATGAGACGGTAAATTTTCACCACGATCTTCCTCCAGGTAAATTGTGAGGCACTCAATTCCTCGTTCGGCTTTAAGCCCTGACAAGGCACTATTACGTCCTATTTGATAAAGTGAGGCATAATTGTCCTCCGTTTTTGTCCAACTATCTTCAAAGGCTTGGAATGCATGTTCGAATTTTTGGCGGCCCTGATAAAAGAGACCTAATGTATATAAGTATCGATCGTCCAGTTTTGCCATTTGAACATATTCTTGTTCAGCCAAATCATAATCTTCTTTGCGATTGTATACCGTAGCCTTTGCACGGTGTCCTTCGATAGGGTCAATTTTATACACCGCTTCTGCAGCTTCCAGGGCCTTTTCCCAGCTGCCACCCAACATTCCTGGCGCCTGCGAGTAGAATTCCATAAGTCCCCATTGTGCGTCCATATCTCCGGGGTCCAATTCCGTTGCGCGTTTATAGGCGTTTTTAATTTTGGGCGCGAGCATACCTTGTTTCAGCTTTCCTGCACTCTGAGCCATTCTTCCAATAGAATTACCTAACCAAGTATGATATTGAGAAACGTTCCCGTCAATTTTGATGGCTTTCTTGAAGTAATCTCTGGCGTCACTATATTCATCCAAAGCAAATGAGGTCTTGCCCAGGAAGAAAAGTGCCTTCTCATAGTTGGGATGATCTGATTTGATTGCTTTGAGGGTTTTCAAAGCTTTGTCGTATTCATTGTTTTCGAATTGCTTGATTCCCTGTTCCAGATTTTGGGCGGTGAGCGAAATGCTCACAAAAAGAATCAGTAGAGTAGACAGTTGTCGCATGATAGTTTGAGTTTGTTGAGATTTTATGGAAGACTCAAACTTTCGAATTTTGGTTGCATCCAATCAGCTGTCACTCGGATTGCCGCAAACGTTTCATCATAATATATTCATCGACACCCTTTATGGCCCAGTCCTTAATCATTCCCACTTGTTCGTACCCCACCTGTTCGTAGAGCTTTTTGGCTTTAGAATTGAAGCTACTTACCAGAAGGTATAATTGGTTGGCATTGTTGCTATGAGAACTTTCAAAGTATTCGAGAAGCCTATTGCCAATTCCCTGTCCTCTCAAATCGGCTCTGACGGCAATAGTTCTTAGGTAGGGGAGTTTAGCGAACATTCCTTCCGGACAGATATAGGCAAAGCCGGTAACCTCTTGAGAAGAATCAATTGCCACGTGCATCTGTTTGAGTTCAATTGCTTGCTTGAACTTCGCAGTGGTCGACTGAATATCTGAATAGTAAACCTTACCGAGTTCTGAATTAATAACAATATCAACGCATTGTTTTAAATGGGATATATCTGCCGGTTGTATTTTCATAATTGAAGCTAATATCGAAATTCCAACCAACCCTCAGACTTATATCGGTCAGCATCCGGAGGAAAGTAATAACGGAACGGATTAGCGCTAAAATCTGCCTGAGTATCGATGGTCCACCCATGAAATAGTAGTCTGAGTGTTCGACTTTTGAACTTTGACTTTTGAAATTTGAATTCATAGGCCTCATTCGAGGATGATTTTCTTTCAGCACCGGCAAGCCTTTGAGTCGTGGCGGTCCATTCGGCATTGTTGCCCCAGTCCCAGTTCTCAGTCCAATAAGGTGGCTTTAAATACTGCTCTCCGAGTTGTCCTGAGGCATGAAAGCGAAAGTATTTGGCGCTATCATATATATATAGTTCGACCCATCTATACTGATCCAGGTTTACTTTATCATAATCCACGGCTATATAAATATTCAATTCATCCTGATGCATCCTCAACCTAAGACTGTCATTGACCGCAACGACTTTAGAACCTGACCATTCATTATCCCCCAAAAGACTGTTCAATTGAATAGGTTCTCCCTTTGGTATCAACAGCTCATCCTGACCACAACTCGAAAAAAGTAGTGAAAGCAGCAAGAGTGGCAGAATAATCTTCTTTTTTAATTTCATCTTTCGAAATATAGAGGTAACCAGGCCTAAAAGCATAAAAAAAGCCATTCTTTCGAATGGCCTTTTTTGAAAGTCTTGAGATTATTTATTGTCAGGCAGATCGATGTCCACATTATTTCTGTAATCTCCAAGCAGGTGTTCGGCAAAGAAATACCACATCATCTGCTCGTAGTAGTCCCTCTTATTGCCATATCCATGCCTTGAGCCGGGAATAGGCATATAATCGAAACGTTTTCCAGCTTTGATAAGCTCATCCGCAAGGCGAATACTATTGGCCGGGTTTACATTATTGTCACGCGTTCCATGGGTGATTAACAAGTACCCCTTCAGGTTCTTGGCTAGTGAAGGGTTGGTCTTGATTTTTGCATCCCAGGTCGTTTCTGTGTACTCATTGCCATCATCGTCCTTTTTCTTCTTGTCTTTTCTCTTAACTCCATTGTGGGTCTCACTCCACCATTTGTTGTATACATTATTGTCATGATTACCGGCAGAAGAGGCTGCTGCTTTATAAAAATCAGGATAGGTGAGGAGTGCAGCAGTAGACATAAAACCACCTCCGGAGTGGCCGAATATTCCGATATTCTCTAAATCAATAAACGAGTGTCTTTCGGCAAGCTGTTCTAATGATCGCTTGTCATCTGCCAAAGCATAATCTCTAAGGTTTTGGTAGCCATAAGTATGATAGTACTTATCTCGCATTGGGCTGCCTCCACGGTGTCCCATACTTACGACAATGAAACCCAATTGAGCCAAGGCTACGTTGTAGCGCCCGGTGATAGTAAAATCATTAACAAAAGACTCGGTTTGTGGCCCAGGATAAACATAGCTGATAACCGGATATTTTCTATTCGGATCAAAATCGAACGGTTTATACATTACTCCGTAGAGATCTGTAATACCGTCATCCGCCTTGACCATAAAGCGCTCCGGCATCTTCCAGCCGGCTTGTTCCAGAAGGCTGAGATCAGCATTTTCCAATTCCAAAATTACCGTTCCGTTGTTGTCTTTTAATACAGATGTAGGACGTACATCCACAGCCGAGTAATTATCCACATAGTACTTAGAGGATTCTGACATGCTCATGCGGTGATTACCGTTTTCAACGGAGAGTGCTCTGAATCCGGTGCCATCCAAATTAGCTTTATACATTAAGGCGTAGTATGGGTCAATCCCTTGCTCTCTTCCTCGTGCTTCAAAGTATACTTTTCTGCCAACGGTATCGATTTGTTGAATTCTGCCTGTTACGAAATGACCGCTATTGGTGATTTTGTTTTTAAGAGCTCCAGTATTACCATCATAGAGGTAAAGTTGCCCCCAGCCGGTTCTTTCCGACCACCAAATCAATTCTTCTCCTTCATTAAGCACAGCTAATTGCTGATAGCTCCAGTTGAAATATGGGTGGTTGACATCTTGGAATAATTCTTTGATCTCGCCTGTAGAAGTATTGACAACACTGATATCCAGGGTATCACTTGTACGATTCATTCGGGTCATAAATAACTTATCCGAGGTTTCACCGGGTAACTGAAGCCGGATGGTCTGATCGGTGTACTTGTCAATATCAACATCCAAGCGGGCCCTGGATTCAATATCAAAGATTTCGAGTTTTTCCTGAGGGACATCCTGCTCGCCCGGCATCGCATATTTATAGATTTCTACCTCAGGGCGTGGGTTTTTGAGGTCATCAATTACAAAGAACTCTTTAACTTTTCGAGCATCACTGCGGTTAACGAAAAGCTTTTTAGAGTCTTCAAACCAACGAACACGAGCGCGCATTCTTTTATCAGTCGTGGTGTCTCCATGTTGCCACTGGTAGGAAAACCATCTTTCTCCATCAGTAGTCAGCTCAATTTCAGTCGAATCGGCATCACCAACTTCCATGAGGTACAGGTTGTGGTTTTTGGCGAACGCTACGTAACTACTATCGGGAGCATAGGAAGCCCAATTATTGCTTTTATCTGCCTTTTCTGTTGAATCTCCTTTAGTGATCAGTTTAGTGTTAAGATCAAAATGGTAGTCAATACTATCTACCATAAATGTCATGGTACGATTATCATCCTCCAATTCAAGCCCTTTCAGATCGAGGTCATTGAAGTTCCAGGGTTTACGCGTCAATTCACTCAATTGTGCCGCAAAGTCCTTATTGTCGAACATGAGTGTTTTGGACTTCTTTGAAGGATCAACCACATAGAAGTTTTTTCCCTGAGTGGTAGTATAGGTATACCAGAATTTGTCGCTGTCTTCAAACCATTGCGGATTAACGCGAGTGCTTTTCAGCATTTTCCGAAGGTTTGTCGACTTAAATTTCTCTGCCGCTTTAAAATTGGCTTTCTGTTGACCGTAAGCTGATAGTGCAGCCAGGAAAAACAGACCTAAGAATAACTTTTTCATTACATGACAATTGTTGTTGCCTAATAATAGCCGCAAGTTTTTAGAATACCAACGAGTTTATTTCAAGTAATGCCAACAGTGGATAAGTGGGAGATAGGCATAAAAAAAGGATCACCTAGGGTGATCCTTCAAATAGAGTATTCCTTTATTACATCTTTATAGGCATCTCGGCTATTACATTGCCCCAGCCTACTACCATATGAGCTCCACCGTCTACTTCCTTGAATTTCACTGAAAGTGCTTCTACACTGTCACTGTTAGTACTCATTGCTGCATCTATCCGAGCAACTTCTTTGTCACCGTCCATATGGAAGTTACCCCATCTGTTCAGCTTTGTGTTCAGCGAGAATGACCATTTTCCGTTGTTGTTATCAATAAAAACGGCATAGGTACCTGCACTAACTTTTGTCGACCCAATATTAACATCTTGATAGAAGGTGATTTCGGCAGCTTCATTTGCACCGAACCTCCAGGTTTTTCCGTTGGGGACTAATTCGTCCAGAGAGCGCCCTTTTAATTGAGGTCTGCTGTAGTAAAACTTAATTTTTGCTTCAACTCGATCTCCTCTGAATTCAGCAGTAGCAGAATTTGAGGGGAAGAAAGCCACGTCTAATGGGCTAGGGTCAAGGCCTGGAAATTTTTCTTGCGCATTAACTTCAGAAACAATGAATAAGGCAGCAACTGCCATCATCGAAATAATAATTCTTTTCATGGTTGTGTTGGTCTGTTGTTTTAATTCTATAATGGTATATAAGCGGTATTCAGCTTAAAATGTTTCGAATCTATCAATGAAAGAATAAGTAGGCGATAAAAATTGCAGCAAGAATTCCTACAAAGTCGGCTATAAGACCGGCAGTTACGGCATATCTCGTCTTACTTATTTTTACCGACCCAAAATAAACTGCCAGAACGTAAAAGGTGGTTTCTGTTGAGCCTTGCATTACACTGGCCAACCTACCAACAAAGGAATCGGCCCCAAAGGTATCCATTGCCTCAACCATCATTCCTCTGGCACCTCCTCCGCTTAGCGGTTTCATCAAAGCTGTAGGTAGTGTGTCCACAAAGTCAGTATTTGCTCCAAATAAGGCCACAATCTCTCGAATGCCACCGACCACAATGTCCATGGTGCCTGAGGTTCTGAATACACCTATAGCCACCAAAATTCCAACCAGATAAGGAATGATCTTAATGGCAACGTTAAACCCATCTTTTGCTCCTTCAATAAATGCGTCATATACGTTGATTTTTTTTCTGAAGGCCATAAATACAAACGCAGCGATTATGGAGAATAGAATAAGACTGCTAATCAATGAGGAAACCGTTTCTAATTGATCCTTGGGTAGAGAAGTGAAGTAGTAAAGAGCAAATGCAATTAGGGCCGTCAAGCTGCCGATGTAAAGCAATACAGTCTTGTTCAGGAGATTTATCCGCTGATAAATAGCCACAGTAATTAGCCCGGCCAATGTTGAAAAGTAAGTTGCGAGAAGTATTGGAAGAAAGACATCGGCTGGGTTGGCCGCTCCCGAAATGGCCCTATACGTCATAATTGAAAGCGGTATTAAGGTTAGGCCAGATGTGTTTAACACCAGGAACATTATCTGAGCGTTGGAGGCAGTATCCTTCTTTGGGTTCAATTCCTGAAGTCCTTCCATGGCCTGCAAACCAAGGGGAGTTGCTGCGTTATCAAGTCCGAGAAAATTCATAGAAAAGTTCATTACCATGGGACCAAAAACGGGATGATTTTTAGGTACCTCAGGAAACAACCTGGTGAACAAAGGACTAATGAATCTGGATATTATGGCCACAACTCCTCCTTTTTCACCTATTCTCATTAATCCCATCCAAAGCGTGAGAACACCGGTGAGGCCCAAGGAAAGCTCAAACCCTGTCTTGGCCATATCAAATGTGCTCTGGATCATTGCCGGGAAGACCTCTGCATTCCCAAAAAAGATTAGCTTGATCAGTGCAACTAAAAACGCGATAAGAAAAAAGGCAATCCAGATATAGTTTAAGGCCATGGGAGGAAAATATCTATGCAGTATAGATTTTAAGGCCTAAAATTCCTAATACTGATCTTATTGCTGAATAATCTGTGATTCGTAGTGATTTAATAGCTTACCAAGATCTGACGCTGAATTGATCTTGAGTTTGTTCTTTTTGATAAAAGAGTCAACCGCTTTTTTGTTGCCCAAAACTTCAGTCAATTTACGCTTATTAAGACGGACCCAGGTTTCTTTTCCTTCTATCTTGAAATGGTGAATGGGATCTGCCTTGAATCGTTTTTGTACTCGAGTTTTTCCAACGTCCTGAATGGTATTCTCAGTCATTCCCACAGCATTGTCTACGTAGCAAGTCACTTTTTCTCCTTTGTGTACAACCAGGTAGAATTTGTCTTTGAATTTACTGTTCAGCCCTTTCTCGAATGTCTGAGGCCCTTTTTCAGTGTCTATAGTAATCTTTGTATAGTGCTTCTCGTCAAGAATGATGTACTCATCATTATTAAGCACTTCAAAATGTCCTTCGTAGGAGTTATAGTTGATTTTAATATTGTCGTAAATAGAATCCTGATCGTCAACGATGGTCGCATTCATCCAGTCCTTATATAAAAATGCAGATCCCAAGACTCCTTCATACCTATTCTGGTCCACCTTTTGAGTATTGGTGTAGAATTTAATCTGTCGTTGTGCTTCTGCATTTGCTCCAACAACAATTACGGTCAGTAGGGTGAATATAATTCTGTTCATCATTAGCTCTGAGTTTTGAACAAGTATTAGACAAAAAGCATGCCTATTCGTTTAACGTAAGAAATTCAAAAAAACCCAACCCCTTATCAATTTTTTGTCAACAAGATAGGCTTAAGGCTTAACCTACGCATTTGATTAAACCTCTTCTAAGTGGAGATTTAACAAATGGGCGGCTGCGATTCCAGCCGTTTCCGTCCTTAACCTGCTTTGCCCTAAACTGATCTTGGTGAAACCATCATTCAAGGCTAGTTCCAATTCTCTGGTCGAAAAATCTCCCTCAGGTCCGATTAAAATGAGGTGACTTCCGGTTTTTTTAATAAGCGTTTTAAGCTGGGTTTTGTTTTCGTCATCTACGTGAGCAATAAATTTGTGATCGACCTTAATACCCAACAGATCGGTGAATTTTGTAAGGTCATCAATTTGAGGTAGATAAGCCTTAATTGATTGCTTCATAGCACTGACTGCCTTCTTTCTTAAGCGTTCAATTTTTAAGAGTCTGCGTTCAGAATGATCACATAATATTGGGGTTATGCGGTCTATACCGAATTCTGTGGCCTTCTCCACAAACCACTCCATGCGATCGATATTTTTGGTGGGTGCGATAGCAATATGTCTGAACAGGGGTGATTTAGGTACCTCTGTTCTATGTGTTACCTCAAACTCGCATTTTTTTGGATGGGCTTTGGTCAAGCGAGCTTTGTAGAAAGAACCATAACCATCAGTCAGATCCAACTCAGAACCGGTATTGATCCTCAACACCTTTAGTGCATGACGAGATTCCTCTTCAGAGAGATAATTGGCTCCATTTGACAATTCCGGTTGATAAAAAAGTTGCATTGATGTCTTTGGTTCCAAAAATAAGTAATGGAAGCTGAATTCAATTATCTTAGAACAGATGAATCCCTCAGGGCCTTTTTCACGAAACCAGTTTCTTTGGCTTCGACTCTTCGCCAACGTCTTCTTTATGGCAGTCTGGTATTTTTCGAATCAAGGATTACTTTTTTGGGATGACTTCAGCTATCTGAGCATGGCCAATGACATTAATCAGGGCGTTTTCGAGATCAATGATAACCACTTCACAAGCAGAATTGTGCTTCTTTATCCTGTTGCTTTTTTTATTAAGATTTTCGGAATTAATGCGTTTACAATAGCACTTTATCCTCTTTTGTGCGGACTGGTCTTACTCAACCTGGTAATGTGGTTAGGGGCTCAGATAAGTCAATGGGCCGGAATTGTTGGTGGAGTTCTTGTTCTTTGCGATTACCACCTGATTTACTTTAGTAAGCACCTATTTCCGGAAATGCCGCTTGCCCTTTGTGTATTTGTCTTTTTGGTGGTCTACTACAAACTACTCCGGAATGAAATAGTGCCAAGATATGCAGGACTGCTAAGCGCTTTGGCGTTGTTCGGTGCATTTTTGATTAAAACTACCGTAATCCTATTGCTGCCACTGGTCGTTTTTCTATTTATAAATGACAGACGTCAGCGTAGAAATGGATCCTATTGGTTGGTGTTCATTTCGCTAGGTTTGTTCTTTTTAATAGTTAATGGGTTTTGGTATCAGGAAG
This sequence comes from Cyclobacteriaceae bacterium, assembly GCA_028281285.1. Lineage (GTDB taxonomy): Bacteria > Bacteroidota > Bacteroidia > Cytophagales > Cyclobacteriaceae > Roseivirga. The sequence goes on from JANQKF010000025.1 coordinate 16,538, forward strand.
TTAAGGGTGATTTCCTTTATCGCTTCACAAATATTGCCAACAACCACGTGGCAACTCCAAAGACGTTCTTTGATAAAGGAGGAACCGAAATTCTTAAGCGACTGACTTATTTGCCATTACTTGGCTTTTTAAAAGGTGGTTTTTTTATCCCATTGCTGGCGGCCCTGCCTGCTGTGTTGAAGATTAAAAGGCGGCATTTCAAACTGGACCAGCCAGAATACTTTTGGCCAATAGCGTCACTCTTCTTGATAGGTACTTATTGGTTTATGTCTACCAATTGGAGGTATTATAGTCCAATGCCCACAGAAAACAGGCACATCGTTTTCTTTATTCCGGTTTTTGTAATGACGGCTATGCATTTTTGGCCCCGTTTGCACCTTTTTGAATGGCTTCGCAAAAACTATATTGTTATTGGGGGAATAGTCGGGTTATTTCTAATTCCTGTTTATTCAATTTACAAGTCGAGCGAGACTAATTTTGATGATATGTCTGGACTAATTGATGAATATCTCGTGCAGAATGCTAAAGCGCAATTGGTTATAACAGATGGTCTACTGACTTATGGAAACCGATACTATTACGATATGAATCCACCAGAGGATGTTTATTTGTGGTTTTCGGAACTGGAGACATTTGATATTCTAAATCAGTTTGTCGATTCGGCTTATCTCTTGATCAATCCTGCCAATTTTAATGAAGATTATGCTGATAGCGATAACTATGATCGATTCATTGAGCAAATGCAGGATAATGGTATAAACATAGGCTTATTGGAACAAAGGGGTAATGTTAGCCTGTATTTGTTAACAAAATAGAATGGCAAAGTGAGTGCTTTAAATCCGGTTTTGAATGAGGGTGTATTTGTTTTTTGTACACAGCAATTCCCAAGCGATTTGGTAAAGGATGCTGTGATTGGTTGTTTCCAAGAAAAAGAAGGAACAACTATGATACTCCAAAAAGGAGTGGCTGATCAGTTTCAGTTGGACTATGCTTTTGAAGCTGCCTGGATTACGCTAGGACTTAATTCGGAGTTGGATATGGTTGGCTTAACCGCCCGATTTTCCTCTGCAATGGCTGAGAAGGGTATAAGTGCAAATGTTATAGCTGGCTATTATCATGACCATATTTTTGTGCCCTACAAGAGGAGAGAAGAGGCATTAAAGATTTTAGAAGGAATCGAATTCCAATAAAAAAGCCCTGACTCTCGTCAAGGCTTTCCATCGTCTATCTTGATAAGATTATCCCATCTTTCTAAGCTGCTCTTCGCCAGCTCTCATGATGGCATATTCTTTATACTCTTCAAATTCAGCGGCATCCATGTTCTCAGAAGCAGGGCCTGCATTCGGAGGAGTGAACTGAAACTCAGAATCCCACCATTGTCTGGCAAATTCTCTGGCTTCTTCCTTATCCACTTCAAATTGGTTGACCTGACCATCACCAACTAACCAAGGTTGGTCCTTTGTACTGTACTTTTGAAAAATCATTGTCCTCATCTTGGTACCCATCTCATCATTCTTGTTGAAATGTGCTTTTGAGTACGCCAATGTTTCTGGCTCAATCATCTTATTGTCCCAAAAACGCTTTGATTTAATGATCTGTGCTGAGGTGAGTAGGTAACCCTCACCAAACTCTAATAGAGAACCTTCCAAATCGCAAGACCTGGCTGGTTTTTTCTTCTTTTTCTTACCAAATCCAAATAATCCCATGTTGTTTAATATTTTGAGTTGTTCAAAACCGGTCGCAAATATGCGAATTATTTCGCAATTATTGAACAACTAATAGTAATACGAAAACAATCACATTTTGTGACATTTTCATGATTAAAGGACTATAAGGAAGTTGAATATGTTGCAGTTACGGCTGATTAAATTCGGTCTACGCACAAAATTGGTGTATTCATTCCCGTTTATTCTCCGTTTACGACAATTTTTGATCTTGATCTTTTGATTCAACTATATTGATATACCAATATTTAGTTGAAATTAAAGGAATATCAAAGTTTCATAATAGCCTTAATTCGAATGCTATTGTGACGATTTAATAGAATAGACATGCCTCGTAAACACGTCTTTAAGCTTGGAATTGAATCGAGCAAAGTGAATGAAATCCGTGAGAGCCTGAAAAAACTTGGACCATTAAGAGTGTTCATTCGACAGACGAATAAAGGTGCTATTAATGGGTTCCATCATAAATATGCAGTGGGTAAACCCTTGGCAGCAAAGGCGAAATCTTCAAATTCACCTTTCGCGACTGCAAACCTTGCAGTTCCTGCAGCCTTGGCCAAAAATTTTGATGGAAGAGAGGAGACGTTGATAGATATACAAAAGAAAGTGTCTGGAACGCTAGCCGAAAAAGATTTGGGCTTTGCTAAGGTCAACAAGTATTTCTTTTTCCATTACGAGCCGACCAAATTAAGTCTGGAGCAACAATTTGGAAAGTCTGTTTTGAATGTTCGGAAATACGCTAAACTAAAGTTAAGTGTAAATGGCAAGTCCGGAGACTATCATGCAATAACCTGTACCACTGAGGATCGGCACTATGTTAATAGCTTACGTGCGAATGAATATTTAATTCCTAGAATCACCAAAAACGAAGGGATACTAAAGGTTCACTATTTGCTGATCAAACATGAAAAAGGAGATAAGTCAAAAAGGACAAAAGATGTACAAGAGGCCAGAATCTTTGAGATGTTTCAGGAGAGTGTGGGGCCATTCCAGGAAAGCCATGTGAGCTTGTATCAGGTATATATTGCATTTGAAAACGAGGGCTTATGGAAGGGTGATCAACCTGAAAGCTTTATCGAATTGAATTCGGGTGAAATGAAGCTCAACTTTTACCCACTTCACATCTTAGCCGAAGAGTGGGCAAGTAATAATCAAACCAGCTATTATGAAATGGTTGCAGACTATGACTTGTTTGCAGTTTGTCCGACTCTTAACAAATTAAAGAAGAGTCAGTGGCCAGTTTATTTACCTCAGAGGAATCTTAAAAATTACGCCATCAACGGGACTACCCTGGAAGCAGCCGACCCTATTTATGATCCTCCAAAACCCGGGTTAGGATTCATTAGTCCGTTGGAAAATGAAATTCGAAAACTAATTAATCGTGTCTTTGAATTGCCTGTTGCGAGGCATGGTTGCGAAACGCTGAACCTCCATTATACCTCAAAAAGAGAGGATGTAGACTCCTTAATTATGATCGACTCGAAAGATGACGCCAAAATGGGGGTACCCAAGAAATTAAACTGGTACTTGTCACAATGGAATGGAAAGAACGAGGACTTCCTTTTCGTTCCGCTCAACCCATGTTGGAAAATTACAACCGGTTTTTTTTCAAAAAAGGATGCTACTAAGTCAATCTTGTCCAGGTATTTAAAAGGTAGTGCAGGATCTCAGAGAGCTTTCCTTTGTGAATATTATAAGAGGCAACACAAATTTCTTGAGTATAAGAAATATGATGAAATGAAAGCGTCAATAAATGAGCTGATCAGTTGTTTATTACCACCAAAAACCTAGTGGGTATGGAGGAACAAACATTATTCGAGACACTTAAAGTACCCCGATTGGAATCATCAGATCATCCACTTTATGAGCTGTTTATTGACAAAAGGGATAAGCTGTTGAAAGCGGTCGGTCTCAAAGAGTGCTTTGTATCGGAGCCCAAGAGTTTACCCCAAAAGGATTCATTTGACGATTTTAGATACTATGAATTGACGAAAGAGCTCCGTGGTTTGGTAGATGCCTATCAGGTAATCTCAGCCAAAATTGGTTCTGTAAATTGGGGCAAATCAAGTCCGTTGAATGGTTTGCCACTTCCTACTCCTGGGCTTGGTCAAAACATGAGCGCCCTTCTTCTCACTCTTAAGAGTAACCCGGTTTTGCTAGTTATTGCTTTCGAACTTCCGGATATCGAATTGCCTTATATTTCTGGTGTCTTTAAGGAGAATTGCCTTGTCTTGTCAACAGGTATTTCGGAAAAAACGCTGTATGAGACACCTTGGCTGAATTACAAAAGCTTATTTGCCCTTGACTTTAATGGACAGGAAAGAGCACTCTTACTTGAATGTAATATGTCTCTGGACTCAGTAGGAGAATTTAGGTTGAGTGGTGATTTTGACTCCGGACAATACAAAATCCCAACAGTCGAGGACTTAGGTTCGTTTTTGGGGTCAAATGCCATCTTCGACCTATTACCTCAGCCACTTCGTGGAAGTAAAAACATAGGTTTAAAATCCTTATTCATCGACTTCAACATTGGGTCTGAATCAAACAAAGGGTTAAGGTCATTGGGATGTCAGGTGGGATTGAATGAGCCATGGGGATTTTGTGATGACAGTGTTTTTCTCAAGGATTTGACATTGGATTTCTCGTTGTCTCGGGATTCTGATTCCATCTTGGTGCCCGATGTATCAATATATGCTTCCGTCAAGGCATTTGATGTTGAAAGCAGTGTACTGTTCGATTCATCATCCGGGTCACTAGCTTTCATCCTAAAAGAAGTTGCTCTTGACCACTTAGCTACTAAAATCAGTGGCGGTTCCATTCAATTACCTGATCTGCTTAAGGGTATTACTGTAAAAAGAGCGGAGATTAACCACGATTTCCATGGTGGTTCTACCATGGCCCAAGTGAAGATTCATCAAGAGCTGTCTCTCGCTGATGAAAGACTAAAATCGAAGCTACATCTTCAAATAGGGCACGGCAATGCTTCGATACCAGCTAAACTTGTTGGTGAGGTCGAATTTTTGGGAATGAAATTCACCTCGGATATACAACTATCCAGCAAACCAGTGTTCAAAGCTTCGGCAAAGAGTCTAAAGCTGTCTGTCGTTTTGAAGTCACTATTAAACGAGGAGCTGCCACAGAGTGTGCCTGATCTCGTTCTTGAAAGACTTGACCTATCTCATTCATCCGAAAAAGGTATTGTCATAAGTGGAACTGTATCCAGTAAAAAGAGCGATTCACTAACGTTGAATGGGGTGTTGGTACCCTTCGATAAGTTGAACTTTGAGTTCATCCATTCGCAAAAAGGATCAAAGGGTTGTATTAAAGTCAGTGGAGACAAATTTCCCCATTTTGATTCGCTGGGGCTTGGCCTAAGACGGTATGAGTTTGAGTACTTCTTAGAAAAGGAGAAAGGCAAGAAATCGGATTGGAGAATTGCTGGCAGCCTTGGTGTCGAGGCATTTGATCGAATAATGACCTTTGATACAGAAGTGAAAAAACAGGAGGACGCCCGGACGTTTACATTCAAGACGAACAATGTTCCAATTGTAAAAAGTCACTGTTTTGATACCCTCAAGGAGGTGGATGGAGATGAGCTGATCTCTTTGTTAGAGGAAAAAGAGTATGTCAAAAATGGAGTGCTTAAACCTGACCTGGATCTGTCCAAAATGAATCTGGGAAAAGGGTTTACCGAGTCAGATACTGAATCTATCGTTGCTGTACTCAAAAAGATCAAAAACAATGAAGAGCCACTTGTTCGGATTCCAGATTTATTTGGTCTAAGTGTTAATCCCTTACTCTGCGAAATCAATCCTATCGGCCTCTCACTCGAGTGGAGTAAAAAAGCTAAAGGGGATGCGATTTGGAAGTTCTCCGGAACATCGGACTTTAATCTTTACGACTTTTTTGAGATAGACAAATCTTTCATAAGGATAAAAAAGGGAGAGCTGACACTATTCAAGGAAGGCAAGAAGAAGGGACTTTCTTTTTCATCCAAGAGCACTAAGACACATCCGTTGAAATGGATTCCCGGATTGCAAGAAGCCATGCCTGCATTGATGGGGGAGTTCGGTGACCCTCATCCTAAAGCCACAACTTTTATGGAGCTTTTCGAACTCGGGATTGGCTCCTTTGACTTCATTAAAGATGGGGATGAGTGGTCCCTTGATGGTGGGTTGGATTTGAAGATGACTGATGGCCTGAAAACAATTCACAAGGACTTGTTTGAAGTATGTGAGCGGTTTTTCCCGACAATAGAAGACGAAAGGCGGATTTCAGGGAGAATAAGCTTATCGAGCAAGGCTGGTCTGAAGGCAAATCTTTTGAATGATTCTGGGATTCTTCTTCCCAATCTCCTCGAAAAAGCAGTTCATGAGCTTGATCCCGATTTGAGGGCATCTATCAATCAAGGATTTGTTGAATCAGGAATAGATACCACGGTCGAAGAAATGCTTGATTTAGGTGAGTCCTTCGTCCGACTTGAACAAATTGAAATCTCCACCCACAAAAACAAATTGAAGTTCAAGCCAGTAGTGGCTATTGGGTTGCCATCTAAACTCAACGACAGGCTATTCGGGAAAAAGGGTAAGCTCAATGGCTTGATTAAAACCTATGATCAGAAGAAGCTCAAAAAACTCAATGGCAAAACTTACCCTGATGACAATTTGCTACGGGTAGGCCTTGAGATAAGTACTGATGGCATTGGTGGTAGTCTGGAGCATTTCGGACTTATTGACCAAAACGTGTTGAGTAAGTTGGTCGGGGAATCTATTGCCAAATGCTATCAGGAAACAGGTGATAGTATCGAGCTTGATTTTGATACTCTCATGACGAGAGTTGTGGATGTAAAACCTGAAAACCGAGTTTACGGAAGAGTAAAATTCATCAAGCCAGAGTTCAAATTGTCTACCAAAGATGGGTCTTTCTACGCTAAGGGAGGCATTCATGTACTCAGTGATCAGCTTAAAATACCAATCCGGCCATTGGCCAAAAAAGTGTTAAGCTTTCTGCCCCTTGTATACCTTAAAGCTGACCTTGTCAATCAACTTACAGACAAGCTTATTGAGGGAATTCCGATTCGTTCGATTGATTTTTTCAAGGCTACCGATCAAAAGGATGAAAACGGTAAAAAGCAATACAAGGAGTTCAATCTTGATGACCTTGAGGACTGGTTGATTTCTATGCTTGGTCCTGAGCATAAGGATACGTTTAAGTTACCAGATGAATTTAAATCTATAGTAAAGACGGGTGCAGACGCCACTGTAAATCAACTTCCTGAACGATTTAAGGAATACCTGGGAATCGTTCTACCTAAAGGATTCGATTTTGAGATTAACGTTTCGGCAGATAAGAGCCTGAGTTTTTCACTAGAAGTTGATCAAAATGCGGCTGAAAAGGATGGTTTAAGGCCCTATATACAACTCTTGTTACCTCCCGACCCTAGCATGCCGATGTACATGTATGGGGTGAGGCTGCGAAAAATTGGATTCGGTTCAATGATTTTCAATCAATTCCTTCGACTGGATGTTTCCGGAGATTTGGATATGTTCAACCTTGTTCATCTCGCGAGTTCTCTGGTCTTACCGGAGCATAACTCACTTTCGGATGATCTCAAGTTGTTAGTCCCGGATAAAAGTGGCTTCGCACAGACCTTACGAATTAGGGACCTGATTGTAATGATTATTCCACAAACTGAGATTCCGATTCCTGTCCCTCTTTTCTACAACGAGATTTATCAGGGTTATTGGGGGCTTGAAGGCGTGGCCTCTGAAATGAGTTTCAAATTTTCCAAACCAGAGTTTAACCTGGTGAAGATTATGAAGCGATTCGCTGAACTCATCAACTTTTTCAGGGATGGAAAGGAATCATTGCATGTGCCTACTCATTACCTGGCGAAGTTGGATGGAGTAGCAGAGTTTGAGCCTGAGCTCATTCCCGCATTCAGGGTTGGGCCACTTTACTATGATTTACCAGGTTTCTTCGGCTATGAAATTAAGGACGGTAAAAGGAGAAAGGTCAAGTTTGGCTTTACTGACGAGAAGATCATTGACTTTTTTGATCTGGTAGGATTGGGAGCAAATGCCTTGAAATTCTCAGTGTTTCATCTGGCGCTTGATTCTGTGCCTAAGGAAGTACCGGTGAAATCTGCCCGGGATAGTCATAAAATCAATGCGAAAGTTCCTCCGGTCAATTACCTGATCCAATATTTTGATGTAAAGGACCGGATCGGCTCCAAGCATCTAAAGCTATTTTACCTGTTTGATATTGATTTCGCCTGGGCGATTAGCACCCCGCAGGAATTCAAGGAAAAAGCGTATCCACTTTTGGTAAAGAAGTCCGGGTCCGACTTACCGTATCCACATACTGCGGAATCTATTCTCGCAATTGTGCCAAATCAGGACAATGACTCAGGCCAACCGGAAGGTATTAGTAATACTGATCAAGGTGCAGTCTTATTCTTAAAGGGGGCATTGAATATTGGTGGTTTATTGGGTACCGATACAGCCTTGGCAGTTGTGGTCTCTGAAGAACTTGGTTTTGCCACCGCCATTTCCTTTCGCGCTCATCTGGCCAAGGTGTTGAAAATGGAGCTTTGGGCGATGAACAAGCTTAATACAAACGGAGATTCGTATGAGGTCTTTTACATGGCGGGATCAAGTCGAATAGAAATGGCTGGCGCTGATATCTTGAAAGGAGAATTCAGCATGCACTTTGCAAAGGGTTTTAATGCTGAATTGGATTTCGAAGGTTACCTGGACTTATTCCCGTCCAGTATTTACGGCAATAGTTTCCCTATTCGGTTATTCTCTACTGAGAGTGCAACTTCTCCTAATCCAGCTAAGATAGCTGGTCATTTCGGAAGAGATAAAATTGAAATGAAGGGTGGTGTTCGTTTCGAATTTGGGGTTTTCAAACTTGGAGGAAGTATAGAAATGTACGAAGACGGGAAGAACGGCAAGTTGGAAACAACACTTGCTTTGTTAGACTCCACGCTAGTTCTTAAGGCAGCCCACTCCGGATCTCGATTAACTCTATCAGGCCATGCCTCGCCAATTAATCTGGCGGGTTTGATCAAAATAACAGGAGCGGAGACAAACGGAGGGCCATCTGCTGAACTTCAGATTGACAATTATGTTCTGTCAAAATTCAGGTTGTCTGGACAGGCCAGTTTATTCGGTCTGGTTGGTGTAAAAACATTAGTTGATCTTAATCAAAAAGGGTTCAAACTTAAGGTAGGTGCTGAGATAGGCCAATGCATCGACCAGTTTGGCACAGGGTATGACTTTTACCTGGACATCACACCGGATCCATTTACCATTTCAGGTACAGGTAAAGCCTGGACTACCCTTGATCTCAAACTCGATTTGGGTGAATTGGGAATCTTGAATCTTGCACAATTTGAGTTCAAACCTTCTCTCCATTTTAGTACTGGAATAAATGGTCATGAACTGCTGATCCACAGTAATTTTAGAATAAAACTTGGTGATTTACCAGAGGCTAAGGTACCTGTATCAATTAATAAAACTGTTCCTCTTGATCCCAACACTCTGTCTAACCTGAAGGATGTGATTGAAGGTCTTATGAAAGGTAAGGAGGTGATTGAAGACCTGATTAAGGGCTTCAAAGACCCATCCATCTGGGCCGACTATGCCAGGAAAGGGTTTATCCTCGCTGCCAATGGGGCGAAAATGCTTACCAAAGAAGTAGACGATAAATTGAGAGACATTTTTGGGGTTTCTCCCGGAGATATTGCCTCAACAGCTTGTGCAGTAACGAATTTGGCTGATAGTTTTAAGTTCCAATTGCAGCTGATGGCCTTCATGGATGATGATGACCTTGAAGACGCGGATTCTGAGGAAGTCATGAAAGATTCATCAGCCCAACTCAATCTGATAAGAGAACTTAGAGCTGACTTGTTGAAAGAAAGTCGTGAGAACCCCTCCAAGAAAGGGACTACCATGGGTGAATGGTACAATGAATTGTACGAATCACTTTCAGGTCCATTGGTTGATTTCTTCCATGTTGATTCTGATAAAGGGGGAACTGGTGATTTCAACTATCTGATCTATAGTGATGAACAGGAGAAGCCAGGAATTAAACTTTACAAAGAACTTATCGACATCCTTCTTAAGGCAAGGAGAAATGAAAGTGTAGAAATTGCTGATGACTTCTTCGATGAAGTTTCCGAGTTCATCAGTCATACCATTGACATAACGAGCAACGATCGATATAAAGGTCAGTTCGAAGAAATAGCAAAAGGATTGGAAGACTTTCTTGAAATGGTGAGCTACTATGAAGACGAATACCGTGGTGTTTCTTATCAGACCATCAGAGATGAAAGACTACCCCAACAAACACCAGATATAGATATATAAATCAATTGACATGAGCAATCAACTAAATCACGAGGATAGGGGCTACGAAAAACTGGTTTTGGCAAAAGCTGCCAGGAGTATTTTCGATAAAGAAAAAATTAGGGAAGCCATACTTGACAAATCTCGGGATCCTGAGGACGGATTGACCTCTAAGGTTCCCTTAGACGTAGTATCGGAATTTGAATCGGATAAACGTATTCGTGGATTATGCGCAATCAGGGAAAAAGAGGAGGGGCTTCCCCGCTTTGTCTGTGATGGGATGAATATGTCAGGCTTGGAGGGTATGAAAAAGAGGGGGGATGCTTATTTTCCGGAACCTCACAACGATATGTGTGTGGACCTTGTACTTCCGCTTTTGACAATAAAAGGTGACATCACGATAAAACAAGGCTGTGTGCCTTCGGATGACGAAAAGTATACTAATGAAGTAGAAGGTGCTTTCACCATGCGGATCGAGAATGTACTATCCACCTTACGATTTAGGTTTGACAGTGAAATTGAGTTTGTGGAGAAGGCCTCAATTGAAATAGATGAAGACGATCACAATTGGAAGGAGCAGATCAAGATGAACCCCAAAACGGATGTTGAATTCAAAAATGCCACCAGGGGTCAAAAGGCCAAGCTGCAGGCTGCGATGAGAGTGGCTATGAAAGAAGTCGAGTGGGAGCAAAAGGTTGCCAATCAATTGACTAACTACCTGCAAAGTGATGATTTAAGCGAATTATTAAAGAGACATATCAACGAAAAATTAGCATAACTAAAATTCAGAATTATGACATTTTTAGAAAAAAAACTTACCAAAGCGTGGAACTCCACTTTTGACCGCATGTACGCTGAGCGAAGCTCTGACATCCCAAATGATATTCATATCCCTTATCCAGAGATTCGAGACTATCCGAGAAGTAAAAACCTTGGTCGTGCTATACCGTCTGTAGGTAATGTGTTCGGACACAACGTTCCTAAAGGTAATGCAACGGCTTATGTAGAGAGCATCCGCATTAATGGAATGAGAGACTTTTCTATACCATCAGATAGAAGTAAGGTGGAACTGGATGAAAATAGTACTACACTCTGGATAAAATTCAATAAGATCAGCATTTCCGGGGAATGGCTAATAGCCCAACCGGTTAATCGTTGGACGACTAAAGGTTGGGGTCCCTTTAAAGTGCCTTGGAGAGAAGATGGTAGGCAGGATTTTGAAGGCCCTTTTAGCTCAAGTACCGGAGGCTATTGGGGAATAGTGCTGAATCTTAAGAAACCAAACAATCTGGATAGCCCACCAACAGTCAGCTATAAAAAGTCAATCATTGAATCTCCAAAACTGACATTGGATATCGATGGGAAGGATAATGATTCCAAACTTGTCGCTAATGGTATAAAGTTGTTTCAAGTTTTCAATTCTACAATTTCAGACAGCTGTAAATCCGTACTTGCTAATTTTCTAAGTGAGAATGGTAGTATCAACAGCTTTGTGACCGATAATGTAAATAGCGAACTTAAAAGGTTCTGGGACGAAGAAATATAGTCATTGAAAATTCAGCAATCGAATTGGTGATTATCTGAACAAATTTCAAGGTTTGAAAGAGTTCACCTTTTAGGCCTGCTTATTCTTCTTCGTCAGGATTCAATAACGAATCCACAAGATCGATATAGGCGGCCATAGCGTCATCCGGAGCTTTGCCTTTGAGTGCAGCCCATGCATTGTGTTTTGCTGCTGCCTTAAAGTCAAATCCTCCTGGCGGTTCGGTATTGTTGTCTCCAATAGTAGCTTGCTTGTATAAAGCATAAAGGCTAAGCAAATCTTCATTGGACGGGCGAGTCGGTATTGATTCTGATAACTTAACCGATTCTTCAAATTTTTCTTTTAGCTCCATATTCTTCTTGACAAAAAAGCCAGCGCAAGGCTGGCCTTAAGCTAATTAATTTTTTCTTTTTATCTATTCGAGATGTCGACATAATCTCGCGCATTGGCTCCAGTGTATACCTGACGAGGTCGGCCAATCGGCTCCTTGTTGGCTCTCATTTCTTTCCATTGAGCAATCCAACCTGGAAGTCTACCCATTGCAAACATTACAGTAAACATATCAGTCGGAATACCTAATGCTCTGTAAATGATACCACTATAGAAGTCAACATTAGGATAAAGTTTTCTTTCCACGAAGTAGTCATCCTTCAAAGCTTCTTCTTCAAGTCCTTTGGCGATTTCCAATACAGGATCATTTACACCCAACTTGCCGAGAACATCGTCTGCTGCCTTCTTAATGATTCTGGCGCGTGGATCAAAGTTCTTGTACACTCGGTGACCGAATCCCATTAATCGGAAAGGATCTTCTTTATCCTTGGCTTTTGCCATCCACTTTTTGGTGTCACCACCATCAGTTTTGATATTCTCAAGCATTTCAATTACTGCTTGGTTGGCTCCACCATGGAGTGGTCCCCAAAGGGCGTTAATTCCAGCAGAAATCGAGGCATATAAACTGGCATGCGATGAACCTACTATTCTAACCGTTGAGGTCGAGCAGTTTTGCTCATGGTCGGCATGCAAAATCAATAGTTTGTCTAATGCATCCGCTACAACCGGATCCGGATCATAACTCTCAGCTGGCAAAGCGAACATCATTTTCATGAAGTTGGCCGTGTAATTCAAGTTATTGTCAGGGTAATTTACTGGCTGACCGATTTTATTCTTATACGCCCAGGCCGCGAAAGTCGGCATCTTAGCAATCAATCGAATGATACCAAGATCTACCTGACTTGCTGAACGATTAGGATCCAATGACTCCGGATAGAAAGCTGTTTGAGCACAAACGAGTGAGGAAAGAACGCCCATTGGGTGAGAGGTAGAAGGAAAACCTTCCAATATTGTTTTAATATCCTCATGAACCAAACTGTGCCGTGTAACTTTCTCGGTGAAATCTGCCAATTGTTGGGTATTCGGAAGTTCCCCATAAACAAGCAAATAGGAGACTTCCAAAAAACTGGATTTTTCTGCAAGCTCCTCTATTGAGTAACCTCTATATCTCAGAATACCTTTTTCTCCGTCCAGAAAAGTGATTGAGCTTTGCGTAGATCCCGTGTTCTTAAACCCTGGATCAATGGTAATCACTCCACTTTGTCCTCTAAGCTTGCTAATATCAATAGCCTTTTCCTGTTCTGTCCCTTCAATTACCGGCAGCTCATAGCTCTGTCCGTCAACTTTTATCTCCGCTATATTCGACATCTTTTTGTAACGTATTTCTTGTTATTGATTAGGCTCTTTTTGGGAGAGCGAATTTAGTGATAAAACACTTAAAACGAAGAGTTGTTCCCACCTTTCAGCAATTTTAATTACTGCCGCCAAGAATTAATGGTAAACCGTCCTTACCCTGACCCATTACGACTACCTTTGAGTTTGGAGATTCGGCCAACTTCAAGGTAGCTTCGATTCCTCTCATTCGAAGCAGGTTAGGTGTTAAACTGCTGTTTACAATTTTGTTGGCTGCAGCTTCTCCTTCAGCGGCAATGCGCTTTCTTTCCGCTTCACTTTTCTCTTTATCCAGACGGAACTGGTAAGCAAGTGCTTCTTGCTCCTGTTGTAGCTTGTTTTCGATGGCCTGCTTGATCTTATCAGGAAGATTGATCGACCGAATCAATAGGGTGGTCATTTCTACATTGTTGGTTTCATTGCCAAGTACGGCCGCAGTTTCCGTCTTTATTGCAGTTTCTACTTCAGACCTTTTGGTAGAGTAGATTTCTTCTGCAGAATAACGTCCCATCACTTGCCTCACTGTAGATCTTACCTCAGGTTTTACCAAGGTTTGGACATAGCCTAATCTAAATCGTTCATAGATATATCCTATTCGATTGAATTTAGGGTAAAACCTTACAGACACATCCACGTTGATGCTAAGGCCATTTTTATCAAGGACATCCATGGTCTCCTCTTCCTGGCTTTCGGCCACATCAAAAGTGATAAGGTCATTCCAAGGTGCTTTTACATGAAACCCTGGTTGGATTACGTTGTCTTTGTCAAGCCCTCCACCAAATTTTTTAAAGATTACGGCCCTCTCGTTTGCTTGTATGGTGTAGAACATGCTTGAAGAAAGACCAATTAAAACGATAAGCACAATAGCGCCTATTACCACAAAGGGTAAGTATTTTCTGTTATCCATAATACTAGAATTTAGTTTGTTCGTATATCAGTCCTAACCGATTTCGGCCAGGTTCGTTTTTATTTTCTCGAGAATTTCCTTTGCCACTTTGAGTGCAGCATAACCATCCTCTATTGTGACAATTGGAGTAGTGTCATTGATGATAGCCTCATGAAAGGTGAAAAGCTCTTCCCGTATTGCATTGATAGGCTGAATTTTTGGGTTTTCAAAAATGATCTCCTTCTTCCCCTTGCCTTCGCCCAAATCCAATACCATAGAGAAAGGGCCTTCTTCTCCCGTAGCTTCCTTCATTCGCACAATCTCTGACTTCTTCTCTAAGAAGTCTACGGCTACATAAGCGTCTTTTTGAAAGAATCGTGATTTGCGCATGTTTTTCACGGCTATGCGGCTTGTAGTCAGGTTGGCAACACAGCCATTTTCAAATTCAAGTCGTGCATTGGCAATATCAGGGGTATCACTAACCACGGCCACACCGCTTGCAGAAATGTTTCGAACAGGTGAGCCTACCGCCTTGAGAATCACATCAATGTCGTGGATCATAAGGTCCAACACAACAGGCACATCTAATCCTCGAGGATTAAACTGGGCTAATCGATGAGTTTCTATGAACATAGGCTTATCCAGATGATCCTGTGCTGCAATAAATGCCGGGTTGAACCGCTCAACATGACCTACCTGAATCTTTCTTTCGACCTCTTTGGACAGACTAATCAGAGCCTCGGCTTCCTCAAGAGTATTTGTAACGGGCTTTTCAATAAAGACATGTTTGCCCGCCCTTAACGCCCTTTGTGCACAATCGAAATGAGATAGAGTAGGGGTCACAATATCTACTATATCGACTGCTTCAATCAGATCATCAACCGTAGCAAAGCTTTGAATATTATGTTCAGATGAAACTGCCTTTGAGTTTTCATCTATCGGATCATAAAAACCTACCAGCTCATATTCAGGAATATCTTTGATGCACTTGATATGAATTTTGCCGAGATGACCGGCCCCTAGAACGCCTATTTTGAGCATAGATAATTGGCTTTAGAAATTGCCGTAAAAGTAGGAGTTAATGAGGCAAGCTACAAGCTTTCAAGCACAAGTTGATAAATCATTAAAATTACCAATAACTTTGCGCCCGTGAAGTACTATGTGATAGCAGGAGAGGCCTCTGGTGATTTGCATGCATCCAATATGATGAAGCAAATTAAGCAGCGAGATCCGGATGCATTTTTTCGCGTTTGGGGAGGAGATAGAATGCAGGAAGTGGCCGATGAATTGGCCAAACATATTCGGGAAACCTCTTTCATGGGAGTATTTCATATCATACGACACCTAAGAACGATCAAGAGGAATTTCAGATACTGTGAGGAGGATATCGTTCGATTCCAACCAGATGTGCTGATTCTTATTGACAACTCAGGGTTCAATCTAAGGATTGCCAAGTTTGTCAAGAACAAAGGACTGAGCACTCGGATATTCTATTACATACTTCCCCAAGCATGGGCCTGGAAACGGAAAAGGGTACATACAATTCAAGGTTGGACGGATAGACGATTCGCAATATTGCCTTTCGAAACGGAATTCTATAATAGCTATGGTTACGAAGTGGACTATGTAGGCCATCCCATCCTTGATTCTATAGCAGAAAGAAAACCCAAGCTCAAAGGAGAGGTTGAGTTTCGCGAGTCCAATGGGCTTAGTGATAAGCCAATTATTGCCTTGTTACCCGGAAGTCGTAAACATGAGATAAATACTAAACTACCTGCTATGCTATCTGTGGTTTCGCACTTTCCTCACTACGAATTCGTAATAGCGGGATCGGAAACCTTGAGTAAGGAACTCTATGACTCCTATACCAAGGGCAAGATCAAAGTGCTTTTTGGTAGAACGTATAATATCCTTAATAACGCGACTGCCGCATTGGTGACTTCTGGAACAGCTACGTTGGAAACTGCCCTTTTTCGTGTCCCTCAAGTGGTTTGTTATAAGCCTGGTTGGGCCACTTTCCATTTACTTAAGCGAATTATCAGGATCAAGTATATCTGTATGGTCAACTTAATTCTCGATAAGAAAGCGGTTCAGGAATTGGTGCATTCGGATGTAAATGAGGTTAACCTTAAAAAAGAATTGGGTAAGATTCTAGAAGGAGGAGTCCGTTCGCAAATGATTCAGGACTATGATGATTTAGAAAATAAACTCGGTGGTGTTGGTGCCTCGGAGAGAGTGGCAGATCTAATGATAGAAGATCTTTCTCAACAAAGTTAACATTGGCCTTGGACGTTACTATTTTGTAACCCAATTTAACTCCGAGGAATAAAAACTAAAGATGGTAGATGTTAATGAGTTCTTGAGTAAGGGATACATCCGATACGAAAATGCTCTTCCCTCAGATTTGCTTGAAAAATGGCGAGCAATTGCCGATGACCTCGAAAGAGAGGCTATGGAAGATTATTCAAAGGGTCAATTGACACAACAGTTCTGTGTTATCGAAGATCCGGTGGGCCCGAGATTGATGAGGTTTGAAGAGCTATATAAGTCCCATTTGGATGAACTAATAGAGTTATTGTCAATCCAACCCATGTTGGAAATCATGAAAGAACTTTCTGGTCCCTCGTCTGTAGTGGTTTATTCCGACTTGTTATACAAACATCAACACCCACACCCGGTAATTAAGTGGCATCAAGGTGCTCCACATAGCCGGAAGTTTCCATACCTCAATATTGGAATTTATCTTGATGATGCGAATGTGGACGATGGTTGCCTGAGATATGTTCCCGGGACCCAATTCGAGTTGCAAGACATTTCAGAGATTGAGCAAAACTTTGGGTGGAATCCTCCCGGAGTGGTTCAACAACCTGCGAAAGCAGGTGATATTCTAGTTCAGGATATGATGATTTTACATTCATCGGAGCCCAAACGTAGTCCTGGTCCTAGGAGAACTATCTATGTTGAAGTTCGGCCCCATGAATCGGTGTCAGAAGATCAAATGGCTAGTCAGGAATGGCTTGATTCCAGGAGGTTGCTTATGAACGAAGTTCTGAACTATCGTGATCAGTCTATTTTTGATGATAAGGAGAAATCGTTTTTCGATGAGTCAACACTTACAAAAAGTGAATTGCAAACTTTGTTGAAAGCCGCACATCTCACTCCAATTCCAGCAGTATACAGCTATCAAAATGAGCAAGGGCCGGATTACCCAATTCCCGGAGATTTGCTATAGCGACTTTAAGAGACTTAGGTTTTTTAATCTCATTCCAACCTTGGCCATTCCTATTGAGTCTATTTTGGAGTGAGGTGTAATTCTCTTGAGTCCTCCTCGTATTTAATAAAAGTCATCAACTCAATTAAAAAGTTTGAAAAAGGTCATAATCGTTCTTTTTATAGCTCTTGCCTGGTCATGTAATACACCGGATTCTGAAACAGATCCTTTACCAAACATACCTAAGGATCCAGACAATGAAGTGTTACGAATTCCAGTAGTTGTTCATGTTATGCACAATGGAGAAGAATATGGTGTCGGTCCAAACCTGTCTAACGAACGGATCATCAGACAAATCGAGATTCTTAACGAAGATTTTCGAAGACGGGAGGGAACAAGAGGGTTCAATGATCACCCTGAGGGCGCGGATGCTCACATTGAATTCGTACTAGCTAGCACGGATCCTCAAGGCAATCCAACCTCTGGTATAGTGAGAAGACAGTTCGAATTGGATGAATTGCCTTCCAATATTCCGAATTTGGAGTTTGAGCGTTATGCATTCTTCAGCTACTGGGGTTCCAGTGATTATATCAATATTTGGACTGCGCCTTACCCTAATGATTATACGAATATTATATTAGGGCAAGCGACAGGTCCGGATACCGATTTACCTGGTGACAAGCTTTTTCAAAAGCCGCTTACCGGTGGTGCTGAGGGTATCGTTATTAACTGGGCACACTTTGGAGAATCAGATATTGAAGGTGGACGTAATCTTGGCAGAACCCTGACCCATGAAATGGGACATTACTTGGGCCTACTCCATACATGGGGAGCCAGGGATTGTGAAGCCAATGACTATTGCGAAGATACACCAGCTGTTAATGAACCAGTGACCTCAAGTGAGCCCTATATTGGCTGTGATGGGGAAGAGGTAATGATTGGTAACTATATGAATTATACTTCGGACGAAGTGATGAATATCTTTACCAAAGACCAGGTATCACGCATGAGATATGTCCTGAGAAACAGTCCGAGAAGAGTGAGTCTGTTGAATTCAGAAGGGCTTTGATTGATTCTATTTCAATGCGGCCAATACCTTTCGCAGGATATTATATGATCGCCTTTGACCCGGACCTGGACCGTAAGCACTTGAAGTAAGGGCGATCACCATTTTCTGATCGGGAATTACTACCAAATGATTGCCACCACTTCCTGATGCGAAGAGATAGTCGAATGATTTGTTTCCAAAAGTTCGTTGTGATTTATACCACATGAGACCATAGTGGTCGGCTAGGGGAAACCATTTCGAAACTTCAGCGGAATAGCTCTTTTTATTGATCAATGATTTAAGGTATTCCTGATCAATAATCTGCCGATTGTCCCATTTTCCTTCATTCAGAATAAGGACACCCAACTTGGCAAAGTCCAGGGTGTATAGATATAAGTTACCTGCCGCTCCAGTTTGGCCGGAAGTATTGGAATACCAATAGAATTGCGTAATTCCCAGGGGGTCAAATAACTTTTCTTGAGCATAATCCTTCAGGCTAATACCTGACGTCTCTTCAATCACAGCACCAATCAGTAAGGCATTAATATCAGCATATACCCACTTTTCCCCGGGAGTATTTACCAGAGGTACACTTAGCAAGTATTCCTTCCAATCATCCATGGCCATCCATTGGCCTGCTTGCCCCGGGGTTTCCGGTCGATCTGTATCTGCATCCAGACCAGAGGCCATATCCAGGAGATGCTTCAGCTTAATCTTCTTTAAATCACTGTTGATGTTAGGATACTTGTCTTTGGGGAAAAAAGAATAGACATCCTGTTCCAGGCTCTCAACTAAGCCTTCTTTGACAGCAATACCGAGCAAAATCGCGGTGATGCTCTTCCCAGCAGACCTGATATCATGAACGGTATTTCTCCAATAGGTCCAAAAATACTCTTCGATAACAAGCTTATTGTCTTTGATGACTACCAATCCGCGGAAATCCTTTGGGGGAGTGTCTATGATTAGTTGGATCAGATTGTCTATAGAGTCTCGGTTAAAACCAGCGTCTTCTAAAGAAGTTTCTGACAGTTCCTGAATTACAGGTCTTCCAGACTGTCCGTAGGACTGAACATAAATCGTTAGTGCGACAAGTAGGAGGGTAAATCTCATCGATAATTGGTAATAAGGTTGATCTTTTAAGAGATAGCACTACTGAAGAAACGTTGCTTGATCTCTGGTCGATATTTTATCCAAGGCACTTTTCAGTTTATCCGGCTCAGGTGACCCTACCATGAAAGAGTTTTGTTTTCCATTCTTAAAGTACACGATCCGTACAGCTTTTGGACCTTGAATGTTATAGAGATTACCCTGAGGTGTCATCCTAATCCCAAAGCCATAATAGAAAGGTGTTCTGATGATTTCGGTTCGTTCGAGTTGTTCAAGTTCAAAATCCATCTTAATCAGACCAATTCCATAAATGAGTTTTAAGGTGGACCCATCTAGGATTACGGTCAACTTGCAAAACAATGAAGTCAAACCGATAAAAATGATGGAGATCACGACAAAGAGCACAAAGGGTATCGGATTACTTCCCCATTGATAGATATAGGCTAATGCAAGTAAAGTGATTATTGGAGTTAAGAACAACAGTATGAACCAACCTATTTGTGATTTCTTATAGTCCATATTCTGATCTAAAGTTAGTGCCTTTATTGGTCCAAAAATGAATTGGGGAGTTACCTCTTATTGCCGCTAAATATACCAAACAGCCTTCTTAGGAGTCGTGAAATAGCACTAAGATCTTTGTTGATAGCATCCTTCTCGAATTGACTAACCATTCCTTTAGTTTGACTCCAGTTGGTCCTGAGTAAAGCCAAATCCGAGTCGATCGCCTCTTTTTCAAATTTACTGGTTTTGGCTTTCAGCTCATCCAACAATCTATCCATTTGAATGTTGATGTTCCTTCCATGCCCTGAGTTGTTCCAGATCTCTTTTAGTGTTTGCCAACCAAATTCTTCTTTTCTGTTTTGCATTTTATTTCAGTTTAGAGGTAATACAATTCAATAATTTCTTACGAATTCGTTTCATCTTGACCGCAATGTGGTTTTCAGTCAACCCGGTGATGTTCGAAATTTCTTTGTAGGACCGTTCGTCCAGAGATAGAATCACTATGGATTGGTCTAATTCTTCAAGTGCCTGAATGCAGCCTTTAAGTGCCATGAATTGCGCTTCTTGATGATCTTCCGGAACAGGACTGACTGGTTCAAATCGAATGGCCTCCAATCCAATGGTATGACTGCGCTTCTCAGACTTGGTTTTATGTCTTAGACAGACATTTAATGCAATTCTATACACCCAGGTGTTGGCATTGGATTTACCTTGAAAGGAGGAGTAAGCCGTCCAAACATGAGCAATCACTTCCTGGAAAAGATCCTCTGGTTCAACAGGTGTGGAGGCATAGATTTTGCAGATTCTGAAGATGCTCTTTTTGTTGTTTTCAAGAAGCTGCTCAAAAGTTACGTTTCGCTGTTCTGCCATTTAATCTTTGCTTGTCTCTATACTATTAGTTACAAGAGCCAATAAAATATGACAAGGAAGTGATATTTTTTTTAACCACTTAATACCGGCTTATATAATGGGCTAGTTCAAAATATATGATTCATGGAAATATTTTCCTTGGAAAATAAAATATTGATAGATAATTTTGTCAACTACAATTACCTATATGGCCAAGATTGATTCGGAAATAAAATCAGCACTCGTTAATGACAAACACCGATTTGTGACCAATTTGGTGTTCACGGCAAACTGGGTGCAGAATACTTTCATTGAGGAGTTAAAGCCATTTGGGATCTCGCCACAGCAATACAATATCCTAAGAGTGTTGAAAGCAGAAGGAGGGTGGACCGCCATGTCAGACGTAAAAGACGGTTTGTTGGAAAAAGCACCTAATGCTACTCGTTTGGCGGATAAGTTGCTTGGAAAAGGATTGATTGACCGTAAAGGAAGTGAGACCGATAGAAGAGTGGTCTACATCAAAATCACTAAATCTGGCTCAAGTCTTATGGAAGAAATCAATCAAATGGAGAGTACGATTCAAAAGGCCTTGAATAAAAATCTTACAATTAAGGATGCCAAGTATGTGAGTGAGGTTTTGGACAAATTTAGAGGCTAAAAAATTTTCAATAAATATTTGTCATGGTAAATATTTACAAGGTATATAATAAAATAAATATCAAACTATGAAGAAAAGGGATCTTATTATTTACAGAGTGGTGACCGGGATTTTTACTGCACATATGCTCTTTACCGTCTTCGCTTATTTTGCTATGCACGACATGGTAAGCGAGACTTTTGAATCATTGGGTGTTCCGACAGCGCTCATTTACCCATTGGCTGTTGCCAAGGTACTTGGTCTGATTGCCATTTGGACCGATAAATCCAGATTACTTAAGGAACTGGCTTATCTCGGCTTTGCGCTGGATTTTATCATGGCGATCGCAACTCACCTTATGGCCAAAGATGGGGGTGCTGGAGGCGCTGCCGTTGCCCTTGTTTTGCTGACTGTTAGCTACTTCTACCACCGAAGGGTATTTGGAAAGAAAGAGACGTTTGGTTAAGCCTGATCCACTGGATTTGGTCATTCTGCACCTGGAACGGAACTTTAATAAAAACGTCATATTGAAGGAATAATGACTAAGAAATCCCCTATAACATTTGGGGATTTCTTCTTCCGGTTCTTCGTGCCCCTAATGACATAGGTAATAAGATGTGATTCACTCCATAGCTCAGACACAAGCGTTCGGAGTAATATTTGTGATCTCTAAGTTCTACTCCGATCTCAGAATATCCACCGGGTTTGTTCGGCTTGCCCGAAAGGTCTGAGTGGCTGAGAGCAACCCTGCCAATACCATGATCACTACACCGATAATTATGAAAGGAAGGATGCTCAAAGTAATTCCATAGGCATAGTTCTCCAATTGGCTTTTTATAATATACCAAGCCAGGGGAGTCGAAAGCAAGAATCCGGCAAGAATCAGGAGTTGGAATCTGCCAGCCACTGATCTCATTAATGAGAAGCCACTCGCACCTAAGACTTTTCTGATACTCAGTTCTTTAAGTCTGCTGCTGGTCAGAAAATACATTAGTCCAATCTGACCAAGCCCGGCAATGACAATAGCCAGGACTGAAAAAAAGGTCAATACTTTGGAGAAGCGCTGTTCCTTAGAATACATATCACTAGTTACACTGCTGAGTGAGAGTACTTCCACGGGGTAATTTGGTTCGAAATCATTCCATTTTCTTTCTATCGAAGTAATCGTTTCAGAAAGATTATCACCTGTTACCTTGAGAGACATTTTAGTTTGTCTTTCCGTAACAATCATGGCCATAGGCTCTACGGGCAAATGCAGTGATTTTATATGAAAATCCTTTACGACTCCGATGACTGTGCCATTTTCAAATTCGCCAGGAATATCGAAATGTCTACCAATGGGGTTACTCCAGCTAAGGTCATTGGCAAGTTTTTCGTTGATCACCACACCGTATTTGTCAGTTGCTATGTCCTCTGAGAAAAAGCGTCCCTGTGTCATTTCCAGATTATAGACTTGATTAAAGTCATAGTCTCCCATCATGAAAACAGCTGCAATGATATCTTCATTTTCAGAAACACCTTCTGGTTTGACGTTGTAAGTGCCTATTCCCAACCCAGGCACATTTCGACTTAGCGAGATACTTTCTATTGACGGAATGCCAAGTAGTTCATTTTTGAAAGCCAAAGCCTGTTTCGAAACATTCGGACCATCCAGCCTTAACGATAAGATTGACTCTGGTTCGTAGCCAAGGTCATAATCACTAATAAACTTAAGCTGCTTGTAGTTGAAAAAGGTAACGGTGATGATGGTAGAAGAGAGGAGGAATTGGAAAATAATCAAACTGCTTCTTATTCCACCTAGCTTCATTTTGAGTTCAGTTCCGGACGGAGTAATTCTTTTATTAATGATTTTGGCCGATAGGAGGTAGAATCCGGTAAGAATGGGTACAACGATGGCCAAAAGTAGGACCGTTTTTGTCGTCCAAGGATTTAAGAGGTCTGAAAACTGAAGCTCACCCACAAATAAAACTAGCCTGTTCCAGACCAAGTAGATTGCAACAGTGGCAAGCAACACGGCCAATATTAGCTTGATAAAGGCTTCAAGAATAAACTGTCCGTAAATGGCCCTGCTTGAGGCACCCAAAAGATTTTTGATAGCTACCCCCTTTGCATCGATCATTCTCCCAATTGAGGAAAGGTTCATAAAATTGATAACCACAAGTACCAAGATCACCAGAGCAACAGCCCATAAAATTTGATTGGCTTTATGATTGCCCGACTTCATTTTGTCATTGTAGAGCAATTGTGAGGAATGAGCATATATGTCACTAAAATTTTGGAAATAAAGCTTGTAAGTATCTTCTCTCTCTGGTAGATACTTATGCATAAAGTTTTCCATATCAGATTCCAGAGCGGGCAATTGACTCATGTCATTCAAGACGGCATAAGTGTAAACCATCTGAGGAAACCATCGTTTCAGCCAAGTGATGCCAACATCATTTAAAACATCCAACGGCATAATGGCATCAAACTGAATGTGTGAATCTGGTCGGGCCTTGACGATACCTGTGACTAAAAGGTCGCTTCCTTTGAATCCCTTGATGGTTTGGCCTATTGGAGATCTGTCACTTATAAGGCTGCCGGCCAGTGATTCTGTGAGTATAATTGAGCGATTGTTGTTGAAAACACTGGATTTGTCACCTTGAACCAACTCAAAGTCAAAGACATCAAAGAAGTTCTTGTCCACGAAAAGTAGTCGCTTGCTTTTGATTGAGGTCTCATTATACTGAAGAACCTCATCATTAAACCAGGGGAGAAGGCGGACGGTGCTTTCCACGTTTGGGTAATCGGCCAATAGTGCTTGGGCCATTGGTCCGGATGTTAATGGATGATCTTCAATACTGCCATCCAGATTGAGTACGTGTTTATTTAGTCTTACAAGCTTGTCCGATTGTTGATGAAATTGATCGATCTGAGCTTCTTTGTAGAGATAGGTCAGGATGACCAGGAGAGAGAATATTCCGAGACTAAGTCCCAAGGTGTTCAATATGGAGAACGTTGGTTTCTTTCTGAATTTTCGGTAGGAGTGGATGAAGGTTGTCATAAATTGAAGTTTTTGAGTTTTGATTAATTTTTTAATCAGGTTTGGGCGAATCAGTTTGATGACTTCCCGATTGTATTGTTTGCGTGCTTGGCAAATGTTCGAGGACAAGACCGTGTCCTCAAAGGATTCTTCTAGGTCTCCCTCAATCTCTTCCAGATATTCCGGGCGAAGGAGCCAACGAAGCAGTTTACGAGACCAACGAGGTATGTCTGCTTCAGTATTATTCATTTCTCAAGCATTTGGCAGGATTCACAGAGGCGGCCTTGAACGTTTGCAATCCAACTGTGAACCATGCTATGGCTAATGAAAGAACGCCTGCCAACGTGAAAATCCACCAATTCAGTTCTGTTGCGTATGCAAAATTATCAAGCCAATCACTTGTGAAATAATAGCTTAGCGGGAGTCCGATGAGAATAGCTATCATCACAATTTTCCCGAATTCATTGGTGAGTAACATGATGATTTTTAATCTGCTTGAACCTAAGATTTTTCGAATTCCAATTTCCTTAATTCTGCGTTCTGCAGTGAACGTGGCTAATCCTAAAAGGCCTAAACATGAAATGATTATAGCCACAATTGTAAAATATTTGGATAATGTGCTGATTCGTTGTTCTGAAATGTAAACAGCCTGGTGTTCATCATCCACGAAAGAAGGGGAGAATGGATAAATTGGATTAAAGCTATCATAGATCTCCTGGATTTTGGCAATTGTTGCCGCTTGAGATTCAGGGTGAATCTTCACCAGGATATCCCAACCTTGAGGCACGAAGCGAATAATGGTTGGCTCCATTTTTTCGTATAAGGAGCGCATCTTAAAATTTTCAACAATGCCAATTACCTGTTTTTCTAAATCGCCATCCATAATGGTTTGGCCTACAATGTTTTCAATTCCAATAATATCGGCAGCCGCCTGATTTATAATCAGTTTTGAACTTTCATCACCGAAGTCTCTAGAAAAGCTTCGTCCTTCGATTACATTGATGCCCAGTGTTTCTATAAAGTCATAACCTACCTGTGGCCTGCCGAATCGAATTAGTTCATTTTCAGCTGGATTGCCCCATGAAAAACCACGGCCAGCACCATTCATCTCAACTATGCTTCCTCCGTATTGATAGGTAGCATTGATTACTCCTGCAATAGTTTTGAGTTCGTTGAGAAAGCTTTTTCTATCGTCTTCATTTCTAATGCTCATGGCGAAGTGAATGACATTGTCGCGATTATAACCCATATCAGCATTCTGGATAAAACTAATCTGTTTGTTGATGACAAGTACCCCTGAAATAAAGAGAACGGATATTACAAACTGAAGAATGACGAGCCCTCTACGAATCCAGAGATCTCCAAATGTACTATTCAATTTGC
This sequence comes from Cyclobacteriaceae bacterium, assembly GCA_028281285.1. GTDB lineage: Bacteria > Bacteroidota > Bacteroidia > Cytophagales > Cyclobacteriaceae > Roseivirga. The sequence goes on from JANQKF010000025.1 coordinate 42,525, forward strand.
CTTTTAATACCGCAATTGGCTTGAAACTGGATAGGTAAAAGGAAGGGTAGGCTCCAGCCAAAAATACAACCAATACAATCGCACCAATGATAGGAGCGATTACCGAACTATTGAGATTTACTTCCAATTGCTTGGCGGTGATAGTGTTCATAACTGGAAGCAGTGAGGCTATCATTAACGATGCGAATGCTGAAGCGATAAGGACCATCAAGAGCGCCTCGGTCATGAACTGGGTTACCAGTCCTGAGCGCTTCACTCCAAATACCTTTTTTACACCCACTTCTTTCATCTTTCGTGACGCCTGAGCTGTTGAAAGATTCATGAAATTAATGCAGGCAATAAGCAAAATGAATATACCTACTATGGTGAGCAGCCGCACATAAGCAATTCTACCTCCCGAGGGCAAGCCGTTTTTGAATTCCCCATTTAGGTATCTGGAGGAATATTTTTGTAGGAATAATTCGTTTCCTTCTTGATCAGGCTTATCCGCTAAGAAGTATTTCAACTTGCTATTGAAGGCCTTAACATCTGTTTCTTGCTTAAGCGTTAGGTAGGTATAAACCCCATCAGCCGACCATTCGTTAAGCCAATCTACATTATCGAAGACCGTTTGATAGTTGATAACAAAATCAAATTGGACTGTTGAATTTTTTGGTGGATCAGCGATGATTCCCGTTATCACTTTAGAATTCATCAACTTACGATGGCTCTTCAAATCCTTGCCAATTAGATTATCAGTGGTATTGAACAGGGACATTGCAAGTGATTCGGTTAGCACAATGTCATTTGGAGTTGTAAGTAGTCTGTTTGGGTCTCCGGCAACTAAAGGGTAGGTGAATACATCAAAGAAGTCGCTGCTGGCAAAAAGACCATCTACTTCAATGCTCTTTTCACCATAAGTGAGTATTCCGTGTGAACCCACTCCACCGCTATTGTTTACTGTCACTGCGTGTTCTATTTCAGGCAATTCATCAATCAGTGCATTGGCTAACAAGGCTGGTGAACCGGGATCGGTAATAATCCCATCTGGGTAGACCTTATTTTTAATCACCTGGTAGAGACGATCATCCTTCTCATGAAATTTATCCACGTTCTTTTCATCCATAACCCATAGAAAAATGAGCAAAGAGGCAGCTAGTCCGGTAGATAGACCAATCAAGTTGATCAGAAAGGTGGTCTTATGTCTTCTAAAACCACGAAGGGTAATGATAATGTTGTGTTGTAACATGCCGAGATAATTGAGTTTTTCTGTTTTTATTAACCTTTTGGTAAGTGTAGGACGCATTGCCTTAAACACCTCCTTGCTATAAAGCCATCTGGCTTTTTTGACCGAGTATTTTTCGAGATAATCATCAAAGACTTCGTCTATGTCCCCTTCGATTTCCTCCAGGTACTCCTTTCTAAGAAAGAAGCGGAGCAACCGTTGTGACCATCGGGGTGGACGAATTTCTTTGGACTGATTATTCATTTCTTAAGCTTTGTGCTGGATTTATAGTGGCGGCTCTAAAGGTTTGGAAACCAACCGTTAGCCAAGCCACGAATAGGGCAGAGGCTCCAGCGATTAAGAAAAACCACCATTGTAGCTCAATGGCGTAAGCAAAGTTTTGAAGCCAGGTGTTTACTAAATAATAGCCTAGGGGTAAAGCAATTACCACAGCTACCAGAACGGTTTTTGTAAAAACCTTAGTGAGCAGCCCAACTATAGTCAATTGACTGGCACCTAATATTTTGCGGATCCCTATTTCCTTGGCTCTTCTTTCTGCGGTAAACGCAGCCAGGCCAAATAATCCGAGACAGGATATAATAATCGCTATGCCGGCCATATAGTTGGATAGGTTGGCCACTTTATTCTCGACATGATAGAGTTCTGTATAATCGTCAGCCAATAAACTGGGTACGAAAATTTGACCAGGATGCATGGCTTCAAATACCTTCTGAACCTGATCAATAGTCTCTACCTCCGTACCTGGGCGCATTTTGATCAAGTACTGTTTACCAGATCTTCTGAATTGAAAGATCAGAGGCTCAATTTTGTTGTGCAGTGAACCGTATTGGAAGTTTTTAACCACCCCTATGATTTCCATTTTTTGATCATCAGTCCAGGTAATTGTTTTACCAATTGGGTCATCTATTTCCATAAATTCAGCGGCTGCCTCATTGATAATGATGGTATGAATACCATCTTGAAAATCAGGAGAAAATGATCGACCTGCGATAATTTCAAGTCCTAACGTTTCGATAAGGCCAAATCCAATTTTTGGACACTGGAACAAATGGTTATCGTCCTCCTTTGTACCTTCGAGCCAAGAAAAGCCATTATTGTTATCGTCTCCAGCCAGAAAATCCCCGGACACATTGCCTGCACTGATGACACCAGGTATTTTCTTTAGCTCATTAAAAAAAGGCTGGGGTGATCTGAATTTGGATCCACGCTCTCGAAAGGTCAATATGGCTTCTCTGTCATAACCGAGTGATTTTTGTTCTGTGAATTTGATTTGTTGGTTGATGGCAATGACGCCAATAATGAAGATTACTGAAAGACCAAACTGAACAACGACAAGCCCTTTTCTTATCCATTCTTCACCTCGGAGGTTGGTCAGGGTTCCCTTTAAAACAGCGACAGGTTTAAAGCCTGATAAGTAAAAGGCGGGATAACTTCCTGCAAAGATCCCGGTAAGTAATACGATAGATAGAATCGGCAAGGCATATCGTTGAAACTCCAATTCCAGCGATTTACCAGATATGGCATTGAATTCTGGTAAAACAAGGGCTACAATGCCAACAGAAACAATCAGCGAAATGAGTGCAAGTAGAACGGATTCACTGAGAAACTGGAAAACTAAGACGCCTCGTTTAGCACCAACCGCTTTCTTCACCCCAACTTCTTTCAACTTCTTAGAGGCTTGCGCAGTGGAAAGATTCATGAAATTAATACAGGCAATGGCCAAGATGAAAATGCCGATAAACGTGAAAAGCTTTACGTTTTCAATTCGCCCTCCATCTTGGACTCCATTGGTGAACTTACCATGCAGATAGTTTTTGGAATATTGTTGAGCGAAGAGGGTGAGCGTGAAACTCTCCATAGTAGCCTTGCCGTCCAGGTACCTTGCAATCTTCTGATTGAATAGGTCAATGTCTGTACCCTCTTTAAGAACCACATAAGTTTGGGCGTAACCGCCATTCCATTCGCCAGCCCATCTATCTCTATCAATTAGGTTCTCATAGTTAAGGATGATGTTAAAACGTTTAGAGGAGTTTTTGGGAGGGGCTTTGTAAATGCCGGAAACCACAAATTCTCTATTGAAAAAACGAGTTTCCCACGAGATTGTCTTGCCAATGGCCTGTTCTGCATTGCCAAAAATGCTCTCAGCGAGCCATTCAGTAAGTAGGACTGAAGACTTGTCCTGAAGCACCTCCTTGGGATTACCTATAAGGAGCTGATAAGACATGACGTCAAAGAAGTTTTTACCTACAAAGAGACCATTGGCTAGAAAGTGATTTTCATTGTAACCGATGGATCCCCTTGGTCTATTAAAACCATTGCCAACACGGATGGCCTCTTCTACCTCTGGAAAATCATCTAAAAGGCCTTGGGCAAGACGCCCTGAAGTATAATCCCAGGTTATGATCCCATCATCATTTTCGAAGTTGGCCTTGATCCAGTAGAGTTGGTCATTCTTTTCATGAAAGGTGTCGACAGATCTTTCATCATCTACCCAGAGAAAGATGAGTAATGCTGCTGCCAAGCCTGTGGAAAGACCGATCAGGTTGATGAGAAACGTGGTCTTATGTCTTCTAAAGCCACGGAAAGTGATCAAGAGATTGTGTTGCAACATACTGAGATAATTGAGTTTTTGAGTATTGATTAACCTTTTGATAAGGGCCGGACGAATCGCTTTAATGACCTCGCGACTGTATAACCTCCGGGCCTTTCTGATTGAATTTTGTTCGAGACAGTCTTTAAAGACCTCATCGATATCTCCTTCAATCTCTTCCAGGTATTCCTTTCTTAGAAAAAAGCGAAGAAGGCGTTGTGACCAACGAGGTGGACGAATGTCTTTCAGATGATCATTCATTTCTTAAGATTTGTGCCGGATTTACGGTGGCGGCCTTGAACGTTTGGAAGCCCACCGTTAGCCAGGCTACCAATAGGGCAGAGGCACCCGCAATAACAAAGAACCACCATTGTAATTCGATAGCATAAGCGAAGTTTTGTAGCCAACTCTCCACTACGAAATAGCCTATTGGTAAAGCAAGTACTATTGCCACAAGCACGATTCTCATGAACATTCTTGTCAGAATTCTCATGATTGTCAATCGACTGGCGCCCAATATTTTGCGTATCCCAATTTCCTTTGTTCTTCTTTCTGCCGTGAAGGCTGCCAAACCAAAGAGCCCTAAACAGGAAATAATAATGGCGATGCCCGTCATATAATTCGACAAACCAGCGACTCTATTTTCGGTATCATAGAGTTCGGTATAATCGTCTTGAAGAAATGAAGCTTCCAAGTTTTGCTTGGAGTTGATCCTTTTGAAGGCCTCCTCAATTCTTGCAAGGGTTTCGACCTCTGAACCGGGACGAAGTTTAACAAAATACTGTTTTCCTCGATCTCGACAGCGCATAATCATAGGTTCAATTTTTTGGTGCAACGAACCATAATGAAAATCTTTGACTACACCGACTATCTCCCTTGTTTGTCCTCTTCCTAAACTAATTTTGGTACCAATGGGATTTTCAAGTTCCATAAAGCGGACGGCAGACTCGTTTAGGATGATTGTTCTGTTATTATCATTATACTCCCTCGAAAACGAACGACCAGCCACTATTTCCATTCCGATGGTCTCAATGAAATCATAGCCAATCATGGGAGACATAAAGAGATAACTGTCATCTTCTTGGCCTTCTTTCCATGAAAAATTGTTTTGAGTTTCGTCTGCTGAAAGAAAGTCTCCTATGAAATTAGAAGCATTCAAAACGCCAGGGATTTTCTCAAGTTCATTGAAGAAGGGTACAGGGTTTGGATATCCTTTACCATGATCTCTAAAAGTGACGATATCACTTCTGTCATAGCCCAACTCTTTGCTTTGGGTGTATTCGATTTGCCGGTTAATGACAATCACTCCAACAATGAAGATGATTGATAGACTGAACTGAACAACCACCAGTCCTTTTCTAACCCATTCTTCACCTCGGAGATTACCGATTCTCCCTTTGAGTATTGCAACTGGTTTAAATCGAGAAAGGTAAAAGGCAGGGTAACTTCCAGCGAAAATTCCTGTGAATGTGACCAATAGTAGTATCGGTAACAGGTAACCATTGAGTTGTAAATCAATTACTTTCCCGGAAATTGTATTGAATTGAGGAAGTACCAGGACAACAAGTCCGATAGAAACAAAGAACGAAATAATGGCCAGCAGGATAGATTCACTCAAAAACTGAAGTATCAGAATTGGTCGGTTGGCACCGATTGCCTTTTTTACCCCAACCTCTTTCAATTTCTTTGAGGCCTGGGCCGTAGAAAGATTCATAAAGTTGATGCAAGCAATGGCAAGAATAAAAACAGCGATGAAGGTGAATAAACGAACATTCTCTATCCTTCCACCCGTTTGAATACCACCTTCATATTTGCCGTATAGATAGTTTTTTGAGTATTGTTGAGCGAAAAGAGTGAAGCGATCAGTATCGGTTTTAGTATTGAGATAATTTGCAATCTTTTGATTGAATTCATTAATGTCTGTCTCTTCTTTTAGCACAGCATAAGTTTCCGCAAAGGCGCCATTCCAATGGTCGGCCCATTTATTTATTTCGATAAGCTTCTGATAGCTTAGTACTACATTGAATTGGTTCGAGGCATTTTTCGGGGGGGACTTAAAAACACCTGAAATGACGTATTCTGTATCGAAGAATCGGTTTTCCCACACAACGGTCTTTCCTATAGACGACTCTGAATCACCGAACATCTTGATAGCGAGTTCTTCCGAAATGACAACAGAGGTTTTATCACTGAGGACTTTTTTTGGATTGCCTAGAACAAGCTCATAGGAAAGTACATCAAAGAAGTTAGTACTGGCGAACAAACCACTGGCCTTGAAATGATGATCTCCGAAGGACATGGTACCCTTCGGCCTGAAATAATTATTGGCCACTCTAACAGCATCTTCTACCTCCGGGAAATCATTAACAAGGGCTTGTGCTAATTTCCCCGGGCTATATTCTCGAGTTTGGATATCATCGTTGATGGCAAAATTGGTCATGATCCAATAGAGTCGGTCATCCTTTTCGTGAAAGGTGTCCACAGATCTTTCATCATCTACCCATAGAAAGATCAGCAATGCTGCTGCCAAGCCCGTAGAAAGACCAATCAGATTGATAAGAAATGTAGTTTTATGTCTTCTAAAACCACGGATCGCAATTAAGAGATTGTGTTGTAGCATACCGAGATAATTGAGTTTTTGCGTACCGATTAACCTTTTGGTAAGTGAAGGCTTTAATACCTTAAGTACTTCTTTGTTGTAAAGCCTTCTGGCTTTTTTGACCGAATGTTGTTCGAGATAATCTTCAAAGATCTCATCGATATCTCCTTCAATTTCTTCGAGGTATTCCTTCCTTAGAAAAAAGCGAAGAAGCCGTTGTGACCAGCGAGGTGGACCGATATGTTGACGTTGGTCCTCCAATTAACTTGTGGCTACATTAGGCATGGCAGCCCATAGTTGGGAACGGACATCTTTCATTTCTTTAAGCACGCGATGTGCGTAGGGGGTAGCACTGTAAATTCGTTTACGTTTACCACCTCTTTTCTGTGTTGCTTCACCGAATTCGGAGGTAAGAAAGCCTTTTTCCTCCATACGTTTCAAGGCAGATTGTATTGACCCTACGCTAAGTGTCTCATTGAGGCGCTCTTCCAATTCTCGTTTGATTTCAACCCCATAGGCTTCTTCTTGAAGTACTACTACAGTCATTAAAACCAACTCTTCGAACTCACCAAGTTTAGTCTTCTTCATAAGATATTATTCGTAATTGCAGTAAATATATAAAAATATATTATTCGTAATTGCAGTTTTTATCAAAAAATTATTTTATTCGCAATTGCAGTTAATATATCAAATTACCACACCATTAAAATGTGCAATGCTATAAGAATTCCACCGTTCAGATACCTTTTTCTAATTATAATATCTTTTGGCTATCAGGCAGGACACTCGCAGAATCTGTTGGAACAAATCGATCTGTTGATTGAGCCGGCAGTATCCAGAGAGCTTTTTAGTGGTGTTGTTTTGATTGCGGAAGGGGATGAGGTCATGTATCACAAAGCTTTCGGCTATTCGAATTATGAACGAAAGGAGCCAAACAAAATTGACACGAGATTTGGTATTGGTTCGATCACAAAAGTCTTTACATCAATTCTGGTAGAACGGATGATCATTGCCGGGAGGCTGAAGTTAAAAGACCCTGTGGCAAGCTACATTCCAGGGTTTCCCGCAGGACCCGATGGAGGTGTTCCGCTGATTTCTCATTTATACAATCACCGATCGGGAGTTCCACATAGGGTAACCTCTGAATTTGAGGAATCCAAAAGGCTATCATCCGCTGATGTGGTGAATAAGGTGATTAATGCTGGCTTATTATTTGAACCTGGAGAAAGGCGATTGTATAGCAGTGCTGGCTATACTGTTTTGGCAGATATTGTTGAAAAAATAGAAGAAAGACCGTTTCATGAAATCATTGAAGATATGGTATTTGGACCTGCTGGCATGTCTACCGCTTCAGATGTGGGTAAGAATACTCCTAACGTGAGTAGTGCTGTTTCCAATTACCTAATGACCGAGAACAATGAGTTGGTCATCGCGGAAGCACCTGAAAAGCACCTTGGATTTCTTACCGGAGCTGGATCAGTACATGCCTCAGCGACCGATTTATTAAAGTTTAAGCACGCACTTGAAAAAGATGTTTTTTCAACTGGCCTTTGGAAGAAAGTGGTTAAACCCAAGTCTTCAAAATGGACCGGATGGAATGGAAGAACTAACGGCTATTGGTCTTATCTCAATATTCTTCCCTCACAGGACATTACTTTGATTATTCTAACCAATTTGGGCTCAGCTGCGACATGGCAGATTCAAGCCCAGCTTCAAAATCTGCTGTCAAATAAGGGAGTGTCTAAAATTGACTTTCCACCGGAAATTGCAACACCTTTTGAATCACTCGAGACTCTTGCAGGTAACTATGATAACAATGGTCGATTGATAGAAATTAAAATGAAGAATGGTAGAATCTATCGAGGTGAAAACGAATTCTATCCTATCTCCGACAATCGATATTATACTCTTGGAAGCGGTTCTATCATAAGATTTAGAAAGAACGAATCAGGTCAGGTTGATGCCTTAATTCAAATAAGAGGAAAGCGTCAATCTATCTACGAAAGAATCAAATAGGGCCCATTTGTAGTGGTTGGGGCTAACATCTGCCACAACGAAGTATCAGTCAAGAGGAGACACAAAGCTGAACTTTTCGATTTCTTCTGAATATTTTTCCCTCAATTTGTTAACGGTAGCAGACTTCCATTCTATTTTCTTAGTGCTTCTTCCCTGATTGTTGGCATTCGTTGGTATGATGACTCGGTTCATACCTATTCGGTCACATACTCGATCCATTCCATTTTGGAGTTCTATATTTCTCTTTTTGCCATCAAAACTATGAAGCACAATTACCTCATCGACATTTTTAACATAGCGGAGTTGGCACAATACATCGTCAAATCTACCTTGACCATGCATGAAAGCTCGAAGGTGGTCTTCCTTGGGGGGAGGACAATTCGCCAAAACCCATTCATCAAAGCTGATTGATTTGTAACTCTCGGAGTTCTCTACATTTCTGTAAAATGTAAAAAATGAATGGGCCCGATCCCAGGTATTCCTTACCACAACAAAAGAAGTATACTCCAGCCATTTTTCCGGATACTTCGACCTGATCAATGCTGGAATATCATGATTGACTGTTGCCACTCTGGGGTCAAGGGAATTGTGAATAATTTTTCCCATCAGCGCTAGTTTTATGGAACTAGATGCGGCTTTTGGGTTTTCAACAAAAATATATTTGTGAAGGTCATCAATCATTTACCAGATGCACTCAAGGTTTCATAATTCTTTTTGAAAGCAAACACTATTGTCCATACCGATATATTGACCATAGTTTTCGGTTTGTAAATAGCCTGCCTTTTGGTAGAGTGCGATTGCTTCTGGTTGACGTCTTCCCGTTTCTAATACACATTTCTGATAGCCTAATTCTTTGGCCCAAACCTCAAGTTCCTTGAGTACAGTGGTAGCGATTCCCATACCGCGTGATTGTGGTAATGTAAACATGCGTTTGATCTCCATAGAGAGTTCATCGAATTCCTTCATTGCCCCACAACCCATCGGGCGGTCACCTTGAGACACGATGATGCAGTGCTGCAGTACATCAATGTTATTAAACTGGGCATAATAAGAGTGATCTTCACCATCAATTTCTGCCAGATAGGCATCCAAATGGCTGACCAGATCTACAAATCCCGGGTCAGCTGACGTGGTTCGTTTAGTTCTAAGCACCGATGAATATAAGGGAGTCAGGATTATTAATCAATCGATTTCAATCGTTCATTCGCTTCTTCAATTCCTGATTCGTAGCCATTTTTTATGGCTGAGTTTAGCGCTTTTTGGAAATGTGATTTTGCAAGATCCTTTTCACCTTTTTTCAGATATATATCTCCAATCATAAGCCGGGGATAGTACTGGTAACGAACAAAGCCAATCTTGTTGGAGAGTTCGGCAGATTGTTCATAGGCTTGAATGGCCTTTTCATATTCACCCATTTTCATATAGACATCTCCAAGCGAAGAGATAGAGGCTGGAATAAATGGTTTGAATTGAATTTTCTTTCTTAGCGCTAAGGATTGTTCGAACCAATCAAGCGCCTTTTCAAATTCGTCCGTTTGTCTTCGATATATCTGACCTAAATGCCTCGTATTATAGGAGAGCGCATAGTCGCTATGTTTGGATGAATATTCAATTTCCTCATTGTACTTAGGAATAAGGGCGAGAATTTCATCCCTATTCCCTTTTGAAAGGAGTTCATTATGTAGTCGCGACAGCTGATTGGCTCTTATTTCGGCTACTTTGTCTCTTCTTTTCAGCTTCCGAAACAAGACTTTTGCTCTTTCTTCAAATTCGTTTGCTTCTGTTTGATTGCCGATTCCTCTGAGAGCACTTGAATAAGCAAGGAAGTATTGTGCCTTCAGCAACTTAGTTCCTTTCTTTTCAACAAACTCCATGTATTGTTGGAGGAGTTGATAATTTTCCCGGAAGGGTGTTTGTTGCATTCTGACAATATCAGTAAACCTTTGAACACGAAGATATTGAATTGTCAGTCGAACTTTGTGTTCGGTTTTGATTCCTTCAAGGCTGTCAAATGCCTGCGGATTAGTAGATTTGCTGGCTTCTTCAAAACGAGCTTCGTAAAGATACTTTTCAGATTGAAGCATTGCCCTTTCTACGACTTTATCAGGAGTAATTCGTTGTGCTGAACAAATTAGTTCGGATAAGACGATGAATATAATAAGCGCTATCGACCTCACTGGTAAAATGAAGATAATGAGCAAGGTCGAAAATCCGGAATCATTTAGACCAATTACGGTTCTTTAGCGATGTATGTTGAAATATCATCGTAAGAGGCTAAAGGAGGTTCGGAAATCAGTCCACGACTGACTTCCGAAAATCTGTATTAATCCAATCGAAACCGAATGGCTAATTGATATTTGACCCCAGCTGGCCGACCCTCTTTTTTGGCGGGTATCCAGGCTGGCATATTGCTTATCAGTCTCAACGCTTCATTATCAAGGTCCTTCGATAAGGATTTCACTACATTGAGATTACCAAATCTTCCATCTTTGCCCACCCGTACATTCACTTTAACTAAACCCTCGATACCTTGTCTTTTGGCGGTTTCAGGGTAGATCAGATGCTGATTTAAGTAAGCTTCAAGTTGTTTTTCTCCACCGTCAAAATGAGGTGGTTCGATACTGGATTTTGTTTCCTGCGCCCTCATATACCCAATTAATGTGAATAAGAGCATGATCGTCATTGTCGTTTTCATCGTTCTGAATTTTTTGTTTGAATTTGCGATGCAAAGGTTCAGAGATTCAGAATGGCAGAATTTACTCAACGGCTTAATTGTTTTGCTCAGAAGCTCAAGTTATGGCAGCGGTTCAGAGTTTTAACTCAAACCATGTTTCTGGTAGATAACGTTTCCCAGAAGTTGGAAAAACGATGTCCTTGGTTTGTCCCAGGAAATCGCGGATTTCGATGAGTAGGTGAAGCCGGGTAGAATTCAACTTTGTCAAAGGAATTTTGAATTCAAAGCCTTCATAAGGCTCAAGTGATTGCTTGAAGGGTATATCTTCATTGTCGGAAATTGAACGCACTGTATTGGCTTGCCAATCAGGGAAAGGGCCCCAGTGCCATGAAGGAATCGTATCGTTCCATTGATCGACAAGTTGACGCTCACCCTCGGCAAATGAGGCGTGCAAGTTCAACAGGCCAATGTCCGTGCTCTCAAAGTAGAGATCTATATAGCGTGCAACTGAGTCAGAGCTTCGAATTCCGATATATAGGTGAGTGTTGTTCTGAACCAACAGTAACTCGTGTAAAGGTGTGATATCAAAATAAGCGGAGGCCAACCATTCTTGTTGACTCAGCTGCCCATCAATTGCCCGTGGTACATCATTGGAGATTGGCACGTTGCCATGGTCGCGGTCCTTACATCCCGAAGCAAGAAGAATGATGAGAAATAAATAGGAACTATGTCTCCTAAGGTGTTTCATGTTCAAGTTTACCGCCTTCAGTTCAAAGGTATCATGAATTATAGATGAAAGGGCACTTTTTAGAGATAGGCTGAACTTGGAAGCCTCTTTAATTTCTCCTTAGTTCCTGAGCTGCACCTGTATTCATTTCAAAGTCCCAGTCTGACACGTGGCTATCAATCGATCCCATGATTTTTACCACTTTCTCATAAGTTTCTTCAAGGTGATTAAAGGCATAAAAAACTTGAGGATCTGTTGAATCGAGTGATCTTTCCTGACACCAATATTCAAAGTCTTTTGTGTCTTGAAAGCCTTCTAATTCCCGAAGTACAAGACAAAAGTTGAGTAAAGGATAGTTCTTTTTGAGATCATCATACTCATCATCGACAAAAAGCTCAAAGTCTTCACCTCCAATCTTGAACCTTACCAGTGGATAATAGGGTCGTCCTTCCAATAATTGACTGCGGTCGATTTTGGTCTCTACTTTGTGTTTTGTCCACAGCTCATTTAAGGTATCTATCTCAGGATAATCCATATCATCTAGTTGTGTCTTTTGGTGCTGGATAGTTGCCAATATGCCATTCCCAGGATTTCTCGATACTCAGAAAGCGTTCAAAGTCAGTTGGGCCTTTGCGTTGGTATTCCCTCCAGAATTTTATCTTTCCTTCTTTGAGCTCAACTACCACAACACCCACATCGGATGTATCTTTCCCTGTTCCAAACGTGTATTCTCCTGCACCCGACTGTGTTTCACTATCAAACCACAATTGGTGAAAGATCATCTGATGTCGATCAGTCAATTCATCGAAATATGGCCTTAGTTGCTCATGCCCTCGGTAATACTGAATATCTGGTGGTTCCATATAAATAGCATCTTCGTCAAAACTGCTCAAGGCCAAGTCAGTATTTTGGGTAGACCAACCACGAGCAATGTTGTTCATGAGTTGACGATACTCACTTTCATTGATTTCACTTGTTTTTGTCTGGCAACCAAAAAGGAAAAAAGGACCAATCAGAACAAATATGACTCTCGCTTTCATGGGGCTTTTACTACACTTATGCTTGTTAGAGCACCTTTAATATACAATTGAATCAATATTCATTGGTTAGGAACGCAGTTTCTTTCTTCTTATTTTTTCACATATGGATAACGCGGAATTACCATTGTTGATGCGCAAACCCTGGTCGGAAAAACGACTGATGAAATGGCTTTTCGCCTTTATTACTGCGATCGCATCGATTCAATTTTTTCAGTACTATATATTTTACAACAGCAGTTATCCATTTCCGTATTTACAAAACCTCACGGCCTCTTATGGGGCCTTTTATACTTACTTTCTTTTTGTCCCGATCATCTTTGGGGTTGCAAGATTTTCAAACCGCAAAATTGACGGAATTTTACCTTCAATTCTATTTCATTTAATCATTGGTGGATTAATTGCTATTACCCATTTATGGCTAATCCATTTACTGGGCTGGTTACAGATTTATAAGTGGGCAGAAGAATCCTATTGGATTTCATTTCGCTTCTTATTGTCCAAATGGCTGCATTTTGAGGTGTTGATTTACGGCTTTGTTGTCTTTATCTGGAGAGGGTTGGACTATGTGAAATGGACCCAGCTCAAACATGGTCAGGAGACCGGAGAGCCTGAGAAAACCGAGGATAATTTTTTAAGAAACATCAAGGTAAAAGAGGGGACTAACATCAACTACATTTCAATGGATCAGGTCAGATGGATAGAGGCCTATGACAACTACATAAAGCTTCGAGTAAATGGCCGATATTATCTGGTAAGACGGACCCTTTCGGGAATTGAGAAACAACTACCACCTAAGCAATTTCAAAGAGTACACCGGTCGGTAATTGTGGCCATCGCTGAAGTGGAGAATATTAGGGTAGAAGGAGGGAATTACCAGGTGATCCTGAAGGATCAAACCTCGTTAAAGCTGAGCCGAACCTATAAGGAAGCTCTTGAAACACGCCTGCGAGAGTAGATTTCGCCAATGATTAATGGAATTCGCCACAATTTTTAATCTGTCGATGTAGACAGGCGTATCATTGGAAAACAAATCGGAAACTCATGCAAGTACTAAAATCAATTGCCCTTTCTGTACTAATTCTGTTCGGTGTCCCATCGGACCAGGAAAGGGTAAAACTTAATATTGAATCCAACCATTCGACTGTCGGTTTTATGGTAAGAATTGCCGGTGGTATCACCAAAGTGAGAGGTAAGTTCACCGAATTTGATATGGATATGGACTATGTAGATGGTGATCTGACCAAATCCTCAGTCAATTTTACGATCCAGGCCTCTAGCATAGATACCGGAATTGATGACCGTGATCAACACCTGAGATCGAAAGATTTCTTCGAGGTGGAAACCTACCCGGAAATCACTTTTGTCAGTTCAGCAATCAGGAATAAAGGGGAGGTGTTTGAGATCGAAGGAGACCTTACGATGCACGGAATTAAAAAGCATGTAACGATTCCCTTTGTAGCTACCAGTCAACAGAAGAGCTCTCTGGGGATTAGTTTGGAATGGGAACTGGACAGAAAGGAATTCGGTGTTGGCACCGGCTTTAAGCATACTTCCATTAAGAATTTTATCTCGGACAAGATCAAGGTAGAAATAGATTTCTGGACCCGTAAAGCCAAGAATCAAGGAAATTGAGTTGTGCCTTTCGCAAAGTGCGACTACTTTGCAGAGGATGAAACGTATAAACACATTAAAGGCACTTATGGTATTGGGTGCCTTTTTCTGTGTCAATTCCATATCAGCACAGCAACAGCTCATACTTGATTCTGCCGATCACATCATTTGGGACAGAAAAAATCCGCTAAACTGGAATCATTATCGATTTCGAGCTTTGAACCGACAGCGCTATGCCGGTGAAATGGCGATCACAAGTGTCAAGATTTCGGCAAGAGGGTTTATTAGAAAAGGAATTCCGGATTTCCAGGTTCATGTTTACTTCGTCAAACCGGATTCATGGACTTCTGATACCACAGACTTAAATCTTTTGGCTCACGAACGTCTTCACTTCGATATAGGAGAGGTGTATGCCCACAAGATTCGTGAGAAGATTAGTGAGATGAGAGAAGCTGGTGAAACATCCCCCAAATCATATAGAGTTGCTATTCAAAACCTTATTACTGAGTTCAAAGTTTATTCTGGACAGTACGACAGAGATACGTCCTTTGGAACTGTCATTTCAAAGCAAAAGGAATGGGAAGACAGGATCAATAAACGTATTGATAAAATTTTGAGCAATTAGTTTTCATCAAGTACCTTTTTGAGATTCCTTCTTTTTTCGAAATTGTAATAGAAACTCATTAATTATGGCTGAGCAACCAATTATAAAAGAATATACCAACGGGGAGGTGACTGTGGTATGGAAACCTGATGTATGCATTCATTCCGGGATTTGCCTGAAAGGACTTCCAGAGGTCTTTAACCTAAAAGCCAGGCCTTGGGTGAACATGGAGGGAGCCACCAGCGAGGAAATTGTAAAACTAGTTAGGACGTGTCCGTCCAAAGCTTTGAGTATAAAAGGAGTCCGGTTTAAAGAGCAAGATTTCAGTGATCATGAAATTACATTGATTCCAGGTGGACCGATAATTGTCAAAGGTGGTGCTACAGTACAAAACCGAAAAGAAACAGAGGTTTTTCATGAAACGGTTTCTTTCTGCAGGTGTGGTCGGTCGAAAAAACATCCATATTGTGATGGCACCCATGCACAGCGTAAGGAATAGCTTAGAACCGCAGTATGAAGTCCGTAAGGTTTTCTGAGCGCTGTAATTCAAGCTTTTTACGGACGCGATAACGCCCTATTTCAACGCCTCTCACCGAGATATTTAGAAGATTGGCCATTTCTTTGGTGTTGAGGTTCATTCGTAGGTAGGCACTGAGTTTCAGTTCTTGAGGGGTTAGGCCTGGGTATTTTTCCTTTAATCTTGTAATGAAATTACCATGTACTTTGTCGAAATTAAGCTCAAAGGTCTTCCAGTCTTCTTCATTCGACAAATCCTGTGTTATTGATTTGACGATTCTATTAAGGGCTCCACTCATATTTTGAGATTCCTTTTCTTTGGAAAGGTTGGTAAGCGTATTTTTGATATTGTTAAGTAGTTGATTCTTTTGAATCAAGTGCATTGCTGAGGAGGTTAATTCATTATTCTTATGTTCGATCTCAGCCCTTAGTTTATCATTTCTCAATTTTATTATCTCCTCCTCCGATTCTTGAGTAATTGTCAAAATTTCACTGTCTTTTTCTTCCAGCGCGAGCTCCTTTTCTTCGGCAAGTTTGAGCTTCTCCCTTTTGTATTTCTTATCAAGTACCTTAAAACCGGCAAACAAGGAAGTGATTCCAAGAATTATGTAGATCGCATAGGCCAGATTGGATCGATAGAACGGTGGTGTAATTGAAAAGCGATATCCAATTATTTCACTTTCTTCACCATAGACGTTTCTGGCTTTGACTAGAAAAGTATAGTCTCCTTCCCTGAGGTTTGTATACTCTTTTTCGCTTGAGTCGGTCCAGCCTGACCATTCAGAGTCAAAATTCTCAAGTTTATATTGATAGTTGATTTTATCCTCACTTTCGTAGTGAATTCCGGCAAACCTGAACTTTATGGAGTTTCTGGCAAATGGAAGTGACAATTGTTGCGATGCAGGTTGAATTTCCTGAAGTTTTCCTTGCTCCACATAAACACCATCGAAGTAGATAGAGTCTTCATCTCCGGCATCCTGAACAGTTCTGAGCAGCACTTTGAATTTGGGACTTGTCTCAAAACGAAACATGGGATCATAATGAATAAAGCCTTGACTACCACCGAATAGTATATTCCGATAGTCTAAAATGTTGATGTTCCCCAAATCATCATTGAGCCTGTCTTTGATCTTATTGAATAGTGATGATTCAACGTCATAGTTATCAAAATTGGTAGGGGTGAGTTTCCCAACTTTTGAACGTTCAATGAAATAGACATTGCCCATTTCGTCTTCTTTCATTGCACTTAGGCTACTTTTATTGCCTATTAAATTGTTAAATGTGGTGTTCGGTGCGAACACGTTCTTTTCTTGATTGTAGCTGTAAAACCCAAATTCGGAAGAAAAGACAAGTTGGTTGTTGATGTCAAAAACATTGATAAATACATTGGAGGGGAAGCCACTTCGCTCATTGTAGTATTCCACTTTGTCAAATTTCTTTAGATCATCACTGAGTTTCAGCTTATAGGCACCTTTATAACCTTGGGTGACCCATAGATTATTATCTTCATCAAATCCCAAGACACGTGAAGACTCAGAGAACCCGCTTATTTTATGTTGAATAAGTAATTGATTTCCTTTGGCCTTATAGAGGTTCAGACCCAAGTATGACCCCTGAATAAAATACCCAGGGTGGTTTGGTATTTCCGCAAAAAGCCAGGCTCCTTTCTCGTTGTTTATTTGCCTGACATTATTTTGTTCAATTGTGAAAGCTCCATTATGGTGTCCTAGTAAAAGTTGCCCATTGTGTTTGCCAACTGAATAAACCTGGCCTTCGCTACCCTCGACAAATTGAGTCCCTTCTTTGAATTGAAGACTGTTGGAGTGGGTATTACTCACTGTAAACAAACCATTGTTGGTGCCAAGGTAGATTTGCTCCTTGTCCATAAATGCGGCATAGCCTGCTCCGGAAATACCTAATCTTTCATCGATTAGCGTAAATGGAGAGTTTAGCTCCACACGTGATATCCCAAAATTCAGTCCCAACCAAAGATTGGCGTTGTAATCTTGATAAACAGAGTTGACTGTACGGTCAATAAGACCAGTCGATTTATCAAGATGCTGTTTTAGATTCCCGGATTTATCAATTATAAGGAGCCCCTGGTTTTGAGTGCCAATCGCGATTTGGCCATCTCTCAAGCGCAAAACACAATTGATGATTGCTTTGGGTAGATCAACTTGGCCTCTGATCTCAAACTCACTTACCTCTCCACTTTCATAGGTATAGAGCCCATTCTCAAAAGTGGAGATCAAAAGTTTGCCCCTTTCAAGAGGTATAATACCCGAAATACGCTTATTACGAAAGAACGAACCTCCAGGAATTAATTCCAGCTGATTGTTGGATAGTACAGATAAACCCCGTAGCCATTCTTGGACAAAAAGTTGATTGTCTACTAAAAAAGAGATCTCAAGATTATAAGATGAGGTAATAACATTGAATTCATTGTTACGGTATTCATAAATGTTTTTAAAAGTGCAAAAGTAGAGGGCATCATCGAATTCATAAATTTTCCAGGCTTCGTCAAAGTTTCTGAAGGAGGCGGGTAGGCTGTCAGCCAACGATGTATAGGTAATCTGGCCTTGGGCGTTTGGAAAGAAATACCCAAAATCGACTTGATTACCGACATATATCTTTCCTGATTTGTCTATATGAATGGAACGAACCTTTGAACTGTTTCCTACCGGATATCTCCGCCACTCGGTTCCATCAAACTCTAAAAGCCCAAGATTATTGGCTACATATAATATTCCGTTCCTATCTTGCGTAATCGCCCAGTTTTGAATACCTGCGAGATATTCCTCTTTGTCATAGTTCTGGATAAAGGGGAGCCCTTTGATCTCGTTGGTTTGTGCGAAGGAAACTTGAATTATACCCGCAACCATCAATACAACAATACAGCAGATTGCTTGCCGAATGCAATTGAGAGTCGCAACAGAATCTGATGTAATTGAATAATCTTTCCTCATATGTACTGTGAAAAGTAGCTGATTTCTAAAATAGGCTATTTGACTGATATAAGTACATTTTAAGGTCGATTGAGAAATAATTGATGTATTCTATTTTTTGTACAGATGTATTTATGATGAGGTGTATTCTTTGAATGGAAGGAATGTAGATTTTACATTCAAAGCGATTATCGAATCGAATCTTAACTAATTATCTATGAAAAGATCATTACTAATAGGTACCCTGATTTGCCTCATGAGCATTCAAGCAATGGCGCAAATTTCGGTGACCGGTACAGTAACTGAGAGCGAGGATGGGTTTACCATGCCTGGGACAACAGTCCAGGTAAAGGGAGGAACCGGTGTGGTTACAGACTTAGATGGTAACTACTCTATTACCGTTCCGGATGCCTCATCAATTCTTGTCTTCAGTTTTGTCGGCTATCAAACTCAGGAAATTACCGTGGGCAATCAAACTACTATAGATGTAGTGTTGGTTCCAGATTTTGCTGAGTTGGAAGAGGTTGTCGTCATAGGATATGGCGCCACCACACAAAAAGAATTGACCGGAGCTGTGGCTACGGTAAATGCGGAAAAACTTGAAAAGTTAAATCCTACACGAATCGAGCAGGCCCTGCAGGGTCAGACTCCCGGTGTCCAGATCTCATCCAATTCAGGGTCACCAGGTGGAGGGTTTAACATCCGAATCCGAGGAATTACTACTAATGGAGATAACAGACCATTGATTGTAATTGATGGTGTGATTTACGAAAACCTGGATGCTTTAAACCCTAATGATATTGAAAGCATGTCGGTGCTAAAAGATGCAACGGCAGGTATCTATGGTGTGAATGCAGCCAATGGAGTAATTCTTATAACCACAAAAAGTGGAAAGCTGGTTGGAAAGCCGGTGATCACGTTTGATTCCTACTATGGAGTACAAGAGACCGCTCGGAAGATCCCTGTGTTAAGTGCAACTGAATATGCGGTGTTGGCCAACGAAGCTTTTGCCAATGGCGGCCAGGCTCCTCCATTCACAAATCTTGCAGGATTGGGTAGGGGAACTGATTGGCAGGATCAGGTATTTGATCAAGCTCCAGTTGAAAACTATCAGTTTTCTGTTCGTGGGAGTAGTGAGAAATCTACCTATTCCTTTGGGGCCGGTTACTTCTCTCAGGAAGGAATTGTTGGGAGAGATAAATCCAGTTTCGATCGTTTCACAGCCAAATTGAACAATACGCAAGAGTTGATAGCTGGGCTCGAACTAAAGACCAATATCAACTACACCAATATTCAAAGACAGACATTGCTGGAAAACACTTTGGGGTCTGTACTATTCAACGCGTTGAACATGTCACCTATAATGACACCAAGGGACGAGAATGGCAACTTTACGCTTGCCGATGGCTTGGGTAGTGAAGTGATTAATCCATTGGCTCAGATGGCTAATACTTATAATGATACAGAAGTAGATCGCGTATTCGGTTCACTCGGAGCCTCTTATGAGATTACTCCAGATTTGGTGGTTGAGTCGAGCTTCAACTACAATTTCACGAATGTAAGGTTTAAGTCCTTTAGCCCTATCGCAAACTACGGAATTGGTAAGGTTTTTAACAATGTAGAAAGCTCCGTGACTGAAGGTCAGCAGAATTTCTTCTCATATAACATTGATAACGTTGTTCGCTATAACAAAGAAATCTGGCCTAATCACAAATTCAA
The DNA here is from genome assembly GCA_028281285.1 of Cyclobacteriaceae bacterium. Classification (GTDB taxonomy): domain Bacteria; phylum Bacteroidota; class Bacteroidia; order Cytophagales; family Cyclobacteriaceae; genus Roseivirga. The sequence continues at coordinate 62,791 of JANQKF010000025.1, forward strand.
ATTCACGGTTGGAAACGTGATCAGAAAGGAGAGGTCGGAAAGCCTTACAGCTACAGGTTTTAATGTGCCTAACAACTCAATTGAATTTGCCGACATATCTGCTGCTCTTGATATCAGAGAAAATGCGGCTAGCTCTTTCCAGGGTGATTTCAGACAAACTTCTTTCTTTGGGAGGGTTGAATACAATTTGTCGAATAAGTATTTGGCTTCTGCATTAATTCGAAGAGATGGTTCGACACGATTTGGTCCTGAAAACAAGTGGGGTACGTTCTACGCGGGTTCACTTGGTTGGGTTGCTTCTGATGAAAGCTTCTTGAAAGATGTTGAGTTTATCGATTTCTTGAAAGTTCGTGTCAGTTACGGGCAGACAGGTAATGATCGAATTGGTGATAACAGATTCGTTTCACTACTGACAGGTGAAGCCGAGTATGTATTTAATGGGCAATTGGTTCAAGGGGCTGCATTGGGAGCACTTGCTAACCCCTCAATCAAATGGGAAAGAAATGAGCAGTTCGACTTTGGTATTGATTTTGACTTCATGGAGGGTAAGATCGCTGGTAGCGTTGACTACTTCGTCAAAACAACCAGAGATCTTCTTTTAGTGGTTCCTACATCAGGATTGACCGGAACCAGCGCCCCTGGTGGTGCTGATCCTGTGGCCAATGCAGGTTCAATCCGCAACAAAGGACTTGAGTTCGACATTAGTTATGCAGATCGTGCCGGGGAGGTTGATTTCAGTATCGGCTATAATTTCACCACACTGAATAATGAGACAATTGACCTTGCTGGTGGCGACCCAATTCCTGGTGGAGGTTTCGGAATCGGTCAATTACCTCCTACATTATGGCAAGTAGGTCAGCCTATTGGCTCATACTTCGGCCTTAGAACAGACGGAATCTTCCAGAACGTCCAAGAGGTTGCCAATAGCGCACAAAGCGAAACTGCAGCTCCTGGTGATATTCGATATGTTGATTTGAACAATGATGGAATCATTAGCCCGGATGACAGAACCTTTATCGGAAAGGCAATTCCGGATATTATCATGGGATTCAACTTGTCAGCGAACTACAAGAATTTCGATTTAACTGCTTTCGCAGAAGGACAATTCGGATTTGATATAGTTCGTAACTACGAGCGTAACCTTCCATTGACCAACAGAACCAGATACTTCCTTAATCGATGGGTCGGTGAGGGATCGACTAATTCTGATCCTAGATTGACTACTGGGGCTAATGATAATGACTTGTTCTCTGACTATTTCATCGAAGATGGTAGTTACGTGAGAATAAAGACGATTCAATTGGGGTATACTTTCCCTGTAGAGAAAATCCAAAGCTTTGGAATGAGCAAGCTAAGGGTATATGCATCGGTGAATAACCTTCACACCTTCACCGACTATAGGGGATACGATCCGAACATCTCTACAGGTAATCCTTTGGCGTCAACAATTGATGGTGGATTCTATCCACAAGCAAGGACTTACATATTTGGTATTAACGTAACCTTTTAATCACACTAAAATGAAAAGGAAATATAACTACGCACTTCTAGTAATATCCATGCTCTTTTTCACAGGGTGTGGTGAAGATTTTGTCGATGTAGATCCACTCTTCAGTATCAACTCTGAGAACTTCTTTAATTCTCAGGAGGATTATGAACTGGCTACAATCGCATCATACGATTTGCTTCAAACTACGTATTTGAACGCCATGATCGGAGAAATGGCCTCTGACAACACCCTGGCGGGTGGTGAAAACGCCAATGACGTTCCGGCTTTCCAGGAGATCGATGACATGACACATACTCCTGTTAACGATCAGTTGAGAAACATTTGGAACTGGATGTATGCCGGTATCAACAGAACCAATTACGTTTTCGAATTCAGAGACAAAACCAATTTCGAGGGTAAGGATGCGATTTTGGCTGAAAATGCCTTCTTAAGAGCATACTACTACTTTGAGTTGGTGAAATTCTTTGGTCCTGTGCCAATGCCAATTAATAAGAGAGTTCAATTCGGTGAAGCTCAGACTTTTGATAGGTCGCCTGTGGCAGATGTTTATGGGCAGATCGAATCCGACTTGATGTTTGCGGTTGATAACTTGCCGGCTGCTCAGGCAGATGCAGGACGAGCCACACTTGGTGCAGCTCAAGCATTGTTAGGAAAGGTGTATTTGTATCAGGATAAATTTACTGAGGCGGCAACCATGCTGCAGGCGGTGATTAACAGCGGTACATATGATTTAGCAGCCGACTACGAGGCCATGTTCCTTGTTCAGGGTGAAAATGGTATTGAGTCTGTGTTCGAAGTTCAGTACACGGACCAGCAAGGAGCCGGCTTCGGATGCTTCCAGTGTAGTGAAGGGAATATCGCACCTGGTTTTAACGGAATCAGAGGTTACAGCGGTCCAATCTATGCCGATGGGTTTAGCTTCAATGTACCGACACAAGATCTTGTCGATGCCTTTGAAGCAGGAGATACGAGACTCCCGGTAGCGATACTTGATATTGATGCCTTTGTTGCCGCCAACCCGGATGTGATTTACAGCCAAGGCTTTGAGCATACAGGTTACTTCAACCAAAAATACATTGCTCGTCAAGGGGAGCAGTTTATCGGAGATACGCACCTTACCAGTAATAAGAACTACAGAGCGATCAGATTTGCTGATGTCTTACTAATGGCGGCTGAGGCATTGAGTAGAGGAGGGGGTAGTGAGGACGTGGCAAGAACCTACTTGAACAGAGTAAGAACCCGAGCGGGTCTTGCTGATGTAACAGCCTCCGGAGCTGCCCTAACCAACGCCATCTACGCTGAGAGACGGGTGGAAATGGCCGGTGAAGGTTTACGCTTTTTTGATTTGGTAAGAACTGGTGCTGTAGCTGCGGCCATTCCGGGCTTCCAGGCTGGAAAACATGAATTGTTCCCAATTCCGCTAATCGAAATCCAATTGGCCGGAAATAACTGGGCACAAAATCCAGGCTATTAACAGATATGGAAATGAAGAATTTTAGAAATATACTTTACACTATTCTGGCTACCGCTGTGCTTTTTGTGGCCTGTGATCCAGATGACTTTAGTGAATTGTTGACAAATCCACCAGCAAATATTGATGGAACGTTTACAATTAGCGATGATAATACTGGTACACTTACCGTTGTTCCAACCGGAGAAAACGTTATTAAGTTTACCATAGACTTTGGCGATGATGCGAACGCAGATCCCACAGAAGTAGAACCAGGCAAAAGCGTCTCACACGTTTATGCTGAGGGCAACTTCACCATGACGATCACAGGCATTGGAGCGGATGATCAGGAGGTAAGTGCCGAGAAGGCGATAGTCATCCAATTCGATCCACCTGAAAATTTGGTGGCCAATATCACCACCTCAAATAGGACGGCCACAGTCGCTCCAACCGCTGATGGTGCTACATTATTCCAGGTTTATTTCGGGGAGGTTGATAATGAAGAGCCAACAGTGATCATGCCTGGTGAAAACGCTCAACATGTATATGAAGCGATTGGTGATTATACTGTGAGGGTGGTTGCCAAAGGTGCCGGTGCTGCTACCATCGAAGTAGAGGAGATGATTACCATTACTGAGTCAATTACACTACCTGTGAACTTTGAAGCAGGAGATGTTTCGTTCACTTTGGCTGACTTTGGTAATGCCTCATCTGAACTCGTTGATAACCCATTCCAGGATGCCGATAACGGAAGTGATAAGGTGTTCAAATTTACCAAGCCTGCAGGTGCAGAGGTTTGGGCTGGAACATCATTGGAACTTGGTGGACCAATTGACTTTAGCTCACTTTCCAACTTTAAAATGAAGGTGTACTCGCCTAAGGTCGGTGCCGTAATGAAATTTAAGGTGGAGAATGCGGCTGATGGTAACATTGCCTACGAAGTTGATGTGACCAACACCGTAGCGAATGGTTGGGAGACATTGATTTGGGATTTTAGCAACATCGATCAATCTCAGGAGTACTCTAAAATTGCTCTATTCTTCGATTTTGGCAATGCAGGAGATGATTCGGAGTACTTCTTCGATGATATTGAACAAACGAATGACACTCCTGTCGCTCTGGAGCTGCCGATAGATTTTGAAAATGCAAATATCAATTATTCATTCACTGATTTCGGAAATGCATTCTCTACAGTAGTAGCCAACCCTGATATGTCAGGGATTAACACGAGCGCTACAGTTGCTCAGTTAGAGAAAACTAATGGTGCTGAAGTATGGGCAGGTAGTTTCATACAACTTCCAAGTGCAATGGATCTTTCTGGAAGCACTGACTTCAATTTGAAGGTATGGTCACCAAAGGCCGGAGCTACCGTGCGATTGAAGATTGAAAATGAGTCTGATGGTGCACTTTTCTATGAGACTGATCAAACCGTGACCAACGCTAATACTTGGGAGCAATTGACCTTTGACTTATCAGCAGCCAACATGGCTAATTCCTATCACAAGATCGTAGTATTCATGGATTTTGGAAATCCAGGAGATGGTTCCAAGTATTATTTCGATGATATGCAGTTGGGCGCTTCTGATATGGATGTACTAGAACTTCCTTTGGACTTTGAGTCTGCTACATTGAACTATGCTTATAATGACTTTGGTAATGCCTTCACCACGGTAGTTGATAACCCGGATATGTCAGGTGTCAACACGAGCGGAAAGGTTTCAAAGACTGAAAAAACCAATGGTGCAGAGACTTGGGCAGGAAGCTTTATTCAGTTGCCTAATGCCATTGACTTTTCAGGTGACAAAACTTTCAGAATCAAAACATGGTCACCAAAGGCCGGAGCTACCATTCGCTTGAAGGTGGAAAATGAGTCAGATGGTGGAATCTTCCACGAAATTGATGCCACGACAACTACTACTAATGCTTGGGAAGAGTTGACTTGGGATTTCTCCGGAATCGATACGAATAATAGCTACCACAAAGTGGTGATCTTCTTCGACTTCGGTAATGCTGGAGATGGGTCGATCTACTACTTCGATGATATAGAATTGAGAAACTAATATGAAAAAGATGAGAAATTTTAAAACATACATATCCTTTATCCTTCTCACTTTTTTCTTGAGTTGTGAGGAGAATATTGCAGACTTGGGGGTGCTTGTGTCACCCACCAATCTACAAGTAGCAGTTGATATAGAGGCGGGTCAGACAGGTAATGTAACCATTACCCCAACCGCTGATGATGTACTTTCATTCCATGTTTATTTTGGGGATGATGAGAATGCTGCACCAACATTGGTCACTCCAGGAGACAACGTTACTCACCGATATACTCGTTCTGGACAATACACCGTATTGATCAGGGTGGTAGCATTTGGTGCAGGAGGTACTTCAACAACAAGCGTTATCGAAGCTGACCTTGATGTGAGGTTGTTCATTGATGCTCAAACATTGGCATTGCTTGCAGGAACAGGTAGCAAAAGCTGGATTTGGGATCAGAACACAGCGGGTCACTTTGGGGTTGGACCGCCAGACGGACGAACGCCCGATTTCTTCTCGGCTACACCTAATGGAATCAACCCTTGTGCTTATGATGATGTATTGACATTCAGCTTTGATGCTCAGGATAACTATTCCTACGAATTGAATACGAATGGTGAAACATTCATGAACTGGGCTGTAGTTCAAAGTTTGTTCCCGGATGCGAATCCTCAGCAGTTTGTCGATGAATGCAGAGATATCGTTACAGATAACCTGTTGCCTACCTCTACTAGTTTCCTTGTATTGACGGATTCTGAGACTGATGTTCAGACAATTACCTTGGGTGGTAGCTTTATGTCTTACTATTCGGATATCCGTGATTGGGAAATTCTTGAACTTTCAGAAAACAAGCTTTCTGTGAGAGGCCTTCAAAACAATGGCGAGTTGGCGTGGTATTTTTCTTTCATTCCTGAAGGATTCACTGGTGGTGGAGGTGTTCCGAACTTCGATAACCTTGTATGGTCTGATGAATTCGATACCGATGGGGCTCCAAATACGGCTAACTGGAATTACGATACAGGTACCGGACCATTCAGTGATGGGTGGGGTAATGGTGAATCTCAGTTTTACACGGATAGAGCCGACAATGTTGTGATTTCGAATGGAACACTAAAAATCATTGCCAAGGCCGAGCCTTTCGGTGGACAGCAGTATACATCCGCAAGAATCACTTCCAAGGATAAATATGAATTTACCTATGGTAGAGTAGAAGTGCGCGCTAAGCTTCCGACAGCGGGTGGAACCTGGCCTGCTATCTGGATGCTCGGTGCTGGATTTGATGATACAAACTGGCCAGCAATTGGAGAGATTGATATTATGGAACATACCGGTAATGATTTGAATAAAATCTTAGGAACAGTGCATAATAATGCCGGCTCCGGAGGTTCAGCCAATGGTGGAGAAACGACTGTTACTGATGCTAGTGAATTCCATGTCTATTCTATTGTATGGTACGAAGATGCTATTATTTGGTATGTGGATGGAACTCCATTCTATACCTATGAGCCAGCGAATAAAAACGGGGATAATTACCCGTACACCGGTGATTTCTACTTCTTGTTGAATGTGGCAATGGGTGGTTCGTTAGGTGGAACCATTGATCCTGCCTTCGTGGAAGACACAATGGAAATCGATTACATAAGAGTATACCAGTAATACTTCTTTGAGGTGAGGGGAGAGTTGAGGCTCCCCTCACCTCTTCCTTAAACTTTGACTTCATGAAAAGTAAAAACAGGTTTACCACCAGGGTAGCGGCCACCGTTGCTCTCGGGGGACTGTTAATGGGCTTCGATGCTTCAGTGATTTCTGGAGTGAACAAGTTTGTGCAAATCGATTTTGCCCTGACAGACCTTGAACTCGGATTTTCAGTTAGCTCTTTGACGTTAATCGCAGCACTGGCAATGCTGGTTTCCGGTCCGTTAAGCGATCGAATTGGTAGAAGATTAGTTTTGAAATTGTGCGCTATTGTCTTCGCGATTTCTGCCATTGGTTCGGCACTAGCACCCAATTTCACGCTGTTCCTGATATTCAGAATGCTGGGAGGAATTGGAGTGGGTGCTTCTCTGATTCTCGCACCAATGTATATAGCGGAAATAGCTCCACCCGAAGCTCGTGGAAAGCTCGTTTCATTCAATCAGTTAAACATTGTAATAGGTATTTCACTTGCATTTTTTAGCAATTACTTAATTGTTTCATTGGGAGATTCGGATGCCTCATGGGTTTCATCATTAGGGATTGACAAACACAATTGGCGCTGGATGCTTGGGGTTGAAACGGTTCCTGCAGTTCTCTATTTTTTAGGTTTGATGGGAGTTCCACGAAGCCCAAGATGGTTGGCTGTTAAGGGGCGCTTTGATGAAGCTACCCAGGTGTTGTTGAAGTTTCGCAGTGAAGAAGAAGCGGCTTCGGATCTTGCTGAAGTCAAAACCTCCATCGCTGACAAAGGACAGCAGACTAAAATACCAGTAGGTGAGTTATTCAAGCCGGCACTACGATTTGTTCTCACTATAGGATTGGTCATTGGTATTCTACAACAGATCACAGGAATCAACTCGGTGTTCTTTTATGCCCCAATGATCTTTGAACAATCAGGTATTGGAACAGATGCATCCTTTATTCAAGCCATTTTAGTGGGATTAACCAATTTGGTTTTCACGATACTGGCCATGTCCTTGATTGACAGATTGGGCAGAAGACCTTTGCTTCTTATAGGAGTAGGTGGAATCGCCATTTTCATGATGGTTTTGGGCTATGGGTTTAACTCCGCTTCGTATCAACTGCAGGAAGATAAATTGGAAGCCATTGAAATGGAAATCGACAAGTCATTGCTCGACCCTATGGTAGGAAAAGAGTTTTCGGGTGATGTAGCCTATAAAAATGCCATTAAAGAATTACTTGGCGATGAAAATGCTAAACGTTATGAATCTCAATTGATTACAGCGGGAATTTCAATAAACCCTACTTTAATTCTAGTAGACATATTGGGCTTTGTCGCCTCCTTTGCTATTTCTCTCGGACCGGTGATGTGGGTGCTGTTTTCTGAGTTGTTCCCTCTTCACGTTCGTGGGTTGGCTATATCTGTTGTCGGGCTTGTGAACTCCGGTGTAAGTTTTGGAATTCAGTTCGTTTTCCCGTGGGAATTGGCCACCATAGGAAGTGCAGCCACCTTCTTTATTTATGGGGCATTTGCTGTACTTGGCTTCTTCTTTATCATGAGCAAAGTACCGGAGACCAAGGGCAAAAGTCTTGAGGAACTTGAAGCAATTCTGGTTAAAAAATAATTGAAACATGAAATTAAAGAATCACATATATACACTAGTAATTTCAGTATCAGTCATCTTTGGCTGGAGCTGTACTTCACATTCTGAGGAAGGTAAAGACCATAAATCCATTGATGGAACTTCGGTGACTGTACAAGCGGAAGATTATACCGACAAGTCCGGAGAGGTAATTATAGCAGGGGATTTGGTTGAACACAAGAGTGGTTATTCCACCTTAAGTTTTGAGGTGAACGTTCCGGAAAGTGGTAGATACGCAATAACGGTTTCAGCAAAAGGGAGAGGGTCTCTATGGGTAGAAGACTATTACGACAATCCTGACGATAGGACATACAATGTGACGGGCGAGATTAGTCTCGAATCGAATGAGTTAGTAGCACTACAAAAACACGGGAGTCCATTGAAAAAGGGCATTCATAAAATGATGGTTCATATCAATGGAGAAGAGATAAGCATGGACAAATTTGATTTGACCCTAATGAGACGCCATGAAACGACTCCAAAAACACATACTCAAAAAATGGATGGTGATAAATGGTCTCTGGTCTGGTCAGATGAATTTGATCAAGAAGGTGCTCCTGATACTACAAAATGGACCTATGATGTAGGCAATTGGGGTTGGGGTAATAATGAACCACAATATTATACGGTTGATAGAAGGGAAAATGCCAGAATTGAGAATGGAGCTTTGATTATCGAGGCAAGGAGAAATGATATGGGCCATGCATGGACCTCAGCTCGTTTGACGACTCGTGGGAAAGAGAGCTTCTTATATGGGAAAATAGAATTCAGAGCTAAAGCACCTTCTAGTGACGGAACATGGGCAGCAGGCTGGCTTCTGGGAGATTCCTATGAGGACGAATTGTCTTGGCCGTATTGTGGCGAAGTGGATGTACTTGAATGTGTGGGAAGTGAGATTGATGATGTAACGGGCAATGGAATTAATCATGGATCTTGCCATACAAGAACCTACTACTTCAAGGAAAATACCCATATCACCAATACAATTGAGATTGAAGACATGACTAACAAGTTTCATACGTATAGCATTGAATGGAACAGCCGTGAGATAAAGGCATTTGTGGATGGTAAGCACTACTATACTTACGACAAAAACAAGGACGAACTCGAATGGCCGTTTAACAAACCTCAGAACCTTATTGTGAACTTGGCTATGGGTGGAGGAATGGGAGGAGATATAGACCCTGCAGTGGATTCGGCCAAATTTATAATCGACTATATCAGAGTATACGAACTCAATTAAAAACTCAACAGATGTCCGAAAGAATTGAGTCTTTGCTGGCTCAGATGACCCTGGAAGAAAAGGCAGGACAATTAAACTTCCCGGTAGGAGACTTGTTTGTTACAGGACCTGCTATGATTACTGCCGAATCTGCTGAATTTGATGATCGAATTCGGAATGGAACAATCACAGGGCTATTTAATATCCATGGTGCGAAGTATACAGCTCGACTTCAAAGAATTGCTGTGGAGGAATCTCGTTTGAAGATTCCTTTGCTTATTGGTGCTGATGTGATCCATGGGTTCCAAACTATGTTTCCAATACCACTGGCCGAAGCCGCCAGTTGGGACATAGAAGCTATAGAAGAGTCTGCCAGGATCGCTGCAAGGGAATCGACTGCTGTAGGAATCAATTTCAATTTTGCCCCAATGGTTGACATAGCCAGAGATGCACGATGGGGCAGATCGGCAGAAGGAGCCGGTGAAGATCCATTCTATGGTAGCCTGGTGGGAGCTGCGCGAATTCGTGGTTTTCAGGGAGATGATCTGTCCAAGCCCTATACTGTGGCGGCTTGTGTGAAACACATTGCCGCATATGGAGCGGCTGAAGGAGGTAGGGAATACAATACTGTCGATATGTCGGAGCGTAGACTTAGAGAGGTTTATCTACCTCCCTACAAAGCAGCTATTGATGCTGGGGCAGCTACAGTCATGACCTCCTTTAATGAGTTTGATGGAGTGCCAGTCACCGCTAGTAAGTTTTTACTTCAGGACATACTAAGGGAGGAATGGGGCTTTAATGGCATGGTAGTATCCGACTGGGCTTCAGTTCCTGAAATGGTAATCCATGGTTCGGCCAATGATACGTGTGATGCCGCTAAGCAAGCTATAGAAGGAGGGACTGATATGGATATGATGGGAGAAGCCTTCATTGAACATATACCTCAGTTGGTACAGGATGGGAAGGTTTCAATGGAGACTGTGGACCATGCGGTCAGGAACGTTCTGAGACTTAAAGAAAAACTTGGGTTGTTTGATGACCCATTCAGATATTCAGACGAAAAAAGGGAGAAAACCGAATTAAGGTCCAGGAAACATCTTTCTGCTGCACATGATATGGCGAGGAAGAGTATTGTTCTCCTTAAAAATCAAAATCAAATTTTACCACTCGCCAAGGAAGGTAAGTCAATAGCACTAATCGGTCAATTGGCAGAGAACTCTGCCGAAATGAATGGTTGTTGGGCCTACTTTGCTAAGCCTTACCATCCAATCTCATTTCTCACTGGAATCAAGGAAAAGGCACCTGCTCTGACTATCAACTATGCTGAGGGCTATCATCTTTATAATGAAACCACCAGATACTTTGATGAAGCTATTGAGGTAGCCCAAAACTCTGATATTCTTGTAGTAGCAGTGGGTGAGGGGGCAGTGATGAACGGAGAGGCTGCATCCAGGGCTGAAATAGGCCTTCCTGGAAATCAATTGTCCTTATTAAAAGAGCTTAAAAGGCTTCGCAAACCAATCATCGCTTTGGTATCGTGTGGTAGAGGAATAGCAATTCCCTGGCTGGCAGAAAATGCGGATGCCATACTAGTTAATTGGGCCTTGGGATCTGAAGCAGGACGTGCTGTGGCAGATGTCCTGTTCGGTGATTATAATCCCTCAGGTAAGCTGCCCGTGACTTTCCCTCGAAGTGTAGGACAAGCACCTATATATTATGGATCTCGCACCACCGGAAGACCATATGATGGAGATTATTCTGAACCTAAAAGCGAGCGCATATACACGTCCAAATATCGTGACGAAAAAAATTCTCCCCTGTTCCCTTTTGGTTTTGGGCTTAGTTATTCCACTTTCAGATATTCCAATTTGCAGATCAGTCAGGAGCAAATTACCGCTGAAGATCGATTAAGGGTGTTTGTGGATGTAGAAAATGCCGGAGAAGTTGCAGGCGAGGAGGTCGTGCAGTTTTATATTCGTGATATGGTAGGTTCCGTCACGCGCCCTGTTAAAGAGCTTAAGGGTTTTAAAAAGGTCAAACTTCAATCAAGAGAGAAGCAGACCATTGAATTCAGCCTCGGAGCAAACGACTTATCATTTTATCGAAGAGATATGACTTGGGGGTATGAAGAAGGTGAGTTTGAGGTGATGATTGGGGGTTCGTCTGAATCTGTGTTAACCACCAAATTCAACTTGATTTCATGAAATTGAATCTCGTTTTATACTTCAAAGTATTGGTAATTGCTACTGGGTCAATCTGGCTCCTGATTCATCCGGAACCCAGTTACCAGTTAGTTTGGTCAGATGAGTTCGATTACGATGGTGGACTTGATTTGAGTAAATGGACAGTTCAAACAGGGGATGGATGTCCTCAACTTTGTGGATTTGGCAATAACGAGCTTCAATACTATAAAGATGCTCCGTCAAATGTTAGAATTGAAAATGGAGTGCTTTTGATTACCGCAAGAAAAGAAAAAAATGGTAGTAGAGATTATACGTCTGCCAAGCTTATAAGTAAAGGCAAAGGTGATTGGCTTTATGGAAAATTCGAAGTTCGGGCGAAGTTACCTGCTGGAAGAGGAACATGGCCTGCTATTTGGATGCTGCCAACAGAAAATGATTACGGTAGGTGGCCTCGCAGTGGTGAAATCGACATTATGGAAAACGTGGGCTTTAACCCAGGCACAGTTTACGGAACCGTACACACCTATTCATTCAACCATATGAAGGGTACGCAAAAAATGGATTCACTCATAATTGATGATGCTGATGAAACTTTTCATGTATACTCCATTGAATGGACCAATGACAAGATTGACTTTTATGTGGATGAACAGAAGTACCATACCTTTTCCAATACAGGTGAAGGTTCAATGGACTGGCCGTTTGATCGACCGTTTTATTATATTTTGAATCTGGCTGTAGGAGGAAATTGGGGAGGAAAGCTTGGTGTTGATGATTCCATTTGGCCTCAGACCATGGAAATTGACTATGTTCGTGTTTATCAGAAAGAGTGAACTTGTATCTTTAAGATAGTCCTAACTTAATCTCTCCTAATGGTTTCATTATCTACCTTAGACATAGCTGTAATTGTAGCCTATTTTGTTATCGTCTTTGCAATTGCAGTTTGGGCCACAGTCAGAGAAAAGGTCAGTTCTTCATCTTCAAATTATTTCCTGGGAGGGAAGAATGTCGGTTGGTTCGTTATTGGAGCTTCGCTTTTTGCCTCGAATATAGGCTCTGAACATTTGGTAGGTTTAGCTGGAACAGGTGCTTCTTCCGGAGTAGCGGTTGCTCAATTTGAAATCATTGCAGGGTTTATGTTGCTGCTATTGGGATGGGTATTTGTGCCGTTTTATCTCAAAAGTGGTGTATTTACCATGCCGGAATTTCTTGAAAGAAGATATTCTTCCGGTGCCAGGAATTATTTGTCGTGGATGTCAATTATCGCCTATATCCTGACGAAAATCTCAGTGACCATTTTTGCGGGTGCGATTGTCTTTACTTCCATAGGTGTTGAATTCTGGACTGGGGCCATTATCGTTGTAGTGGCAACGGGTATTTATACCGTATTTGGAGGACTAAAAGCTGTTCTCTATACTGACATGATTCAAATGTTCGTCCTGATTGGAGGTTCAATTGCGGTGACAGTATTCGGCTTACAGGAATTAGGTGGCTGGGGGGAACTCCAAAGCAATGTGGGTGATGGATTCATGTCCATGTGGAAACCGATGAATGATCCTGATTTTCCTTGGACAGGGATTCTTTTTGGAGCACCAATTTTAGGAGTGTGGTACTGGTGTACTGATCAATATATTGTTCAAAGAGTGCTTTCGGCAAGGAATATTGAGAACGCAAGAAGGGGTACCATTTTTGGAGGATTTCTCAAGATGTTACCCTTGTTCCTCTTTGTAATCCCAGGCGTCATCGCATACGCCCTTACTCAAAAAGGAATTTTTGGGCTAGAAAATAGTGATCAGGCACTCATTGTTATGATCAAAAACATGGTGCCAACCGGAGTTCGAGGCCTTGTCATTGCGGGACTTCTTGCAGCACTTATGAGTAGCCTGTCTTCAGTGTTTAACTCCTGCTCTACATTGTTTACCATTGATATCTATAAAAAATGGAAACCCAAGTCTGAAGAAAAACACCTGGTCAGAGTTGGACAAATAGCAACGCTCGTTATGGTAATAATCGGGTTGATATGGATACCTGTGATGGAGCGTATTTCCGGCCAGTTATATACCTACTTGCAAACTGTTCAAGGATACATATCACCCCCAATCGCAGCGGTGTTCTTGTTAGGTATCTTCTTCAAACGATTAAACGCTAAAGGGGCAATTGCCTCTCTCTGGACTGGATTTGTACTGGGAATGGGTTTATTAGTAATGGACGTATTCAAGGAAAGTCTCCCCGGGGTTTTGAATAGTATCATTTCGATAAACTTTCTACATCTCGCTATCTTCTTATTTGTGATTTGCAGTGCAGTGCTGATTGTTGTTAGCCTGATTACTGAGCGACCGGCATTGCAGAGTATTGACGGACTTACTTACTCCAAGGATGCGACTGTGCAAGCCTCATCAAGCCGTAAAAGAGACCTTATCCTCACAGTGGTGCTCATCGGGGTAATCCTTGGACTCTGGATTTATTTTAGTTAGAGGAGGGATTCCCCAAATTTCAAAGATTGAGAAACATTTAGCAAAAACTCACTGGTCGATCAATCCAAAGGATACTAGATTTGATTATGAAATTGAAGAATATCCTGATTGTTTTCCTTTTAGCTATATCCTGTCCTGCCATATCTCAAATTAATTCAACAGCGCAGTTGCTTGATGCCATGCAAACGCGATATCGTGGCAACTGGTTTCAGGAATTTACCTTTGAACAGGAGACCATTCGGTATGATCAGAGTGGAGCTGTAAGAGATACTGCTATTTGGAACGAAGCGGTAAAATACCCCGACTATTTTAGGATCGATTTTGGCCAACCCGGGCGTTTTGTCATTTTCAGAAATGACTCTTCTTATCGATTTGATAACTATGAATTGGATCGAACTCGTTTAGAACCACAAGAATTTCTTCTGTTTAAAGGAGGCCTCTATTTCAGACCAGCCCACACAATTCTGGAAAAACTGACAGAATATGGATATGACATCAACATTTTTCGTGAAGATCGATTGAACGGACATAGGGTCTATGTGATTGGAGCAGAGAAGGGAGATTTAAGGACCAAGCAATTTTGGGTCAGTGCAGATCATTTTTATACCATGAGAAGAATCAGTTCATTGGGAAACGGCAGTGTATTGGATGTTCAATATTCAGATCATAAGAATGTCAGTGGTGGATGGGTGGAGCAAACAGTCTCCTTTTTCAGAGATGGAAGAAAAATACAAATTGAATATTATAAGAAAATTGATGCTTCTGAGAAGCTGCCTTCTTCCGTCTTTGATCCTAAAAATCCTTTGAGAGATTGGTTCAAAAAGTAAAGGCGAGTAAAATACCCGCCTTTAATCTAGTATCCGTATCCGGCTTTTTGTAATTCCTTTAAATTCCTGAACGGTTTGGGTGGGTTTAGATATCCAGCTAAGAACTTATAGACCTTTAATCGAACAGTCTTGGCCATTTTTGTATCAATTCGATCAAAGGCGTGACCACCAGGTACATCCTGATAGATCTCGGATTCAAACTTCTTGCCTTCGGCTTTCAGAGACTTAATAAGGTGTTGAACTTCCAGAACGTTTACATCTTCATCATTGGTATTAGAGTGAACAAGGAGAGGGGTCTGCAATTTATGAGCCTGCCATGCCGGTGACCTCTGTTTGTATTCTTCCACATCCTGATAGGCCTCTTTACCAATATGATAGTCGGCTGCATAAAGTGCCTCATAACCATCGGATTTATAGCCCATTCTGGCAATTAGATCGCTAACTGGTACGCCTGCATAGCCAACCTTGTATTCCTTTGGGAAGTTGTAAAGGTTCATCAACGTAATCAGCCCACCATGACTCCATCCAAAAATTCCAATTCGATCCGAGTCAACGATATCGTAGTTTTCCACCATATAGTCTCTTGACGCCTTGACATCGTTCACTTCTAAGCCTCCATAGTCAATGAGTCGATAAAACCCCCGCCCGTAGCCCGTACTTCCACGGTACTCTGCAGCAATCACCACATATTCCTGGGCCATTAATTCCCGGATGATGTGCGCATAAAAGGTGTTAAAATTACTATGCACACCTCCATGAGGGAGTACAACCAGTGGATACTTCTTTGAAGGGTCAACACTCTTTGGGATAAACACATAAGACTTAAATCTTACTGGGTTTTTAGCACCTTGGCCGGTAGGATTTCGGATTACCCTACGCGGTGGTCCTGTGAGTTCCACTTTATCAACATAGGCTACATCTCCAACCTTATTGTACCACATTAAGTCATCAATGCCTTTGTTAATTCGGTCAAATGTATGTCGCATATTCCCCAGTTGGGACCTGAGGCTCTCGATTTCTTTTTTGAGGTCTTCGTTGGACTGACCTTGAACACCTATTGCCGCTACGAGCAACATGGATAGGAAAGCAATTCTTCTCATAGTTTAAGGATTAAGTGCTTGAATTTAGAAAATCAGAGAAGGGAAGTGGAGAGAATTATACGAATGGGGTATCAGCGCTTAAGTTTGAAGACGATAGTGTAGAATTTATGTTCAAGATGTACTTCAATCAGCTCGCCATTTTGGTATCTATGCAATTCTTTCTTTCCTCCTTCTTCAAAATAGTAGTCGTTCATTCCCTCTTTTTCAACCTCAAGCACAGACCCACTGGAAAGGGCGTAAACTTTGTTAATTCCTTGGGGTTCCTCAAAGTAAAAAAGATCGCCACCATGAAGATCTAAGTCACTCAAGATATGCGTTTTGCGTCCTTTTGTAATTTGATATCCATCGCTTTTTAGGATGGTATGAGTAATCGAATGTTCATGTCCGTTGGTTTTGCTTATTGCTTCAGCCTCCATCAGCTTCCCATCCATGTATGTGCTGTGGCTTTCATAATCAACCCGGATTTTCACAATCATGTGGGCTTCAATGTGACTAACCACCGAAATCTTATCAGATTCATCGTTTACTTCTCTAACTACAGCCATTTCACCTACTTTGTCTCCTTTCATGAAGGCCTCATAAACTTTCCGCTGTCCATGAATGTTATTTGATAAGGTCAGAATAGCTACGAAAAGGCCAATTAAAAAGAAGGGTTTAAGTAACATTACAGTGTTATTACGTTAGAAAGTAAGAATAATTCAATTAAAGAGTTTAGAGTTCAAAATTACGTTTATCGTGAGTTTTAATATCATAAAAAAACAGTTTCGGTTTTTAATCAGAGCCGCTTTGGTAGTAAGCATTCCACTATATCTATCAAGTTGTAAAGGAGATGATGAGCCGAATGTAATAATCACCATTGAGTCAGAGACAGGGGCCGATGTTATCGTGGGTATTAACCAGTCACTTCAGTTAAATGCATTTGTAGACGGAGTAGCATTTGAGGGCTTGACTTGGGAAAGTAGCAGTCCGGAAACGGCAAGTGTTAATGGCCAGGGGCTGGTATCTGCAAGAAGACATGGTGTAACGACAATTACTGCAACTGACGGTACCTCAAGCGGAGAATTCGTATTACAAGTATTCAATGTTTCAGGGGAGGGGAATGCCGAGTTTGACTCGACCATGGTTGCCTATATGCGGACATTTTCGGTTCCTGGTGTGGCCTATGCCGTAGTGAAGAATAATAAATTGGTAATGGCGAGGGGATATGGCGTGGCCGATATTGAGAATTTTGGGGTAGTCACACCTACCAGCATTTTTCGGATCGCAGATATTAGCAAGATTTTTACCTCAGCAGCCATTTTGAAATTAGTAGACAGTGGTCAGCTTAATTTAAATGAGCGAATGTTCAGTATACTTCAGGATATTTTGCCCCAGGTAAATCTTGGAGATTCGAGACTCACAAGTATTACAGTGGGTCAATTATTAAATCATAGTTCGGGAATCAATCTACCTCAAGATCCAATGTTCAATCAGGCGGATGTTGCTATAATTCAGGAAGTTGCCAGCCCTCCGCCAATCGAGGAAATACTTGCATGGTGGACGGATCAAAGCCTGGCAGCTAATCCGGGCGAAGCATTCGCTTATCAAAACATGAACTATGTGCTTCTTGGACGGATAATCGAGGCAAAGTCGGGTCAGACTTATGAAGAGTATGTGAAAGAGCATATACTGGACCCAATCGGAGTTACAGCTCCAAAGGTGGCATTTAGCCATAAAGCAGATAGGCACCCAAATGAGGTTTCCTATTATCACCCATTTACCTCAAGAGTGCTATCAGTCTTTGATTCAGATGGCGGATTTGTTGAATTTCCTTATGGGGGGATTGGTGACCTTCAACTGATGGATTCACATGGTGGTTGGACCGCAAGTGTGGTCGATCTGGCGCGATTTGCATTGGCTACAGACGGTGACCCTACGTTTCCTGATATTATTTCAGCAGAGAGCCAGGCCTTAATGGTCACTGAAGCAGGTGACTCAGGGTTCAGTGCAGGTTGGCTGATAGATGAAGATAATTATAGTCATTCCGGTGCCATGCCCGGAACCATATCGACCTTATACGTACATGATGACGGTACTGTGGTAGTTGGACTGCTCAATAGCACGCATGACTTTTCAGGTCCGACCTTACAACAACAATTTCTAGTATTCAGAGATTTTATGCGCGATTTGGCGCGCTCTGTGGAGCTTCCGGATCAGGATTTGTTTGGTGAATTTTGAGGGTAATCACCTGAAGAGTGGTGTTTGAGCCGATGGCCCAAGCACCATCTCCAGATATATAAACTGAACTGAAAATTATCTTTTCGGAGCTGTTCGCACATAGCGTTGACTGTACGCTACGGACCGCGTTCCACCTGCCCAACTTCCGAATGGTCGATACGCGATTGGACTATGTGGATTGAATTCAGTATTTGAGCCACCATTATAGTAGAAGCCTCCACCACGATAGCCATATCCTCCTTCCTCATCTATTCCTTTGGGCCAATCAGCATTGTTTGCCTTACCATAGCCTGTTAAATTTCCATCCCCGTGACTCCCTTTGTAGGCTCTACCGATATCGTGGCCAATAGTAACACACTTTTCCCATAAGCTACCTGCCAGGTCCATTACCCAATAATAAGAAGCCCCAAACTGATCTCGATTTTGGTCATTCAGCTGCGATTCATCAAGGCCGTTGAGTAGAACCAAATCACCCTCCAAGTTGACCCTTCTTAGAATTTGCTCCTTACTATCGGTGTTCCATGGGAATTCATGAGGGATAGGTTCTCCCGGACCCCGGGATGCTTTGGTGAACTCCAATTCTGTCATTGGACGCAATCCTGCCCAATCGGCAAAAGCTGCTCCATCATCCCATGTGATATAATTAGCAGGACGGGCGGGTTTGCCCGCATAGAATTTATCATCCTTTATTTTTATGGTGCCTCTGTATTTATAATAGCCTTTGCCACCATGGGGAGCCCTCATTTGGCTTTGTCCGCCCGAAAGTGTGTTTAGAAAATCTGTATATTGTCCCTGACTGGTTTCATACTTCATAATGTAAAAAGCACTGTAGCCGTTGGGGAATGAGGCAGGTACAGTGCCCGTCATATCACCTTGATAAGGTTTGTGGAGGCTTGTATAGTAGAGAGCACCGCGTTCCGGTCCGACCTTAATTTCCTGGTCTTCGGAAGTGATTTTGTATAAACCATCAGGGTTACCACTTGCGTCTGATTTGAAAAAGGAAGAGAAGGAAAGTGCCCTTTCATCAGGATCTCCAAGGGTAAAGCCTCCTTCGGGGATATAGACCATTTCAATTGCGGAGGTCTTCAATTTCGCACTCCCTGGATTGAACCGAATAAAGGTACTACTGTCGACTTTCATTTTGATTCTCCAACTTACATCCCCTCGATAGTTGGAAGCCGGATAAATAAACATTCCGGTTTTATCTTCAGAAACCTGAACAATCGGAGCTACAGGTCCATCATCGATTATTTCTATATCATTAGGATTCAGGTAGATGTGTCGATATCCACCACCATCATTTACGAATTTCATAAATATCCACGCGGCATCATGATTCTTGCCGTTTCTCCACGCATTCTTCCAACTGACAGTAAAGACCACATGAGGTTCACGATTATCTCTGGACCTTGAATTGTGAGAGAAATAATCATTTTCGATTTTAATATCAGTTGCACTTAGTAGTACCGGACAGACCAGTGCTACCAGAAATAAGTTGAGTTTTTTCATTATTCAGTTCTTAAGGATTGTGATGGATTCAAATGCACCGTTTTAAGTGCCTGGAAGCAGATAGTCAGAATGGAAAGCACGAATGTTGAAGTTCCGGCAATTATGAAGACCCAAGGGCTCAATTCAATCTTGAAGGTGAAGTTGGCGAGCCACTCCTGAGCAAAAAACCACGCTGTAGGCCAGGCGATCAAATTTGCGACAATGACCAAAACGGCATAATCCTTAGAGAGTAGTTTTAAAATACTAGGTATGGAAGCACCTAACACCTTTCTTACCCCAATCTCCTTGACTCTCAACAAAGTTGAGTAATTGGTAAGCCCTAACAAGCCAAGAGCAGCAAGAAAAATCGAGATAATGGAAAAGTATCCCACCATCTGACTAACCTTTTGCTCGCTTTGATAAATCGAGTTTAATCGATCATCGAGGAAGAAAGGGGTAAAGGGTCTATTCGGCTCGAATTGATTCCAAACACCTTCAATATTCTGCATTGATTCAATAATGTTTTCAGGACGGATTCTTATGGCTAAATAAGCATGCCACCCCGGGGAGTAAGTAATCACAAGAGGACGAATCGTCTGCTTGAGGTCTGCAAAATGGAAATCCTCTACCAAGCCAATTACCGGGCGAAATTTTCTGGCCCAACCAATGGCCTTTCCGTCCAGTCCTGTAGTGTCCCATAAAGCTGCGGCAGACTCATTAATGATGAATGTTTCTTTGTCTGTTTCTAACTCCTCAGAAAAATCCCTTCCGTCAATGATCTTCAAACCAAAGGTCTTCACGAAATCAAAATCAGCAAAGAGCCCTGGCAAGTTCTGCGACTTTTGCTCACCTTGCAACAAGAAGGGCCTCATGGGTACATCATTTCCTAAAATATCGGACATGGCGGAAGCACTGACTATATTGCTGTATCTGCTGAGTTCATCTTTAAACTCTTCAGACCGTTCTTTGACGCTAGTTCCGCGAATGGGAAGCATCACTACCTGTTCTTTGTCAAAGCCCATGTCCTTGTTGAGTAAAAAAGAATGTTGTTGGTTGACCACAATGGCTCCAATGATGAGAATAATCGAGGTTGCGAATTGAAACACAACCAGACCTTTCCATAGTACGGACGATTTTTTCCCACTTAGTTTTATAGATCCTATTTTCAACGCATCAATCGGTCTGAAGCCGCTGATGATCAGAGCAGGGTACAAGCCGGCCAGAATTCCAATGATGAGCGTAAAGGCGATTACTGCACTTATGAACATTGGATGAAGTAAGATGGCCGGGTTCACAGGGGCATTAGTGATTTGTTCAAAAGGACCAATAAAAATTGAAACTAAACCAATGGCAAAGACTAAAGAAATGATACTCGTGATTAGAGATTCTGTCAGAAATTGATGTATCAGTTGTTTGCGGTTAGAACCCATCACTTGCCTTACAGCAACTTCCCTGGCACGCTGAGAAGAACGGGCAGCGCTCAAATTCATGAAGTTGATGACCGCAATAATGACTATGAATGCGGCTATAGCAAGGGCAATGTAAATTGACTTAAAGTCTCTGTTTGCCTCAATTTCCTGGTATAAATTCGAATTGAGATGAATGTCAGTTAGTCTCTGAATTGGAAACTCCAACGAAGGGACCATGCGTTTGGGAAAATGCTTTGGAATAAACTCATCCGTATAGGCCTGAAGCTGATCCATGGTCATTCCCTTTGGAACTTTGGCATAGGTATGACAAGGATTCCAGTACCATCCGTTAAACGAGAAGCGGTTTCCGGACGCCTCAAATATTTCCTGAGTGTTGAAAATGGTGGATAAGAAGTCAAACCGGAAATGAGAGTTTAATGGAGGGTCTTTCGCAATTGCAGTGATTGTTAGCGGTAGTTGATTTTCGAAAAACACGGTCTTACCCATGGCATTTTCCCCTGGAAAGTACTTATCAGCCATGCTTTCAGTAATCACAAGTGAGCCGGGATTACTAAGGGCGGACTGGGGGTTGCCCTGAACCAATTCGAAGGAAAAAATATTGAAGAAAGTGGAATCAGTGAAGAACAGTTCCTCTTCATAAAAGCTCTTTTGACTCTCACGATCTGTCAGCAACGGAACCTTCTGAAATGTCTGATAAAGTCTGACTGTTTGAATTTCCGGATAGTCAGTGTTAAAAGTAGGGCCAAAAGGGAAGGGGATGCTGGCCGACTTTTCGATCACTACCCCTTGGTCATTGGTGAAAATTTCAGAGAAACGATAGATACGATCAGCCCCATCGTGAAATTTGTCATAGCTCAACTCATTGTAAACAAAGGAACTGATAAGAATGACGGAGGCCATTGCTATTGCTAGGCCGAGAATCTTGATAAAAGAGTAGAATTTGTGTTTTAACAAATTCCGTATTGAAATAGTGTAGTGATTGCGAATCATGTGGAAATAATTTAAGTTTTTGAACCTGTTGCTTTGTTTGAGATTGGAAGGTTTGAATGACCTGAAAACCTCCCATACAAAGAGCCATTGGGCTCTTGACCGACCGACCTTTTCACTCCGCATATAGAAAACCTCGTGCAAATCACCCTGAATTTCATTGATAAGCTCTGTATCACAATACCACTGAAGAAAGCGATCGGCCCATTTTGGTGGACGATATTGGGGTGTAGACTCCATTAATTAAATGAGATTTTTGGTGCCATATTCCAGAGCACTGAACGTTGCTCATTTAGCTCTTTTGCCGTTTCATAACCTACTTTTGTTATAGAATAGTAGCGTTTGCTTCTGCCTCCGCGGAGGTTAGTGGCACCCCCAACACGGGATTTGATCAACCCCTTTTGCTCCAGGCGCCTGAGGACTGTGTGAATGGCTGGGATTGTAATGGACTTATTGAATTGGCGTTGATACTCTTCTGCGATCGTGACCGCATAAGCATTCTCCTCCAAAACAATGACAATCAACAGCACAATCTCTTCGAGAGATCCAATCGATTTACTCATTGAATATGTATTTAATAAATAATTGTATAACAAATAAATAAAAAAGACGGACATGTTCAAAAATGTCCGTCAAAATTAGTTCGATCATGTTACGATCGAATCGATTGATATATTACCAAGTTGAAGTTTTTAAATCTCTTGTGGCGCGAAGAATATCCCTTCTGCTAATTGTTCCAACGAGCTTTCCATTTACATCCACCACGGGAAATCTTCTGAAATGCGTGGAAAGAAACTTTTGGGCGCAATCAAGCACGTCCATGGTATCATTGAGTGTCTGAGGATTCTCAGTCATATACTGGGAAACTGAGATTCGGCCATGGGGTAAATTGTGATAGGCTTCATCAACCATTACTTTCATACAGTCGATCTCTGAGATGATCCCAACGATGTGGTCTCGATCATCTTTCACTGGCGCGCCTGATATCTTTTTTTCTAAAAACATATCCATCGCATCTGCGATGCTTTGATCAGGGGAGAGGGTATAGACATCACGTGTCATATAGTCTGTAATTGGTCGATATTTTTTCACGGTTTTCGGGGGTTCAGGTGTACTTACGCCAGTAAAATTCATAGTTACCTCGTTGGTTAAAATAGATTAAAAAGAAATAGGGAAAGGTGTTAGAATATAATGAATTCGAGGTGTAAAAACAAATGGAGCAATCGATTATCGCATCTTCCCACGCTGATTATATTCTTTAATTTTCTCATTCAATCGCTTGAAATCGAGCTTTCCATGGTATTCAGCAAGGTGCTCTAAAATTGCCATTCCTTTATTCAGCTGACTATTGATATTCTTCACCTTGCCAACGATATAAATCAGGCTTCTTTGCTTTCCTGGCGTAAGCTCATGGAAATACTTGCTTCCAACCTCGTCCTGATCGAGTAGGACCTGAAATGACTCTGGCATTGGCATACCATATTCACTGGAGTCCTTTTCCAGGCTAACGTCAACCTTATCTCCTTCATTCAAGCCCAGCTTTTTTCGTATTCTTTTATTTACAAGAATGTAGCTGCCGCCATCCAAAGGCATCAAGGCACTATTAATCTTCACAGAGCCGTTGATTGTGCAGACCACTCTCCGATCTGATCCATTGGTGAATTGTTCTGTGATCTCTTTTGAAACGGGTAAATGGTAACTCCAGATATTATAGTCAAGTTGCTCGAGCGTGGTTGTGAATGACACCATGCTACAAGATATAAAAAACACTTCTCCAACTAGGAGAAGTGCCTGCTTATTAAAACTGTATTCTGTAGAGAATATCAGGAAAAAAACCGATTTGTTCTACGAGGTTAATCTGATCAGTAACCTCGTTGTATCTTCTTACAAATTCATTCTTGCGATTCGTAACGTTTTGTAGGTCGATGAAGAATTGGTGCGAAACCCGCTTCTTTTTGCTGTTGAGTCGTACCCCGAATTTGACATCCCACCTGAAATAGTCACCGTATCGCTGTTCGAAGGCAAACCCTTCTCTCAATACCTCTCTGCCTGCATTATTTCTCGTTGCATCTAAGTCGATGGCCGTATAAGGCCTACCACCTGAAGTCGTCAACTTTGTGTCAAATGTCCAGGTGTTCTTACCTCCAGGACCAAATTTCCATTCTCGACCGAAAAGTGCGTTGAAAACGAAGTTGTTGTTGAAAGCGGTGTTGCGCCTGATTCCATCACTGCCTTTGTATTTGGACTCAAAGACTGAAGTTGTCATTAAAAGGTAGTAGTTGTTGCTGAAAAACTTTTCTAAAGTCAGTTCAACACCATAGTTTGTGCCTGTACCACTGTTGACTAATGAGCCACGTTGATCAAATTCAAAGTCAGAACCTTCATTGAGAATCGAATAACTGCTCGGTGTATTCTCTACCGGAATATTGGTTAACGACTGTAAATAAGTCTCTGCCTTGAGTCGCCAATTGGTTCCAAGGTTTAAATCATATCCGAATATGAAATGATGGCTTCTCATGAATTCGAGGTTCGCATTGGTTTGCTCAAATACTCCAGGATTAACTTCTTCCTGAAAGAACAGGATTGGTGCAGGAATAGATTGTGCATGCATTCCATAACCAAAACTCCAGCGCTGATTTGGTTTTGCCTGCCAACTAAGACCAAATCTAGGTTCCAGGGCAATATCCTCGGTCAGACTGTGATACTGGCTGTGAAGACCTGTGGTTATACTCCAATCATCGGTGATTTTGTATTCCGTTTGAACAAATCCCTGTGTCAAATTGAAACCATCCTGAAAGTTAATTTCTTCAACGAATCGATCCGGAATGCCATCATTATCTGCATCAGGAATCCCGGGTTGGTTATCCCGGTCTTCTACAAATAGATTTAAATCTTGCTTTTCGTTGAGAATTCCCGCCCTAAGGCTCCATTGGGCATTGAATTTCTTATTCAGGGTAGTGGAAAATGTAAATCTGTTTTCTCGGTTCCGGACGTTGGTAGCGCGATACTTGGAGATCAAATCTCCATTTATATCCTTGATCAGGTTATCTTGCAAGTATTGGTTATAGTTAGTTGAAGCTCCAAGGATTGTTTTGAGGTAGGTATTCTTATCAATTCGAATTAAGTTGCTCAGTCCAATCAAACCAATTTCGCCTTCGACAAAGGCATCTTGATTTGGATTGGCGAACAAATCATCTTCATCGATCTCGTCACCGAAAAAATCAATGCTACTCGTACCGCCAAAACCAAACAATTCTATCCGACCAAGTTTCGTATTTCCAAAATTCATTTTGAAGGAGAGGTCCTGGTAGTTGGGAATGGCATTGGTACCGGGGGCAGCCACCCCTGCAATTCCGTAACGATAGGAGGTGATGAACGTAGATCCTTTCTCTTTACTGATAGGGCCTTCGACCATAAATTCGGCTCCGCTAAATGCCGCGACTTGACCTGTGAACTCCACTTTGTCTGAGTTTCCATTTCTAAATTGTACATCAAATACAGCCGAGTTGGCATTTCCGTATTCAGCTGGGAAAGCTCCCGTTAGGAAATCTGAAGTTCTTAATAGGTTAGTATTTAGCGCATTGACTGGTCCACCGGTTGTTCCCAGGGTGTTGAAATGATTGGTCGTGGCCACAGGGATTCCTTCAATCCTCCATAAAAGACCGGTAGGGGAGTTTCCTCTCACAACAATGTCATTTCTTGAGTCGTCAGGTGCGCTGACACCGGCAAAGCTGGTTGCCAACCTGGCTACGTCATTTCGCCCTCCTGAAAAGCGAGTGACTTCTTCAAGGCTAAAGGTTCTGGCCGAAACCTTTGCAAGTTCGTTGATCGGGACATCTTTATCTGCCTCAGATGTAACTACAATTTCCTCAAGCTTTTCGACTGATTCTTCGAGCCGGATCTCTAGAACCACCTCTTTACCCGTGGTCACAAGAACATTGGGAATTGTAATCGTCTTATAGCCGATGTATTGAATGGCGAAGTTTTGCCTTCCTATTGGAACTGCTTCAATCCTGAATTTTCCATCAGGATCAGACGTTCCTCCAATTAATGGATCAGACCCAATAAGTATAATATTCGCTCCGAAAAGAGGGTATTCAGATTGTGCATCAATTACCTGGCCTTTCACGACTTGGGTTTGTCCCACGAGAGATGACGGTACTAGCATCACAAGCATTGCAATTGGAAGTAGTAGTTTTTTCATTGTTGTGTTTGTTGAATTTTACTCAAGGTAAATTCTCATCAATACGCGCGAAATTCATTTGCCAGCGATACCGGAATAAACAAACTTTAAGCCGGTAATATCAGGTTAAGCCCTTCTAAAATTGATTGCCCATTTCAACCATCAAATCTCTGGTCTGATTTGTGGGTTTCCCGGCTTCAATGTCAAAGCGGATTGGTGTGTTAATTGAATTAATATCTTTGAATCAGATGAAGATCAAAGAAATTCATATCAGATGGGTAGGAATCCCGTTCCTTGCCTTGATCATGTCCATGGTTTATGGCCTTGAACAAAATGAGACATGGACACAGAAGTTCTTGGTGAGTCTGTTCTTTACGGCCTTGTTCTGGAATGGAGCCTTTCTGGTGTTTATGTACTTCAGAAGGCGCTATCCGTTGATTCGTCAAACTCCGAGACGATTGATTTTGACAATGCTTTGGTTGTCGCTATTCTTAATAGTGGGTGATTTTGGTGGTTGCGTTGCATTAGGGATTAAATCAATTGATCAAATCACGCAGCCGGCTATCGTATTCGATCATACGCTGAAGAACTTTATGGCTGCAGGAACCATTGGTATACTCTACGAATGTGTTTATTTCTTCGAGCAATGGAAGCATACTATTCAGGTGAATGAATCTTTGAAGAACCAACAAATTCGTACACAGTTTGAAGTACTTCAAAATCAAATGAGTCCACACTTCCTTTTCAATAGTTTGAACACACTGACCGCTTTAATCCCCGAAGATTCGGATATAGCTGTGGAGTTCACTCAAAAACTCAGTGAGGTGTATCGGTATATCTTGCAGAATAAGGAGAAAGAGCTGGTTTCATTAAAGGACGAAATGGATTTCGTTGAAGCTTATGTTTTCCTACTCAAAATGAGATATCCTGAAAACCTCACCTTGAAAACATCCATCGATCAAGATTACTATGGTTTTTATATCGCCCCCCTGACCATCCAAATGTTAGTGGAAAACGCGATTAAACATAATACAATCTCAAAAACCCACCCTCTTCACATTTCTATCTATGTCGAGAATGGTGAATCGGTTGTGGTTAAGAACAACCTACAAAAGAAGACCGTTATTGAGAAGTCTACTAAAACCGGATTGGCTAATATCCAAAAGCGGTATGAGTATCTGGGAGATAAGAAAATTGACATTATCACAACGGCTCATAATTTCATGGTAGCCGTTCCATTGATTGACGTGATTCACCATAAGGAAATAGAACTGATATCTGAATGAGAGTTCTGATCATTGAAGACGAGGCACCTGCTTTCAGAAGACTTCAGAAGATACTAGACGAAGTAAGACCCGGTATTGAGATAGTAGAAGTCATTGACAGTGTTGAAGAATCGGTCAAATGGTTTAATAATCACAATCAACCTGATTTGATTTTCATGGATATCCAACTCAGTGATGGTATCAGTTTCGAAATTTTCGACCAGGTAGAAATAGTAAAACCGGTGATCTTCACGACAGCCTTCGATGATTATATGCTCAAGGCTTTTAAGGTAAATAGCATTGATTATTTGTTAAAGCCAATAAAAACGGAGGAACTGGCTCTAAGTTTAGAAAAGTACGAGCAGATGTTGACCATGTTCAATAGAGGCCAATCCACAAATCTTAACGACCTGATTCAGCATATCCGACTTGATGATAAAAAGTATAAGAATCGC
Organism: Cyclobacteriaceae bacterium; assembly: GCA_028281285.1. Classification (GTDB taxonomy): domain Bacteria; phylum Bacteroidota; class Bacteroidia; order Cytophagales; family Cyclobacteriaceae; genus Roseivirga. Next base: position 90,918 of record JANQKF010000025.1, read on the forward strand.
TTTTTGGTGAAGCAGGGAGATAAAATGCTTTCAGTTGAAACTAACGACATCGGATATTTTTATACCAGGAATGGTATAGTTTATCTGGTTACTAACAGTGGTAAAAAACACTTGATTGACCATACGCTCGATGACCTCACTAATCTTCTTGACCCAGACGACTTTTTCAGGGCAAATCGGCAGTATTTGATCCGCTTTTCTTTGATCCAAGGGGTTCATAAATATCATAAAGGAAAATTGTTGATCGAAACCACCGTGTTGACAGAAGATCAAATTACGGTAAGCGAAGAAAAGAGTTCATCCTTCAAAAAGTGGCTGGGAATGTAGCTCAGGCGCAATTCACACATTTTTTAACATGAGGCATTAGCATGATCCGGCCTTCTGGAATTGGCTGTTTACACCTGATACAAATTCCAAAATCCTTCTCATCAATCTTGGATAATGCTTCTTCCAGTTTATGCTCTTTGTCCTGGGCTTGTCGCAGAGATGCTTCAACGACACTTTTGTTGTTTATGGCATCCATTCTACTGATGCGTCCAAGCGAATTTTCGGGAGAGATGGGTTTCGTTTGCTCCTCCAAATCCTCAATGTCCTTTTGGACTTTGGCGAGTTCCTCTTTGATTCGATGTCTGAGGTTTTCCTTATCCATGTTAATTTTTTTTGTTCTTTAAGAACATGGCTGACTTGTCCGAATCAGGATCTTCTTTGAACCAAACATGTGCTTTTGATAGTGAAGGAATGGAATTGGCTTCGCGATGAGTGGAAAGTAGTCCTGATGCCAATTCACTGGTTCTTTTTATGGCCTTCAGATGCGCTCCGGACCGAAAATAGGCCTTCATATCTTCCTCAGTCTGCCAAGTGGTGAATGACCAAAAGTATTTAAAGTCTTGGTTTCTAACTATCGCAGACATATTTCCATTGGCATTTTTGGCCTGTTTTAGCGCCTTTCCCGATAGTCTTAGAAATCGAGGCAGAACCCATAACGATTTGAGGGTAAGACGATTAACAGCTACGATCATTAGGCTTATTTTAATTTAATGTTATCTCAAGTTTACATTAATTAATTTCTGTTAACTTTGACATAATAATTCGGTTGAAAAAGGAATTATTAAGACATGTAAATATTACATGTTTTTGATTAGGAAGAAAGGGGGTTGCAGAGCCCCCTTTCGTTTTACCCTCTGTCAAACATCTCTTGTTATTTTTTGCCAAACTCCTTAAATCGGTCGAAAATTGACCTGATGAAAAGACTATTCCTATCCACTCTATTGGTACTATTTATAGCCGCTCCTTTGCTTGAGGCTCAGAATTACTTTCCTCCACGTGGGCAGTGGGAGACAAGAACCCCACAATCTTTGGGGCTAAATGCCACCAAGATCACAGAAGCGGTACAATTTGCTGAAGCAAATGAGTATTCGGGATCTAAAGATCTGCGCGTTGCTATTCTTGAGGGATTTAGGAGAGAGCCCTTTCATAAGATACTTGGCCCCACTAAGAAACGAGGAGGGCCTGCTGGAATGATTATAAAGAATGGATACGTGGTAGCACAATGGGGAGAAGTAGATCGAGTAGATATGACCTTCAGCGTTACCAAGAGTTACCTTTCTACAATGGCGGGCCTTGCAATTGATAATGGTCTGATCAGCAATGTGAAAGACAAAGTCGGTCAATACGTGTGGGATGGAACATTTGACGGAGCTCATAACTCCAAGATCGACTGGCATACTTTGTTAAATCAGTCCTCTGCTTGGCAGGGAGAGCTTTTTGGGATTAAAGATTGGGGTGACCGACCTCCTAGAAACGGTGGGATTGATGACTGGAAGTTTACTAAACCGGTAGAGCCAGGTACAGTGATGGAATACAACGATGTGCGAGTGAATGTGTTGGCCTATTCTCTGCTTCATGTCTGGAGAAAGCCCTTACCACAAGTATTGAAAGAGAACATTATGGATCCGATAGGGGCCTCAACTACCTGGAGATGGTTCGGCTATAATGATGCTTGGGTTACGATTGATGGTATCAAAATGAAGTCGGTCACTGGTGGTGGTCATTCAGGAGGTGGTGTGTTTATTAGTGCTGCCGACCATGCCCGATTCGGACTACTCTTTCTCAATGAAGGAAATTGGAATGGGCAACAGTTGATTTCTAAAGACTGGGTTGATGCTGTTCAGGTATCATCGGAGGCCAATGCGAGCTATGGTTATATGTGGTGGCTAAATAGAGGTAGAAGAAAATGGCAAGGTGTTGATGACGAATCGATATACTATGCGGCTGGCTTTGGAGGAAATTACATTGTAGTGGACAAAGCCAACAACATGGTAATCGTAACACGATGGTTGCAACCCAATAAGTTGGGTGAATTCATGAAGATTGTCACAGAAGCCACCAATTAATCGAATACTCTGACCATCGACCTTGCTTGTGAATCACAAGCCGAGTTACCATATTGGGTAATAGCATTTTGAAGTTATTACCCATTGACATTCACTGTTCAAGAAATTGCTCTTCTCTTCATCGGATTCCAGAGTCTGATGTTTGCCATTATTCTGGTTTCATCTCGCAGCCCTAAACGCGTGGCAAATTCGTTTCTGGCTTCGCTACTTTTTGTCCTTTGCTTTCAGATGGTGGTGATTTTGATGGAGCGACTCGTTTGGGATTTTGAAACGGTCAGCCCATATCTCTGCCTATTCGGTTTTGCTTATGGGCCCCTGCTTTATTTGTATACTAAAGCTCTGATTTATGAGGATCTTAAAATCTCCACCTCAACTGCTTATCACGGTATCCCGCTCGGTGTAATGACGATCTCTTCATTGATAGGATTTAGTCTATGCCCTAAGTTCGGATCTTTGCTCTACGTCAGTTTGATTGCCTACAGTGCTGTGTCAATTCGGGACATAATCAAATACAGAAAAGTGGTCAAACAAACTCAATCCACCATTTCTGAAATGAACCTTTCCTGGCTCCAATGGACGCTTATTCTATTCACGGTGACTTTTTTGGTGGATATTTATCAGCATTTCTACCAAGATATTGATGTAATTCCAGGAGTTTCTTTGGTCAATCTTTCACTGTTGGTCTTGATCAATGGAATGTTCTATAAAGGGCTGAAACAACCCATGATTTTTCAAGGCATTACTACCGAGGACGAGAGAATAGCTATACGACTTGAAACCGATCCTGAAGATCAAGAATTGATCAAAGCACAACTTGAATCTATTCAAACATACATGCAGACAGAAGAACCTTTCAAGGACTCTGGGCTAACATTGAATGAATTGGCAAAACAAATCGATTTACCTCCGAGGCGATTGTCCAATCTTATCAATAGGTATCTCAGGCAGAATTTCATCGACTTTATTAACACGTACAGAATTGACCTGGCCAAGGAACGATTGCTAAATCCAACCGACCCTAAGGAGACTATTTTAGAGGTTATGTACGAGGTTGGCTTCAACTCTAAATCTTCCTTCAACACACTCTTTAGACAGAAGACAGGACAGACTCCAACGGCATTCAAAAAGAGTGTGAGATAAGCCCCTCAACTAGTTCGAATTTGTGATTTCATTTATTCGAACTGATTTCTTCAACTTTTTAAGGTTGGATCACACGTTTCCGAACGACTCGATTAAAGTCCTCACTTTTCTTTGTGGGATAAACTCAAAATAAAAGGAAATGAAAAAGCTAATGGTGATCACACTCGCAATATTGTTTGTTGAAGTGAGTGTAGTGGGTCAGAAAATCAAGATCAAGGGTCAGGTTTCAAAGGATATTCAATCTGTTACACTAAAGAGCTTCAATGGCAGGCTTCTCGAATTTGAAGAAGTGGCTAAAGTGGTGGTTAATGATGGGGTTTATTCCATCAGAACGGAGGTAAATCGACCTAATTTATATCATCTCGATTTTTCCGGGAAAAAGACGGTAGTCTTATCAATTACCCGTGAAAAGGAAATAAGGGTTGATTTAGCCGGAGGGGAAGTGAATATTAAAGGTTCGGCAGAAAGCATTGCCCTGCAAAATTTTGAAAAGGAAAATGGAGCCCTTCAGGCGAAGCATTTTGCCCAATTAAAGAAGGATGCTGATGCTGCTATGGCTTCTGGAGATAAAGAAGCCATGCAAAAGATTCAACAACGTTCCGCCCAAGCAATTCAAAATTTCCTTCCTGAACTCAGGCAATGGATAATTGATAAAGGAGTCGGGCCAGCTGGTTATTTGGCCATTGAATACTCTGATTTCAATAAGGAACTCGAATTCATTGAAAGCCAACTCAAAGAATTTGAAAAGGAGATTCCAGATAGTGAACTGACAAAGGCTTTAGCACTGAGGGTCTATCGATCGAAGGTAGTTTCTATAGGAAAGGTGCCTCCCGCAATTGAAGCCAATGATCGGGAAGGCGAGCCATTTGACCTTGACCAATATAAAGGTAAGGTGTTATTGGTCGACTTTTGGGCGGCATGGTGTAGAGCATGTCGAATTGAGAATCCGCAGTTTGTTGAATTGTATGAGAAATTTAACACTCAAGGGTTTGAAGTTGTCAGTATTTCACAAGACAAGACTAAGGAAACCTGGGACAAAGCAATTGCTAAAGATGGTGTTGGTATTTGGCGTCATATCTGGGATAAGGAGCAAACAATCACCGATTTATACGGAGTTGGTTCTTTACCTCAGAACGTGGTATTAGGGCGAGATGGTAAGATAATAGCTAAGAATGTGAATGCTGAAAAACTTCAGGAACTTCTAGAGAAAGCACTTTGAAATTGATGATGGGGGATTCTGATCCCCCTTTTAATTATAAGAGTAGCCCAATACTTCGATATAGGGAGAGCTCTCGATTTTTCGGGTAAAGCTTAGCTCCTTAATCTGTAGAGACTTCCATGGTTTCCTGACATGTCCAAATAAGTCATTTGTCGGGCATCATATTTAGCCTTGATTTCTTTGCTTTGTTTCTTAGTCAAAGGAATGCTTTGAACTTCTTCCAAGTCCGGGTTAGTAATAACTATGCGTTTTCCGGCTTCATATGAAAGTGTATTATCTCCAAGCTCTGTAGGTACACCATAATCTGTCCAATTAATTACCGTGGCCAGTTGATTAGCTCGCTGCTCTGCGCTGATAATCCATTCAAATCCCATATAAAAATCTTCTTCAATCCAGACTTTTTTGGAATCAAATTCAAATTTGACAATCCCTTTTTTCACGCTTGATTCCACGATGAAAGATTCTTCGATCAATCGGTCTCCAGGTTCTCCAACTTCATTAATCAAATAGAAATTGAACCTGATTTTAAACTTGGGTACATTATTATTGCCGATTCTCAAATTGACTTGGCTAAGTTCGTAAAGTCCTTCTTCTACATTGACTTTTGTGAACATTTCAGTGCCACCTCCACCATCTCCGAACCATGTATGACCGCCACCTTTTCTTTTCTCTGTTTTAAAGATGGTGACTTCTTTTTTCTTCTTGTTTGAAACAACAACTTCATTGAGTACCGTTACCTTTTCATCCAGCCGAATAACCAAACGTTCGTTCAGGTTGATATTACCCAGGTTCACTGAAGATTCACTATAACCTATGGCTGATATTTTCAGGTCGGTTGTGGTTAGGTGCCCAGGAATTGAAAGTGCGAATGTGCCATCCTCAAAACTCGCGGTCCCTACATTTTCTCCGGGAATACCAATATGGGCATAGGGGATGGGTAAGTTTTGATTATTGACGATTTGGCCTTTAAGCAGAGTTTGAGAAAGACTAACATATGAAGTCAAAATGAATGTCAGTCCGACAAAGAAGAATCTCATTGGTTTGATGGTTTGCCGGATAGATGCATCAACCCTTGGACTGGTTGCTTCTCTGCGGTAAGTAAAGGACAAAGTGCAGTAAATAAAAAGGCCGACCTACTCAGGATTATCCTTTGTCGGTCGACCTAGCGGTGTGATGTGCTTTATTTAATCATCTTCCTCTTCAAGGAAATTACCATCCTTGTCAAAAATCAAGACTTTATCATTGTCCAACACGATGTAGTATTCTTCATCTTCCTCACTATAGTAAGCTTCTACTATGGTATTGTCAGAGTAGTTGGCGGCAATGTAATCTGTGATGGCTGCTGGTAAATCTGCAATTGCGAGTTCTGTGCAATCTTCGAATTCGTCCTCTTCATAGGCTTCAACAAAGTTACCATCGGCATCAAAGAGCAGGAGTACATCACTGTCAAGATATACCGCGTACTCACCGGTTTCGTCATTCTTAGCTGCTTCGTCAATAGAGGCACCTGCGTAGTTGGTTGCTATGTAGTCAAGTATTGCCTGAGGTAGCGATGCGGAATCAATTTCTGACCAATCTTCATCATCGAAATCTTCGTCATCAAAATCATCCTCTTCAATTTCCTCAACAAAATTCCCATCAGCATCGAAGATTACGCAAAGACCGTTGTCAAGAACTACAATAAATTCTCCGGTTTCTGTATCCTTGAATGCTTCTTCAATGTTTGCATCAGGATAGTTGGCGGCTAAATAATCAAGTACTGACTGAGGAAGGTCTGAGGTTGCAAGCTCTTCCCAACTTTCGTCATCAAAATCATCCTCTTCAATTTCCTCAACAAAATTCCCATCAGCATCAAAGATCACACATAGACCATTGTCGAGTACAATGATGTATTCTCCGGTCTCCGGATCTTTTCCGGCTTCTTCAATAGTAGCATCCGGATAGTTCGTTGCTATGTAATCCAAGATACCTTGAGGTAAGTCTGCCGGGTCGATATCTTCCCAATCCCATTCGTCATCATCAAAGTCGCCACCTTCAAGTATTTCACCTAGGTCAAATGCAATAATTAATTCTCCGGAAGCATTGAATATCACTACCATGTCATTTTCTAAAAGGATGATGTATTCACCAGTCTCCGTCAACCAAAGTTCTTCAATTTCTACTCCTGGGTAGTTATTGTTAAGGTAGTCCTGGATGCTTTGTGAAAGTTCAGATCTGTCTACACCCTGCCATTCATCAATATTGCTGGTATTCAATGCTCTGGTATTGATACCGGCCAATCGCGATTGCTGATTCAGTTGCTCTTGAGGGGTAATGTCCTCATTTTGCTTCTGCTCATCACATGATATTAGCCCGATACTAAGTACCAAGGCCATCAACATCATTAGATTTTTCGTCTTTTTCATTGTGTTCATTTAAAAGTTTATCGTCTTGTTTAACTGTTTTAAGTAGGACTGAACACGTGTACATACTGACCCTTGGAGTTTACCCCACCCCCTGGAGAATTTTTTTTCATTTTTTTCAAACACGCAGCCAATATGATCAAGATCGCGTATTTGAACGTATAACACCTTTAACTGACTTAGCTATGGATCGTAAAGAATTTCTAAAAAATGCCAGTGCGGCAACCGTGCTGGCCATGTTTGGTATATCGCTGGAAAGCTGTTCCTCTTCTGATGATTCACCAATCCCTCCGAATAATCAAAACCCTAGTGCCGACCCCATTATTATTGATTTGGACGATGCGGCATTTCGAAGCCTTCAAACAGATCGTGAATGGCTATTACATCCTGGCGAAGATATCCTGCTGGTAAATGTTGGAGGAATAATCAGTGCCTTTTCTTCAGTGTGCACACATACGGGCTGTACACGTAATTGGGACTTCTTTGATGAGTTCTGTGAATGCACATGTCACGGTTCCCAGTTCAGCACAGCGGGTTCTGTGCTCCAAGGGCCTGCTAATGCTCCTCTGACTCGAAAAACAGTTTCCAGAAGCGGTAACATTATCACAATCACATAAATTGTGATAAAGGAATTCGTATGGAGAAAATATTGACTTTACATCCTCAGGGTAAGGCCGGAGTTAATATTTCGAGGAACAAATATGATCATGTGCGAAGGGTAATTGAATTGGTGGTTTCGGAGAACCCAAATATCACCTTTTCAGAAATGGCCGACATTTCAAAAGAGATTTTGAAGAAAGAAAGTTTTGATGGTAAACCGTTGTGGTATATTACCACGGTTAAACTAGACCTTGAGGCTAGAGGAATCCTAGAACGCGTACCAAAGACGAGCCCCCATCAATTGGTGTTGTCCAATTGAACCTGCTTGGCTAACCCAGAAAGGCGCTGTGAAATCAAGAGACTCAAGACCACAAATGCGGTAAACAGGAAAAAGCCAATTTGTAAGGTAGTGTTGTTTGTAGATAACATATCCACAGACTGAGCAACGCTTCCCAATTGGTTCAATTGTTCATTCAATATCCCTGAGAACCCAATGTAGGCCATAAATACGGCTACAACCATCACATCGGCCATTGACCATTTGCCGCTTTTGAAAACCATGAAATTGATGAATCTGTTCTTCCTGATTCCCTTGGAATAAATATAAAGCGTTGAACAGATCAATTTAGTGACAGGGAACAACACGCTAAACAAGAGTACCAGCAAACCGACTAAAAATACGTCAGTCTTACCTTGACTCATCATGAGCTGGACTATCTCCAGGATACTCTTACTCTTGAAGAAGAGAACCTGATCTTCAAAACGAACCGTTTCACCCATTAGGTTGAAGTTCATCTCAGAGATTCTGGCGTCAATATCGATCATTGGCAGTGCCAAACCTCCGGCAAGAAGGAAAAGGCTCAACAGTGTCAATAACATATACTCAGGTGCGATCAGATTTCTTCCGAATAAAGTAAAAAGTCCTGCTAGTCCAGCTAGAACAAACAGTACTGTTTTGAGCCGTTCACTCGATTTTTCCAGATCCGCAACATTCGCTTTCATGGCATTGGTGGCCAATTCCATATTCGCCTGATCATATTTCAGAAGTATCCGGTCACGCTCTGCATAATCAATCTGAGCAAAGGTACCTTCGGTATATTTATCAATTTCTTCGAGTAAATACTTTTTGATCTGCCCTTTGTTTTCAGGGTTGTCCATAAAGTTGACTATCTGTTCTGTGAAAATGGGGATGTCCTTTTTCATCTGACCAAAGATGTCAGTGATATTGGCAACACTTCTTCTTAAAAAACCACTGAATGAACCTGAATTAGAGCGGTTATAGCGTCTTTCAAAATCATTGATGGTAGTGGTAAGGAATTCAGATATTTCGGCTTTCAATTCTTCACGTCCACCTTCACTGAAATCGAATTCTTCGACTTTTTTCACGATCAGGTCAGCAAGAATATTTTTCCATTGATCAACATTGAACAAGCCGTATTTAACATTGGAAAGCTCAATGAGGTCGTCTTTGACAGCACGTCTATCTGATTCATATTGATACACCCCGAAGGAAAGGTAGCCCACGACCGTGGCGATAATAATTAATAAAACAATGCGAACTGTGCTCAAGCTGGTTGTGTTAAAAGACGTCCAAATTAGGAAAAATCAGGTGTCTACAAATGAAAAGACTCGAAAAGAGACATTTTGTAAACACACTCTTTCTCAATTTCATTTTTGTTCATCCTACCATTTTGTATTTTAGATATTCTGATCAACCTTCATCATTATGCCTGCAATAAAAGTCACGCGTTCTATAAACATCAACGCATCTCCTGAAAAAGTATTCAACACCCTAAATGACTTTAACCATTGGAGAGCCTGGTCTCCTTGGTTGATCCAGGAACCGGATGCCAAAGTCAATGTAAGAGAGGATTCCAAATTTCAAGAATGGGATGGTAAGAATATCGGAAGTGGAAATATTACAATCGTGAAAGAAGTAGAAAATCAGTCGATTGACTATGATCTCGTTTTTCTAAAGCCTTGGAAATCCAAAGCCAAGACCACATTCAATTTAAGTGCCGATGGTGAGGGTACGAAAGTAAACTGGACCATGGATTCGAGTCTTCCTTTTTTCATGTTCTGGATGAAAAAGATGATGGAGGCTTTCGTGGGGTTCGATTATCAAAGAGGGCTGAGCATGCTGAAAGAGTATGTTGAGGTAGGAGAAGTTCACTCTAAATTAGATTTTAAAGGAAACTCGAATTTTCAAGGGTGTGACTTTATAGGAATCCGAACTGCTTGCACCATGGAACAAATGCCTGACAAAATGAAGGCAGATTTTGATAAACTATGGGCAAAAATAGGAGAGGAGCCTGAAAACGTGGCTGGACAGCCGTTCACCATTTATCACAAATGGGACATGGTGAAAGGCAAAGTCGAATACACTTCCGGGGTGCCGGTTAAGAATGCAGATGGAGCTGGAAACGGCATGATATCAGGATCGATACCCGCGACACCGGTCCATACGGTTGGTCACACGGGCCCATATGAGTATCTGGGAAATGTTTGGAGCACGATGTACAACCTGCACCGTAACAAGGTCTTCAAAATGAACAAAAAGATTGATCCGTTTGAGGTATACGTTAATAATCCAATGGATACAGCACCTAATGATTTAGTAACTGAGGTGCACTTCGCTACGAAATAGCAAACGTTTAGCTTTTATAGTCTCACAAAAAACAAGAGAATGTCATTCCCGGCTTGGTCGGGAATCTAAAACTAATTTAGACATGACTAATTGAGATCCCTGCTTACGCGAGGATGACGACAACCTTTTGCGAGACTTATTCAATTTTCAATTCTCCACTATAGTTCTAAAGGTCAGGTTAATTCTTGGCCTTTTTACTTTTGTAGTGGGCGGAAGACGGTGCATCCAGTACGTTTGGGTTTCACCTTTCATTTCTAACAGGCTTCCATGTTGCAGTATCGTATAGATGGTTTCCTTTGTTTTCTTATGCTTGAAGCCAAAGCGTCTTTCTGCACCTAAACTTATGGAGGCAATGGAACCATTCTTTAAGAGCATTTTCTCACCATCGCTGTGCCATGCCATCCCTTCGGAGCCATCGTGATAGAGATTAAGGAGGCAGGAATTATAGATTGCCCCAGTGGCTTTCTCTGACAAACTCTTCAACTCCTCAAGTTCCCTGGTCCATGCAAGTGCCGTTTTAGTGCTGTTGGAATAAGTATAAGAAAATGGTTGGTCTGCATACCAGGCTACCTTTCTCTTAGTGACGTAGTGTTTGCCCATGATATAAGCTTCATCGTTCCGCCACTCGATAGAACCAAATAGGGCATCATAGTAATGTTGGGCTACCTTGGCGCTCATGATCAGGCCATGATCAATTACCTCGCCTTCGAAAGGGAGTAGGTTAGGTTTGTCAACTTTTTGATTAAACAGATCAACGGTCATTCAATCGGAAATATAGACCATTGATTTAATATTAGAATGTGGCTTCTTGAATTTTTCCCGCGAGCTGGAAGATTAATAGTTCGGCCAGTTTAGCCTCATAGCTGGCATTAATAACACTGTTTTGGGCATTCAATAAGTTACTTTGCGCAGTCCTGAACTCTAGCGATGTTACTTGACCTAATCGGTATTGTTCCTGGGTTCGGTCAAAATTCATTTCGTTCGAGTTTAAGTTGTTGCGTTGAGCTTCCAGAATGAATTTTTTGTTTTGATAGTCCGTCCAGGCATTTTCAAAAAGGATAATGACTTGTTGCCTTGTTTGATCCAATTGGAGTTGGAAGGTACTTTCGGTAATACGAGCATTTTGAACGGCCGTGCGTTTAGCTCCTCCATCAAATATGTTCCAACCTAAGGTTAATCCGCCACTCACTCCGGAAGAGATATTGGATGCCAGGAAAGAGGCACTGTTGTTATTTCCCAGACGGTAATTATAAGATCCGTTAACACTTAAAACCGGGAGATTTCGTGATGTATTGGTTTTTGTCGCAATTCGACTTAAATCAAGACCTGATTTTGCTGAGAGAAGAGATGTGTTTTGTTCAAGTACAGATTGCCTGAAAGTTTCATAATCAGAGAGATCGGTAAAAGTTAGGCTGGTGTCTACCATTATTCGAGCCATTGTTTCACGGCCAAGAATTAGGTTGAGATTACGTTGTGCGTCACCAAGGTTTTGCACAGCATTGAGGTAGTTAATGCTGTCGGTGTTCACGTCAACCTGAGCAGTAGACACGTCAAGTTTAGTATTTCTCCCATAATCGAATCCGTATTGCGTTCTTAGCAATCGGTCCTTTGAAATTGCTAATGTCTCTTTTAAGGTCTTTATAGTCTGCTCATTACGAGCCACATTATAATAGGCTGTAAACAAGCTCAAGAGAACTGATTCCAAGGTAGCTCTGGCTGTCAATTGCGCAGCGTTCAAGCTTTCCTTATTAAAGTCCATATTGAATTTCCGGTTGAACCCATTGAAAAGCACGTAATTCATATTCAACCCTGCGTTTCGACTGTCGGACGTTGCCCCGTTCAAGGTTCTGTTGGTTCCGTCCTGGAATTGAACTTCCAGGTTGTCGCTGTTGTAGGTTACTCCAGCGGTTCCCGTGAGTGTCGGGAGGTAACCTGAGTTGTAAATGCTAGTGTTATTTTCGGCCACCAGAATATCATTCTCGGCAATTTTCAAATCAAAATTATTGCCCATTACAATGCTGATCGCCTCCGTTTTGGAAAGCACTTTTGGACCTTGAGCATTTACGGAAATCACAATTCCGAAACATGCTATTGTTAAGAATATTTGCTTAATCATGAACCTCGGTTTTAAGTTCTAAAACGGCTCTTTCCACCTGTTCACGAGGCACCCTTTTCCCAGTGAACAGCCATTTTGTACTCACTTTGAATGAGTTACTTAAGGATAAATAAATTGGTAAAACGATGAGTGTTAAAACAGTGGCTACCCCGATTCCATAAGCAATTGAAATAGCCATAGGAATTAAGAACTGAGCCTGTCTGCTCGTTTCCAGAATTAAGGGAGCGAGACCTGCGATTGTAGTAAGTGAGGTAAGGAAAATCGCTCTAAAACGTGATCGCGCTGCCTCATAAAGTGCTTCATTGTAAGGCATGCCTTCTCTCAAATACCCGTTAAATTTTCCAATGAGCACAAGACCATCATTCACCATAATTCCAATCAAAGCGATGATGCCTAGCCATGACAAAATATTGATTGGAAAACCATGTATATAGTGCCCCCAGGCCACACCAATAAGGCTGAGTGGTATGAGCATGATTAATAACAGAGGTTGACCATACGAACGGAAAGTAAAGGCAATGGTCATATAGATCAGAAAGACGATTATGGGAATCACCGTATTGGCAGAACGAATCAGTTTATTCTGTTCTCTTTTTTGCCCATCGTACAATGCCGCAACTGAAGGATAGCGGGACTGAATTTCCGGGACCACATTGTCCCGCAGGTTAGCAAGAATATCCGGTGCACTCTCGGTAGGATCCGAAAGGTCAGCGGTAATCTGCACCTCACGTCTTCCATCTAAATGGTTGATTGCGATTTCACCCCGTTCAATTTTATAGTCTGCAATTTCCGAAAAAGGGACTCTGGAACCACCTGAAGTAGCAATCTTCATTTCGTCAAGATTATTGATACTTGAACGATCTTGAGCATCGTATCTGACCCAAACTCTTATTTCATCCTGACCACGCTGAAACCGTTGAGCCTGGAATCCGAAGAATCCGTACCTCACCTGGTTCATAACCTCCTGTGTACTTAGTCCAAGTAGATATGCCTTTTCCTTCAATTCAATCTTGATTTCCTTGATTCCTTGAGGATCATTGTCTGTAATATCTTTTAGTAAGGCATTCGACTGCATTTTTTCTTTTAATTCAGCCTTGGCAGCTTTTAACTCTGCGATGTTGCTTCCCAAAAGTGATATCGAAATCGGACTTCCGCCAAAGTTCCTTCCACCACCATAGGTAAGGGCTTCTACGCCATAAACGGGTCCCATGGCTTTTCTTATCGCATTTCCAATATCAGTCGATGGAAAATCTCTTAACTCTCCTGGTAGCAGATTGATATTGAGATTTCCGTTAGCAGTTCCTGGCCCAAGTCTTTTTATGATGTTCTGAATTACCGGTTGATTACCTGTCTGTCGTGCGGTAAACTCTTCATTAACCAACCAGGCTTTGGACTCAATAGCCGTAAGAATAGAGTCTGTCACGTAGCCGGGTGTGCCTTCAGGCATCTTCAAGGTGACGCTAACACGATCGCTTGCCAACTGCGGAAAAAATGAAGTCCTGATCATTCCACCACCGATGGCTCCAACGGTAAGTATCAATATTGAGAATCCAATCGCAAGACTTAAAAACCGATTATTTAAGGAGAACCTTAAGACCCTTGAATACATACCGTCTCTTAAAAAACTTATAATCTTATCACCGATTTTATTGATTTGGCGGAGCTTACTAAAGACCCTGCCTATGCTGGTTTTTTTTACCTTGGGGTCCTCTTTGACCAATGCTTTAGAATGGGCAATATGAGCGGGCAAGATGATCAAGGCTTCAATTAATGAGACGGAAAGTGTAAGTATAACTACAACTGAAACCTCACCAAAGAATTCACCAATTCTTCCATCCAGGAAAAGGAATGTGCTGAATGCGAGGATGGTAGTTAGAATGGCTGAAACGATAGGTGGTATCACCTCCATGGTACCATCTATTGCAGCCTGAACTCTCCCTTTGCCCTTTTCATAGTGGTGGTAAATATTTTCAGCAATTACGATTCCATCGTCAACCAAAATACCAATCACGATGATCATGCCGAATAAGGACAGAATGTTGATCGTCACTGACAATCCAGGAGCAAATATGAACATGCCCAGGAAAGCAATAGGTAACCCAACAGCTACCCAGAAAGCCAGCCTGGTATTGAGAAATAGCGATAGGAATATTAAAACCAAAAACATTCCCACCAAGGCATTTTCAGTCAATAAGGCTGTCCTTTGATTGAGCGTAATGGATGTATCATTGATAATGTCCAGTTGAAGGTTCGTATAACGCTTGTTGAAGTCTTCCACATAGTCTCTTACATTGGCTGCCGTTGAAACCAGGTCTTCATCATTCGTATTATTGATGGCTACATTTACGGAGACTTTGCCATTGTAATAACTGGCATCAGGGCTCTCTGCAAATCGATCGCGAACATCGGCAATATCCCTTAACCTGATCAGGTTACCTGAAGGTTCGGCTCGAACCACAAGGTAGTCCAATTCTTTTGCCAGATAGGACCGGCTATTCGCCCGTATCAGGTATTCCTCTTCATTCGTTTTGATATTTCCACCAGTGACCAAAATATTCTCACGCGCTACCGTCTGAGCCACTTCAGCAAAGCTCAGATTGTAGGCTAAAAGGTCTTTTTCTCGAACTGCGATTTCAATTTCCTCGTTAGGAAAGCCGGTGATCGTAACTTGAGAAATCCCGTCAATTCCTCTCAGGTCGTTTTCAATTTGTCGAGCAATGCTTTTGAGTGCCTTGAGTTCAATGTTCTCTCCACTGACAGCAAAGGAAATCGTTTCCCGAGTGCTTTGAGTTTTGTTGACCACAAGAGGTTCCATACCAGTAGGATAGGAGGGCACACGATCCACGGCATTTTTTACTTCCTGAACCATTAGGTCGATATCCCGACCCTTTTCTATTTCAACTGATATTCTGCCTGAATTCTCGTTACTGACTGACGTCACGCGATCTATACCAACAACACCTTTTAAGTTGTCCTCGATTTTAAGGACAATACCTTCTTCGATCTCAAGGGGAGAAGCCCCCGGGTAAGCAATTGTGATGTTTATGATTCTTGACTCATTCAGAGGAAAGAATGAGGATTTCATTTTAAGCATTCCAAGAATACCAAAGATGATTATAGCCCCCATTAGCACATTTACGGCCACGGGATATTTGATGAAGTAGGCAATTAGCTTTCTCATGGCCGTTATTCAATGTTTCCGGATGCAGGAGCAATTTTGACCAACATACCACTGTAGGCTCCAGGCAGGTTGCGGCTCAGAATTTGTGTTCCATCTGTAAGTCCCTTGACCACGGCTGTACTTTCAGTATAAAAAACAGGTGACACTTTCTTGATGACCAGTTTGCCATCTTCGACTGCAAAAAGCTCGTTTTCGTTGAAGAGGAGTGTTCTTGGTATTTCCAGGGCATCTTTTTCAGCTCTGGCTGTGATGTTGGCCTCCATATACATTCCTTCAATTAGATCATCTCCTCTAACTCCGATAAACACTTTCACGGTTTGCGTGCTTTGATCTAATCTTCCATTGATCCGCCTGACAATACCGGTCCATTCCTGATCTCCTGTCAGGTTGGTTAGAGCAACTGGTTTACCTATTTGAAGAATGCCCATAAATTCTTCCTTAATGTCTACTTCCAATTCGAAATCACTTAATGAAACGAACTCTCCAAGTTTCTGTCCAGATCTTATCAAGGTACCCGGATTGACCAACGACTCGGTAAGAATACCATCGAAAGGCGCTCTGATCCTGTACTTTTTGAATCGCTCCTCCAGGTTCTTAATGTTATAATAGGTGGTTACAATCTGCTTACCATTCACAAAGTATTTCTCCTTATCGGATACCGGATTGGGCAACGGAGCCACTGTTTTTTCCAGATCGAAGGATTGAAGATAAGCTTCCCAATTTTTAAATGACTCTGGAAAGTCAAATCGTAAATCGGGCATCATTCCAGTAATTAAATCATATAGTGTACTTCTTTGAGCCAGCAAACTCGTATAGAACTCTTTGCTGTCTATGTCCATGAGAAGCTGCCCTTTTCTGAAGGCTTGACCTGATTTGAAAGGCTTTGTTGATTCATTGAATATACCCTGAACCTCTGAATACAGCTCGATCTTCCTGGAAGCGACAAGGTTACCTTTCGCCTTTACTTTTATCGGTACTTCGGAGTTTAATACCGCTTGAGTGAAAACGGTTTTTACGGTTTTCGGTACTTCACGAACCGGCCGAGTATTGTTGCTTATTAATGTTTTGGCAGTGTAACCGGCCCCAGCTAGTAAAACTACGCCAAGGACAATACCAATAATCTTTCTTAACATGTCTATTGAGTTCCAGTATCTCTAAGTGAAAAACGGTACATATTGTTCAACCATTCAACAGATTTTACAACACCCTTAATCGAAAATCGGATGCGAATGAATGGCAATAGTTTAATTATGGCCTCAAGTTTAATTTGAATGGTGAATTCCGGTGAAGAATGGGCGGGAGTGGCTTATGGATATGATCCGAATTCACTACTCATTCACGGAGCACGTTGACGCGATGGATTTTTTCGTCCTTCACCTCGTAAATCACTACCAATTCTATGACTTCCTTGCTTCCCATTCGCCCGAGAATACTTTCATGGTCGATTACTTGATTTCCTAGAACAATACGATTAGTGAGCTCAGAGTGTAACTCCGGAGATTTTTCGAATAAGTCGGAATATAAGTCTTTCACGGCATCGTGTCCCTGAGCAATGAGTTTTCCATCTGAAAAATTATATAATTCGATGTCTTCGCTCATCACAGACATAAATCCGTCAATGTCTCGGTTGTTATAAGTATCCAGTTGCTTTTGAACAACTTGTTCCGGGGTTAGTTTCTGAAGTAAGGTCATGTTGGACAAGGTTGATAGGGTAAGACAAAGCAAGTACAATTTCATATCTATATAAGATAAGTCTTTTCCAAAATGTTCACTATTATGTGATTGAATTAAGATTGTGAGTGTAGATTAATGCCGTTGATGAAACTTGTCCTGCCATTGCTTTGGAGATTTGAGCATGTCAAGCATTTTTTCCTTACCTTATGATCGAACATAAATCACTCTCCTAAGGGGGAAAAGTTAATTGAATTGAATGGATAAAAAGGGAAGACCGGCCACCCGTCCGCCAGAATTGAAATCCGGGTTTTATTTGGAAGTTAGGAGCAGGGGTGCAAATACAGGAGTGAAGGTCAGAAGAGATACGAGGGCCGAAATGGAATTTGCGATTAAACAGTACGAAAAAAGTAAGACCGTGGTCTACCTGGGCGAAGTAAGAGATGGTCGATGGGTTGATGGTAAAAACGCTGGTAAAAAAACTCGCTGATAAGTATTAAAGGGTTATAAACCAATTAAGCCTTATTCAGGCTTATTGGACTTATTCTAAAATAATTAATTGTACTTCCTTACGTGGGCGAGTTGATACCAATGCTATTTGACCTCAATGGACTAGAAAAGTAGTCCCAGAGAAAAAAGCAGTCCGTTTCCTGATATCAATATGGCTACTGCCAACCCTGTGTTCTTGATTTCTTTGATTAGATTTTTCATAATGCTTTTGGTTTAGTCTTTACCTATTAAAGCGTTAAGTGGAGATTTACCCCACCCCCCCAACGGAAAATATTGAAGCGTCAAACCAGATGTTCTTCCGCCTCTGTTGAGATGAAGCATTTCAACACGGCTTGGTATTTGTTATTAATCAGATTTATCTTTGTACAATATCTCCATCTCATGAAAAGCCTTTTCGCCCGCATTGCCGTCATCACAGTTTTTGCCATTCCAGTTTTGTTTTCTGGTTGTGATTTTTGTTCCAATGATGAGCCTAGTAAGAATCATAGCATTAATTTCCATAATGGGAGTACCTCAGATCTTCATATTTCTTTTTCTGCCGATAGCAGGTTTGGAGGAGGAAACCCACGCTACGAGCGGAAAGACAGTGCGTTTGTTTTGCCTGTTGGAGAGTCCTTTGAAATGATTAATGATGGTTACAGTCCGGGCATCCGTGAACCGGCTTATGCCCATTATCATAGGCCGAGCGAGATTAATGCTCGAATTCATGAATTCACTGTATTCAAGATCGTTGACTCAGATACAGTTTGGGCGAACTTGGATTTGTTAGTAGAAGAGCGCTGGAGCATGTTTGACAATGACCCGATTACTTGCGGCCCGACTTATCATACCTATGGGTATAGAATTGAGGACACGGATTTTTGATAGGTTGTCTTAATTCAATCTATCGATCAAGTCATTTATGGCATCAATAACTAGGTTGGGTTCATTAGAATGAATATTGTGACCAGTGTTAGTGATGATTTGCTGGAAGTTATCTCCGGAAACTCCTTGCCCTAAGGACCGATGATAGGCCGCCCATTGAGAGTTGCTGCCCTCACTGCTGTTGGTTAAAACAGTGATCGGGATATTGGGAAGGTCGGGAAGAGTCTGTAAATAGATAACCCCCTCTTTTAATTGTTCTGATTCTTTACTTGCCCCTATCAGACTTGCATAGTTCGCAACAATGTCGTCCTCTTGAGTTTGTGTCAGAATCAGCTCGTTTTCATGACTAGGATCCACAAAAACGAGCCCTGCCAAGTCACCGGGATATCGAATCGTATAAGCTCTTATGATTGCACCTCCCCATGAATGGCCTACGAGCACTACTCTTTCATTGGGCGCTACCTGGTCTTTGATTTGTTTAAGTTCCGATGATAGCCGGATTAAATCTCGTGGTTCTGGTCCTAACTCAGAAGTTGAATATCCTCCTCGATGATAAGAAACTCCTCGGTTTTGCTTTCCCACTTCCCTGAGGATGATATTCCACACACCACCGTCATGGCCCAGCCCCGATTCGTAGATTACCGTGGTTCCTCGTTCGTTGGTGGAGGTGCCTCGCAAGACATGTGTTCCCAAATCAAATACCTCACTCGTGAACTGGACGACAATGTTCTCTTCGAGTGTATCGTCACTGCCACAACTTTTAAACAGAACCACTGCAGTTGCAGCCAGTGCGATCAAAATCAAGCGCTTAAAAGATGAGAAGTGCAGGGTTTTCACACCAAAAGTTAGGAAATTCTAGATTCATATGGTTAACCCTGACTCGTAGAGGCCCTTAGCCTAAATCAATTAAAAAGAGAGAAATTACGAGGACTCGGCTTTCTAACTTGGACTAATGCTCTTTTCTTCCGGTGAAGAGTTGAACATTTCTATCATCATTACCTCCAAGGTGGTAGATGTATGAAAATCGATTCACAGTAGGTGCATACATGCCATTGTTGGCCAGTATATCACTGGAAGATTTTATGTGAATGGCTCCGTTCACCTTAGTCACGGTAGCTTCAAAAGTTGCTGAACTAGTCGTGATTGATGGTGCAATTTTCACCGTGTTATCGTCAATCTTTGTAATCGTGATTTTATGATCATCAATGGCCGATGCGAGTGAAGGGTCCATGAGTTTACCTATATATTCTCCCGAAATTTCGTCTGCAGCCGACAAAGACGAGCCAGGGGGTTCTTTTCCAAGTAGGAAAACAGTGCTGATGATCAAAACAATTGCATATTTCATTTTTTTGATGTTTAACGAGTTTTACACACATGTTTAGTCATCCGTTTGATGACAACGGACTCCGATTTTCCGATATGAAAGTTATTGGGAGCAAACTCATCATCGGCTTTGTTGGTCCGAGTTGTAAAGTGAAGTTATTCGTTATTGGCTCCCTTTACTGGGTTTATTGATGATTGGGATGAATTGAATATTGACAGTGACGAACGATTTCTGCTGTTTTTGACTTACGCCAAAAGTAAATTCGATAATTTCAAATTCAGTTTTATTCCAATGAAGTTAATCAGTTCAAGAGGGCATAGAGGGTGGCTTACATCAATATTGCTGACGTTGGTTCTCGTCACGAGTCTGACTGCTCAACAGAAGAGTCAATTCGATTGGCAATCAAAGGAAATAGATGAAGGTATTGTCTGGAAAACTTTACACACCGAACTTTTTGATGCTCAGCAATTCATTAATGTGTTAGAGATAGATCTTCGGAAAAGAGAACTCACTTTAGTCTATAATCCAGATACTAATCAACCTACCAGTGTTATGGCCGAGGAATCCAGCGCTTTGGCCGCAGTCAATGCTGGTTTTTTTGATATGGTCAATGGAGGCTCTGTCACTTATCTCAAAAGAGATGGCGAAATAATCGGAGATACAACAAAATGGAAGAGGAACGCCAATCTGAATGGTGCCCTGGTGATTATGGTTGATGGAAAAGTCGAAATGGAAATGGCAAGGCAGAATTCGTATTACACAAATGACGAAAAAATTGATGATGTTTTGATCACAGGTTCTTTGCTTATTGATGATGGTACAATGATGGCATTACCGGATAATTCGTTCGTAACAAACAGACATCCGCGCACTAGTGTTGGTATAGTTGGCGATCATACCATTTTACTGATGACGATCGATGGGAGAGCAGAAGCTGCTGCAGGCATGACTTTGCCTGAATTACAATCTTTCATGAAATCGCTGAATTGTAAAGAAGCCATCAATCTGGATGGAGGTGGATCGACCACCATGTGGATAGGTAAGGGCGATTTGGGGGTGGTAAACATGCCATCAGACAACCGCAAGTTTGATCATGAAGGTGAAAGAAGGGTTTCGAATATCCTGGTGGTCAAGTGATTTTTGGAAGCAGACTGTTCTGCCTTCCTGGATCTAAGATACCCCCGAACACGCCCCTTTGAATTCTTATTCCACCAATTCACTAACTGCTCGAATGGCTGATCTTGCGGCTGCATGAACACTACTCCAATCTTCACCTGTGGTATATGAATCTCCAGCAAAATAGACTTTGTTGTTTATAGATTTGCCTAATGCATTCACCAAATTGAAATCTTCATAAGCTGATAGATAAGCGGCTCTGGCATAGGGCTCTGCATTCCAGTTCTGTCTTATATGCCGGAGGTAATTTGGTGTAGCCTGATTGTCAAACAGGTCATCAAGCTCTGCTAAAACATAGTCCCTAAATTCGTTGTCATTGGTAATTGAAATGTAGGTCTCTGCCGGCACACCAGTCGAAAACAGGCCAAGAATGTGTTGGGTGGTGTCTTGCCCATAAGCAGCATCGTAAAACATTTTTTGTCCAGATGGTTCAGGTTGTATATCATAGCCGACTATGGTAGGGTAGAACTGACTTGAGAATTCAAAAAATGCTTTAAATCCGCTCCAGACATGCGCGTTGTTAATGGCCTGTTGCTTTGTACTCGAAAGAGCCGGTGTAAAAGTGATTACATCATTCTGGAGAATCTTCAATGGTACTGCAATGATCACACGATCCGCTGTATAAGACTGATTACCTGAGGAGTTCACCATGATTTGATCTCCGGAATAGTCGATATCCGTAATCTGAATATTGTATCTGATCCTAGATTCAATGCTTGGAAAAACATAAGTGTTGAAGAAATCGAGCCAGCTAGAGCCAACAAATTTCTGATCAATAGTAAATCCAGCTACTTCAAAACTGATTTGGGTTCCGCTAGCTGAGTCAATGGCAATATCGTTTGTAAGATCATAGGGAGTGGTGGTGATATCAATATCGATTGATTCATCATTCACTATTTCAGAGAATATTCCACGCTCAACATGCAGCCATTCTGCCCCTAGAGGGATAGGAAAATCGGTGAAGGTGGTGTTGGTTCTAATTCTTCCTCCGTGAGTAGAATTTGCTTCCAATATCTCAAAATCAATTCCTCTTTGTGCTAGCAAATATCCTGCAGTCATACCAGCAGGGCCTGCACCAATAATTAGAACTTTCCCTGTAAAGTTACCACCGGGATTCTCATCGCCCTTGCAAGAACTAATCATTGATGGGAATGGAACCGCTATGCCCAAAAGGGCACACATTTTCACAAATTCTTTTCTGGTCATAAGGCTGAATTTAACAATTGATATACATTTTACCAGCAGCATATCAATTGTGAGTAATGATCAGTGACTGTAGCCATTAGGTGCTGATTGTACCAGGCGATTGGTTAGAACAACCTAGCCCTTGATTACTACCGCTTATCTATGACTCGAATGCATCTAATGTTTTTAAAATTATAATATTTATAATCCCTATTTGGCCATTTAAGGTGAAGTTCCGTATGCTTATCTGGGCTAATGCTATGATATGTTCATAATCGATACCGTAACATTATTCGCGTTTTTCGGAACGTTCCTGGGGCTTATTTTCGCGGCAATATTCTGGCACAAGAACAAGACGGTTTCCAATAAGGTATTTGCTATTCTACTACTGGCTACGAGCATAAGAATAGCCAAAAATATTTTCGTGCATTTGAGAGAACTCAACCCGGAAATGTTCCCCAATTACGAAGTTTGGAGAACAATGGTATACACTGGTATATCACATCAACTTGCCATTGGCCCTTTGTTTTTAATCTACTTTCAATCGAAACTCAACCCCAGATTTAAATGGAATAACAAAATTCTGTGGCATTTTTTGCCCTATGGGTTGTTCATAATAGCCGGCTTTTTTGTTCGATGGTGGTTTTGGGAAAACGGGGGTTTATGGGCATGTTATATATCAATTCTTGTCTACTATTTGCTGGCATTCCGGGAATTCCAGCAAAATTTATCATTTGTTGACTTTGGTACAAAATCATGGTTGCAAGGCTTATTGATCGCTGTGGGTATCTTGATGGTTTTGTATTCTCCAGTACTGTTTCACTACGTGGGTTACGCTGGTGGTGGCTTACTCTATACGGTGGCTATATTGTTTACAGGTTACCTTATGATCGTTAACAAAGGAAAGATTTCCTTTTTTAGAACTAAATACGAAACCTCCTCTTTAAAGCGAGAACATTTAAAAGAAATCAAAACAAGGTTAGAAGTTTCATTTCGGGATGAACGTCCTTTCCTGGATGCTGAATTGACCTTACAGAAACTTGCTGATCTTCTGGAAATCAAGGTACACCACCTTTCCAGAGCCATTAATCAAGAGTTTCAAATGAGCTTTGCTGACTATATCAACTCTTTTCGGCTTAAGGAAGCCACGCAGCGACTAAAAAATCCCAAATACGATCATCTTAAGATTGCGGCTTTAGCGTATGAATGTGGGTTTAATTCTGTACCGACTTTCAATACTCTATTTAAAAAGGTCCATAAAACAACACCAACTTCTTACAGGAAAGAATATAGGATGTCACTTTCTGAGAAAGACTAGCTCTTTTTGACCTTTACCTTGTAAGGGAAGCCAGTGAAATTGTATTCTTTACTATCCTGACCGAGGATTGTTGCTTCTGTTTTATGAACACCAAATCTTTTTGGATTGGCTGTATTTTCTCCCCATATTCTTTTTGGAATACATAGAAGAAGACCCGATTCATCTCCCATTGACCACCAGAAGTTGCTGCTTTGGGGATATGGTGCTAAACTCAAGTGTTTTTTTAGAAGCCGGGCCTCCGCAGCCTGGTCGTCAACCACAAATGCGATCTCACTGACATAGAGGATATCTTTATTAGTAAATGGACCCGAGCCGGCATTATCCATGTCGTGTCTGGCAATGTACTCGAGCAGGTTTCCTGCCGGATCCCAAAAAAATACGGAGTGGGCGTTCCAGTTTCGAAAATGTCGTACATCGTCAGGGTAACCCTTGTCAATTTTGTTTTTAGGAGTCGGAACCAAGGGGGTTCGTTTCAATTGCCATTCCCTGGCTTTCAATATTTTGTTTTCCGGGATATTAAATGCAAAGTGATACCAAGGGTCGCCAGCGTCATCCGACTTGATAAAAGTTATTGGGGTTTGTCCAGCCAAAATAGTGAGCTCTCTGCTGGAATAACTTATCAATTCCATTTCTAATAGATTGACATAATACTCTTTCATGACATCTAAAGAAACCGAAGTCAGCAACTTGAGATCTAAAATTGTTGGTCGGTTAGGGATCACTCTCTTCGAGTTTGAGAGATTCGTAGATGAGAAAGCCAAACCTGAATGCATAGACAATACCATAGAAGATAGAGCCATGTTTCTTGTGAATAGACGTCTGGTTATTTTTTTCATTTTTATTTAGAGTGATTTAATGTGAATGATTTAAAAACTGATAGGAGTCCCTTTCGCGAAATCTTCTTCCGTTACTTTATTCCCATTGATAGTATCCGTATCCCAGTCTTGAGCGATTTTCCATATTCCATTCACTTTTTTCACAACCACATGAAACTGGGAATAAGTGATAAGTCGGTCCTTGCCAGGTTCATCATAAATCACACGGTAGTAACCCACCTCGTATCCTACATTTTCTGAGTAAATACGATGTTCAAACCGAAGGTCAATTGTTTGTTTGCGTTTTGTTGATTTTGAGTATGAGATTCTTTTTCGATCCTTATATTCCTGACCAATCTTAATGCCGCTCCATTTACTAATTCTGAGAACATCATCAGAGTGCAGTTCATTGAAAGTTCGCCAGTCTTTGGCCTCGTAAGACTGTTTAAAAGGTTTCCAAATTTGTTGATTGACCTCAGCCTCAATTTTTGGTTCTGGAACATATTGGCCCTTAGCTAGGTTTGCAAAGAAGAGCATGAACAAGAGTGAATAACCGATCGATTTCATTTTTTCGAAATTGTATTTTCAGACCGAAGCTACCCCAGAGACTCTGTTGATTTCAATAAAATCATAATTCTTAAAATCAATTGTCTCATATCCTCTATGCTCATTGAAGTTTCTGCTCCATTTGTGTGATACTGTTTCGGAATTCCTCCAAATCTGAAATTTCCTTTGCTTTTGACAGGTGATATCTTGCGCTGTCAAGGTGGCCGTTTTTCCAGTGGGCGATCCCAAGCGTTTTTAGAGTGGCTGGATTCTCGCCAAAAGTTAGTTTCTTGGCCAAGAGGGAAAGTTCCAGCGCTTTGGGATAGTGCCTGGTCGCATAGGGCCGATCCGAGTTCAGAATGGTACTGACCAGAACTTCGATTCCTTCGGGGATATTGATAAGATAACTACTTAACAGTTTATCGAGTAAATCACGGGCCTTCGATTCATCAATTTCGAACAGTAATTCATAAACAGTGGCCGCTTCATAATAGAACAGCTCATCGCCAGAGTCAAACAATTGTGTGCCAATCTCAATTGCCTTAGCATATTCATTGTCCACATAATTTTCCCAGAATTCGGTTTGGAGGTTCCAGAGCTCCTGGCGTTGTTCACTTAAGTCATTCGGCAGTAAATCATTAGAGTAAGTTCCGGTGAGAACCGCCCTCAGAACAACGTTGAAGTCACTGAAAAAGGGTTGTCCCCACCAGGCTAATTTCCCTTCTCTGTCAATAACGAATGTCCACGGTAAGCCTGTGTTCTTTGCCGCCCAGTTCCAATTTTGAAAGACGGTGGAGTCAGAAGTATAAGCAACTGAATACTCCATGTCCTTTCCTTTTTTCTCTACCAATCTCTCCAAAGCGCCACTTCCGTTATATTCTGAAGCGGCAACGGCAATAATTCTCAAGCCTTCATTATGATATTTGTTTTGGAGGTAGTTTAGGTGCGGAATACTTTTTCTGCAAGGTCTGCACCATGATGCCCAAAACTCGACTACATAAACTTTTCCAATTTCAAACCCGCCCGTTGGAAGTTCACCTTTAATCCATTTTTCTATTTCAAGGGAGGGTGGTTTCTGTCCAACCTGGAGTGCTGGTATTTTGGCTATAAAATCATTTGGATTCTGATAAACATCAACGGTTTCGGGGTGCTCGGAATTAGTTGACTCACTTTTATTTTGTGATGATTCACACCCTTGTAGTAAAACAGAGGCTATAATGACAACGGCAAACCATTTTTTTGCAATCGAACTGGATCGATGTTTCATGCTTTGAAAGTTTTCAAGACAAATTGACCCATCCAACAAGTAATTTCTATTAACACTATAATTCTTAAAAGACATGTCGATTCAAATCGCTTGTCGCTATGA
>JANQKF010000019.1 GCA_028281285.1 Cyclobacteriaceae bacterium
GATTGTCACAAAAAGTAAATTCCTAATCATACCAGAATATCTCCTGTCATCTCCTCAGGAATACTTAACCCCATCAATTGTAGTATTGTTGGCGCCAAATCTCCCAATTTTCCGTCCTTCATAGTCGG
This sequence comes from Cyclobacteriaceae bacterium, assembly GCA_028281285.1. Taxonomy (GTDB): domain Bacteria; phylum Bacteroidota; class Bacteroidia; order Cytophagales; family Cyclobacteriaceae; genus Roseivirga. The sequence goes on from JANQKF010000019.1 coordinate 129, forward strand.
ACGATAATCATTGTCAACGAGAATACACGGAACTAGGTTGGTTGTATGAGCCGTATTTGGAGATCCATCCGGATTAATCATCATGTCTGAATTCCCATGATCGGCAATGACTATTGACGTATATCCATTCGCCAAAGCCGCATCCAAAACCTCTCCTGCACACTTATCTACTGTTTCACATGCTCTGACAGCCGCCTCAAAAACTCCGGTATGACCAACCATATCAGGATTGGCGAAATTCAGACAGACAAAATCCACCTCTCCCTCTCTGAGCTCTTCAATTATGGAATCCTTAATGTCATTGGCACTCATTTCGGGTTGCAAGTCGTATGTAGGTACCTTGGGCGATGGACATAAGATTCTCTTCTCTCCCGGGAATTCTTCCTCGCGTCCCCCACTAAAGAAGAAGGTTACGTGAGGGTATTTCTCCGTTTCTGCTATCCGAATCTGTTTCTTTTGATTATCCGAGAGCACCTGGCCGAGCGTATTCGCCAGATTATCCTTATCGAAAATCACATCAACACCTTTAAAGGTATCATCATAGTTGGTAAGCGTTACATATTTCATATCTAGCTTTGCCATTTCATGCTCAGGAAAATCCTTCTGGGTCAAAGCTTGAGTAATTTGTCGTCCTCTATCCGTTCTGAAATTGAAGCAAATCACGACATCACCTTTCTGAATTTTTCCGTTTACTTCCGAATTGATAATCGGCTTTAAAAACTCATCAGTGATTCCTTCCTCATAGGAAAGTTCAACTGATTGAATTAAATCTTCGGATGGAGTACCAATGCCTTTTACCAACGCATCATAGGCAACCTTAACTCTTTCCCATCTCCTATCACGATCCATGGCATAGTACCTTCCTACAACTGAAGCAATCTTTCCTGTAGTCTGTGCAAGGTGGTTCTGAAGATCGGCAATATATCCAACAGCCCCATTCGGATCTGTATCGCGCCCATCCGTAAAGGCATGAATAAAAAGATTCTCCACTCCGGAGTCGGCTGCAATCGAAGTAAGCCCTTTCAAATGATTGATGTGCGAATGAACACCACCATCTGAAACCAATCCAATGAGATGAATCGCCTTGTCATTTTCCAGAGCGTATTCAAAAGCCTCCTTCAGAGTTTCGTTTTCACCAAGACTACCCTCACTTACTGCCTTGTTTATTTTCACGAGGTCCTGGTAAACAATCCTGCCAGCACCGATATTCATATGTCCAACTTCTGAATTTCCCATTTGCCCTTCCGGCAAGCCAACCTTCAAGCCTGAAGCTTCCAGCTTACAATGCCGATACTTCGTATAAAGAGAATCGATATAAGGGGTATGAGCCTTATCTATTGCTGAGACCTCAGGATTCTTCGCCAGACCCCAACCGTCAAGGATCATGAGCAAAACGCGCTTATTCATGCGGCAAATATAAATATTAAACAGTGTTTGTAACTGACTGACCTTTCTATTAATTTGATCTTCCCATAAGGCTCTGGGGCACTAATTGGCATAATTTTCGTTTACTACTCTAGACCTCGAAATCAAAATGAAAAAGTTCCTTTCTACAGCCTTAATTACCCTTTTGATTTGCTCTTTAGGGAATTATTCTAATGCCCAAGAAAAGCTGGATAAAGAAATAATAAATCAAGTAGAAGAGGCGCTGAAATCAGGAAGTTCCAGGGAGTTGTCTAAGTTTTTGCATGCAAGAGTAGAAATAAAACTTGATAACAGCCGGAAAGAGTACAGCATTAACCAGGCAGAAATCGTCCTCAAAGATTTCTTTCAGAAACAACCGTCTTCTGGAGCCGAATTCATTCACGATGGCGATTCAGCGGGAATGATCTACGCAATTGGAAGCTATACATCCGGGAATAGTAGCTATCGAATAATGATGCGCGCAAAAAAATACAAAGAGGAATATAAGGTCTATCATCTCGAATTCACTAAGGAACGCTGATTCCAATCTCTACTCTGGATTCCATTAAACGATTTTCTAATTTTGGGACATGCTACCCAACTACATCACTGAAGAGAGACTCAATCAATTTATAAATGACGCCTTAGCTGAGGATATTGGAGATGGTGATCATTCGACTTTGGCGTCCATTCCCAGGTCTGCAACCAACAAAGCTTATATGATCATGAAGGAAGATGGCATAATTGCAGGTGTGGAGCTTTGTCGAATGATCTTCAAAAGAATAGACCCAGACTTACAAATAGAGTGTTTGGTTGAAGACGGTGACCGGGTGAGCAAAGGCGATATAATCGTCAGATTGAACGGCACCTCAAGAGCGATCCTTATCGGGGAACGTCTCGTTCTCAACTGTATGCAGCGAATGAGTGGTATTGCCACCTTTACTCAAAAACTAGTGCAATTGATTAGTGGAACTAAAGCTCAACTCCTTGATACTCGAAAAACGACCCCAAACTTTCGAATAATGGAGAAATGGGCAGTGCTTATAGGAGGAGGTGTAAATCATCGCTTTGGATTATATGATATGGTTATGCTCAAAGACAATCATATTGATTTTGCGGGTGGTGTTTCGGAAGCCATTCGATCCACCAAAAAATATCTGAAGAAATCAGGGAAACAACTGAAAATCGAAGTTGAAACCAGGACATTGGAGGAAGTTGAAGAAGTCTTGACTGAAAATGGTGTTGACCGAATCATGCTGGATAACATGAGCCTGGATACCATGAAGAAAGCGGTAAAATTAATTAACGGCCGTTCAGAGACTGAGGCATCCGGTGGGATTACCGAGGAAACCATTCGGTCGGTTGCCCAGACCGGAGTGGACTATATTTCCGTAGGAGCTCTTACCCACTCTATTAAAAGTATCGATATCAGTCTTAAGGCCGAGTGAAACAAGAAAAGCCAAAACGCAATTTTTTAGTACTAATGATTGAAGCCTTGATTTTGATCATTATGTTTGTGTTCCTTTTAAGACATTGCGTGAGCTAGACTGGGAATTCGATGATTGTTAAGACTAAAAAATATGCCCTGGATAAAAAAGAATACAGACGTGTGGGCATGCGAAATATTTTAAAAGAGCAATGGTGGGTAGGGCTGATCGTACTGGCTCTCTCTTCGATGACTTTCGTGATTCCCTCCAATTGGTGGTGGATCGGAACTTTGATCGCACTAGTACTTTATTTGCTCTTTTGGTTGATCCAATTCACCGGAGTGACTCAGCTTGAACAAAGCAAAATGCTCTTTGAAAAACTGTCTTATGAAATTGATAGCAGACAGGTTTTGATTAAGATGAGTTCAAAACAAGGCATGCCGATGAAATGGGACCAGATCAAGAGAGCATGGATGGACAAAAAACAATTCGTTCTTATCATCAATAAGGCACAATTCATGCTGTTTCCCTATACTGTTTTCAAAACTCAGAACGAAATCAAATTCGTAGAAACCATTCTTAAGAGGAAAGGCTATCTTAAATAAGATATTTCAAAGCCATTCCATTCTAATTCTATTGCCTAATTTGCGCAAAAGCGTGTCCGTTGAAATCTCGCTATTACATTGAGGGTATAATTGCTGCATTTCTTTTTGGAATCACTCCTGTTTTCATAAAGCACGTTACCGCCAGCGCTGTTACAATAGGTATTGTAAGACTTCTTATAGCCTCTATACTCATGTACTTGTTGTTCGTGGGTAGAAAAAAGTTAGCGATGCTGCGATCCAAAGATTGGAAGGCACTTATGTTGATAGGTGTGGTATTCGGTCTTCACTGGGTTTCTTATTTCTATGCGGTAAAAATTGCTACCCCTTCCATTGCCATTCTAGGTCTCACTTCCTTTGGGATATATGTGATTTTGATTGACTGGATTTTTCAAGGCAAAAAACCGCAGTGGATCGACTGGCTCTCTGTTGGCATTGCCATTGGAGGTAATCTGCTGATCGTTCCTGAATTCAGTCTTCAAAATGATATTACACTAGGTCTGGTGGTAGGACTTTTTAGTGCTCTCTTCTTTTCTTTTCTACCCTATCTACAGCAAAAAAATGTCCATATTGAATCATATACAAGAGCATTTGGTCAATACTTTTTTGGATTGATGTTCTTCGCTTTACTCATTTCCGAATCCGATTGGGATTTGCCAAACTCCGATTGGTATTACCTTGGAATACTTGGGGTCCTATGTACGCTGGGAGCACACACACTTTGGTTACGGGCCACTACCATGTTGCCAGGTACAGCAACAAGCATCATTTACTACCTGGGCATTCCTGTCGCTATGTTCTCAAGTTATTTGTTCCTGGATGAAGCCATGCCGGAAAAAAAAGTGATCGGAGCTATACTGATCATTCTAGCCAATCTGATTGGAATCATAAAGCACGTGAATAAATCTACGACCAGAAAACCACGAAGCTGATAGGTTCAAATATTTGTGATTCGCTTGACTACTTGTGTCAATCTTTAATAGTTTCGTCAAGCATTGTTGATCAATGTGAATAATGAAATTAAGTATTGTTTATGTAATATATGAAGTCAATGATACTTCGGAAGTCTATAATTTTATTGCGAGCCAACGTAACATACTGTCGGGCACTATGTATAATCGTTTTCATGGGTCCAATGAGCGTATTCTCAGGCGTTGAACTATGGAAGAGTAAAATATCAGACCCAGTTTTTCAAGACAGCAGTCAATTCAGAACTTTGGTGGCCAAAGGCCTCTCACTTGTAGAAGATGGTAGTATTGATGAAGCGATCAATACCTTCAAAAGTTCTTTTCGACATTCCCAAAACCTAATTGACAGTATTGAGGCCAATTATGAAATTGCCGAAGCATTTGATCGAAGATATAAACTTGATTCTTCGCTGCTATACCTCGATGAAGCGGTTCGATTGATGAATGAAAAGAAAGAAGTGAATGATTTCAGAGAAAAGGAAATCTTTGCCAAGGTATACCGAAAATGGCGAGTAATTAAGTATGATTTAGGCGATTATAATGGAGCTCGAGATGCATCACTCAAGGAAAAGGCCCTGATAGATGGCGATACGGCATTTGTAAAGAGATATCGACAACTCTATCTTAACATGAGCGTTGAATTCTGGGCGATGGCAAAGCTTCCTGAGGCCATTGATATGGCTTACCACTCACTTTCATCTTCCACATCATTAGATGATGAAGACCCAAACAAAGTTCCGGGTGTCCTAAGGTCACATATGATGCTTGGCTTGATATTCGATAACATGGGTCAATCCGAAAAGGCTATTGCTCATCACAAATTGGTTTTGGATGTAATTGGTGATGATGTGGAGAAAGATGCCTATAACTACATGGCGACATCCACCAATATTGGAAATATTTACATGTCCTGGGAAGACCATACGAAGGCCTCGGAGTATTTCAATCAGGCATTGGTTGGTCTCGAAATGATAAATACTCACGCAACTTATTGGATCTTTAAATTCAGCATTCTTCATAATCTTGGTATGAATGCCACAGCTGCGGGAGACTACTCTGAAGCCCAGAGATTTTTTGAACAAGCATCAGTAGCACTTGGGAAAGGTGTGCCTAATAATCATCCCAAATACGGAATACTCGCTTTATCGATTGGCAGAAATTTTCAAGCATCAGGTAATAACCCAAAGGCAATTGACCACTTCAAGAAAGCGATTCAAAATAGAAAACAAGCCTTCGGGGAGCGCAGTGCCCAATTAAGTGAGATATACAACGAATTGGGTGTTTCGTATTATGAAGATAAAGAATTCATACTGGCAGACACCTATTTCGACAGTGCCTTGTACTCCAATCCATCTCTCGAGTTGAATTCTAAATTAGTCTATGAAAATTCTACACAGGCCATTTTGACCTCATCCAATAAAATCATGAATCTTGAAAATACTCATCCGAATATTCGTGATAGGAAGTCGGCATTGATGGAGATTTATCAAGGTATCATCGATCAGGCCAATATGTCTTTTATTTTGGGTGAGGATATTTCAGAAGACATTATTTCTCTATTTGAAGTCATATATATAGAAACTCAAAACCTCTATACTGAGCTTCAGGATACGGAATTATTGGAAATGCTCTGGGAAATAACCGAGTATGATAAGTCCAGAAGGCTACTGGTTCATTTGAACGAACAGAATGCTTTTGAAAGTGCAATTCCCGAATCCTATGTAGAACGCCAGCAAATCATTCAGGACAGCATTGAAAGTGTCTTATCAACTGAATTTGACGACAAAAAACTCAGAGATTCTACATTAACAGTATTGAATACCGCCTATGACAATTTGATTCGAGAACTTGGAACCAAGTTCCCTGAATATCACGCATTAAAATATAATCATGAAGTAGTTTCACTGGAATCTGTTCAAAAGAGTTTGAATAATTCCAATGCTGTGGTAGAATACTATATAGGTGATTCAACCAGTCATGTCACGGTAATCACTCCTGAACTCATCGAAACCCGAAGGCTGATTAAAGATTCACTATTCGAAGCAAGTTTGAATTCGTTTCAGTTGAGCTTGAGAAAGCCTGACAAAGTGCCTGAAGCAGGAGACTTGATACAGTCGTCATACACCCTATATCAATACCTCATCGAACCTATTTCGGATTTGATTGCAAACCTGGACTTGATAATTGTTCCTAGCCCCGAGTTGTTCACCTTGCCATTTGATGTTTTGCTTACTCAAAAGGTGCATCCCAATGAAATCAGTCATTTTAAGTCACTACCGTTTCTTATTAAACAAAGAGCGTTAAGCTATGCCAATTCAATGACACTCCTCAACAACTCCCTTAGCAAGCCCTCATCAAGGAACAACGGTCGAATCCTGGCTTTTGCCCCCTCATTCGGAACCAATAGATCGTTTCAACAGCAATATGATACCTTGAGAAATGGCCTGGCTCCGTTGAAATGGACGTTTAATGAAATTGAAAACATATCAGGAAAATTTAAAAGTGATGTTTTCCTGGAGGATAATGCTACAGAAACTCGATTCAGAAGTATTGCCAAAGACTATTCGGTCATTCACATAGCTTCCCATGGCATGGTGAACGATGTGGATCCTATGTATTCAAAAATCGTACTTTCAACTAACGAATCTGATAGTCTTAATGACGGCTATCTACACACATTTGAGTTGTTCAATACAACCCTTAATGCCGATATGGCTGTTTTAAGTGCATGTAATACAGGCTTTGGAAAAGTGCAACCTGGTGAAGGTGTTATGAGCCTGGCACAAGGGTTTATGTATTCGGGTGTAAAGAGTACTATCATGAGCCTTTGGCTTGCCAATGACGAATCTACAGCCAAGATAATGAATGGCTTTTATAATGAGTTGGCCAAGGGGGCTACAAAGGATCAGGCTCTTAGAAAAGCGAAATTGGATTATCTCAATTCCAGCGATAACCTCCGGGCTCATCCATTCTATTGGGCACAGTTTATCGCCAACGGAAACATGCGACCAATTAAGAGATCAGCAAGTCTTGCTTATTATTGGTATGCTTTTATTGCACTACTTATTGTAGGGTCCATTATTCGGCATCGAAATAAGACAAGGCCAGTTTAATCGGTTATAGGACTTCTTTCAGATATTGGGCAGTATAGTTCCCCTGGACTTTAATCATTTGTTCAGGAGTACCTTCGAAATTCAGGCTCCCCCCCTCTTCTCCTCCTTCTGGCCCAAGATCGATGATCCAGTCGGCAGTCTTGATCACTTCCGTATTATGTTCAATGATTACCACTGAGTTGCCCTGTTCAATTAGTGCATTAATTGCTCCCATCAGTTTTGCGATGTCATGAAAATGCAACCCTGTAGTCGGCTCATCAAAAATGAATAGGATATGATCGCGATTAGTAGATTTTCCCTTGCTGAGATAGTAAGCCAACTTAACCCGCTGAGCCTCACCTCCAGATAGCGAATTTGACGATTGACCCAGTCCTATATACCCGAGCCCAACATCTTGTAATGGTTTTAATTTACCTATAACACTTTTCTCCTCGCCAAAGAAATCCATAGCATCGTCAATGGTCATGTTGAGCACATCAGCTATGTTCTTATCCTTATAAGTAATTTCCAGGATTTCCTGTTTGAATCGGTCTCCTTTGCAACTTTCACAGGTCAAAAGGATATCAGCCATAAACTGCATTTCAATTTTGACCGTTCCCTCCCCCTGACAAGTTTCACACCGTCCTCCATCAACATTGAATGAAAAGAATGCCGGTTTGTATCCCCTCTGTTTCGCCAATGGTTGATTAGCAAAGAGGTTTCTTATTGCATCGTAAGCTTTGACGTAAGTCACCGGGTTAGATCGGGATGATTTACCAATAGGGTTCTGATCTACCAGTTCAATTTGTGTGACTTTCTTAACTGCTCCCTCAAGACTATCGAATTTTCCGGTCTGTTCCCCTACTGTTCCAAGTGTCTTACCCAGTGCCGGATATAGAATCCTTCTTATCAGGGTGGATTTACCCGAACCACTCACTCCAGTGACTACGGTCAAGACACCCAACGGAATTTTGACATTGAGATTTTTCAAATTATTCTCTCTCGCCCCTAAAATTTCTATGGCATCGTTCCAATTTCTTCTTCTGTCGGGAACAGGCATTGAAGAAGTGCCATTCAAGTAATTAGCGGTATATGTATTGGCCGAACTCTTTAATTCGTCCAAACTCCCTTGGAAGACAAGTTCTCCACCGTGAGATCCCGCATCAGGACCAATATCGATAATCTGGTCAGCCGCGAGCATTACCTTTTCTTCATGTTCAACGACTACCACCGTATTGCCCAGATCACGTAAGGTCTCAAGTACGGATATTAGTCGATCGGTATCTCTTGGATGAAGTCCAATACTTGGTTCGTCCAATATATACATGGAACCTACCAAGGCGCTTCCCAAAGATGTAGCCAATTTAATTCGCTGATATTCCCCTCCGGAAAGTGTAGACGTAAGGCGGTTTAGAGTTAGATAGCCGAGGCCTACCTTGTTGAGGTATTCCAGTCTATTATTGATCTCTTTTAGAAGTCGTCTGGCAATCTTTTGATGATGTTCCGATAGTTCGAGCTCTTCAAAGAACCTAATTGACTTACCAACCGGCATCAAAACCAGATCAGTTATAGATTTGCCACCAATCTTGACATAGGAAGCGTCTTTGCGCAATCGGGTACCATGGCATTCCGGGCAATCTGTTCTACCTCTGTATCGAGATAGCATTACTCGGTATTGGATCTTATGTGTTTTGGACTCCAAAAACTTGAAGAAGGCATTGATCCCCTTGAAGTATTCATTCCCTGTCCAAAGCACTTCCTTCTCTTCATCAGTCAGTTCACTATAAGTCCTATGTATCGGAAAGTCGAACTCGATGCCATGCTTAAGCAATGGTTCCAACCATTTTCTCATGGTCTCACTTCTCCACGGAGCGATTGCGCCCTCATAAACTGAGAGACTTTTGTCGGGTATCACTCGATCAGGATCAATACCCAATATTTTGCCAAAACCTTCGCATCGCTTGCAAGCACCAAAAGGGTTATTAAAAGTGAAAAGGTTTACAGACGGTTCTTCGAAAAGAATTCCGTCTGCCTCAAATCGATCGGAAAAATGATGTCGCTTCTGACCAGGAATTTCAACGATACAATCTCCTTCACCCTCAAATAGGGCGGTTTGTACCGAATCTGCAAAGCGAAACTGGGTGTCCTCATCATGCTGAACAACTCCTCTGTCAATTAACATTTCAACCTTTAACCCATCAAGTTCCTTTTTCTCTTCAATCAAATCTTCGATGAAATAAGGACTACCATCAACAAGCACTCTGGTATAACCCTTTTGCAGGAGAATATTCATTTCCTGTTCCAGGCTCCTGTCCTCATGCTTTTTTAGAGGGCAAAGGATCATTACTCTTTCACCTTCATCCAATGCCATTAGAAATTTGACAATATCGGTTACTGAATCCCTTTGAACCTCCTTTCCACTTATCGGTGAGTAAGTGGTCCCAATTCTGGCAAATAACAGCTTTAGGTAGTCATAGATTTCAGTAGAAGTGCCTACAGTTGATCTCGGGTTGCGAGTGTTGACTTTTTGCTCAATGGCAATTGCTGGCGAAACACCTTTGATATAGTCCACTTCGGGCTTTTCCATACGCCCTAAGAACTGACGAGCATAGGAACTCAAGCTTTCAACATACATTCGCTGTCCTTCAGCAAAAAGCGTATCGAAGGCCAACGAGGATTTCCCTGAACCAGAGAGTCCTGTAACAACAATCAACTTATTTCTTGGAATGGCAACATTGATCCCTTTCAGGTTATTGACCCTGGCCCCTTTGATGATTATAAATTCCTTAGGGTCTAGTTGATCAATAGGGGTATCAAGTATGTCGATTGTTGAATTCATGAAGACGCAAAGATAACAGAGCGGACGGCTTAATGTTAAATTTGAATCAAGTTGTCGTGATCAGAATTTTATTCGTTATTCTGGCATTATACTTGCTTAGAATTTGGCAGGTTACGCAGATGACCTCTTCAAAAAAGAGAATCTTCGAAAAAAGCCTAATTTCTTTGCAATCTTTAAAGGTTTCAATACATTTGAGATCGTAAAATTTTTGATAATTCATTTCTAACCAAACCAGGACAATATGATATAAACCTCTACGTTACTAAAACGAATACTAAAAATGAGGAAATATTCAGTTAGCGATAGTCAGTTGATATCGCTTTACAAAAATGGTAACGAAGAGGCCTTCGCGGACCTGGTTAATCGTCACAAGAATAAGATTTATACCACCATTTACATGATCGTAAAGGATCAGTATTTGGCAGAAGACCTACTTCAAGAAACGTATGTCAAGGTAGTGAACACTATCAAATCGGGTAGATACAATGAAGAAGGGAAGTTTTTACCGTGGGTGACCCGAATTGCCCATAACCTTGCCATAGATCATTTTAGAAAGGCAAAAAGATATCCTACGATCGTCATGGAAGACGGTAGTAATATCTTTAACACGTTAGAATTTTCAGAAGACTCAATTGAGTCTCAGAAGATAAAAGAGGACACTCATGCGTTATTGCGCGATTTGATCAAAGAATTGCCTGATTCGCAAAGAGAGGTACTCATGATGAGGCATTATATGCAAATGAGCTTTCAGGAGATAGCTGAAGCTACGGACGTTAGTATCAATACGGCACTTGGAAGAATGCGATATGCGCTCATCAATTTGAGAAAAAAGATGGACAAATTGAATGTAGCCTATGATAAAAACCTTTACCCAAAATGATTTAATCCGGTATATATACCAGGAAACAACACAAGAAGAAAATACTGAAATTGAAAATGCACTCATCTTTGATGAAGCGCTTAGCGATGAGCTAATTGAACTCCAGGAAACTGTAGGAGCAATAAGCATAGTTGAGAAGTCTCCTTCAAAACTGAGTATTGACAAAATTTTAAGTTATTCAAAGTCGTACGACATGCATGCCGTGAATTAATTCACGGCATTGCTTTTTGTGCTATTTTTATCGCATGACGCGAAAAGAACGCTACAAGGCGTTTATTGATTATTTCAGTGAAAACCTTCCTGAGGCAGAAACGGAATTGAACTACAGCAATCCTTTTGAATTGCTCGTAGCAGTGGTATTGAGTGCACAGTGCACAGATAAACGAATCAACATAGTTACTCCAAAGCTATTTACCGATTTCCCGACCCCCGAACATCTTGCTGCCTCTAATTTTGACGAGTTATTCCCATATATTAAATCTGTTTCGTATCCCAACAACAAAACCAAACACTTACTCGGTTTGGGCAAAATGCTTGTTGAAGATTTCGGTTCAGAAATCCCCGAAACGGTAGAGGATCTTCAGAAATTACCGGGTGTCGGACGGAAAACAGCCAATGTAATTACTTCGGTAATCTGGAATCAACCACGCATGGCAGTGGACACCCACGTCTTTCGGGTTTCAAAGCGTCTCGGACTCGTTACTCAAACCGCTAAAACCCCTTTGGAAGTGGAGAAGCAGCTTGTCAAGAACCTGCCCGAAGAGGTTATTCACAAAGCACATCATTGGCTAATACTTCATGGCCGATATACATGCCTGGCAAGGACACCCAAATGTGAGTCCTGCAACCTCATCCATTTTTGTCGATATTTCGAAAAGAAAGAAGGGATAAAACGCTGAGCCGTGTGTGGTATTAACCTAATCATCGATAAAAATACCGGACTCCAGGATGATGTCATCCAAAGAATGAACACGGCTATTCACCATAGAGGTCCAGATGCGAGTGGATGGATAATAAAAAGGACAGAATCTCATTCAATTCACCTTGGAAATACCCGACTTCAAATCGTTGATCCGGATAAAAGATCAAACCAACCCATGGGTTCTCAGGATGAGTTGTATTGGCTAACCTTCAATGGTGAAATCTATAATTACAAAGAGCTTCGAGTTGCCCTGGAGAAAAAGGGGTATGAATTCAAGACAGAAAGCGATACGGAAGTTGCGCTCTACTGGCTAGTGGAATATGGCAAAGCCGGACTTTCAGCATTGAATGGAATGTTTGCCTTGGTTTTTCTGGATCTTATCAGCGATTCAATTCTGGTAGCTAGGGATCGGCATGGAATCAAGCCTCTTTATTATTCCAGGTATTCAAAGAGGGCATTTTTTTCTTCCGAAATCAAAGGTATTCAAGCCACAAACCTCACGAGTAATCAACTTAACGAAAACCAAATTCAGCACTACCTACAATTCAGGTATGCAAAGGCCCCGGAAACCTTCCATAAAGGCATTTTTTCAGTCAAACCAGGTCACTGCATTTCCATCCAAAATGATGAATGGACTGAAGAAGGATTTGTAAAACATAAGCAAATCGAAACTGAAACCCTCACTATCGATCAGGTTGAGTCTCATCTCCTGAATTCAGTTGAACGCAGTTTGAAAGCCGATACTCAAGTTGGCTTATTTCTAAGTGGGGGAATTGATTCGACATTACTGTTGGCGCTATCAAAGGAGTTAGGTGTCCAAAACCTACCTACCTTCTCAATCTCCCATTCTCTAAAGGAAGGGTCGTATGGCACCGAAGACGGGAAATTTGCAAAACTCGCCTCAGAAGTTTATGACAGTGAGCACTATGAGTTTCAGATCAATTCAGGAATCCTCGACTCGATGGAAGAGCATCTTGGTCATATGGACCAACCCATCGGTGATAGCAGCTCCCTTCTAAGCGATTACTTGTCTAAGGAAACCGCCCGAAACGTGAAATCGGTGCTTTCAGGGGCCGGTGCAGATGAGTGGTTTGCTGGCTATAATCGTCATGAAGCCTATTATCGTTATCTGTCCAATGGAATCATCAAGGGCAATTCCAAGATATTGCGAGGAGTGGCAAATTGGCTTCCAACTGGAATTGATCACCCGCTCAGAAAACCGTTTCAATTGGCTAAAAAATTTCTGAATAACCTTGATTCCGATCCTCAAGAGACTTATATGAATTTTTTGAGTTTTCCTTATTTCAGAGAGGTAAGACAAAGAATCGAAACAATCGAATCAGACCTGTTTCAGTGGGCACTCAATCACGATCGATCCAACTATCTCGTAGAAGATGTTTTGTCCCTGTCTGATCAATGGACAATGAGAAACTCGATCGAGATGAGAGTGCCTTATCTGGACAATGAACTAACCAAACTGATCTCCTCCGTAGATCAAAAAGAACTGATCACAAAAGGAAAAAAATGGATTTTGAAAGACCTGCTGACCAAGTATGGTGGACAAAAATTCGTGGATCGACCCAAGGAAGGGTTTGGCTTGCCCACGGGAAAATGGCTACAGGATGGAATGTTTCGAGAACAACTCAACTTTTTAAACGATCCAAAGAGTATTATCTTTAAGTATATCGAAAAGGACAGAATTGCCAATTTGGTGCATGCTCATGAACGGAAGAAAGGCGATTATTCGTTAGAATTCTGGAACGTGATGACCCTGGCCAACTGGCTACAAGTCCATTTCGCCTAATGAAAATTATATACGTCCATCAGTACTTTAAAACTCCGCAAGAAGGTGGAGCCATTCGCTCGTACTACCTGGCGAAGGGTTTGGTGGATAATGGTTTTGAAGTGGAAATGGTTACCACTCACAACGAACCCTCCTATCGACATGTAGTAATTGAAGGAATAAAGGTCCACTACCTTCCAGTTCCATACGATAATAGTATGGGATTTGTAAAGCGAGTGTTGGCATACATGGGATTTGTTCGAAAGGCGAAAAGACGCATTCGAAAGATCAAAAATGCTGATATAGTCTATGCTACATCTACACCTTTGACGGTTGGACTTGTTGCACTCTGGGCAAAGAAAAAATTGCGGCTTCCGTATTATTTCGAAGTAAGGGATCTCTGGCCCACAGCTCCAATCGAGGTAGGTGCAGTCAAAGGAGCAATCTTCAAGAAATGGCTTTATGGTCTTGAAGCTAAAATCTACAGAAAAGCAGAAAAGATCATCGCCTTGTCTCCAGGAATGCGGGATTGGATAAAAAAAGTTGTGCCCAAAAAAGAGGTCTATATGATCCCGAACATGGCTGACTGTGTTTTCTTTAACAAAGAAATCAAAGACCCAAAACTGGTGGATTTCTACCATGCCAGCCAACCCTTTGTAATTACCTATCTCGGATCAATAGGGATGTCCAATCACCTCGAGTTCTTTTTGGATATTGCACAGGAATCAAAAAAACAAGGGCTTAATATCAACTTCAAAATTGTAGGAACAGGCTCCCAGGTAAGTCGAATCAAGATGCTTTCTTATATGAAGAAGCTCCAGAATGTAGAGTTTTTCCCACATCAAAATAAAGAAGGTGTTAAAGACATACTCAATGTAACGGACGCCACTTACGTTTGCTTTGCCAATTTACCAGTACTTGCCACCAATAGTCCTAACAAACTTTTTGATAGCCTTGCCTCCGGAAAGCTTACCATAGTGAATACCCCGGGCTGGACCAAAGATCTGGTGGAGAATCACCAATGTGGTTTTTATGCCAACCCACTTGACCCTACCATATTCATTGAAAAGGTTAGACCATTTCTGGAGCAACGAGAGCTATTGGAACTTTATAAAAACAATGCTCGGACCACCGCTGAAAAGCACTATTCCAGAAAGCTACAAATTGAAAAGCTGGTAAAAATCTTTAATAATGAGCAACGTCTCAAAGTTAGCGACTCTGAGGTCTATATTTTGACTGCATAGACGGCTTTTTAATTATTCAACTAATAACTCCTTTAAAAGTGGCATTGGCGTAAATGTGCTAAGAAATTCAATAACGTATGCGGTTAAATAGGTTTCGCTGTCTGAGCGAAGCGAGTTTGAAGCCTATCAGCAATAAGTTTTTGAATTTTAGCATTTACGGCTTGCCTGAGCTCCGAGATTCTCTCGGAGTGCTTCGTTTTTGATAATGAAGACTGATTTTCATAACTAATTGAGTCAGTAGTAGCGAGCGCTCCCCACTAAGTTTGACAAATCATCTGATTTGTCAGGTTCTGATCAATTGTACTTCTTACTTTCTTTGCCCGTCCAAAGAAAGTAGCAAAGAAAAGACGCAAACGTCAAAACCATTGGAGGAACGTTGAAGCAAAATCAAAATATTATGGCCAATGGTCACGCTGACGTTTGAACTCAGCCCTCGGTCACAGTTTCGAAACGGTGTTCCCATAATACCGCAGCAACTTAAAGTTAGCGACTCTGAGGTCTATATTTTGACTGCATAAGGATGTCTCTGGCATTAGTCATTGCCATCAACCTTACTAAATCTTCCCCTTCTCTTTCTTCCCATTGCTGAACCATTCTCCATCCCAGCCACCTTCCAATTCGTCCCGGACAAATGGGGTCAATCTCCGGAATGCCGGGCCTTTCATTAACATACTTTGCCAAATTCAAGGTATTCTTATCATAGAGCAATTGGTTCTCGACAAAATAAGACCAAATAAACGCCTCGCTTACCCTAATATCTGCTGATGTTTGTGGGCTATAGCCTTCAATGATGTGATCGCTTACACAGGGCATCACAGTCTTCATAAAATGATAGGTCTTTCCGAAGAAGATCATCTCGTCCAACATGGTTTGTGAACTCAAATCAGATTTATTGAACCTGTCAGACATGCCCATTATAATAACCGGAACGAGATGTTCAGGAGTCATTCTTTCAAGCAAATACTCATAGAGGTCAGGCTTGTATTTGGAATTATCCCCCAAATAATAGTCAAGACCTATTACAATCAGAGAATCGGTGAGATAGACATCGCTGCCAAACCCTGAAACGACTGTCTGAACTTTAGGTGCCTCAAATTCTGGATAGTAGTACTTGATTCTTTTGAAAGCGTCTTCAAATTGGAGTTGTAAGTTTTCCCCATTGCCATACACCAGTTTAACCTGCCGATAGAGCGTATCCATATCGGGACTCTTGATCAGTTTGAATACCTCTGACAACATTACATCCTTGGAAGGATAGTTGAGTTCATAGAAGAATTCCCTGGCGATTACCGGGTTGGTTTCCAAGAAACGAGCGAGTTGTGAAGTATCAGCCACAGCAAACAACTCATTTTCCAAAGGCTCCACGGTTACCGATAGCTGAATACCCGAGATATCCTGCTTATCGCTACAGGTTTTCTGCTTGCATCCTGCAATCACTAAAAGAGCCAGAAAAAATGGCAAAACTTTACGCATACCCATTTTTTAAATGACAAAAGTATTTATTTATTTTAATCCACATGAGGAAATATATCGGGTTAGTCATTCTGTTTGCCTCTTTCTATTCTTTCGGGCAAACCCAGGATTATAAAATCGGGATTAGAATTGGCCCGTCATTCTCCAACGTCAGAACAAGCACTGAAGGTACAAGCACCTCAGTAAGTAGAGATGGAACCTCGGTAAAATTCCTACTGGGTGCCTTTGTTGATATCCCTTTTAAGGAAAATTACTACTTCCATGGAGGCGTGAATTTCGCTTCAAAAGCCTCCAAAATTGAAGCCTCCGATCCGTTATTCGGAGCTGGTACTCCTTTCAATGAGGAATATGATCATGAGTATATTCAGGTGCCTTTATTGCTGAAATTGTATACCAATGAAGTAGTATTGGACACTCGACTGTTCTTCAACTTTGGACTAATCCCCGAATTGCGACTGAACAGCTCTAGTGAAGAACCAACGAATCTGCTGATCACGGAATTCTCAAATTTCGATCTGGCAGGCAACTTTGGAGGTGGCGTTGAGCGAAGCATCGGTGTGAATACACGAATCTTTGGAGCACTAAACTATAACATTGGGTTCCTCAATCAGGTTAAAACCCAAAACACCGCCTTTGACGAATTTGTACTCAAAAGTAACTTGATCAGTATTGAGTTTGGGGTGAAGTTTTAAACAAAAAAGCCCTCTCTTTCGAGAAGGCTTTTCAATCCATTTTCAAGTTCGTTTAGGAAACCAGCTCAATCTCCTCTCCCAACTTATTGTGGAAGGAATATTCAGAGATTCCCAATGAACTGTCTTTTTCTATTTTCACCCAAGTATGGTGCTTCTTGTACCATTCCCAACGCTTAGAGAACACGCCTTTCGTGAAGTAGGCGTGCAAGAAGGGGTGCACCGTCATCGTCAATCCCTTTTCGTTCTGAGTGGATAACACATGCTCCAGATTCTTTTCGATCTGATCGGAAACGAGGATGGTAGCACTCACCTTTCCAGTTCCTCCACAAGTCGGGCATTCCTCCTTGGTGGCAATAGTCATCTCTGGCCTCACGCGTTGACGTGTAATCTGCATCAAACCAAACTTGGTCAAAGGCAGAATCGTGTTCTTAGCACGATCGTCCTTCATGACCTCCTTCATATGGGCATAGACCTTCTTTTTATTCTCGGTCCTGCGCATATCGATAAAGTCGATAACAATGATACCCCCCATATCACGCAGCCTCAGCTGACGGGCAATCTCTTTGGCAGCCTCAAGGTTAACAGTCAGCGCAGTCGCTTCCTGATCTTCTCCGGCATTGGATTTATTGCCACTATTCACATCGATGACATGGAGTGCCTCTGTATGCTCTATAATCAGATAGCCGCCTTTTTGGAGACTCACTGATTTGCCAAATAGGGATTTCACTTGTTTTTCAATACCGAAGGCTTCAAAGATCTTCGCCTTACCATTGTATTGCTTCACAATCTTCTCCTTATCAGGAGCAATCTTTTTGATGTAAGACTTCACTTCATGGAAGATGGTCTTATCATCGGTCGTTACGCTGTCGAACGATTCATTAAGAATATCTCTGAGAATGGATGAGGCTCGACTCATTTCCCCGATGACCTTTTCACGTGGTTTCACTTTGTGCAGGCGCTTCATGCCTTCCTGCCAGCTTTCCACAAGGTTTCTTAAATCCCGATCTAATTCCGCTACTTCCTTGCCTTTGGCTACGGTACGGATGATCACACCGAAATTGTCGGGTTTAATGGAAGACATCAAACGCATCAACCGTTTGCGTTCTTCGCTCTCAGTAATTTTCTTCGAAATATTGACAGTATTCGAGAAGGGTACTAACACCATGTAGCGCCCTGGCAATGACAACTCGCAGGATAGTCGCGGCCCTTTTGTTGAAATCGGTTCTTTTACAACTTGAACCAGAATCTGTTGGCCTCGGGTCAGCACTTGGTTCATCTTACCAAGCTTATTGATATCAGGCTCATTTTTGAACTTTCCGAGAAGACCGTTGGTGTTCTTGGAATGTTGAGTCTGTTTTGTGTATTTGTTTAGAGACCGAACTTGTGGTCCCAAATCAAGGTAATGCAGAAAGGCGTCCTTTTCGTAGCCAATGTCTATAAATGCTGCATTTAATCCTTGAACAATTTTCTTTACTGTCCCTAGGTATATATCCCCAACTTTGAACTTGTTGCCTTCCTGATCATGATGGAATTCAACAAGGCTCTTTTCTTTTAGGAGGGCTATACGACATCCATCTTGAGTCGAATTGATTATTAATTCGTTACTCAACTTGAAAGAAATTAAAGGTTAAAAAAGATACAAGCCCACATTGCATGCGGGCATAGCTCAGAAGAAATTACTTCTTCTTATGTCTATTCTTTCTTAGTCTTTTCTTTCTCTTGTGAGTAGAGATCTTATGTCTCTTTCTTTTTTTACCACACGGCATAATTGAAATTTTTTAAAGTTTTAATAACTATTTAATTCTTTGCAGGAGCCCGTCAACGATGGCATTCACCTCATCACCAGCATCCATTTCTTTAACTTTTTGAAGTTGTTCCTTCGCTTTGTCCATCTGATCAGTTTGGAAGTAACACACTCCAAGCCAGTACTGCCCATCCACATTATCAGGATGATATTTCACCAATGCCTCGAATCGCTGGACAGCTATTTCCAACTGATTCGAGAGCATGGACAGTCGGCCCATGTTAAATAAAGCATTTTCATTTTGAGGATCTTCTTCCAATACACCTCTCAACATCAAGATGCCTTGCATTGGGTTTGGCCCCTGGACCATCGTCATTGCGATATTGCTCTTAACATCAAGATCATTTACACCGGAATCGAGAATCTTATTGTAATATTCTCTCGCTTTGACTGTCAATTGCGCCACTTTAGCTTCTTCCAGAGCGAAGGTAAATGCCTCAAAATATGCATCACCGGCCTTCCGCCAGTGCTTAATTTCTTGATAGTTATCTGCGAACAAACCTGCATAGTAAGCCGCACTATCATACTTATTTACTCTTTTGAAAACCTCCATTAAGGAATCGAGTGCTGACTCATCATTTTGAATCTCTCCATTTGCCATCAAAACGCCCTTCCAGCGATCTATTTCAGGCAAGGTCTCCTCCGGGATAGCTTCGGAATGATCTTCCATGGCACCCGGAATAATATCATCTACAATCTCACTTCCTGTTTCTTCGTCATTGTCAACAACAACCTTTGGAAGGCTATAAAGGGCTCCAACCAGAACCACGGCAACAACGACCAGGATGATTTGCAGTTTATTCATTAGCCTTCCGGCTTATTTGTTAGCAGCTTTGACCTTATCGCTACCCTTCACTTGCTCCACAAAAACCTTAGAAGGTTTGAAGCTCGGCACAAAGTGCTCATCGATGACAATCGCAGTATTCTTAGAAATATTTCTGGCGATCTTCTTCGCTCTTTTCTTATTCACGAAGCTACCAAAGCCTCTCACATAGATGTTTTCACCTTCGGCCATTGAATCCTTCACTACTTTGAAAAGTGCCTCAACGGTAGTAGTAACATCTGACTTATCTATTCCTGTTTTATCTGCGATCTGCGCAATAACCTCTGCTTTAGTCACCTTAGTTAAATTTTAGATTTATAATTATTGTGTAAAAAACTAATTCCCAGTTATTTTGGGTCGCAAAATTACGAGATCATTTCTAATTAAAAAACGAATCTCCAAAATTTTAGAGGCCCTCAAACGGGGTTAAATTTCCAATAAGTCTACAAAGTTAGTGACGAATCAAGACTTTGCTAATCAGTTAATTAGGTGGTATCAACATCACAAGCGCGATTTACCATGGCGTAAGACTAAAGATCCATATAAGATTTGGTTGTCCGAAGTGATCCTCCAGCAGACAAGAGTGAATCAGGGCATGCCCTATTATCTCAAGTTTGTTGAAGCCTATCCCACCGTTTTCGACTTAGCTTCCGCTCCCGAAGATGAAGTAATGAGGCTCTGGCAAGGGCTTGGCTATTACTCAAGAGCCAGAAATTTGCATGCCTGTGCCAAAATGGTAGTTCAAGAATTTAATGGTCAGTTTCCTTCCTCCTATGATGGGCTACTCAGGCTCAAGGGAGTTGGCAAGTACACTGCAGCCGCGATTTCTTCTTTTGCATTCAATCAGGCTAATGCAGTGGTTGACGGCAATGTTTTCAGGGTCTTAAGTAGAGTTTTTGGAATTGCTGACGATATCGCTTCGACCAAAGGTGCAAATAAGTTTGAAAGTCTGGCTAACGAATTGATCGATCAGGATTCTCCTGGCGAATACAATCAGGCCATTATGGAATTTGGTGCAATGCATTGCAGCCCCAAGACTCCAGCTTGTGGGCTTTGTCCAATCTCTTCAGACTGCTATGCCTTCAATCATAATGCTCAACAAAAACTCCCCGTCAAACTGAAGAAAACTAAAGTAAGAACCCGGTACTTCAATTATTTCTTACTCAGATCAGGAGACCAGTACTACATGAAGCAACGAGGTGCTGGTGACGTCTGGCAGGGACTCTATGACTTCGCCCTTTACGAAAGTAACAGGCAAGTGGAGACAGAAGAATTTATGGATACTTTTCCTAAGGAATTTTTGTCAAATGTAATTCTTGAAGATCGGTCCAAAATATTCAAGCATGTTTTAAGTCATCAACGTATCTTTGCAACGTTCTATCAATTCAATGTCAAGAACAACAAAGCAATTGAAGCACTGGATGCATTTGAGAAATTGAAAGCGTATCGAATTGAAGCGATTAAGGAGCTGCCCAAGCCAATCCTCATCAACAACTTTTTGGACGAGTTTATCTTTTGACTAAATTGATATACTTAAAATTTTTAAAGACTAATCTGAAGTAATGGCGGGAGTTAATAAAGTGATCCTCATTGGAAATTTGGGCAAAGACCCTGAAGTAAGACATCTTGATAATGGCAGAGCTGTGGCCAATTTTTCCCTGGCAACCAGCGAGACATATAAAAACAAACAGGGCGAAAGAGTAACCAATACGGAATGGCACAATATTGTACTTTGGACACCACTTGCCGAAATAGCCGAAAGATTTTTGAAAAAAGGCGGTCAGGTATATATCGAAGGAAAACTGACCACACGCTCCTGGGATGACCAGGAAGGTAACAAACGTTATACTACCGAAGTCGTAGGTAATAATATGACACTGTTAGGATCACGCCCTGATGATGGTGGCAGTCCTAGCCAAAGTGCCAGTCCAGCAGCGGAAAGCCCGGTCTCATCGATACCAGAAGATGATTCGGATGACCTTCCGTTCTGATAGTGTTTAACTAAAAAGAAAAATTTGGAATCAGCGACAGACGACCCCTACCCTAGTTTAATTTTTCTGGCTGAACTTGCGGATATTTCCACCCTGTACATTGTGGTAAACGGGGTGGTTTTTATTTTTCTGATCCTTCTATCTGGAATGATCTCAGGCTCTGAGGTCGCGTTCTTCTCCCTCGAACCAGGTGATCTGGATGAATGTAGAGAAAATGATACCCCTGCCAATCGAGCCGTGTTGAAATTGCTGGATCACCCCAGAAGGCTATTGGCCACAATTTTGATCATGAACAACCTGGTCAATATTGCTATCGTAACGCTTTCTACATTTTTCACCTGGAATTTAGTAGGTACCCAAAGTACTGAAGGTAAGATTGTGGTGACCATGACGGCAATTGTGACCTTTGTTATACTCTTCTTTGGAGAAGTCGTTCCCAAAAACTTTGCAACTCAGAATAATCTGAGGTTTGCCAGAACAACGGCCAAACTACTGCTCTTCCTCAGAGGCTTGTTCAGACCTATGTCTTATCTCCTGATCAATGTTACCAACATTATTGAAAAGAATGTTGAACGAAAAGGGCATGATATTACAGTCGATCAATTGAATCAGGCTCTCGAAATGACTGTAGGTGAAGAAACTACGGAAGAAGAAAAGGGGATTTTAAAGGGAATTGTAAATTTCAGTACACTATCGGTAAAGCAAGTGATGCAATCCCGGATGGATATTATCGCGGTGGATATTGAGGATGGTTTCCATGAGTTGATGGATCGTATCAACAAATCCGGTTTCTCAAGAATCCCTGTTTATCGGGAAACCATTGATAAAATTGAAGGGATTCTATACGTTAAAGACCTCCTACCTCATATAGAAAAAGAGGAGGATTTTGAATGGCAGCAGGTGCTGAGGCCCGGATTCTTCGTGCCAGAGAACAAAAAGATCGATAGCCTCTTAAAGAACTTTCAGGATAAGCGGGTGCATATGGCGATTGTGGTTGACGAGTATGGAGGCACTGCAGGTTTGATCACTATGGAGGACATCATCGAAGAGATTGTTGGTGAAATCAATGATGAATTCGATGACAATGATGTAGCATTCAATAAACTCGATGATTCTACGTATATCTTTGAGGGAAAGACTTCGCTGAATGACTTCTGCAAGATCATTGATGTTGAACCGGGAATCTTCGATGAAGTAAAAGGAGAAAGTGAATCACTTGGTGGTTTGCTTCTTGAGCTTCATTCAAAACTTCCGCGAGCCGGAGAGAAAGTGGAATTCGGTCCTTTCCTGTTCACAGCGGTAGCTGTGGATAATCGCAGAATTAAAAGAGTGAGAGTCTTTATGAAGAAGACTCCCGTTACGACCTAGACGTTGGTGAAAAAATTCAAAGTTCCGATTCTGATTGTAATAGTGTTTGGCTTGGCTGCGGCCAAATGCTCCGAAGATTATGTACCCAAACCAAAGGGGTACAACAGAATTGATCTTCCGGAATTTGCCTATCAGACGCTTCCCGATACCATGCCTTATCGCTTTGATTATTCTCAGTTTGCGAGTCTCTCGAGGGATTCCTTCCATCTGGCCGGAAGGTATTGGACCAACCTGAACTATTATGGGTTTGATGCGCTTATACAAATCACCTACAAGGACCTTCGAGATCCTGACAATGACATACGCCTGTTGTTAGATGATGCCTATGAGCTTTCATCTCGACATAACACGAAAGCCTATTCCATTGAAGAGAGCATCATTAATTTGCCAAGTGGCCAAAGGGCAAGCGTGATCGAGTTGGATGGGGAAGTACCTTCGCAGTTCCAGTTCTTTACTACAGACACCTCCAGGCATTTTTTGAGAGGTGCATTGTATTTCAACCGAGCTAACAAGAACGATTCCCTCTCTCCGATTATCGAATACATCAAAACGGATGTCATTCAGATGTTGAATACCTTGGAGTGGAAGTATTAAAACCTTGGTTTGCCCCTCTGAAAATCTCTTAACTGATGCAAATCCAATGTGATAAGCTGCCCATTTCTGTTCGCAACAATTTCCAATTTTAAGAACCAGTGTTTGGGATTATGATCGGTTCTTCTAAGTTCTAATTTATAGCTTTCACGGACTCTTCTTGGAATCTTATTATACCTCCTAATCATCATTTTAGCCTTTGCATAACCTTCCCAAATGGCAATTGAGATTATTACAATACCCAAACCATTTCCATACAGTTCAGTAAGTAAAAAAATCTCGAATGAAGTCATTTCCTCTTTCTCTGAGACAAAGATGACGGCCAACAAAGTGGCGATAACTGAAAAAATCAGAATAGTCACCCTTAAAGCATACTTGATTGTGGATTTATTAAGTTTCAGGTATTGAGAAAAACTTAAATTGTGCACAGGTAAAATTTAATCCTCTTCAATTTCATCAATTTACTGAATGCCGTCATTCTTCGAAACGCGAATCGAATTTCTTAAGGGCGTTGGCCCTTCGAAAGCGGCATTAATCAATACTGAACTTGGAATCTTCACTTATGGAGATCTTATTCAGCATTACCCCTTCCGATACGAAGATCGTACCAAATTTCATCAAATTGGTTCCCTGAATCCGGATTTGCCGTTTGTCCAAATCAAAGGTCGGATTCGAAAAATGGAAACGGTGGGTCAGCTTAGAAAAAAGAGACTGGTTGCCACCTTCGAGGATGAGACCGGACAAATGGAGTTGGTCTGGTTTAAGGGAATTCAATGGGTATCCAAAAAACTGAAGGTAGGAGTAGATTATGTTGTGTTTGGCAAACCCACCGTATTTGGTTCCAAAATCAATATCGCTCATCCTGAAGTTGAGGTGCTTACCACCCAGAACGAAAAGGCAGCTTTCCTCCAGCCCGTCTATCATACCTCTGAGAAGTTGAAGGCCAAGTATGTAGACAGTAAAGCCATTTCCAAGTTGATACGTCAGGTAATGGTGATGGCCGAAGGGCATATTCACGAGACTTTACCCGATCATCTCTCGGACCAATTCGCCTTGTTGGAAAAGAAATTTGCTTTATGGCATATCCATTTTCCCTCGAATAACGAACTCCTTAAAAAAGCCCTGTTCAGGTTAAAATTTGAAGAGCTTTTTTACATTCAATTGCGACTTTTAAAGCTGAAACTCACACGAATTGACAAGTTCCGAGGCCAGGTGTTTAATGACTCTGCCTTGCTAACCGAGTTCTACAACAACCACCTTCCTTTTAATCTTACCGGTGCTCAAAAGAGGGTGATTAAGGAGATTTACCAAGACATGAAGTCGGGTCGGCAAATGAACCGATTACTACAAGGTGATGTCGGTAGTGGCAAAACCATTGTCGGCTTTATCTGCATGTTATTGGTGGTGGGCAAAGGTGCTCAGGCCAGTATGATGGCTCCTACCGAAATCCTGGCTGATCAACACTATGGTGAACTCAAGGAATATGCCGATAAACTCAATATTGGCATAGCATTGCTCAAGGGGTCGACAAAAACGAGTGAGCGGAAGGAAATTCATAAAGGGCTGTTGGAGGGGTCCATCCAAATCCTGGTCGGTACGCACGCACTTCTCGAAGATATTGTTCAGTTTAAAAACCTTGGATTGGCGATCATCGATGAGCAGCATCGTTTTGGCGTGGCGCAACGCGCCAAGCTTTGGAGTAAAAACAAGGAAGTCTATCCGCATGTGCTGGTCATGACTGCGACTCCAATTCCAAGAACACTGGCGATGACCCTATATGGTGATCTGGATGTCTCGATAATCGATGAAATGCCCAGAGGCCGAAAACCAATCAAAACGATCCATCAATATGAGAATAAGCGACTCCAGGTCTTCGGTTTTATGAAGGAACAAATTGCCTTAGGCAGGCAAGTGTATGTGGTTTATCCATTGATTGAAGAATCCTCTAAAATGGACCTGAAAGACTTGATGGATGGTTACGAAAGCATCACGCGTTCCTTCCCGGATCATCATGTCTCCATTGTACATGGCAAGATGAAGCCCCAGGACAAGGACTTTGAAATGCAACGATTTGTCCGTCATGAGACCCAGATCATGGTGGCCACTACAGTAATAGAAGTAGGCGTGAATGTGCCTAATGCCTCTATTATGGTGATTGAAAATGCCGAACGATTTGGTTTGGCTCAGCTTCATCAGTTGCGTGGACGAGTTGGTCGAGGAGCTGAGCAATCCTACTGTGTGTTAATGACCGACTACAAACTCAGCAAGGAAGCACGTACCCGGTTAGAGACCATGGTTCGCACCAATAATGGCTTTGAAATAGCCGATATGGATCTAAGACTTCGCGGACCAGGAGACATCACCGGCACCCAGCAAAGTGGTGTGCTCGACTTATTGATTGCTGACATCTCCAAAGACAGTCAATTGCTGCAAACCGCACGAAATGCAGCCCAGGATATTCTGGACAACGACCCCAATCTTGAAAAACCTGAGAACTGGAATATCAATAGGCATATCAATTCTTTAAAAAAATCAGTGGTGAATTGGGGGAGGATTAGTTAGGTGGTGAATCAACTATCTCTTCGTCATTAATTACAATCTCCAGAGATAGCTCGCCTTAAAGAAGAATCCCGAAGAAGTTCTTAGGTAATTATCATGAGGTACGTACTCGGTGCCATCCCAACGTACTCGTTCGAAGACATTGCCATAACCGAAATGCACCACCGTACCCGGGATATAGGTAAAGGAAGCCAGGAAATTGGAGCTCCAAACCTTGGACAGGCTATTGTACTGAGAAATCGCCCGAAAGAATAGATACTGATTCACCTGGTACACCAATCGTCCTCTGACAATATGAAGATCGAAGTATTTCGCATCAGTTTCCTCACTAAAAAGGGAAACGAAATTATGATTCACCTGGACATTCACCTTGTCCGACATTTGCCAATTGATAAAGTTGCTCACCCTTCTTCCATAGCCCTGCTCGGCATCCTGGAAATAGATGCCCTTGTCCCATCGATAGCTTGATCGGAAGAAGAATCGCTTGCTGATCTGAGAACTCGCATTCAGGCTGAGTCCACCATCATCAAAGGTCTGTCCCTGGTAAATCTCTGTAGAGAAATCATTGTCAATTGAAAGCCTCGTGTTTCGTGGTAAAGTAAAGGACAAAGAGGTATAGAGCACATGCTCAAATTTTCCACTGGGCTTGTCCTTTGTGAGGGCTCCGTAAATGGTGGGGTCGATTCTTTTTACCAAACCCTGTTTTGGAAAGATTTTCGGAGTCATGCTTGCTGTTGTTCGCCAAACTCCGGTCCGAGTGATGTAACCCACATCCGATCTGAAATCTTCAGCTATGTCGGTGAAAGTGATAGTGCTATTAAAGTTTCTTGTATTCCGCTGAAACTTCACGGCCATGGCTCCTTTGTTTTCCACACTGCTTTCTGGCGTATCCTTAGTTAGTGTATTAAAAAAATGGCCACTGATCATATTGGCCTTATTGAATCTATACTGACCGTCAAAACCATAAAGTGTGTTGTAGGTCCCATTTCGCCATCTACCTGTTCCTACAAAACCCACATAACTGTCTTGGGTCAGCGAACGCATATAGCGCACTATCCCAACATCGGCCGTCTTATCTTCCGCGAAATCCGAAAGGGTTTCGTCTGCCCGATCGGCAGCGTAGATAGCAGATAGAATGTTCTTATCCCCGATTTTCCCCGTCAGTTTAGTAGCTGCCCTTGGGGACACGATCGTTCGGGTATTCACGACTTGACGAATAGGAGCGAATAATGAGTTACCTGCAAAATTGAAGTTCTCATTACCTTCTAAAAAGAATGGCCTTCTTTCCGGAAAGTTGACTGGAAAGCGCTGGTTCACCTCCACTTGTGGCACATCCGATTCCACTTGAGAGAAATCAGGATTTACGGTAGCATCCAACACTAATTCGGAAGTCAAACCAATCTTGGCGTTGATACTTGGCTCAAAATTATCTGTGTTCTCGTATTCTCCGTTGACATGGTTTTTATTCGTGGCGTAGGTCACTGCAGGCAGAATTTCCACTAAAGTTGATTTCTTAACACCGCTATAGTGCATGGGCATCATTTGGGTCAGAAAAGCAAAGCCTTGCTCAGGATCGAGGGCAGGATAAGTCCCTTGGATGGAAAATCGGCTGATCTTTCTTTCGAAAATTACTCCCATTTCCACCTCACCATCATGAGCAGCATAACGGATACTTTTGAATGGGATTCTGGCCTCTACGATATAGCCATCCTCCACAATTTTTCCGGCACTGTACCAAATCAGATCAAGACCTATATCTTCATTGCCCGCAGCAAAACGAGTGTCCATTTGAATCCCACTTGGGTTTACATATAATCCATACAGTGATTGTCCTCCGTTGAACGAATCAAGGTTGATACAAACCCAGTCGTCATCACCGATTCTGTCGCGCTGGGCTATGGAAGTCTTGACTTCATTGGGATCGTCAAAACACTTAATAGCGAAATAGAGATTTTCTTCATCGTGCGCTACATAGGCCACCGTTTTGAAAGGCATATCTCCGCTGAAATCGGGGACAAAGGTTTTAAAACCCGTCACAGTAGGACTGTTCTGCCATACTTCATCGTCCAACGAACCATCAAGAACTGGCGCCACATCTGTTTTATAGGAGGTGACTTGTTGTGCCTTCGCTGAATAAAAAGTAAAAAGTAAGGCGAAGAAAAAAGTTAGATTTTTGACCATCATTCTGACCTTAATCGATGCAAATTTAGAATTCCATTGTCATTTGCCTTAACCATTAGTGTATTTACTTACCTAAATAGTTGTGTTTAGTTGCGAATTAGATCAACATGCAGGTGATATAATCGTAAAACCCAAGATGTTTGCTGTGAATAGGTTCCTAATTCTTCTTTCAGTACTGCTGACCACTTCAATTTCAGCCCAGGATGTCAAAATCACGTATTTGGCCAACGAAGGCGTATTGATCGAATCAGATGACAAAAAAGTAATGGTCGATGCCCTCTTTGATGATCATTATAAGGCATATATGAGTCCATCACCTGAACTTGTTGCCAGAATGAATAACAAGCAGAACCCATTTGAACAGGTGGATCTGGTTTTAACTACTCACATCCATCGCGATCATTATGAAGCCAAGATCACCGGTGACTTTTTGTCGGCCCATGAGGAATCAAAGTTTATAAGTTCGGCCCAGGTAAGGGATGATCTTGAAGAAAAATATATCTCGTATGCCGACATAAAGCCCCGCGTCATCGCCCACAACAGAGATACCTATACCACAAGAGAAGTGATTAACGGGATTACTGTACACTCCTTCTTTATCAACCACAGCGGGGGTTTTAGAGCGGCCAATATTGAGAATATGGGGTTCATCGTTGAATTAGGTGGTAAAAAAATACTCCATCTAGGAGATTCAGATATGGATGTCGAACGGTTTAGGGCTGTCAATCTGAGTCAGTACAATGTTGATGTTGCTCTTATCCCTTATTGGTACATGGTGGATGAGAAAGGCCAGGAGATAATCCGTAATCATATCAAGCCCGGAAATCTAATTGGTGTCCACTACCCCAAAGTCGGATCACCTACTGCATTGGAAGAAATCAATTCAAGTTTTCCTAAGGCTATCGTTTTCAAAACAGCTTTGGAATCCCGGCAATACTAAGCAACTATTTCAAGAGGATACCTTTCTTATTTCAGCGAGTAGTGTTCAATAGTTTTTTGGCAAAATCGAAACAACCTTAAAAAAACTTCGTATGATTGCTTTATGAAAGGAACTAACCTCGGAGAACTGGAGGAACTGGTACTGCTTATGGTAGCCAACCTCTACGATGACGCCTATGGTCTTGCCATCCGAAACGAAATCAAAGACAAATGTAACCGAGCGGTCAGCCTTGGAACCGTGCATTCCACACTACATCGACTACAAGACAAGGGATTTGTCGATTCTAAGTATGGAACCAAGAATCCATCATCTCGTGGAGGCAGGCCCAAGCTTTTGTTCAAGGTAACTCAATCGGGAGAGCGAGCATTAAGACAAAGCCGGGAATTGCGAAATCAGCTTTGGGACACCATACCAGAATTAGTCTTTGGACCAAAATAGAAGGATATGAATCAGCCCAATGCACCAAAATGGATCGTCCGCCTTGTCCAACGTCTCTTAGATCCCAGCCTTTTAGACGCGGTGCTTGGTGATCTGATGGAAGAGTTCGACCAAAATGTCTCCCAGGTTGGATTGCGTAAAGCCAGGAGGCAATTTGCCCGGAGTGGTTTGGTTATCCTTTTCCAGCACCGGCTAAGGAGAAAAAGGGTGGCCAGGAGATCGATATGGAATGCCTCCATGCTTGGCTATCACATCAAGCTCTCTTTTCGACAGATCCGCAAGAACTTTCTTTTCTCCGCCATCAATATTTCGGGTGTAGGGTTTAGCATGGTAGGCATACTATTAATCGGTTTTTATCTTACACGGGAGCTTTCTTATGATCATTTCTTCTCTGACCTCGACCGAATCTACCGCGTCATACCCATTTATCATAACTCAACCAACGACCGTCCCATGCCGTCAGCTCCTCCCGCTTTAGGCCCTTTATTGGTCAATGCCCATGGAGGCATTGAAAAAAGCGCACGCGTGTATATCTCGGACATCAATAATGTTTTGGGTTATGAAGATCGTCACTTTATAGAAAAGAGAATCTTTTATGCGGATTCTGCCTTTCTTGATATTCTTGACTTCCCTTTGATTGTTGGTAATTCAGAAACTGCACTTAATGCGCCAAATACAGTCATCTTGTCTCGCAGACATGCCATTAAGTACTTCGGAACCGTAGACATATTGGGCAAATCGCTTCATTTCAACGAGGACAGGACTGTCATGGTCACCGGAGTGGTAGAAGTTCCTGAAAACTCACACCTGCAATTTGATGTACTGATGTCTTTCTCCACATACAGGGTGCCTCCCGGATATACCGATGACCTGACCAGTTGGCGATGGAATGGCTTTTTTACGTATGTCAAGCTTTCCGGTGCAGAACAGCAAACGACTATTGAGCAGTTCCTCACCGATACCTGGATGGCTAATCAGAATCGTGACCGGGAAGTCACTGTCACTTTGCAGCCAGTGAAAGACATCTATCTGGGTTCGTCCTATGTGTACCATCCCTATTTCGCCTACCACTATCAAACGGGTGATGCAAAAGCACTATATGGACTCATTGGGGCAGGAGTCTTATTATTGACCATCACACTCTTTAATCTCGCCAATCTGTCTTCTGCACAACTCACGAGGAGGTTTAAGAACATCACCATATCTAAAATTCTGGGTTCTTCCACCCGATCGATTGGCTACCAGCTTCTGGTTGAAGCGTTATTGATTTCTTTCCTGGGAGTCTTATTGGCATTTGTCGGCATTGTCATCTTTTCGGATCCATTTGAAACACTAATTGGATATCAGTTAGAACTTAAAGGACAAGAGGTGGTACCATTTATCGGTATTGTGCTCCTTGCTATAGTTATTCTTGCTTCGGTCCCAATCTCGGTGTCTGTACTCAAGGCTTCACGACACAGCATCAGTGATCGTGCGATTTCCGTCAAATCGATCAATCGTGGGTTGAGTTGGAGATCGATCCTTATGATTTTTCAACTCATTGTAACCTCTGTATTGCTAACGGCCACGCTAGTCATGAAAGATCAGCTAGCTTTTATATCTCAACGCAACCTGGGTTTCGAAAAAGAAAACGTGATCATTGTTGAAATGCAGGGGGAGATTCTGGAGCGCCATTATGAACGTATTAAGACTGGATTGAGCAACAATCCAAATGTCACCGGGATTAGTAGATCAAAATATGCCCTCAATGGCAAAAGCGGTGGCTCTCCACTATCCATGAAATCATGGGATAGCTCAGAGTCCTTCGGAGTGGCAGTGTATGAGTCACATTATGATTTCCTCGAAACCCTTTCCATTGAGATACTCGATGGCCGCAGCTTTTCTCAATCATTTCCAACCGATTCGGCAAATGCGATTATTCTCAATCGAACGGCTGTGGAGATGCTGGGCCTGGATGTTGAAGCAGCTGTCGGGCAACAAGTCAGGTTGCTGGATTGGGATAAGACTATTGTTGGTGTGGTGGAAGATTTCCACATTGCCTCGTTGCATGGAACAGTGCGTCCTATGGCGATGGTCATGCCATTTACGCATTCTACCAAACTGCTGGTGAAACTAAGTTCGGGGGATGTATCAACACATATTTCATCCATTCAGGAAGACTGGAGGGCTTTGCTTTCTGATGTTCCTTTTGACTTTCACTTTCTTGATGACTCCATCCAGAGTCAGTATGAAATGGACCAGCGATTTTCAAGGCTAACCACCACTTTTTCCACTATCGCTATTGTAGTGGCACTCCTGGGTCTATTCGGGGTTTCAGGGTTTCTCTTGCAAACCCGACTTAAGGAAGCGGCAATTCGCAAGGTACTGGGAGCCAGTTTTGGAGAAATTGTTCTCTTACTTTCCAAAAGCTTTTATTTCCAAATGCTCTTGTCGGTGCTCATTTCCATTCCGGTTTCCATTTACATCATGCAGCATTGGTTGAACAACTTCGCCTATGCAATTGACCTGAATGCCAATTCAATCCTTATTGCGCTACTTCTGGTGACCACCCTGGGCGGAGCGACAATCTTCTATCAATCCAGCCGTATTGCCATCGTCAATCCCTCGAAAAACCTACGCAATGACTGATCCTGAGGGACATACCGATCCTCCAAAATGGGCGATCAAAGTACTCAAACGGTTCTTATCTCCGCATATCTA
Source organism: Cyclobacteriaceae bacterium (assembly GCA_028281285.1). GTDB lineage: Bacteria > Bacteroidota > Bacteroidia > Cytophagales > Cyclobacteriaceae > Roseivirga. The sequence continues at coordinate 32,850 of JANQKF010000019.1, forward strand.
TGACGGTGTACTGGGAGACCTTTTGGAAGACTTTGACTACAACACCAATAAGTACGGTCATCGAAAAGCGAGACTTAAATTTCTAAAGACGGTCTTCGGCATTCTTCGTCAGAGGAATCTGAAAAACAAGTCTCATTATCGTCAACACTCAAACTTCAACGCCATGTTCAAAAATTATCTCAAAACATCATTCAGAAGCTTTTATAGAAGAAAAGCTTACTTCCTACTCAATATCTTGGGTCTGTCCATAGGCCTTGCCTCTTTTATCGCCATACAGAAGTATGTGGAATTCGAAAAGAGTTTTGACCAATTTCATGATGGCGCTGAATCCATTCAGAGGATACTGAAGTTTGATGAGGGAAACCAAAGTTACACTGTAGGAAACCATCCGGATGTGGGGCTAAAACTGAAATCAAATATCCCGGGAGTAGAGTCAGCAACCCGATTTTATAATCGCAACAATGGAATCCTTCAATACACCAGGGACGGTGATATGGACCTTTTCAAGGACTTTGACCTATTTTATGCAGACAACAACTTCTTCACGGTATTCACCTTCCCCTTCATCAAGGGAAGTGGTATCAACCCTTTGGAACAACCCAATAGCATTGTCCTCACCGAAAGCCTGGCTAGTCGCATTTTCGGAGATGAAGACCCAATAGGAAAGACGGTCCATTTTAAGGACCCAAATTTCCCTTTATTGCCATGTACGGTTGTAGGTGTTACGAAGGATGTACCAAAAAACTCTCATTTCAGCTTTGACGCAGTGCTTTCGCTCAATACCCCAGTTCGTGATGGTGCCTCATTGGACAAATTGGGTTGGAACGCCTACAGCACTTATGTGAAACTGAATGGAGACCTCTCGGATGAGCAACTGGAGAGGGTTGCTCGTGAGCAGTATGTAGAGAACAGCAATCTCAAGTTGCGTTCACAAAACATCACGGACATCCACTTGAATTCAGGTGCCTTGTTCGAAGTGAGTGAAAATGGCGACAAACGCCTCACCAATTACCTGGCACTAACTGCGGTCTTTATTTTGTTGATGGCCTACTTCAATTATATCAACTTTTCAACAGCTAAGTCTCTGGAGAGAGCAAAAGAAGTGGGCGTACGCAAGGTAATGGGATCGAGAAAATCCGATTTGACCATCCAATTTCTGGTGGAAACCTTCCTAATCAACCTGGTCAGTTTGGTTTTGGCATTTGTCCTATTGATTGGTTTGGCCCCGATTATCCCAATGACGAATGTATCACTGAATTTAGATGGTCTTTTTGATTTTTATGGAAATGAAGTAGTATACATCGTTTTGGCTTTCGTGATCGGCACAATCATTTCTGGTCTCTATCCAGCGATTATGATGTCTTCATTTAAGCCTTCAGTGATTCTTCGTGGGAAATTTTCTCGATCTTCAAGTGGTAAAACCATTAGAGGTCTTCTGACATCCCTCCAATCTACGATTTCCGTGGCCCTGGTTATCATCACCACGGTGATTTACAGCCAGATCAACTTCATGATTAATCAAGACAAGGGAGTCGACATTACGGATGTTGTAGTCATTGAAACACCAGATATCAGGGGGGAAAACTATCGAACACAGCTCGATGTTTACAAAAACATGCTCTTGGCACACCCCTTTGTTCAAAGTGTATCCACTTCGTCTACGCTCCCCGGAAATTCACTGAATTATGCCACGCCCGTGAGGTTACCAAATCAGCGGGTCGAGGAGTCCATAATGCTGCATACCGATGGTATAGACGAGGAGTTTGTCAGTCATTATGATGCCGACCTTCTTGCTGGTCGAACATTTGATCGCTCCTTTGGACGAGAATTTGACAATGTCCTTTTGAATGAAACTTCCATCCGTCTATTGGGTATCAATAGTCCCGAGGAAGCCCTTCGGACTAAGGTATTGATGGAAGGTGACACCTTCACCGTGATCGGTGTAATTGGAGATTATAATCATTACTCATTAAAGCAAAGTGTCAATCCTCAGATATTTCGATTTTACGGAAGCTGGGTTCCCCATTTTTCAGTCAAGATGACGGCTAACTCACAGGACGGTTGGACTCGTCAAATAACTTTGTTGGAGGATGACTTTCATGAGGCTTTTGGTGACAATATTTTTAATGCCTCCTTTCTCGAACAACGATTCAATGCTCAGTATGATGAAGACCGGCAATTCGGGAATATTTCAGGTTTCTTCTCGGCAATTGCGATTATCATAGCAATTCTCGGACTCTTGGGTTTTATCGCTTTTACAGTATCCATCAAGAGCAAGGAAATAGCTATTCGGAAAGTGCTTGGAGCAAGTAAGGGAAACATCATATTGAATATCTCCCGAAGCGCAATTCTTTTAAATCTGATTTCAGGACTGGTCGCGGGGGGAATTGCCTATTACTTCCTTGGAGATTGGTTAAATCAATATGCTGCCAAGCTCAATCTGACCCTATTCCATTTTCTGGTTCCGATTGTCGGATTAGTGGTAGTGGTGGGAATAATCATCACAATTCAAGCGATGAGTCTGCTCTCGAAAAATCCTGTCTCGGCAATCAATACAGAGTCTTAAGGATTATTGACCTTCTCCGTCAAACCATGTTTTAAAGGCATTTACCTTTTCGCGGCTGACAATAATCTCACGATCAAAGTCTTGGGTGAGAATGATTCTTAGTCGGCTATTGGAGTAAACGATTACGTCCTTGATTGCATTAATCTCGATGATAAAGGTTCGGTTGACCCGGAAGAATTTTTTCGGATCGAGCATTTCTTCGAGGGTCTCTAATTTATAGTCGATGATTAAGCGTTTTCCTTCATTGGTAACGATATATGCATTGCGACCTTCAGCGTAAAAAAGGTCAATATTATCGGTGGTGACGGAACGGATGTGCTCTCCGATCTTAACCATAAATCGGGTTTTGTATTCACGTTTGCTCAACATCTGCAATGCGCTCTGCAGATCGATCACTGAGGTAGCTTCAGCCTGACCTGGTTCCTGAAGCTTGTTCGTCAACTTCTTGAATTTCTCAAGACTTTCAGATAATGCATCGTAGGTGATTGGCTTAAGCAAATAATCGATCCCATTTGCCTTGAAAGCATCTATGGCATACTCATTATATGCTGTCGTGAAGATTACGGGAATATCGAAAGAAGTTTGTTTAAAAATGTCGAAGCTCAAACCGTCAGTCAATTGAATGTCCATAAATAATAGGTCGGCTTTGCCGTCTTCATTTAACCATTCCACCGCCTGCTTCACGCTCATGGCCGTGCCAGCCACTTCAATTGATTCATCATAACGATTTAAAAGTCGAATGACTTTTTCGTATGCTGGAATTTCATCTTCGATTATAAAAACTCTCATAGGCTAAGATCCATTGATGTTTAATAAGGGAAGTTTCATGAAAACGTCCCCGTATGCTTTAATCTGAATTACTGGTCGATCCGTGAAGTAGGCATAAGCTTCATGCAACTGCTCGCGCCTTCTGACTACTTCTCTCGCCAGACTCAGTTTATCGTTCTCTTTATGTTGTACAATCAGGTAGTCCTCCTGATCATCATAGCTAACAGTAATGCTCAAAGGTTGTCTCTTTGATATTATGGTACTGTTCATAATACAGTCGAGCAATATAGGCATTGAATTGGGCACCATATGGCGATCACCGCAGCAGCTCAGGTCCATGATTTCCAAATTGACCTGTTCTGGAAATTTCTCTTTAAACAGATGAAATATATTTTCCGAGGCCCTTACCTCTTCCCTAAGGTTTACCAACTCTCTCTTTCTGTTTTCAAGAATGTATCGATAGACAACAGAAAGGCGATCAACAAAGTCCTCTGCACCATCGAGATCATGATGAACCAAAGAGATTAAAGTCTCGAGGCTTTGAAAAAGAAGGTCAGGGTTGATCTCATTATTGAAAATCTCAAGCTGATGTTCAAGGTTTTGTCTTTTTAGATCTTCTTGCCTGATCTGGGTTTCATTGCGATTGGTCAGGAAATAAATACTCAGATAAAACAGGGTATACAGACCGCTGCTAATCCCGAATGTCCAAACCAAAGTCAATAATTCAGTCCTGAAGGACTCAATAGAAGTTCTTTCCAGGTACGCGGTAAAGTAGAGATAGGTGAACAAGAAGGCCAAACCTGTTCCAATCACCAAATTAGCAACAAATAGAACTGACATGTTCACCGGTTTCTTTAACTCCCCGTCAAATCTTTTTTCAACCATGACGGTAGAAAACCGGGCTCCCTCGGACACCAAATATGCCAGAATCACACAAACCAATAGCTCCTGTGTCAACATGGTTTCTGAGATGGTGTACATTGAATTCATTACCAACAGAATGAGGAAATACATCATGAAACCATAAACCGGTGGTACCGCTATTCTAAAAAGGGGCTGATGCAACAGGTTCTTCCTCATGAGGCATTCAATATTGGAAGTTCAACCTGGAAATAATCTTCGTCCACAACTGAAATATCATCTGGTGTAAAGAAGGAATACCGTTTACGTATATTGTCCAGGCCGACTCGGTGCGAACTTGTCTTACTTGGCGTGCCTGTCTTGTTATTCAATATGATCAAACGCTTGCCATCTTGGCGTACATTGATCTTTAAGGGATCATCGTCAGAAATGATGTTATGCTTCACCGCATTTTCGATCAAAAGCTGAAGCGTCAAGGGAGGAATTGGCGAACTCAATAAATCCTTAGGAATATCAATTCTCAGATCCACAGCCTCTGCATATCGAATTCTCAATAAGTAGTTAAAGTCTTTAAGTGCTTCTATCTCTTCTTTGAGTGTGACCAACTTCACGTCTTTGGTTTTCAGCACATAGTTGAAGGTGTCGGCAAGGTTTCTGATGAAATTTTCTGCAATAGCCGGATCACGATAGATCAACGATGATATCGTATTCATACTATTAAAAAGATAGTGAGGACTCAATTGGCTTTTCAGGGCTTCGAATTGAAACTCTAACTGTTTTCTTTCTGCCCTCAATTTTCTTATCTGCCCTACAGAGTACTCACTATACGAGAACATCACAAACTCAATGAGGTTAAAAATGAAAAGCCCTAGTACTGTGAGCACAATGAGCTTCAACTCCAATTCATTTTCGATCAATGCGGTACCAAAAAGGTCGAGATCAGCCATGCCCACAAGATTGGCCAGGCTAGCCAAAAGAATCAGCATGATCAGCACCCAAGCGACATTCAGAATCAACCCCACCACAAATCTTAAGGTGATGTTCTTCCTCCAGGGCAGCTTTTTATTGAGCCATTTGTTAAGAATGTCAATGCCAATTCCAGCGGAAATTGAAGATACAATTGTGAGCAGGTACAGTACCCAGGCTTCACCAATACCCGGCAAGGTGTCATTCTCTCCATAGTATAAGTACATGAAGAAGAAAAGTCCGATGACTGAGAAAAGGATCAGTCGAATTAGCCGCGACATTTCAGATTATTTGGGTTTAGACACAAAATTCAACCTTAAAACAGTTGAAGGTGTATTTCTAAGGTAAGAAAAAAAGTGATGCCGATCAGGGCATCACTTCTGGATAGAAAACATTAACGAATGCATCGCGAAACTCTACCGTAGTAGGTATCGGATTTAATTGTATTCATTGCTTTTCGGAAGGCTTTTTCCAATTCTGCGTCATCTCCTATTTCGTCACAAACTCCGATCAGTAAGTTTGCTCGATAGTAATCAGAATTCACATCTTCAATACCCTCCAATACTTTCAGTAGTGTGGCTTTAGAAGGATCTCCCTTCATCAATTCCTTCAAGAGGTTCACCTTATAGTGATCAGAGAGATCATCAGAAACCTCAAGAATCTTAGTATAATTTTCCTCTGTCAGTTTATTTCTGCTGTCCATTACTTCCTTGATAATGTTGGTTTTGTAATGGTCCGACATGCTTCTGGTCAAGCTTATGATTTCGTCAATATGCTTCCCAGAAAGATCATCATAATTCAACATTCTCTTCACGATGTTGGTAGTATAGTGATCGGACAAGTTTCCAACTCTTTGAAGTACTTTGTCATAATCCTCGGCTTTCAACTTTTGCTTGCTCATCAACTTTGAAAGCGTGTTGCTTGAATAGTGATCGGACATATCATCGACCATATCAAGGATGGTATCGAAGTCATTTGAGCTTAAATCTTCATTGTCCAGAAGATAATTGAGAATATTGTTTCTATAGTGATCGGACATGTCGTCAGCTGATTTCAAAACATCATCAAAGTACTCAGACTTGATTTGACGATTTCTCAACATCTTATTGAGAATCCCAGACTTGTAATGGTCTGACATATCATTAGAATATTCCAAAACCTGCTTGACCATACCTTCTTTGAAATCTCTTCTATCGATCAATTCTTTTACAATTCCTGACTTATAGTGATCTGATCCCATATCACCGGCAGCATCGAGTACTTTGGCCAACATAGCCTCACTTAAGTCTTCTCTGAGTGTTCTTTTAAGGATGATCGACACGTAGTGATCAGAATCCATTCTGCGGATCGCAGTTAAGAAAGCATCGGTAGTCTTATCGTTCTTGAGGAAGAGATCTCCGTAATCTTTAAATACCTCAGTGATATAATGATCAGAATCAAGCTCTCTTGGAACATATCCGGCAATCTTGACGAGTTCATCATCCTTAAGTCCATCAGTATCCAAAAGTTCCTGCAAGTAGATGTGACTTACATAGTCGTTTCTGATATTATCTACTTCTTCTAATACATTATCCACTCCACCACTTTTGTAGAATCGAGCTACACGAGCTTCAGCACCAATACCAGTAGTTCGGATTACTTCTAACAGGACATCCGCCAACCACTTTTTTCCTTCAGCATCAAAATCTTGCTTTCTTCGGCCTTCATAGTATTCGTATACTATTGTGCCATCAGTGTCTGGCTCTGCAGTTATTTCTCTTCTGTTTCCGAAAGAAGTGCTTCTGACCCTGAACCATCCTCCTCTGGAAATTGATTTTATTGCTTTATCATCATCTGTAAACTCTACTCGTCCTTCGTAGTCAACCTCAAGGCGGCTAGACCCTCTCTTTGAAGTATAAGTCCATCGTCCGTCTCTTTCAGAGATTGTGGTAGAGCTGCGCTGTGCCTGGGCCTCATGAACTGTTATGAACATGGCCAACAAAGCAATGGCTACTCCAACGATGATACTCCCCTTTTTCATATTGTGCGTTTTCATTGTTCTTTATTTTGAGTTGTCTGTCGGTTGGCGGGTGACCAAACCCACCCCGGTGCAGACTGTTGTATATTGAGTTTTTGATCTTTGTTGGATTCCTTTACGGGAATCGACAATACAATGATGCTAAGAATAGATACAAATGAAAACCCTATTGAATCGAACTGTCATAACTCTGCACTGAACTGTAAAATCACTGTTGTTTTGGTTTTAGAATAGGTTTCTTAGTCGATTACACTCAGCATAATTTGCTTGAAACTCACAAGAAGAGTAACCAAAAGACAAACGTCATTCCCACTTTCGTGAGAATGACGTTTAAATCGTGTCTTAAATTATTCCTACATATCGGCACACCTTGCTACTGAACCGTAATAGGTATCGGATCTAATGTGATTGGCCGCCTTCCTGAACGATGACTTCACCTCATCATCAGAGCGTTTGACCAGGCTACACCCGCTTTTCAAGACCTGTGACTTGTAATAATCTGAATTGATATCTCGAACCGTATTGAGCACACTGAGGATTTGCGCTTTGGTTGGTCTCCAATCCAATATGTCTTTTAATATCTCCGATTTGTAGTAGTCTGAATTGATATTGCTGACATTGTCCAATACGCGATCCATGGCACTGTCGGTTAATTCCTGGCGCAGTACATCCTTGAGAATTTCGGAGATGTAATAGTCCGAATCCATTCTATTCATTGCGGTAAGAAAGGCTTCGATGGATTCTGAGCTCTTCAAAAATAACTTGCTATAATCTTTAAAGACCTCTGATATATAATAATCGGAACTTAAGTCCTTGGGCACAAAGGCGGCAATTTTGATAATATCGGCATCTGGAATGTCGTCCTGATAAATGAGCTCCTGGAGATAAATATGACTGGCCCAATCGCTTCTGATCAATTCCACTTCCTTTAGAACACCTTCCACTCCTCCTTGCTTATAGATACGCGCTACTCTATCTTCTGCTCCTATTGCAGTTGCACGAATAACTTCCAAAAGAACCTCGGCCAACCATTTTTTGCCTTCCGGTTCGAATGGGACCTGCTTTCTTCCTTCATAGTATTCGTAGACAATTTCCCCATCGTCCATTTCAGCCATGATCTCTTTCTTTTCACCAAAAGATGACTTTCTGATTCTCATAAAGCCGTACCTCGACATTGACTTGATCGCTGAATCGTCATCTGTAAACTCAATTCGACCATCATAGTCGATTTCAAGCCGCATTCCATCATCGCGAATAGAATAGGTATTGACTCCGTTGCGATGTGATATTCTGGTTTTTCTTTGGGCTCTGGCTTCCTGGAAGCTGGCGACAACGATTAAAGCACCGATTGAGACTGATGCTAATGACTTAAGTGTTGACCTCATGATATTGCTGTTTGAGTTGTAAGATGAAGTTCATCAATACTTTGTTCTCTAAAAACCAGATTGCACTGAACTAACGATACACTGAAGTGAATTGTAGAATGGAGGTTATTACATAAAAAAGGCCATCCACTTTCGCGAATGACCTAAGATGTGAAGATGTGAATTTTTAATGATCCAGTTTTTTTATCAGAGTATCCCAAATTTCTTTCAGCCATTTTTCGCCTTCTCCTTCAAAAGGAAGCTTTTTTCCTTTTTTGTAGTAGTCGTAATAAAGCTCTCCATCAGGGTCTTGTTCTACATAAATTTCCCTGCCTGTTTCCTTTTCTTTGACCTTCAGGAATCCATCTCTGGAAATTGACCTTATTTCCTCACCGTCTCCTGAAAACCGAACTCTACCTCTGGTTTCAATATATAGCTCACTTTCCTCATCATAAGCCACGAAAAAATCATCTCCTCGATGGCTCCACCCCCAATCGGAAGACCAGGAATCCGCAGGCGAAATTGGAGTAATGGGTTCGATTGGGTCTATGGGAGCTATTGGCTCGATAGGCGAAATCGGATCTATCGGTGGTATAGGTGGAATTGGCGGTACGGGAGGAACAGGTTTCATCGGTGGAACCGGAGGAACCGGTGGTACAGGCGGAACCGGAGGTACTGGTCTGACCCACTCCCAACGATCCCTGTATTTCTTTCTTTTTTCTTTATCCTGAGCACTGACGTTGGTAATGGTGAAAACCATCATAATCAATACTAACAATGCAGGAAAGGTGCGTTTTACATTTCTCATTTGTGGATAGTTTTTGACATTACAATGATTGTAAGTTCTTACTCAACTAAAAACCAATAAGTAATGAACTGTCGCAATCATGAATTGAATTGTCGAATCTTCTTATTCGTATCTCATTGCCTTTACCGGATTGGCTGTTGCCGCTTTTAAGGTTTGCAAGCCCACTGTTAACAGCGAAACCAAAAGTGTTCCTCCCAATGCCACAGCGAATACCAAAGCGCCAATATTGATTCTGTAGGCAAAATCACTCAGCCAGTTCTCGAGCATGTAGTATCCAACTGGAACGGCAATAACAAACGCCATAAAAATCAATAGTGCATAACCACGAGTCAGCAAATAAATGACCTGGGAAACGGAAGCTCCAAGTACCTTTCGAATACCGATTTCCTTGGTACGTTGAGCCGTCATTAGGGAAGAAAGTCCTAGCAGTCCCAGACACGCGATAATGATGGCCACTCCTGAAAATGTGCCTATCGCACCTGTCAATCGATCATCAGATTCATAGAGTCTTGAAAACTGATCATCCAGGAAATAATAGTCAAATGGCACCGATGGCAGCACCTTACTCCACTGCTCTTCAGCCAAGGCTAACGCCTCCTGCGCTCTACCTTCAACTATACGTGCCACTGTGAGCCCGTGAACAGCATTGGTAGGTCTTCTATAGAAGTGAATAACCGGCTCCACATCGTTTACTAATGATTGAAAATTGTAATCATCAACCACACCCACTACTTTAATTCTACGACTTCCAAAATTCAGGTATTTACCTTCAATCGTACCCCAACCATAGGCCTCGAAAGCAGCTTGATTGACAATGGCTGACCCGCTACGATCCTCTTCACTGTTTGGAATAAAATCCCGTCCCTGGAGCATTTGAATTTTAAAATTCGAGAAGTAATGATGATCCACATAGGTGATCCGCATTCGTAACCGTTGTTCCGGAGTAAAGCCATCAGGCACAACAAATGTGTAGCTGGCATTAAAATTACCGGGTATCGCTCTGGAACTACTCCATGATTCAATCGCTGAACTTTGCTCAAGTGAATTTCTCAGTGAGGCCAGTCCATTTGTTCCTTCCTCCTGGCTTGGAAAATCTCTAACACTAATGGGCAGGACCATCAAATTGGCCTTATCGAAGGCCATGTCTTGGGTCTTCATGTGTTTTACCTGCTTTCCGATGACCATCGTACCAACGATTAGCAAAATGGAAAAAGTGAACTGCAATACGACCAGGGAATTGCGGATAATCCTACTCGATTTGCTGGTTTTAACCACTTTTCCCTTTAACGAATCTACACTCTTGAGTGAAGTGAGATAGAATGCCGGATACAGCCCTGATATTAATCCGATAAATAACCCAAGTCCTATTAGTCCGGCCAGATGCAATGGTCGATCGGCTAAATTCAGAATAAGCTCTACACTGTACAGTGCATTGAATCTTGGGAGCAGTAAAGCCGCGGCTACCACTCCAATTATCATCGAAACGAAAGTGATACTGAGCGATTCCACAAGGTATTGACCCACCAATTGCTTTCGAAGAGCTCCAAGTACCTTTCGCATGCCTGCTTCACGTGCGCGCTCCATTGATCTGGCTGTAGCCAGGTTCATAAAGTTGATTGAAGCAATCGTAATAATGATGAAGGCCACGGCCAAAAGTATGTAGGCATACTGTCTGTTGCCATTAAACTCATCATAAATCTCAAGCAGGTTGATCAACTTAAAGTTGGTTGTTTCTGCAGTTTGCTCATTCCATATTTTGGCAATGAACGGTTCGAAAGATTCTTCCAGCTGCCCAATATCCGTTCCATTTTGAAGCACCAAGTAGGTCTCAAGAAAGGACGATCCCCAATTGCCCGAAATCCCTTCATACTGGGGGTGGCTTTGAATTGGGATTAATGCGTTTGGCTGTAACCGAGTATTGTAAGGCACGTTTCCGATGATTCCGGTAACTATGTACTGATTGTTCAAACTAGGAGCCTCGACCGTCTTTCCAATTGGGTCCTCATTCGGGAATAAACGATCGGCTGCTTCTTTAGAAAGGACGATTGAGTTTAGATTCGTGAATACTGACTCGGGATTCCCGGAAATGAATTCATAATCGAAGACACTAAAAAACGAGGCGTCAGTCAAAAAAGTTGACTCATTGAAACGTTGATCGCCCACTTCAAACCAAACCGCATTCTCAGCCACTCTAACCCCGTCAACGATTTCAGGATAGTCTTCTTTCATCGCTTCCAGCATAGGAGCCCAGGTATCGTAGGTCTCTTGCGTGCCTGTTGGGGTAATCCGTTCTTTGTAGACCATATAGGTCTGATCGGCCTTGGAGTGCATTTTGTCATAGCTTAGCTCACTTTCAGAATAGAGCAGAATTAAGACAGCTGCACCGATTCCCACGCTAAGACCAAAAATATTAATGAAGGTGTAGCCCTTATGCCTGAGCAGGTTCCTAAGGGCGATTTTGATGTAGTTTTTTAACATGATCAGATGGTTTGAGTTTTTGGATTAGAGTAAAAGTGCGTAAGCACTATCATAATATCCAATGGGACAACATGAACCATCTTTCGGTTACGGTGAACCGTATTGGGATTGTACTGAACTTAAAAAGAGGTGTTTACCTGGACCCTGAAGCCGTTGGAAGCTGGTACGAAACGACAGATCCCTCCTACACATATTAGCCCGCTACGTTCGCGTACATAACTTAGGCCAACACTCAAAGGGCCCTTACGATAGTTGGCTCCCACTGAATAATAGTGAATGGAGTTGTCATAATTCCATTCGTCCGAGATGTAAGTGCTAAGCTTTGGGGACCATCCATACTCTACCAGGGCAAACAACCAATTGCCAAAGTGCTGATTAGCGGACATGTGCTGCAGTTCGGTTCTGATAAACCTCCTCTCCGGCAGTCGATAGGAAACCTCGGTAAACAAAGTAAATGAATTCACAAACCCACTCCCCGGAATTCCCTCAATCACATCCTGATTGTATTTGATATACGACCAGCCCGCAGCGTATCTCAGTTGCCGATTCACTCTCTTGGTCACCTCGAAATTCCAGTTGACATAGAAGAGTGAGTCCGAGAAGGCAAGTTCGACTACTTCTGCATTGGGAAGACCCGAACCATCTTCAGTTTTCAATGCCGTGATATACGAAATATCTGTAGCTATTTTGGTACCATACTTACCTCCAAGTGGTGTTCCCTTTTTAATGTTGAAGAATAAATCAGCATTTATACCATTCTCACCGTTTCCCTGAGTAGCATATGGATATAACGTAGTCAGCCGATACGTATTCACATTGCTGTTGGGAGGAAGATAATTGATACCGGAGGTCACATTAGACAATGACTCACGGTCAGACCTGAAAAACATGTTTTTTATGTATTTCCAATTGACATTGAACCCAAACCCTTTTTTGGTATAACCTGTTGAGATGAACAGTCCGGATCCATTTCCATCTCGAAATTGGTTCAGAGAATGCGGTTCACGTTCCTTATATCCATATTCCACCCCAAAACTAAAACCCTTAATGCGGAGGTCACTCCGAAATGAATAAGCAGTTGTGCTCGAAGGAATTACCAACCCGGTTTCATTGTCTTCATCTTTGTGAACCAGGCTACCTCCAATGTCCAGGGAAACACCATTTTCTTTGAATCCTTTGAACACCTCATTCCATGAAAGATCGAAATCAAAGCCGGTTATAGACGAATCGTCTCTTTCGAAATAACGCCTGTTCTTACCAGCCAAAGCCGTGAGACGAATAATGTCAGAGCTGAACTTGATTCTGGCACCAAATACAGAATTGTCGAGCCCAAGTTGTGGCTCATAGTATGATCGAAGGACCATCCCTGAACCAAACTGTTCGTAGAAATTTCCTACTGTAAAACTGAAATTCTTATGATCGTAGTTAATGAATACGTTTCCAATACCATCACCATCCAACTGTCTTTCAAAGCCCAGTAACGGGGGTAAATAGGCTTCATATCGAAATCCTGCCGAAAGGCCCTTCCAGAGGTAGTTTAATTGCAGGGCACTATTCACCCCAAGGGTTTCATCTCCCGGCAGCAATTCAGCATTTATCGTTTCATCTTCATAATAATATTGAGAAGTGAGATAGAAATCTCCAGAGATTCTGGCATCCTTAATTTGAGCAAACGGAGTCTGCACAAAGCATAAAAAAATAAGGAAAAAGATTCCCTTTAATTTGAATCCGCTCATTTGTTCAACCCTTCGATAATTTCCAGGTATTCCTCTTCATCACCCGGGACATAGCTGGTATGCTGGTAGACAATCTTATTACTTCGATCAACAATGAAGGTATGAGGAACATTTAGAACATTGAGCTTTCTTTTTAGCAGACTGTTTTCATCCAATAAAACCGGAAATTCCCACCCTTTGCCGTTGATAAATGGCAAAACTCTTTTGCTCGAACGCGCATCATCAATGGAAACTGCGTAGACCGTCACCTCCATATCTTCCTGAAGCTCGTCATACATGTCGTTGAGAAAATCCAACTCCTGAATGCACGGCTTACACCAGGTGGCCCAGAAGCTAATGATCATAATTCCTTTATCTTCTTCGGCTATCTCATCAAAACTCAGCGCTGCACCATTCATATCCTCGACTTTCACCCCTTTCGAAAGTTCAGTAACCGTTTGTGCATAAAGTGCATTAGAAAGTAAAAGGATTAAAATCAGGGGAGTAAAAAAGCAGTTAAAGCGGAGTAGTCTTTGCATACCAGTAGTCTATTAACCAGACTTAAAGCTAGTTATATAAAAAATTTATAAGGGATTTACCCTAATTACATGTTCCAATATTAGGGTTTTTCGTTAAAGTAACGACCATGAAACTAAAAGCCACAGTTTTATTTTTGTTAATCCTCGCAATTGGGTGTAAAACCGAAGACCCAGAAACCAACCCCATACCACAAGCTGAAACTGTTCTTGGTTGTACTGATCCGATGGCTTCAAACTTTAGTTCTGACGCAAACGAAGATGATTGCGATTGTCAATATGACGGCTTCACGGCAATTGGAAATGCCCCGTCAAGTGTTACCAAAAACATTTTAATTGAAGAATTTACTGGGGAATGGTGTGGTTGGTGTGTGGATGCCACTTCAATAATCGATGAAATTAAGCAGGAACATGGCGATCGAGTCTTTGTAAATGCCATGCATCAGGGTGATTTTCTTGAAAATCGGGATGCCACTGAACTTAGAGGGCTATTCAGTGTTTCGGGCTATCCGAGCGGTTTGGTGAACAGGAAAACCGGAGCAGTAGTCCCCAGAGAATTGTGGATTAGCATGAGTGACGATATCCTGGAGGAATCAGCCAAAGTTGGGATTGCTCTCGAAACAAAAGTGACAGGCGCTATTTTGGATGGAGTCGTCCATGTTGATTTCAATGAGGATCTTTCCGGAAGCGACTATCTTCTTCATATTTATCTTTTGGAGAATGGTATTCCAGCCGTGGCACAAGAAAATTATTACAGTAGTCTGTATGGCACACACGGGCAAGGTCATCCTTACTATGATAGGCCGGCCCGCTTAGGTCCTGATGAATACATACATGACCATGTACTGCGAAGAATTCTTATCAAGAATCAAAAAATTGCACCAAAGGCAATCCGAGGTGAGGGTATTTTTACCCGAAAGTTTAGTATAGCTATAGCCGACTTCGTTCGTGAGAACGTTGAAGTGATCGCCTTTGTAAGTAAAAATACTGGACTTCAGCTTCTAAATGTTGCAGGAGCAAATGCTGGAGAAACGTCAAATTGGAAATGATCATTTCTCAAACCTCTTGTTTGGGGCTGTTTCATTTTGAAATTTTCAGGTTACAATTGTAATTATGTAATTGAATACATACTTTTTTCGACCCATTCACGAACTATGAACCAAAATACTGTGAGAAAGATCAACTACCTATTAATTGCAGCACTATTCATTGTAGCTGCCTGTGCTGAGGGAGACGGTGATTCCGCTCTTGGCTGCACAGACCCCAAAGCCGCAAACCACAATCCGGAAGCTACGGTTGATGACTGTAATTGTGAATACACTGGATTTACGGCCATCGGAACCCCTCCGGCTGAAGCTGTAAAGAATGTCATCATTGAAGAATTCACTGGAGAATGGTGTGGCTGGTGTGTAGATGGTACGTATCGAATTGAAACACTCATCGAAGATTATCCGGGTAGGGTATTTACCACGGCCATCCATCAGGGAGACTTTTTAGAGACGGATCTTACCAGACCACTTATGGAAAGGTTCGGTGCAAGCTTCTTTCCATCTGGCGTTGTGGATCGAAAAATTGGAGCACTGAGCCGTGAGATATGGGAAGGAAGAACAATTGCAGGCCTGGCTGAGGTGGCAAAAGTAGATATTGCTATAGAAACACAGTTCGCTGCCGGGAATATGCTCGAGGGTGTTATCCATGTAGATTTTAAAGAAAACCTGAATGGTGCCACCCAGCGAGTCATTGTATATATCGTTGAAAATGGTATTTCTGCACTGGCTCAACAAAACTACTATGCCAATCTTGGGTCTGCCAGGGAGCATCCATACTATAGCCTTCCTAGAACGTTGAATGGAGAGGATTTCACGCATAACTTCGTATTGAGAGATATTGCCGGAAACTTTGAAATCGCTGATAAGGCGATTAGAAATGAAGGCGTTTTCAAACGAAAATTCTCGATTGATGTCTCCGGATATAATCAGGCAAATCTTCAAGTCATTGCACTCGTAGTTGACAGTGAATTGAAAAATTCACTCAATGTAATAGGAGTAGATGCAGGCAGTACAGTAGACTGGTAATCAGTCGGTTTCATTAACTTTCTGTTTCTTTTCAGGTAGATAGCGTTTAACTTGTATTAGCAGGGGACACTTAACCCGCTAATATGAGTCAACCTTGAAACTAAGAATTATCATATCGACAATTCTGTTCTCTCTTATCTGGTCTTGTGGCCAAGACGAAGACTTGATTGAGGGATGCACTGACCACCTTGCAGTAAACTTCGAACCTGAAGCTGTAATTGACGACTGCGAATGCACTTATGAATACTTTTCCCACCCAGGTCCACCTCCGGCCACAGCGGTCAAAAATATTATGCTGGAACCCGGTAGTGATCGCTTCAAAAACGAAATTGATCAATTTGGACTAGAAAATCCCGGGCGCGTTTTCATCCTTCGAAATGCAAGTAAAGCTTTTCTGGACCCAAAAAACCCAAACGTTAATTATCCCTTCGGAACAAGAACTAATAGTACATACTACACCGGAGTGCTGGTTGACAGAATTCTTGGTGATACTGTAGACACCTGGGAACAACGAGTCAATCGAAGAATTGCCAGTGCAGCGAAAGCCGAAGTCAGTATCCAAAGCAAAATAAATGAGGAAGGTTTTTTGACTGGACTCATATCCGTTCATTTCAAGGAAGATGCATTACCTGAAGGCGGACGTGTTTACATATACTTAATGGCCGACTACCTCACTTCGGATCAGAAATCTTACGAAAGACGAAACTATTCATTGAACATCATCGGGAATCATGAAATTCCGCCTAAGGCACTTAAAGGTGAAGGCGTTTTTACTCGAATGATAAAAATTGATCTGGAAAGAACACTCGATACCGGTGCATGGAATTGGTTGAGACACCTGACCACTAACATTCGATTAGTGGCATTTATAACTGATGGTGCATCAAAAAATGTGGTTAACTCCAACGGAGTTCCGGCCGGTTCGAACATCCGCTGGAATAATCTTGGTGACTTTTGATAGATTTCAAATCGGTGAAGTACTATCTTGTACATCAATTACCTGATTTGATATGAAACGCTTTCTTTCTTATTTCTTCTCATTGGCTATAGCCATCCTCGTTTTTTCATGTGAGCAGGCTGCCCAAAACAATAACGAATCATCTGACCCAAACCCGGCCGCTGAGGGTTTCAATCTGGAAGGCTCTGACCAATCCGCAATTTTAGTTGCCAACGAAGTTATGGAGGCAATGGGAGGCCGGGAAGCCTGGGACAATACTCGCTATCTCTGCTGGAAGTTCTTCGGAAGAGATGCCCTCGTATGGGACAAGTGGACTGGCAACGTCAGAATCGACCGACCTAATGGAACAACATTGCTCACCAATATTCATGAAGGCACCGGAAAAGCATTTGTCAATGGTACAGAAATCACTGAAGCCGATTCTGTAGCCGGCTATATGGAAACTGCCAAGCGCATCTGGATCAATCATTCCTACTGGTTAGTGATGCCTTACAAGTTGAAGGACTCTGGTGTTACCCTCAAAGCCATGGGTGAAGACACTACCCAAGACGGAAAGATGTGCGACAAACTAATGATGACTTTCGAAGCAGTTGGGGTTACTCCTCAAAACAAATACGAAGTGTGGGTAGACAAGGAGTCCAGACTCATCACTCAATGGGCACACTATCGAAATGCGGATGACACGGAACCTCGATTTATAAATCCGTGGAAAGACTATCAGAAGCATGGTGAAATTATGCTTTCCGGAGATCGCGGTGGAAGAGGAATGGAAGACATTATGGTCTTTGACGAACTCCCCGAATCGGTATTTACTTCGGTTGAAAAGCCTGAGCTTACTCCTCAAGGTACGGAATGAAACAGCTCGCTAACGTCTTTATTGTCTTAATGGTCTTGTCTTCCTGTGCAAAGGAAAAGAAGACTGAATTACGAGAACCTTATTGGTCACCTCAGGAAAGTAATACAGCATCTTCACTTCGTGGGTTAAGCAGTGTTTCTGAAAATGTAGCTTGGGCAAGCGGAGCAAAAGGTACTGTAATTCGGACGGTAAATGGAGGTGAAAATTGGGAACGTGTCTCTGTTCCTGAATCCGATACGGTGGATTTCAGAGACATTGAGGCCTTTGACGAAAACCGTGCTATTATACTTAGTGCTGACCAAGACTTGGTATTGATCTATAAAACCATTGATGGGGGTAAAAACTGGGACCTGAAGTACACGTCAGACGCCAAAGGCACTTTTTACGATGCCATGGACTTCTGGGATGAACAAAATGGAATTGCCTTTGGTGATGCCGTTGATGGTCGACTCTTAATTTTAAGGACATTTGACGGTGGTGACTCCTGGCAAGAACTTCCGTTCGAAAACCGTCCTCAGGCAATAGATGGGCAAGGTGGATTTGCAGCAAGTGGCACTTGCCTAAGAACGCAAGGTGATAGTAACGTCTATATTGGGTTGGGAGGATTGGAGTCCAGTGTCTTTTACTCTAAAGATCGTGGCGAAACCTGGCAAAAGTCAATTGCTCCTATCGATCACGGTCCGAGTTCCGGCATCTTTTCGATACAATTCAGCAATGAACTTTCCGGTATTGCCATTGGAGGTGATTATCAAGGAGATTCACTGACTAAGGAGCATCGTGTGGCCTACACAAGAGATGGAGGCAAGACCTGGAACAATGTAATGAGTGGAATGGAACCCAATGGTTATCGTTCCTGTATTGACTTCTTTGAAGAGTTTGTCTTCGTTGTGGGTAGAGAAAGCTGTGATTATTACCGCCAAGGTGAGTATTCATACACTCCAATGGAAGGAAAATACTATTCCGTAAGCACTTCAAAAGATGGCAAGGCAGTATGGGCTTCAGGATCGAGAGGTGCTATCGCCAGACTCGCATTTAGATAATAAGTGAAGCCTCCCCTGGCTGCCGGGAGACTCCACCGTATGATTACTCATACCTCAAACTCTTTACGGGATTGGCAAGTGCCGCGCGAATGGAATGATAACTAACTGTTAACAGTGCTATCAAAACTGCAGCACCTCCGGCCAGCAGAAACACGGTAACTCCAATACCCACATTGTATTCAAATGCGGTTAACCAATCGGTCATAACAAAATAGGCTGCGGGTATGGCCAATCCAAAGCCGAACAATACCAGAAGCAGGAAATTCTTAGCAAGCAAAATCACAAGGTTAAATAGCCCCGCCCCGAGTACTTTTCTGATCCCAATCTCTTTGATGCGTTGTTCTGCAGCAAACGATGCTAAACCAAAAAGCCCCAGCAACGAAATTAGTATGGCAATTCCGGCAAAATAGTTTGCCAGGGTACCTACATTTGTTTCTCTCTCATAAAGGGATGCATACGTCTGATCAAGAAATCCATATTCAAATGGATAACTAGGGTTAAACGCTTTAAAATTCTCTTCAACGAAGGATATCGTCTCTTCTATATTCTGACCATTCAATCGAAGGATCATATGGTTAATGTTTTCCGGTCTTCTGGAAATCACCAAAGGCTCGATTTTGGAATGAAGAGAGGAAAAATGAAAGTCTTTGACTATGCCGACTACTTTCCCTTCTCGTCCCCAAAATCGAACGGGGTAGTCAACCACTTTTTCCAGGTCCATGGTAGCTGCGGTGGCTTCATTCACAACGATACTTGCCGAATCACTGAGCAATTTTTTATCAAACGGCCGTCCATCGGCCATTGTCATGCCAAATGTTTCAAAGAAGTCGTCCTCAACAAGCAGTACCTGAAATAGCTGTGTATTCTCCGGGTCTTTGCCATCCCAACGAAAACCTCCGGATGTGGAACTCCCCATGTAAATGGGCAAAACGCTTGTCCCGGTGACACTTTTGATATTTGGATTCTCCAACATCTTAGATTTAAAGAGATCCGCTTTATCCCTTAGGTCACCTTCCACTGGTAGGTGGACCAGGTTATCTTTGTTATAGCCCAAATTTTTGTTCTTGACATAGCTAATCTGATTATGAACAACCAGCGTTCCCATTATCAAAAAGGTGGAAATCAAGAATTGAAATACAACGAGTCCCTTTCGAATTCCATTGCTCCAGCCAGATGACTTGAAGGCTCCCTTTAACACTTTTATTGGGGCGAATGAGGAAAGGAATAATGAAGGATAGCTTCCAGCTAACACCCCAACTACGAAGGCGATAGATGCAAGAATGGCAAAATCAGAAATGTTCAATAGCGAAAACTGCATTGCCTTGCTGGTAAATTCGTTCAAGCCAGGGAGTACAAGCATTATGACAAGACCTGCCAGAATCGAAGAAATCAAGGCCATTAAAATAGACTCTGCCATGAACTGAGTAATCAAATAACTCCGTGTAGATCCAACCACTTTCTTAACACCTACTTCCTTGGCCCTTTTCGATGAGCGTGCGGTGGCCAGATTCATAAAATTGATACAGGCTATCAAAAGAATGAAGACCGCTACTACACTGAATAATCGAACATAGACTATTCTACCTCCTGATTGTATACCATCTTTGAATCCGCTTTTCAGATAAACATCCCCTAATGGATGGAGAAATAGATCAATGACCGATCCCTCATCCTTTGATTTGACATAGCCTTTGATCTTTGCTTCAAATCCCGCCTCATCTACACCCTGATGAAGACTTAGAAAATGCCGAATACCATTATTACCCCAGTCTTCAAGCCAGGTATTATCATCCCACCACTTTTGATTATTGATTACAAAGTCGAATTGAAAAGTAGAATTGGCAGGTACATCTTCAAATACCCCGGCCACTCGATATTCACCCCAACCATTCACAGTTACGGTTTCATCCATGGCAGATCCACTGAACATCTTTCTGGCAAGACTTTCAGACAGATATACCTGATCCGGAGCGGTTAGTGAACCTTCTTTGGTCCCATCGACCAAGGGAAAATCAAAAAGATGGAAAAAATCACTGCTGACCGCCCGTCCTGTTTCCTTGAAGGTTTTATCTGCCAGTATAAAAAGCTTCTCCACAGGCCATGACATCTGTACCATGTGTTCTATCTCAGGCATTTCCTCCTTAAAAGCCTCCATCAATGGACCAGGATTGGCTGTTGTCGTGAAGACTGTTCCAGAAGAATAATTCTGATGTTCCATCACCTGGTAGGTGCGCTCATATTTTGTATGAAATCTATTTACACTGTATTCGTCCTGGATGTAGAGAAAAAGCAACAGACTGGCGCTAATACCGACTGTCAAACCCAGAATATTGAGGAAACTATAGCCCTTCTCCTTCCAAAAGACCCGAAGAGCAACCTTTAAAATATTCTTGAACATGGCGATTTTGGTTTTTGACTTGGAAATAAATTCCTGAATAGCAATTGAAAACGAAAACCTTGTGCTTTCAACTCACACAAAAGTGTATTCAACTGTTATTCAATTGATTCAGAATGTTTGGTTGTCTCATAATGACGAAACCATTTTGAAAACATTACTCCAAAACGATGAATCCGTTACTTGGTGGTCAATAAACTCATCACTTAGATTGTGCATTTTATCCCAGATCAACACTTCCCGTCCAAGATTAGGCAGATTTTGATGAGATTGAATAATGTGTGAAATGGAGAAGTGAGTTGAGGCGCTAATTTGTTTCACTGCAGTGACGAAGAGTCGTCAAATACGGCTTCAATCATCTTTTTAATGTTTCCGGAATAACTTCTGGCAACCGGTACTATTTTGGTTGTAGTGAGTAGATGAAGCTTGTAGCCTTGTGAGTTACCTTCTAGGTAGCTCACTTTTTTTATGTTTACAATATAAGTTCGATGACAACGCTGCAGTATGGGGTACTGCCTAACTTGTTCTTCAATTTCTGAAATTTTGTTTCTTAAGAGTGTCTTTTTCTCCTGATCCCCTTCAGTATAAAATACTTCGACATAATTTCCTGCAGCGGCAATGCAGGAGATTGTGCGATGATCGAGCTTGATGTGCTCACCTTTGTTGGTTGAAGTCAATACTACAAACTCATCCCATTCCTTAAGAGTTGATCTGTTGAGTATTTCATTGAGATGTTCTACCTCTTTAAGATTGACCTTGTATTGATAGATCTGCTTATAGAAAATGACACCCAATGCAGGCATGATACCGATGATAAAGGTGTATTTCATCACACCTAAGAAGGTGACCCAATCCGGTGCAAAATCGAAGAAATAATGAGCGTATAGATAATTGAGCGTGGTGATGAAAAAAAGCATCCATACCACCCAAATCACCTCTTTATATACCTTCCATCGCTCTTCACTCAACAATCTCGGAAAGACATAAGGCATGACTACCATATTCAAGAGGCTTGCCATTAAGGTCACTATACCAAAACCAAAAGAAACTGCATTTTGAATCTTCATTGGCAATTGGTCCATTCCATAGGGCTTGAATGCCAAGCAAAAGAAACCGATAAATATTGATATGAATATTACCAGTTGCAGCGCCTGCTTAGAATTCGCATAAAATGGATAGGGCTGAAAGAAAAATTCCTTGACCTTTTGCATGATTAAAAGATCAAGGAATTTAGAAAATTATTTGGTGTCTTGCTCCGCCTATTCCACTCTGAGGTTGTCGATAGGGTTTCGAGTAGCTGCTTTCAATGATTGATAGCCCACGGTCATCCAGGCGATTATCAAAGTTCCTAATGCACCGGCAATGAAAAACACCGGACTCAGTTTTATGGCATAGGCAAAGCCACTTAGCCAGTCACTTGCAAAATAGTAAGCTACCGGTACTGCCAATAATGCTGAAATGAAAACCAAGACGGTGAATTTTTGAAATAGTAACCTCAAAAGCTTAATGGTAGATGCTCCAAGGACTTTGCGAATTCCAATTTCTTTTTTGCGTTGCTCTGTCACATAGGCGGCCAACCCAAACAAACCTAAGCTTGCCACTAAGATGGCCAATACCGTGAGTACCGAAAATATGGTTTTGATTCTATTCTCATTATCAAATGAACGCGCAAACATCTCATCTAAAAAATCAAATTCAAACGGCAATCCTCCACTCATCTCGGACCATAGTTCTTCGGAAATTTCTAAAACTTCTTTCGTAGCAGCTGCCTTAAACTTCACGCTCATACCACCTATATCCGGACGTAACATCAGGATTTGAGGAAGAATGTCAGTTCTCATTGACTGATAGTGAAAGTCCTTCATTACTCCGATAATTGTAAAAACTGACACGGCCTGTTGTGCATTTAATGCCATTGGCTTGATTTTCTTACCTATCGGGTCGTCATAACCAAATCTTCGTGCAGCCGTCTCATTGACTACAACTCCCATTGAATCGGTTGGAAACTCTCTGTCAAAGAACCGGCCTTCTGTGATTTGCAGCCCCAACGTTTTGGCATAATCATAATCAACATTCCAGTATTGGATGGATACCGCTTCATCTGAAGTGGTCGCATCTTCCCTGACAAAGGGAGTATCGTTGAAAATGTTAGCGGCAGGGATATAACTGGATACGGAAACACTCTCTATGTTTGGGTTTCTCAGCAACTCATTCTTGAAACTCATCATATTCTGACCCAAGAGACCGGCATTATTGACAATCAGTACCTGGTCTTTGTTAAATCCAAGCTCCTTATTTTGTAGATAACTGAGTTGACTATAGACGATAATTGAACCAATAATCAGGAAAATAGAAGCGGTAAATTGAATCACTACAAGAATGCTTCTGATCCAGGAGGCTTTTTTACCTTGTGTAACTTCTCCTTTCAACACTTTAACAGGACGGTAGGAAGACAAGACAAAAGCAGGATAAATGCCTGCCAAAATACCCACTGCAAGGCAACTCACTACCAAATAAGGCCATAAGCCGGAAGCACCAAATAAAGGATCGACCAGGCTCTTGTTGGTGATTTGATTAAAATACGGCAATGCAACATAGGTAAGTATTATACCCAGAATAAAAGCCAACAAGCTGTTCAAAATCGCTTCCGTCAGGAACTGATTCACTAATTGTTTTCTCAATGAACCCAACACTTTTCTTACTCCTACTTCCTTGGCACGGATTGAAGCTCGTGCTGTGGCCATATTCATAAAGTTGATACAAGCTATCAGTAAAATGAAGAACCCAATTATGCTGAACAGGTACACATATTGTACTGAACCATTCGCCTCCAGTTCAAAGTCTTTGTTGGAATGAAGGTGAATATCATGAAGCGGAATCAATGAGTAATCAATGATATTTCCTGAAGCTAAAGCCGTTTCAAGAGAGACACCAACCGCTTGTTGCACCTGCTCCGCAAAATACTTTTTGACAAGGCCTTCAAATTGGGATTCAAAGGCTTCTTCAGTCGTGTTCGGGTTCAGTCGAATATAAGTGACAAAGTTGTTGCTCAACCAAAACTGCTGGTTGTGGTCTCCACGATCCAGCATGGTACGAAACATCTGGAAATGAAAGTGAGTATTTGATCGGATGTCTTCGACTATACCGGTGATTTTCAAATCCTGATCCTGACCTTCAATTCGGATTATTTGGCCCATAGGATCTTCTTCTCCAAATAATTTTTCTGCAGTACTTCGATTGATGACTACGGTATTCGGCTCATCAAGAAGATGTTCTCGATTACCCCTGAGTAGCTCAATAGAAAATATGTCGAATATTGAATTGTCAGCGTAGGTGATATTCTCCTGTCGGAAAAACTGGTTATTCACAGAGATCAACGAGCTGAAATTTCCTCTGACCCTACCCGATTGCTCTACCTCAGGGTAGTCTTGCTTCAATGCTGCAGCCATTGGACTTGGCGTGGCAATCATATCGAATATGTTGTCAGCAAATTTTAAATAACTCTGTACTCGATAGATTTGATCTGAGTTCTCGAAATGACGATCGTAGCTCAGTTCGTCTTTCACAAAAATAGCGATGAGCAAACAGGCTGTGATACTGATAGCAAGGCCCCCAAGATTGAGGAAAGTGTAGAATTTGTGGCGCATCATACTGCGATAAGCCACCTTTAAGTTGTTTTTGACCATAGCAAAATAAATTGAGTTTCTGCTAAACCAATTATCACGTAACAGCGAGAGACGAAACAGGAGGATGACATCTACAAAAAACTTTCGATTGGCGTATTTTTCTCCTTTATCCTCCAGATTTAAGGCATAATATTCCTCCAGGTCACCTTTGATATCCTCTTGAAAATCTGGGTGACAGTAAAAACTAAATAACCTTTCTCCGAAGCGTTTCAGCATAGTTTGAACTCAAAGGCGACATCCGGAATCTGATTCCAGAGGTCTAATCTCGTTTGCATGTTATAGTCGAGAGCCTTTTTGCCCAAAGCTGTGATTTTGAAGTATCTCTTTCTTTTTCCTCCTCGCATTTTGGTCGACTCTCCGAATTCCGAATCTAAGAAACCTTTCGATTCCATCCTTCGCAAAGCCGATTGCAAAGCACCAACACTTACTTTTCTTTTCTGGCGCTTTTCAATTTCTTCTTTAATGGAAACACCATAGGCATTGCCATAAAGAACACCAACCGTCAGGAGCACGATTTCTTCAAACTCACCAAGCTGGTACTTTTTCATTCACAATTGATTTAATTCCTAAAAGTAGTTTTTTAAAACGGGAGAAAAAAATAAAAGTTCCTAAATGTAGTTTTTATCATTAAAAAACGAGCTCCAGCCATGCCAGAGCCCGTTTCTGCCCATTAGTCTTGGCGCAAATTTCGAATCGGATTGATCAGAGCCGCCCTTACCGATTGATAACCGACTGTAATCCAGGCTACAAGCAATGTGCTTCCCAAGGCCAGGGTAAATATTAAAGGCCCTAAGTCGGTGCGATACGCAAAACCAGATAGCCATTCACTCATCAAATAGTAAGACAAAGGCAAGGCGATGATATTCGCAACAAGAACAAGCGCCAGAAACTTTGTTGTTATCATACCCGAAACCCCAGTCACCGAGGCACCTAAAACCTTCCGAACAGCGATTTCTTTCAACCTGTCTTTAATGGTCATATTGGCTATGGCAAACATTCCCATAAACGCAATGAATACCGCCAGAAAGGTCAAGTAGAGAAGAATGTTAGAGAGTTTCTCTTCCTGAACGTGCAATGAAGCATAGGTTTCATCCAGAAAATAATATTCGAACGGGGCACCATTGGATGCGACATTCCAAGCCTCTTCAATTTGAGTCAATGTCTGACCAATATTCGTGCTATTCAGTTTGATATAGCTGTAATCCTTCGTGTTGGTTCGGTATACAAATGCAAATGGCTTAATCTCCGACTTGAAATCAGTAAAGTGAAAGTCCTCAATAACTCCTAAGACCGTTCCGTTAATGATAGAGTCGCCATTGCTAAACATCGGAACCGGTTTTCCGACATCTTCCATGGTAAGCCCAAGATCAGAAAGTGCTTTCTTGTTGACAATCAAGTTTCCTCCCTGTGCATCCGTAGGCCTTTCCTTGTCAAAATTTCTTCCCTCAAGTAGTTCGAAGCCCATGGCATCAATAAAATCAGGGTCGGTTACGACATAGTTCATAAGCACTCCATTAGGGGTACCTACTGTCATGGTCCAGTTCAGACCTCCAATAATTCCATCCGCTACAGAGGCACGACTTATCGCTGGTATTCTCTCCAGCTCAGCCTTGAAGGTCTCCTGGTTCGAAATTCTCCTGGAGTTTTCTATGATTAACACCTGTTCGCTTTCAAAACCCAGATCAGAATTCTGAACATACTTCAGTTGTTCAAAGACCACCAAGGTTCCTACAATCATGATCGTGGAAATCGAGAATTGAATTACCAGCAATGTCTTACGAAGCCCTTTAGCAGATCTACCCGACTTGCTCACGATCCCCTTAACAGCACTTGCTACTTTAAAAGAGGACATGTGAAGTGCCGGGTACAAACCGGCAAGAATCCCGAAAACAACACCCGTCAAGCCGATCAACAAGAAGACTTGAAGGTTTTCAACTTGGAGCATGCTGACATTTCGGCCAAGAACATCACCCATATTGCGGAACAAAGCTTCCGCAAATACCCCTCCAATGACTATCGCAAAAATTATTGTTAGTAAGGCTTCGATCAGGAATTGGGAAATCAATGACTTCTTATGGGCTCCAAATACTTTCCTTACTCCGATTTCTTTGAGTCGTTTCAAGGAATCAGCAATCGTAAGGTTGAGATAATTGATGCAGGAAATCAACAAAACAAATACCCCAAGCGCCCCGAAAATATAAATGTTGTCCATGTTCCCATTCACACTCAATTCCCATTTCAAATTGGACTTTAAGTGAATGTCTGTAATCGCTTGTGTATATATAGGAGCATATCGTTCCTGGTCGGGTCTTGCTGACTCATAAAAGCCGAGCAGCTTTCCTCCCAAAGCACGCATATCAGTGTCCTGGTTAACCTTGACGTAAGTATAGTAATTCCACCATCCCCAATTATTGTCAATGTTATTGAAGTTAAGACGGGTGAGAAAATCGAAGGTGAAATGTGAAAACTCGGAAACGTCTTCAACTACCGCAGAGATGCGCTTGACTTGATTGTTGCTTCCATAAATAGTAAGTGTTTCGCCTAATACATTTTCACGTCCAAAATATTTTAAAGCCATACTTCGCGTAAGCACCATTTTATCCGGTGCATCCAATGCCGTTTTAGGCTCCCCATGAATGAATGGGAAACTAAAGACATCAAAGAAGCTGGAATCTGTTTGGATAAGTTCTTCTTCGAAATATTGTTGATCTTCATTCGCACCTATCAGGAATTTTCTTCCCCACTTAGGAAATACCCTTGTGGAAGAAGCAATCTCCGGTAGTTCACGCTGAAGGGCAATGGCTAAAGCCGGTGGTGTAGTGGCATCTGGTAGAATCCCTCCATCGGATTCGAACAGATCGATCACCACTCGGTGAATACGATCCGAATCGTTATGGAATTTATCATAGCTAAGTTCCCCTTTGATATAAATGAAAATAAAGATAAAACATGCCATGCCTACTCCGAGGCTCAGCAGATTCATCAGAGTATTCGTTCGATGTTTTTGCATGTTTCTCCATGCATACTTGAAATAGCTCTTGTACATGATGTTGAAATTTGAGTCTTGAATTTTCCTTTTTAGTGCGAATGGCCTGAGAAAGTGTAGTACATGAAACCAATAACTAATTCCCGCACGCCATTCACTTTTTGTTTTTCTTTCCAGCAAATAATATTCAAAGAGATCCCCTTTGACCTCTTCGAGAAGTTCTTCCCTGCAAAACCAACGGAGAAAACGATCCGCAGCTTTTGGCGGTTGATATGTACTTGACGAATCCTTCACCCTCCCGTTCTGAGTCCATGAATCGGATTCTTTCGACCAGCATTTGAGGCCCTAAGTCCTGCGGTTAGAATCACCGACAAAAGGCCAATTCCAAACACTATCAATACAGTGGATAGGTCGATCGAAGTACGATAAGCGAATCCCTCAAGCCAACGAGTCATAACTCTGTAGGCTATTGGTATTCCGATTATATTGGCTACGATCACCAGAAGTACAAATCTCTTGGTAAGAGAGAAGGAAATATGCGATAGGGAAGCTCCCAAAACCTTTCGAATGGAAATTTCTTTCTTCCTGTTCTGAATTGTAATGTTAGAGATGGCAAGCATGCCCATCATAGCCACAAAAATTGCTAACACAGTGACATAAAGAAGTACCTGTTTCAGCTTTTGTTCTTCAATGTGAAGTGTTTGAAATGTCTGATCGAGAAAAGCATAGTCCATTGAAGTACCATTCGAGAACTCCTTCCACTTAGATTCGATTTTTTCAAGAGACTCTGAAAGACCGTCCGTGGCGAGTTTCACGCTGAGAAAATTGACACCATCATCGTTATAGAAAAGTGCCATTGGTTTTATTTCGTTTTTAAAACTCCTAAAATGAAAGTCTTTGACCACTCCTAGTACTGTGCCATAGACAATCGAGTCTCCTTTTTGCTTATCCAAAGGTAAAAGCCGGCCTACATCACCCAGCTCTAGCCCAAGGCTTTCCAACCCTTGTTCATTCACAATCATTTGGAGTCCCTGCTTATCTACTTCCAAAGCACTATTAAAATTTCGGCCTGATATCAGTTCCAAACCGAGAGTTTCAATAAATTCAGGGTCCGTATTCACAAAATTCATAACAAAAGAATTAGGATAACCCAAACTTGTAGTCGAATAGAAATCACCAATCATACCATTGGAGCTGGTCACCGATTCGACAGCTGGAATATTGAGAAGTTGTGATTTGAAAAGATCAAGATTATTGACTGAGCTTATGTTCTCTATCACCAAGACTTGATTGACATCGAGGCCGAGGTTTTGATCTTGGATGAAGTTGAGCTGCCTTTGAACCACTAATACTCCCAGAATCATGAATGATGAGATAGTGAACTGAATAATCAACAATCCCCTTTGAAGGCGATATTTCTTCTTTCCTGTACTTCCAAATATGCCTCGAACGGCATTTGATACTTTATGAGATGAAAGAAACAATGCCTGATAAAGTCCCAGAAACAGTCCGAAAGCCAAAACACCTAACGATAAGGTCAATAAAATGGAGAGATTGTCTGCATCGAGCAAGGATATTTTACTTCCAAGTAGCTCATCAAAATTCAGGAAGAGCAATTCCGAAAATAATACTGCGAGTATCAACGAAACGATCAGTATGAGGAAAGACTCTACCAAAAACTGGCGTATCAAAAGTCTTTTATTTGCCCCGTAGACCTTGCGAACACCAACTTCCTTTAATCTTTTGAATGAATGGGCTATTGATAGGTTCAGGTAGTTAAGACATGATACTATTAATAGGAATACTCCCAGTGCCGAGAAAATGTAAACATTGGACATATTTCCGTTCGCCCCAAGCTCAAACTTCAAATTAGACCGAAGATGAATTGTGGTTATAGGCTGTGTGTATATGATGTTATTCTTATCATTCGGATTGGTCACCTTCGTTTCATAATAAGGCTGAAGTTTGTTCTCAAATTCATTCGAATTCGATTCCGGACTCAATCGTATATAGGTGTAGAAGTTGAACCATCCCCAATTTTTATTGATCCAATAAAAGGTCAGGGGGGTTAGGAAATCGAAATCGAAATGTGAGTTGTCAGGTATATCTTCTAAAACAGCACTGACCAAATGGGGCTTATTATCGAATGAGTAAACTGTCAACGTTTCGCCTACCACATCCACTTTGGAAAAATACTTCAGCGCCATGCTTTTGGTAATTACAATTTTATCTGGCGCGTTTAAGGCTTCATCCAAATTTCCATGCAAGACAGGGAAGTCGAAAACATCAAAAAAAGTAGAATCGACTCTGATCAGTCCTTTCTCATAAAAGCGCTGTTGATCACTAGTGCCAATTAAAAATTTACTGCCCCAAGCCGGGAACAATCGGGTCGAAGCCTCTACTTCCGGAAAATCCTTCTCTAGTGCCAATGACAAGGCAGGTGGAGTAGTAGCATCTGGGATTCTGACTCCTTGGTCATCCACGAAGTCAATCACCACACGCTGAATTGAGTCTGCTTCACGATGGAATTTGTCATAACTTAACTCCTTGTTGATATAAATGGAAATGAATATGAAACAAGCTATACCAACACTTAGGCTTAGCAAATTCATTAGCGTATTCATCCGATGTTTTTGCATGTTTCTCCATGCAAACTTGAAATAGCTCTTGTACATGATGTTGAAATTTGAGTCTTGAGTTTTCCTTTTTAATGCGAATGGTCTGAGAAAATGAAGTACATGAAACCAATAGCTGACTCCAGCTCGCCATTCACTCTTTGTTTTTCTTTCCAGCAAATAATTTTCCAGAAGGTCCCCTTTAACCTCTTCGAGAAGTTCTTCCCTGCAAAACCAACCGAGAAAACGGTTGGCCCATTTTGGTGGTTGATATTCTTTAGTTCGTCTCTCCAAAGTTTAATCCCTTTAGCGCCAGGTCTGAGATTTGATTGAATAATGAGTTTCTGAGTTCATGGTTCTTTTCCATGGCTCGCTTTCCTGAGGCAGTAATTTGAAAAAGTCGCTTCCTTCTCCCACCCCGCTCGTGAGTGGCATCAGCTAGCTCTGATTTTACAAACCCTTTGTCCTGTAACCTGCTGAGCGCAGAGTGCACCGCCCCGATTGCCACTTTTCGGCCAGTCTGGGTGATAATTTCCTGCCTAATATTAAGCCCATAGGCTTCGGGATAGAGTACTCCAATGATGAGTAGTACCAGCTCTTCAAATTCTCCTAGTTGTGTTCCTTTCATAAGATTATTTGTCTACCAAGTTTCGTATATGTAGAACAAATATATACAAATACTACATTTACGAAATTTGGTTGCATGAATTTATGACGATCGAATTCCAAAAACATTTCACCAGTTCACAAAAAAAAGTCGCGATTCATATCACGACTTTTCACTTTTGCCAGGTAAAAGTGTTACAAAGGGGTTTCGAATTCTTTGTTTGGCTTACTCCAGCCTTAGGTTTTTTACAGGATTCATTCTTAGCAATTGAATGATATGAGATGAGATGGTCAAGAAGATCACACCTCCCAACAATATGATTGCCATAAGAAAAGGAACCGAACTAAGCCCATCCAACGAGTCTGGAAAGATCTGTTCGAACATAAAATCGAATAAGAAATAGCTCAGTGGAATACCGAGCACTAATGCCATACCCATCAATATCAGGAACTGTTTTGATATCAAATTCACGATATGGCCGCCCTTGGCTCCCAAGACTTTCCTAATACTGTATTCCTTGATTTTTTTCATCACCATTAAAGACGCCAAGCCAAACAAACCCATCGCAGAAAGCACTATCGCAACAAAGGCAACAAATTGCATGATCTGGTTCAATGCTCCAGTGGACTCAAAAAATCCGTCAAAGACCTCTTCCTGGAAGAACCCATTGTATGGAGAATCTGGAAAAAGATTAGCCCAGTCATTCATCACAACTTGTTCTGTTGTGGTCAATCCACCTGACACTGTTTTGAAAGAAATGTAATTGTATCCGTTGTCATTGAGCCTGAATAGAGCTGGAGTCATTGGGGTGAAGAAATCGTCAAATCGAAAATCTTCAACTACTCCAATAATAGTCACATTTTCACCGTCAAGTTCAATAGAGGTCATTTCAATAGCCGAAGGGTCCATTCCGGACTTCTTCAGGAAGTTCTCATTCACAATGACATGTTGTACATCTGTGGAAAAGGCCTTGTTGAAAGTCCGTCCAGTTACAAGCCGGACCCCAAGTGTCTCAAGGTAACCGGCCCCCACTGTAAATGAACGCACAGTCATTCGCTCATCAAGCAATTTCACAACCCCCTGATTCTGACTCAGGCCTATCTGACTTTGTGAGCCGGCAGAGCCAAGAATTCTCGGGGACTGTGCTGCCAATTTTAACATTTCATCTGCCTGTTCTTGGTTATCAACGGGCACTACCAATATATTTTCCTGGTTATATCCCCAGTCTTTTTCTGACTGGAACTCATTGATCGAAGTGAATAGCAAGCCGGAAACGATTGCCACAAACGTTAAGAAGAATTGTATGGTCAGAAAAAATCGACTAAGCCTGTTGTTTCCAGCTTTTTGCCTCTTACCTTTCAATATATCAACCGGCTTAAATGCTGAGATATATAGGGCTGGATAAGCTCCGGAAACAAGACCCAAAATCAAAAACAGACCAAAAAGGAAAACCATAATGTAGGGATCTTGAAGTAGGTTCACCGCATAATTCGATCCTGAAAAGATGGCATTCACCCCAGGCAGAAACAGGTATGTACCTATCACGGCACCTACTATCGTGGCGATGAGGCAAAGAAGGAAGTTTTCGGTCATAAATTGGGCTACCAACTGCTTTCTTTGTCCTCCAACAACCTTTCTGACCGCTATTTCATTGAGGCGCTTCTGGGTCATAGAAACGGAAATGTTGATATAGTTAAAACAAGCTGATATCAGCAATAAAGCGCTAATGATGGCAAACATCATCAGAATCTGTGGTGTACTCCCACTCGCATAGGGCTCACTGATAAACTGGGCATTTCTCGCTAGGGAGGTCAATGGCTCTAACCGGAACTTCTGAATTGGCCAATCTTGATTGATCTCATTGGAGACCGCTTTGTGTTTATCAAGTGATGACTCCAACACATTCAAATTGGCAGACCCATCTAGCTCAATAAATGTAAATACTGATTCGTTTCGAACATCATCCCATTGTGCCAGTTTGGTACCGTAGATGTTCTCCAGGTTGTCCAAATTCACCAGGAAATCGAAACTAAACGAGGCATTGTCAGGGAAATCATGAGCTACACCGGCCACTTGAAACAGGTGTGAAACACCATCGATTATTAGCTTAACCTCCTCGCCCACAACCTCTTGGTCATCAAAATATTTAAGAGCCAGTCGTTCTGAAATAATCACACTCGACTTGGAAACCAAGGCGGACGATTCGCCATACATCAAAGGAAAAGAAAAGAGACTCAGGTATTCCGGATCAGCAAATGTGATTCTTTCATTAAAGACTTTGTCATCAAACCTCACAATCCCTGAAGTCACTTTGACCCGTGTCATTTCTTCGATCTGGGGTACCTCATCGAGGAGCACTTGTCCAAGTAAAAGTGGGGTTTTCCCCCAAGTCTCATCTCTACCATTCCAATCGATGTCACTTTGAATCGCATAAATGCGATCAGCCTCCTGGTGAAATTGATCCAAAGTAAATTGCCTTTCTAGTAGGACATAAACTACTACCGAAATGGCTATAGTAGTTGCTAAGCCGAATACATTGATAAAAGAAGCAAGGCGTTGCCTTTTTAGATTTCTTATTCCTGTCTTGAGATAACTTCTGTACATAATGATGGAGTTTGCTTGTTTACGTTTTCCTCTAAGGGCGAAAGGTCTCAGAAAGTGAAACACATGATACCAGTACACCAGGTTGGCACGAAACCAACCTCGCAGTTCAAGTTGATCCTTGTAAAGCTCGAAGAGATCCCCCTCGATTTCCTCCACGAGTTCCTTTTTGCAAAACCAGTTTAGAAATTGGTCGGCAAGCTTTGGAGGCGATATCTTCTTAGAAGGATCCTTCAAAATTGAGTCCCTTTAGTGCCAAATCTGAAATCCGATCAAACAGAGAATTTCTTAACTGATGATTAGTCTCAAGAGCTCGCTTACCACTCGCTGTGATTTGGAATAAGCGCTTTCTTCGACCTCCCCGTTCATGGGTGGCCTCAGCAAACTCCGATTTCACAAACCCTTTGTCCTGAAGTCGGCTTAGCGCTGAATGCACTGCACCAATCGTCACATTTCTTCGGCTCTCTTTCATAATCTCCTGCCGAATGCCATATCCATAAGCATCGGGATACAATACCCCGACCACCAGTAAAACGAGCTCTTCAAATTCGCCCAGTTGTGTTCCTTTCATAGTAATTTTCGCATATCAATATTCATATATGTAGACTATATGATTACAATTTCTACATTTATGAATATTGCTTAATACCTGAAAGACTCAACAGGTCTGGAAATGTTTCGCGAGTAGCAAAAAAAACTTCCATTATGACCTTACCTCTCTAAAATCGAGGTTTTTATTTGACCCCAAAAAGGGGGCGAAGAAAGAAGATCCTCCTAATCAACAGCTCATAGAGTAGCCAGCAACCACCAAACGTACCGAAGATCATAATAATCGCTTTCAGCCCTAAGCTGATTGGGCTGTTCATTAAGTAATAGCCCAGAATCAACGTTATAGTTTGGTGTAGAATATAGAATGGATAAACCGCTCGATTTCGGTACTTCAATAATCGGCTATTCTTGTTTAGAAAAATCGAGCCGAACCCCAGTATCACTAAGATCCAACTCCAAATGTTCAGTGAGGCTATTAATGGTATCCAGAATATGCTTAGGTAGTTATCCCACATCCAAAGCAATACTGGGAATGCGATCATCCCGATACCAAGAGTATAAAATCTCAATTTTCTTATTGCCCCCCAAACCTCTTGATTTACTGAAGCCATTAGATAACCGAACAAAAAGAATAGGTAGTAATGTGCCAGTGCATACCAATCACCAATTAAAGCGTGATTAATAGGATAATAGGGTTCCAAGAATACTTCAACCAGAAACAAGGGCACAACAAACAAATAAAGAACCACTGGTTTCTTCTTCACCAACTTTGCAAACTTGCCCATTATAGCGTCATTCTTTCTGAAATAGGTAAACAACGGGGTGGAAACAAGAGACATCAGCAGCAGATACGGAAGAAACCATAAATGCCCCCAGCTAAAATTCCCTTGCGGATAAATACCTGAGAAAAAATCGGGGTAAAATTGCCAAAAAGAAGAATAAGCATAACCTTGAGACAATCTGACCAGATATACCTGGGGTGGAACCACTACCAATATTCCTATAAGTAAAGGCCAGAACAGCCTTCTCCAACGTTCAAAGACAAATTGCCATCCATTTCTTTTTGACATGGCAAACTTGGTTCCCATACCCGAAATCAGAAAGAGAATTGGTAATCGCCATCTGTTTATGAAAACCATTGGCCATTCTAGCCATTCGATAGTTTCATTATTCTTCAATTCCCAGTCCCAGGGAACAAAAAACATTCCTACATGATAGATTATCAGTATGTCGAATACGATAACCCGTATCCAGTCAAGCTCATACTTCCGTTCAGCCATTATCCTTCTAGAATATGATTCACTCGTACCTCAAAGCACGTGTTGGGTTACTTCTAGAAGTTTTGAGCGAAAGCACGCTGATAGTAAGCAGAATTGTTCCTAAAATCCCTGTCGCAGTGATAAGAAAAATCAATGGATTCATTGGGGTCTGGTAAGTGAAATTGTTGAGCCAACCGGCAATGAAATAATAGGTCGAAGGAATCGCCACCAGCAAGGAAACCACTGCTATTTTCAAATATTTCAGGTTTAGCAGCAATAGAATTTGAGCTACCGATGCTCCCAGGACCTTGCGGATTCCGATCTCTTTAATCCTTTTTCTTAGCACCATTAATGCCACCCCAATCAAACCTGCCACTGATAAGAATATGGATATAACCGAGAAGAGACTTACCAGATCCAATGTTCTTGATTCTTCTTTGTAGAGCTCTTCGATTCGGCCATCCAGAAAGTAGTATTCAAAGGAATTCAATGGATCATAGCTATTGTATACTTCCTGAATATGATTGACTGTCCTCTCGAGATCGGCACCCTGTGTTTTAATCATTAGAAAGTTATAGTCATCGGGATAAATCTGCATGATGATAGGTTTGATGGCTTCGTGCAACGATTTGAAATGAAAATCCTTTACTACGCCCACTATGGTACCCGGCTTCATTCGGTCATCGTCATCATAAAAGATTCGCTTACCCAAGGGGTCCTCCAGATTGTAATTCCTGGCTGCAGTCTCATTAATGATGTAATTCACTCCTGCTGAATCTGAAGCGTAGGATTGATCAAATTTCCTTCCTTTAACAATCTCAAGATCTAAAGTTTCAAATACATCATAGTCTACCAGGAACTCTCCTATTAAAACAGAGTTCAGTTCGTCTTGATCCCAATAGGAAGGATTGTAGTTAAACTGCCCTCCGGGGATGTTTGAAACGGCTGTTACATTCTGAATATTAGGATCTTCGTATAACCGCGACTTAAAGGCTTTCAGCCGCGGCACTATCTCATCATCTTCCTTAATTCTAACCACCAGAAGGTTCTCTTTGTCAAAACCAAGTTCTTTTTCCTTCAGAAAGCTGATCTGATCATGAATGAAAAGACTTCCACTAATCAAAAGCACCGACATAAAGAACTGAATGCCCAAGAGCAGGTTTCTGGCCACTCCACCTTTCAGGGAATTTGGGCTCATTCCTTTCAAGATCTTTCCGGGGTCTATAGAATTCAAATAAATGGAAGGATAGAAGGCAGCCAATGCAGCAATCACCAAGGCGATCATAAAAAGTGGAATCAAAAGACCAGATGACCATACCATTGTTTCTGAAATCTGGCCCTTTACCAATGCATTAAATGCCGGCAGTACCATAACCATCAGTCCAATTGATGCCATCAGAGATGTAAACACAAAGGCTACAGATTCAAACAGAAACTGGCGAAACAATTGTCCTTTAAAAGCTCCGAGAGTTTTGCGTACGCCAATCTCTTTCAGGCGTTCAATAGA
The DNA here is from genome assembly GCA_028281285.1 of Cyclobacteriaceae bacterium. Lineage (GTDB taxonomy): Bacteria > Bacteroidota > Bacteroidia > Cytophagales > Cyclobacteriaceae > Roseivirga. The sequence continues at coordinate 70,063 of JANQKF010000019.1, forward strand.
TCTAGCTGTGCTAAGGTTCACAAAATTGATCACAGAAATCAGTAGGATGAAAACCCCTGAGATACCGTAGATATAGATATAGGAATAATCACTGTTAGCATCTAATTCCCATCTTAAATGTGATTCTAAGTGAATACTTTCAATAGGCTGAAGAGCGAAACCAATCTCACCTGCCTCCATTCGCCTATAGGAATTTCTTGCTTCTTCGTTTCTTGGAGGTAGGTATTTCAAAAGCCATTGAGGCATCCTTCTCTCGAGGTCTTTTTTATCTACACCTGAGCTCAGTTTCACGTAGTTGAAGTGACCAAAATCGCCCCACTGAAACCAACCTTGATTCGGATTCAGGCTCTTTGTGGTCACGTATGAAACGATAAAGTTGAATCGAAAATGAGAATTAAGAGGAGGGTCTTTCAAAACAGCAACCACCTCCAAAGGAAGTTCCTCATTTCCATATGCAAGGAACTTTCCGATAGGGTCTTCTTCTCCGTAGAAGCGCTTTGCCATAGACTCACTGATTAACAAACCACCTACCTTTTCCAAAACCGTAGGATCTCCAGAAATAAATTCGAATGAGAAAACATCAAAGAAGGTAGTGTCTACCAAGTAGCCTTCCGGTTCGTCAAAGACAATATTGTTTTCCTTGTTTACAAATCTGGTGGTAGTCTTGGTAAGTCCGGGTCCATAAACGGGAGAAAGGCTAACTGCCGCTTCGACTTCAGGGAAGTCGTTCTTCATGGCCTGGGCCATTGGGTGTGGTGTTCTTGTCTGAGGGTTGTCACTCATCCAGGCCACGCGATGTATATCCTCGGAACGTTCATGAAATGAGTCGTAAGACATTTCATGATTGATATGTAGATAGATCAATGAAGAAAGGGTGAATGCAAGCACCAAACCCAGCACATTAATTAAAGAGAAAAGGGGATTTTTGATAAGTACTCTTAGGAAGACTTTGAGGTTATTCTTGAGCATGACTTTTAGTTTTAATCAAATCTATGCTCGTTGATCTCACTAAACGACTGATCCGGTCGGTTCGATGTTCAATCCGATAAGATCGAACGTCTATACTCGGAAGGAGTAATTCCTGAAATCTTCTTAAACGCGGTATTGAAGGTCGATTTTGAGTTGAAACCAGCCAAGTGGGCCACCTCCTCGATTTTTAAGTGTTGCTGCTCCTTTAAAATTATTTTAGCCTCCGCAATCCGCTGTTGGTTGATGTAATCCTGGAAACTTTGACCCAGTTCTTCGTTCAAAAACTGGGATAAATGATGAACTGAGGCCCTGGATTCTTTTGCTAGCTGAGCCAAAGAAAGGTCGTTGTCCAGGTAGAGCTTGGTCCCCTCCAATTCGAGCAGTCTTTCCTGAATCTGAGCCTTCTTTTCTGTAGAAAGTGACGACTTGTTATACTTGGCATTGACATTCTTAGAAAAACGATCCGTGAGGATTTTGTAACCCACGAAGTAGATGATCACCGTTTCCAGCACAGCACTAAATTGATCCTGTACATCCCGAAGACCAGTGTACGATTTTACCAGCCAGAATATCAGATTGATCATGCCCAGCAGCAAAAACCAAGTCAACCATCGGATTTCTTTGGAAGCTCCTTTGAAAAGCTTCAATCCGTCTTTTCGAACCGTCTTGGTCACAGCCCTTAGCCCCAGGATTAAATAGAAAATTGTATAAAGGACACTAACCTGATTAACTACCTTTTTAATTCCCAATGGGTCATAGGGAATGTTAGATTCGTAAGGTAAATGCTCCATTCCTGGATAATAAGCATCAATGTATGCATTGAATTTAAAGACCGGACCTTGCACGAAAAAGAAGATCATATAAAGCCCATAGATTAGTGCAGGAATAAAGTGCCATTTAAAATTCTTCGGTCGATCTTTTCCAATGAAAGAAAGTAAGAGTCCATATAGTACCGGACCGGACAGATAGTTTGTGGGTTCACTGTAATCCACCAACCAAAGTGTATGCACAATCAGCCCGGAATAGCACAGGAACACCTCAAGGAGTACCGCTGAATTCAGAAGAAGGAAAAGGCCTAAATACTTGTTCTTAGGATTTAATCGATTCGTTTTTTTAAGTAGAAAATAGGAAAAGAAAAAACCCTGAACCACTCCCAGGAATATGATAAAGGCAAAGATGTCAAGCCTCTGAGGGATGAGTTCCTGGTAGTTCATAGCGAAAGATACATGGAATCCTATTAACCAAAAAAGCCCCGATTGGGGCTTAGAGGCAATAAATTCTATTCAGCTATCGGTAATTAGGTGCCGGAATGTCGTTCATCCTGAGATAAATGATCATTTGTCCACGATGATGGGCGTTATGATCCAGATAACTCATTATTCCCGCTGTAAGCTGAGGGTTGTTTTCCGAGTTGAGTATCACCTGTTCCATTATATCAAATTGTTCCTTAGCCCAAGCTATGAGTTCTGATTTTGTCTTAGTACTCTCATTACCAGGCACCCATAAATAGTTTGATTCTCCCTTGAAGATCTTACTATAATAAAGAATAGAGTAAACGACATGATATGCCTGTTGTTGAAAAGTTCTGACCTTATCATCGGGCCTGAACTTGTATTTGTCCTCCGGCATTGCCTCCAATACTTCTATGGTGAACGCCTTTGTAACCGCCAGCCGCTGCTTGAGCCAATCATAGTCTCCTTCTTTTTTTGTTGCACTAGACAAGGTGAAAAGCACTCCTATTGCCATTAAAGAGGCAATTTTCAGTCTGAATTTCATTGGTCTTTCGGATTGAGTTGTTGCTGGCTTCTTATACGTAAGAAGTTACTCAATGAGTTGTCATTTCCTTTAATTCCCCATTTTCCACTTCATAGACTTTTACATCATGATTGATTTCCTCAAAAATATTGAGCGTGCGTTCGGGTCGGGCATCCGTCACAAATATTTGCCCAAATGCATCAGAGGCCACCATCTCCATCAATTTGGTAATTCTAAAATCGTCAAGCTTGTCGAAGATATCGTCCAACAACAGAATTGGTTTCACCTCCTTCTTTTCAAGGATATAGTCAAAATGAGCTAGTTTGAGAGCAATTAAATAGCTCTTCTGCTGTCCCTGGGAGCCAAACTTCCTGATCAACCGGCCCGACATTGAAAAATGGAATTCGTCTTTGTGAACCCCAACGGTGGACCGCTTCAGAATTAAGTCCTTCTTTCGGCTTTCGGTAAATAACTTTCCAATATCCAGATCAAAATGAGACTCGTATTCCAGGGAAATCACTTCGCTTGCTTCTGACAAATTCTCATAGTGATTCACAACCAATGGCTGAAAACTCTTGATAAACTTCTTCCTTACTGTGTAAACCTTCTTGCCTAAATCAATCAGTTGCTGATCGTATTGATCCAGTAAGTCTTTGTCGAAGTAATCTTTTTCAGCAAACTGCCTGAGCAAGCTATTCCGCTGCTTAAGAACATGATTGTAGTTGATCAAATTCAACAAGTAATCCTGGTCTATCTGGGAAATGATAGCATCGAAGAATTTTCTTCGGTCATCACTCGCGCCACGAATAATATCGGTGTCATTAGGTGCTATTAACACCACTGGAAATTTCCCAATATGCTCACTGGCTTTTCGATAGGGCTTGTCATCAAGTTTTACCAGTTTCTTTTTGCCCAACTGCAAACCGCAAAGGACGAGACGCTTTTTATCGTTCAGGTGGAATTGACCTTTAATCGAAAATATGTTTTGATCATGCTGAACGCACTGGTTGTCCTGAGGGGTAAAGGCACTTTTGGTAATGGATAAATAATATATGGCGTCCAGAAGATTGGTTTTACCACTTCCATTTTTACCCACGAAGCAATTGATTTCCTTCGAAAACGATAACTGAACCGAATTGTAGTTTTTAAAATGATTTATGCTCAGATTTTCGAGGTACATTAATTTCTAAGTTGGGGCATTTTGTCTTATTTTCGCAGTCCGATTTTAACCGATTGAGAATTAAGGGTATTAGCCCCTTTTAAGATATATCAGATGGCTGCAACTAAAGGAACATCAAAAGCAAAAACAAGCAAGAAGTCTAAGTTTTCAAAAGAGACCTACATGTTCTGGTTTGAGAATATGCTTCTTATGAGAAGGTTCGAGGAAAAAGCAGGTCAGCTTTACGGACAACAAAAAATTCGTGGATTCTGCCACTTATACATTGGCCAGGAAGCGTGTGCCAGTGGTGCTGTAACTGCCTTGACTCCTGACGATAAGTGGATCACAGCCTATAGAGATCACGGTCAGCCCATTGCATTGGGAACCGACCCTAATAAAATCATGGCGGAGTTGATGGCCAAAGAAACAGGTATTTCCAAAGGGAAGGGCGGTTCAATGCATATGTTTGACAAAGAGAAGAATTTCTTTGGTGGACATGGAATTGTGGGAGGTCAGATTCCACTAGGTGCTGGGATTGCTTTCGCTGAGAAATACAACGGCACAAAGAATGTCTGTATTACAATGATGGGGGATGGAGCTGTAAGACAAGGCGCGTTCCACGAAGCATTGAACATGGCAATGACCTGGAAACTGCCAGTGATCTTTGTGATTGAAAACAATGGCTATGCCATGGGTACTTCTGTTGAGCGAACTTCAAATGTCAGAGAGCTCTATACATTAGGAGAGTCTTACGATATGCCAGCCGCCCCGGTAGATGCGATGAACCCTGAAAATGTACACAATGCAGTGGAAGAGGCAGCCGCCAGAGCACGAAGAGGTGACGGCCCCACACTACTCGAATTCAGAACGTATCGTTTCAAAGGACATTCAATGTCAGATCCTGCAAAGTATCGGACCAAGGACGAACTTCAGTCTTATAAAGATCGCGATCCTATCGAATATGTGAGATCCGTGATTCTGGAGAAGAAATATGCCACTGAAGAAGAGTTGAAAGAGATCGATAACAAGGTAAAAGAACAGGTGGCAGAAAGCGTAAGATTTTCCGAAGAGTCAAATTACCCTGATCCATCGGAAGCCTATAAGGATGTTTATGTTCAGGAAGATTATCCCTATATCACGGAATAACATTTAACCGCTTCTTTTTCAACATTTTCTTTATATTTGCGACCTAATTTGCAATCATGGCGAAGGACACGAGTACAGGCAAGGATAAAATTTTCAGCGAAGCATTCGTTGAAAAGAATCAGAAGGTGATTAGCATCGTCTTGTTAGGGATTATTGTGGTGGTTGGGGGTATCTTCTTGTTGCGTTATATGAAGACCAACAAGAACAATGATGCTCAGCGCGAAATTTTCCAAGCGCAGTTCTATTTCGAGCAAGACAGCTTGGATTTAGCCCTTAATGGTGACGGTCGAAACCTCGGTTTCTTGAATATCATCGATATCTACAAGAACACAGAAGTCGCTAATTTGTCCAATTTCTATGCCGGTGCTATTTACATGAAGCAAAGAGACTATAATTCAGCATTAACTCACCTTCAGAACTTTAGTACAACTGAGGATATCCTGCAAGCCAGAGCCTATTCCCTGACAGGAGACGCCTATATGGAATTGGGTAATTTCAGTAATGCAGCCTCAGAGTATGGTAAAGCGGCTGAAAGAGTTGATGATAAGTATTTTTCTCCTACTTACTTGATGAAGCAATCGTTGGCCTACGAAAAAATGAGTAATTACTCAGCAGCCATCGCATCATTGGATAAAATCCTTAAAGATTACGTGGGAGCAAACGAAACGAATGACGCGAAAAAACATAAAGCCAGACTTGAAGGTCTTGCTTCACGTTAAGAATTGAAAACATTAACGAAGAAGGTAAGGCCAAAGGCTTTACCTTTTTTATTTTAAACCTATGGCATCAAATCAAAAGAACCTCAGCGATCACAGCAATAAGAATATTTCGGACATGACCTCGAAACGAATTGCGGTAGTCGTTTCAGAATGGAACGAAGAAGTAACCGAATCTCTTTTTCAGGGAGCTTATGACACGCTTCTTCAACACGGGGTAAAAAAAGAAAACATTTTTAGAAAGTCGGTACCGGGTAGCTTCGAATTGACTCTTGGTGCCCAGTGGATGGCAGAACAATCCGATATTGATGCTGTGATATGCCTTGGTTGCGTAATTCAGGGTGAAACGAGGCACTTCGATTTTATATGCGAAGCGGTTGCCAATGGCATTACTAATGTCTCCATCAAATTCAATAAGCCTGTAATTTTTGGTGTACTCACCCCTGATACCCAAAAGCAGGCGCTTGACCGAGCAGGCGGCAAGTATGGCAACAAAGGTGATGAAGCTGCGATTACCGCCATTAAGATGTTAGGATTCTAAGCAAGAGGTGATGCGTGTTTTAAAATTTGGAGGCACATCGGTGGGCCAGCCTGGTCGTATGCGTCAGGTGGCAGAGTTGATCACTAGAAATAATGAACCAAAGATTGTAGTCCTATCTGCTTTGAGCGGAACAACTAATACGCTGGAATCAATTTGTGGATCACTTGCCGACAATAAGAAAGAGGAAGCACTACAGGTCATTACTGATCTTCGATCTCGCTATACATCATTCATCGATGAATTGCTGAGCAACGAAGATTCCAAAAACAAGGCAATTGAGATAATAGACGAGCATTTCGAATTCCTGAATATCATTCTAAAAATCTCGTTCAACGAGGCATTAAAAAAGGACATACTTGCCCAGGGTGAATTGCTTTCAACCAAAATCTTCTCCATTTATTTGGAACAACAAGGTATAGAAGCAAAACTATTATCAGCGCTTGACTTTATGTGCATCAATGAATCCGATGAGCCGGATTTAGGGTCGATTTCTGATAAGCTAAAGAAGGTGCTTGAATCCAATCAAGACAATCACCTCTTTATTACTCAAGGTTACATCTGTAGAAATCATAGAGGAGAGATTGATAATCTGAAACGAGGTGGAAGCGATTATAGTGCCTCTCTGATTGGAGCGGCAATCGAAGCAGAAGAAGTACAAATCTGGACCGATATTGACGGCATGCACAACAATGACCCAAGAATTGTGGATACAACAGTGCCAATTTCGGAATTGTCCTTCGATGAAGCAGCAGAGCTGGCTTATTTCGGGGCCAAAATATTGCACCCGGCATCCATCTGGCCTACTCAGAAGCATGGGATTCCCGTCCGCCTGTTGAACACCATGGAACCTGAAGCCAAAGGGACACTGATCAGTAAATCGACTATATCGAATGATATCAAGGCAGTCGCTGCCAAGGATGGAATTACGGCCATTAAGGTGAAGTCTTCACGAATGCTGTTAGCATATGGTTTTCTCACTACCATTTTCGAAGTCTTCGAACGCTTTAAGACTCCGATCGATATGATTACCACCTCAGAGGTGGCTGTTTCACTCACTATTGATGATAAAACTCATGTACTAAAAATAGTCGAAGAACTTGAATCGATTGGTCAGGTGGAAGTAGACGGCAATCAAAGTATTATCTGTATTGTAGGGAACTTTGTAGCCGAAAAGAAAGGGATCGTCAACAATATTTTTGAGGTGTTGAAGAATATTCCAATCCGTATGATCTCTTATGGAGGAAGCCGACATAATATCTCTTTGTTGGTAGATAGCTACTACAAAGAAGATGCATTAAAGGCGTTGAACAAGCATCTATTTAAGCTCTAAGGAATCCATTTTGCCTCTACAAAAGCAGAAGGATCAAAAATGGTTTGATTCAATTCAGGGGATTGGATGTTGGAGTAGGTTTCTCTTAACCTGAGCTTGTCACCACTATAGAAGTCGACCTGTGCAGCCACCCAGCCTTCGCCAAGTTTTTGATAGTTGGTGAATCGAATGTCTTGATTTCGGCCATTCCCAAAATCCTGTATCAATCGAACAAAAAGCAATCGATCTTTTTCAATCCAAAACTGGTTGGATGTTTCATCTCCTTCATCGGCCCCTACAACATAAACTTTCTTACCATTGAATTCCCTCTTATGAAATTTCGAGAAGTCGAAACCCAGTGCATTCAATGAAGAAATCGTTTTTTCGAGTGGTTGGTTATAGACCGAGAAGCCTAACACCATCAAGGGGTGGATCATGGGCCTTGAGGCGGCCACGCTGCCATCCTCGAACCGATAAAGTGAATCATTTCTAAAAAGCATTCCGTTGCCCGAATCCCAATCTTCAAATTTGATCACCAATTGATCTGGCATCTGCATGGCCTCATACCATATCTTGTCACTGGTTACATTGCCAACACTATCATACCTCACCGTTCTTTGCTCAAAAGTCATGGTCTGGTACCATTTTCCTTCATATTTGTTCAGCATGGCCCGTACAAGACCTTCGGCATCCTTGACGCCATACCCACAAAAAGTGACCAGCATTGATATAGTGAGGATCGCTTTAAGCATGTCTACTTCTCATCTACTAGTTCGGTCCAAGCTGCATTAATGGCGCGCGTCTGGTTGCCTTTCCATTCTTCAGCTCCGGGAATTTCCTCCACCTTGGCTAAGTCCTCCTTGGTTTTGCCATCTTTCACACCAGCCTCAACATAGCCCATTACTTTGCCCAGGTAATTCTGGAATGCCTTTAAGTCCTCCTTCTTTCCCTGGATTTTATGACCATTGCCGGAATGTCCAAAAACAAAAAGGGTGTCATCATCATAGTGCTTAGCAGCTTCTTCAAGTAGCACTTGCCAATTGGCAATATTTGCCCCAGCGGACTTGTCAATAAATGGCACTCGCCTATTGAAAAGCAAATCACCCATATGCGCAATGTTTGCATTTTCAAAGTGAATAATTGCATCACCATCGGTATGGGCCGGTCCGAAATACTTCATTGAAACTGTCTCACCGTCAACGGTCGCAGAATAATCCTTCCTGAAATTGATATCAGGTAGAAGAACCTTGTCCAGTGAATTATTCTGTTCAGCCCGGGATTTCATGTTTTTTACCGCATTCCTGTGAGCAACATGCGTCTTGACCAATCCCTTAAAAGCAATATTCCCAGCGGAGTGATCACCATGATGGTGAGTATTAACCAATAGATCGATCTGCCGATCTGTTTTCTTTCGAATCTCCTCGATCAAGTGTTTGGCTTGCTCTGGGAATTGGGTATCTACCACAGCTATACCATTGTCCGAAATCATATAGGCAATGGTACCTCCCCGCTCTTCAAAAATCCCCACATTGTTTCTCAATGTGGTCATCTTGTAGCCTGATTGATCTAGAAGAAGATTCAGGAAATCAAAACTTGAAGTAGAGGCCAGGCCAAGAGCCATACCCGTACTTTTTACAAAGGAACGTCTATCGATTTGCATAGGACTAATTAAGGAGATGAAAGTTAGAAATAGCCCATAATTCACGAGCTACCATTTATATAAATTAATAGTCCGTCTCTTTTCTTTAAATTAAAATAACCCTGAGATTTTGGTACTTTCGACTTCCCGGTGACAATCGGTTTTAATGACACGTCCATGAAAAAGTTATTTGTCCTACTTCTTTTAACAAGTGCAGTTTCCGTTTCGGCACAGGAATGGCCCGAAGCGTTAATTACAAAACCTGAAAAGACGACTTATCGCGAGACATCCTCTTACCAGGATGTAATGGACTTCATCGCTGAAGTGAAAAAAGGAACAGATAAGGTGGCTCAAATTTCATTGGGCACCAGTCTTGAGGGCAAGGACATTCCGGTATTGGTACTGGCCAATCCCCGCGTAAGCATCCCGGAAGAGGCCAAGGCCACCGGCAAACCGATCATCTATGTCCAGGGCAATATCCATTCTGGCGAGGTAGAAGGAAAAGAAGCGGTTCAGATCTTGTTGAGAGAAATCCTACATGGTGACAAAGGGCATTTATTGGATAATCAAATTATTCTATTTGTTCCGATTTATAATACTGATTCCAATGATAAAATGGAGGAAGGCAGACGGCCCTCGCAGGAAGGCAGTCCGTTCAGAACAGGCATTCGAGCAAATAGTCAAGGATGGGACTTGAACAGAGACGGAATCAAAATGGAGTCATTGGAAACTAATGGCCTCATTCAAAACATCATCGTACCCTGGGATCCGGCCTTATTTGTCGACTTACACACCACCAATGGCACCTGGCATGGCTATTCACTCACATGGGCACCAAGCTATCATTATGCAGGAGAAAAAGCTCCTTATGATTACACCTGGAATAAAATTTTACCAGAGGTAACGCAAAAAGTCGAAGAAAACTATGGGGTGTATCTAGGCCCTTATGGCTATTACTTCACTCGAAGAGAAGGCTGGCCAGCAAAATCGATTTACACCTACAATCACCACCCACGTTACCTGGTCAATCAATTTGGATTACGTAATCGCATGGCGATCTTGAGTGAGGCTTTTGCTCATGAACGCCTCTATCAGCGTATCACCTCCACTCATGCTTTCGTGACTGAAATACTTGAATTCACAAATCAGAATGGGAAAGAAATAATGGCCATAAATACACAAGCCGAAGCCGATGCCATTGCTTTGGTAGACGAACAAGGTGGAAAAGTTAAAAAAGGTGTGCGCTTTCAAATGACTGCCTTGGACAAGCCCATTGAGAAATACAGAACTTATGATCATAGGGCGGTCAAAAGAGAGGATGGATCAGTCACCTACTTACGTGCTCCGAATATCATTGAGTTGCCAAATATTGTTAATTACAGTGCCTTTACAGCCACGGTTGAAAGCACATTACCAAAAGGCTATATCATTCCCGCTGAATTAGAAAATATTGCTAAGCATTTGGAAAAGCATGGAGCCAAGGTGACTAAGCTCACGAAAAACGTGAGAGTGACAGGCGAAGAATTCACAGTCTCTAAAATCACCAGAGCGAGACGGGCATTTGAAAAACATTATATGGTCACGGTTGACGGAGAGTTTACACCTGCATCAAACCGATTCAAAAAAGGAGACTTCCTAGTGAATTTGTCTCAACCACTGGTAAATCTAATTTTCTACATGCTCGAACCTCAGTCTGATGATGGACTGATTACCTGGAATTTCTTTGATGAATACTTTGAGAAAAATGGTATTGCCGATGGACCAGTGAAATACCCGATTTTCAAGTACTTTGAACTAAAATAGTGGTAAAGAGCCCCAATGGGGCTCTCCTATTTCATATAAGCTTTATAACGTGGTGCATTTTTTAGAGACTGTACAGCATACACCGGAAAATCCATCTGCTCAACAATCTTCCCTTTCTCAAACCTGAAATACACCACAAAGGGTAACCTCCCTTTTTCAGTTGTATCGTAACTTGTTCCTTTCAACAAAAGGGAGTTATCATTTTCATCCAGCGCCACTGTCAATATCTCGATGTCCGCTTGGCTTTCGCCATGAAACATAGATTCATAAAATGATCTCACGGTTGCCTTGGGAAAAACATTGTCCGAGCCCCAAATCGGATCCACATAGTGTATAGAATCTCCATAGTGACCCATCATCGCATCAAGATTTAATTCCTTAATAGATTTGGTAAATGACTTCGAAAGCTTTTTCAAAGATTGCCCTCGGGCCTGATGGGAAATGAGAATCATACAAATGACCATTCCATAACCCAGTAGTTGTTTACTTTTTATCATGAGTTAGATTTGTTTGTAAGCCTGAACGGTCAAGTTATCAGCATAGCGTTCCTCTGAATGCAAACGAACCAGGTTGATTCAAGAACTGGGTTTTTTTAAGTATTGAGAAGGTGTAACACCGGTAATTTCCTTAAACGCCTTGTAAAAGGTCGTTTTGGACTTAAACCCTGATTCATGCGCTATCCCCAGGTGGGTCATATGTCGATGAGACCCTGCTTCTACACGTCTCTTAAATTCTTCAACTCGAAATCCATTAACAAATCGATAAAAGTTCATGGAAAGCCCCTGGTTTATGCTCTTTGACAAGACTTCCTTTCGAACGTTCATATGTTCTGCCAGTAAAGTCAGTGTCAACTCGGAATTCAGGAAGAGCTTCTCCAATTTCATTTTTTCAACAAGTCTCGATGTAATCTGTTCTACCTCTTTATCATCTAATCTACTTTCCTCATTTGTTGCCAAATTGGAATTGACACGGAAGATTTCCGGATTGATAATGGCGTAGTACGCCAGGATGAAGGTGAGTAAGGAGATAAGAGTCCAGGAATGATTGTAATTAAAGAACCATAATCCCAAATCCAGGTTGAGAACGACATTTAAAAAGTCCACAAAAAACAACAGCAGGCAAACCGAGACAAAGGACAAGACTGTTAGCAAGTAATTTATCGGAGGCCTGTACGACAACTCCTGGGTGATCCTGGTTTTGTAAAAGCTAATTAGCTTGAAACTCAAATAGAGATATACAAAAAACTGCGTGAAGGCAACGAAGCCAAAGATGGTGAAGTAAAGGGAATAAAAACCGGAACCCGGTTGATCAAACCCTATAGACTGGAAAATGATGTTTGTCGGAAAGAAGATCAAAGCAGGAATGAAATGCTTCCACTCTCCAGGATGACGATCAATCAAAAGCAGGCGACCGGTATATAGGTAGAGCAAGGGGCCATAAAGAAAGGATACAGTATCCCCGATAAAGCCCATTTTCTTTTGTAGTCCGGCCAAAGTGGAAGATGATGTACCCACTCCCGAAAACAGCAAAAATACCAAAGCCAGAATAAACCAGATCAAGAGGCGATTGGCCGGAGATTTCCTTTTCCGACTAGCCATTGCAAGTATCAGGATCAGCCCCTGGAATGTTCCAAAAAGCATAATCAACTCTTGCCAGTTTCGGGGTAGAGCCATAATACCACATGGTTTGACTTTTTCTTAAGACGTCTATTTTATCCCGCGTGTTTCAGAGATTTCCTCCCAAAAAAAGTAGAAGCTAAAATACGACTTTTGAGTCTAACTCAGAGAGAGCCGATTGGAGCAATCAGTCGACTATAATCGACTGGCTATTGTCAAAAGTTTTTATTCGAATCAACGCACGATATGCTAAATCAAGATCGAAGAATTCTTTGAGATCAATGCTTAATTTATCGCGAATGGCCGCTTCACAAAGATCATGGTTCGCATTGTGAGTAATGATAAGAGTGATTTGAGGAGGGTTGGAAAGGGCAATGGAGGAGTTCCAGTAAATATCAAAGGAATGTTCCTCACACCCTCCGGAGTATTGAACATCTAGTTCGACAATTCCATTTTGGAGTTGGGTAGCACTTTCGAGTTGAATCGGATCGCTTTGCAAAACCTGACCTGCCGTTTCACCAATCAGAATATGATAGTTGACTTCACTGTCCTGATTATCTTTGATCGTCTGTTCTGACTTATCGTCACAGGAAAAAGTCAATAAGGCGCTGACCAGGAGAAGGTAGTATTTAACGTGTTTCATATTCAATGAAGTTAAGCTCCTACTTACTATATCACATAAACTGCCCAAAGGGTTGGAAACCTTTAGCAAGATTATTTAATCATGTATCTGCGATTATTCGAAGCCCGTCCAAGGTTAGATAGCGATTTACCTCATCAAATCGCTCATGCAATGGATGTAGAATGGAAGAAAGCCCTCCGGTGGCAATCACTTCTACCGGTTTGCCAAATTCGTTTTGTATGCGATCCAGCATTCCCTCAACCATACTCACGTAGCCCCAAAGTACACCTGACTGAATCGCATGAGTGGTATTCTTTCCAATTGCCGAATCCGGAAGTTCCAATGGCACTTCAGGTAGCTGAGCTGTATTACCTACTAAAGCTGCAATCGCTGTTTTTAAACCTGGGGCAATATTAACACCTTCTATTTTTCCATTTTCATTGACGATCGTAAAGGTCAGTGCGGTACCGAAATCCACGATAATTACATTTCCTTCATGCAGAGTTCGGGCCGCCACCGCGTTTGCTATCAGATCAGTACCTATCTCATGCGGATTACCCGTATCAACCGGTAGTCGATCATAGATTTTGGGTCCTACCAACAATGGCTCTTTCTCAAAAAGTGGTCTCGAAAAATTTTCGAGAATATTGTTTAACTGAGGCACAACCGAACTGATCACAATCTTGTCGATCATATCCAATCCCAGATTCGACTCAAGAAAATTGAGACGAAGAAACATTTCATATTCAATCTGATTTCGAATTGGGAATGTCTCATAACGCCATTCATGAATCCATGATTCTCCATCATGTACCCCAAAAACGATATTGGTATTTCCGGCATCAACGGCTAAAAGCATGATCAGTCTGTTTTGAATTTAGGTGGATGTTGTTCGTCAAACTCGGTGGCTTCCTGGTAGGCTCTGGCTACGCTCAAAATGGTGGATTCATCATATAGATTTCCCAAAAAAGAAATGCTAGTTGGGCTACCGTTTTCATTGTATCCATTCTTTAACACAACACAGGGATGCCCCGTCAAATTGGTCGTTAGCAACTGTGGCCCACCGAAACTTGGCGTTACGATCACATCAAAGTCTTTAAACAACTCATTGATCTTTTGCATCAGAACGTAACGAGCTCGGTTAGCATTGATGTAGTCAACCGCGGACACAAATCTTGCTTGTCGAAAAGTATTTGGCCAGGCACCTGCACTCTGTCTGACTAGCAAAGTATCCCGGTCTGATCTTGTGAGTGCATCAAATGCCGCAGAAGCTTCTGCTGTCAAAATCGCTCGCATTCCGGTAAACGGCATCTCTCCGGGCAATTCAACCGGGATCAGGTCAGCACCAAGTTCCTTAAGTACATCCAGGACCGCATCATCCGAGATCTTTTGATCGCGCTCCCTATCAAATAATGACTTCACATAGCCCATTCTCAATTTGGAAAGATCAGCTTTGCCCTGATAGTTAAACGGGGCGTCCCTAACCGAAAGGTCTTTCCCATCCTCTCCCCGAATCACATCGAACACAAGGGCACAATCAAAGGCAGTTCTTGCCATCGGTCCGATTTTATCCATGCTCCAACTTAATGCCATGGCCCCTGCTTTACTCACTCGTCCAAAAGTCGGTCTTAAACCCGTAACACCGTTTCTTGTGGATGGTGAGACAATTGACCCCAGTGTCTCAGTTCCTAAAGCAAAGGGAACCAGCCCAGCCGCAGTCGAAGCTCCCGAACCTGCAGAAGAACCACTGGAGCCTTGTTCCAGGTTCCAGGGATTTTTTGTCTTCCCTCCGTACCATACATCACCCATTGCCAAGGCACCTAAGGTCAGTTTTGCCACTAATATCGCTCCGGAATCATCCAATTTTTTGATCACCGTGGCCAGTTCATCACCCCGGTTTTGGTCTTTGTAAGGGCCGGCACCCCATGTCGTTTTATAATCCGGAACCGATAGGAGATCCTTCGCTCCATAGGGTATGCCATGAAGAGGTCCCAAATAAGTTCCTCTCGCCAAGAGGTCATCCGCTTTTCTTGCGGAAGCCAAGGCTCGATCTTCAGTTATTGTGATCACCGATTGGAGTTCATCTCCATACTTTTTTAGTCGATCAATGAAGAACTGTGTAAGCTCCACTGATGAAATCTTCTTTTCCCGGATGAGAACAGAAAGCTGCGCTACCGTGTAAAACGCCAATTCTTCCCGATTCGCAGGAAGTTCAACACGATCCGGCAGTCCCCATTTAATCTCTTTTTGGTTGTCCTCAATTTTCAATCCTTCCACTACAGGATCAAACCAAAGCGCAGGAGGAATCTCATTTCCCATTTCAAACTGGTGCAATTGTTTGATCCCATTCAGACCCCTGTTGAGCCCCGGTAGCATCATGTCAATTTCCTGTTCGGTGAAGTCCAAGTCCATCAGCTGTTGAGCCATTTGCACATGAGTTCTTTCAATTTTCGAATCCTGGGCCATCTTAAAGCCCATCGCGAATGCCGAGGCTACCAAAGCGAGCACTACTATCAATCGGAATACAGTTCTTTTTTTCGGAGTCATTGCCATTTTTTTGATTGATCGAGGGGAATTTTCTAACATTGATAAGTTATGAATTCTGAAGAGACTCCCCAACCACTATTCCCCAATTGGATGAGGGGATTTCTATTGATAACCACAGTTTACAATGTGGCCTGGGGAGCTTTCATCACTTGGTTCCCCCAAAGCTTTTTCGAATGGGTGACACAATCCGAAGAAGCAACTCCGGGAATAATCGTATGGCAAGGAAGAGTCGTATTGCTCATGGCAATAGCGTATTTTATGAGTGCTCTTTACCCTAGGAAATTTTGGTATCTAATTGGGATTGGTATACTCACTAAATTGGTGGGAGGACTTTGGTTTTACTTTAGCATTCTCGAACAAGAAGTAGGCAAAACAGGCTGGTTCCATTTGATTATGAATGATTTGGTATGGTTATTTCCGTTATCCTTCATCTTTTACAAAGCCTATTCTATCAGAAATCTCATTTCATGATTTACCACTTTAAACGACTTTATGAATACAATGCCTGGGCCAATGAGCTTTTCACTAAAGCTTTAAGAAAGTCGGATTTCAAGAACGACAAAATCAGCCTTCTCTTCTCCCACATCGCCACAGCCCAGTTGATTTGGATGGACAGAATAGACCGCGTCCCGATCAAAATTCCCGGGGTATTTGAGATCTTACCATTTGAAGAAGCCGCTAAATCATTGAAAATAGGCAATCAACTTTGGCTGGACTTATTGGACAAACATCCGGATATTTCAACAACGATCAACTACCAGAATACCAAAGGCTTAACCTTTTCCACATCACTTAGCGATATTCTGACTCATGTGGCCAATCACGGTACGCATCATCGAGGCCAAATTGCCAGCCTGCTCAGGGATGAAGGAATTGCTCCTCCCCCATCTGATTTCATTTTTTATGTCAGGCAGTTATCTTAAGCAAGAGATTCATTCGCTTGTATACAATTTCTGCCAAAAAAAATTGGGCTAAATTGTATTGAAAACAAATATCAAAACATGAAGGCTCTCATCTCAACACTATTCCTGATCATTTTTACATTGTCCCCGATAGACCAGTCAGAGAATGGTGGTTCTGAAATATCGGTTTGTCATGGACCTACGGCTCCGGAAGAATTTGCTATGCTTACTTCCGATCCTGATTTTGTCAATGCCCATGAACGACCAAGATTGGTGACCAACTTTGAAGAAAAAGGCGAAGCCATAAGCTTTAAAACTTCCGGGGAAGATGGGAAGGCATACCTGATTAAGGCCAAAAACCCTACTGACAATTATCTTTTCGTCATTCACGAATGGTGGGGCCTGAATGACAACATCAGAGAGACTTCTCAAAAACTGGCTGATGATCTAGGTAACGTCAACGTCCTGGCTATCGATCTGTATGATGGAAAAGTAACCGATAAGCCTCAAGAAGCAGGAGAGTTTATGAGAGCGGTAAAGACAGAGCGGGCTGAAGCTATTATTAAAGGTGCCATGAACTATGCAGGAGGAAACGCCAACATCTATACCATTGGCTGGTGTTTTGGCGGAGGTTGGTCATTACAAACTGCCTTACTTGTAGGTGATCAGGCTAAAGGAGCAGTGATGTATTATGGAATGCCCGAGAAAGATGTGAATAGGCTAAAGACATTAAGCGTTGATGTTTTGGGAATTTGGGCAACCGAAAGATGGATCAACGAAGATGTCATTGCTCAATTCGAAAAGGATATGAAGGAAGCAGGAAAGAAGCTTATTTCTCACACCTATAAGTCGAATCATGCCTTTGCTAATCCCAGCCAACCAAGTTATAATGAGGCTGATGCGAAAGACGCCTATGCTAAAACCTTAAGTTTTCTGAAAGAAAGAATGCAGTAGAGTCTAAAAAAATATCCACTTTTTCCTTTTATACAGTGGCTTTCGGTATTGAGTAGTGTTGGCACTACCTCCACCTGTACCAAAGCAGTAAGGCTTTTTGGAGTTTGCTTTTAGCTTGGAGATGTTCAGGCTGAAATAGAAATTTCCGGACGTTGGCTTCTTACTGAACAAGGAACCAAGACTTTGTGTGCCTATGGTTAATGCACCAATCCGTGCCGCTGCACCCAAATGAAAATCTCCTATTTGATTGATATAAATCGGAACATAAATTCCTTTAGAACCTTTTTCCCAACGAGGGGTAATGGTAAGATTTGTCAGATGATTCAGACGATAATCTGCAGGGATGAGTCGAGTCATATCTACCATGGCATTGGCATTTATATAGTAGTAATTGCCAATATTGTAATCATAGTTCACATTAAGTGCAGTTGGAAGTGTTACTGAAAATTGACCATTGATCGGCTCCAGGTTAGCAATTGTAGCCAGACTATCGGTTATCTCTCGTGCACTGCTCATCTCATCAAATGTGTTGTCCAAATCCACGAAACCCAGGTTGGGCAATAGTGAAGTCACTTCAGTTGAGGCCGTACCATAATCATATTTCACAACTCCTAAGTCTGTGATTGAAACACTAAGTTTGAATTCATAGGTGATGTCAGGATTCAGCTTTGTGCCTGATTTCTCAGAAGGATCCTGACGAAACGCCACACGTTCAAAAGTGACTCCTAAGTCCAGGGCCGGTTTAAAGCCGACTCCCTTAGGCAACCTAAAGGATTGATCTCCATCAAATTGTTCAAATTCATCCAGGTTCGCAGAATAGCCGTACATCAAGGCCAAATCCGTAGTTTCTACCTGAGCCGTTTGTGGATCTATGTTATAATCAAAATCGGTCACGTTTATAAACGCAGCTCCTAAGCTGTTAACTAATTTGGGAGTGACGCCAATCTTCCATCGATTGAAACCGTCATCCTTCAAGACGGTGGCATAGGTGAACGCTAATTCATACCATGCCGAAAAGGCCAATTCAACTTTTTGATTCAATACAGTTTGTCCTATGAATTCTGGTCTCCCAAATCGATTGAATTGCTGAATAAAATCCGGGCTAATATCATTTCCACTCCCGTGTAACCTTAACGAGGCGTTGAACCCAATGCCTTGGCCGCGTGGTAAAGCTAGCATCGCAGAAAACCCTCCAATACTCGCATTGGCCTGAATAAATTTCAGATCATCGCTTATAAAGCGTATTAACCCCTGGGCTTCGGTAGTCTTATCCCTGAAAGCGATGTTGTTGGCAACAAAGAAGTTCGCGTTCAGTAAGTTAAAGTCATATTTATAAGGTGAATCGGCAAGGGATGCCGGCTGTGTTTTAGCGCCAAGAATTCCTGAATAATCGGAATAGATGTATCCTGCAAAACGCTGTGCACTCAATAAATTGGTAATCAGCAATAAATAAATTAATAAACCCTTCTGCCTCATTCTGTGATCTTGATAATCCTCATAACCGAATGCACATCACTCTTTTAGTACGCTTGTCGAGTGGAATTATTGAATTGAAGGTAAACATTCCAAAAAAATTATCGCGTTCCTTTCAGAAAATTAAGCTTAAGTTAAAATTGTATTATCTGTGGAAGAACCACTCCTAACGAGCGTTAGGGAGTATTGCCATTGAATATTTCTGTCCTGAGGCATTGGAATCGAAGGCCATTTGAAACGTGAGAAATACAAATTATTGTATGTGAACAACAAAAAATGTTTGACGAAAAGCATTTTTCTGTATATTTGTCTCGCTTTCACCACCACCTACATACTTTACTACACATAATCTATACCAGGGCCCCTTTTACCAACAACCTGTATTAGACTACATTACATCATTATGACTGCAGCCTTACGTTGCCGTCTGAACTATTCCTGACCCGGCTTCAGGGTGTGTAATCAGAGTTTTACTTAGTTTTTAAGTGAAATCCTGATTTTCTAGAATACGTTATTACAGCATAAATCGAACTAACGTTTAATCGACCTTCATTCCGGTGACTTGTCTGTCATTGGTGTGTATTGTCATTCTCAGTCACCCTGAGATCAACCAAAGGGTACTGAAGTGGCAAGAAAGTCAGCAATAGCAGTTAAAAGTTTAATTCTGGGGATAGCTCTACTCACCAGTGTTTATGCATTTGCTGCAGATGACAAGCTCCCTTATGAGGAAATCTCAAAGGAGAAGGCCACCGAGGATATCCATTTTTACTTTCAGCTAATTGATCAGCAACACGGAAACCCCTACGAGTATATCACTCGAGATGAGTTTAAAGTATTGATAGATCAAAAAATTGCAGCGCTCCCTGAAACCATTACTAATCAGCATTTTTCGAGCATCCTTCTTGAATTGAATCAGAAGATCCGCTGTGGTCACACAGCGGTGATGCCGGATGCACAACTGATCAAAAGAGCTTCTGGTCAGACGAATTTCTTTCCTTATCCCATCTCAATTATCGATGAAAAAATCTATCTCGATTTCGAAGATGGTCCACTTCCCCACGCCTCTGAAATTCAGTCAATCAATGGAGTCACTTCAACACAACTCCTTAATGACCTCATGTTATTGGCCATCACCGATGGGTTTATAGAAACAAAGATTAAAAGAGAATTAGAGAGTCGGTTTGGATATTATTTCTATCTGAAATACGGCCCTCATCCCACTTTTGAGGTCGAATATGCCGTTAATGGCGATTTGGCAAAATCAACTGTGGAAGGGACGACAGGAAATGTAATGTTAGCAAACAACTACTATCGTCCACTTTACAAATCGCATGAGCGATACTATCATTTTACACACCTAGATGCGGTTGACTCTCTTCAGACCCTCATTCTAACACTGAACACTTTTCAGGCTAACCCTGAATGGTTCTTTAATAGAATTGCGTCTCGCTACAATGCCACCTCTAAGTCTTTCGACTTTGAGAACCTTGTGCTTGACCTGCGAGGCAATGAAGGGGGCGATCGCAGACTATTGAATATACTATACCAAATCATTGCAGGTCAAGATCTTAACGACCCGTCTGAAACCCATATCAGAACTTCGGACATCGTTCTGACAGAACAGCTTTTAGGAATCAATGGCAGTTTTAATTCCGAAGAGGTTGTGGCAAATGCCGAAGCCTACCTCAACAAGTACTTCACTAATCCGGTTGGAGATAAATTGACATGTGACGCTCAAAATTGGTACGATGAATTTAAGCTTGATTTTGATATGTCAGGAATGCGCTTCAATGGCAATGTTTATGTTCTTACTTCAGGAAAGACTTTCTCGGCTGCCGCTGACCTCACCAGAATTTTGAGTGCATTACCAAATGTCACTGTTGTTGGTGAAGAGACCGGTGGTGCACATGAAGCAAGAACCGCCAATATGCTTCTAAATTATGAGCTCCCAAATTCCAAGGTGAACATCCAAGTTCCTGTGATTTATGAAAAGTTTGTCAATACCGACATCACCGTGAGCCAGGGGCGCGGAACTTTCCCTGACTATTATATTACTCAGTCGCTTGAGGACCTGCAAAACAAGCGCGATGCGGTGTTTGACTTTACTGTCAACCTCATCCAGGAAAGCAATAGTCTCGGCTCTAATTAATTCTGACAATTCAACTTCCAGCTTTTATCGGATTACTTAACTTTATGAAATGAGTAAGCCGGAAAAATCCTTGTTCCTGCTGGACGCAATGGCCTTGATTTACAGAGCCCACTTTGCATTCAGCAAAAACCCAAGAATCAACTCGAAAGGCCTGAATACCGGAGCCCCATTCGGGTTTACCAATAGTCTTTATGAAATCATCGAGAAGAGAAAGCCAACTCATATAGCTGTGGCCTTTGATACCAGTGCTCCCACGTTTCGACATGAACAATTTCCAGCCTATAAGGCAAATCGAGATGAAACACCTGAGGATATAAAGATTGGCACACCGATCGTCAAGGATATTGTGAGAGCCTTCAATATTCCGGTTCTGGAGCTTGATGGATACGAAGCTGATGATATCATTGGAACGTTCGCTAAGAAAGCGGCCAAAGAAGGTTTCGAAGTATTTATGATGACTCCGGACAAGGACTATGGTCAATTGGTTGAAGAAAACATCTATTTGTACAAACCTGCCTTTATGGGCAACGCGGTAGACGTCATGGGCATTCCTGAAATCCTTGAAAAATGGGATATTGAGCGAATCGATCAGGTGATTGATATGCTTGGCTTGCAAGGCGATTCCGTAGACAACATCCCCGGAATACCCGGAGTAGGTCCGAAGACTGCGTCCAAATTACTAAAGGAGTACGGAACTGTCGAGAACATAGTGGCTCATGCGCACGAGCTTAAAGGCAAATTGGCCGAAAAAGTAGCCGAATTTGGCCAACAAGGAATCCTTTCAAAAGAACTCGCCACTATCAATGTGGAAGTGCCAATGGAGTTTGATGAGGAAGCAATGAAGTATACCGGCCCTAGAGTAGATGAGCTTAAGAAAATTTTTGAAGAGCTGGAATTCAGAACTACGCTCAAAAGAATTCTTGGCGAAACAACCGGTCCGGCTAAGACAGCCAAAAAGCCCGCAGGAACACCGGAACAAATGGGGCTCTTTGCTGAAGAATCGAGTGCCTCTCCTATCGAAGAAGAAAGGCCGGCTGAAAAGGGATCAATCTCGAATACGGAACATCAATATCATCTCATTGACACTCCTCAGCTCCGCCAACGACTCATTCGATATGTACTGAAGCAAAAGGAATTCTGTTTTGATACTGAAACCGACAACATAGAGCCTATTGAAGCGAATCTGGTTGGCATTGCTTTCTCCTATAGAAAAGGAGAAGCCTATTACATCCCAACACCTGAAGACCGCGAAGAGACTCAGAAAATTGTCGATGAATTCAAACCTGTATTCGAAAATGGGGAAATTCTGAAAATCGCCCAGAATGCGAAGTATGATATTCAGGTGTTGAAAAACTACGGTGTCACGGTTAAAGGACCAATCTTTGACACCATGATTGCACACTATTTGATCGATCCTGACACCAGGCATAACATGGATGTACTGTCCGAGAATTACCTGAATTACAGTCCTGTGTCTATAACAGAGCTTATCGGGAAAAAAGGGAGTGTACAGGGAAATATGAAAGACGTGCCAGTGCATAAAGTGGTGGAATATGCAGGAGAAGACGCAGATATCACCTTCCAGCTAAAGCATAAGTTGGCTCCGGTTCTGGACGAAAGAGCAGTTAACAAACTGTTCAATGAAGTAGAGCTTCCCTTGGTTGATGTCCTTGCAGATATTGAATACAATGGGGTCAAAATCGATACAGAAACTCTGGCGACCATGTCAAAAGAGCTGCAGGATGAAAGTGTGAAAGCACAGGCTGATATATTTGAGATGGCTGGGGAGGAATTCAATATTGCTTCTCCGAAACAACTCGGTGTGATACTCTTTGAAAAAATGAAATTGGTTGACAAGCCGAAGAAAACAAAGACAGGTCAGTACGCTACCGGGGAAGACATTCTTTCCAAACTAGCAGTTGAACACCCCATCGCCAGAAGAATACTGGAATTCAGAGAATATCAAAAACTAAAATCCACCTATGTTGATGCCTTACCTACCATGATCAGCCCGGTAGATGGCCTCGTACATACTGACTACCGACAGGCTGTAGCCGCTACGGGTAGGCTGAGTTCTAATAATCCGAATCTTCAAAACATTCCTATTAGAACTGAAAAAGGTAGAGAAATAAGGAAAGCCTTTATTCCACGTTCTGAAGAATTCGTCTTGATGGCCGCTGACTATTCCCAAATTGAATTAAGGATAGTTGCTTCATTTGCCAAGGACAAAAGCATGATCGAGGCCTTCAAAAACGGTCGGGATATTCATGCTACAACAGCTTCGAAAGTATTCAAAGTGCCGTTGGAAGAAGTAGATCGCGAGATGAGAGGTAAGGCAAAAGGGGTCAACTTTGGGCTGATTTACGGTATTTCGGCCTTCGGTCTGGCCCAGAACATTGGAATATCGCGAACAGAGGCGCAGGAAATCATTTCGGCCTATTTTGATGAATTCCCGGGTGTGAAGCGATACATGGATGATTCAGTGAACAAGGCTCGTGAACTGACCTATGTCGAAACCATTTTAGGAAGACGCAGATACCTTCGAGATATCCACTCTAAGAATATGGTAGGTCGAGGGCATGCTGAACGTAATGCTATTAATGCTCCAATTCAGGGAAGCGCTGCCGACATGATTAAAATCGCAATGATCAACATTCATAAGTGGATGAAAGAAGAAAATCTTAAGTCTAAAATGATCATGCAGGTACATGATGAACTTGTATTTGATGTCCACAAGTCTGAACTCGACCTGATGAAAACAAAGATCCCTGAGCTGATGAAATCTGCCGTTGAATTGGATGTGCCAATGGAAGTCGAAGTGGGAATTGGAGAAAACTGGCTGTTGGCTCATTAATGTAGCCTTTCCTTGTTCCCTCGTTCTACTTGCATCCGGCAAGTAGACAGTGAAAATTAGTAAGATCCTTGTTACCCCAATCTACAAGAGTGTTCTCACTACATTCTTTTTTATAGCATCAATTAATTTAGTTGCGCAGACAATTAAAATACAGTCATTTGGTGTAAATGAGGGCCTATCAGATGCCTCGGTCAAAGATATACATAGTGACAAATACGGATATAAGTGGATTTCTACAGGGCATGGCCTAAATAAATACGATGGTCATAGTTTTAAAACGTTTCGCCATGATCCAATGGATACGTTTTCAATTAGAGCCAATAGTCTTGGCCGAATTTTCGAAGATAACGATGGAAATATCTGGACGCTCGTTGATATCGGTGGAATTGCCAAATACGATCGTGTGACCAGTCGATTCTGCTATTTTACCTATGATTCTAATGATCCCGGAAATACGAACAATATTGTGTTATCAGCTCATTTTGATAGCAAAAATAGAGGATGGATAGGTACTCGTATTGGCATCAACCTGATCAATAAAGATCGACTTCGTTTTGAGCCGGTAACAATCGAAGGTCATGATGAAGTGATCGTCACAGGGATTTATCATGATAAGAACGAAACGGTTTGGGTGGGCAGCAATAAAGGTCTTTTTAGATACGATGAGTTACAGAATCGTTTTGCCGAGGTCAAATCAGTAGACGATACATCAATCATAGGTACTTCAAAATTCAAGGAGGATCATGACGGAAATATCTGGTTCTCTTCTTTCAGGTTCGGACTTTATCATGCCAAACTGAGCAATACAACTGAAATCAAGAAAGCCAGTTTGCCCGGAGAAGAAAAGCCGTTCATCATGAGTCTTTTTCAAACACAAACCTCTGGTATCAACGTGTTAATCAGGGGACAAGGTATCTTCGAGTTAAGCCCGACAGGCTGGAAGGCCATACCATTTGAAGGGATAAAACCCAATCTCCTTCGGTTTGCATACAGTAGTGAAAAAAATGATGAGGTGTTCATACTCACATTTGACAATCATGTTTTTCTCTACAACCACAAGACTGGAACTACCAGGTCAGTAAATAATTTTCAACAACCAATCAATGGATTTACACTCGATGAGGACGATGCTAATCTCTGGTTGGGCTCAATGAACTTTGGCCTGTACCAGGTATCTATAGAAAAGCCAGATTTCGAGGCCATTTACATCAACAAGGAACGTGCAGATCAACAGGACTACTCCAACTTCATTACGAACCTTCACGGCACAGAGGATCGAAAATTCTATATTGCTTCCAACTCCGGTTTGATTGAATTTGATCAGAATACATCGGAACAAACCACCGTAATTCCCTACTGGGGAGAACATCGTTTTCCCCATTTCATTACATCAATGCAAGATTATAACGCTGAAACTCTCTTACTCGGTACGGAAAAAGGCATTTATAAATTTCATCGGAATACGCGCAGTGTCAAACCCTTTGTGCCAATCAATGAACGCGTAAATGATTTTCAAATACGGAATGATTCTATCTGGGCAATCGGAAGCTTTGGTGTTTTTGTGCATGATATCCAAAGAGATTCTACCACATACCTACACCAAATAGAGGATGCCCCTCAAGTATTGAAAGAATATATGTCCCGCAAGATCTTTATAGACAACTCCGGAATAGTGTGGGTCGGCACAGTTAGAGAAGGACTTTTCCGAATCGAACCCACACCATCTTCATTTAAATTCAACAGATACATGTATCATGGGATCAGAAAAAGCGGGTTTCTTTCCCAGTCCATCAATGCCATTTTTGAAGACAGCGCTGGTAGGTTATGGATAGGAGCATTTAGTAGCGGCTTACTGGAATTCGATCGTGAGTCCAGGAAATTCTACAATTATACACCCAATGGAACTCTGCCTGTTCCCAATGTTCAGGCAATTGAAGAAGCAACAGACGGATGCATTTGGCTTAGTGCAGCGGATGGGATTCACAAATTCATCTATAAAGACAAGAGTTTTAAACGATACACCACTAAGAACGGGTTGAGTAGCAATTCATTTGTGCTTCGATCATCAACTAACCTTGAAGATGGAAGACTCTTATTTGGTAGTAACCGTGGGATTACAATTTTTGATCCTGTACGAATATCCCAGGAGCCCAAAGCACCTAGCGTAACACTGGAAAAGATCAAGGTATTTAATACCAGCAAGACCTTTGACAGACCAATCTATGACCTTGAGTCCATAGAACTTAAATACAACCAGAACTTCCTGACACTGGATTTCACGGCCTTGGATTTTAACAATGCAGCCCTAATCTCTTACGCATACCAACTCAAGGGTCTGAATGATGAATGGGTGAATATTGGATATAATAGAACCATTAATCTCAACAACCTTAGACCCGGCACCTATGATCTAAACATTAAAGCTGCTCTTAATGATGGTAATTGGGGAGGCCCGAAAACCCTGACAATTACAGTCACGCCCCCTTTCTGGTCGACTCCCTGGTTTTTTATTCTATTCACATTGGTCATACTCCTGGTTCTCTGGTCGATACATTACTATCGTCTTCAGCTGAAAATGAGGCGCATACATTTTATGGAAAAAGTCAGGAAAAAAGCGGCAGCAGACTTCCATGACGAAATGGGTAATAAACTGACAAGGATCGCCCTATTCACCGATGTGCTTAAGAAAAAACTCAATGGAACAACCCCGGAGATCACCGAATATGTCGATAAAATCAGGGACAACTCCAGAAATTTAAATAGTTCGATGCGTGATTTTCTCTGGGCTCTGGACCCTAAAAAAGACACCGTCCTGGATGTCGCAGTATTACTAAAGGATTTTGGTGAAGAACTGTTCGATAAAACCTCAATCGACTTTAGTGTTGATTGTATCGATCCGGACCTGGAGCGTTATAAACTTGATATGGATTGGAAACGCAACCTTATCATGATCTTCAAGGAAGCGATGCACAATGTTCTAAAACATGCCAATGCCACCCGCGCCTCTCTTAGTTTCCGTTTGAGGCAAGATCAACTGGTAGTTGGCTTGGCAGACGATGGTCAAGGCATCCAGGCTCTGGAAAGTAACGATGGTTATGGAATGAAAAATATGAGTTATCGAGCTCAAGAGTTAAGAGGACACTTAGAAATTGACCCTAACCACCCAGGTACATACGTGAAATTTACCGGCAACCTTAAATCTTTTAGTTTGACATGACGACATACCGCCCAAGAAACATCAGAATCACAATCGTTGAAGATGATCCGGAAATTAGGCTTAATCTGGCACTTCTAATTAATACTACGGAAGGTCTCATTTGTCAATATACCTTTTCAAATGCCGAAGAGTTCCTGACTAATCTGGATTCTGTGGATCCCGAGTTGGTTTTGATGGATATTCAGCTGCCGGGTATGTCTGGCATTGATGCGGTAAGAAGATTGAAAGAAAAAAACCCGGAGGCGGAAGCCCTTATGTTGACTGTCTACCAAGATGATAAATTGGTTTTTGATTCCCTCTGTGCCGGTGCATCAGGCTACCTGGTGAAAAGTACCCCTCCCGAAAAGATTGTCGAATCCATTCGTGAAGTGCTTAATGGTGGTGCTCCAATGAGTACCCAAATTGCCCGAATGGTGGTGTCCTCATTCCAAAAAAAGAACGAATCAGGCCTGACTGAAAGGGAGTATGATGTGCTCGATCAACTTTGTAAAGGCAAAAGCTATAAGAATATAGGAGATGCATTGTTCATCAGTCAAGACACTGTTCGTTCCCATATCAAAAGCATTTACAAAAAACTGGAAGTGAACTCCAAGTCCGAGGCTGTTGTCAAAGCGTTTCGAGAAAGACTAGTCTAATTCTTTTCTAACCTTACTCTCTTCAGCATAGTTGGTCGGATTTGGCTATTCGCAGGAGTCCCTCCTAAGGGTTTGGTATCATTGATATAAAGGAATTCTCCATCAGGGCTAAAGCCAAGATCATTGGGCAGAGAGAGTTCACCGAGTAAAGCAGGGCCTTCATCATGTCCGCGATTTCCACTACCAACAATTCGCACAGCGCCTCCGCCAAGAGTCACTTTGTAGATTTGATTTGCCGCTCGGGCCACAACATAGAGATCTCCTCGATGAAAGGTCAAATGGCCGAGGTTGCCGCCTGGTAAGGTTGCTAAAACACTGGTGGTTCGTCCGGGTGTTATCTTCACGACATTCCCATTGCCAAAATTCGCTACATATAGGTTCCCTGCATTGTCAATGGTAATTCCATTTGGGCAATTGAACATACTCCCCCTTACAAAAATGCTCGCATTACCATTTGGGTCTACTTTCCTTATTGAGTTATCACCGCAATTGGCTACATAGAGATTACCGGCATTATCAAACACAACACCCACCGGAGAGCTCATTCCTGAAACATAAGTGGATACTGTACCGTCCATGGTCACTTTTGAGACCCTACCTCCTGCAATGTTTGATTGATATATGTTTCCATCAGGGCCAATTGTATTCCCTGAAGCTCCGTTGAAGCCACGTGCAAATACACTGGCTTGGCCACCAGGTGTGATTTTGTAAAGCGTGGTTCCGGGGCTACTACCTAATGATGCTCCGAAATCAGCACAATAGATATTTCCAGCTTCGTCAACAATGAGTCCTCCGGTACCGATTGGCATTTCCACCATAATCTCCAGGATGTCGGTCTTCGACAACAGAATTTGAGCACTACCAGACCTCAGAACACTTTCAGTGCCTTCCAGACCTACTGCCAGTACAAATATGGCATAAGCTGTTGCCTCTATGATTTCATCTCCATCAGCATCTGTTAATTGGGCTGACAACACTGTTTCAATCGACCTTCCTGTTTTCTCGATCCGTTCATAAGAGATTTCTGAAAGGGCTTCCGCTGTAGGTAAATCGAATTCCGATCGATTGCCATTTTTGACCACAATAATTCGGTAATGATCTACCCTGTCCTCATTTACACTGATGTTAAAAGTCACCCGAATATCAGAGGCGTTCCCATTGTTTTCGACATCAGTCGACAAGATGCTACGAACACCGATTTCCACATTTGCACCACCACCAGAGTCATCACCACCGCAGGCTACCAAAAAAGCAAGAAGGACAAACACTGAGTATATTAGGGAGAATTTCATGGTTATGGTTTTGGTGGCAACAACCGTTAACGGCAATTCCCCAAGGCTTAACTTCAAAACCACACAGCTATGTGATACCGTTTCGGTACTTTCTTCGTAAACTGTTCCAAAGAATAGTGCATGAAGAACAATCAGCCACTTTTTATTCTACTCCTTCTATTTATCAATGGGGTTCTAACCGGACAGAGCATCAATTATCTCGAATTACCCAAAGACCGACAATTTGATTTCTGGGTAGGCACCTGGGATGTCAATCTGCGAGTAAAGCAACCTGATCAATCCTGGGCTGATCAAATCAAATCCGTTGCGAAAATTTATAGTGTGAGTGATGGCAGAGCTATCCTTGAACTTTGGAACGATCAGCGACCTCTAGGCATTAAGGGATTTAGCCTACGCTACTATGATTTTCAAAAGGAGAAATGGGTACTTTGGCTCAATTGGCCAAGCTACAACCGCTCAGGCATGTCCACTCTTGAAGGAGAGTTTCGGCATGGCCGTGGTGAATTCTTCTCTGGCAAAGGGGATACATTAACGAGATATAGTTTTTCTGACATCACACCACATTCTCTCAGATGGGATGACGCCTTCACCTTTGATGGAGGAAAAACCTGGACGCATAATTGGATTATGGAGTTCAAAAGAACAGAACAGGAGCCGGCCATGCCAGATGGTGAGGAAGGCCATACCTATGACCAAGGGGGAAGATGTACACTGCCTGGATTCGATGTATTCAGAGATTTAGTTGGGAACTGGAAAGGAGAAGTCAAGACCAAAAACGGCACCGAATGGCAAGCGGGCAGTGCCTCAATGAAAGGATTTGAGGTGTTACAGGGCTGTGCTGTTCTCAACTTTCTGGAATATGAGCAAGCCGGCAAGAAAGTGGAAGAGTTTAGCATCAAGAGCTTTAACACCTACGTGAATATGCTTGAGGACGGCAGGATTGGGAGTGGGAAACAGGATGTCTTAAAGCAGTTCTTCGGACAATATGATGAAGGCTCAAAGCAGTTCGAGCTGATTGAATCCGGCCAGCAAGAAGGTAAATCGATCAAATATGCCTGGGATTTTTCAGAAAATGGCAAAGTCAAAATCGAAGTGTCACGAGGTTATAAAACCGGTCTTTTGGGTTGGGTAAAGTTCAAAGAGATCAACCTCACAAAAGAAGATCAATAGTCCGGCAGGTTTCTGGCTTTGTAAACCAGAAAAACATAAATACATTCATGGAAACTTTCCAGAATGTCATTCCCGATTAGCCAACAGGATATTGAGAAGGCTCATGAGCGCATCTCCCCATTTGTCCACAATACACCCATACTTACATCGTCAAGTATCGATGAGATATTTGGTTGTCGGGTTTATTTCAAATGTGAGAATTTTCAGAAAATTGGTGCCTTTAAAGCTCGGGGTGGACTGAATGCCGTCTTGGGTATTCCTGAAGAGATCAGGCAAAAAGGGGTGGTCACTCATAGCTCAGGCAATCATGCACAAGCAGTGGCCATGGCGGCTAAAACATGCAATGTTCCCGCCTATATCGTAATGCCAAGTACAGCCCCGGAAGTCAAGAAAAAGGCAGTGAAAGGCTATGGCGCCCAAATTACATTTTGTGAGCCCACCCAAATAGCTCGCGAAGAAAATGCAGCCAGAATTCAGGAAGAAACAGGAGCGACATTCATTTCTCCTTACAACGATTACAAGGTGATCGAGGGCCAGGCCACATCTTCCAAAGAGCTCTTCGCGGAACAAGAGAATCTTAATGCGGTTTTCACTCCGGTTGGCGGAGGCGGATTGTTGGCCGGAACTTCATTATCTGCTCATTACTTTTCCCCAACTACCAAAGTGTATGCTGGAGAACCTGCCAATGCTGACGATGCCCACCGCTCCCTAAAAGCAGGAGAAATTGTTAAAATTCCACAACCCAAATCAATCGCTGATGGCCTATTAACCGGTATCGGGGATAAAAACTGGGGAATCATCAAAGAACTTGTCGATGACATATTCACGGTAACGGAGGATGAGATTATCGAAGCAATGCGCCTGGTCTGGGAGCGGATGAAGATCATTATTGAACCTTCCTGTGCTGTGCCGGTAGCTGCGTTATTAAAAAACCGTGACCAGTTTACCGGTCAAAATGTTGGGGTCATTCTTAGCGGGGGTAATGTCGATTTAGGCAGACTTCCATTCTAGTCTACGACTCATCCCTCTTATTCTACGATTCGGTAAGACTTATTTATAAAGAGAGTTTCCGTGCAACACCTTTGGGATATCAGAAGCCCAAAGGACAACATGAAAACTCGACTCATATTCATCTTTGCATTCTTGCTGGCCGCAACGCTAGCAAATGCACAAATAACCATAAAGGGGGTAGTTAAGGACCAGAAGGGAGAAACCCTACCTGGTGCCAATGTTTATCTGAAAGACACCTTCGATGGAGCGAATTCATCGCTGGATGGATCATTCTCATTCGAAACCGAGGAAACGGGGGATCAGATTCTGGTAGTCAGTTTCGTAGGGTTTAAAACACTCGAAAAGGCAATCAACGTTTCGGGTCAGGAAGTAGTTGTTGATGTGACTTTACAAGAAATCATCAATAAAATAGACGGTGTCACCATATCAGCCGGAGCCTACGAAGCCAGCGACATCAAAAAGGTCACTGTATTAAAGCCTTTGGATATTGTGAGCACGGCCAGTGCAGCAGGAGACATTATGGGGGCGATTAACACATTGCCCGGTACCGCTACAGTTGGTGAATCAGGAAGACTTTTCGTGAGGGGTGGGGAAGGCTATGAAACAAAAGTATTTATTGATGGAATGGAGGTAAGAAATGCCTTCGGAGCGACTGCCCCTAATGTGCCTACCAGAGGTCGCTTCAGCCCATTCTTGTTTAAGGGTACAGTCTTTAGTACAGGCGCCTATTCAGCAGAATATGGACAAGCCCTTTCATCCGCCTTGGTGCTCAATTCAAACGATCTTCCCACCCAAACTCAAGGCGATATTTCCATAATGTCAGTAGGTGGGGACTTGGCCCACACCAAAAAATGGGAAAAAGCCTCGATATCGGCCAAAATTCAATACACCGACCTACGTCCATACCAGGATTTAGTAAGACAAAACTTCGATTGGCAACAGGCACCCAAAGGAATGGTGGGTGAAATTGTATTCCGACAAAAGCTAACGACTAACGGTCTTCTAAAGGTTTATGCAAATGCCGACATCTCGGATTTCATCATCAGACAGCCAAATATTAGTCGAGGTGGAGAAAAGGATACAATCGGAGTAGATAACACGTACTACTATCTAAATGCTACTTACAAAGACATACTGAACGACAAATGGACCTTCAAAGGTGGTGTTTCCGCAACATCCAATCAGGTCGATCTTGGTTTCAATCAAAGCAGAATTGATGACATTGAAAAAGGATATCATGGCAAAGCTACCCTTACTTGGGATGCCTCTGAAAGAGTAAGCGTTAATATGGGTGGAGAGTACTTCCATAAGAACTTTTCGCGCACCATCCAGGACGACACCAATTTTTCAATCGACTTTTCCGAAGGTATTGCTGCCACTTATATTGAGAGCGATTATTTCGCCTCCAACAAATTTGTTTTTCGCACTGGACTACGTTTTGAAACTAACACACTGCTGAATCGAAGCTGGATCAGTCCGCGTATTGGAGCAGCTTACAAAATTTCCGAAAAAGGTCAGTTCTCTTTGGGTTATGGAAAATTCACGCAATCGGCTCAGAACGAGTACAGCTTGGTGAATAGGAGCCTTCTTCCTGAGACAGCCACTCATTATATACTGAATTATCAATACATCAACAACGATCGGGTGTTCAGAATAGAAGCTTACAAAAAGCAATATAACAATCTGGTTAAGTTTGATGACCCTAACGACTTTACTCGAGAGAACTATACCAATGATGGTTTTGGTGAAGCCAACGGAGTAGATTTCTTTTGGAGAGACAATCGGACGTTTAAGAACACTGATTACTGGATTTCCTATTCCTACGTGGACTCGGAAAGGGACTACCAGAACTTCAATGGAGTAGCGAGTCCAGGCTTCATTTCGAAGCACAATTTCTCCTGGGTGATCAAACACTTTATCAACCCAATCAGAACACAAGTGGGTGCCACCTATACTTATGCGAGTAGTCGGCCGTTTCACAACCTTAACCTGGAAGGGTTTCATAATGACGGCACACCCGATTTCCATGACCTAAGCCTAAATGCTGCGGTTCTGATTAAACAAAACATTATTCTCTATATGTCTTCATCCAATGTTTTCGGAAGAGACAACATATTCGGCTACGAATATGCCGATGCTCCTAATCAAGATGGCTTTTACGAAAGACAAGCCATTCGTCAGGGAGCCAAGCGATTCATATTTGTCGGCCTTTTTATCACATTGACCAAAGACGGTCAGGAAAATCAATTACGCAATCTATAAAGTCAAAATCATGAAATATTTAATCACATTATTAATCGCTTCGTTCGGAATTTTAAATATCTCCGAACCTGTCAAAGACGAGTTTACACTTACTGTTACTGTTGAAGGTGTTCAGAACAAGGGTGGGACCATCCTGGTAGGCTTATTTGATGACTCAGGTGAATTCCCTGATGGTGAAATGATCGATGGTGCGGAGTACGAATTGAGGTCAGGTGGATCCGTTGAAATTGTCATTGAAAATATTCCCGCTGGCGATTATGCTGTTTCGGTTCTTCATGATGCTAACGATAACGGAGACATCGATATGAACGATCAAGGCATGCCCTTAGAGGGATTCGGATTCTCCAACAATGCTATGGGAGAAATGGGACCTCCTGATTTCGATGCTGCCGCTTTTTCAATAGATGAGGACATGGAAATCGAAGTGACGCTGCTGTACATGGCAGGTGCCAACGATTCATCCCATTAATTCTACGATTCAGTAAGGTCTATTTCTATAGGCGTTTCTTATCGGCCAAATTTGAATTAGAAATTAAAAACACAAAATCATGAAAAAGGTCACACTTCTTATAGGACTATTAATTGCTGGATTCAGTCTGAATGCGCAAGGTCAGGCCGCTTATATCAAGGCCATGACTAAAGGACTCGAAACCATGGGTACCGCACAATCTGAAGAAGATTTGATTAAAGCCGCAGGACATTTTGAAAGAATAGCAGTAAAGGTCACGGATCAATGGCACCCGGCTTACTATGCAGCATTGAACTACATCAATGCCTCATTCAATGCCGAGACACTTGAAACTAAGGACACTTATACAGCAAAGGCTCAAACGTTCATAGATCAGGCGTTGAAGCTGGCACCTAATGATTCCGAGGTCATTGCGCTTGAAGGATTCAATTATATGGCACAATTAGCTGCAGATCCCAATAATCGTGGGCAGTCTATGTCTCCTAAGGCAATGATGACATTCGGTAAAGCGGTTAGTATTAATCCGAACAACCCAAGGGCGGTCGCATTAATGGCACAAATGCAGTTTGGTACGGCTCAGTTTTTTGGTTCTCCGACTGATCAGCCCTGTGACAATGCCAAGAAGACTATTCCTATGTTTGATGCTGAAAAAAAAGGTGAAGGGTTTGCACCAACCTGGGGTAAATCGATGGCCGAACAGCTGATTGGACAGTGCAACAATTAATTTCGATAAGGCATTTGACAGCAATTGCTAAATTGAATTGAAACTATGGAAATCCTCGAGAAAATATTGATTTGGTCCCACGTCCTGGCTGGGGCCATTTCTTTAATCGCAGGATTTATGGCTGCATTCGCAGGTAAAAAGGGAGGAAAGTTGCATAGACAAGTAGGTAAAACGTTCTTCTGGTCGATGTTCTGGATTTTTGTGAGTGCTCTTATCATTGTAACGTTGGTTAGATTCAGCTTTTTTCTTACTGTTATCGCAGTGTTTAGCTTTTACCTGGCCTTTAGTGGTTATCGAGTGCTTAAGATTAAGAGGACCATGAAAGCCGCGCGATTAGACTGGGCCGCAGCCATCATTGCCATTCTGTTTGGGCTCGGCCTGCTTATCTATGGAGGTACTGAACTCATATCTAGCGACTTTGAGTCAATCCTGGGGTATCTGAGCCTGTTTTTTGGCTTTTTCACAATTCAAACGGGCTATCAAAGTATCAAAGGTTTTATGAACCTGGATAAACAAGAGAAAATGTGGTGGTGGTTCGCTCATATGAATGCAATGTGTGGAAGTCTGATTGCGGCTATTACGGCCTTTCTAGTCCAGAATGGAAGAATATTCGGCTTATCGGACGATCTTGCCTGGTTGCCATGGGTATTGCCCGTATTGGTAGGAGCACCGTTAATCAATTTCTGGTCGAGAAAGTATCGCAAGCAATTCTTCAAGCCAACGGTTTAAATTTTATATTTAAACATGGGAGCAAGTAGTCAAGGAAAGTTGAATTGGAAGAGGGAAGTAATCGAATCGATCCTGATCTACTTACTTGGTGCGGCCATGACCTTCGCCTTTGATTGGAACCTGTTTAACCGGCCTATAAAAAACATTCTTTTCTCGATGAGTTACTCCGGGTTTATGTGGCTCTTTTTCTGGAAAGGAAATAGCTATCTGGTCGACTATTGGAACAAGAGAATCTCCTGGCTTGAAGAGCCTGGAAGAAGGTTCAGGGTAGGTGTCATCTCTGTGATTGTATATACTCCTCTTATCCTATACGTCATCAACTTTGTCTACAATCTTTTTCCGAATATTCAGGTACCCTATACTTCTCAGCAGGTCCTTATATCAATTGGTATCACATTCTTTATCACCTTTTTCATGTTTGCCATGAACTTTCTAGACAACTGGAGAAAGGCCTCTCTTCTGGCCGAACGTATGAAACGCGAACAAATGGCGACCAAGTATGAATCGTTGAAAAACCAGGTGAATCCCCATTTTCTTTTCAACAGCCTAAATGCCTTAACCAACCTGGTCTATGAAGATCAGGATCAGGCAGCTGATTTCATCAGACAATTATCTAAAGTGTATCGATATGTCCTGGACACTCGATCCCAGGAAGTAGTGACTATTGAGCAAGAAATGAAATTCATCGAATCCTATATGTTTCTTCAAAAAATACGATTTGATGATAAGCTGAATTTGGAAGTCAACGTCAATGGTCATGACAAAAGTATGGTCCCTCCTATCGCCATTCAAATGCTTTTGGAGAATGCAATCAAGCACAACACCATCGCTGAAGAAGAGCCATTAACAATCACCATTGATGTAGAGGATGATCAGTATTTGGTCATCAGAAATAACCTACAGAAAAAGAACATTCCTTCCGAGCCTTCCTCTGGAATGGGTCTGAGCAATATTAAGGCACGCTATGAATTCCTCAGTGAAACCCCAGTAGAAATCATAGAGAATGAAAATGATTTTATTGTAAAGCTTCCTTTACTCGAATTAAGCGCATGAATGTTCTGATTGTAGAAGATGAAGGAATGGCTGCCAAAAGATTGAGTAGCTTGCTAGAGGGTGTCGATTCCCAAATTCACATCATGGCCAAGCTTGATTCAGTCAAACGAACGGTGAATTGGTTGGAAGAAAACGAAGCTCCTGATTTGATCTTTCTCGACATTCAACTGGCCGATGGTCTGAGTTTTGAGATCTTTGAGAAAACCGATGTTCCAGCCCCGGTAATTTTCACCACAGCATTTGACGAATACGCGATTCAGGCCTTTAAGGTCAATAGCATTGATTATCTCTTAAAGCCAATTGATCCTGAAGAATTGCAATCAGCAATTGACAAATTCAATCGTCAATATGGCATAAAACAAGACATTCAGCCACGTTTTGACCTTTCTGCGATAGAAAAAGCGATGCAGATGATGACGCGCCAATACAAGGAGAGATTTGTGGTCAAGATAGGAGAACACATCAAAACGGTCAACACCACCGATGCTTTATATTTCTTTAGCGAATCAAAGGCCACCTATCTTCAAACTGCAAATAAGAGGTTCATTATTGACTACACCTTGGAACAATTGGAATCACTTGTTGACCCTGATCGTTTTTATCGCATCAACAGAAAGTTCCTGGTTACGCTTGATGCGGTGAAAAATATCGTGAGCTATACAAACAGTCGTCTTCGATTAATTCTCAAAGACAACGATACCATGGATGCAGTTGTTAGTCGTGATCGGGTACAAGATTTTAAAAAATGGTTAGATCGATAACATTGTGGATAACTTAGTTGGTAGTACAGTTGGTTTAATCCATTTAATTGCTGCATTGATGGCTACCTTAAGTGGTACCATTGTCCTTGTCATTCGGAAAGGGACTCGGGTACATAAGCAAATCGGCTACCTCTATGCCGTGTCCATGGCTATATTGAATATCACAGCCTTTATGACTTATAGACTTTTCGGGGGGTTCGGAATATTTCATGTGGCCGCGCTATTGAGCGCTTTGACATTGATTGGAGGAATGCTTCCTGCGATCCAACGCCCTAAAGGTTGGATCTACCGCCATCTGGCATTTATGTATTGGTCGGTCATTGGGCTGTATGCCGCATTTGCCTCTGAGGTATTGACCCGGGTTCCAGAGACTCCATTCTTTGGAATGGTCGGTATTGCTACAGCCATCATTATGATTCTTGGAACCATCATCTATATCAAAGAACGAAAAAAGTGGATCGTTCAATTCAGCATGACCTCCTGATTGAAAAACACAATTTTTGATAAATTCTTGTCTTATCTTTATCGTAGGATGAGAATCGTTCCACAGAGTTTTTTTGAATCGGAGGCCGTGACCTGTTTAATGAAAGATGGTTTATCCGCTTTTTTTCATAAAGAAGTTGATCGGCCAAACCTTGACAATCAGCGCCTCTCGTCAGCTCACGCCATAAGCATAGTATTGAATGGTGCCCTGTCGATTCATACAGATGAGGGCTTACCCCTTAAGGTCAATCCAGGTCAAATGGTCCTGTTGCCCAAAGGGTTGTATATGATCACCGATGTAATTCCAATTGACAGGCCTTTTGAGGCCATGGTGATCTTCTTTGAAGATGATACCTTGAATTGGGTACTGAAAGACGTTCCATTCCATGAACCAATCTCCGAATTTCACGAGGTGGCGAGTTTTGATGTAGATGACCCTATTAGGCAGTTTTTGAAAGGCCTGATAGCATCACATCTTTCTGGCGGCCTGATTAATGAGCTTGTCAAAATCAAGCTTCAGGAGTTCTTTCTGCTAATGAAAAATGGACAAAGTTCTTCCCTATTCATTGATAAGTGTCAATCACTCAGAAAAAAGGGTAAAAGGCCACTGTCAAGTTTGATGAACGAAAGTTTTGATAAACCATTAACCGTTGAAGACTTCGCCACACTTTCCGGAAGAAGTGTTACCACATTCAGACGTGATTTCACCCGACAGTTTGGGATTTCTCCCAAGCAATGGCTAATCAAAATGCGATT
Source organism: Cyclobacteriaceae bacterium (assembly GCA_028281285.1). Classification (GTDB taxonomy): domain Bacteria; phylum Bacteroidota; class Bacteroidia; order Cytophagales; family Cyclobacteriaceae; genus Roseivirga. The sequence goes on from JANQKF010000019.1 coordinate 108,779, forward strand.
GCAAAAGGCCAAAGAACTTCTGGGATCAGGAAACGACAAAGTAGCCACGGTGTCCACGCTCTCTGGTTACACTGATCTACCCCATTTTATTAAGTCATTCCAACGCGAATTCAACATCTCCCCCAAGCAATTTGCAATGCGTAGTCGTATTGAAAGTACATATTGATCGAAAAACACAATTTTTGTCTTTTTACACTTTTTAGCTCTTACATCCACCACAACTTTGAAGCAAAAACATGAAAATTGGATTTGTAGGTCTAGGTATAATGGGAAGTAGAATGGCAGAAAACCTTCTGGCAGACGGACATGAGTTGATCGTTTTTAACCGGTCGGTTGACAAGGCCGACTCTCTTCTCGAAAATGGTGCAAAACTTGCAACGGGATTGGAGGATTTAGGAAAACAGGCAGATGTCATTTTCACGATGCTTTCGACTCCTGCTGTTGTGAAATCTACAGCCGAAGAATTTCTCCCCTATATGAAAGAGGATGCCTGGTGGGTGGATTGCAGCACCGTTAATCCTTCTTTTTCACGACAGATGGCAGTTCTAGCCGCAAAATATAATCTAAGATTTGTCGATGCCCCTGTTGCCGGAAGTAAGGCTCCTGCTGAAAAGGGTGAGTTGCTTTTTTTGGCTGGAGGTAGTGAAAATGCGCTGTCAGAACTTCAACCATTTTTTGATGCAATGGGCAAAAAGACACTTTATCTCAATAATGTTGGAAATGGCGCTAATGTCAAAATGTTGATCAACCTTCTATTGGCTCAAAGCTTGGCTACCTTTTCAGAAGCTATGAAGCTCGGGCTTAGTATGGGACTAGCTGAAAAACAATTGCTTCAAATACTTAGCTCTACTCCAGTGGTCTCTCCGGTGGTAGGGCTACTCAAGGAGCGTTTATTGAACAAAGATTTCGAAGTTAATTTTCCATTGAAATGGATTCAAAAAGACATCGGGCTTGCACTTCAGACAGCAGACGAATTTAACTTATCAATGCCGTCACTGGCAACCACTCAAAGTCTTTATCAAGAGGCGCTGAATAATGGGTACGGTGATGTCGACTTCTCTGCAATCTACGCCAATATGATTGCCTAGTTCAACCCAAAATGCAGATAGTCTCTCAAGTAATTAGCCACGACTGAAGCCGCTCTATCAAAATTTGATAGAACTATAATTGTCAAATCAGATTTCGGATAGTAATCACATTCGGAACTAATTCCAGGAGAAACTCCAGCGTGACCCCATGATTTGACTCCGGCCAGATTATTGAGCGTAAAGCCATAGCCATATTTTGATTCTGAAATCGAATTTGCATAAGCCGTTGTCTTGGCAGTGATCATATTTTCGAATACCTCTTTTCCCACCAGACTCCCTCTGCGCAATGCCTTTATGAAATGGAAAAGATCCTGAGGAGTGGAATAAAAGGATCCTGCCGGACGGCTCCTGGCAGGCAACTGTTTTGTATTTAATCTTCGACTTCCGGTATTACTAACCCGGTACCCTTTTGCCAGATTCGGAATAGCACGATCATTCTCGAAATCACCAGTATTGTTCATTGAAGCCTCTTTAAAGATATTTTTCTCGACATATTCATAGTAGCTAGTACCGGTAATCTTTTCTACAATATAGCCCGCCAGATCAAAGCCTTCATTGGTATAGTTATACTCCTCCGGCAATTCGAAATTTGAGTAATTCTCAAGCTTTGGGAGGTTTTTTAGATGAAGTTGATAGAGTTCTTCAAGCGTTTTTATTTTCATCACTCCTTTGTTGTAGGCGCTTATTTCGTCAAGTTCGATACCAGAACTATGGGATAGCAAATGATGAACTTTGACCTTGTCTCCAATGTGTTTTGGATAGTCTTGCAAGTATTTACTGATAGGATCATCATAGCTGAGAAGCCCCTGCTCCACAAGTTGAGCAATTGCGACTGCGGTGAACATTTTGGTAGTTGAAGCAATGAGGAATTTCGTGTTTTCGTGGTTCGGCAGGTCATTCTCTCGATCCGCCAAATTGACTGGGTGGTTCAAGATAATCTCATCCCCTTTTGCGACCAGTACTACACCAGAAAAAAAATCAGACCTCCCAAGCTCTCCCAGGTAAGAGAGGATCTCAGATTTAGCCTCATTGGGGTGGATCGATTTCTGAGTGATTCCGGACGGTATCATTCCGCGGATAACACCCATGCGAGTAATTTGAAACTCCTTCTTAGTGGAGAGCTTATACGCAAAACCAACAAAGTTCCGGGTTTTCTGGCTACGCACCCAGATTAATGGTCGGCCATTGACAGAATCACGGCCCATTGAGAAATAAGTTACTGGTCCGAATTCCTTAAAAACTCCTTGCCAATATTTCGTGGAATTGTGATAGGCCTTGTGAAAATTCTCGATCAAATGAGACTTAATTTTTGCAGCGTCATTCGAGTTATACACAGATAAAAAATCTTGAACCCAAGGCTTTTGGGCAGAAATGCTATGAGCCGCTAGTATAAACGAGTAAAATACTACAACTGTAGTTTTTACAAAAATGAGTTTACCTTTCCAATACATATTCTTCTATTTAACTCCTTGGTTTATGTCTCCCGAACCGGGAAATGTTTGTTTTTGATCGACCGGTATTTTGTGAAGTCGTGGCCTGTGAATTTCTTGCGATTAATGAACACCTTCCCCTTTCTCCACTTTATACTGATATTGTCAGAAAGCGACTTGATCACACCATCTTCCAAAAGGGCTTCAGCAAGTTCCGCTCGATAAGCTGCCCATTCATCCCTCATATAGGACGACTCGCTAAAATCCTGACTGGAATCCGGGTAGTGCGCAACCAGGCTTGACTTCAAACGTTCCTTGTTGAACCGATCTCTTCTGTACTGAAAATGTATCCAATGCGACTGATCCAAATGTACCTCGATTAATCGCTGAAATGGTCCAAAATCCGATTCACGAATCTGTTTTCCGTTTACGGTCATAAATTCATAAGTGATTTCCACTGTGTTGATCCGTTTGGTCAACAATCCTGATGATATTAGCGTGGGCCAAAAGACTTTCTTAAACTCCTCATACTGGCTCGTTAGAGTATTCCAGTTATTTCGGTCGTGCGGATGGTCCGTTTGTACCTTTGACTGTTCGACTTCCATTGGAGCCTCATTCTTTTCGAAACCCGTTGAACCTACAGAATAAGGTTGAGGGCTCGGCTTATAAATTTCAATTGGTGGGATGCGGTTTGCACTCCTGATTCCTTCCAAAGTTAGTTTCGAAATTGTTGCGACTGTTCCATTATCCCCTTTTGAATGCGCGGATTCGGGACTAGATTGAGTCGTCTCTGTCATGGGCACCAACTGATTCCTTTCCATTGGTTCAATACCAATGACTTCAGGCATTTGAGTCATAGGCATCCAAGGTGAAGCTTCCTTAGAATCATTAGAGAATTGAGGGGAAACAAATGATACCGTGCTGAATAGAATAATTAGCAAAGCACTGATCGCCCATTTTGACTGCGGTTTTTGCTCAAACTCTTTTCTCTCCAGGATGGTCTCTACTCTTCCTTTGAGCCCCTTGCTTTTTTTGGCAAACTCCAGTCCATAAGATTTTAGGTTGAGTTTATTCCACTTTGCAACTACTATCAAGGTTTCAGCAAAATCAATTGCCTTGCCGGTCATTTCTACCGCCAATCCATCAGCCTTTTCTTCCATGGCCCGCTTAAGCTCATACCGAACCAATCGGTTCAGCGGCTGAAAGAAAAACACATTGGTAATTATATTGGCGAACATTAGCCACTGAGGGTCTCTATTCTTAAGGTGGCCGAGTTCATGGGCCAATAATGCTTCATGATTCTGTTCTTTCAATTCGGTAATAACTCTCTCAGGAATACATATCTGTTTATATGTGAGGACTATTGGCCCTGAAACCCGGGTCGAGCTTACCAGCGAAATGTTGTCTTTCAAATCGAACTTCAACCGTAGTCTTTGAAAGATCTTGAGAAGACCCTGGTCAGTAACTGCCGTTGGATTCAATGAGTGGACGAATCTTCTACGGGTATAAAACATCCTGAACAACAACAATAAACCAACAGCACCGAAAACACCTGACACTGGTACATCTATTGGTTCATCACTGTTGCCAGCCCTTTGGTCAAAATTGATATCAGAATCCATGTCATCCGTGGGTTCTTCCAAAAGAAATAACCCTGATGATATTCGATCTTCAGTAGCATTATGCGATTCCACTTCAATTTTGAAAGAGTCAATATCCAGGTTTGACTGTAACAAAGTGGTAAGGATTCCACCAAGCAATGCCAACCTCCACAAAAGAAGTTTTGTCCTTAGTTCTCTGAATTGTCGAGACCTGACCAACAGCATTACCAATGCTATAAAGAGCGTGCTATGGACCATATAGTTCATCAGCATTGGAAGTACACTATCAGGCACAATATGAATCATTTTTGCGATCGCTTCTTTTTATAGTCTTCAATCATTTTCTCGATATCAGCCAAGTCGGCTTCATTAAATTCATCCTCAGAAATCAAATGGTTTACCATAGATCTTGTATCACCTCTAAAAAGACGCTCAGCAAGATTGGAGATCATTGAGCTTTTGGCATTCAACTCAGAAATCAAGGGGCGATATACAAATTGCCTGCCTTCTTTTGAATGGGTGACTATTTTCTTTTTCTCTAACCTCGAAAGCACCGTGCCCACAGTGGTTATGGCCAATTCCCTTTCATCACTTAATGCTTTGCGTACATCCACGACAGATGCTTCGCCTTTCTGCCAAAGCACGGTCATGATTTTGAGCTGGAGATCATCTAACTTCATCAATTAAAACTACAGTTGTCGTAGCAATAATACTACACGTGTAGTTAATAAAAAAGGTTATGATGAAATTAAAATATGCAAACTGTTGATGGTCACGGAAAAGATGACTTGCCAGGTCTTAAGTTTTCAATTGTTTATCGACAATAGTTGTGTAAACAATTAAATAACAAAAAGAAAAGCCATACTACTTTGTATGGCCTTTCATTTGTTCATTTTAGTTACTTCCTGCAGTCTTCGCTCGCTGCATTGGGTTGGATCCTGTCGACTGACCCCTGGCGCCTCCACCTCTTCTTTTGAACAGTTCAAATCTAGAAGGTTGGTTTACTCTTGGCCAATAGTTATTGTCTTCGTTGGTATCGGCAGTTTCACGATCCGGATCAACTCGAATTTGTACCACTTCCTTATCCTTCATGAAGGCTTTGGTCACATTGGTCTCATTCTTTCTCCAGATATAAGCCGGGATACGATCCACTTCCTTTGTTCCGTCAGCAAATGTCCATTCAATGATAATTGGCATGACCAATCCACCCACATTGGTAAAATCGATTTCATAGAAATTCTTATCGTCTCCTATAAGTGCTCGTTCCTCATCGCTGAGTGAGGCATTGAATCGCTCGTAAGCTTTTCTGGCAGCATCCGTAACTTCAAATCGATCATAAGAATAGTAGAAGTCCTGAAGACGTTTATCTTCTTCCACATAGAATTTTTTGCCTTCCTCTCGGTTTCTTTCGTCAGCGATATCCCTGGCTGCAGCATCCGCCTGAGCACTCAAAATCGGATTCTCAATCTCAGGATTACGTGTATTCAGCTTATACCATTTCACATCATCAACGGAGATATCCACATTATCAATGGTGAAGTACCAACCTCGAATAAACCAGTCGATATCAACCGCTGAAGCGTCTTCAAGGGTTCTGAAAAGATCGTCCGGAGTCGGGTGCTTGAAAGCCCAGCGTTTCGCATATTGTTTGAACGCAAAATCAAATAGCTCCCGACCCATAATGGTTTCTCTAAGAATATTCAAACCTGTCGCAGCCTTAGCATAAGCATTAGATCCGAAATGGATGATATTTTCAGAATTGGTCATAATCGGTTCCAATTGCTCTTTTGGTAACCCCATGTAAGGAGCAATTTTGAATGCTGGCCCTCGCCTGTGAGGATAATTATTATCAAATTCCTGTTCGGTGAGGTATTGAACAAATGTGTTCAAACCTTCATCCATCCAAGTCCATTGACGTTCGTCTGAATTGACGATCATTGGGAAAAAGTTGTGCCCAACTTCATGTATGATTACACCTATTGCGCCATATTTGGTAGACTCAGCATAGGTACCGTCAGCTGATGTTCTTCCGTAGTTAAAGCAAATCATAGGGTACTCCATTCCATTAGATGCTTCTACCGAAATCGCCACCGGGTAGGGGTAAGGTATTGTATATTTAGAATAGGTCTTGAGGGTATGTGCCACCACTTTTGTGGAATAGCGCTCATAAATACCGTAAGCTTCTTTTGCATAGTACGACATCGCCATTGGATGATCATCACGACCTTCAATGTCTGCTGCCATAGCATCCCAAACAAACTTTCTGGATGACGTCCAGGCAAAATCCCGAACATTTTCAGCTTTGAAATGCCAGGTCTTTGTACCTGTAGGTTTGCCTTGCTCTGCCGCCTTTGCTTCTTCTAACGTCACAATCTTAACAGGCTCAATAAATTCCTTCTGTGCCTGTGCCCATCGTCTTTGTTGCTCAGGAGTAAGAATTGATTTTGAGTTCTGGAGCGACCCTGTTGAACCAACTACGTGGTCGTTCGGAACCGTCATTTTCACATCATAATTTCCAAAGGTCAATGCAAATTCACCTCGACCAGTGAATTGCTTATTGTTCCAACCCTGGAAATCAGAATAGACGGCCATTCTGGGATACCACCCTGTGATTGTATAGATATAATTTCCATCTTCAGGAAAATACTCATGACCTCCACGTGCACCGGACACACTTCGAGGAGTAGTATTATACCACCAGTCAATGTTGAAGGTGATCTTGTCACCTGGTTTTAATGTCGATTTCAGATCAATCCGCATCATTGTTTGATTGATGGTGTAGCTCATGGCCGCACCACGAGCGTCCTCAACTTTCGTAATATGGAATCCCCAATCATTGTCGTGACCATCCAAACCATCAATCTGCCTGTAAGACATGCGTTCCCTGATGCTGCTTGGGTTGAACTTATATGCATCATTGTCAGGGTGACGAACATTTTCGTCCAGCTGAATCCACAGGTAGTCTAGCGGATCAGGTGAATTATTCCAATAGGTAATCTTCTCTTTTCCGGTCAATCGTTGGTTTTCATCATCCAACTCCGCTTCAATTACATAGTCAGCACGTTGTTGCCAGTATTGCGGACCAGGAGCTCCCGAAGCCGTTCGATAAACGCTCGGATCGCGTAGCATTCTTTCCAATTGCTCAAATCGTTTACCGTGATTGCTATTGATCTCCTGTGCAAAAGAAGGAGAAACAATAATCAATGCGATAAAAGCAATGACAAGTCGTTTCATAAGTTTATCAGTTTAGTTTACCAAAATTTAGTCTCTAACATTAAGGTGATTGCTATGCCTGCTATAGCTGAAGAAATCACCAAATTCCAATCTCGTTTGCTTACATTGGCCAAACCCACAAAGATGAATCCGAGGACCATAAAAACGGCCACGATTATGATCTGACCCAACTCCAGCCCAAGATTAAAGGCCAAAAGCTGAGAGATAATACTTTCATCCTTGCCCAGAAGGCTTTTTAGATAATTTGAAAAACCAAGCCCATGGATCAGTCCGAAAAAGAGAGCAAAGAAATAATTGACGTTAATAAATCCCTTTCTCAAGGTATTCTGCTTTCGGAGAATGTTCGAAAAAGCTGAAATGAAAATGGTCACCGGTATCAGAAACTCAATCAAGTCTGATCTCACGTTCACTATGTTCAACGTACTCAATGCTAATGTAACAGAGTGTCCGATTGTAAAGGCGGTCACGAGAATAAGTACCTTTTTCCAGTCTTGAACCACATACAAAGCACAAAGGGCTACTACGAACAAAATGTGGTCATAGCCGGCAATGTCTAAAATATGCTCTACCCCTAATTGGAAGTATAACCCGAATTGGTCCATTTATTGATTATTCGAAAGAAAGGATTTTGGAATTCGTTAAGATTGTAATATTAAGACTTAATTTTAAATCAGCATACAAAAGAGATTAGCATGCTTAAAGGCTTTATATATACGGTAATCTTGATACTTGGAATGTCTTTTCATCCATTCCACGTGAGTGTATGTGATATTGAACATAATCAAGAAACAAAAACCCTTGAAATCTCCGCAAGGCTATTTATTGATGATTTAGAAACCGGCTTGAAAGCTTTCTACAAGCTGGAATCCGTGGATACCTATGAACCCGAGAATCCCGATGAATTGGATAGCCTTATCGCTGGATACCTAGGGAAGAAGCTGCGTATTTCGGTGGACTCAAAACCAGTCGAATTGGAGTATCTGGGAAGTGAAGTGGAAGGAGATGCCCGTTGGTGTTATATAGAAGTCAGGGGAATTGAAAAAGTCAACTCTTTCGAAATCGAAAATCTAATCCTACTGGAGTCTTTCGAAGATCAGTCGAATATTGTACATGTGAAGGCAAACAACAAGGTCAAAAGCTATCGACTCGATATAGACAAGAAGAAAACCACCTTTACCTGGAAATGATGAAAGGACGTTTTCTAGTTCTCATTCTTGTCATTTTCGGCCTTCATGCCTGCTCTTTTGGTACCAAAGAGAAGAAAACCCCTCAGGAAGAACCGATAGTTGAACAACAAACTTTTGTGGTTTATGAGATGGAATCCATTGACCAGAAAAAAGGGCCGTGTACCATAGATGAAAGCAGCCAAACTTGTCTAACCATTCGTATAGACTATCCATTGATCAATGAAGGCCCAACAAATGAGGTGTTGGACACTATCAATTCCAAAATTAGAAAAGACATTTTCAACTATGCATTCATCAACGAAACACCCGGGAGCTTTGAAGAACTTATCGAAGAGATTTCCACTGAATACAAAGATGTTATTACTGAATTCCCGGATTATAAAGCTGCCTGGAGCCTTGAAATCAGTTCTGACATTATCTACCAGACAGAAAAATTTATAAGCGTGGCAACTACGATATTTTCATATACCGGTGGCGCGCACCCTAATTCCTCACTAGTTTATAAAAGCTATGATCTGAATTCGGGCAAAGCCATAGAGCTTGAAGATATTTTGATCGATAATTACAAGGATGAACTTTATCGATCGGCTGAAATAGAGTTTCGTATGAATCACGAAATCCCTCCGTCACGATCCTTATCTACCGCAGGTTTCATCTTTGAAAATGACGAGTTCCGACTGAACAACAACTTCGCCATTATCGACAATAGCCTGGTCTTCTATTTCAATGACTACGAAATAGCCTCTTATGCACAGGGTCCGAGCGAACTGGAGTTGAAGCTCACTGATTACGTGAATCTTATTGATGAAAACGGAGTGCTCAATGATCTTAAGAATTAATCTCTTACTTGTTATGCTTGCCATTACGACTTTTGGTTATGGCCAGCAGGATGCCAGGATAAACTTCGTTATTAAGAACGCAGGAGTAAACGTCAAGGGCACTTTTAATACCTACAATGTCACACAAAAGTTTGTTACTGATGATCTCGAAGGATCCTCATTCACTGCAACTATTCAGTCCACAACAATCAATACTGGAATTAAGGGGCGTGATAAACATCTGAGAAAAGCCAAATACTTTGATGTGGAAAACTACCCTGAGATCAGATTCTCCTCCACCTCAATCAGTAGGTTTGAAGGCAAATTGCTTGTCAAAGGGAATCTTACTATAAAATCAACCACAAAATCGATAGAAATACCGGTAGAAATTGTGGAAGAGGAGGGGTTAAAATGGTTCAAAGGTTACCTCCAAATTGATAGAAGAGAATATGGTGTTGGAAAGAATCATCTTATTATGGGCAATACCGTTAAGATCAACCTTGCGGTTCCTTACTCTGAAAACTGAAACTCGTGAAGAAGTTGCCATTTTTTCCCGTCATGTTTTAATAGCCAAAATGAATTGACCCTGAATGAGGCTGAAAACTCCCTACAGCTAAATTCATCCCAGGCAATTTCGAACTGATCTTTCTTCAAATCTCTAAACGCCACTGTCACATGGGGTCGGTAGGGACGATCTTTTCTGTCAGCATTAAAAAGGTTCAATTCTCGTTTTGCGAATTCCACAATTCGACCCTGAAGGGCCAATAACTCGTCATTTGGCACTAGATCAACATAGATTACTCGTGGAGGAAAGGCGCCAAAACCGGTTAAGTCAATGGCAAATTCGATTTCTTTAGTTGCCTGCACAAGTTTATTAATTAACTCTTTCTCCTTTTGTGTTTTCCATTGAAATGGCATATGTAGAGTGATATGGGGAGGAGAGCGCAATGGAGCCTTACAATTATACCGATCCCTAACATATTCCTTGATCTCATAGACCTTTGAATAGATAGGTTCGGGAGGAATGATGGCAAGAAAGTACTTGCTGTGTATCATATTCTGGGTTTCTAAATCCAATGCAGCTTTGTGCTCAGATGAATTTAGCTTAAATTCCGCCTGTTTAAACCAGACATATGAAAAAGCTTCTCTATAGTTTCTCTCTTCTTGCTTTTCTGGCGATAAGCTCAGTGGCTCAAAGCCTTCAAAGCCCAGATGAGTTCCTCGGTTATGAGTTAGGTACTCGATTTACTCCTCATCACAAAGTGGTAGCCTACTTTGAACATGTTTCCAGTGTAATGTCCAATGTGGTTTCGCAGCATTATGGGCAGACCAATGAGCTGCGACCATTGATGGTTAACATCATCTCTTCACAAGAAAACATGGATAAGCTTGAGGAAATTCGACTCGACAATCTGAGACGTACAGGAATGTGGGAAGGGACACCAACCAATAATATCGGGATTGTTTGGTTGAGCTACAATGTTCATGGAAATGAAGCTAGTGCTACTGAAACTGCCATGAAGACACTTTATGAACTGACCAACCCAAATCACAGAGAGTCGAAGGAATGGTTAAAAAACACAGTCGTCATTTTAGACCCTTGCATTAACCCGGACGGCAGAGACCGATATGCCAACTGGATAAACCAGGTAATTGGAACTACACCCAATCCAAGTTTGGATGCCAAAGAGCATAGAGAGCCATGGCCAGGGGGGCGGCCCAATCATTACCTTTTTGACCTGAACAGAGACTGGGCATGGCAAAAGCAAGTGGAGTCACAAGCCAGAATGAAGCTTTATAATCAATGGTATCCGCACGTTCATGTTGATTTTCATGAGCAAGGGTTTAACAGTCCGTATTATTTTGCCCCGGCAGCAGAACCCGTGCACGAGCAGGTTACCGATTGGCAAAGAGAGTTTCAGGAGATCATAGGTAAAAATCACGCGAAATATTTCGATGAGAACAGCTGGTTATTCTTCACAAAGGAGAGTTTTGATATTCTATATCCGAGCTATGGAGATTCCTACCCAATGTATAATGGTGCCATAGGGATGACCTATGAGCAGGGAGGGCATAGCCTTGGTGGAATTGAAATCGAAACGGAGGAAGGAGATACGCTTTCGTTGAAAGATCGGGTTACTCATCACTATACCACCGGGATGTCAACCATTGAAATGGCTTCCGCGAACAATGCTCGAATGATCCAGGAGTTTACAACCTACTTTTCGAATGCAGTTAACAACCCCAAAGCCAAGTACAAGTCGTTCGTGATTCGAGGCACCAATCACCCTGACAAAATGCTAAAACTAAAGGCATTCCTCGAAACGCATGCCATTGAATATGGCGTAGGCAGCACAAGAAAGCCCATCTCCGGTTTTAACTACTTCAAAAATGCTGACGAGAACTTCAGCATCAACCAGGGAGATATCATCATTAGTGCCTACCAGCCAAAGGCAGTTCTCGTCCAGGCCATTTTCGAACCAAAGACCTATGCGAGTACTGTAGAAACCTATGATATCACAGCTTGGGCATTACCTTATATGCTTGACCTGGACGCCTACGCTACTGAAACGAGAATCAGTGTTGATCCGGGAGATTTTATCAACCATCAGCCCACGATTAATATTGGGAATCGTCCAGCTGCTTATTTGGCCAAGTGGGAATCAATAGAAGATGCCAAGTTTTTGGGTGAACTGCTAAAGGCAGGAATAAAGCTTCGTTATGGCAAAGGGGATTTCTCAGTGAATGGCAATCAATTCAAACCAGGAACATTGATTATTACCCGCAAAGGCAATCGACATATGGGTAGTCAATTTGACCAGATTGTCCGAGATGCTGCTTCCAAGTATGGGCGTGACCTATTCTCAACACCGACTACTTTTGTAGATAGCGGTAAGGATTTTGGCTCAAATAATGTTCCCTTTATTAAAGCTCCTAAGATTCTTGTTCTGAGAGGAAGCGGAGTGTCATCCCTCGGTTTTGGAGAGTTTTGGTACTTCATGGAACAGGAACTGAATTACCCAATAACCATGGTAGATACCGATAACTTTGGGTCGATCGATCTGGATGATTACAATACCATTGTGATGCCAAGTGGATTCTATGGTCGCATGTTAAATAAAGATCGACTTGAGGAAGTGAAAACCTGGGTAAGAGGTGGAGGAAGAATTCTTGCCCTGGACAGAGCTATCAATTCTTTTGTTGACAAGGATGGATTTGCACTCAAACGCTATGCGGATGACAGCGAAAAAAAGGAGGCTGAAAAGAAGACAGACGAAGAAAAAGAAGCCGATGCATTAACCCCGTATGAGGACAGAGCACGAAAATTTGATGATTATCGATTGCCGGGTGCAATCTTTAAGTTGAAAATAGATAATACACATCCATTGGGCTATGGTTATCCTTCTCACTACTATACACTTAAAAACAATAGCAGTAGATTGGCCTATCTGCCGAACGGTTGGAATGTGGGAATCATCGAAAGTACCGACTCTCATATGAGTGGAGTAGCAGGTAAAAAGGTATTGGAAAGCCTTGCTAAATCGATGGTTTTTGGTGTGGAGAACTATGGTGGAGGAGCGATGATCTATATGGCAGACAATCCGTTGTTTCGTGCATTCTGGGAAAATGGAAAACTCTTTGTTGCCAACGCCCTGTTTATGGTGGGGCAATAGAAGTTCCATAACAAATTGGAAAGGCTGATGAATCAGCCTTTGTTATCTGTCAACTGGTCCCCCAGACTTAACAATAAGGCCAGAGCATCTTTACTAAAGGTGTGTAAAGTCATGCTATCAACATCTTCCGCTGAACTATGCAGATTTCCTCGCTGCCTGGCCAGTTCCTTGTTTCCAAGATAATCTATGCTTGGTTTTATCTTATGAAGTACTTTCCGCATTTGATCAACATCCTTCTGGTCAAATGCCTTCAATAGATTTTCAAGTTCAGTAGGCAGTGTTTCCGCCACTGTATTCAGCATATCTTTGATTAGAGCTTCTTCACCTAACGATTTCTTGATTTTTGAGAGGTCTACTTTCAAATTGTTTCTTCGAAGCAAAGTCTCGACTGCTTTTAACAACTCCTTTTTCTCAACAGGCTTAATCATCAACTCCGCCAATGGATGAACTACTGAAATCGACTCACCGGTCAGAAAGATAAACGGCACCTTTATCTCTGCTATACTCGATTCTTGAAAGACATCATATCCTGATTTCCCTTCCAGGTTGACATCTGTGACAACGATATCAAAACGTTCTTCTTGTAAGTAATTTTGAAGCTCTTCACCCGTACTGACATGTTCCACTAGGGCATGAGCAGAGGTCAAAATACTTGAGATGACCTGCGCACTTACAGGATCATCTTCGCCCAACAATACTTTAATACCTGCTAGGTCGATCTCTACTGCTTCAGAATTGTGCAGTTGACTAACATGACCCACGGGAAGGGAGATGCTGAATGACATATTTGTGCCCTGCCCCAACTCACTTTCAATTTTGAGTCTTCCTCCAAATGCCTCAATGAGCTGTTTACAAATACTAAGCCCTAACCCGGTCCCACCGTAGTATCTGGCCGTTTTGTTTGAAGCTTGTGCGTAAGGTTCCAAGATATTAGATATGGCCTCTTCAGACATCCCAATACCCGTATCGCTGACAAGGATATTCAGGTTCAACAAATTGGATTCTATTTCTTCGGCCTGTATTTCCACCCTGATCGATCCGAATTCCGTAAACTTCAAACTATTGCCTATAAGGTTGTAAAGGATTTGAGCAAACCTGGTTGGGTCTCCTTTCACTACCAGATTCTGAGATATCCGAACCTCTATTTGGACCTTCTTGTCTTGAATGGAATACTCAAAGCCAGCAACAATCCCATTCACCAGACTAGTTAGATCAAAGTCAATCTCCTCGAATTCCAGCTTACCCGCTTCTATCTTCGACAAATCGAGGATATCATTGATGATAGAGCCAAGATGCTTCGAAGTAGAGTATAATGCTTTTAAATGCTGTTCACTCTTTTGCTTCTCTAGCAAACCCACCAAACCAGTGATGGCATTCAACGGAGTCCGCATTTCATGACTTACTTTAGCAAAGAACTGAGATTTGAACTCCTGAATACGTTGAAGTTCTTCGTTTTTGAACTCTAATAGCTCATTTTCAGCTTCTATTGCCCTCTTTTTAATTTGTGCAAATTCCTCCCCAATCGCACTGTCGTTTCTCGACTGTTGCAAATTGAGTAGTTTGTCATAATAGAAGGTATTGTCAATGATGGTCCATTGAATAAAAGGCTCTTTTTCACCATTGATTTTCTTGAAGATGAGGTGAAACAAACCCGTCTTCTGCTCCTGCCATTCTACCTCCGTAAATCGTTGTTCTTCGTCCAAATCCATCGCAGGAAAAACCTCTTCAAGGCTCTTAAGAAAGAAGAATTGATCGAAAACTGATTTGTCAAATTCTATATCCAGGACCGAATTACATGACTCAATGACTGCTCCGCTCAAGTCGAAAATCGTTACTTGCAGCTTATCACTGAACTGTTGGAGTTTGATTTGATCCAAGTCAATTGCCATTAGATCATTCGTCTAGTTAGTGACATAAAAGCATGCTCGACATTATTACCGGTTTTTGCACTGGTCTTGATTAGTTCGGGATAATCGATTTGGTCTAAGAGTGAATTGCACTCTTCTTCGGTGACTAAATCCACTTTATTGGCTAATACTTCAATTGGAGCACTAGGTAGTAATCGATTAAGATGATTTAATTGTTCATGCAAGTTATTATAAGTCGATGGTCTTGTGACATCGAAAACGTACAATACTCCATGCGCACCAAGCTGATAGCTTTTTGGAACCTTGTTCTGGTCTGTTTCTCCGGCAATATCCCAAATGATCAATGTCACTTCAATACCATCCATCGTCATCTCTTTCTTATCGATCTTAACGCCAATGGTGGTCAAATACTCCTCTGAAAACTTTTGATGAACGAATTGTCGAATCAGTGATGTTTTGCCAACCCCGAAATGCCCTACAAGGATGACTTTTTTACTGATCGACATTTTCGAAGTCGTTAAAATACTCTTCGAGTTGTCCGGATAGTCTTTTTTGATCCAACTCTTCTTTCTCTCCTTTCCTGGCTTTTTTGAGCACCTTATCTGCAAAATCAATCATTGTGGTATCCAATCGATCTTTGAATTCGGCACTCATACCTCCTGATGTTACCACAGCAATGTAAAATGACTTGAAGCTTTTAACGATGATTTTATAGTTATCATAATCAATCCCGTCCAGTTCCTGCTCACCTCCTTTAAAGGCATCTTCCACAAAGGCCTTGATCGCGGTCAACATGCCAGCAATCATATCCTGGTCAATGGTTTGATTTTTAGAAAAGCTACCCATTAGCATCCCTGAGTCTTTTTCGATGATGAAAATCTCTTCCATTTTAGGATCGAGCAGCTTCGACATCATCAACTCTTTCTGCGGGGTACCGCTAATCCACGCTTTGATTCTGATCTTCCAACCCTCCCAGGAAAATGCCAGCTCCATTTGCTGATCTACCTTTTCCGAAAGCTTCTGGATCTCATTGGTAATGTACTTCTTGATCATCCGACCGATGATTGGGTACAATGCTTCCACTACCTCATCTTGAGAGTCTTTGATCTGCGTTTTAATGGTCTCCGTGATCTGAGGGCCGAAAAGGGCAGGAAAATTCTCTTGCATTTTCTGTTCCTGATCCTCGATTATTGGATTTACACGCTCTTCTAACTGGTCTCGCGTATTGAGTTGACCATCCAACTCATTCAATTTTTGAGCAAGTGCCTCCCGTTCTTCCCAATCTTGTTTGAGAAGTATTTCTCGCAGTTTCTCGAACCCCAGGCTTTTACTCATGCATAAATTTATTCTGCGATTTGTTTACCGATTTCCTGAAGCATTGTGCCCAATAGTTTGCGATTGACCTTACGTTCATCGAGGTCAGCCGCGGCATCATCCATATCGGATCTTAGCTGGGTAACCTTTTTATTCATGTCACTTCGCAAGTCATTGATCTCATTGTTTAACGACTCTTTTGTCTGATTGATCAATTTGTTCAGTGCATCACGAGTATCGTTGAGTTCATTCTCAATCTCTGTTCGCGTTTTTTTGATCAACGCCTTGATCTCGTTAAACTCTGAATCATATTGCTGCATATTCTCTCCGAATATGAGCTGCTTTACAGCTTCAATCTTTGGATCTCCACTCATTCCAGCATCAGCTGCTTCTGCCTCTGGAGCTGGTTTTTCCTTTTGCTTGGCCATTTTATTATTGTTTCAGTAGTGCTTTTAACGTATTTAAATCCATTTGTCCCGAAGGATAAAGGTTGTTGTTTCTTTGAAATTCCCGAACCCGGTTCACGGTAATTTGATTGTACAATCCGTCTTCAGGAATGCTGTCTCCTGATTGGTTGAGCATTTTTTGAAGCTCCCAGACCGGGGCTCCCGTGCTTCCTCTCCGTAAATCTGCCAGGTACATTTTTGATTCCAGCTCCAGGTCATCCGGAGTCAGGCCATGTTCCATGATCATCTTGATTTGAGTATCATTGTAGCCTTGATCCTTATATCTTTTGGAATCCTCCAATTTATCTTGAAGCCATTGGGCAGTCGCTATTAAAGAATTATAATACTCTGCAGCAGCTTTGTTCTTCTCATCACCGACTTTCGGTGTTCTTACATCGATGAGCTTATCGCGCCACATCGCTCTGGCAAAGGTGCCCACTTCCAATGCTGCTTGATAATAGTCTTTGACTACTGTGCGATCGTAGAACTCTTTGTCGATGTTCTCACTTATAGGGAAATCGTAGTCAGACGGAGGATTGAATCTTCTGTCTTTTAAAAATTGAACCGTGATATAGGCTATGATGCCAATGATTATCACAATGGAGAGGAGGCGTTTCATAGTCAGTGTTAGGGTTGAAAATTGAATTCGTTATAAAATTAAAAGAAAATCTGACTCGCAATCAGAAAAGTGGTATTGAGAGACGTAAATCAGTAAAAAAGGCCTGAACTATGTTCAAGCCTTCAAAACCTGTTATTAATCAACCACAACTACTTGTTATAATAATAGGTGATTTCCTTACTAAGTGGATAACCCAAAGTTTTTTCGTAAAGCTTCAGATATTTTTTCAAGATCCGCTTAGGCTGTTCTTCATAGTTGACCAAAAGCTTTGTTGTTTCCAGAAAAATAGTGTTCTCGGCTCCTACGTCAATCAGTTTGTCCTTTTTAAGGGTGCTCTCCAACGCCTTATCAAACTCGATGATTTCAGACTGATAGGGTGGGAGAGTGAACGGGTTTTGATTTTCCTTCAAACTTCGGGGATCCATAACATTTGAGTATTCAATAACCTGACTTGTGCTTGTTTCCACCACAATAGCACCGGCACTGTCACCAAGATGATTGCCATATAATGGTATTGCTGAGGCTCTGTTCATGACCATCACATCGCGGACATCCATCTTTTTAAGATCATTGAGGGTAAGATCTTTTCTGATATAGCTATTGACAACAATCAGATAACTATCGGTTTCCTTGCTAAGGCGGTCAATTGCTGCTTTGGCATCCTCGGATTTCTTTTTTGCCTCGAGGTGATATTTAACGTTTTCTTTAATTTCTGAGGAGTAGTTGTCGGGGTTGCTTTCAATTTTTCTATTGAACTGCTCAAGCCTTGCGTGGTAATCATTCACTGAGGTGTTCTTTCCATCAATTAACGGAAGGAACAGAAAATCAGCATCTCCAATGTAGTTTCTGTCATACAACTCCCACACCAGTTCACGACCCACGATGATAAAAGAAGTGTAGCGTGTTCCATACTCCTTAAATAGATCAGCTCGTGTGAGGTCGGGTCGCTTCTCACCGTCTATTGAAATTACAGCATTATTGAACAATCTGGTTCTTTCCGGGCCCGGTTCAAGGCTTTCGTGAAGATCCATCGCCCTTCTAATTTCGGCTTGCCCGACACTCGAGTTGGCATATTCTTTTGTCATGACCCTCGTCAAGGTTGGGTTTGGATTTAACGACCTTTCAAGAATGGCCTCGGCCAACTTGCCTCGAAATTTTTCAACCCTGCTCAAGTTAGTAATGCCAATCTGATCAATGAGGGATGACTTTGACAGTTGTACTTCTTCACCGTCCAGAAGTATTACATCACTAGGATAAATGTTGATGTAAGTCCTATAAAATCTATAAAACTCATGATCCAAGTGCTCTTGTGTTACATCGTATTCCGTCAAGAAGTAGTCTCGACTGAAAAATTTGGTGGTCATTGGAACGCTTAGGCCTTGTTCGTTCCATCGTTTTTCAACTTCAATCCGGTTAAACTCCAATCTTTCCTTATTCTTTACAGCAAGGTCGATTCTTCTCTGGTAAGTTATCTTAGTGTTTAGCATCCTGTGCATCAGTTCCTGGTGATCATCGCTCAGATCTAAATTGAGCCTTAGGAAGGATTCCAGGCTTTGAAGTTCCTTCATGGCTACTTCCATTCTGCTCAAATCAGCCCGATTATCCGCAGCAGAAAATTGATCCTGAATTTGCTCGAAATGTTCTTTCAATTTCAGTAGAGACTCCGCTTTTTGAGTTGCGTTACCCACTTCATTCAGCAATTTTATACTATCCCCAAGGGCGTGAACTTGCTGTTGGAGTTTTAAGAAGTTCTCAACCATTTCATCGATTTCTGCATTAATTTCAATGGTATCATTGCCCAACAATTGCACGACATTCTGAATAATTTCTTGAACCTCTGATTGTCTTCCATCGAAGTAATCGGATGTCTTCAGGCGAAGCTTGGTCTGCTTGTAAGTTCGAGCAGCCTTTTGGTATTCTTCAGAATCCCGATTTTTGACTGGAATGGTATCCGGCTGGACAATTATTTGGTGCTGTTCATCCTCGGCATCATTGTATGCAGGCATTTGTTCAACTGGTTGCAGATTCCGGGGATTCAAATCCTGAATCTCGAGATGATCAATGTCCAGGAGCTTAAAATCCAATGGCTCGCTCATTCTGGTCTGCCAACTCATTAGTGCGAAAGCACTGAGAATCATGAACATCGATATCAGTCCACTTAACCAGTTAGTTTTTGGCCGATCTTCGGCAATCCGTAAAACCCTTTCCAGAAGTTGATTCTTCTTTCGAGCAAAAGCCAGGAATGGGATCAGACCAGGTAATCTCAATTCCTGTACAGACGTTAATGCCTTTATAAGTGTAAGCTTATTTCCGATATAGTCGATTGCCATTTGATCGCAATGGTACTCTCTTTCTTGTTCTGCCTGACGATACAGCCACCAGTAAGCCGGATGAAAAAAGTAAACCACCTGCATAGCACTCAATAGAAGATTCATCAAGTAGTCGAGCCTTTTGATATGAGCAATTTCATGGGCTATTATTGCTTCGACCTGTTCAGTAGGTAATCCTTGAATTAGTCCTATCGGAAAAACAATAATAGGTTTCAAAAAGCCAATAACGATCGGGGAAGAAATCCGGGAAGATTCCTTAAGCATTACCTTGACCTTCAAACCAAAATCTTCAGAAATCTTTGTCAGCCGGGAAGACCAATTTTCGGCCTCAATACTTATGGAATACTTTCTGATATACCGCACATAGCCAAGTCCACCGATCAAGCGTACACCAAAGACGATCACTCCAATCAGCCAGAAATAGGCAACTAAGTTGGCATTAGATTCCATCCAACTCAGCGCACTTTCCCACCAACCTGGTGAAGAACCTGAGGAAGTTGATCCTACTGAGAAAGATTGAGCAATAGCAAAGTCTGCATGCTGAGGATTCAAGGTCTGACCTGAAGAGACTTCATTGATCAGTGAAGGCTCAAAATGATTTTGAAAAGAAATTACTGAGCAAATCGGGAATAGAAGCATTACTACTACCAATACCCGATACTTTAATTTAGCCGATGTCCTTTTGAATAGAGAGATAAAGAGAAACCCAATCAACAATAGAATTGCCCCTTGCCATAAGGCATCCATTACCGTCATACCGAGGGCTTTGACTAGCTCAGGTGACAGCAAGCTCATGATTCACCTCCTTCCAGTCTTTTTATTAACTCCTTAATACGCTGTAATTCTTCTTTTGAGGCATTACCTCTTCCCAGGGCCTGCATGACAAGTTGAGATGCGGAGCCACTAAAAGCAGTCTCCATCAGTCTGTCCACTAATGCATTCTTTATATCTCCTTCTTGAACAGCCGCAGAATAGACATGAGTTCTTGAAGACTCGTCCCTGGAAACAAAACCTTTCTGGGCCATAATCTGCATAATTTTCAAGGTTGTTGTATATCCAACTTCTCTGGATTCATTCAGCAGATCATTTACTTCCCTCACGGTACTGGGGCCCTTGGTCCAAAGTACCTTTAACACTTCCAGTTCAGACTCTGTAGGCTTATTGCTCATGGTGTTACCGTTTTATATAACAAATTAATGCTCCCATGCCCAGCCCCCGTTTGAGATACCTCGGATTCTCCGGATCTAAGTCGATTTCGACCACCAATATTTCCTCTGGACCGGGTTCCGGAAATAGGAGGGAGCCCTCTTTTAGCAACTGAACTTTCAACCGGTTTTTCGTAGATTCTTCCGTTTTATAAACCGTTTCCTGGATATCACCAAAATCCTTGATGAGTGTCATATAAAAATTGACATGATCATCAAAGTTCTTCATTGAACTCAACAAATCGGGAGAGTAGTATTCTTTGATGAAAGACTTCACGGCCTGCTCAGTTCCGGCATTATGCATTTTTCTCCACGCGTCAAGAATACGCCTGGTATTTTCATTCTCAGCAAAAGACCAATTTACCAAGATCATTAAAACAGATAGTATGAGTACTTTTTTCATTCTACGATTAGTTTCGTACTTCAATAGTATACGAAGGATTTCGTAATTGCAAATTTATTTACGAATCTTTTCGTAGAATGTTTAGTTTGGGATTGATTACCTTTAAAAAACATGAAATTCGGAAGAAAAAGTAAAGGCAATAAGGAAAGCCGCGAACTGGGTTTTGGTACCAAGTCATATGGCCCTAATACGAGATTAATCGCTCGAGATGGTGGCTTTAATGTTAATAAAACCGGGCTCAAGTTTTGGCAGTCGCTGGATACTTATCATGAGCTGATTTCGATGAAATGGGGTTCTTTTATTCTTTTGGTGTCCAGCGTGTTCTTCTTTGCCAATTTAATCTTCGCACTGCTATATTTCTTCGCAGGATCGGGCAGTATTGCAGGTGCACATGGCTCATCAGTGCTCGATCGATTTCTGGATTCCTTCTATTTCAGCACTCAGACAATTACAACTGTAGGCTTCGGGCAACTCAGCCCAAATTCCAATTTCGTAAGCGTACTTGCTGCGATTGAGTCATTTATGGGCCTATTAGGCTTTGCACTTGCCACCGGATTGATGTTTGCCCGATTCTCCAGACCTAGAAAAAGACTTGTATATAGTGAAAATGCTATAGTAGCCCCTTATCGTGATATCAACGGGCTCATGTTCAGGTTTGCAAATAGTGGGAAAAATCATCTCATCGAAACGGAAGTAGATGTCTTTCTTTCTTATTGGAACCTTGAGGAGGACAGGCGGTTTTTTGAACGACTCAAATTAGAGCGATCGAAAATTAATTTTTTCACTACAAGCTGGACCGTTGTTCACCCGATTGATAATGACAGTCCTCTGCAAGGCATGACCCCGGAAGAATGCGCAAACCATCACATGGAAGTCATTATCATGTTCAAAGCCTTTGATGATACGTATGCTCGAACGGTATATGACCGAAACAGCTACATTCATTCCGAGATTAAATGGGGCCAGAAGTTTGTACCGATTTTCACCGAAAAAGGAGATGGTCAAATTCACATCGACCTTGAGAAAATAGGCCAATATGAGTCTGCTGCTCTGAATTAACCTACCATCCTTTTTTAATTGCACTTATTGGATTTAGGTAGGCAATAGATTGTCTATTTCCTATATTCCATGAAACTAACAACCTATATCATGTTGTCGACTAAACGAATCACGAGATGGGTCGGTCTGGCCATGCTCGTACTTGCGCTTAATTTAACCTCTCTTGAGGCACAGAATAACAAGGGCTATCAACGTCCTCCAGAAGCAATTGCCAAACTGATTGACGCTCCATCAACACCATCCGTGAGCATTGACTCCAAAGGAGAATGGATGCTATTGATGCAACGCCCTGGATATCCATCAATTGAAGAAGTTTCCGCTCCGGAACTAAGGATTGGTGGTACGCGAATTAACCCAGCCACAAATGGACGAAGCAGAGCTTCTCACATGACGGGGCTCACGCTGCGAAACATTGCTACAGGAGAAGAAATCAACTTTTCAGGCATGCCTTCAAAGCCGCAGATTGCCAATGTGAGTTGGTCGAATGACGAGACTAAAATTGGATTTACCAACACCACCGAAAATGGCATTGAGCTTTGGATGGCAGATATTCAGACAAAACAAGCCAAACGATTACTGGGTGCAATTGTGAATAACGCCTATGTGAGTGCGTTTGATTGGCTGCCCGATAACTCCGGAATGTTGGTAAGTACTGTAAAGGACGGACGTGGAGCACCTCCACAACAACCTTCAGCTCCTAAAGGCCCGGTACTTCAAGAAACTTCAGGAGCCAAGGCAGCTTCAAGAACCTACCAGGATTTACTGAAGAATTCTTATGATGAAGAACTCTTCGAATATTATACAACTGTCCAATTGAAAGAGGTTGACCTCAATGGAAATTCAAAAAATATTGGAAAGGCCTCCATAATAAAAGGGTATAGTATATCTCCTGATGGACAACACATTCTTGTCCAAACGATTCAAAAACCGTTTTCCTATTTGGTTCCGGGTTACAGATTCCCATTCAACTATGAAGTTTGGAACAAAGCAGGCACATCTGTAAAACTCATGGCCGAAATCCCGCTAGATGAAGTTCGACCAAATGGTTTTGATGCAACGAGGCTTGGTGCCAGGAGTATGTCCTGGAGAGCAGATAGGCCTGCTACTCTTTATTGGGCTGAAGCTGCAGATGGTGGAGACCCAAAGAAGGACACCGAAGTACGTGACATTATCTATATGCAAGACGCACCATTTGAAAACGCTCCTGTTCAGCTAGCCACTACATCACTCCGATACTCCTATATCAGTTGGGGTAATGATGAAAAAGCCATCATCAATCAGCGTTGGTGGGCAAAACGAATGGACAGAAGAAGTTTGATCAATCCATCCAAACCATCAGGAGAGGGTGAGGTCATTATCGATAGAAATACTTCTGATCGATACAACGACCCGGGAACTCCTATGATGGTCAAAAATGATTATGGGTGGTATGTGCTGAAAATGGATAAAGACAATCTATTTATGAGAAGCACAGGAGGTTCACCCGAAGGAGATCGACCATACCTCAGTAAGTTCAATCTGAAATCTAAAAAGACAGACATCCTTTTCCGTTCCGAAGCCCCATACTATGAACGACCTATTGATATTCTCTCCAAGAAAGGAGATAAGATCATCACGCTTCGAGAGTCAGAAAAGGAACCGCCAAATTACTTCATCCGTGACTTGAAGAAAGGAACACTAAATGCCATTACTAGTTTTCCACATCCTCAACCCGAGCTGATGGAGGTTAATAAGGAAGTAATAAAGTACAAGCGAGAAGATGGTGTAGATCTTACTGCAGTGCTTTATACACCGGCAGGTTACAACAAAGAACAGGACGGCCCACTACCCGTATTAATGTGGGCGTATCCTCGAGAATACAAGTCGGCCAAAAATGCGGCTCAGGTTCGTGGAACACCATATTCCTTTACCAGGGTCAGTTCAGGCTCACCGATATTCTGGGTGCTGCGTGGCTATGCCGTGATGGCAAATACCGAAATGCCAATCATTGGTGAAGGTGACAAAGAACCTAATGACAGCTTCCGCGAACAATTGGTTATGAATGCCAAGGCCGCAATTGACAAAGTCGTTGAAATGGGTGTTGGGGACCGAAATAAAATTGGTGTCGGAGGTCATTCCTATGGTGCGTTTATGACTGCAAATCTATTGGCTCACTCTGACCTATTCGCTGCCGGAATAGCCAGAAGCGGAGCCTACAACCGAACGTTGACTCCGTTTGGTTTCCAGCGAGAAGAGCGAACCTACTGGGAAGCACCGGAGCTATATAATTATATGTCGCCATTTATGCATGCCGATAAAGTGAACGAGCCGTTACTCCTGATTCACGGTGAAGCTGACAACAATTCGGGTACATTTCCAATTCAGAGTATTCGCTTCTACAATGCCGTTAAAGGGCACGGAGGTACAGCCAGGTTGGTGATGCTACCACACGAAAGCCATGGCTACCGAGCAAAAGAGTCGATCATGCACATGTTGTATGAAATGGATACGTGGCTCGAAAAACACGTCAAGAATGCCACAACGCGACCTGAGGGAGCAGCATTGGGTGATCGAGGAAGATAAAATATATACTCTAATTGATTCAAAGGCCTTTCAAGTTGAAAGGCCTTTGTTTTTCCCCTCCTTTAAAAGACTGTCATACGGACAAGGGCCAAATAAAAACATTCGGGAATTGAACTTTTTCAAATTAATACATGTATGTACATGTAAATTTGAAATCAAAACTCTTTAATATGAATTCAAAAGTTATTCTAATCGTCAGACTCGTTTTGGCTCTAATGCTCTTGGTGTTCGGGTCGAATAAGTTTTTGGGATTTTTGCCTCCTCCTGAACTGGGTGGGGATGCAGGGGCGTATTTCGGTGCGCTCATGAGTGCTAATGTCATCACCATTGTTGCAATTCTTGAGATTATCACTGGCTTACTCATTCTTGTAGGAAAGTATCTGGGGTTGGCAATAATTATCAATGCTGCTATGGCTTTTAATGCTTTACTGTTTCACTTGTCACTTGACCTTGCTGGTGTGGGTCCGGCCGCACTCTGGGTGGTTCTTGTCATTATGCTCTATGTGGCAAACAAAGACAAATTCTCAGAAGTTATGAAGGCCTGAAAAGACATTCTTCAGAGTGAAAGCGCCTAATGGCGCTTTTTTTATACCCTTTCATCAAAGCTACATAGGGGTTATACAAGATTACACCTATATTCAAATCCTTTAAAATCGACAACCATGAAACTCATTAGACCTCTACTCACAGTTTTAATCATTATTGGGCTTTGTGTCTTCGACAACAGTGCCGATGCACAACGCGGAAAGCGAAAGAAAAAAGACGAAACTACTAGCTCGACTGATCCAATAAAAGATGTTGGACTTAGTTCGTTAAAATTCAGAAGCGTTGGCCCTGCCTTGACATCCGGACGAATAGCCGACTTAGCAGTCAACCCCGATAATCCCGCTGAATTTTATGTAGCAGCAGCAGCAGGAGGTGTTTGGAAAACAACAAATGCAGGGACCACTTTCAAACCAATTTTTGATAACTACGGCTCTTATTCCATTGGTTCTTTAGCCATGGATCCCAATAACCACAATGTGATTTGGGTTGGAACAGGAGAAAACAATAATCAACGAAGTGTCTCTTATGGTGATGGTGTTTATAAGTCTGTTGATGGTGGTTCATCTTTCAAACATGTTGGACTGAAAGAGTCTGAACACATTGGAATGATCAAAATTGATCCGAGGAACTCCGATATTGTGTATGTAGCCGCAACCGGTCCGCTATGGAGCGCAGGAGGAGATCGTGGCCTATACAAAACCACAGATGGAGGAGAAACCTGGAACAAGGTACTTGATGTAAGCGAGCACACAGGTATCAATGAAGTTCATTTTGACCCTCGAAACCCGGATGTTCTCTATGCTACAGCGCATCAACGAAGAAGAAGACAATGGACCTACCTAGGTGGAGGACCCGAGTCAGGCATCTATAAATCTACAGATGCAGGAGCCACGTGGAACAAAATCAATCGTGGGTTACCTGGAGGCGACAAAGGAAGGATAGGTATGGCGATTTCTCCAGCCGATCCCGAGGTAATCTACGCTGTGGTTGAGGCTCAAAGGGGTCAAGGCGGATTTTATAAGAGTACAAATCGAGGGGCTTCATGGCAAAAAATGAGCGCCACCTCTTCGAGCGGTAACTACTATCAGGAAATCGTGGCCGATCCGGTAGATGTAGATCGGGTATACTTGTTGAATACATTTACACAAGTGACAGTAGATGGAGGTAAAACTTTTAATAACCTGGGTGAAAAAAGCAAGCACTGGGACAATCATGCTATGTGGATTAATCCAGACAACAATCATCATATTTTGCAAGGGTGTGATGGAGGTGTATACGAATCATTCGACCAGGGAAAGAACTGGAAGTTTTTTACCAACCTACCTGTAACCCAGTTTTATAAGGTGACTGTAGACAATGACGAACCATTCTACAACATTGCAGGGGGTACTCAGGACAACTACAGCATGGTTGGGCCTTCTCAAACTGTAAGTCAACACGGAATTGTAAGCTCTGACTGGATCGTAACACAAGGAGGGGATGGATTCGAATCGGCAATTGATCCTGTAGACCCAAATATTGTATATGCACAATACCAGAATGGAGGACTGCAAAGATTTGATAAGAAAAGTGGGGAAGGAACCACAATCATTCCTAGACCAAGAAAAGGGGAAAAGGCCTATAACTTCAATTGGGATGCTCCATTAATGATTAGCCCTCACGATCATAAAACGCTTTATTATGCGGCCAACAAACTCTTCAAAAGTACTGACCGTGGAGATTCATGGGAGGTGATCAGCGATGAGCTTGATCAGGATATCGACCGTAACCTATTACCGGTTATGGGCAAGATTTGGCCGATGGATGCTGTTGCGAAAAATGGATCAACCTCACGCTACGGAGCTGCTGTTTCATTGGATGAATCAAGAATTCAGGAAGGGCTTCTTTATGTGGGAACGGATGATGGTCAAATCAACATAACCGAAGATGGCGGAGCAAACTGGAGAAAGATTAACAGTTTTAATGGTGTGCCCGCCAATACTTATGTCTACGATCTGATCGCCTCCAAACACGATGTGAACACAGTCTATGCCGCATTCAACAATCATAAATCCGGAGATTTTACTCCTTACGTATACAAGAGTAGCGATAAGGGCCAGACTTGGATCAATATTTCATCAAACCTGCCTGAGGGAGCCGTTTATGCCCTCGAACAGGATCATGTGAATCCAAATATATTGTTCGCTGGAACGGAGTATGGTGTATTTGTTTCCGTTGATGAAGGAGGAAATTGGAAAGCATTAAAAGCAGGTCTACCTACGATCAATGTGCGCGACATGGCCATTCAGGAGCGCGAAAATGATTTGGTACTAGGAACATTCGGAAGAGGGTTCTATGTACTCGACAACTATAGCCCTTTACGTGAATTGACTCCTGATAACCTGGCAAAGCCAGGACATATTTTCGCTGTTAAGGATGCGCTCATTTTCAATACCTGGACACCATTAGGTAGCCTGGGTAGCCGGGAAAAAGGATTCCAGGGCGAAATGTTCTTTGCAGCACCAAATCCACAGCGCGGAGCTACAATTACCTATTGGGTGAAAGATGGTGTCACTACCCTTAAAGGAGAAAGAAGCAAACGAGAAAAAGAGGCGTTCAAAAATGGTGATCCTATACCATACCCTACGGTTGAAGAATTGAAAGCTGAAGAAAACGAATTGCCATCGTTCCTCATTTTTACGATCAAAGATTCCCAGGGAGATATTGTTTCCGAATTGAGAAGCTCGATGAGAAAAGGAATGAATCGTATTAGTTGGGACTTGACCTATGCCGGTTTCGGAGCAGTCAGCAACAGGCAGGCCAGCGCCACAAGTTCTCTGCCTTCTTCCAATGTCTATGTTGTTCCGGGCACATATTCTGTATCACTTTCGCAAAATATCAAAGGTCAGATAAGCGAACTTGCCGGACCTATAAATATTACGGTGAAAGATTTGGATAACAGGTCTCTGCCAGCCTCAGACTGGAGTGATGTGGCTGAGTTCAAAAAGAAAGCGCTAAAGCTCTTTGGTGCAATGAATGCCACTCAAGGTGTAATCTCGGACATGAACAACAAACTAGCCGCCTATAAGGCCGCATCAAAATCATTTCCAGCAACTCAAGCGAATGACATGATGAAGGAAATCCTTTCTCTGGAAGACAAGGTTACCCAGGTAAGCCAGCAATTAAATGGAGATAGGACCTACAACCGCCTTGACAAGGATGGTGACTATTCCACTCGCCAACACGCTCAAAGTGCGATCTTTGATGTATTTGGTTCAACATCCGACATTACAGGTACTTCTAAAAGGAACTATGATATCGCTGCTGATGAGTTCACGCCTATCTTGAGTCAGGTCAGAGCATTAATTGGAGAATTCCGAGAAATGGATCAAAAACTTGATCAATTAGGCGCTCCGTTGACTCCCGACAGATTACCGAATTGGAAAAAGTAAGCAATTGTAAATCAACTATTTAAGGCAGGAACCAGGTTCCTGCCTTATTTTTTGGCATTCCTTTTGTCCTATCTATGATGGACCTACGACCTGCCAACATTGCTATTTTTGATTTACCGTTAGGTTTTAGAAACTGGTTTCGCACTTAATTCGAGCGATCAACAACGTAAAATTGGCTTTAAACGTATAATTTAACGTTGTATATTTGGGCAATCTTACCTCAACTTTATTTTATCGTATCCCAATATTTATAAATTTGTTAATTGGATAGGTATAGCTAATTGAGGTTAATCGCGACTATATTTGTACTTTTTCTATCTGACTCTGGGTATTCTCAAGACCTGGTATCAGTCGCGAACACCTTTCTGAATGATCGCAATTATATCGAAGCCAAGAATGCGATTGACGAAGCAATGAAAGATTCGTCCTTCCTGGAGAATCCTCGTGCTTGGTACACAAAAGGTCGAGTATATCATGAGATATTGAAGAGCGATGATCCTAATCTCAATCAATTCAAAGGAGACCTACACGACTTAGCCTCAGTGATCGTAGAAGCATACAACCGGACCAAAGCCCTAACGAGTTCAGGAAGCAATTTGCATACGCTATCCGGGAATCATCTGGAAATACTATGGGCCGATGGTATTAATAAAGGCGTTTCCTACTTTCAATCGCAAGATTTTGTAAGGGCCGTAGAAGCATTTTCAATCTCCAAAATTGTAAAACCCAGTGATACCACAGCCCATGCCTATGTAGGTTATAGTGCTCAAAACGCTCAAAAATTTGACATCGCCCTGGAAAGCTTTAATACAGTCAAGCAGCTTGCTACACCAAGTAAATCGATTCACAACGGCATCATTATTTGCACACAGGCGCTTGGAAAATCGTTGACTGATCAACTTGAAGTAATAGAACAAGCGCTATTTGACTACCCCGATCACATACCATACGTTCTTCGTGAAGTCAGTGCACTTGTAAATCTTGGCCGTTATACTGAAGCGGAGTCCAGACTTCAGACCGTACATCAACGAAATCCTGATGCTTACGAGCTTAAAATTCGGCAAGCGGATTTGTTCCATGAAATCTTCAATCAGGCTTTCTTTGAGGGTCGCCCCGATCGTTCCGATAGATATTTTGACAAGGCAGCAATGAAATACGAAGAATATATAGATCAATTTCCAGACAACTTCACAGCCAATTATAACTATGCTGCGATGATCAACGAAAAAGCGAATCGCTACTATGTTCGAGGTAATCTAATGACCGAGACAGAGTTTGAAATCAGCGGTGAGCAAGTTCAGGAAGAGGGTCATATTCTAACCAGAAAGGCACTTCCCTATATGGAAAAGGCACGTAAACTTCGACCCAATGACGAAAAGGTAATTAACGTGCTCAGGGTGTTTTACAAGCGCCTCAAAATGGACGAAAAACTAGCTGCCCTTGATAATCAATGAAGCTCAAGGTAGTCGTTGCATCTGAAAATCCTACTAAGGTCAATTGTACAAAAAACGGCTTTTCGCAGGTCTTTAAGAATCATATCATTGAAATAATCCCAAAGTCATTTCCATCGGGTGTCGGTGATCAGCCAATGACTGATGGTGAGACGCTCACAGGCGCAATGAATCGTGCTAAAAACGCCAAAAAAGGACTTCCCCAAGCGGATTATTGGGTGGGCATTGAGGGAGGATTAGCAGAGGAAAGTTGGGGAATGCATGCTTTCGCATGGGTTTACATTTTAGATAAGAATCAACAGGGACGGGCAAGAACGGCCACATTTCAATTACCTGAAAAAATTGTAGCCCTGATAAAGCGGGGCATTGAATTGGGTGAAGCGGACGATATTGTTTTCAAACGAGAAAACTCAAAACAAAAAAATGGTGCTGTGGGTATACTTACCCATGACCTCATCGACCGGGCTTCATATTATGAGCCTGCTGTGATTCTGGCCTTGATCCCTTTTGTTAATTCTGACCTTTATTGAACTAAAAAACCCGGATCAATGATCCGGGTTCTTACAAATACTTTTGTCGGTTCTATCGATTCAGATTTTCGAATACTTTGGGTTTTCTAGCCATTTTCTGATCCATATTGGCCGTCTGCATAACCATTGAAGCAATGATCACAGCATTCTTCTTCAAATCGGCTTCTTGCAATCTTTCATAAAGGTCCATATTGGTATGGTGTGTTCTTGTACCATAATCAATTGGATCTTGAACAAACTGAAATCCCGGAATTCCAACACCATCAAAGGCCAGGTGATCTGTACCTCCCGTGTTTCGGATAGTAATGGTCTGCGCACCTAACTCGTGGAAAGGCTTGAACCACTCCTCAAACAACGGCCTTGCTGCTTCATTTCCTTGCAAATAAATTCCACGAATTGCTCCGGTACCGTTATCCATATTGTAGTAAGCCGAAACATTACCGTGCTCGTTGTTAGGTAGGTCGTTCTTCATGAAAGTATTCTTCACATAGTTCCTTGATCCGTGAAGGCCTTGCTCTTCACCACTCCAAAGCGCTATTCTTACCGTTCTTTTTAATTGCACACCGGACTCTTTCAGAATTCTTATCGCCTCCATCATTGCCGCAGAACCTGCAGCATTGTCTGTTGCTCCGGTGCCAGCAAACCAAGAATCAAGATGGGCACCAAGCATCACCACTTCATTCTTTAGTGCAGGATCTGATCCCGGTATTTCACCGATGACATTGTAACCTTTCAAATCCTCAGTCAGGAATCTTGTTTTAGTGTCTACCTCAATCTCAACAGGCTCTCCTTTTTCAACCAAGCGTACCAGACGATTGTAATGTTCAGGTGCCATTTCTACTTCAGGGAGTGCGCTATCATCATTTCTTGATCCATTGGAAGTGAAAAATGTTCCTTGACCACCTCCTCTATGTGTGTTCAAGACAACGGCTACACCTTCGCTCTTGAAGAAGCTATAAGCCTTCCTCCTCATATTCGCTCGCTTTCTGTACTCTGCTATTCTCGCAGCACTCCAACCAGAACCTGACCTAACATTGTAGTTCTTCATGTCATCCAACTGGTCATCTGTAAATCTTCTGGCGTCTGCTTCAAAGGTGGTTTTTGCTTCTATCGTAGTGGGTAACATCACTGCTTTACCTCCAAGCTGACCTTTGTATTCGTCCAGGTCTGACTCGTCTTCCATCTCAATATAAACCACTTCCAGCTTCATTAGACCATTGGTGCCAGGAGTCCAAGCCTTTGGAATGCCAATCATCGCTTGATAATAAGGCTTGGTCATAGCCATATAAGACTTTTCAACGTCCCAGCCTTTTCCGAAATCCCCCCAAGCCTCAATTTTTACATTCTTGAGGCCCCATTCTTTCATGGTGGCAGAGGTCCAGTCATAGGCATTCTTTAAACCCGTTGAACCAGTCAGCCTTGGCCCTATTCGATCTGTGAGATTCCAGGCAATATCCATTACCTCGGAATTATTGAATCCCTCATCTTTGATCTTGTAGACTGATTCATAGTCTACATTAGCATTTTGTCTTGCAAAGGCTGGTGCAAGGAAAAGCCCCAGCATTAGTGCCGTACATAGTATTCGTTTCATAACAGTTCAGTTTACACCGGAAGCTATGAATTGAAATTGTAAAAAGGAAAGAAAATTATTTCAGCGAGCCCCGACTGCTTTTCATTGGTTTTCCACCTTGAATTCTGCACGTACTCGATTGATGAAATTCAGAAGTGCCTGGTTTTGATCAGTTGCTGCGTCCCATTCGCGCCCGAGATAGAGGTTTCCGGTGCGTAATTGTTTCAGATAAAACTTGGTGAGCAACGTTCCACCCTTCGATTTTCCAGTGTATTTAAGTTTTTGTCTTAACTCACTTTCATTTCCTGAAGCATTGTATAAAATGAATCCATAACCACTTCGAAGCCAACCGTCTTCATTCTTCTCATTTAAATTGACTATTTCCGCTTCAAATGGGTATTGACCTATGATGGACTTCAATTGACTATTTTTGAGCTCCGTTGCCGGACCGGACCTGTCCTCCGTTCCATTAATAATATCCGCTTTAAGCCTTACAATTCTATTAGGATCGTCATCGAGCGCAACATGAGCAGGAATCGCAATTTTCTGAGATTCCATCAGTTTTGTGAACCGCTCAGTTCTTGAGGTAAATGATATGGACAATTCAAAAAACTCAGGAGTATCAAGAACCAGGAGGTTTCTCCTCCGATAAGTATCTGTTTTGAACAAGGTCTCAAGATCAGCCCAAACATTGTCCAAATCATCCGTTTCCTTTAACCAAAAACTGCTTTTCTCATCAAAGAAGGTCCATTTACGATTGTAACTACCAACACCGAATAAGAATTTGTTTTCTATGTCAAGTACTGAAAGTATGATTAAATTTTTTATCCCTCTTTTTGAGAATATATCTCTTGTCAGTTCTTGTTGAGAAGTAACATTTTTATCCAATTCGTCAATTGACAAATAGGCAACAACATCTACTCCCACCGTTGCAAAAAACTTCTGCATCTCGGTCGCCCATTTTTTCCATTCACCTTTGGGAGAACCCTTTGGTACAGAGATCAAGGCAATTGATCGTGTGCTAAGGATATCTTTGGGAAGATCAAAGGTTTGTTGAACCCTGAGCCTGGACAGGAGCTCTTCATTAATGCCCTGGCCTTTGGCATTAATGGCAGCCAATAACGATAGAGTTATCAGGGAAATACAAATTTTAGATCTTATCGGAAACAAAACTTGATGTCAATTCATTAAGTTTAACATGGTTTTGCACAAAATATTGGGCAGGATCAAAAATAAAGGATTGACCTCAACTTAAAAACGATGAAAACATCTTTGCGCTTCATTCTATCCGCGATTCTAACATTTAGTTTGCTCACTCCCGGCTTCTCTCAAGAGGAATATCTGGACCGGGAGTTTATGCTGGATGATCTCCGTAAACTTTCGCATGACGCAGCAGAAGGAAGAGAGACAGGTACTCGCGGTGCCGAGGCAGCACGAAGATACATTGCAGGTTCTTTCAAAACCACTGGGCTCAAAAAGCTTAATAAAGGCTATTTGCATGATTTTCAATTCGAATCTGGCGACAAGACCATCACGGGGCATAACATTGTAGGTTATATCAAAGGGGAATTGGGAACCGCCATTGTAATCACAGCTCACTATGATGGGCTTGGAATGCGGGATAGTGTCATTTATAATGGTGCTGACGACAATGCATCCGGTGTCGCTGCAATGCTGTCAATGGCCGATTTCTTCAAACAGAATAAACCCAAACACACATTGGTTTTCGCGGCATTAGATGCTGAAGAAAAGGGCCTTCAAGGGTCGAAAGCTTTTGTTGAGGACGATCGAATCCCTATGGATGCAGTAATTCTGAACATCAATATGGATATGATTAGCAACAACAATAAGAATGAACTTCATATTGCTGGTACTAGTCACTATCCAAACCTAAAACCTTTCATCGAAGAAATTGATACCGGTGTTATACGATTTAAGTTCGGTCATGACACCCCCGATTTAGGCCAGGGTGACTGGACGAACTCATCTGATCACGCTCCATTCCACGCCAAAGGAATCCCCTTTATCTATTTCGGAGTAGAAGACCATGAACACTATCACAAACCCACAGACACCTTCGAAAACATAAATGCCCCATTCTTCGCCAAGGTGGCCAACCTTATTTTAGAGGCCATCATGCGGCTAGATCAGGGATTGGATTGACATGATACAACACCTCCTTTCACACGGTTTTAAAAACTACTTCAGATCTCCCGTTTGGGGAAAGAGCCTTGCCGTAAATATAATTCTGGGTCTGCTAGCCCTTTATATGCTCTCCATGATACTGCTGATAGGCATCTTTCTGTTGGAAGTAGTAGAGCAAATTGCCCCGGATTCAGACCCACTATTTGTGGTCAATGGCATAGTGTTGTATTACTTTGGTGCTGAGTTTCTACTTCGTTTTTTTCTTCAAAACACCCCGGTACTCTTTATCCAGCCCTATTTGCATCTACCGCTTAAAAAAGGTCGGATCATCCATTTTATGTTGCGCAAGAGTTTCTTGAGTGCATTTAACCTAATCGCGATATTTCTTTTCCTGCCCTTTACAATCAGATATCTGATACCTGAAGTTGGTGCGACTGCCGCTTTTGGGTGGATGGGAACTTTGTTTGGCCTGGTGGTTTTAAACCATTACTTCGGGCTGTATTTCAAAAAGAAGCTTAACGAGGTTCCCAACCTGATATTCATCCTTTTCGGGACAATGATAGGCCTCTGGTTGCTTGACTACTTCCAGTTGGTTCAATTCTCACTGGTGAGCGCCTGGTTTATGGATCAGTTCATCAATCAGCCAATACTTGCGTTGGTTCCGATTTTGATAGGTCTTGGATTCTACCGAGCCAATTATCAATTCTTAAGAAATAATACCTATCCAGAAGAAATTAGCACCAAAAAAGCCTCTTCGAAAATTAGGGGTGACTTTGGCTTCTTAAAGAAGTTTGGTCGAGTAGGAGAATTAATTGCAGTAGAGTTAAAACTTATTCTAAGGCATAAACGACCAAGAAATACTTTAGTGCTTTCCGGACTATTGCTCGGATATGGCCTTATTTTTTATCCCAATGAGACTTACCAGGAGATGTCATGGATATTTGTATTCGTTGGAGTTTTTATCACAGGATTATTCTTTATCAATCATGGTCAATTTCTCTTGAGTTGGCAAAGCGGTCATTTTGATTTTATACTGACCCAAAAACTAAATGTCAAAGAATACCTGGAATCAAAGTACTGGATGTTCGTGGCTTCGTGTTCAGTGGCTTTTGTAATCTCCCTCGCTTATGCCTACTTCGGTTGGAAGATCGCATTGATCAATTTCTGTGCATTCCTCTTCAATATTGGTATAAACATTCCGATTGTGATGCGTTTGTCCATGTTCAATCCAAAGAAAATTGACCTAAATCGAGGGGCAGCGTTCAACTATGAAGGAGTCGGTGCAGCGCAATGGCTAATGATTTTTCCTGTGCTTCTGGCCCCTTATGCACTTTACGCGCCTTTACTAGTTTTGGGATATGAAATAGCCGGCATCTTGGCCGTTGGGCTTGTCGGGCTTATTGGCTTCGTTTTTCATAAAAGGGTGTTGCACCTCCTCACTCAGAACCTTATCAATAAAAGACACAAAATATCAGCAGGCTTTAGAGCACAATAATTAAAAGAACTATGATCCAGGTAAATCAATTAACAAAGAAGTACGGAGGGGTTGAAGTGGTCAATATCCCTGACCTTTCTATAGTTCAAGGTGAGAGTTTTGGCCTCGTAGGAAATAATGGAGCGGGCAAAACCACCTTCTTCCGAATGATACTTGATTTGATCAGGCCTACTTCAGGCAATGTCATTTCTAAGGAAGTGGCAGTCAATACTTCCGAAGACTGGAAATTCTATACGGGGTCTTTCCTTGATGAGTCATTCCTTATCGATTACCTTACTCCTGACGAATATTTCGATTTTCTGGCTTCATTACACGGCTACTCTCAAGGAGATCTAAGTGATTTTCTCTCGCAATTCGAGGATCTTTTCAACGATGAAATCCTTGGGAAGAAAAAATATATACGTGACTTATCTAAAGGAAATCAGAAGAAGGTGGGTGTCGTTGCCGCTTTAATGGGAAACCCGGAAGTATTGGTCTTGGATGAACCCTTCGCGAACCTTGACCCTACGACTCAAATTCGCTTGAAGAACCTACTTAGAGAACTTAAGGAAAAGAAAAATCTAACGATGCTTATCTCAAGCCACGACCTCAACCATATCACTGAGGTATGTGAACGCATTGTAATCCTCGAAAAAGGCCTGATACAAAAGGATATTCAAACGAGTGAAACCACATTGAAAGATTTGGAAGAATACTTTACCGTTCAATAAGAATCACTCGGGAAGAATGTTCTTGATTTGATGAACATCCCAGTCAATCACCAATCCTGCCGCCACTCCGTCAGCCACTCTCTTGCCGTAGAGATATTCTACCAGATACAATGCAGGATCATATGACTTGGCGCCACCGGCAGAGGTGATCGCTTGACCATCATGCACAAAGCTAATATCCTCGTATACATCCAATTCGGGAAATGTTTCCCTGAACTTCGGAATATCACTTGGGAAAGTTGTGCACTTCACGTCATCAAGAAGCCCGGCCTGGGCAAGTATAAAAGCCCCATCACATAGTGACATGATAAATCGAGCATTTAAACCTGTTTCCCTGACAAAGGAGATCAATCTTTTATTTTCCAGATCGGTGTCCATATTGTGTTCTGCACTCGGAACTACCAGTACATCAATTTCAGGCACATCATCGAAGCTGTAATCAGGTGTGATCCGAATTCCTTCAAAAGTGGTGATGACGTCATGAGAAGGAGATACAATGAAGGTCTTCATTCCCGGGTCCGTGTGAAAAATCGTATGTTGAAAAATGTCGAACGGAGCCATTAGCTCGGAATTATAAACCCCGTCAATTGCCAGGAAACCCACATTCAGTTCCTTCTGAGGTTTGTTTGACTCTGAAAAGACTGGTTTAGTTGTTTGTGCAACTTGATTATTGTCCTGATGGTTCGCACATCCGGCCAGTAATCCCAGGCAAATGGCGAATACTAGTTTTTTCATTATTTGTCAGGTTGTTTATAAATGATACCGTCCTTCATTACAAAGCTTACTTGCCGGAGATCTGAGATATTGTCCAGAGGATTTCCTCGGACTGCTATCAAATCGGCCAGAAAATCTCGTCTTACCTGCCCCAAATCGTCCAAATGAAATTGAATAGCATTCGAAGAGGTGGCAGAAATAAGGGCGTCTTTGGTGTCCATTCCATACTCGACCATCAATTCCAACTCCCGTACATTTTCTCCATGTGGAAAAACACCTACATCTCCACCGAAGACAATCTTTACTCCCGCTTCTAACGCCAATTTCACACTCCTGCGTTTATTCTTAATGCGTTCTGGTTCCGGATCTACGCCTTTATTCCAACCATTATATTGCGTGATTGCATCTCCTGCAGCAATGGTAGGACAAAGGGCAATTCCTTCTCTGGCCATCAATTCGAAGATTTCTTTGGTACCCCCATCTCCATGTTCAATAGTCTCTACTCCTGCTTCAACAGCTCTTCTCATTCCCTCGGGTGATGAAGCATGAGCTACCACATACCGGCCGCTACTTTCAGCTATTTCCTTTATGAGTTTGAGTTCAGCTACTGTAAAAGTGGGGGAAGTAGCTCGATTCGGACCCCATCGATAATCTGCATATACCTTTATGAAGTCAGCCCCTTTTCCAATTTGGTCTCGGGTCACCTTGGCAATCATATCGAACCCATCTGCTTCTTCGGCACCTAATGGCACTTCAACCCCTTCATGAAACCCTTTTGGACCATAACTGCCGGTTACAACCATCGCTTTACCTGCTACCAACAATCGAGGACCTGGAATCACGCCTTTTTCAATGGCTTGTTTCATACCCACATCAGTATATCCAGCGCCTTCCGAACCTAAGTCACGCAAGGTGGTTACACCTGCCATCAATGAACTTCTGAGATGATTAACTGCTCGGGCTGAGCGTTCTGCAAAAGATTCTTTCAAAACTTGATCATTCCAACTAGTCTCATTGTAAGGATGTAATAATATGTGGGAGTGTCCTTCAATCAAACCAGGCATTAAGGTCATACCAGGTAGCTCTATGGTCTGTCTGCCACGGGAATTCCTTGATTGAGCCGGACCCGCAAAGACAATCTTGTTGCCTTCAACTACTACTTCCCAGCCTTGATGCAGTTCCATACCGTCAAAAACCTGATCAGGTTTAAGGATATAGCCGTTCTGCGCATTCAATGTAAAACTGACCAATAAGGCCACAAACATTAATATGACCCTCTTCATTTTGCGAAAATCTGGGATTTGTCCTTGAATGCTTTGAACTCCAGTGCGTTTCCGCTTGGATCCAGAAAGAACATCGTGGCTTGTTCTCCCACTTCTCCTTCGAAGCGGATGTAGGGTTCGATAATAAATTCTATTCCTTCTGACTTGAGTTTCTCGGAAAGATTGTGCCATTGATCCCATTCCAAAATGGCCCCAAAATGGCGAACCGGTACCGCCTTTCCATCGACTCCGTTTTTTTCGGCCTCTCTTACTTCCTCTGGTTTCAAATGGGCGCTTAATTGATGTCCGAAAAAATTAAAGTCGACCCATTTTTCTGTTGATCGACCAATTTCGCAACCGAGGAGAGTACCGAAGAAATCTTTTGTTTCCTCAATACTTAGTACAGGGAAAGCCAAATGAAATGGTGTGTTCATGACAAGGTGTTTTAGCAAGATTAACTAAAAAAGGCCTCTTAAAAAAGAAGCCTTACACCATCTGTGTCTTACCAGCTACCGGAAGCACCTCCACCTCCGAAACTACCTCCACCAAAGCCTCCGAAGCCTCCTCCGCCAAAACCGGAACCTCCACCGAAACCACCCCCTCCTCCGCGGAAGTTGTCCCAATCATTTCTCCTTCCTGATCCTCCGTTTCCAAGTAAGAAAATCCACCATGGAAATGAGCGTCTACCGATACTATTCCTGCTACGTCTTCGCCCCAATAATGCCGGGATTATGAAAAAGAAGAGAATGAATAAGAAGCCAAATGGAAACCCTCTTTCTCCGTCACTGGACGAATTACTTCTTCTACCTCTAATGACTTGATCAGCTGTGTATTCACCTGAAGCCAGTTTGAAAATAACATCCGTAGCTTCATCTAATCCTCGATAGAAGTTGTTGGACCTAAAATTCGGTTTCATCTGATCCTCAATAATCCGAAAGGCAGCCGCATCAGGTATCACACCTTCCATACCATAACCCGTGTTAATGTTCATCTGCCTTTCTTTCAAAGCAACAAGAATCAAGACACCATTGTCCTTACCTCGCTGTCCAATACCCCATTCCTGTGCAGTTCTTTGTGCAAAATCTGCAACCTCGTAGCCATTCAGGCTCTCAACAATCATGATCACTACCTGTGTAGATGTACTATCGTTGTAGATTCTAAGTTTCCTTTCTAAACGATCGACTTCACCACGAGATAGTGTGGTACCAGAGAAGTCATTCACCAGGCGCTGATCTCTCAACGCGGGTTTTTCAGGTATACCCTGACCAAAAACAGTGATGCTTGTCAATAAAAGTGCTACTACTAATCTATACCTCATAAACTACTCTCCAAATGATATATCATCAGACAGCTCATTGCTATCATTGCTCTGATAAGGAAAGAATTCGCTCAACCTTTCCCCCGCACATAGAATCCCTATTTTCAGGCCTTCTACCAATTCACCATTTCTGAAATGAGTTGTCATTTTATCCTTGGTGATATCCCAAAAGTCTTCCTCTACTTTGGCATTAATGCCCGCATCACCAATAATGGCAAATTTGTGATCCTTGATTGCCATATAAATGAGTACACCGTTACGCAGATCGGTCTCATGCATCTTTAGCATGGCAAAGACTTGTGCCGCTCGGTCCAGTACATTCTCTTCTCGACAATGGTTTTCAAGATGAACTCTTACTTCTCCCGAAGTATTGAGCTCTGCCTCCTTGATAGCTCCTTTAATGATCTTCCGGTCTTGTTCGGAAAAACTATCCTGTGCCATTAGTCAAAATTCACGGATGGTGCAGCATCTGAACCTTCTGCAGCTTCGAAATATCCCTTCTTTTCAAAGCCAAAGATGCCTGCTATCAACACACCAGGAACCTTCCTGATTTTATTATTATAGCTTTCAATTGAAGTATTGAAATTTCTTCGGGCAACCGAAATTCGATTTTCCGTTCCCTCCAACTGAACTTGCAACTGTTGAAACTGCTGACTTGCTTTTAAGTCAGGATATCTCTCCACGGTCACTAGCAGACGACCCAATGCCGAATTTACTCCTTGTTGTGCCTGCTCAAATTGAGCTATTGCAGCGGGAGAAAGGTTTGACGGATCAATATTTACTGATGTAGCTTTGGCTCTTGCCTCGATTACTTGAGTAATGGTTTCTTGCTCAAAATCTGCGTATCCCTTCACTGTATTGACCAGGTTCGGTATCAAGTCAGCTCTACGCTGGTATTGAGTTTCCACTTGTGCCCAGTTCTGCATGGTAGCTTCGTCAAGACTTACCGTACCGTTGTAACCTGAAAGCCCAATTAGGACCAACACGATTATAACAGCTATAACTATCCAACTTTTCTTCATAATTCTCTGTTGTTTGAAATAATCTACTGATCTATGGTCATCAATTTATATGCTAACTTAGTTTTCGGTCGATTTGGCAGATAATCGTTAAAAAATGGAGGCTCAAGATTTTAGAAAATACGCGCATCAACTAGTCGACTGGATGGCCGACTATATGGAGAATGTCGAGGATTACCCGGTTCTTCCCAAGGTGAACCCGGGAGATATTTTGAAAGAAATACCGACTTCTCCACCAGAACAAAAGGAAGAGTTTGACTCGATTTTTGCCGACTTCAAATCAACAATTTTACCTGGAATGACACACTGGGAGAGCCCCAATTTCATGGCCTACTTCCCAGGTAATAAAAGCCAACCGTCAGTACTGGCAGAAATGCTCACTGCTACATTAGGAGCCCAATGTATGCAATGGCTCACCTCACCCTCGGCAGCTGAGTTGGAGGAACAAATGATGAATTGGTTGAGGCAAATGCTAGGCCTACCCAATACTTTTACTGGCGTAATCCAAGACACTGCATCGACTGCCACATTATGCGCGATATTGACTGCCCGTGAGCATAAATCCGATTATAAAATCAATGACAATGGTTTCTCGTCTTCCGATCGGTTTGTCATTTACTCATCCAGGGAAATCCACTCGTCCATCGATAAGGCTGTCAAAATTGCAGGAATTGGGGCGAACAACCTCAGAAAAATCCCGGTGGATGAACGGTTTGCTCTTATCCCTGAACAACTTGAGAAGGCCATTCAAAAGGATCTCGAGAATGGTCTTAAGCCACTCTGTGTGGTTTCAGCCATCGGTACCACCAGCAGTACCGCCATTGATCCGATCGATGCAATTGCTGACTTGTGTATCAAATATGACATATGGCATCATGTTGATGCAGCATATGCAGGAACTGCTTTAATCGTTCCGGAGATGAGATGGATGTCTAAAGGAGTTGAAAAGGCAGACTCATTTGTCTTTAACCCCCATAAATGGATGTTCACCAACTTTGACTGCACTGCATACTTCGTTAAAGACCCCTTGGTGCTGGTAAAAACATTCACAATCACTCCGGATTATCTAAAGACTTCGGTTGACGAACGAGTTAAGAATTATCGCGACTGGGGAATACCGTTGGGTCGAAGATTCAGGGCTTTAAAACTGTGGTTCGTAATTCGTGAGATGGGTGTGCAAGGCATCCGGGAAAAGATAAGAAATCATATTGCGTACGGGCAATGGCTAAAGCGAGAAATTGAAAATCATCCAGATTTCGAACTAATGGCACCTGTACCATTGAATACATTGTGTTTTCGTTATCGACCTAAATCAATGAAGGAGGATGCCATCGAGGCTGTCAATCAAAGAATTATAGAAGAAATCAATAAAACAGGAAAGCTCTTCTTTATGCAAACCACCTTGAACGGCACTTTCTGCCTAAGGCTTGCAATGGGAAATACAAATTTGGCGAAAAAACACGTAGAGAATGCCTGGAAACTAATCCAGGAAACGGCCGATAAAATGAGTCACTAGGTTGAACTTAATGCTGGTCTTTTTTCTTCTTTTTTCCAGCAAAAAGAGCGTCATGTTGGCTTAAGGCACCTACAAATCCAATCAGAATCACTACTATCCAGATAAATGTATTAGCGCCACTGGCTATTGGAGGATCGAAAAACATAATTATTGATCTTTTAGCTGTGCAAAGATATTACAAAATCCTTTTGTTAAGCACCACTTTACATTTTTTTAACAAGTGCCTAACATTGGCTCTAATCCTGCAGTAAAATGTAATAATAACTTAACGTTTTGGTACCTCTGATTTTTCCTTGCTAATCTATTTTCGTTCATCTGAATTCCTTCCAAATGAAGAACATATTAAAAGCGGAAAGAAAGCGAAGAAACATTACCCAGGAACAACTTGCAGATCTTGTTGGTGTATCTCGGCAGAGTATAAATGCCATAGAAAGAGGTAAGTACGTTCCATCTACTGTTTTGGCCATGAAAATCTCAGAGATTTTCAATACTTCAGTGAATTCACTATTTGAATTAGAGTCCACGGACTATCAATCGTAGTAATTTTATTTTTTCTTGGATTTCTTTAATTTAAAGAAGCACAATACGGGCTTCGATGTTAAAGCGTCTCTTAGGTTTTCTTGTTTTAATCTTCATTTTATGTATTTCAAATCTTGAAGTAAAGGCCTTCCAGAACAACTTCAGAGAATACTATGATAAAATTAGTTTTAAGGAGGTTAGAAATGTATCTGACGGTCGCAGTGGGACCAACGTGGTCAGGTTTGGCGATCATGTTGAATTTCTAGTTAACAACCCTGATAGTGTTGAACTCATTGATTTTGAATTCAATCTTTACATTGATGGGCAGCGATTACCAACCTATGTTCCTATTTCGGTCGAAAATGATCGGTTCATATTTGTACTCTACGAACTAGACACGCTTTCCAATTTGCTTCAGGCATCTATAAATAGTTGGGGCGTTCATAATCGAGAAGTTCGAATGAGTATTGGAGATTCAAGTGGAAACCATGTTCATGTTCGTAAGCCCAATATTACCATCGACTTTGACCCCCATTATTCTTACAGGAGCTGGCTGGGGAGGGGCGTAATTCTATTGGTGATTTTCTTCTTTTTCAGACTTGTGAAGAGAGATACTTTTCTTAGAGATCACAAAACCGGAAAATATAGTCTGTCCAGATCTCAGTTGGCGTGGTGGACCATGATCGTGTTGTGTAGCTACATTGCCCTTTGGTCAGACAGCGGAATACTCGTGGTACTCACAACGGATACCTTGGTATTGTTAGGTATTAGTTCTGTGACAGCAGCTGTTGCCCAAACCATAGATAAGGATAAGGCAAAGATCAAATCGCCTATCGCTGTAAAACAGCAAGGAAATTATCTCGATCACATCCTCTCGGATGGGTCAGGGATAAGCATTCAACGGTTCCAGAGCGTTGTATTCACCTTTTTCATAGGTATTTTCTTCATTTACAAAGTGATTGCAGACTTTGAAATGCCAGATATCGATAATGGAATTCTAGGACTTATGGGAATTAGTTCTGCCACCTATGCCGGATTGAAAACAAACGAAAACTTATCAAGTCGAGAATCATCGGATTAGGTTGATTCCTGGCCTCCTTCTTTCATTTTTTCAGCATTTTCAGCAATGCGCAAATTTTCAATGAAGTCTTCGATTTGACCATCCATTACGGTTGGCAGGTTGTGCACCGAGTAGCTGATTCTATGATCTGTTACTCTACCCTGTGGATAGTTATATGTGCGTATTTTGTCCGATCTATCTCCACTACCAACAAGTGACTTTCTATGTCCGGCAATCTCTTCCTGTTGGGCCTTCAGCTCTCTTTCATAAAGTCGAGACCTAAGAACTGTGAGGGCCTTATCATAGTTTTTATGCTGAGAACGCCCATCCTGACACTCCACAACAATTCCTGTTGGAATATGGGTGAGTCTTACGGCAGATTCTGTCTTGTTAACATGCTGACCTCCCGCTCCAGAGCTGCGATAGGTGTCTTTTTTAACATCCTTAAGGTCCAGATTAACGTCAACATCCTCTACCTCGGGCAGAACCGCCACGGATGCTGCGGAGGTATGTACCCTACCCTGAGATTCTGTCACGGGAACTCGTTGCACTCTATGGACACCTGACTCAAATTTCAGAGAACCATAGACGTCCTCCCCACTGATTCCAAAAACAATCTCCTTATATCCGCCTGAACTAGCCTCATTCAAACTGATTAATTCCTTTTTCCAACCCTTTCCCTCAATGAATCGATCGTACATTCTATAAAGGTCTCC
Source organism: Cyclobacteriaceae bacterium (assembly GCA_028281285.1). Classification (GTDB taxonomy): domain Bacteria; phylum Bacteroidota; class Bacteroidia; order Cytophagales; family Cyclobacteriaceae; genus Roseivirga. The sequence continues at coordinate 153,619 of JANQKF010000019.1, forward strand.
AGCGAATATACCAGCCTCGTCACCTCCAGCACCAGCTCTGATTTCCATGATCACATCTTTTGAGTCATTCGGGTCCTTAGGAATTAGCATAATCTTCAACTCTTCCTGTAGTTCCTCCTCTCTGGTTACAAGTTCGTCCAATTCCATTTTGGCCATTTCACGGAACTCTTCGTCTTTTTCCGTTTTTAGAATTTCTTTGGAGGAATCGATGTTTGCCAACACATTGGAATACTCATCATATACCTTCACAATCTTCTCCAGGTCGCTATATTCCTTATTCAATCTGGAATACAATTTCATGTCAGCCATCGCATCAGGTTGAACAATAAGCTGCCCTACCTCTTCAAATCTGTCTTTAATGGCTGCGAGTTTCTCTAGCATAATTCAGTATTAGCGTCCAAAATTAACAAACTAATAATTACCTGCTTAACTTTGATACAATGGATCGACCTTATACAAAAACTTCACTTTTTGGATTGATGTTCTGCGGCCTGGCCATGATGATATCCTGCTCAGACCAAAAGATTGATACAACGGCTGCCAGAGAAGAAATGAAAGCAAGGGAGATCAAAGTAGTGCCGGAGGCACAGGTGTTGGAGAAAGCCCTTTCCATCGGAAATGATCTAATGACTTCACTGTCGTTCAGTTTAGATCAAGACTCCCTTGTCAATAAAACCCCAGTTTCTGAAAATGATGGTCCAATTATTAGTTTTTATCTCTACGGCAGCCGTCCTAAAATCTCAGGTAAAGAAAAGCAACTTTTTGAAGCTTACGCCTACAATGCAGAGAACTCCATTAAATCAGAACCGAATGTTCAGGACTTAGCTAGCGACAAAATGATCCTTTTTACAGCACCCGTGATAATCGAAGGTAAAGAAGTGGGTGTTAGCTCGATAAGAATTCCCCGAAAGTACATCATAAATCAAATCGAAAACTAGATTTCGTTGTATCGAAAACAGTCGGTGGTATGGTCGTTTACCAAGCCACAGGCCTGCATAAAGGCATACATAATTGTACTTCCTACAAACTTGAAACCCCTTTTTTTCAAGTCTTTACTAAGCGCATCGGACTCCGGTGTGGTAACCGGTACCTCATCAGAAGTCTTCCAATGGTTTTTTATAGGCCTGCCATCTACAAAGGACCAAACGTATTTGTCAAAGGACCCGAACTCTTGTTGAATCTCAAGAAATCTTTGAGCATTGGCTACAGCCGCATTGATTTTTAGTTTGTTCCGAATTATGGCCGGATCCAATAAAAGGTCATTGATCTTCTTTGAATCATAAGCCGCTACTTTATTAACGTCAAAATTGCTAAAGGCTGCTCTGTACCCGTTACGTCTTTTGAGTATGGTAGCCCAACTCAAACCCGCCTGAGCCCCTTCAAGAATCAAAAACTCAAACAATGTTTGATCATCATGGACAGGAACTCCCCATTCCTCATCGTGATAGCGTACATATTCATCGAAAGAATTTTCAGCCCAACTACACCTTTTTTTCATAGCAATAAAAAAGGGTGGCTTAGCCACCCGTCAGTTAAAAATTGTTGAAGTCACCTCCCATACTTATCAAGAATGCAAATATCGCTGCATAGAATAGGAAGATGAATACTATCCCAATAGCCATCCAAATCAGTCGTGCTCTCGCCCAGTTGACTTTTGACTGAGGCTCAGTGGTGCTTACCGCCCAAATAATGAGCATAATAATGTTCACCAACGGAATGTAAGTGAGGAACATATTAAGCATCCATTGACCAACCGAGATTGGTTTTTCATTGTGTTCGTTTTCCATTGTAGTTTTAATTAAGGTTGATTATTGAATATGTATAATACTAAAATTTCGCCATACAGTCGATGGTTGATCATCTTAAGAAAAATTAATTTGGGTTTCAGTTCAATTTAATTCGCTGGATCTACTTTGGGATCAAAACTCTATAGAATGAAAGCAATTACATTTCTTTTTTTAATTACAATAGGATTTGGCACCATGGCCCAAGTGGAGGTTTCAAATTCGGAGAATGCGAGAGTTGAAGCCTATTTACCGGCCACAAATGGATTGATAGTAGGTGTCAAGATCAAGAATTCAGCAGGGGAGACAAAGAATCTGCGCTTTGGTTCGACCCGAGCGCAAAGCCTAATGGATAATTTCCCTGTGGGCAGTCAGGCAAGGTTTACTTTTTCTACGACTACATATGGTGATATTCAATCCAAGCTATATGGACAACTCTTCAAACGACCGAACCCGATTCCGCAACTTCCCAACACCGCCATGTACTTGAGGTGGACGAGTATGGCATTAAAGGAAGAATGGCCAACATTAAAAAGAAAATCCATAAGAAACAGGAGAAAAGTCACTGCTTATGTCTTAGTAAGTGTGGTAAAGGGGGATAAAGGGATTATAATCCCTGAAAAGGAAGAATATCTGGGCAGCTTCGAGCCTAGAAAGGAAATCATTGAAGGGATAAAAGTAGTCAAGGTGGATCGGAGAAATCGATATTCCTCAAGGATAACTTTGGCCAATGGCAGGACATTTGTGATACGCAAGTATTATAAAGAAAAAGCCCTTAAGGCTACTGCACTCATGTTAAGTTTTCCACTCTTATTCCAAGGAGAAGTACATACAGATTCCGATTATTCCAACAATCCTACTAAAGTGATTCCTCTTCGATCTTATTCTGTTGATTTCGCCAAACCTGTTTACGATGGTTGGGCGAGGCTGTTCGGGTACAGAGCCAAAATCAATAATCAAGATTCGTTTCTCTCCTTTCCTACGCACAAAGCAAGAAGTCTCGTAGAAAACATAGACCCATCGGCCCCTACAAAGATATTCTCCGCAGGCCCAATATTGCGAACATTTCAATCCAATGGAAATCTTGTCTTTAGAGAGAATAATTATTCAATAGAAGCTGTTAGTTCAGCCCGCGGCAACATTACCATTTCATCTGAACCAATAGAAGATTATGAATATCTGCCAGAGATAACTTTCAGTAGTGTCGTGAGCGAAATACAGAATATCAATGAATTGAATTCATGGGAACTTCATTATAATAATTACATCGCTCTGGAAAATGGCTATGTGTTCAACCTAAGCAAAAAAGTCTTATCGAGTTTTTCAGAACCTCTTACTACAGGTGTAAAAATTACCATTACTGGTCAGCCTTTTTCAAAAAGAGAAGGTGAAGTCCTCAAAGATGATAATTTTAAGCTCATACGACCAAAGAGTCTGACAATTGGCAACGTTACCTATAATATACGCATTCGATGAAGATCCTTTTAATAGAAGACGAAGTCAAGCTTGCCTCCTTCATTCAAAAAGGGCTTAAGGAAGATGGACACAATTGCGAAGTCAGTCATAATGGTAGTAGCGGTATTGAACGTGCAGCAGTAGAAGATTTCGACTTAATACTACTAGACATTATGCTCCCTGGCCAGGACGGTTTTGAGATTTTGAAAAACCTCAGAACATTCAAGATTGATACTCCGGTTATTTTTATCAGTGCTTTAAATGAGACAGAACATGTAATAAATGGACTAGACCTTGGCGCCATAGACTATATTAAGAAACCTTTTGACTTTGAAGAACTCAAGGCAAGAATCAGAAACGTATCCAGAAAATTTCAGGACAAGCGCACGACCGTTCTAAAATTGAATGATCTGGTCCTCGACCTGGTACAAAGGACTGTGGTGAGAAGCGGAGAGAAAATTGAACTCAGCAAACGTGAATTTTCAATCCTGGAGTTGCTACTCCGAAATGCGAATCGAGTATTGTCAAAAACCGAAATCACCCAGAAGATTTGGAACATAGACTTTGATATGAACAGCAATGTAATCGAAGTTCATATGCACCAATTAAGAAAGAAAATTGATGAAAATAGGGATACTAAGCTAATACAAACACAAGTGGGGTTTGGATATAAAATTCAGGGAGAATTGACAAAACAATAGTGAACAAGGGAAAATGGTTTGAAAGTATAAGATTCAAAATAGCTGTGGCCGTTTTTGTTGTCTTTGCATCAATATCAACAGTCACTGGAATAATACTGTATCTCTTCATTAAAGAGACCCTCAACCGTTCTCACACTGAGGCCGTACTCGCTGAAGGACAGGCAATTCTGGAGAACACCAACTACAATCCCACTGAAATTCCCATAACGGATGAAGATCAGTGGATTTATGTCTGGTTTGAGTCAGAGGGAAATCCTTTTGAAGTTTATCAAAAAAATGACTTCCCTAGCCCTGAGCTCATATTGAATGATATCAGTTCCTTGGAAAACGATACGCTGCAAATAACTGCAAGTACTACGTTCACCAAAGACACCATAATCTATGCCCTTGTGACCAAAGAAGTTCAGGGCACAGCGGATGGAAAACTAAATTTGATCCTTGCCAAGAGTAATACGAACTTCATGAATCAGTTAAGAACGGTTAGAAGTAATCTGTTTATGGCTAATGCAATTGCCGTTGTTTTTTCATTGCTCTTGGCTTATGCACTCGCGGGTTATTCTCTAAGGCCTGTGAAATCCATCATAGAAAAGGCTAACCTGATTAAAGCTGGTCCTTCTATGGAGCGATTGCCTGTTGGCAATTCTGGCGATGAAATAGCGAGACTTTCGGCAACTATGAATGCAATGATTAATCGTATTGAAAATTCTATAAAGGATCAAAATCGCTTTTTCGCTTCTGCCGCCCATGAATTGAGAACGCCATTGGCAAATATGCAATCTGAACTGGAATACAGGATGTCAATTCACAAAACCCCCGATTCATCCCTGGAAAGTCTGCGGGACGAGGTGATTCGCTTAAAAAGCGTTGTCCAAGACTTCCTTTTGGTAAGCCAGCTCAAAAACGAAACGCTCGAACTAAGAAAGCAAAAAATCAACACCGAAGACCTGATCTATGATGTGCTCGAAAACCTTAGACCTGCTTTAAAAAAGGCAAGTATTGAAATCAAGCTAGAACTTGAGTCTGACCTGCAGTCCATCAGCATGGATGTTCATAAAATGCAAAGTCTACTCGTCAATTTGATTGATAATTCTATCAAACACGGAGATAATTCGAAAGGAATATTTATGAAACTCGCGAAAGCCAAGGAAGGTGTTGTGCTAGAAATCTTCAATCTCATTCCAGTATCCATTTCAAATTCAACTGGTAGCGGATTAGGGCTTTGGGTTTGTGAGAGAATAGCCCAACTTCATGATTTTGGGTTTGATATTCAACAAAAACGAAATGAATTCAGAGTCTTTCTTCACCTATCCAATTAGTGTACGTAGCTTCCTGCATTAATATCAATCGTGCATCCGGTGGCATGGTCAGCCAATCCACTTGCCAAGAATACGACCGTTGGTGCCAAGTCTTTGGGTTCCGTCAATTCAGGTAAAGCGATATCATTCAAGGCATATTCTTCACCGTAAGCATCCATAAAATCCTGGGCCATATCAGTTCGAACAAAGCCGGGAGCAACGTTAAACGCTTTTATTCCTTGTTTTCCGTAAGACCTTGCAATAGACCTTGTGAGTGCAACAACGCCTCCTTTTGATGCCGCATAGGCCAAATAGTCTTTGGTGTCTCCCCGGAAGGCTGCTCTGGATGAAATGTTAATTATTCTACCTCCACCTGATTCCATGAATTGGTTGACAGCTAATCGATTCAAAATACCTGTCGCTTCAAGGTTCACGGCCATGGTCATTGACCAATCTTCAATCCAATGAGAAATCTCTTTATCAGCGTTCGACTCAATCGCAATGCCGGCATTACATATCAGTATCTCTAATTTACCGAAGGTCGTAATTACTTGTTCAAACAATTGAATTGTGGAATCACTACTACTTAGGTCTGCCTGAAACATCTTTGATGTGGAATTTAGTTCGGAAATCACCGATTCAGCCTCTTCACGGTTTTTGTTATAATGTAAGGCAACCGAAGCCCCAGAATCGGATAATCCTCTTGCTATTGCTGCACCTATTCCCCTTGAAGCACCCGTTACTAATGCTACTTTTCCACTTAAATCAATTTTCATTTCTTTTTGGTTAGCGGTCGAATAATTTCATCGATTAATCTAATCAATTAAACCTTAAGGCGCCTTTATCGATTAAGAATCAAACCCTGCTTATGAAAAACTTATTCGTAATTGTGTTGTCGCTGCTCATTTTAGAAAGTCCCTTAATTGGGCAGGAAATGTCATTTGAAGAGTATAATCCGCCATCTTCTCTCGTAGTCCCCGAAAATCCAGTCTCAAGAGCTAAGTTCCCCTTTGTTGATGTCCATAGTCATCAATGGAGAATGGGAGAGAGAGATTTGGTCAAGCTTTCGCAAGAGATGGACCAAATGAACATGGGCCTTATGGTCAACCTAAGTGGTGGCAGTGGAAAGACCATTGCCGATGCAATGAAGAATATTGATGAGAATGGTAGAGGTAGGTTTATTGTATTTGCAAATGTTAATTTCAGCAAGATTGGAGAAGAGGGATGGGGTGAACGTGCGGCAGCCCAACTTCAAAGAGATTACGATCTAGGTGCCCGAGGGTTGAAAATCTTTAAAAGTTTGGGGTTTTCGGTGAAAGATCAAGACGGTAACCGGATAGCTGTTGATGATCCCAGAATCGACCCCGTATGGCAAAAATGCGGAGAATTGGGTATTCCAGTACTGATCCATTCGGCAGACCCCAAGCAGTTCTGGGAACCTCATGATGCCAATAATGAACGATGGTTGGAGTTGAAGCTTAGGCCTCGAAGAAAACGAGGGCCGAACAATCCGGTACCCTGGGAGACGATTATTCAAGAACAACACAACGTCTTCAAAAAACATAAAAACACAACCTTCATAGCAGCCCATATGGGTTGGTACGCCAATGATTTGGAACATCTTGGAGAATTATTGGACGCTATGCCAAACATGGTAGTCGAAATCGGAGCCGTGATTGCAGAACTCGGCCGTCAACCCAAAATGGCAAATAAGTTCTTTGCTAAATACCAAGACAGGGTACTCTTTGGAAAGGACGCCTATAATCCAGATGAGTATCCAACCTATTTCAGAGTATTAGAGTCAGGTGACGAATATTTCCCCTACTACAAAAAGTATCATGCTTATTGGAAAATGTATGGTTTGGCCTTACCTGATGACATCTTAAAAAAGCTATACTATAAGAACGCGATTCGAATAATTCCCGGGATTGACAAATCAATTTTTCCCGATTAAGCTGGAAACTTGAGTTGAACTTATTCCCGATTCAGTCTATGAATATGCTGCTACAGTCTTTTTCTATTAGAATGCTACAACTGCACAACTATGTTTGTAGTATGAATAAGCAGGAATTCAAAAACAAGAGGATTATGAGAAGCTGGATATTGGCGGTGGGAATATTCGTTGGAATGCTTATTCTGATTTCCCAGGCTCGCGCACAAAACGACCAAATGTTCATTTATGGTGAAGTGACGACTATAGATGGTGATAAATATGAAGGTCCTATTAGGTGGGGAGGCAACGAGGGTAGTGATGAAGTGTATTGGGTTGAAATGTTCAACGCTATCAAAACCTCGAATGATTTTATGAAATTCCTTTCCAAGTCCGAAATTGAGGCACTACCCAAGCCAGAGCGTTCTTCATGGTTAGGTTTGGACATTAGCTCTTTAAATATTTGGGAAGATCGATACAGCAGAAGCTACCATCAATTTGATACTCAATTTGGTGATATTAAAACCGTTAAGCCAACAGGTAAAAACCGGGCAAAAATTACACTAAAGAACGGAGTAATATTAGAGGTAAGCGGAGAGGGACATGAGGATGTAGGTTCTACTATCCGAGTCTATGATCAGGAATTGGGCGAAGTCTCAATTAAATGGTCAAGGATTGAAGAGGTCAATTTTAGACAAGGACCCTCTTCGTTGAAATACAAGTATGGGGAGCCAGTATATGCCAAAGTAAATGCAGGTAGACGTGGAACATTTTCGGGCATAATTCAATGGGGTGGACATGAACGATTTGGTCGGGAGACCATCGATGGAAAAGATCGTAATGGTGATCGGGCTATTCCATTTAGAAGCATTGCACGAATTGAACGAGGAAGAAATGGCTCCGATGTCACGCTGAAATCCGGAAGAAGCTTCTACCTCAGAGGTACAAATGATGTGGATGAAGACAATTCAAATGTGATTGTTTATAATCCTGAAATTGGTAAGGTAACAATCCCTTGGGAGGATTTTATTGACATGGAAACTATGGACCCTCCAGGCTTCAAAATAGCATATGACGATTTCGAGGTTTCACAAGGTTTGACTGCGACAGTGAAGACCATTAGAGGCGATGAATACAAAGGTCTGATTGCGTTCGATCTGGATGAAGGTTGGGAATTTGAGCTTTTGGATGGCAAGGACGATGACGCTGTTTATGAAATTCCTTTTCGGAATATAAAAAGTATAATCCCCAAGAATTATGATTATTCCACTGTCATTCTGAAAAATGGTACCGACCTGCTCTTGGGAGATGAGAGAGACGTTTCGGAGGACAACGATGGAGTCCTTATCTTTACTACGAATTCATCAGGAAAAACCGACCCTGTTTATATCAGATGGTCGAGAATTGATGAGATCATATTTGATTAAGTTCACTTACTCCCTTGGGAAAAACTTCAAGAAAAGCGTTAGTCCAACTTGGCATCTACATTGGTGTTGTCGGGTTGGTGTTTCTCATTTTATTGAGAATAGACGCTGGAAGAGAAGTACATCTTTATACAGGATGGATTGCCTTTGTAATTCTGTTGATATTCTTAGGTAACCGGCTGCTCACCAAAGTACTTGACAGGCGAATTCCATGGTTGGTTCATGGCAACTCAAGGTTTTACTGGCAATTGGGAATTGGTCTCTTCTTGTCATTGCTAATTATCAACCTGAGTTATCTTATCCTAAAATTTACCCTCACACAAGATCCTCCGGATGGAGCTCAGATGATCGCCATGAACGTTATTGGAGTTTTTCTCTTACTGCCTTCCATTTCCATGAACTTTGGTATTCAATTTCTCCGGAATTGGAAAGATGCTCAACTGAACTCGGAAAAATTTCAAAAAGAGTCAATCAAAGCCGAGTTGACTGCATTAAAAAACCACCTGGACCCACATTTTCTGTTCAACAATTTGAATGTACTCTCCTCATTAATCAGTAGAGATCAAAAGCAATCACAGGAATACCTCGAAAAATTTGCAGAAGTCTACCGAATTATTCTTCAAAGCAGCTCAGAAGAATTGGTGCCTCTAAAGCAGGAGCTTGATTTTGTAAGTGCCTATATGTATCTGCTAAAGATAAGATTTGAAGACACTATCCAGGTTGAGCAGGAAATCAACTCTCATGATCACAATTCACATCTGCCTCCGCTGACTTTGCAAATGTTGATTGAAAATGCAATTAAACACAATGTTGTGACAGAACTGAAACCATTAAAAATTGCAATAACCTCAAAAGATGATTTTCTGATAGTGAAGAACAATCTTCAAGAGAAAAAAATTGCTCAAGGGCAAAGCAGTAAATCCGGGCTTCTAAACATTGAAAAAAGGTATGCTCACTTTTCAGATAAAAAGATGGAGATTACAAAAAATGCCAATTCATTCATTGTAAAGGTTCCCTTAATCGATGTTTCCTCTTTATAATTTACCGTAATGAAAGTTTTAATAATTGAAGATGAAAAACTGGCCTCCGATCGGCTTATCGAAATTCTCAATGAGGTAAATCCTGAATTGGAGGTTTTGGGGGCTATTAAATCGGTTGAAGCAGCCATCATGTGGTTTGAGAACAACAACGCTCCGGACTTGCTGATAAGTGACATCCAATTGCTTGATGGCACCAGTTTCGAGATATTCTCCCAGGTAGAAATCCAGTGTCCTGTAATTTTCACAACGGCCTATGACCAATACGCCATCAAGGCATTCGAGGTAAACAGTATCGACTATCTTTTAAAGCCGATTCAAGCTGAAAAGTTAAAAGCTGCGCTTTCAAAAGTCGATGCACAAAGTCAGAAAGGCTCTGGGATTGACATGGATCAACTCAAGGCGCTTATTCAAGGAGAAAAAGTAGAATATAAGTCTCGCTTTTTGATAAAAGTAGGGCAGAAGATACGGGCGATCCCAGTCGAAAAAATTGCTTATTTCTATACTCGCGACAAGCTTACATATATCGTCACCTTTGAAAATCAGAAATACCCATTGGATCACACCTTGGAAGAGGTGGACGGCATGCTTAACCCTAAGAATTTTTTCCGGGCCAATAGAAAGTTTATCGTCCATTTCGATTCCGTAAGAGACATTCACCCCTATTTCAAAGGGCGCGTAAAGCTTGGCCTCGAGCCCGATATTGACGAAGATATCGTCATCAGTACGGAAAAAACACCAGCATTCAAGAAGTGGCTTGATCAATAATAAAATCTGCGGCAGGTTCAGTAGTGGTTATTCCCGATTCGGTCTGAAAAAAGGCTGATCTAGCCAATACTCGTTTTTTTAATGTGCTTCATACTTGATATTTGATCATTCAATAAACTCAAACAACAGTCAAATGAAATTAATGTCTAAACTCACTTTGGTAGCGCTAATGCTTGTAGGTATTGCGTTCACTACAAACGCACAAGATCAGGCTTTCATTTATGGTAAGGTTACTACCATCGATGGTGAGTCTTACACTGGTCAAATTCGTTGGGGGGCAAAAGGAGAAGCCTACTGGGCAGATCACTTCAACGGAACTAAAGAAGACAATGAAGCCTATCGCTACTTATCCAGAGATGATCGCGACAGATTACGAGATAGAGATCGTGATTGGAGATGGAGCGGTGTTCGTATCAACTGGAACAGCAGAAGCTGGGATGTAACACATGAATTCAGAGTTCCTTTTGGAGCGATCTCCAAACTGGAAATAAACAGAAGAAGCGAGGTTGAGCTTACCCTTAGAAATGGTGATCAAGTCTACGTGCAAGATGGTTCTAATGACTTCGGAACGGACGTGATAATCATGGACGAAGAACTCGGTAAAATGAGTTTCCGCTGGAGTAGAATTGACAATGTAGAGTTCATGGAAACTCCTAAAAATCTTCGGGAAAAGTTGGGAGACGCACTTTATGGCACTGTCACCGCATACGGTACTACTTACACCGGCTATATTCAGTGGGATCATGATGAAAGGCTTTCTACTGACATTCTTGATGGTGAATCCAGAGACGGAAACCTTGACATTGAAATGGGTAATATCAAGTCCATCGAAAGGGATCGTTCAGGAAGTATGGTGGTCACCAAGTCAGGTAGAGAACTATACTTGAGAGGTACTAACGATGTAAATAATGGAAACAGAGGAATCATTGTGAATACTGACTTTGGTCGAGTTGATATTCCATGGAGAGAATTTAAAAAGGTCGATTTTAGTGATGCTCCGTCTTCTGGCAATGGCTATTCTGATTATGCAAGTCCTAAGAAGATTTCCGGAACTATCACTACAACCAAAGGTGAGACGTTCTCTGGAACCCTGATCTACGATCTTGACGAAGAATTCGACTTTGAAATGGTTCAGGGTGAGGATGATGACATTGAACATTTTGTTCTACTTAAGCATATAAGCAAGATCGTACCAAGAAATTACGACAACTCCATGATCACCTTAAAAAATGGCAAAGAAATTATGCTGGGCGATTCAAGAGACGTGAGTGAGGATAACGATGGAGTAATAGTACTCACGGGCAACGGTGATAATTCAGAATACATATTCTGGGAAGACATCAAAGAAATTACAATTAATAATTAAGGGAGAGCCCAAAGGTCAAAAATCTCTTCTAGGTCAATAACTCAAGGTCGCACTGTGCGTTGTGCGGCCTTTTTTTATTTGAAAAAAAGAAAGAAATATAGGAATAGAATCAGCCAAAGTACATCCACGAAATGCCAAAAATCAGTCAAGATTTCGTATTTCACTTTTTGGTACGGATTAGTTTCGAAAACAAGCTGCTGCACGGCATCTTTACTCGTTTTGTGACATTGCAAAAGTAGCACCAGGAGATAAATCATAATGCCTACAATATGCACTACATGTAAGCTGGAAATGACATACAAATAGGCAGAAGATCCAGGAGCTTGGAACGTATCTTGAAATTCTCTTAGCTGCTGCCAACCCAAGAATTGAAAAACACCAAAAACAAACCCTAGCAAAAACGTAATCCCCATCCACTTTTTCACTTTGTCCAAATCACCCCGTTTAAAAAAGGGTAAAATTTTGTTGACGCTCATGCTGGAGATCAACAGTATGATGGTACTGATCACAAAAGGCTTCGGAAAAACAAAATCTGTGGACGGAGTCGCGACTTGACTGCTGGCCGTAAAAGCTATGATCATGAACAAGAAGATCAAGGCACTTCCAATCATACTTACATACAAGAGTACCTTATGAGGGTGCATCCGTTCAATGGTCTTGAACGCCTCTTTCTTTAGATCAATATGGACCTTTTCCTTTTTCAATTCTGGTAGTCAACTGCCTATTAAACGCAAGAGTTATAAAAAGTGCCAGGTTTTTTCAATTTGCGGTAAAAAAATGCGCGAATCAACAAGGGTTATTTCATTACCTTTGCTGCCCGTCAAACCGGAAGATTCCACTTGAAGATCAGGGATTTCATAAGGATTTACAAAGAAGACTCGGTAGTGCAGACCATTGCAGAAGCAATGCGTCCAAATGAAGATCAATCACTCCACCTCAAAGGCCTGGTAGGCAGTCTGGACGCGGTAATTGCGACAGCCACTTACCTACTAAATAAGCAGACCTGCCTATTTGTAATGCATGACAAAGAGGAAGCGGCTTATTTTCATAACGACCTCCAAAACCTGATCGGTGACAAGGAGGTTTTGCTTTTCCCCACTTCTTACAAAAGGCCATATCAATTTGATGAAACCGAGAATGCCAACATTCTCATGCGGGCTGAAATCCTGAATAGAATCAACAATAAAGCCTCTACAGGTGAAGTGATAGTCACCTATCCGGAAGCACTCACCGAGAAAGTAATCAACAAGAGATCACTTAGCACCAATACCATTACAGCCAAGGTTGGTGAAAAACTGGATGTAGCCTTTTTAAGCGATTTGCTACAAACGTATGATTTTGAAAAAACCGACTTTGTGTATGAGGCGGGTCAATTTTCAGTTCGTGGAGGAATCATTGACGTTTTTTCTTATGCCCATGATTTGCCCTATCGTTTGGAACTGTTTGGGAATGAAATTGAGAGTATACGAACGTTTGATCCGGTAAGTCAATTGAGTCAGGACAATGTAAAACAGATTAATATTATTCCAAATGTCCAAACTAAATTACTGCAAGAGACGCGGCAATCATTTTTGAGTTTTATCCCAAACAACACCAAAATATGGTTCAAAGATTATAACCAGACGCTCGATGTCATAGACAAGTATTTTGACCGGGCACAAGAAAACTTTGATCAGGTGCTTTCAGCCACCGATATACAGATTGTGTTGGATCCCGAAGAGCTTTTTGAAACAAAAAAAAGTTTCAGAGAACAATTACTACCCTATACAAAAATTGAATTCGGAAATCGATTTTACCAGCAGGCAAACAGGATATTTCAATTTGAGGCCAAGCCACAGACTTCGTTTAACAAGAATTTTGATCTGATAGCTGAAAGTCTGGCGGATTTACAGGAGCGGGGAATGACCAATCTTATTTCGGCAGACTCGTTAAATCAATTCAACAGATTGGAAACTATATTTGATGAACTAGATCCGACAATTGAAATCCAATCACTAAACATCGGTTTGAGGCAGGGGTTTATAGACGAACAACTAAAAATCACATGCTATACCGACCATCAGTTATTTGATCGTTTTCATCGCTATAAGACCAAAGCCAAACACAGCAAGTCAAAAGCGCTAACCCTTAAAGAGCTCCGGGCCTTGCAACCAGGGGATTATGTCACCCATATCGATCATGGCGTAGGAAGATTCGCAGGAATGGAAAAAATTGAGGTGAATGGTAATGAACAGGAAGCCATTCGCCTGGTGTATCGTGATGATGACCTCCTCTATATCAGTATCCATGCCCTGCACAAAATCTCTCGATATTCCGGAAAAGAAGGTGTTCCGCCCACAATGAGCAAGTTGGGCTCTCAGGAATGGGAGAACAAAAAGAAAAGAGTTAAAAAGAAGGTCCAGGACATTGCCAAGGACTTGATCAAACTCTACGCAAAACGTAAAAATGCACCAGGCTTCGCTTATTCTGAAGACGGATTTATGCAAGTAGAGCTGGAATCCTCATTCATATATGACGACACTCCAGATCAGGCTAAGGCTACCTCGGATGTAAAGGCCGATATGGAATTACCCCACCCTATGGATCGGCTAGTCTGTGGAGATGTTGGATTTGGCAAGACTGAAGTGGCCATCAGAGCAGCATTCAAAGCCGTGGCCAATGGAAAACAGGTTGCAGTACTTGTGCCAACAACTATATTGGCCATGCAGCATTACAGGACATTTAAAGAACGGCTAGGGAACTTCCCGGTCAATGTTGAATACATCAACAGGTTTAAGACCACGAGGCAGATCAGAGAAATCCTTGGACGAGTCAAAGAAGGCAAGACTGAGATCCTGATAGGTACCCATCGTATCGTCAACAAGGATGTCGAATTCAAGAATCTGGGGCTTTTGGTCATAGACGAAGAGCAAAAATTCGGAGTCAAAGTGAAAGACAAGCTCAAAGAAATGCGTGTCAACGTGGATGTGCTTACACTCACGGCAACTCCCATTCCCAGAACACTCCATTTCTCTCTTATGGGCGCTCGTGATCTGAGCATTATCGCCACACCTCCGCCCAACCGCCAGCCCGTAACTACAGAAATACATCATTTCAACGAATCGATTATTCGAGATGCAATTAGCTTTGAGTTGAGACGCGGTGGTCAGGTATTTTTTGTTCACAATCGAATCCAGGATATCGATCAGGTGGCCAATATCGTCCTCAAATTGGTGCCTGATGCACGTATTGGAGTGGCCCATGGCCAAATGGAGGGAAGCAGGCTTGAAAAAGTCATGCTCAAATTCATAGAAGGAGAATTCGATGTATTGGTTTCCACCAATATCATTGAATCAGGGCTGGATATTCCAAATGCCAATACGATTATCATCAATCGTGCGAATATGTTTGGCTTATCTGACCTTCACCAAATGCGAGGGCGAGTCGGTAGGTCGAATCGCAAAGCCTTTTGTTTTTTACTTACGCCTCCAACCATCGGCTTAAGTTCCGATTCAAGGAAACGATTGAGTGCACTTGAAGAGTTCTCCGATTTAGGTGATGGTTTTAAAGTGGCCATGCGAGACCTTGATATAAGGGGAGCCGGAAACCTTCTTGGAGCAGAACAAAGTGGGTTTATTTCGGATTTAGGATTCGATATGTATCACAAAATTCTTGATGATGCTGTTCAGGAATTAAAAGAGACTGAATTTAAAGACCTGTTCAGCAAAGAATTGATAGAAGAAGCTGCCGAAGTGGTTGTTCAGGATTGTGTTATTGAAACTGATTTGGAAATACTCATTCCAGATAGCTACGTTTCCAATATTTCAGAACGATTAAGCTTGTATTCGAAACTGGATTCAATCAAAAAAGAAGAAGAACTAAACACATTCATTGAGCAACTGAATGATCGTTTCGGACCTATTCCGGAGGCTGTAAATGACCTGACCAAAACGGTACGTTTGAGGTGGTCTGCCGAACAATTGGGTTTTGAAAAAGTAACATTAAAAGGTGGTGCTATGAAATGTTACTTCGTTCCATCAGAAAATGAGAAGTACTTTCAATCACCAATTTTTGGGAAAGTGTTGGCTTTCGTTCAAGCAAACCCGAGAAAATGTCAAATGAAGGAGTACAAGACCCGATTGATTTTAAGAATAGATGAAGTTCTTTCAGTAGATGAAGGAATTAGTCTGTTGAATCAGATGTTGTGAGATATCTTTTCCTCACCGCTTTGGCTACCCCAAGATAGGTCACAACTGAAGCATAAGTAAGTCTCATTTTGAATCGAAGCGCAGTAACTGCATTTTGATATTCCATACTATTGCTTTCTCCACTGGTCGCAAACCCTGACATCAAGTCGAACACCTTGGTTCCAGTATTTTCATAAAATTCCTGAGCTTCATATACCTGGGCCAGGTCTTGAACTTTTTGATTCTCCAGGAAAGTCAGGGATTGATTCATTTGTGCTACTTCCCAAGCTGCGGTTGTGAGGAAGCTATAATCGAAACTGATATCCATCGCCATTGTATCTCTATGCTGCCTATCCACTTCAAGCCATCTGCCCATTTCTTCAACATCTTCAGCCAATGCCGAGGAGTCATTCTGTAATTCATCAATATTCTCACCGATTTCCTGGAGGATATTTTGAAAGGAAACCTCAGCCTGCTTCCTATTGAGCACGTCCTGTCTCCATTCCGTCAAGGCCATTGCCAAAATAACAGCCACAACGATGGATAAAAATTCAAACCCTACTTGTTGAAAATTGTTGCCTCGCTTCATTAAAAGCTCATTAGATCCTTGAATTTAAGGGTTTGTCTTCTTGAAACATCTATTTCTTCCCCGCCTTTCATATAAATACGCAAGCTTCCACTAAACCAAGGTTCTATTCTCTCAATCCACTTCAAATTGATGATTTGTTGCCTGTTCGCTCTAAAGAATGTTTTATCATCCAATCTTGATTCCAGGTAATTCAAGGTACGAGTGATCATGGGCTTTGAATTATCAAAATACACGGTAGTATAGTTTCCACTTACCTCAAATAACCTGATATCAGAAAGCTGTACAAACCAACACCTTTCCCCATCTTTCACAAATACCTGATCATCAAGAGTGAGTTTATTATCATCAGAGCTTCCCCGTTGCTTTTTCTCAACCTTTTCAAACACCTTGGATACAGCCCCTGCGAGTCGTTCTTTTGAAACAGGTTTCACCAGATAATCCAGGGCATTGTATTCAAAAGCCTTGAGGGCATGTTCATCATAAGCCGTAGAGAAAATTACTTCCGGCACATTTTCCAGTTCCTCGAGTAAGTCGAACCCATTCTTTCCGGGCATTTGGATATCCAGAAAAATCAAATCCGGTTTTAACTCAGGCATTTTTTCGATGGCTTCATCAACACTTGCCGCCTCTCCTACTATCTGAACATTATCAAGCTCTTTGAGCAATCTTTTGAGTTCGTTTCTCGCTAGTCGAGAGTCATCAATTACCATAGTTTTCATAGTAGAGGGATATTAATAGTGGCACAAACCATTTTTTCGTTCATATTTTCAACAGTCAGACTGGCCTTCTCTCCATAAAGCAACCTCAACCTCTCCCGAGCATTCACAATTCCAATGCCTTTTCTTTCCCCTTTTTTCTTTTCACGCATCTGGCCGGTATTTTTAATGTATATCTTAAGGTAGTCATCTCTTATTTCTGATTCAATATGAATCTCTCCCCCATCAGGTAACTCGTTGATCGAATGTTTAATCGCATTTTCGACCAAAGTTTGAATGATCATTGGAGGCAGCCCGACTTCTGATGACTTCTTTTGAATATTTATTTCGTAACGCAACCTTTCTTCCAGCTGGATTGACTCCAGGTTCAAATAATCCCGAACTACTTCTATCTCCTTTTCCAAACTGACTTTCTCATACTGATCAAATTGTATTGAAAACCGGAGTAAATCAGAAAGGTGAGTGATCATATCTCTGGCCTTTTCCGAATCTTCAACTACAAGTGATCGAATGTTATTCAAGCTGTTGAAGATAAAGTGTGGATTGACCTGCGACTTGAGAGCACTCAGCTCTGCGTCTTTGACCGAGGCCTGCAATTTCCATTTTTCGATCTCTACCTTTCTGTTTTTCTGCAAGAACTGATAGGCAAAATACAATGCAGACCAACTGATGTAGAAAATTGAATATTGTGAAATAAAGCTGGCCGCCATACCAATTATGGCGCTTGGTGTGAATTGACTTAGGCTCGATTCCTCTATTTTCTTCAGGGTTTCTTCATCCAGGCCTTCCAAGCCCTTTGCTCCTGTCAGCGCAAGAATGTCACCATAGGCTTCGGGGTTGAGTTTTACAAAGATCACGAACGCTCCAACAATACCGCTGAACGATAGAACCGCTGTAACTATCCCCTGGAGCAAGCTTGCCGCGAATACTTTTGGCAAAAGTTTTACAATCCTTAAATCAGCCCATTTTTGACTCTTAACATAAAGTCGATATAAATGACTGCAACCTATTCCGACCAACATTGTGAAGAAATTAGCTGCCAAAAGGGGTAAAGAAGGCAACATGAAGGCGATTGCCAGGTAATTGGTAAACATCAATCCTCCCCAACCTCCAAACTGGAGGGCCCAATACAACTGATTCTTCTTCATAGGTTCAAAAAAAGGGGTATCCACTCAAATCTTACCCTCAAGATTGCCTGAGTGGTATATACCCCTGATAAAATCAAGATATCTATGCTGAAAATTCACATGAACTGGTGAAAAAGGTAATAATTCGGTAAAACACACGCCCATTCAGGAAAATTAGAGCGATTTAGATGGTCAGATATAAAATAATGGGCTATTATGCTGCGTTTTTGGAATGTATTCGGCCCATTAGGATTTTGAATAAGTATTTAGATACGTGTATATTAGCGGTTCTTAATACACCTAGACAACGAGACTAAAGAAACTATCATGACAAAAACGATGAGGTTCATTCGAACTTGCCTGCTGCTCATAGTATCAACAGCGCTGATTTCCTCATGTTCATTCGTAAAGAATATTTTCGGGGGTGGTAATCCAACAAGTGCACTTACTGGATCACCATTAGGTAAAGGAGAACCCGGAGATACACTATATACGAGATATGACATCACAAACCTTCAAGTGCCTTCAACGATGACTTTCATCCAAGGTGGTAGAACCATATTAGGTTCATTCGAAGAAGATTTGATGAACTCAAGAGATAACATAGAAAGAACAGTGACGATCAATTCTTTCTACATGGATGAAACGGAAATCACCAATAATTTCTGGAAGGAGTATGTTTTTAATGTCAAACGTGATTCCACACAGCAGTTCTATGAAACTACACTGCCAAACGATGAAGTATGGTTCAGTGAGTTCTCATTTAATGATGTCTATGCTGAAAACTATTACAGTAACCCTGGATATGACGATTACCCGGTGGTTGGTGTCTCGTGGGAACAGGTAATTGATTTCTGCAAATGGCGTACTGATGTTGTGAACAACAATAATCGACTGCTGGCAGGGGTTTCAGACTCACTTACAAAACAGCAATTGATAGAACAAGGCGTTTATTTACCAGAAATACGGCTTCCAAATGAAGCGGAATGGGAATACGCAGCTAAAGCTACCGTTGGAACACAATACCTTGATGAAAATGAAGAATATGGTCGTGTTTATCCTTGGGATGGTAGAGGCGTGAGAAATCCTTATGGAAAACGAAGAGGTGAGATGCTTGGTAACTTCAAAAGAGGTCGAGGTGATTATGCTGGTATTGCAGGGTCGGTTAGAAACGATGGAAAAGTGATTCCGGATGAGGTCGGAACTTTCGCTCCTAATGACTTTGGGCTTTTCAATATGGCTGGCAATGTCAGTGAGTGGGTCTATGATATCTATCGCCCATTGTCTTACCAGGACATCGATGATTTAAATCCTGTTAGAAAAAATGGAACAGCCGATGGCCAAGACTTGTATGGTTATCGATGGAGAGATGACAACGCCAAAAATGAAGTGCTTGCCTCTGACAATAGAGAGTCCTTTAGATCACTTGTGAATGATAGACTACGGGTCTACAAAGGTGGTTCTTGGAAGGATATTGCTTACTGGATGTCTCCTGGTACACGTAGGTTCCTGGCCCAGGATCAAGCCAGTAATTCTATTGGATTCAGATGTGCAATGATCTCAATTGGTGTAGGAGAATTGAGTAGTGGTGGCGGATTGCTAGGAGGTGTTTTTGGAGGCAAAAAGAAAAGAAAGTAATTAGGTTTCAATAAACTATATGAAGGCCCATTTTAGGGCCTTTTTTATTTTGCAGCGGCAATTACTCCAAAACTCAATGAGGAGATCCCAGCCTTCCATAGAGGTTCTCCTGCGGCAATAAGGGTCGATCCTGTAGTCAATACATCATCTACCAGAAGGATTCTGTTTCCCTTGATCAATGACGCGTCTGAGCATTCAAAAAGCCCAGAAACATTGTCCCAGCGCTCCAGCCGGCTTTTTTTGGTCTGTGTTGTCGTAGCCTTTGTCCTCACAAGTCCTTCAGGCAACAGCCTTGTTTCCATTACTTGAGCAATACCTGATGCAAAAAACTCACTTTGATTATACCCGCGTTTTTTGAGTTTCGAAGGGTGAAGAGGTATCGGGATTATCAAATCAAATTCAAAACCGGATTCCTTCAACTCAACACCATACCAACGCCCCAATAACTGACCTATCTCGGGCCTGTCATTGTATTTTAGCTCATGGAGTATCTTTTGAACAACTCCCTTTTTCTGAAATAAGAGGTAAACCAAAATTGATTCATATTTGATAACCCCTGAAAATCGTTGGTCAAACTCAGGAATCTCAATGATGTGATTTCCGGTCTTCGGTAAGTCGCCAACACAGTTTACACAAAGTTGATCCGACCCACGTTCCAATGGGCCACTACAAGTCAAACAGACCTTTGGGAAAAACAAGGAGACAAAATCTCGAATCATTGGAACTCAAACTTGGTGGATTTTCTTTTAAGGCATATATATTTGAGCCAACTTTAAAATAATGAGTATCGTCAAGGAATTCAATGATTACAGGGCAAGGATGAACGAAAAAATCCTTGAAGAGAACAATACCGTATTAAAAAGATTGTTCAACCTGGACACAAATGCTTTCGCAGAAGGAGCTCTGGATAAAACCAGCAAAGAGCTCATTGGTTTGTCCACTTCAATGGTGCTTCGTTGTGATGATTGCATACGTTACCATCTTGGTAAATGCCATGAGTTAGGTATCACTACTCCACAGATTTTTGAAACGTTCTCAATAGCGAATCTCATTGGCGGAACCATCGTAATTCCTCATTTGAGAAGGGCAGTCGAATACTGGGAAGCACTACAATCTGAGAATTAAAACGTGTACAAAAGAGACTTAGAACTCCAAAGAACATGGGTCAAGCTTCTTGATCAAATCAAAGCTTCAATCGGCAAAAGGCCTGCGGATTTAAATGCAGTTCTATTCCTGATTGGTGTTCAAGAGTTAGGCGCTGGTAAACGACAGTTCTCCAAGGAAGAAAAACAAGACCTAATGCATATTGCCATTTGCCGAGTGCTAAGTTCTTCCGGTTTTTATGAGCTGGAGGGAGTCGACAATGACGGATGGCCACACTGGAAGGCAATCAAAAAACTGCCTCACTTTGATCTGCTCGAGCAAGAACAGCTACTGAAATCCCATATCATTGAGTACTTTGAATCGGAATACAACTTCAACCCTAAGCAATGAAAATCATTTCATACAACCTTAACGGTATAAGAGCCGCGATGAAAAAAGACCTTGTAGGATGGCTTAAAAAGGAATCTCCGGATGTCCTCTGTTTGCAAGAACTCAAGGCCTTACCAGAACAGTTTGATCATCAACCATTTACGGACCTGGGATACGAGCTGTTTTTTATGCCGGCTGAAAAAAAAGGATACAGTGGTGTAGCCATCTTCAGTAAAACACCACCCGAACATGTTGAATATGGTTGTGGAGAAGGCGTTTATGATAGTGAGGGTCGAGTAATAAGGGCTGATTTCGCTGATGTTTCAGTGATGAGCGTTTACATGCCATCAGGCACTTCGGGTGACATCCGGCAAGATTTCAAGTACGCTTGGCTCGATTTCTTCTTTGGCTATGCTAATGAACTAAAAAAAGAGCGTCAAAACCTCATAATTTGCGGTGATTACAATATTGCTCATACTGAAATTGACATTCACAACCCGGTTTCAAATAAGAAATCATCAGGATTCCTTCCTGAAGAGCGGGCATGGTTGTCCAAGTTCATAGAATCGGGTTTCGTTGATACTTTCAGGCATTTCAATCAAGAACCACATAACTATTCATGGTGGAGCTATCGTTTTAATTCCCGAGCTAAAAACCTCGGGTGGAGGATTGACTACAACATGACTACCATAAACATGATCGACAAACTTTCTAATGCGCGCATACTTGCAGACGCTATTCACTCCGATCACTGCCCGATTCTCCTAGAAATTGCCTGATTTTAGTAGTATATTTCTCCATTGGTCAATTGTTTTGCAATCATTACCAGCTTTCACTCGTAATAGTAAAGAGGCAAAAATGGAAAAATGACATATCAGGAATCTAATCAGCGACTAAAGAGCCAACTTACGGGGTTCAAAAGGAAGTACTACAAGAATAAAATTCTTAAGGGCTCCATATTGTTCTTAGCGCTTCTTTTGGGTGGATTCCTTTTAGTAAATAGTTTGGAGTTTTCTGCCAGACTCGGTACCGCGGGAAGAACCGTGGTGTTTTTTAGCTTTCTGACACTTTCAATAATTGGCTTTCTTCATTTTATAGGAAGATATCTCTGGCTTCTTAAGAACAATAGCCAACAGATCTCAAATGAAGAAGCAGCTGTTGAAATCGGAAGATTCTTTCCCGAAGTATCGGATAAACTCTTGAATATTATTCAACTAGAGAAACTCAGTAAGTCAGAGAATGAATTGCTGATAGCCGGGATAGCCCAGAAAAGCCGCGAAATACAGGACATACGATTTACACGTGCCATCGATTATAGTAAAAACAGGAAGTTCCTGAAATATGCTATTGGACCAGGAGTAATAATTCTGTTATTGTTAATTCTATTGCCCCAATTCATCACTGAAAGCTCTACACGAATTATAAAATACAACAAGGACTTTATCCCTCCCGCTCCATTCAAGTTTGAAATTGAAAACCAGATACTTCAGGGTTTTAAGGGTGAAAACTTCACGATAGAAATACAAACCACAGGTCAATCGACCCCAGAGAGTCTCTATGTATGGTCTGGGAATAGGAAGCTTAAGGCGACAAAAACTGGAAATACATCCTTTGAATACACGTTCAACCGACTTCAAAATGATGTTCAATTTACTTTGGAAGCCGAAAACCTCACCTCTGGTGACTACACCATAAATGTAGTCGAACGACCCTCAATAGACGTGTTCAGCATCGATCTTAATTTTCCCCAATATCTGAAGAGAGAGAAAGAAAAATTACAAAACAGTGGCAATATGATTGTCCCGGAAGGGACAAAAGTCGACTGGAGGTTTCAGACTAATGCTACCAATGAGCTTACCTTGAACTTCAAGGAAATGGGGAAAAGGGAGCAATTGAGATCTGATGATGATTTGTTCAGTTTTTCCCAGCCCTTCAGAAAATCTACTGCTTATAGCATTGAATTAGAGAATGAATTCAGCAAAAACAAAGACTCCCTGATTTTCAATATTGAGGTAGTCAAAGATCGATATCCTCAAATATTATTCGACCAGTATCAGGATACCGTTCTTTTCAAATCCATTGTTTTGGCAGGCAATATATCGGATGACCATGGCTTCTCACGCCTTGATTTCTATTATAGATACGATGAGAATGGGGAATTCGAGCGCTTACCAATAGAGTTCAGTCCATCTTTGACCAACCAAACTTACTATAAGGTGTACAACCTCGATTCTGCCAAAATTGAAGCAGGTTCAGAAATCTCATATTACATGCAAGTTTCAGACAATGATGGCGTGAATGGCGCAAAGTCAAGCAAAACGGGCATCTATACCTTCAAAATTCCATCCAAGAAGGAAATAGAAGAGGAGATAGAGCAGACAGCTGAGCAAGTACAAGACAAGATTAACGAAACCCTCAAAAAGGCAGAAGAGCTCAATGAAAAGATCAATGAAGCCGATGAACGTCTAAAAACAAAAAAGGAGCTGGACTGGCAGGATGAAAAATTGATGCAGGACATTCTGAAACAAAAGGAGGAAATTAGAAAGGAACTCGAAGAGCTGAACAAGGAAAATCAACTTAACAACATCAAACAAGAGCAGTTCAGTCCTCAGAATGAGGAATTGAAGGATAAGGTAGATCAACTCCAGAAATTGATGAATGATATTCTCGATGATGAAACAAAAAAGTTATACGAGGAACTCAAGGAACTACTTGAAAATCAAGAAGATATAAATGAATTCCGTCAGACGATGGAAGAATTGAAAAAGCAAGAAGGTGATATTAAAGAGGAAATTGAAAGGGCACTAGAATTGTTTAAAAAGCTTCAGTTCGACCAAAAATTACAAGAACGCCTGGATGACCTTCAAGAAGAAATTGAAGATCAAGAGGATCTTTTGGAAAAAACAGATAGCCGAAAAAATGACACAGATAGCCTAAGCCAGCAACAAGGGGATGAGAAACTTGATATGCAGGAGCTCGAAAAAAAGATGGATGAGCTTAATGAATTGAATCAAGACAGGGAAAACCCAGATCCTCTTCCTGAAAACATGGAAGAGATGTTCAATGAAATTCAAAAACAACAACAAAACTCCCAAGAACAGCTACAAAACAACAAAAGAAAGCAGTCTCAAAAGTCGCAGCAACAGGCCCTTGAGCAAATGAAGAAAATGCAAAAAAGCCTGCAATCCATGCAAAGCAGTATGCAAATGGCACAAATGCAGGAAAACCTGGAAAACCTGCGTGATCTGGTCGATAATCTAGTAACACTTTCATTTGATCAAGAAGACCTGATGAACGAATTCCGGCAAATTCGCCAAAGTGATCCAAGGTTTAATGAGTTGTCACAACAACAACTTAAGCTAAAAGACGATTCTCAGATTATCCAAGATAGCCTCGTGTCTTTGAGCAAAAGAGTGTTTCAAATCTCTTCTTTTGTGATGAGAGAATTAAGTGAAATGAATCGACAAATGGACGGCAGTCTGGATGCGCTGAAAGAAAGAAGGATTTCAGAAGCTACTGGTAAGCAGCAATTTACAATGACGTCAATTAATAATTTAGCCCTTCTGCTTGATGATGTTCTTCAACAAATGCAGCAGCAAATGGCGCAAATGATGGGGCAGGGAAAGGGAGATGGCAAAAATCAGCCGCAAATGGGTAATCTCAGTCAACTCCAGGAACAACTCAGCAATCAAATACAAGAATTGAAGCGAAGTGGTAAGTCAGGTCGTCAGTTATCCGAGGAATTGGCAAAGCTTGCTGCCCAACAGGAACGCTTAAGAAACGCGTTGGAAAATTTTGAAACCGGTACAGACGGAGATAAATTAGGCGAGAAAATACAGAAGTTGGCCGAGCAAATGGAGAAGAATGAGGTGGATTTGATTAACAAGAATATCACCGATGAAACAATAGATCGCCAACAAGAAATTCTGACACGGCTGCTGGACGCAGAGAATTCAATGAAGGAGCGGGGTGAAGAAGAAAGAAGAAAGGCTGAAACGGCTTTTGACTATGAACTATCTGTGCCTCAGTCACTTAACGAGTATTTAAAGGCCAAAGAAAAAGAGATTGAGTTGTTGAGAACTATACCGGCAAAACTCAATCCGTATTACAAAAAAGAGACCAACAAGTACTTCAAAAAAATAAAACAACAGAACAACTGATAGCTGAATGAATAGCATTAGTATCGAAATACCCTCACTTCTGGATAACATTCGTATTGTTGAGAGCTTTGTAGACAACACCAAAGAAAAATACGAATTGACCGATGATGTCTATGGCAATATCATGATAGCCGTTGTGGAATCGGTCAACAATGCCATCGTTCATGGAAACCAATCTGACAAGAACAAAAACGTTCATCTATCAGCAAAATTCAATGATTCCTCCATTGCCTTTACAATTTCAGATGAAGGCCCTGGTTTTGACTTTCATAACCTACCAGACCCAACCGCTCCGGAAAACTTAGAAAAAGCTGGAGGTAGGGGAATTTTTCTTATGAAACATCTTTCAGACGAAGTCAGTTTTAACCAGGACGGCCGCCAAGTGGTACTCACATTTTACCTGGGTTAAATGTCCTCTCTAAATTTTTTCTACGAAGATGTGGATTCAGACGTCCCCATTGCCGATAGCATTAAGGCATGGATCAAAGACATCATTACAAGTCACAATTTCAAGCTTGTTGTTTTAAACTACATTATTTGTTCAGACAACTATTTATTAAACATCAACCAAACCTACCTCTCTCACGATTACCTTACAGACATAATCACATTCGATAACAGTGACAATTCACACGATATTGAAGCTGACATCTTCATTTCAATTGAGAGGGTTATGGATAATGCCCAACAATTGGAAATTCACTGGGAGAAAGAGTTTCAACGAGTGCTTGCTCATGGGCTTCTGCATTTAATGGGCTGGAATGATAAGACCAATGAAGAGAAAAGACTTATGAGAGAAAAAGAAGAAGCCTGCTTATCTTTGCTCGAAATTTAATTCATTAAGGTGTTTCACGTGAAACACCTTCTTATTTACAATAGAAACGTTCCACGTGGAACATTCCGAGAATTATGTTTTCAAAGTATGACGTCATAGTAGTAGGTGCCGGACATGCCGGTTGTGAAGCCGCACACGCAGCAGCCACCATGGGTTCAAAAGTCTTATTGATCACTATGAATATGAATACCATCGCTCAGATGTCATGCAATCCGGCCATGGGCGGTGTCGCCAAAGGTCAAATTGTGAGAGAAATTGATGCGCTCGGAGGAATGTCAGGTATTATCTCCGACAAATCCATGATCCAATTTCGCATGCTCAACAAATCCAAAGGTCCGGCTATGTGGAGTCCACGAACTCAAAACGACCGAATGCGGTTTGCCGAAGAGTGGAGGTTAGCGTTGGAATCAAACCCAAACATTGACTTTTGGCAGGAAATGGTCACCGGTATAATTGTAGAAGACCATTCAGTGAAAGGTGTAACTACCGGAATGGGTATGGAATTCTACGCTCATAGTGTAATCCTAACCAACGGCACCTTTTTAAACGGGATCATTCATATCGGTGAAAAACAGTTTGGTGGAGGACGTACAGGAGAACGAGCTGCAAAAGGTATCACCGAACAACTCGTTCAGTTGGGGTTTGAATCAGGTAGAATGAAAACCGGTACACCGCCAAGAGTGGACGGTCGCTCTCTTGATTACTCCAAGATGGAGGAACAACCAGGGGATGACTTACCGGGTAAATTCTCCTTTTCCGATAATACATCCACTCTCACCAACCAAAGAAGCTGTTTCATCACTTATACCAATCCGGAAGTTCATTCCATCCTGGAAACGGGCTTTGACAAATCCCCAATGTTCAATGGGCGAATTCAAGGATTAGGTCCGCGCTACTGTCCATCAATTGAAGACAAAATCAATCGATTTGCAGAAAGGTCACGTCATCAAATATTCGTGGAGCCCGAAGGTTGGGACACCGTTGAGATCTATGTCAACGGATTTTCTACCTCTTTACCTGAAGGAGTTCAAATGGAAGCTATGCGAAAAATTCCAGGATTCGAAAATGCCAAAATGTTCCGCCCAGGGTACGCTATTGAATATGACTACTTTCCACCAACGCAACTCAATCTGACCCTGGAAACCAAACTCATTGAAAACCTCTTTCTCGCAGGACAAATTAATGGCACGACAGGATACGAAGAGGCTGGTTCTCAAGGACTTATAGCAGGAATCAATGCTCATCTTAAGATAAACAAGCAGGACCCGTTCGTACTGAGCCGTTCAGAGGCATATATAGGTGTACTTATCGATGACCTCATTAACAAAGGCACGGATGAACCATACCGAATGTTTACATCACGTGCCGAATACAGAATTCTACTTCGTCAAGATAATGCAGATGTTCGGCTTACAGAAAAAGGCTTTGATTTAGGCTTAGCTTCAATCGAGCGTCTCAAGAAAACCCAGGAGAAAATAAACGACACCAATCGTTTGATCAACGATCTGAAACAAAAAAAGGTTAAACCACAAGAAGCCAACACAGTCCTTGGCGAATTAAACACAGCAACCATAAAAGAGACTACTTCACTCGCCCGCCTTATCAAAAGGCCTCAGATCAACATTCTTGACTTACCAGCAATTAATGAGGATCTATCCGACTATATCAGCAAATATCATCCAGATATACTTCAGCAAGCCGATATTCTTCTTAAATACGAAGATTACATCTCGAAAGAACAAAAACTGGCCGATAAGATAAAAGGGCTCGAGAACTTTCAAATCATTGATGAATTTGACTTTGACTCGATCCCAGCTCTCTCTGCCGAAGCCAAAGAAAAATTCAAAAAGATAAAACCCAAAACCATCGGACAAGCCTCAAGAATAAGTGGAGTTTCACCGGCAGACATTTCTGTACTTATGGTTTATATTGGCAGATAATGTTAGAGACACTTAAAACATGTCCTTCATGTGGTAGTGATAAATACGAATTGATTCGTGCTACACCTGACCATTTCTTAACCAAAAATACATTCAATATCGTCAAGTGCTCTAACTGTGGACTGGCTTTTACCAACCCACGACCAGATGCAAAATCAATCATAAAATACTATAAATCAGATAATTACATTAGTCATAGTAATCGCAAGAGGTCTCCGATTGACATCGTTTACCATGCAGTACGCAACTACACTCTTCGACAAAAATTGCACCTTATCAACCGTTTCGTGGCAAAACCTGATAAACTCCTCGATTATGGCTGCGGTACCGGCCATTTCCTGGCCCTTGCCAGGAAACAAGGTTGGAAAACGATAGGACTGGAACCCGATTACGAAGCTAGAATCATTGCCCAAGAGAAGCTCGGGGATGACAGTATAGTTGAATCATTAAGCTCAATTTCAAATGAACAATTCAAAATCATAACACTTTTTCATGTCCTGGAACATGTACATGACCTTGTACAGACCTTTACCTCTTTACACAAAATGTTATTACCCAATGGTACCATGATCGTGGCTCTACCAAATCATCTATCGTGGGACGCAGAAAAATACTCAACTTATTGGGCAGGTTATGATGTACCTCGTCATCTATATCATTTTCACCCTGAAACGTTCATTGCTTTCGCAAAAAACTTTGGACTGAAAATTGTTGCTCAGTTACCGATGAAATTTGACAGCTATTATGTAAGTCTACTGTCGGAAAAGTACAAGGGCAATCCTCTATACCCACTAACTGGCTTTTTATCCGGATTTATTTCGAACTTTAAAGCCCGTAAGTCAAAGCAATACTCAAGTCTTATTTACGTCCTTCAAAAAAAATGAAGAAGTACTGGTTGATTCTTTTTGCCCTATTGATATTTATCTCGTGCGCCCGCATTTCTTCACCTACCGGTGGACCTATAGATGAAACACCCCCTCTCCTAATTCGCACCGTTCCTGACAGTGCACAAATCAATTATTCAGGAAATACAATTTTATTGGAATTTGATGAATGGGTTAAAACCAATAACATCGAAAATAATCTCATTATCACTCCAAAAATTGATGGAACTTACAAAGCAAGAGCCAATAAAACCTCAGTTCTTTTAACTTTCGACAGGCCATTCGCTGATTCTACAACATATACGTTCAACTTTGGAAATACGATCCAAGATATTACGAATAGCAATGCCCCCCTTGGCCTTAAACTCAGTTTTTCGACAGGTCCTTATATTGATTCTCTTGAAGTTTCCGGTAATATTCTCGATCTATATACACAAGAACCCAAGGAGAATACACTTGTATCACTTTATGCACTAAATGACACGCTAGACATACTCACCGGACAAGCGTCTTATTTCACAAGAACTGATACATCGGGTAACTACAAATTCACCAATCTACCATCTAATGATTATTTAGTTTATGCAGCAATAGATAAAAACAATAATCTAAAAGCCGAATCGGAAGATGAGGCCTATGGTTTTTATACAGATACAATTCGACTAACTCAGAATATTTCAGATATAAACTTCACTACACAACGGTTAAATACCAGGCCCCTTAGACTAACCTCATCTCGTCCCTATGGTAAATACTTTGACCTTACATTCTCCAAACCCATCACTGAATTCAGTATAGAAAGTTCTGACAGCCTATTTTATATCCAAAAAGAACCAAATCTTCTCAGGTTCTTCAATCATAATCAAGCCTATGGAGATTCTTCAATACTCTATGTAACATCTCGTGACTCAATCAATAATATTCTCCAAGACACAATCACTTATTATTTCATTGATTCAAAGATCAAGGCTGATCCTTTTAACCTCCAGATTACACCTCGAGAAAATACTATCACTTCCGAATCACCTCTTAAATTCAACTTCTCTAAACCCATCAAGACGATTGACTTGGATAGCATCTTGATTCAGGTTGATTCCACAACCTACACTATCACTTCCGACACGCTCCTATTTTGGAATGAAAACAAAACCCAACTCACCTGGCCCATCAAACTTGAAAACTATATTCAAACTGATCAATCTCTTACTCTAAACGTTAGGAGAGGTTCATTTATCTCAGCAGAATCAGATACAAACGATGTTCTTACCAAACGTATCACAGCGGCTTCCCTGCAAGACACTGGTCTTATTAGTGGTGTCGTATCCACTAATGCGGAGCACTACATTATTCAACTTCTCAATCCAAACGATCTATCAGTAATTCAAGAAATTCGAGACACACCATCTTACACCTTTTCCTACCTAGACGCAGGATCATACCTCGTTCGATTTATAGAGGACATTAATGGAAACGGTTCGTGGGACACCGGCAACATACTCACTAAAACTCCACCCGAACCTATCAAATATTACTATGATACATTCAATCGTACCAAAACAATAAAAATCAAAAAGAACTGGGAACTTTCAGATATCAATATAACCTACACCGTTGATCACAACGATTAAATGTTCATAACTCTGTTATTTTCACGTTCGTTTTCCCCACAAATAAACACCATTCCTTACACCCGAAACCACTTATGTAATTATCTATCCATATTCCCCAATTCATCCAAACATAATCCACGCAAATACAGTAAACATATATTATCCACAAAAAAGACGGATTACTAATATTTTAAATTAACTATCTGTAAATCAGTATTTTATAAGTGAATAAAATGTGGATAAATACAAAAAGTGTAGACAAATCATGAACAGTTCATACACCAAATTGTGAATTAGAAGTTATACACATATCCACATTACTAATAGATAATAATTAAAATTAATATTTAATTACATTTAGTAATAAGCGTGTTAATAATGTTGATAAGATGAAAAGAGGGCTATCATTTTTTTTCTGGGCTTTTATGGTATTGAATGTCTTTGGGCAGTCAGTTGATCCTGTAAGTCTGGCGAATCAATATTACCGCATGGGTGAATTCGAAAAAGCGCAAACGGAGTATAAGAAACTGGCACGCAATCGACAAAATATACCTCGAATTCATGATAATTACTTCAAGCTTCTATTGACTATACAAGATTATGAAGAAGCCGAAAAATACTTGAAGATGGTATTGCGGCAGAACCCAACGAACTTCTTGTACGAGCTGGACAAGGGTCTACTTTTCCAGGCCAAAAATGAAGAAGAAAAAGCGGAGCGTATATTCAGAGGGATTATCAAAAAAGTGGCGGAGCAAGCTAGTGAAACGAGAAAGCCTAATAGTGTACGAATTCTCGCACAGAGCTTTTTCGAAAAGAATCTGAGAGAGTATGCCCTATGGGCATATCAGGAAGGACGAGCGAGAATAGGACGACCTGAGCTTTTTTCACTTGAATTGGCCAATGCGTATCGACTGATGAATCGAAAGCAATTGATGGTTCAGGAATATTTGACATTCTCTAAATTTCAACCTCAGAATATCAATTATGTCAAAAACTCATTCCAACGTGTTTTGACAGAACCCGAGGATTTGGATACTCTGGAAATTGTGCTTTATGAGAAAATCCAAAATGATGGTGGCAACACCATCTACAATGATATGCTTGTGTGGACGCATCTTCAACAAAAAAATTTCAGTGCAGCCTTAAGACAGGCAAGGGCATTAGACATGCGTCTTCAGAATAAAGGTGAAAATATTATGAATGTAGGCATGATTGCCTATCGCAATAAAGACTATAAATCTGCCGATAAAGCCTTTAAATATATAATGAATGACTTCACGGAGAGTCCGAGTCATAGTGTTGCCAGAAAGTATGCGTTACTTTCTGAGGAGGAAGTGATCAAAACCACATATCCTGTTGATAGTTCGGCAGTAAGGGGACTAATCACCAAGTACGATGAATTTCGAAAGAATTCGAGAGACGTATTTACAGTTATGGATGCTCAAAGGCGAATGGCACTTTTACATGCATTCCAACTCAATGAAATTCCAGAAGCCATCTCCATTTTATCGGAGGTCGTGAAACAGCCAATAGGGAAGCATAGAGTGGTTGCCGAGGCTAAAATGGATCTCGCTGATATTTATTTACTCAATAAAGAACCTTGGGAGTCAATCTTGTTATATGCTCAAGTTGAGAAAATGTTCAAAGATGAACCTCTGGGTTATCAGGCAAAATTGAAAAGTGCAAAGTTGTCCTACTTCAAGGGCGAATTTGAACTGGCCCAAGGGCATCTTGATATCCTGAAGCTGGCTACATCACGACAAATTGCCAATGATGCTCTTGATTTGAGTATCCTTATAAAGAATAATACTGTATTTGATTCTACAGATGTGGTAATGAAGGAGTACGCGAATATTGAGCTACTTATTTTCCAGAACCAACCCATGCTTGCAATCATTGAACTAAAAACGATGCTGGTGAAATATCCCGATCACAGTATCCAGGATGAGATCTACTATTTAATGGCACAAACAATGCGAAAATTGGGTGATTTTGAAGGTGCCCTTGAGGCCCTGAATGAAATAAATCAGGGACATTATTTTGAAATTCTGGGTGATGATGCGTTGTTTCTTACAGCAGTCATCAATGAAGAAGATTTGAAAAATGAAGATAAAGCGATGGAACTATACACCGATCTACTCAAAAAATTTCCAGGTAGTATTTACGTTGCCGAATCCAGAAAACGCTTCCGGGAATTGAGGGGTGACTTTTAATTCACATTTCCTGCGTTACTCATTTTCTTTATTCACTTAACATGTCCAAATCTTTTAATAATCTGAGAGTCGGCAAGAAGTTCCGATTGACAAATTTTGGTGAAGTGTCGGATTTCGAGGTTGTCGAAATATTAGGCAATGGAGATTGTCGACTGAAAGATATCCATACCTTGGAAAATTATAAGCTTTTTGATCTGATCAGATACGGTAAGGGCGAAGATTTTGAGGTCTTTGAAATCGGCTGACACTATGACTTGAGCCCAACAAAACTTTCAACGGCAATTTCTTTTTGTTGTTCCAAGGATGATGTTTTCAAAAAACAAAAATGTTAATTGGAAATCAGACCTTTTTGATAGCCCTCTTGCTGTTAATTGTGATTATATTATCGCTGAAATCACCAATAGATAGAAATGTCCTACTTCTCTCACGAAACTGCAGTTATTGACGATGGTTGTCGAATAGGTGAAGGAACAAAGATTTGGCACTTTTCGCATATTATGAATGATTGTGTAATTGGAGCTAAATGTAATATCGGGCAGAATGTTGTAGTGAGTCCCCAGGTGGTTTTGGGGGATAATGTCAAGGTTCAAAACAATGTTAGCATATACACAGGAGTTATCTGTGAAGATGATGTGTTTCTTGGGCCTTCGATGGTATTTACAAATGTGATCAACCCGAGAAGTCATGTAAATCGAAGAAATGAATATCAGAAAACCGTAGTATCCAAAGGAGCTACGATTGGGGCCAATGCCACGATAATTTGTGGAAATCAAATAGGAAGATTTTCAATGATAGGGGCAGGAGCTGTCATAACCAGGGAAGTATTGCCATATGCGCTTGTGATAGGCAACCCGGGTAGGCAGGTAGGCTGGGTAAGTGAATATGGTCATCGACTGAAATTCGATGAAAGTGGCAATGCCACCTGCCCTGAGTCCGGAGAGGTTTATGAGAACATTGACGGGAAAGTAAATAGAATTAAATGAAGAACTTTGCATTGATCGGAGCTTCAGGGTACATCGCACCTCGTCATCTTAAGGCTATAAAGGAGACCAACAACAACCTCGTGGCGGCCCTGGACAGATTTGATAGTGTTGGGATCATAGACTCGTATTTTCCAAAAGCAGATTTTTTCGTGGAGTTCGAGCGGTTTGACAGACACATAGCAAAATTGAAATTCGAACGTGACATAGGAGTAGACTATACAAGTATTTGTACCCCCAACTACTTGCACGATGCTCATATTAGAATGGCACTTAGAGCTGGATCGAACGTGATTTGTGAAAAACCCTTGGTGCTTAATCCCTGGAATATCGACTCACTCAGAAAGATTGAGGAAATAACGGGAAATAGAATCTGGAATGTCCTACAGTTGAGACTGCATCCAAGTATTGTTGCATTTAAGAAGATGGTTGATGACGGTCCGAAAGACAAGGTATATGATTTGGATCTGACTTATTTGACTTCTCGAGGGCATTGGTACTATACGTCCTGGAAAGGAGACGTGCAAAAGTCGGGCGGGATAGCGACAAATATCGGAGTCCATTTTTTTGATATGCTTTGCTGGATTTTCGGAGGGGTTAAATCAAATGTAGTGCATATACACGAGCACGACAGAGCTTCTGGATATTTAGAACTCGACCGCTGCAATGTGCGGTGGTTCCTTTCGATTAATGAGGAACTATTGCCCGAAGAACTGAAAGAAAAGGGGCAAAGGACATACAGGTCCTTTTTGCTTGAAGGGAATGAGGTCGAATTCAGTGATGGTTTTACGGATCTTCATACAGAAGTGTATAAACAAATACTTAATGGCAGTGGATTTGGAATTGACGAAGCTTCCAATGCTATCGATATTGTTCACAACATAAGACATGCTAAACCTGTAGGTGTGGTAGGGGATTATCATCCATTGGCAAAAAGGCCACTTGATGAGCATCCATTTACCAAAAACAACAAAAATTCTGTTTGATTAATCAGACTTTAGAGGCGTTAATCCAAGGCATTTATTTACTTCTCGCTCTCCTAAACAGAATATTTCGAAACGCCTTCAATAAATAAATGAAATCCGTTTTAAAGGGTGCAACTTCATACGAATCCAGGTATTTCTTTTCAGATGCCTGAATTTCTTCCAACGTCTTAGGCATGTCTACATAATAGGGGGGCACGAGTCCTGGTTTATGTTTCAAGCGCTGCGCTTGGAATTCCGAGTCATATAAACTGAAATACTGATTGCTCAACGGCCTGACCCCAACAAGTTTCAGGTCTCCTTTGATCAAATTCAACAACATAGGAATTTCATCAAGAAAGTACTTTCTGAAAAATCGTCCTACGAGTGAAATGCGAAAGTCATCTTGGAATTTACCACCTTCTTTAAGGTTGTTGGTTTTATGAATGTAGTTCTGGATATATTCCGCATAAGGAAACATCGTTCTCAGCTTGTACACCTTAATCTGTTTTCCGTTTTTTCCCTTTCGAGGGAGTCTCAGAAAAATTCTATAAGACTTTTCGGTTATACTATCAGGGCTGAATTCCTTTCTTGCAACAAAGTACATTAGATTTTCATCGATTAAGGTATCCAGAATTTCAAAACCGCAATAGTTTAGCCGGCCCAAGGTTTCGGTTCTGGAAATTGCCCTGTTTCTTCCTGCAGTAACAAAAAAATAGAGTTTATCCAGAAGTATGATTTTTGGAAATACTCGTTTAAAAATATAGTCGAAGAAATAGTAAATATAATTCAGCACTCTCGGGTACTTCCTCAGTAATCTGGCTTTTCGAAGCTGGTAGGTCTCAACACAGCCCATAAATATTCCTCCTGATTTCAGCTTCTTGTTGAATGACAGGAATAGATTGTTGACGTGAAGGGTATCATTAATATGCTTAAGGTTGAACATAAAATTGTACCGGTTGGAAGGCTCTCGGCAAGAAGGAAAATTATCAACGTTAAACGATGTGGAGGTTTTCAGAACAGCACAACTAGCATCTGAATAATCTAGATAATATTGTCTGGCGAATTTTTCAGCCTTGGGTGAGAGCTCTTTCCTAAGAATTTGACCTGTGGAGAAATCGACTTCCTTTTGGTCAACCAACAACTTCTCAAGAACGAAGTTTTCTTCGGAAAGGTCAATGGTGCCATATTGCTCGTCAAAAAGGGTCAAGTTTTTCGGTTTCTAACTATTTGGCGAAGGTCGAACTAACAATTAAACAAGATTTTTTAAAGATTCAGAGTTATTCATGCGTTAATTTTATTTATGTATGGTACATATTCATGGGGGTGAACATCGTCTTTCTGATCAAATCAACATGCAGCTAGAGATATCACATGCCTTCGAAACCGCCATCCACGAGGTTGGAGATCACAGATCTATTGAAATTGGTATTGAAATTCCGGGTCCTTTCTTATGACTTCAATGCTCTGAGGATAATTTTCAATTAGCCAGATTGTAAGGCGTGTCAGATCCACCTTCTCTTTGAACAAGCGGGTCTTTTTTTGAGACCAGGTTGCTTTATAATCCGGGGTAGAAAATAACTCTTTCATTATTGAAAAGATCCTTTCCGGCTCGTTCGTTTTTACCCCCCAACCCAAATTATAGTTAGACTCTAAATCGTTCAAGTATTCGATTTTGCCAACAAAATCATTGAATCGAATAAAAGGAGTTCCCAATATACCCGCCTCAGCACACATGGTTTGGCTGTCTCCGATAAACAACGCAGCAAAGAACATCAAGTCTTGCATCTTGTTTGGAGGTATTCTAACCTGATATTTTAGAAGATCTTCGGAGAGTTGATCTTCGGATGTAATAAAGACCCTTCCCCTGGGTTCCAGAAAATCAATTATGCGATTTAGCAGTGATTTATGAATGCCTCTGTGTTTCCCTTCAATGTCATGGCCTGCGGTAAGGCTGACTAGCCGAACTATGAAAAAAGTATCGTGCTCGAATAGGTCAAGTTCTTTCAGGATCGACTTGTCTGGCGAAAAGTAACTGGGATTGAGATAAGCCATCTTCTGGATACCATTATAGGCGATTTTTTTATGGGAGTACGGGCCAACGGAGGTATATTCCGGAGCTACGATGAAGCTGGCAAAAGGATAGGTTGCTTTACAAAAAAGCCTGTTTATTTCGAAATCGTCTTCATTAAAAATAAAGGAGGGTATGCGTTTTAATCGACCAATGTGTGCGATGGAAATGTCTGTTCCTAAAAGAAAGTCGGGCTTCTCTTTCCGAATTTCTTTATAGAGGTTAATGTCCTGTGTGATCAGCTCACCAATACCCTTGGAGATGATGGATAGGATATTTTTTCTTCGACTCTTTTTTTCACTGATTTTTGTATACACCTCCTTTTCGCTTTGAAGTAGGTTTTCAAGAATGTCCTTTTGCCGGATTACGATTTTTGTCTCGTATCCCTTTTCGCGCAGCCCTCTTATCACATACTTGAACAAGTAATAATGAGCGGGATGATTAAGGGAGAACAGTACTTTCATTAGAACATTACTTTCAAATCGGCCGGATCGGGATAGTTGATCAAAACGGCCTTACGAGGGCCATGATAAACGAACATTGAACCTGCAGCAACAGCCGATGCATAGGAGTCGACTGCAGCCCTGAAATCATCATGATTGGAAGCTCCACCTGACGCCACGACTGGAATTGTGACAGCCGAGGCCACCGAATTGACCAATTCTAGATCATAACCCGACATCGTACCATCTTTGTCGATCGAATTGATTAGTATTTCTCCTGCTCCCATGTCTTCAATCAGTCGAGCGAAATTGACCGGATCCAGGCCTGTCGATTTACGCCCTCCAAAGGCGTAGACCTGTTTTTTACCAAAAACTTTCTTTTTGACATCAATGGATACTACAATCGTAGAACTTCCAAAGACCTCAGCGGCCTCCTTTATAAAATCGGGTCTTTCCGTAGCGCAAGTATTGATAACGACCTTCTCGGCTCCGGCCTTTATGATTTGTTCGATGTCCTCAATACGGCTGATACCACCTCCTACAGCAAACGGCATATTTGCCTCGTTACCCACTTTGTCAACGAAGTCGAGTGAAATAGTTCTGTTTTCCTTACTGGCCAGAATGTCCAGAAAGACAAGTTCATCGGCCTTTAAATCATTGAAAAGCTTAACGGCATTAATAGGGTCTCCTATGTACCGAAAGTCCTTGAACTTTACTGATTTTACCAGACCGTTGTTCTTTAGAAGGAGAACAGGTATGACTCTTGGCCTAAACACACTTTAAGTTAACTCTACAAAATTCTTTATCAACTTTTCTCCGACATCGTGGCTCTTCTCTGGGTGAAACTGTGTACCCCAAATGTTGTCTCTTTGAATGGCTGAGGTAAAAGTATACTCATAGTCAGTAGTTGCCAAAACGTCCTCTGGATCATTGCAAACAATATGATAGGCATGAACAAAGTAGAAACTTGAGTCATTAGATATTCCCTGACTAAATTGAGTATCTCTGGTAAATGCCGC
The DNA here is from genome assembly GCA_028281285.1 of Cyclobacteriaceae bacterium. GTDB lineage: Bacteria > Bacteroidota > Bacteroidia > Cytophagales > Cyclobacteriaceae > Roseivirga. The sequence continues at coordinate 192,205 of JANQKF010000019.1, forward strand.
ATTATTCCAGCCGGTATGAGGGACCTTATGTTGAAGCCGGTCTTGAATGTTGAATTTAACCACCTCAGCATCAAACCAACCCAACCCTTCGGCATTTCCTTCTGTACTTGTCTTCGCCATAAGCTGCATTCCAAGACAAATACCCAGAACAGGAGTTTTGTCGTTAAGCACTCGTTGGTTCAATACATCCCAAATGTCAAATTCCTTTAACTTGCTACAAGCTTGAGAAAAATGACCAACACCTGGTAATACCAATTTCTCCGCCTTGGCAATCTGGGACGGCTCTCTGGTTATCCTGGACTTCGCACCAATTCGTTCAAATTTCTTTTGAACTGAGCGGAGATTACCCATTCCATAGTCAATAATTACGATATCACCGAGCATACTTCAAGTAAAGGATTTTTGGCAAAGCCTTCATTTGAGTAGCCATTTTTATTGGCCATCTCAAGATCCGCATAAGGGGAAGAAGTGTTTTATAATCGTCATGCGACTTGATCGGCATATTCATGATTTCTTCCCATTCCTTTGACGAAATTCCCAATTTATTAACCGCGTAGTCCACTGTCTCTTGCTCATAAATGTATGGGCTGGATTCGATTTCTGATAGTGCTTCGGCCCTTGTGCACTGTCCGGAACGAATCAAGGCTGAAAGTTCCGTTTTACGCTTATCAATATTGAATTTCTGTGGCAGATAATACGATTGAAAGAATTTTGTAAAGTGGTTTTCATGATGGTGTCCACCGTAATACTCCCAATCCAATTCCTGTTTCAATATTTGGTCCACTTCCGTCTTATTGTAGTCGATGAACTCCATCAATCGAAATTCACGAATGCCTTTTACCCAGATATAGAATTGCAGCTTCGCAACGCTCATATGAGGAAAACTTTTGATTCGCCTTATTTTTCCAAATTTTTTGTGAACGTCCTTGACGTATAAGGGGTCCATATAGGTCCAGCTGATCGGAGAGGTTCCCTCTGTTCTGAAAGAATGGCCGTTGAGGATATATTTGAGACCTTCTTTGCTGGCCACGTGATAGAGCACGGAATAAATGGCATAATCCGTAGGAATGTCGGCATCGGGTGTGGAGGATTTCAAAAAGGCGACCTGGAGATCCTTGAACTCCTCCCAATCCGCCACGATTGTATAGAGTTCAACATCCAATTTTTGACAGGCGTTTTTAATGTTCCTCACCGAAATGTCAGAATTCCAACCATTGTCAAAGTGTACAGCCAATGGCCGGAGGCCCAACCTTTTTGCGGTAAGAAGTGTATATGTGCTGTCCCGGCCTCCGCTTACACCCACTATGCAATCGTACTTTTTGTTGCGACCGGCTTTTTTAATTCGAGCAATCATTTGTTGTAGCTCGACTTCCAGAGTAGGGCCTAAGGGATGGGCCTTTTCAAGTTCATCATGAATCTTGCAATATTTGCATTCACCGAATTCATCGTACCAGATATCTTCTATGGTATCATCCAAAATGCATCGACTACATATCTGCTCCTTATGCATTTTGCGCCTCTTTTGAGTTCAAGAAAATAGTAAAGGCCATTAACATCCATGCCTGACCCCAACGCATATAGGGTGTTTTATGAGTAAGATACTTGTACTTCTTATAATAGAAATAGCCTTTTCTTGGGTGTTGCATATTGGTGATGGTCCATTCAAGTATTTTTTTGGCAAAGTCAGAATATTGACTATTACCCTTGCCTAAGAAGGCAAATGTAATGACTCCTTGTGATTGATTATGAATATCGACTGGCCATACCCTGGGAAGCCTCCACTTTGACACTCCTTCTTTAAAAAATTGATGCTTAAAATAAAAGTCCAGCCCTCTGTCAATGGCAATGTTATAAGTTTCCTTGTCTTTGGGCTCGATCAAGTCCACAATGGACCTGACTGACATTAGCACATAACCCTGATGAAAATCGATTTGCTCTCTCTGTTTCCCGGTCTTCCTGTTGATGCTATAATTCCACTTACCATTGGGAGCTTGATGCGATACGACCCACTTCATTGCTTTCAGAGACAATTCTCGATGAGTTTCTATCTGATTGATCTTAGCGTTGATGGCCAGCGCCTCTGCTGCCAGAAGGCTGGCATTGAAACATAAGTCCGGCCAAAGAGGGGTATAGCTTATGCAAATGCCGTCATCAAATTGAGTGTGTTTTAAATCGTTGACAAGGAAATTACATGCACTGGAAATCACCTCTTTTACTTCCTCTTTCCGAGCTATTAAATAGTATTCGTAAAGACCTTGTACAACAAAGCCTGTGGCTACGGCTGTGGGTGTATATTTGTGAACAAATTCACCGGGACTGGCCCATGGAAAATTATAACCCCAACAAAGTCCGGAATAGCCCTCGGAAGGGTGCTCCTTTAAATACTTGTAGAAATAATCAGCTTTTTCGAGATATTCCTTTTTCCCGTATTGCCGGTATAGCAGGCTATAAGCCTTTAAAAAAAGGCCAAAGGCCTTTGGGTTAATCTCTTTATTAATACCGATAAAGGGCCTGACATTTATGGGGTTTCTTTTTTGAATCTGGGTGGCAATCACAGGCCCCCATTGACCCAACCAATGGAATGGAACCCATGAATTGAGAGTATCATATGGGTCATATCCCTTAAAATTCTCTTTTTCTATATAGCTCAGTAAGCGGTGAAAGCTCTGATCTATCATAAGACTATTTTTCTATTTTCCATGATGCTCTGTAGCACTTTGAAAGTGGCCAATGTGCTCAGATGGGACTCCTCAAAAGGAATAGGGCAAGGAGTGCCCTCTTTGATAGATTTTAAAAAGGCCCTGACTCCATTTGCATGGCCTTTGTCCTTACCCTTATAGGTGAATTTCTGTGTTCTGTTCCCAAATACCTTCAAGGTTTTAAAGTCGTCCATCTGAGCAATTGTGCCTCCTGAAAAAACTTCTAAGTACTCTTTGGGAACAGTCTTGTTGCCGTTCGCGAAGTAATTGATGGAAGCTATGCTGCCGTTTTCCATTTTGAGGTTGATCACCACGGTGTTATTAAGATCATTAGGATCTGGCATATTTTCTGCCGATACTGAAACTATCGGACTATCAGCTAAGAACATGGCAAGGTCTATAAAGTGGCAAGCCTCACCGATTATTCTTCCACCTCCCAAAATCGGGTCGTTCACCCAATGATCTGGAGGTACTACACCTGAGTTTATCCGGATAACAATCGATTTGGGCTGTTCCGGAAGGAAGAGTTTTTTTAATTCCTGAATTGCAGGGGCAAACCTTCTGTTGAAGCCCACCATAATATGCTTGGATTTTGTCTGTTCATAGGTCTTCTTTATGTCAAGGAGTTCGTCTTCATTCATTGCCAGTGGTTTTTCAACGAAAACATGCTTATTACTTTGAACAGATTTTATAACGTTCTCAGCATGAAGATTATGTCTGGTTGTGATGAATACTGTGTTGACACTGTCATCCGCAACAATCTCATCACCGGTGGATGCCAAATAGTTAAAACCATACTTATCACCAACATGCTTGGCGGTATTGCCCCGGCCGGTGGCTATTCCAACAAAGTTGCAGTACCCCTTCATATTGGGGAGTAATGAAGCCTGAGCAAAGGCACCCGCACCAATAAAACCAACGTTGGCCTCTTCGGGGAGGTAATTATGGCTGTTTAGCTCGACCTTCTTCCGTAGTTCTGAACCGTCATCGTATTGAATCACAATTCCGGCAAAAGGCTCGTCCTTCGCCAATATCAAATCATAGGCATGTGGCGATTCTTCTAAGGGGAATGTATGTGTTATCAGCCCTGAAATGTCAAGTCTCTTTGAGGTCAGGAAATCAATATAGCTCTGCATATTGCGATTTTCGGTCCACCTCACGTAGGCAATAGGGTAGTCAATACCTTTTTCTTCGTAGTTGCCATCGTAACGGCCGGGGCCATAAGAGGACGACATTCTCAGATCAAGTTCCTTCCTATAATAATTTGGCCTGCTGAAGCCTGTGGGTACTGCACCTACAATTACCACCTTGCCTTTCTTTCTTGCCATTGCCCCGGCATACTCAACAGGGTCCAATGAACTGGTACCCGCAGTGATAATCACCGCATCAGCGCCTTGCCCTTTAGTGAATTCTAATATGGTCGCGTCCAGACCGTTCTGATTGCGATTATAGACATGATTTATTCCGGCCGATTTTGACAACCTGACCTGATCTTCAGAGAGATCAATGCCAATGGGTTTCATTCCGGAAAGTTCCAGGATTTTATAGGTGATCTGCCCGATGATTCCCATGCCTATTATGAGGCAATTTTCACCCATTCTAAGGTCTGCCTGTCTGATGCCTTGTATAGCAATTGCCGCAATTGTCGAAAATGCAGCCTGTTTTAGGTCAACGGTTTGCGGAACTTTAACTGCCAGATTAGTGGGCACCGAAACTACATCAGCATGGGAGGCCGTGCTGCCACCGCAGGCTACCCAATCACCTACTTGAAATCCAGTGACTCCCTCTCCAATTGCAATCACTTCACCGGCACAACTGTATCCCAGAGACGAAGGAGCTTCCAGCTTATTCATTACGAGCTTATAAGTGGGTAAGAGGCCATTGGATTTCACCATTTGAATGACCTGTCGCACTTCCTTTTGACGGCTTTTCGCCTTGGCAAGATAGTTCTTACGAGCCTCGGTGACCGTCTTTCCTTCGGTGCCCGTACTGATCACGGAATAATGATTCCTGACCATTATATATCCTTTGTTCAAAGCAGGAAAAGGAACTTCCAATATTTCCATTTTTCCAGATTTAAGCTGTTGAGTTAGTTGTTTCATTGCTTGGGTTCTATTGCCAATTTACTAGATAAAGGGCAAAGCCTTAACGACAAGGCAGGAGTATATTTTCAAAATAGCATAAATTCAGAATGTCCGGTAAATGTCTAGGATCTTCTTTTCTTCGTTTTCCCAATTCAGCCGATTATGGGCCAGTTTCAACGCGTTGGGTTTAAGTTTTTCGTACTTCTTTTGATCAAGCAGTTTCCTCATGGCTCCTTCGATTGAGGCAACGGATTTTATGTCAAATGTTTCGCCAACCTGCCCGTGGCTATTGTTATAGATGATAGTATTCAGATTATCGTAATTCGTACTCAGTAAAGGCAAACCAGCCATTAGATATTCCGAAACCTTGTTAAGGGCTGATAACCTCGTATTTACCGAGCTTCCCATAAGTGGAATAATTCCAATATCGGCAGCGGATGCATAATTCATGAGTTCCTTGTTTGGCACTGGTGGAAGGATGAACACCCGTTCAGACAGGTTGAGCGACCGAATAATATCGTCAAATTTTAATCTAATTTCATTATTCATGAAACCTACGATTATGAAGTTCAGTGATGGAAAGGCCTTCATAGATTTGAGGGTGTTCTCAAAACCGTAAAACCGATCCATATAGATGCCGCCTGAATAGAACAACAATGGAGAATCATGGTCCAGATTGAGCTTACTTTTTATGAAATTATCAGTTGTTGCCGGAACATGTTTCAAGGGTACGTAATTGTTTATTACATGTGGTTTAGGGATGTTGTACTTTGTGGCAATGAAATCGGCTCGCTCGTCAGAAGCTTGAATAAAAGCGTGGCACCTTTTCAATACTAGTTTTTCAGTGAGCATATTCAACCGATTCTTGAGCCGGTTTTTTGCTGAGGTGTTTTCATAGTGCTCGGAGTGCAGTTCATGAGCGTCATACACAAACTTTGCTCTATGAAGAATGGCTGATAGAAAAGAAGGTAGCAAAAATTTCATGTTATGCGCATGATAGACTTCTGCTTTATGCATCACGATCCATAGGTTAACCCGGAGAAGGAAAAATAAGGCCTCTGCATATTTTTTCGCCTTTCCCCATTTTGTAGCATCAGATCGTCTGTTCTTAAATGGGTATTCGTAGAATTTGATATTTGAATCCTGACGGATTTTCTTTTTGTCAATTGAAGTATTGTACATGTGAAGGTGCACGTGAAATCCGTTTTCAGAAAGAGAGTGTGCCTCTTTCAAGACCCTGGCATCGTATCGAACATCCGAAAACTCAGCCATAATCACTCTGGGAAGCTTTTTCATGTCCTGAAGGTGATTTTTATAGAGTTGTGGTGTTCATTTCGGGGGGCATGAATCATAGAATACTTTTGATTGAGTAGCCGAAAATAGTCCTTTTGAGATGAAATAGATAGTGAAAATAAGGCATGTCTATAGAATTCATTCACCTCCCGTTCCAATATAACCTTAAGCATGACTTCTCATCCGTTAAGGAAAAGGAGGTCTGGTGATCAGTAATTTTTTTGAGATAAGTTGAGGATGGATAATAACTCTGGGTTACCAGAGATGATGATGGGTCTGTGTATGATCGACCTACACGATTAGTTTTGCGATGTAGTGGTTTTGCCCTGAGCTTCGATTTGCTCAATAATAGCATCCCATTCTTTACCCCCATCGGGATAGGCGATCTTCATGACTTCGCTATACATGTATTTTAGTACTTTGAGCCCCAACTCCTTGATGGAACGAGTCCTGGAGTACTTTACTTTGACCAATACGTTCACTTCTCCTTGTTCAGAGATGCTTTCGAGATGTTTGAGAACCGTTTTGGTGTAAGATCCGCCCGGCTTCATGTATTTTTTAACCCCAGCTGGTGCATAAGTAACTAAAGGTTTGGAGGGATCGAGGCCCAGCTCAGTACAAACGTCCAGTTTATTTTGAGAGGTATTACAGTTTAAATAGTCATCGGCCTTTGGATAACCGCCAATGACAACTCTTTCATGATTTTTTGCTAAGAGATATTGGGTTCGGATTTTTCCGGCCTTTCCTGCGGCAATGTGCAAATGAATATTTTCAAAATACCCATTCCTTTTATAGTCTCTTTTAGCTTTGGCAATGTTGGCCGTGGACGGTCCTTTCAGATCGTGATCAATATGGACCGTATAGCCTTGCTCAATCTTCTTGATATCGTTAAAATGAGCTCCAATAAAGATCGTTTCTTTTCTATAGCTGTTGCCAGGTATATATTTATGGATGAGCTCAACCGACAAGTGCCTTTGTTGTATTTGTGCAATTAAGGGTTGCAGGTTGGTTTTTCGCACCGCATTGTTTCCATCAATCAACACAAAGTCAGGATTCAAAAATCCGGATCTTTCAATAGAGAGATCAATGCAGAACTTGTTAGCACCTCCTTCTGGTAGAAACATAGTCTGATCTACCCAGAATTTCCTGTGATCACCAAATTCAGAAGGGTTATTCAAAGATCGGTGAATCGCATTGGCCAGCCCTTCAAGATTCGTTTTGATTCCAATTTCAGGGAAGTGCCGAGTCACCCAATCATTAGCCAACAAAATTACGGGCCTGTCGAACAACAGAAATTCATAGTTGATATTCGACATATCACCAATCAAGACGTCTGAGGCTGCCAGGTATTTGGGCTCCGCACTTCCTAGTATTGTAAACCCCATTTTTTACTCCAGTATTCGGTAAATTTTGATAAGCTGAAAAAGTTCTTCGCTCTTTGATTTTCCAGGACCTGTTCCTTTATCTGCTGGAAATCGAATTTTTCCAGAGAATAGGTGCTCAAATCGGGACTCACACTGCAAATACGAAAAAGATTCAATAGCCGAGTATGAAGATCTTTAGAAAAGAGCTGCTCGAGTTTTTCAGCCATTTCAGTCTCTTCGGCTTCGATAAATTCCACGATTAATGGTAAAGGTGCGCTACTAGCGATTCCGTGCGGTGTTCCCTTCTCAAGTGTTAGGTAGTAGGATATGGCATGGGCCATGGCGGTTCGAGTATTGGAGAAAGCCAAACCGGCATTTAATGAAGCGAAGAGTAGTTGAGATCGGTATTCAATATTTTCAGGATCGCTCAGGAGTTTTGGTAGGAATTCAAAAATTCTGGCAACCGCCATCGAGGCATAGTGCTCAGAAATCGGATTCGAATTCACGTTCCACACAGATTCTAAGGAATGCGACAAAGCGTCCAAGCCAGATTGGATGGTAAAATCAAGTGGCAATGACAGTTGAGTTCTTGGATCACAAATGGCCCGTTCTGCCCAAAGGTCTGGTAAATGCAACGAGAATTTTTTTTGATTTACATCATCCCAAACGGTAGCCCATGGGGTCACCTCACTGCCAGAACCAGCAGTAGTAGGTACCAAGATAAAAGGCTTTCGGACATAGGTTTGATCCTGATTTCCCTTAATCAATGCCTCAACCACATCGGTGTCATTTTTATAAAGTGATAATGCCTTTGCTGTATCCAGTACGCTGCCTCCGCCATAGCCTACGATCAGGTCAATTTCCATATTTCTCATTGTAGAGAGATACGCTCCAATAGTTCGAAAGGTGGGGTTAGGTGTTACGTCATCGATTAAATGCACAATCGATGATTGGGCATGTTTGTTCAACGATTGAAAGACTGGGTTTTTTGCGTTTGACTTCGAAGTCACTACAAGAGTCTTGCGATCCCCAATTATCTTCGGAAGTTTATTCAATACTCCTTCACCGAATTCTATTTTAACAGGATTATAATATGTAAAACCGTCTTTAGCCGTCATACTTACCTATTCCGTAATTTGTTCATGAAGGCCCTTTTATTGTCATGCGTTGAGGTGGTCGGCCTTCCAAGGTTTGCCCTGGCGCCCTGATTAATCATTACTTCAATTAAAGCGGGCCCGTTTAATTTTTTGACCTCTAAAAGCGTGTCGACTATTTCTTCCCTGGTGATCACCCTGCGAAGCTCCTTGTATCCGGAGGCTTTGGCAATCTGTAAAAAATCGGTGTTATAACCTACTGTTGGTTGACCTCCAACGGATTCGTGCGATCCGTTGTTGAAGATGATGTGAATGAAATTTCCCGGTTGCACATTGCCAATAATAGGCAGAGATCCCATATGCATAAGCACGGCCCCATCGCCATCAAAACAGTAAATCGTAGTATTGGGTTTGTTAATCGCAATGCCAAGTGCGATTTGATTGGCATGTCCCATAGAACCAACGGTTAGAAAATCGTTTTCATGGGGCTGGCCCAATTCTTTTCGATATTCAAATAGTTCTCTTGATGTCTTTCCGGTGGTCGAGACGATCATATCTTCCTCACCCAATTGGTCAACAATCAGTTTGATGGCTTCCTCCCGTTTCAAAGCGTATTTGGGTCTTTCAGACTGCTGCATCTCATAATCCTTGAAAATTCCTTTCGGAACAACAAGAAAATGGGGACTGCTATTCTGCTCGATTGAGGAAAGAATATCAGCCATTTGAGTAGTCAAGTCTTCACTCTCTGAATCTTCAAGTACTTTGTAGGGCATGTCCATTGCGTCCAGTAAATCCAGTGTTGATTTGCCCTGAGTGATGTGTTGAGGTTCATCGTGGAGACCAGGTTGACCCCTCCATCCAACAACAATCAGAACCGGGATGGAATACACATTTTTATCGGTTAGTGATAGCAAAGGATTGATAAGGTTTCCAAGGCCAGAATTCTGAAGATAAACCAGAGGTGTTTTTCCTGTAGCCAGATGATACCCTGCGGCTAGTGCCAGGGCAGCTCCTTCATTGGCGGCTATGATATGATTAGAAGCTTCAACATGGTCATATAAACAACTCAGAAAGGGTTTGAGCAGGGAATCGGGCACCCCGCTGTAGAACTCCACGTTCTGGCCGGATAAAATTTGGTAAAACTGGTGCGGGTCGATCACTTTGGTTTATTTGGTGCCTGGAATCAGTTCGAGTATTTCTTTTATTGGCATACATTGGTCATTGGCTTCATACGATCGCCCATGGGAAAGTATGGATTTTGCCACTTTAACCATTGCCGGATACGAGCTTCTTAGCATGTGATTGGCATAAATAACGACATTAACTCCTAGTTCAACCAGCTCGCTCTCGGAGATTTTGTTGTAGGAACTTGGAACAGCCACCAAGGGCCTGCGTTCTTCGAAATTTTGATATGCCTTGCAAAAAGCAACGATTTCATTTGTTGTTTTCTTTTTGCTATGGATCATAATGCCGTCTGCTCCTGCATCAATATAGGCTTTGGCCCTTTCAACAGCATCTTCTACCGGATTTCCCATGATGAAGCTTTCGATTCGGGCAATGATCATGAAATCGTCCGTGATCTGTGCGTTTTTGCCCGCCTTAATTTTATGGCAAAAATTTTCAATCGAATCCTGTTTCTGCTCGACATCGGTGCCAAACAGTGAATTCTTTTTGAGTCCAATTTTGTCCTCAATTATGATGGCCGAGACACCGAGTCGCTCAAGAGTTCTGACGGTAAATACGAAATGTTCGGGTTTTCCACCGGTATCGCCATCGTATATAATTGGCTTGGACGTGCTTTCCAGTGCGTCATTCAGATTTTGTAATCGGGTAGTTAGATCTACAGCTTCAATGTCTGGCTTGCCTCTCAAAGTGGAATCAGTCAGGCTGGAAGCCCACATGCCGTCAAATTCACGGGGCATATTGTCAACATCAACTTTAAGGTTCTCAACAATGAGACTCGTTAACCCGCTGTGAGACTCCAGAATCCTCACAATGTTTTTAGCATCGATCAGCCTTTTCAGCTTCTTTCGTCTTACATCCGGTGTGATGCCAATCTCTTTAAGAGCACTTTGTAAACTGGATGAAGAAATGCCCTGGGTATAGGGTACCTCGACAAGTTCACCTCCCCATTGTGCCAAAGTGTTAATGACTTTTTCTCGGGTACTTTTTTGGGGACCTTCCTTCCAATCATCTCCATGTACCACGAAATCAGGCTTCAGCTTTTCAAGGTTAGGGGTATAGTCCAAGGTTTCCTGTGGAATTACTTTAGCCACCCCGCTTATATTTTCAACAACAATTTTTCGTTGTTCAAAGGTCATATAGGGTAATCTCTTGTAGCTGGCAATCGCTTTATCCGTCAGAAGTCCAATAGTCACTGCTCCTAGTTTTTTGGCTTCATTGATAATGTTCAAATGGCCCGGATGAACCAAGTCGGCACTCATTCCGACATATACCTCTTTCATTTCGCAATTATTTTAGTTGACCAAATACCGAATGGTCGTGATAATTCTTACCTGTTCTGTAAAACTTAAACCCAGATTTAAGTGATAAGAAGGTTCTCTATTCATAAAGGCCTGGCTCACATAACCTTCTTTAACATTGAATCTACCTTGATCATTGGACATCTCAAACGTTTCGTATTCATTAGTGAAAATGTATTTGTCGTCTGCTATGTTCAACTGCCATCCCATTTTCTGGATATGATAGTTGAGGACAGCTTCATGGCTTCCTTTTCCACTAAGTTCATCGATGATAGTCAACACTCTCTGGGAACGCTCGTACCGGAAATTTCTTTGATGGAATTGACGGCCGTTCTTTAAGCTTCGGTATCCAGAATGAGACATGCTGACACTCCAATCAGAGTCGCTAGAACTAATGTCTTGAATGCTGACATCAATATTTTTCATCATTTCGAAGATCCTGCTTTTATCAAATTCCACCATTTCTATTCCATTGATCTGGACAGTATTATGCCGTTCTGTGGCACGGTCGCTATTTCGCAAAGTAGGATCACCGGTATAACAATAAGACCAAGGGTCTACAATAAATGGACATTTTCCATAGAGCTCGAAAGAGAGAAAGTCATTGTGCTGATGATTGCCTTTGCCATGAGTACCAATCTCGTTGCCGCAAATTATGAGGCTAAGACTCCTGTCCTTAAAATAAACATAGTCACTGGCTCTTCCCGCATCTGAGCCATTAGTCAAAAAACCCCTCATCTCCGGAATGTCAGAAAACATGATGGTCTCGAAAAACTCCGCGTTCGACTGGCCTTTAAACCATTGGAGATACTCGAGACTGTTGAAGTCTGGTAGTGTGTTAAAGTCAGGGAGAAATTTTCCTCCATCACTGTCCCCAAAGCGAGATATCATTTGATTGGAGTGCGTCAAGCTGCAAAGGCTGTTTCCGATTCGCCTGATTGAATCTTCCAGGGATGGATCGATTTGAAGATTTTGTCGATAGAACACGGACAATAAAAAGATCAGGAGTTCAAAGACAAATCGATGATAGTTTACTGACGACTCAAAATTTACTCCATCTGCTGAGAATTGGTTTTTCATTGCCCTCTTGAGTGCACGAATTCCCAGGTTATGCCATTTTGTAGAATTGGGATGTTCGGGAAATAGCAATGATGCGTATACCAGCCCTACGGCACAAGACAAGCCATGGTTGGATTCCAGTCCATACCAGGTAATGTCATAATTCCGATAGGTGTAGTCGGCATGGAAAATGAGGGCGACTATCAATTCATTTCGAATTTCGGGGGTATAGTGTTCGGAATCCTTTAGCAAGGGATCGAGCAGGGCAAGGTTCATCAACCTAAGGGCTGATTCCATTCCGTTGTATCTCATTTTCGGATTTGTTGCAGGACTATAGGCTTTCCAGTCCTTTAGGTATTCGGTCAGGGATGAGGCGTAATTTTCATCTTTTGTTAGTTGGTAGGCCAATCCGATATTGAATAAAAATCGGCCCCGATAAATTTCCCATTGAAAGCGTATCTCGCGATTATGAAGCTCGCTCCGAGTCCTGTTAAAATGGAACTTGTCAATAGTGTATTCATCCAATGCCACTGTGTTTCCATAAATGTTCACCAGGCCATTGGTGAAATTGGTGGCGGTTGCAAGAAGTTGTGCTTTCCTGTCAGGGTCGTCAAAAAAACCAGATTGTGCAATGAAATTCCGGGCGATCTGCGATTGGTCGATCATTTCAGAAACAGGGAGTTCTGAATACCCTCTTTTCTTAAGGGATTTTCTCCGTAAACGGTGATAAATACCCAATAGAATATTCACCCGGAAAAGGATTCTTATTTGATAATACAGTCTCAAAACTCAGACAATTACTTTTCGATAAAGGTCTTCCAGATTATCATTCAGTAGTTTTTGATCGGCATGATTTTCTACCCAGCTAAATCCTCTTTCAAGTTTTTTGGAAATGTGGTTACCGGCTTCTATCGAACTGATAATAGATTCGGAAGTAGAATTGGGGTCTCTCAATTCGGTCATAGATACGAAGTCAGAAAATACTTCTTGGTAAATCGGAATATTGGAAAGCACCTGAGGTTTCTTCATGGCCAGCACCTCAAGAACTGTGGCGGGCATTCCGTCCGAGGACAGAAGGGAAACTACAACGTCCGAAATTGCATAGTAGTTGTACATTTCATCGCTTTTTACCTCGTCCATAAACAGACAATGATCATTCACATTTAGCTCGTCAGCTAACAGTTTAAGTTTTGAGAAGTAGCTATCAACACCTAGATGGCAAAGGAATATGAACTTCACATTAGGATATACCTGTGCCACCTGAGGGATACTCTTGATAACGATATCAATATTCGAGTTGGAATTGAACATTCTTGGGCTAAAGACTATTTTGCTCTGACCCAGGCCTAATTCCTCTTTCAACCCTTGGGGCATCTGGTGCCCTTTCATAACCTCGAAATCAACCCCTTGAAAATACTTGAAAGTTTGTCTTGGCTTTGCCCACTCATGGATTGCTTTCAACATGGTCTGGTTTCCAAAAGTTATTATTTTGGCATTCTTTATGGTATTCACTCTTAACCACTGATCAATAAATGATTTTTTTAGCCACCGTTTGAAAAAAGTAAGATGGAAATAGTCTCTTTCTTTGACCATGACATCACCCCCTTGCGGTGTGACGATTACAGTATCGAATTTGCTTAACACCGCAAGCCAGCCAGCCTTTCTGATGTTTATGGCATGTACTATATCGGGCTTTACTTGATGAATGAGCTTTCGGAACTTGAAGTAAATTATTACTGTCCATAGTACCTTCTTGATATAAGATTGGTCTTTCGTAACCAAAGCATCATAAATATTTACACCCTCTACATAAAATTTAGGTGTGTTCAAGGGAATCCAACAGACTTCATGTCCCCGATTCACCATGTCCTTCATGAGCTTGAATACTCTGGGGGCATTTCCACTCACATAACATATTTTCATTCTCTTTGACAAAACCAATACCTAATTATCGATATGTCTGTTGTACCAGATTTGAAAAACCACGAGTAAAAATATGTGATTGTGAAGCGTGTCTTTAGTGCCAAGCGAAGCCCCCTTTTTTTGCAAATCCTTCAGGCGGTTCACGTAATCGATATTAAAAAACCCATGTTTGTTCAGTTCTTTCTCTGACAGAATTTCATCGACAAAGTCACTCAGTTGATTTTGGAACCAATGATCTATCGGAATGCTGAATCCACTTTTTTTTCTATAAAGAATATCGGACGGCAACTCTTTTTCAAGAGCTTTCTTAAATATCATTTTGCCATTATGTCGGTCGTGCAATTTGAATTTGCTGTTAATATTGATGGCATAATTAACCAATTCATGATCCAGTATCGGAGTTCTTGCCTCGAGACCACTCGACATTGCCATTCTATCGACTTTGGTTAACATTTCGTCTTGCAATCTTGTTTTTATTTCTCCATATAGTCTTCGCTGAAGATTGTCCTGAAAGTCATGCTTCTTATAATATTCTTCGAATACATGACTAATAGATTTCAATTGCGAACCCTCCAAAAACTTTTCAGAGAATAAGAACCTCTTGTCAGCCTCATTATAAACGGAAATGGAGTCATAGTAAGCCTGATCAGGAGAGAGTGCCAGATAGTTCAGAAACTTTCGAAGCCTCATCACTTTCGAAGCCTTCTTATTTGTGAATTGCAGGTACCGGTTGATAACTGATACGCCAATTTTGGGGATAGTTTTGGGAATCCATTTTAACTTATTGAGGAGCTCGTCTCTCCCATATTTGGTGCTATATCCAGCAAATATTTCATCTCCTCCATCCCCAGATAACACAACTGACACGTCCTTTTTTGTCAACCCTGATAAAAAAAATAATGCAAAAGAAGAGGCTATGGCAAAGGGTTCATCGAAGAAGGCCACACACTCTTTAAAACTGGTAAACAAATTTGATTGGAGATCGAAAACTTTATGATCAGTTGAGTACCGGTCTGAGACTAATTTGGCATAAGTCGTTTCATCGTATTTAGCATATTCTGACAGCCCTATAGAATAAGTGCTCAACCTTTCGCTACTTTTGGCCATCATGGCTACGACTCCACTCGAGTCAACCCCACCACTTAAAAAAGCGCCAATTGGAACGTCAGAAATCATTCTCCTTTGTACTGCATCGTGAAACCTCTGGTTGACTTCTTTAGCCGTATCTGCTTCAGTATCTGAGTGAAATTTCTTCACATCGAGATCCCAATATTCCTTGATTTCGATATCCTGGTTTTGAATGGTGATATAATGGCCAGGCTTTAACTTTTGAATATCCTTAAAGGCAGTAGAAGGTGATGGGACGGTCTTGAGACTAAAGTAATCGTATATGGCCTGCTTGTTGATTTCTCTGGAAACTTTGCCTGAAGCCAAAATGGCCTTCATTTCTGAAGCGAAGATCAGAGATTGGGAACTCTGACTATAGAATAGTGGCTTGATTCCAAGGCGATCTCGGCAAATGAACATTTTACCCACCCTGCTGTCCCATAGGGCGAAGGCAAACATGCCATTGATTTTTCGCAATGTTTCTGAAATTCCATACTCTTGATATAAATGTATAATCACTTCTGTATCGGAATTGGACTTAAACAGATATCCCTTTTCAATTAGGTCAGGTTTGAAATCCTGGAAATTATAGAACTCACCATTATAGGTAATCCAAACAGATTCGTCCTCATTACACATTGGTTGTTTGCCATTTTGAGAGGTATCAATTATAGATAACCTTCTATGGGCTAGCCCAACGCTCTCATCGACCATTATTCCAGAGCCATCAGGCCCTCGATGTTTAATGGAATCTCTCATTTTGAGCAAAAGATTCTCATCTACATGTTCCCCTGAATAATTATATATACCTACTATACCACACATAATTAATTCATGGCTATGAAAGGGAGATCTTTCATGATGGGCGATAAAAGAAGCTTACTTGTGAACAACATTTTCAGAATAAATGAGTATGATCATTGTGAAAGAATTAGACAATCTTTTTATCTAACTCTTCGTGTCTCATCAGGGTAGAAAAAAACACGAAAACAAACAGAAAATAGTATTCATAAAACTTAGCATCCCAAATGGCTGGGAGCATATATGAAATAAGGCCACAATAAATGAGCAAGTATTTGCTTTTTTTCATACTCAGGTAAACCTTTCGGAAGTAAAAAACAAAAAAGATCAACATTAGACCTAGCAATGGGTAGCCTCCGGTAATTGCTATGCTTCCTATCAAACCAGTGGCATATGCATATTCCGTTTTGTATTCGATATCACCAAAGGGATAGTCCTTAATTCTATCGAAATACACTTGATTTCGCTCGGTTCGGTTAGTCAAGTTGCTACTTGTGCTTTTGCCTATTATCGCCTCCTGTGTGGAAAAGGTGTTTGTATATTCATAAAATTTATAGGCGCCAAAACTAATTGCCACTAGCAATATGAAACCTATTAATCTGGTCCTGGCCAGCCTTCTACCACTATAGTTGTTGTTAATTCTAAAAAAGAAATAGAAGATGAGTCCACCAAACAAACCGAAAAAATTTGCCACGGAAAAAGTGAGCAGATAGGCCAGCAATATGGTGAACAATATTATGCTGTCCTGCAATTTCTTTTGACCCGTTTTGTGACCGAACACCTTATGTGCTGCAATAAACAAGGGCAAATTCAAAAACTGACCAAAATTGGTTGGTTCAGAAAAGAAACTCTGGTTTCTGCTTTCAATCCCGAATACTCCACCAAACTCGAGGTAATGATAAAACCCCCCAAGTCCCACGTAAGTATTCTCCATTGAGGAACGCAAGGTTGCAGGTTCTAAACTCACTAAGCCCAATGGAACTCCAAAATACTGGACTAATGATAGAAGTGATAAAATAAAGGAGACAATAAGAAAGTACCTGATGAATTTTTGCAAATCGAACAATGAATCATTAAAAATGATCATGAGCAAAGGAGCAGCCAACAAGACTTTAAAAATATTGCGTTGACTTCCTGCAGGGATAATATCTACATTCCAAATAACCAGAAGATAAGAGAGAAGTACGATCAGAAAAAGCTGAATACCTCTTTGAAAGCTGGTGAGATAGGTGTTCTTACAGAACAATAGGGCAACAGACAGAAGGCTTCCAAGAATGAAGATGTCGAAAACTGTGGAGCTGAATCCTATTTGTGATAATACAAATGCAACCAGAAGAGAAGGAGATGACAGTACTAGAGCCAATACGATAATGTATCTGAAGTTCTCTCTTCGCAAATGCATGAGTCAGTAGCGTTGTACTAAGTTCTTCTTACTATTCTGTTTCTAAAATAGGAGGGCAAATAGCATATCAATAGTCCTGAAAGAATTTTCATTAATCTGGAGTTTTTCCAATATACATGGCCCAACGAAATGATAAAATGCTTCTTTGCTTCTCCCAATTTATTATTCCCCAACGATATTTTACCTATTCTATAGTGAATTAGCTGGTACAGATTTTTTCGTAACTGGGTGCTTAGCTGTTTTTCATATCTTTTGATTACTGCCAGGCTATTTTTCTTTTGTTGAATTCCGGAGTTCCGGTTGAGCGTATTTACCCTGTAAAGCACCAGGGACTGGCCCAGTCGCAAAATGGCTTTTCCGGAGTCCTTGGTCAGTCTTAATTGAAAGTCAAAATCCTCTACCGCAAAGAAAGCATCACTTTCTTCAAATAATAGACCTGTGCTGCGAACAAGCAATGATGAGAGCGGGACATTATTGAACTGGATGAGCCTATGAAAATCCAGGGCCAAGTCGTTGCCTTCACCTCTTCTTTCAACAACTTCAGAATTGTTATCAACCAGATCGATATCGCTCCCAACCCCGATAATATCATCATTGAGAGAAGCTATTTGGAGTTCTAATTTTTCAGGTAGCCACAGATCGTCATCATCACAGAAAGCGATAAATTCTCCTTTGGACTGCCCGATGCCGAAATTCCGGTTGACAGCGATGTTGCCTCCGTTTTGATTTTGGAAGGCTTTGATCCGTGAATCGTTGAAAGAGCGGATATGTTCGGAAAAGTCGTAGCTGGAGTAATTGTCAACAACGATTAGTTCAAAATTCTGATAAGTCTGATTCAGAATCGAAGAGATGGTTTCCTTCAAAAGCTCCTTTCTATTGAAGGTAGTAACGACCACAGAAACAAAAGGACGATTTTCAGGAGCCATACTGCTTTTCCAGGTAGTCGAATATTTCTTCAATCCCACTTAACAAATCCATTTTAGGAGCAAAGCCAAGCGCTCTTAACCTTGAGTTATCCACTTTGTATTTATCGCTTTCAGACTTCTGGTTCTTTTCTGTCGATTTCGATCCACCTTTCAAAAATATATCCAGGTCAGCACCAAACTTCTTTTGGTAAATGGATTTCACATGATGTGCCAACTCCAAGATGGTATAAGTCTCCCCGGACGACAGATTATAAATGTTTTGAGCTTCTTTTTGACCATGGTTGATCAGTGTTTCTATTGCCCGAAAAATATCGGAACTATGAATGAAGTCGCGTTGCGGAGAGCCATCGGAGAGCAATTGAATTTTCTTTTCGAGAAAGGCAGTTTTGCAAAGATCATTAATGACAAGCCACCAGCAGTTGTTTTCCTGGAAAACCGGGCTACCATAAGAATTGGAGAGACGAACGTTGATACAATCGATCGCTGTTTTTGAATGGTAATAGTTAAGAATCTCTTCACTCAACAAATGAGTCAGCCCATACGCATTTTGGGGCGATGGGTTGACTTCTTCGGTGATTTCCTTCAGCTGAATTTTTCCATAAACCTGAAATGTGGAAAAGTAAATGAACTTACCGTTCATTCCATTTTTTGAAAACTTCTCTAATAGATTCCATGTCGGAGTTACATTGACGGAGGCCACCAGATCAGGGGCCAACTCAGATTGATGATGATCCAAAGAAACGAGATGAATCACGGTATCATACTCTGCTGAGGTGAGCTCGTCAAGAAATGCCTGGTCTCGCAGGTCGCCCGCCAAAAAATTGGCCATGGTATTTCTCCAGGTATGATTTTCCGGGATTTCCGGATAGCAATGGGCCGTCACCTCATGATTATTGGAAAGTAAAAAAGACAGCCTGGCACCAATGTACCCATTCGCTCCTGTGATGAGTACCTTCATTTCATTTTATCTATTTCTTCCAAAATCTGATTTCTGCATTCTTCCCAGCCGAGTAACCTCTGGTCACACGGGAGACCTGGTGAAATGACTTTATTTATGGACAATCCCCCAGTCATAGGGAATACTTGAATCAAAGGCTGGTTTTCGCTCAATTTCATCCGGATCATGCGGAATAGTAGCCAAATTGGCAACGATTGATACATTTGAGCCTATCCCTTTGAATCCGTTCCAAACCAGCGGAGGCACGGTGACCAGGCAATAGTTTTCAGGTGACAGGAATAATTCGTCAATCTGCCCTCTGGTTTTGCTTTCGGGGCGATCGTCAAAAAGCACACATTTAATTTGACCGTGAATAACTGCATAATTTAAGGTCATGCGCTGATGCAAATGCCACGCTTTTATCGCGCCAGGATTAGTGCAGGAAAAGTAAATTTCTCCAAAGCGTGTAAACGTATCAGAATCTTCGCGTACCATATGCATTACCTTGCCTCGCTCATCGAAGATCTGCTTTAAGGGTGTGATTTTAACTCCTTCTATCATAGCGTTTGATTGAAATATGATTGGATCTGTGAACGTGTAATCGCCCGGATTTCCTGCCCTTCCAACTGAGCTTTGTACCACTCGGCAGTCGCTTGAAGGGTTTTATCTACCTTCCATCTGGGATGCCAGTCTAAAAGTTGATGGGCCTTATCACAATTGAGCTGGAGTAAGTTCGCTTCGTGTGGTTGATCCAGTGATTTTGCCACTTCAATAGACCCTTTGCCCAGATGCGTCACAATTTTCTCTGCCACTTCATGAACAGTTCGGACTTCGGAACTTTCAGGCCCAAAATTCCATGCTCCCGAATACTTTAGAGGCTCATCGTGTAATTTGGCGGCTAATAGAAGATATCCTGATATCGGCTCCAGCACGTGTTGCCAGGGGCGAGTTGCCTGAGGATTTCGTAGCACGATAGGTGTGTCATTTTCAATGGCTCGAATACAATCGGGTACTATCCGGTCAGCTGCCCAATCCCCGCCACCAATGACATTGCCTGCTCTGGTGGAGGCCACTCCCAGCTCTGGCATAGAGGCAAAAAATGATCGGGTATATGCCGAGAAGGCAATCTCCGCGGCTGCTTTAGAGGCACTATAAGGATCATGTCCGCCAAGACGATCGTTTTCACGATATCCCCAAATCCACTCAACATTTTCGTAGCATTTGTCGGAGGTAATGAAAACCAAAGAGCGTACCGAATCACACTTTCTTATGGCTTCCAATAGATTTACTGAACCCATAAGGTTGGTCGAGAAGGTCTCCGCAGGATCTTGATATGATCTTTTCACCAATGCCTGGGCAGCCATGTGAATAACGAATTCGGGCCGGAATGAATGCAGAGCAGTTTCAAGCTGGTTCACATCTCGAATATCTCCAACCACATGGCTGAGCCTGTCTTCAAGCCCGAGCATCGCAAAATGGCTGGGTGCCCCGGCTTCCGGTTCCAAAGCATATCCCATTACCTCAGCGCCAATTTCTGTCAGTAAGAACGACAGCCATGATCCTTTAAATCCGGTATGACCGGTGACCAGGACTTTCTTGCCCTTAAAGGCGTCAAACATGTTTTGAGTGTTTATTTTATCCAAGGGGCGTTACCTTTTTCGTATAGGGAATTTAGCAATCTGTACTCTCTATGGGTATCCATAGGCTGCCAAAAGCCATCGTGTTTATACATCATTAATTCGCCTTTTGCTACAAGATTTCGCATTGGCTCCTGTTCAAAGACGAGGGATTCTTCATCAGGAAGATAATTAAAGATTTCAGGGTTTGCGATAAAAAAACCTCCGGATATCCTTCCTTCGGTGGCTTGAGGTTTCTCGTTGAATTCCAGAATTTGATTGTTTTCATCGCCCACCATTTCACCAAAACGACCGGGGGGCCTTACACCGGTAACTGTCAAGGTTTTTCCATGTGATTTATGAAAATCCAAAAGTGCATTGAGGTCGATATCGCTGATTCCATCTCCATAGGTCAGCATAAAATCTTGGTCTTGAACGTATTTTTGAATTCTTGCAATTCGACCACCCGTCATAGTATGCAGTCCGGTGTCGGCAAGGGTGACTTTCCAATCTGATTCGTCATGATCGTTATGATAAATTACTTCTCCGGAACCGAATTTGATCGTGATGTCTCGGGTATACGCTTCATAGTTCAGAAAGAAGTCTTTGATGACTTTGCCTTTATAGCCAAGGCAGATAATAAATTCATTAAAACCATGGCGGGCGTATAATTTCATGATATGCCAAAGAATAGGGTATGGACCTATGGGAATCATCGGTTTTGGGATATCATCGGCCACGTCTCTGATTCGTGTTCCAAAGCCTCCGGCTAGGATTACTACTTTCATTTATCGGTTTTTAGGTCAAACATACAGAATGAGAATGGATTGCTCTTGTCGTATCCTTTTTCACTTTTTGACAATTCATGCTGCACACAGACTGTCGGGAACAAGGTTTAAATTATCTGAAATTTGGTTTTTTTCTCTATCTCCAGCCATAATTTTATGGTCGAATCATACCAACCGTAAACGTCATCATTATTCCATAAGCTTTGGCACAGTGCTGTAAGGAGTGGAATGCGCGAATCTGGAGCCCCAGGTTTATTGGCATATGAAACTGCGAATGGATCGGTTTGATTGGCATAGGTTTGTATTGGCACCTGGCTGATATCAGAAGTGTGTTCAACCGAAAAACGATTGATTGCCGAATTGGAGTCAATTCGAACCTTGAAAGTGGGTAGTTCAGGCCCGGTAAACATTGCTGTCCATTTTTCAATTTCATTGGCTGATAGACCAGATGTATTGGAAGTATTCACCGTCTCATACCCTAATTCGGCCAGTAGAGCTATCATGTGTATGCCATAGAACCTGATGACCCCACCCCCTTCTTCATTCGAGCGTTTCCAATTGAGGAGATTATGACGAAAATGATGGGCCATGAATTGCCAATCAATGGAGATTACATCATCCGAAGAGATTGTTTTAATGGCTGATAAGAGTTCCTTGCCCCAGTGAGTGTACCTGAAGGTATAACCGATACGAAAAGCTTTATCCGAGTCAGTTAGTTTGCTGAATACTTCCTGCGCAAATTCCGGAGAATGGGCAAGTGGTTTTTCGATGATGAGCCGTTCTATATTGGAAGCTTTCAGCAACTGGGGGATTATTCTATAATGATCAGAGGGTCGCAACGCGATGACTAGCCCTTTGACTGAAGCAAAAATAGCATCCTCATCTTCCCACTGAATGTTCTTGACAAAACCTTGTAGTTCAGGGCGTTCTTCGAAACGTTGGCGGTAACGAGAAGGAAGAACAACATTTTGTCCACAGCCATCCACCAAAGCGGGAAGGTACCCGTAGAGCCCGAAACCGGATCCCAGGATGGCAATAGAATTAGGGTTCATTAAGTAAAATCGTCAGCATTCAAAATGTCCACAATTGGACCTGTATGGCCATTTCCTCTTAAATATTGATGAATTTCACTCGAAATATGCCATGCGAGGTTTAATAGCGGTTTTGTTTTATCACGGAAGTCATCATCAGACAAAATGGGTATTCTGGTACCAGGTAAATAATGACCAATTTTCATTGAGCCTGGCTTTTCATAAACCGCTGAGATGGAGTTTTCGTCAAGATCAAGAAGCTTGATCAGAATTGCTGCGCGGCCCGGAAATGCCTTTGCAGCAATTTTGCCATGTGTTTTAACAAGTTCCTCAATCTCCTTTGACTTATTGCTTTTCCATTTCGAAATGTTGGCGTTCATGAGGTTAAACTTGTCGAGAAACCGGCTTTCCTTTTGCTCAAGTTCGCCCTGATTGAAGGTATCAGCGACCTTCGAATCATGGTTGCCAATAAACACTCGTATATTTCCTCCATAGCGTGATGGGAACTCCACGTTCAGCAGGGACGACTCCAATGATTGAGCGATACGTACAAAGGACTTATAACTATAGGTTCTTGGGTGTTCGTGATAGAAAGTATCGAACTGGTTGCCTTCCAGTACAGCGCCCAGATAATGGTTTTCGATAACAAGTAATGTATCAGGAGACATTAGGATTTTTAGGGACGCCACCACCTCATGTAAGTCTTCAATATGGGCGAATACATTGGTAAAGGTGATGATGTGAGGCTGTCCGTATTGAGCAACCAGGTGCTCAGATACTTTAGGCGACAAGTAGTCATTTACCACATCATGACCATTTTCCCGGGCATCGCTATAAGCCCCGGTGGGCTCCACCCCAATCGTTTTTGCCCCTTTCTCTTTGAAAAAGGAGAGAAGGCTCCCGTCATTACACCCAATGTCCAATACTGTTTTACCCTCTATTTTCCCATATTGACTTTCGCATGATTTCACCAACTCTTTCATTCCATTCAGAACATCGGCCGTAAAACGCGCCCGATAATGGTATGATGTAGGGAATAAATCCTGTTTTGGAACCTGATACTGTTGATGCGCAGTATAACAATTGGTACAGTACAAGATCTCTATGGGATATTGGCGGCAGTGCCGCTGATTCTCTATTTCGACCAGATCGTCACACATAGGGTGCAAGCCCAGATTAAGAACTTTGGCCAGTTGTTTGTTCCCGCAAACTTCGCAACCATGGATTTCATGAACTTCAGCTTCCATAAGTATTTTTAAGGAATTTGGATCTTTTAGAAGATAGATTATTGGAAATCAGTACAAGTGTACCGGATGCTGTTAGTGTTGTCAACATAAGTTTAAATTGGGTGAGCTCTCCTGAACCTCTATCTGATGAATCTTTTTGTCAATTTTTTGGTCTTTCTGATAAGGAGCCGAACAGCCGAAAAGTAGAAGTTCGGATAAAGGCAGTACTCCAATATTAAGTTAATCGGTTTTATATAATAATAGCCCGAATGCTCCCTGTTAATATAGATGGTATAAAAGTCTGACACAAAGTTTCGGAGTGCATTGTTCTTGTATTTCAAGTACCTGAAATGAGGTAAGCCGTTCTTTTTGTACTCTTTCAAAGCTTCGATGAGCCGCACCAGGCGAATGAATCGATACTTGGGTGCCCAATCTCGTGCCCCTGATAAACAAACAGTCAGTGATTCAGAATGGAAATAGGCACTCGATTTTGCGAACGCGTTGGCGAATATCTTGATATGGGGAAAGGTGTTATCAAAGTGTGAAAACTGATTTTCATCAGCGATGATCTCTTGATCTAAAACATCCACGTTTTCCATCCACAATTCTTTTCTAAACACAGATAAGAAAATACCTCCAAGATAATCGAAAGAGATTCTTGGATTGATCAAGTCTAAGAAGTTCAACTTACCATCAACTCTCCGAGGTGAAAAGGATTGCATTTCTGCTGGCAATTGAGAGGTTTGAAAGGGGCGAGGAAACGATAGTACATAATCGGAGGTGAGGTGGAACGAATTAATAAAGAAAAAATCGACATCCGGGGAATTGTCAATCAATTTTAATGCCTTCGTCAAAGCGTCTGGCAGAAATAGATCGTCATCGCCAACGAGCCATATGAACTCACTGTCCGCCATTTCAACCGCCTTGAGAAAATTCCGTGCGATCCCAATGTTCTCTTTATTTTTTGAGTAGTTGATGGGTATTTTTTCCTGTGCAGCCCTAACAATATCCGCTGTTTCGTCAGTCGAGCAATTATCAGATACGCATACCTGAACATCGAGCTGATGGATCTGCTCATTAGAAATAATTGACTGCAGGCAGTTTTCCAGATGCCGCGAGCGATTATAAGTGGGAATACAGATCGATAATTTATGCACTGAGCCCTGACTAATTTGATGGGTTGACTTTGGCTTTCCTCTTATAATCAGCCCTGCTATTCTCCAGAAGAATGTGTTTAAGCTCTTTTACCGGGTGCATGGATCTGCGCGAGAAGTGATTACAGAAAAGCACCCTGGCCGTTTGCACAACCTCGCTATTCCACCATTCCGAGATATTATTCCATACCTCATTCGTCTTTTGTGAGATGGCCTTAGGTGAAAAGTGCAAAATTTCCGCTTCCACCAATTTCATGAAGAAAGGTCTTGCATTCTCTCGGATATCGTTTAATTCACTGTGCCAAAAACAAAGAACAGGAACATTCATCGCCAAAAGCTCCAGAATGACGGTTGAGTTATAGGACACCACCGTCAACCTGCTTTCAGTGATCCATTGAGACAAGTTTTTTACGCCTTGATCAACCTGAATATCAGGATATCGGTCAGCCCATCTCAGATTTTCAAACCAGGGAGCCATTTTGAACCCATGATGCAATCGCACAATCAATGATTGCTGAATTTCTCCGGAGAGATGTTCCACAAATGAAAACTGGTCTTCCTGATACTTATTATAATCGGGATATACGTCCCACGGTTCAATTGGCTGAGGTAAATGAACTTCAACCAGGAGCAACCTCCCTCGAGGATTATTTTTTAGAGGTTTTTGATTCGAAATTATAAAATTGAACCCTTCCACCAATTTTGGGTTGCTATTGCCCCATCCCCAGGTGATGAATTTATCACTGGTTGCCAAACACTCGTCTTCTGAATAAATGTATTTATAGGACCCGAAATTGTTTCCATGTTGGCCCGCATAGTACGTGCTCCCCGATTCCACCTTTTCTGCGATATAGGCCTTGCAGACTTCATCGGTATCAAAAGAGCTGCTGGTGAAAATAAATCTGGGAGAACTTGGCCAGGGCAAGTTTTTTGTCCGTGTTAAAAGATCCTGGTAACCTTCTAGATAGCATACAGGCAGTAGTTGGAAAAACAATGTTCTGACGCATTGCTCAAAACCTTCCATTCCCATATTCCCATATTTTTCCGAGAGCAGGTTTCTTTCTTCGCGATTCGGATCACTCGGACTTACTCGAGGTGAAGACCAGGTTATAGGCGATTGACGAAGACTTAGTTTCAGTCTAGCTTCAATTTTTTTTGGGAGGTAACTCTTAATTATGAAGGCGTCATTGGCTTGGCTGAAAGTCTCGGAAATTGCATTCAATTTTCCATAGAAATATTGCAAAATACGCTTTTTTAAAGGCTTACGTTGCCTTAAATGAGGCGCTCCTTTGACTGAAATATTTTGTCGGAGATCAGTGGCATTTTCGTCTAGTCCAACACGATCAATTTCGAGGGTAATGTTCTTTTGCAATGAAAGAATCTTACCAAAGAGAATATTGTTCCACACTTCACCCTGCGAATCCCAAATCAATTGCTCTGAATCGGCACCGCAGAGATTCGTGCTTTCTTCAGCAAACAAAGTCAGGCTTGAAATCTTATAGGAGTTTAAGCATTGAAGTAAGGTACAATAGCGATTATAAACGGTTGCAATATACCTGTGTAACCAGTGCCCCAATAATATGCGCCAATATCTTGAGCTGTGATTGGTTTTATGGTAATCATTAAGGAATTTGGAAATTTCTACCAGAATCTCCTCTTTAAGCCGGTTGACATAGGCATAATCGCGGTCTTTTTGCTCGGTTTCCACACCATAGGGTTTGGCAACAATGGCATCCATAGTAGACCAGACCTCCTTGCGATCGTATCTTTTGCACCAATCACCCAGAAAAATGACCGATCTGTCAAACTTCCACGTTCTTTCATCTGCCGTAAGAATCAGGTGCCTCGCCTTATCATTGTTGGTTTCCACTGCCATGGTTCGATTTACAACCGTTTGATTTATTTCCGGACCAAAATTTTGGAAAGGTATTCTTTGTATTGAGATTTATAGTAGGAGGAAGTGAGGTAAAGACTGACAAAGCCTAGAAGTGTTGCCACGCCTCCAGCCGCTACTACAGTTAATAGATTGATTTGACTTTTGACCTCTGGTAAATATCCTACAATGGCCAGTAAAAAGAGGACTTGAATGATGACCGGTGTGATGAGTCTCAAAACAGTCCTTTTAAGGAATTCTGGCAAGTTGATTTCCATAACCTCCAGAAGAACCTTTAAGTAAAACAGCATGGCCGCGGTTCCTGCAATGAGCTTAAAAATTGCGAATGAATTGATTCCCCAATAATCTTTAGTCGTAAAAACACCTGTCCAGAAAATCAACACCATTACGAAGTTGATTTTATACATTTCCTTGATCTTCAGCTTTACTGTCAACATACTGGCCCCGGGAATCACGATGAAGGAGTACATAAAATTGCAGGCCAAAAGAGCCAGTATAATCCAGGAGTCGAAGTATTCAATTCCTGCCCAACTCAAAATGAGCTTTTTGCTTAGAACTACAATGCTGATAACGATCAGGACAAAAATTGGCATGGAGAACTGGACAACTCGTTGCAACAAAGCGATCATTCCCTTATTGTCATTGAGGCCAATAAAATGGTTATAACGACTATCAAAAGGACTAAAAATAACAGATGATAGTGATCTTAGAAATTTCATTGAAGTAAAGGACAAAGCAAAGATGGCTACGGCTGAGGCACCCAGTAATTTCCCGATGACGATTATATCGAGTTCATAATACAATATCCACATCACAGTGGCGAACAAAGAACTGAATGCCAAGCCCTTGGTCTTGTTATAAACTGCCTTGTCGAACCGGAACGCTTTGAAGTACCCAAGCACAGGGATTTTGTATCGGGTCGATATAGTCCATAAACTATAAAGCAGGGCGGAAAGGGTTACTGCTTTGTGGAACAAGAAATAGCCGACTATGTCATATTTTCCAGGGCTGAAAAAGTAGAAAACCGAGGCTATTTTGATCAAGGATGCGACAATGTTGATGCGTTGGTAGATATACTGATCTATCCTGACCTGGAACACGGCAGAGACGAATCTATGCAGGATGGTATTGTACGAAAATATAGCCTGAATCAAGAGTAGCTTCGAGGCTATGGACAAAACTTCGGGGCTACTGATGTCCTTAATCAGAAGGGAGGGATTATAGGAGAATAGGAGATAAAAGGCGACAATTAATGTAATAAATAGGAAAAGGATAAAACCTGTAAAGCCATGTAATTTCAGCTCGTCTTTATGTTCTCCCTTGGCATAACTTTCAGCGGCAAACTTGGTGCCGGCCGAAACAAAACCGAGATCGGCATAACCCAAAAACATGGCGGTGGAAATACAAATGGAATACACCCCATAGATGACCTGATTATTGGTGATCAATGGAATGACCACCACCATTGATATCAGATTTAAAAGTATCGCTATACTCTTCCAGAAATAAGTTTTAAAGTACTGACTGAAATATGACTTATCAGCGATACTCACTAATTATCATTGATTTGAGAGCGCGGAGATAATGATTGAATCCGGGTGTTTTCCGTTTTCGAAGCAATTATCCCTTAATTGTCCAAACTTTTAAAATTTGATAGGTAAAGAAATCTTTGTCGTCAAAGCGGTTTTCACCTATTCCAGATACACAATTCGGCTTATTCCGATAACCAGAATTTTCATGTTAGGTTAGCCTTTTGAACCCAGAATGACAGACCGGCCCCTTTAATAAAGACGAGGTATTACCCTTTTTTTCTGCATCGGAA
This sequence comes from Cyclobacteriaceae bacterium, assembly GCA_028281285.1. Lineage (GTDB taxonomy): Bacteria > Bacteroidota > Bacteroidia > Cytophagales > Cyclobacteriaceae > Roseivirga. Next base: position 220,908 of record JANQKF010000019.1, read on the forward strand.
AGAATGTTGAAAACATCATTGGTTGCATTCAGGTATTGCTCAACATGATCCGTTGAATGGGCATAAGAAGCATAAAATGCCGTTGTGGCAAGAAAACCTCTTTCAAGCATAAGCTGAGTAAAGAGGGTCTTGAGTTCGAGATGGTTGTTTTTGAACCGAAAATGACTCAACGGATATATTCCTCCAACTTCAATCTCAAGTTGATGATTGGCTGCTACTTTCTTCCAGCCTTCTTGTATCGATCGCCCAATGGTGATAAGGTGAGACCATACCTTTTTTTCTTCCATTTTTCGGATTGAAGCAATTGCGGCAGTTGGGCCAATGCCCTCGGTCCAATAAGTACTGCTAATAAATGAGTCCTGACTTGCCTGCATTACCTCCTTATTCCCGATTATGGCTGACATGGCATAGCCATTGCCTAATCCTTTTCCAAATACCGCAATGTCTGGTACCAAATGATAGCGTAGGTGGGCACCGCCCAGATTTAATCGCCATCCGCTGGAGACTTCATCCATAATAAGGACAAACCCATATTTCTCCCTGGCCTCCTGAATGGCGTTGAAGAAATCCGGATCGGGTTCAAAGTTTCTAAGCGTTTCAAGTACAACAACACCGAGCTCATTTCCATGTTCTGCAATCCGCGCCTGAAATTCATCGGTGTTGTTATAGGTAAAAGGAATGGATGTACCCAACAACTCCTTTGGTACACCAACCGGACTTAAGCCGGGTAGTAAATGCCCTTTGAGTGATTCGTCACCAACCAGGTTGGCAGACAAGTACCAATCATGCCAACCATGATAACCACAAAATAAGGTGACACTTCTCCTTGACTTTGCTCTGGCAATACGTACCGCAATGGCAAGAGCCTCGCCTCCGGTTCTGGCATACCTTACCATATCTGCCCAGGGATGAAGGTCGATAAGAAGCTGGGCAAGCTCCACTTCCTCAGGTACGTTCAGGGTGCTCATATTACCCCTCTGAATTGCTGATTTAACGGCTTCATCCACATCCACATCGGCATAGCCAAGAATATTGGCTCCGATCCCCATATAGCTCATGTCCAAATATTCCCGATCATCTAGGTCCCAAAGCTTACATCCCTGGGCTTTTGAATAATAGGATGGCCATTGGTCAGGCAAGAACATTTCAGGTCTTTTGGACAGCAATTGGGTTCCACCGGGAATCAGTGTTTTAGCTTTTTTGTATAAAGCCTGAGATCGGTGGGGTCCGTTGTTGTCAGCATTCATTGTTTTCTAATTCTGATAATTTGAAGTCTCAGATCAACACACTTACATCCAGGTCTTCCCTGGCCAGTTTTGGCTCAATAGTCTCATTGACTTTTGCAATGGCGGGATTGTTGTCTAAAAACTCAAGGACCGAAAGCAAGTCGATTGGTTTACCCTCACTGTACAAAGCAGAATAAACTTTGTCCAATAGTTCAAGATCTTCAATAGTGTCCAAAGTCAGTCGATAATCCCTCCAGTACTTTTTATCGACTACCATTTTATTGCAAACAAAGGCACTCTCATCATCGAGATACCAGGTCAAATATTCCGTATTCTTAAGCACGTTGGCCCTTTCTCCTATGGTTTCCAATGCTCTTACACTGATTATTTCTGAATCGCAACTATAGACCACTCCTTCCATATAAGTATAGTCGGCATGGGATTCCAAGTGAGAAATCAATGCACTGTCAATCAGGTTTATATCTCTGAGTATGTCGTCACCCGTAACTCTTACTATATGATCCAGTCCGAATTCTTTGCTTGCTAGTAAAAGGCGAAGCGCCACATTTTTCTCCGGACCACGGAAAACCTCAATACCTTCTCTTTTGGCAATCTCTATTAAAATGTCGTCCTCTTTTTTCTCAGTTGTACACAAAATGATCTTGTGATTTCCTGTACAGAACTTCATACGTTCGATCAATAAGGCAATGGTCTCTTTTCCGCAGATCTTTTTAAGTGCCTTTTGAGGTAACCTTGCCGATTGTGTTCTGCAATTAATCAATATACCGACTGTTTGATCTACGTCAGTACCTTTAATCATAGAATCACGCTCCAAACCTTTGCCAAGTTTCTTGTTCGAGATGAAGCCGTACGGTATCGGATTTGTAAATTCTGTTGGTCTAAGGAATTTCAGGTGATCATCGGAGAGTGAGGATTTCTCTTCCATTTTTGAAACGGAAAAAAAGGACTTTACGGATTTTTCTCTATACACTTGCCGCCCCTCGGTCCACACGGGAAATGGTGAGAATTTCACATCAAGGGCGCGAACCATGGATGTTAGTGTTTTAAAGCTATCGGGCTCAATAGCAGATTCGTAATCCTCCCATTTGTCAGTTCTCCGAATCGTTAAATGTTTCTCAATGAATCGGGCTCCTGCACCTACTGCTGCCACTGGGAAGGACAGCGCAGCTGGGTCATCACCATCAATATGGTCGGCACAGCCAACCGCAACGTCCATATCTCTGTATGCTTTGGAAAACCAGGCAATTTCCTCAAGACTGTGTTCTGCCACCGGGGTTGGAAATAATTGATGTCCTGGCATCAATACAATTTGTGCTTGGCTTGACACCTCGCGTATTCTTTTGAGAGACTGGTATATTTCGATTCGCTTATGACCTCCGGTGCCCAGAAAGATCGTCTTGCTTATCTTAGCCACAGATTCGACAAGTGGCACGTTATCGAGATCTGCCGAATGCAATTTGAATCCATCGACAGCCAACGTTGTGGCTTCTTGAAAGGAATCAGAGCCAAAAATATCGGCATATATCAATAGCCCATCTAACCGTACCTGTTCGAATATGGTTTGCCATTCTTCAATGCTAAATTCCAGACTTTTAAACAACTCATAATCGGAATGACTTTTTTCACAAAGCTCATCTGCTTTATAGAATTGAAATTTAACGGCATCAGCGTCTCCGTGTTTAGCTGCTTTTACAAGGTCTAAACAACGAGAGAGGTCGCCCATGTGCCCTCCGGCAATTTCAGCGATGACTTGGATTTTTTGCATTGATGAAGTTTGGTTTTATTCTGATGCCGCCTTCGTGAAATACTCTTAATATAACTAGAAGAAAACCGGCCGTGTTTTTATACTTATTGATTTCCCTTCGTCATTTAGACTTAGCTACTACTTACTATCAAATAGCGCAATTGGCGGATATTTCACCGGAGCCAAAGCAATTTGCTCAAGGTTATCAGAAGAATAGATAACCAGTCGCCTGAAATCAGGGTATCGTTCAAGGATAATTTTAGCAAATTTCTCAACAAATGATCTTGTTCTGCCGGTTATTAATATAGACCTGTTATTGAACATTATATGTCTGGAGCAGTATTGTAGAATTTTGTTGAGGAGGGCTACATCCCAAGGAAAAGTGACCTTTAAAGTCTATGGATTCACAAATCATGTAGTCGACTTCCACTCCTCTCTTAGTATGATATACTGTTGTTTTGCGAAAATATATCCGACACCCACCACGAGCCCAAGAAAAAGAGCGGTGAGTACGATCTTTTTTCTTTTCGGTTTGTATCGCTCAGTAGGTACAATCACAGGTTGAAGCACAGTAAAGGAAGGTGTGTTTTCTTTTACTTTGATTTTCATGCTTTCCAGTTGCTGAGCGATTCCATTATAAATGCTCTGTGACAAGAGATAGTCTGCCTCAAGTCTCTCCAGCTCATTCCTGGCCACGGCAGTGCTGATATTGCGGTGTTGATCTCTGAATCTCGCCAAGGCATTTTGATGAGAAAGAAATTCTGCTTTTCTCTCTTCGTACAGGTCGTTGGTAAATTCGAACTGTTCTTTGGCCTTTTTAATTTTGAAATCTGTAATGGCAACTTGTAGTAGTTTTTGTGCATTTGAGGCCATTTGAGCCGCAGCAATTGCCTCTGGCATCACGATGGAGAGCGCAATAATGCCGTCCTTTTCATCAACGCTGAGGTCCAGAATCCCCGACAGGGATTCCATTAAAACCCTTTCTTGATTGCTGATTCTAAAAAGGCTGTCTGAAACTTCTACCGAACCGGCCTCTGCTGTTTTTTTTGTGAGACTGTTGTAAATAGTGCCTGGAAGGCCAATGGTGTACTTTTTTATAGTGCCTAAAACATTGGTTCCGCCATATTCCGATTGATACTCCTCGAAGGTGATCGGACTGTCCGCCTTCGAAGTGGTCAGGATAGTCTTTAGCATATCCAGTTGAAATGGTGCGGCCGTAACGATTTGGGGATATAAGGTCGGAGGTATTTCATCGACAGACCGATTACCCAAAGTAATTCCGGCAAGGGAAGCCAACCCACCAAGATCCTGTTGAATCCCGGACCCTGATTCTGTTTGTGGAATCATGGTTGTGGTTACCCTATATTCGTTAGGTGCGATGAACGCATTAATGATACCGAGAAAAACGAAAATGGCTGTAATTTTCAGAACCAGGACCTTCTTGAGCCAAATGGTTTTCAGGATTTTAAGAATATTGATTGAATCTGTCATGTTGTTCTTTTTTCAATATTGTCTGTGACGATTCTGTATTCCTCAAGCAAGCGATTAATAAAATTGGTCTTTAAGTTAATTCAATTCCACAGCTTCGCTACGTAAGTCCCATCAGGGGACTTATTTATATTAAAAGGTCAGTGATTCATGTAAAGAGTTAAACCAAGCCCGGCTCTCAAATCTGTAGCTTCGAAGTCACCTCGTTCTTTTGAGAATACCTAAACCTGAGAGCCTTCAAATAACGTAAGATGCAATTTATGACAGAATTATGAAACTAAATGAAGCACTTACTTTTTTCCTGAAAATCACAAAGAAGCTTCGTAGTCTGTTAACTATTTATAAATCAAGGCCATTTTAATGAGATTGAATGCCGATATTTCCGCGATTAATCAAAGTCCGCTTTTACGCGTATTGCGAGTGCCGCTTGATAATACTACAGGATAGTTGGAATATCCTCTATTCGAGTTATGCTTAAAAATGTTAATTTTAGGCCGATATAAGCTATTCAGGCTGCGGCAGACTGAACTATTCATAACAAACATTCCGATTTTGAAGATGAGAAAAACTGTTCTTGGATTATTTTTTTGCTTGGTTCTTAGTTGTTCAATGAGCCTTTGTCTCATGGGACAAACAGAAGAGCAAATCAGTCGGGAATTGGACAAAAGGGGAATCACTACCCTCGAACAAATTCAAGCCGAATTGAGAAAGAGAGGAATGACAGAGGCCGATGCCAGAAGGCAGGCGAGGTTGTACGGCCTTGACTACGATGAATATATCCGCAGATACATCACCAATCAACAGGACACCACCATAATCCGCCCTCAATCATTACAGTCAATTAGTATAGACAGTACGCGTTATACGCTCGAGGTTCCAAATCCTACTCCTGAGGTGATCCCTACTGTGAATACTCCAGCAGCAAACGATGTTTTGCCTTATTTTGGTTATGACATATTCAATAACAACCCTTTTGCCGACCAAAAATCGCTAATCGGAAATATAGATCCAGGCTATCTAATTGGTCCTGGAGACGAATTGCGGGTGTATTTATGGGGTGAGGCGGAATTTCAGTTTGAAGGAGTTGTTGATATTAATGGCAACCTGTTTATCCCGAATGTAGGTCAGGTCTTTGTGGCGGGTTCTTCCTACGAGAACCTGAACACTAGAATGAGGCAATATCTCTCAAGATTCTATGTTGGATTGACCTCTAGTCCGGCAAAGGTATTCTTGGATGTTTCCCTGACTAAATTACGCCCAATTCGGCTTGTGGTTATGGGAGAATCCAACAGACCGGGGAGCCATATGATTAATGCATTTGCGACCACCTTGAATGCCTTATATGTTTCGGGAGGAATTAAGACTTCTGGCTCACTTAGGGTGATAAAGGTTTTTAGAAACAACAAGGAAGTTTCAACAATTGATTTGTACGACTATTTAACAAAAGGCGCCCTGAGTGAAGATGTCAGATTGGTCAGTAATGATGTGGTATTCATACCATCAAGATTAAACAGTGTCACTATTGCAGGTGAAGTAAATAAAGCGGGAGTATTCGAATTGAAAAGCAATGAAGGGTTAATTGACATTATAGGATTTGCCGGAGGGCTCAAAGCAACTGCATATTCAAAGGCCATTACCATAAGGAGGATAAGATCAATCGGCCAAAGAAATGGTGGATCATTTGACCGGGAGATACTGACTCTTGATTATGACGAAATGATCGAGAAGGGTGAGAATTTTAAATTGCAGAATGGAGATGAGATCTTCTTTTCCAAGGTTCTTGATCAGTATAGCAACTTAGTCACTGCCTCGGGTTCGGTTTTCCGGCCAGGCAATTACGAGATGAAGCCGGGGTCGAAAGTAAAAGACTTGATAGACAGGGCTGGCGGACTCAGGCCAAACACGTACTTGAATAAGGCAGATCTTTTCAGAAAGGATCAAAACGGGGATTTAAAATTTAGAACCTTCTCTTTAAACACGATACTGGATAATGAATCATCAATTGATAATATTTCATTGCAAGCCAATGATTCACTTCGACTTTATAACGAAGACGAACTCAAATCGCTGGAGACAGTCTCGATAGAGGGCTTTGTTTCAGAACCAAAGACCATTCTATGGAGAGATAGTCTGACCCTTTACGACTTAATTTTTATGTCGAGCAATGTAGAGGATCTAGAATATAATAACAGAGTGCTAACTAGTAGGGCGGATTTGCTGCGTTACAATGACGGTTCAAATTCGTATGATGTCACACCATTCAATTTGGATGAAGTTCTTGACGGTCGTTATAATGATGAGCTAAGGCCTAAGGACAGAGTAATTCTATACAGTAAAGACATTACCGAGACTTTGGATAAGTATGTTTTTCTTATCGGTGCGGTCAAAAGAGAAGGTAGATATTTGATGACAGACAGCATGACTGTTGAGGATCTTATTGCACAGGCTGGTGGATTTGTCAGGACTTCGTATAGGGATTCAGCTTCGGTAACAAGAGAAAAATTTGATTTTGAAGGTAATGAAATATCAGACGTATTCAGAATATCGCTGGATCAGGATTACATGATAGGTGTGAACAGCTCACCCTCCTCAGATTTTCTTCTACAGCACAATGATCGTGTCGTGGTGAATTTTATACCCGGCTCTTCCAATTCCAGGGTGGTGACACTAGAAGGGGAAGTAAAATTTCCGGGTAACTACTTTTTAGAATCGAAAGGGGAGCAGCTGAGCCAAGTGGTAGAAAGAGCCGGAGGTTTTTCGCCTAACGTAAACCTGGATGGAGCTAAACTTTATAGGAGCGGACAACTATTGGCCCTGGACTTCAATAAACTCTTTGCGGATAAGAATCGAAATTTTGACATTATCTTATTAGACGGAGATAGAATTGTTTTTCCTGAATCTGAGTTTACAATTTCAGTTGAGGGAGAGGTTTCTAACCCATCACTTCAGAAATTCAATGGTGGAGATAGGGTAAGGTCATACCTAAAAAATGCAGGAGGCAAAACCAAAAACGGCAGAAGAATATTTCTTACAGATGCTAATGGCTTTACACGGAGAATTGGCTTTCTTTCTAATCCCCATGTTAAAGACGGCTCCATCATCACGGTAGCCTCCAAACCGGTGAGAGAAAAACCTGAACCTGGTAAATTCCTTGAGAATTTTGGAACCATTGCGGCAATTGTCAGTAGTACGTTAACAACAATATTCTTGATTGACAGATTGAATTAGAAGAAGAGTAGCGAGGGAGAAATCATGATGGACTAAGACTGCCTTGTTGGCTGTTTGGCTCAATTTGTTACCATTCTGGTTATTTTTATCATCCTATGCTTTGGAGACTCACTTCATTTCCAATCTCCTGCACTTTTCCACGCCCGAACTCTAATAGCATAGAGATCGGTAAGAATATCCTGACCGGCCATTTATCATAATGTTGAAATTGATCAGACCAGTTTAATAAAATAGTATGCATGCATAACAAATTTTACATATATTCGTAGTCCTTATACCGAACTATGAAAAGAGAAGAAACCGTAGATCACCAAATAAAAATGTGTTGGCATGCCATCTATCGCATGTACAATCAGCAGGCGGTTCAGCATGAGAGTACTACTTCCATGGCATTTGTTCTTCTCAATATTGATCCCAAAGAAGGAACTCCTGCCACGAAAATTGCCCCCTTAATGGGCCTTGAATCACGAAGTCTTACCCGCATGCTCAAAAATATGGAAGAGAAGGGCTTTATATGCAGGAAACCTGACCCGAACGATGGTAGGTCGGTCAGGATATTGCTGACTCCCTTGGGTCAGGAGAAGCGAAAGTTATCACGCGAAAAAGTGATTCGATTCAATCAAGTGGTACGTGAATCGATTCATGGGGATAAGCTCGATACCTTTTTTGAGGTAGTGGAAAAAATCAATCATTTAATAGAATCAAAATCAATTTTCTAGACTATGAATCGGAAAATTAGAAAGGTTGCTGTACTGGGTTCTGGAGTCATGGGTTCCAGAATAGCATGTCATTTTGCTAATATCGGAGTGGAAGTCTTATTACTTGATATTGTACCCAGGGATTTGGATGAAAATCAAAAATCTGATCCAAAACTTAGGAATAAGATTGTAAATGATGCGCTGGCGTTTGCTTTGAAGTCAAAGCCTTCTCCGATTTACAAAGCGGATTTTGCAAAACGCATTTCTACCGGAAATTTTGAGGACGATATGTCTAAGATTTCTGATGTTGACTGGATCATCGAAGTGGTGGTAGAACGTTTAGATATCAAAAAAATAGTTTTTGATCAAGTTGAACAATATAGAAAGCTGGGGACTCTTATCACTTCAAATACTTCAGGAATTCCAATGCACCTAATGTGTGATGGTAGAAGTGAAGATTTCAGAAAACACTTTTGCGGTACCCACTTCTTTAATCCGCCAAGATATTTAAGACTTCTGGAAATTATACCAGGTCCAGAGACTGATCAGGAAATCATTGATTTCTTGATGCACTATGGTGATTTATACCTGGGCAAGGAAACCGTGCTTTGTAAGGATACACCGGCCTTTATTGCCAATCGCATAGGCATTTATGCTATCATGTCTGCAATGCATACGATAGAAAACATGGGTTTGACCGTAGGTGAGGTTGATCGAATGACCGGACCAATCATTGGCCGGGCAAAATCAGCCACTTTCCGAACCATGGATGTTGTTGGTCTCGACACTACTGTGAATGTCGCCAATGGTCTGTACAACGGCCTGCCAAATGACGAGTCAAAAGAGGCTTTTGTTTTACCCAACATCGTGAAGCAGGTACATGAAAATGGTTGGTTTGGGGATAAATCCGGTCAAGGTTATTTCAAAAAGACCAAGGATGAAAATGGAAAGAGAGTAATTCTTGAACTTGATCTCAAGACATTTGAGTACGGAGAGCGCACCAGAGCAAAGTTCAAAGCGCTGGAAGCAGTCAAGGACGAAGAAGACCTCAAGGTTAGAATCAAAACGCTTGTCAATTTTGATGACAAGGCCGGTGAATTCTACCGGAAGACATTCTTTGATACCTTCAGATATGTGACCTATCGAATCCCTGAGATTTCAGACGAGTTGTTCAGAATAGATCAGGCTGTATGTGCCGGGTTTGCTTGGCAGATGGGTCCATTTGATACCTGGGATTTGCTAGGTGTAAAGAAGGTACTTGCGCAAATGGAAGAGATGGACTTGAAACCGGCTCCTTGGGTTTATGACATGCTCGAAGCTGGAAACGAGTCCTTCTATATTATCGAAAACGGAATTAAGAAATATTACGATATCCCTTCCAAGACATATAAAGCCATACCGGGCACCGAAGGACTGGTCATTTTGGAGAATATCCGAGAAACCCATAAAGTATGGGGGAATCCGGGAGCTTCTCTATTCGATATTGGAGATGGGGTGCTATGTCTTGAGTTTCATACTAAGATGAATTCCATGGGACAGGAAGTCATCGAAGGAATTGAAACTGCCATTTCAATTGCTGAGAAGGGGTACAAAGGATTGGTTATTGGAAATGAAGGGGAGAATTTTAGTGCAGGTGCGAATCTCGCGATGCTCTTCATGTTCGCTGGAGATCAGGAGTATGATGAGATCAATCTAATGGTAGCCCAATTCCAGAACACCATGAAACGTGCTAAATTTTCGAGTATTCCAGTGGTTGCAGCACCCGCTGGCTTAGCACTCGGAGGAGGATGTGAGCTGTCTTTGCATTGCGATGCTATTCAGGCGCATGCAGAAACTTATATTGGCTTAGTAGAGGTGGGCGTTGGCTTGATTCCGGGAGGAGGAGGAACAAAAGAATTGACACTTCGAGTGGCCGATTCGCTGACCGGAGGAGATCCAGAGTTGAACCGCCTTCAGGAAGCCTTTATGAACATTGCCACCGCCAAAGTGGCGACTTCTGCCGAGGAGGCTCGCGATATGAACATCCTTCGACCTCAAGATGAAATCACATTGAATCGAAAAAGACTTTTGACGGATGCCAAAGAAAAGGTGCTCGAGCTTTATGATGCCGGCTATACACAACCTGTAGAGCGCAAGGACATCAAAGTACAAGGTAGAACAGGCTTGGCACTTTTCGAAGCAGGAGTAAATGGAATGTTACTTGGAAACTACATTTCGGAACACGATGCAAAAATTGCCAAGAAATTAGCTTGGATCATGTGTGGAGGAGATTTGACTTACCCACAGGAAGTCACTGAGAAATATCTCCTCGATTTAGAACGACAAATGTTTGTGGAGTTGACAGCGGAACCCAAAACACTGGAAAGAATCCACAGCATTTTATTCAAAGGTAAACCACTAAGAAACTAAGAAATATGGACGCTTATATAGTTGCAGGATATAGAACAGCAGTAGGTAGGGGAAAGAGAAGCGTGCTTAAAACGGTACGTCCGGATGATATGGCCGCAGATGTCATTAAACATTTGGTGAGCCAAGTTGACGGCTTTGATGCGAAACGAGTAGACGACCTCATTGTTGGTAACGCTGTTCCGGAAGCGGAACAAGGGATGCAAATGGCACGTATGATTTCCCTTTTATCATTGCCGATTGAAGTGCCGGGGGTTACGGTTAATCGTTATTGTGGTTCAGGACTTGAGGCTATTGCCCTGGCGTCTGCCAGGGTTCATGCCGGTACTGCTGATTGCATCATTGCCGGAGGCACTGAGTCAATGAGTATGGTACCGGTAATGGGCTACAAAACTGCCTTGAACTACAAACTCGCTACCGAGCATAGTGATTACTATTTAAGTATGGGTTTGACGGCTGAGCAGGTTGCCAAGAAATTCGATATTTCAAGAGATGAGGCAGATCAATTCGCATTGGATTCCCATCTCAAAGCTGTTGCAGCTCAAGAAGCAGGTAAGTTCGATGACGAAATTGTACCCATCAATGTCATAGACAAAGTGGTTGGTCCTGATGGCCAGATTAAAGAAAAGTCATACACAGTTGATAAGGACGAAGGCCCAAGGGCCGATACTTCATTGGAAGTTTTGGGTGGATTGAAACCTGTATTTGCCCAAGGTGGTCAGGTTACGGCAGGAAATTCTTCACCGGTTTCGGATGGTGCTTCATTTGTAATGGTCATGTCAGAGCGAATGGTCAAAGAATTGAATTTAGAGCCAATTGCTCGTATGGTGACCTATGCTGCTGTAGGAGTTCATCCGAGAATTATGGGAATTGGCCCCGTGGAAGCAGTTCCTAAAGCATTAAAGCAGGCTGGATTGAAACAAAGCGATTTGGATTTGTTGGAATTGAATGAGGCTTTTGCAGCTCAATCACTAGCTGTGATCAAGCAATTGGATCTGGATACTTCAATTTTGAATGTTAATGGTGGAGCAATTGCCTTGGGTCACCCACTTGGATGTTCAGGTGCAAAGTTGTCCGTTCAGCTTTTCAATGAAATGAGAAGAAGAGGTAATGCCAAACATGGCATGGTAACCGCATGCGTTGGTGGTGGCCAGGGTGTGGCAGGGATTTATGAGTTTTTGAATTAAGATTTTAAAGAATACGAATATGTCAGTTGTAACTAAATCAGCAATAAAGGGAGGAGAGTTTCTTATTAGGGAAACCGATGCCCAGGAAATCTTTATTCCTGAGGAGTTCAGTGAAGAGCAAAAGATGATGGCTCAGGCTTGTCAGGATTTTATCGATACGGAAATCACACCAAATGCCGATCGAATTGACAGCATGCAAGAACCTGATTTGGTACCGAGTATTTTTAAGAAAGCGGGCGAATTAGGGTTGTTGGGAATTTCCGTACCGGAGAATTATGGTGGACTGGGTATGAGTTTTAATACCAGTATGCTTATGGCCGACATCATTGGTGCTGCGGGATCATTTTCGACCACATATGGTGCTCATACGGGTATTGGTACCCTTCCAATTTTATATTATGGCAATGAAGAGCAAAAACAAAAGTACCTTCCCAAACTTGCAACAGGTGAATGGGCGGCTTGCTATTGTCTGACTGAACCTGATGCGGGTTCTGATGCGAATTCAGGAAAAACGAAGGCAGTTCTTTCAGAAGACGGCTCACATTATAAGATCACAGGACAGAAGATGTGGATTTCGAATGCTGGATTTGCTGATTTGTTTATTGTGTTTGCAAAAATTGAAGATGACGAGAACCTAACGGCCTTTATTGTAGAGAAAACATTCGATGGAATTACCATGAATGATGAGGAAAAGAAACTAGGAATCAAGGGGTCTTCCACTCGTCAGGTATTCTTCAATGATTGTCCGGTTCCCGTAGAAAATATGCTCTCCGATAGACAAAATGGCTTCAAGATTGCTGTCAACATTCTGAATATTGGTCGTGTAAAATTGGGTGCTGGCGTACTTGGTGGATGTAGAACAGTGATTTCTCAAGCCACCCAATATGCCAATGAGCGGAAACAATTCGGCACCTCAATCTCGAGTTTTGGTGCGATAAAGCACAAATTGGCTGAAATGGCGATCCGAACTTATGTCACCGAATCTCTTGACTATAGAGCGGGTCAAAATATTGAAGATAAAATCGATGGCCTGATTGCTGAAGGAATGGATGATGCCCAAGCCAAGCTGAAAGGTGTGGAGCAGTTTGCCATAGAATGTGCGATTGCCAAAATCCACAGCTCTGAAGTGCTGGACTTTGTAGTTGATGAGGGACTACAGGTTTATGGCGGAATGGGTTATTCAGCAGAGGCTCCCATGGAAAGGGCATACCGCGATGCCAGAATTGCCAGAATTTATGAAGGAACGAACGAAATCAATAGGATGCTGATGATCGGCATGCTTTTGAAACGTGCCATGAAAGGTGAGCTCAACATTTTTGATCCCGCGATGGCAGTATCTAAGGAATTGACTTCTGTGCCATCGTTTACCACAATTGATAAATCCGTCCTATTCAACTCGGAGAAGGAGGTGATTAAAAATCTTAAGAAGGTTTTCTTAATGGTTGGCGGCAAAGCGGCAATGGCCTTACAGGATAAGATCGAGGATGAGCAGGAAGTAATGATGAGTCTTGCTGATATTCTAATTGAAATTTATGCATGTGAGTCGGCCATGTTAAGGACTGAGAAGCTTGTTAGCCAACGCGGTGAGGAAGCTTGTCAAGATTACATTGCAATGACGCAAGTCTATATGGCAAGCGCAATTGATAAGGTTATTGCTGCTGCCAAAGAAGCAATTGCTTCTTTTACAAAGGGAGACGAACAAAAAGTCATGCTGATGGGATTAAAAAGATTCACGAAAATGGATCTTGTTAACTCGAAAGAGTTGAGAAGACAAATAGCAGATACGCTGATTGCAAAAGGCGAGTACGCCTATTATTTCGGTCAGTAGGTCTTAATAGAGGAATACGAAAAGCGGACCCCTTAGGGGTTCGCTTTTTTATTTGAGTGATATTGAAAAATACAATCTACTATGAAATACTCCTCCCAAATGGCATCAAAGCAAGATTGGCGAGTTTGAAGTGCTGAACTCCAAAGGGTATACCGATGATTGTGATACAAAAAAGAAATCCAAAAATAAAATGCGTGAGCATAATCCAGAATCCTCCGAATAAAAGCCAGATGATGTTTAGAGGGAGTGCTATACAGCCGTCAAGGCTTCTACCTGCTTCAATATGTTGACCAAATGGAGCGAAACCCAAAATGGCCAACTTGAAACATTGTATTCCAAAAGGTATCCCAATTACGGTCAGGCACAGGGCGATGCCCCCAACAACATATTCCAGTGCAATGAGCCATCCGCCAAAGACGATCCAGATAATATTTCCAATCAGATTCAAGAGTCTATATTTCCTTGTAGGAAATCACCTCCCTTGAACCTGTAGACAATTCAAACACGGCTAGATGTTCGGAAACATGATTTTCCTTTTGTAATTCAAAGGAATGCAGGTAAGAAATACTTTCTGTTTTATCGAAGTCGATATTGTAAATCGAGAGATTAAAAAGGTCCAACACTTCATTCAAATTTGTAATTCTAGAGTTCATCACCATCTCCTCGCGATTTAACGCTTGCATGATTTCTTCATCAATATTGTGCCTCGAAAATTCCTTTTTTAATTGAATATCCATTAGCAAATAATCGGCAGTGTTATCCAGTCGCAAAGCGGCTAACTGTTCCCTGGCCTCAGAGAGTTTTTCGCTGAGAAGTAGGGCTTGTTGGCTGGCCGATATTAGATCAAGTTGGTTGCTGATCGAATCCTTCAACTGCATAAAGTTGCTGAGTATGGCATCCTGAGAGAGCAAGAAGGCCTCATTGATTTCGTAAAATGCTTTCCCACGATAATCGACACCGTTTTCAAGATTGGATATAATAAACGCTCGAATTTCCTCCTGATAGCTGGAGTTTTTTGGTGAAAAATCAATCAATGTGAGTCCAAGAATAATTGCCAGACCTACTAAAATCAAATTGCCTTTTTTCTTTTTATTCATATCTCAGAGTATTGGACGGATTAGCACGTGCGCTTCTCAATGTTTGATAGCTCACTGTTAACAACGCCACTACGAATACCAACGCAGCAGCCATTGCAAAGATTACCCATCCTATATTGGTTCTATAGGCGAAGTTACTCAACCAATTGTCCATAATCCAGTAAGTGAGAGGAACTCCAATAACAACTGAAATTACGATTAACCAGATATACTCTCTGGAAAGCAACAACAAGATGTTGGGAACACTCGCTCCTAGTACCTTTCTAATTCCTATTTCTTTGGTTCTCTGAAGTGCACTAAATGCTGATAAACCAAAAAGGCCCAGGCAGGAAATGAAGATGGCTAGCCCTGAAAAGATGCTGAAAACAGATCCGAATTGATCTTCTTTTGCATACTGGCGATTAAAGAAGCTGTCCAGAAAGAAATAGTCCATTGGGTTCCCGGGAAAAAACCTTTGCCAAACATTTTTGACTTCTTCCACAGCCCTTGTCGCGTTCCCCCCTTGTAGCTTTAGGGAAAAGAAGCGGCTGTTGATCTCCTGAGGGAAATAGATGATAGGTGAAACGTTGTCTTTCAGGGACATTTGGTTGTAATTATCGAGAACTCCTACCACCTCTTTATCTATTCCGGCATGAGTCACTTTTTTACCAATTGCATCTTCGGCATTAGTGAAGCCCAGGTATTGTGCTCCCGCCAGATTCAAAATAACGGCTGCTGTGTCAGTTCTAAATTCCTTCTGAAAATTTCTGCCTGCAAGCAAGTGGATTCCATAATTGGGGATGTACTCATAATCCATCGCCACGTTGTACATTGTCTTGAATGCTGACTCTGGCTCTTCGGCTCTCTTTGAACCCCTGGTAAAGTAAATTTCATTGCCCGGTACATTGGTGGAAGTCGTAAAACCCGCAATATTGGACAAATTCATGGATTCATTCTTGAAGCCCAAAACGTAATTGTTATAGAGAGAATCAATAGGTACGACACTTGGTCCTTTGATCACCAATGTTTCACTCATCTCAAACCCGAGGTCTTGTGCTTTTAGGAATTTGAGCTGTTTGTAAACGATCAATGTTCCTGCAATGAGAAAAACTGAAGCGAGAAATTGAAAAACTACCAATCCCTTGCGCAAATAGGCGCCTCCACCGGAACCTGTCAATTTACCCTTTAGCACCACGATTGGTTTAAAGGACGACATAACGAATGCCGGGTAGATGCCAGAGAGGAAAGCACCGGAAAGAAATACAGCAATTATGAGTATCCAGGTTCCGGAATTGAAAATTAAGGCCAGCGAAAGAGGAGAATTGGTCAGATTATTGAAATATGGAAGTACAATGGCCACAATTCCCAGAGAAACTGCCGCAGCCAATAAATTGACCAAGACTGATTCGACAATAAATTGTTTTACCAATTGGTTTTTGTATGCACCAAGTACCTTTCTTACACCCACTTCTTTAGCGCGTTCCATTGATTTAGCGGACGCCAAATTGATATAATTGACCCAGGCAATGACTAAGATAAATATGGCCAGAATGCCTAGAAAGTAGACAGATTGAGCATCTCCGTTTTCCTCAGGTTCTGATTCTTGAAGGAGGTTGGAGTTCAGATGGATATCTACAATGGCTTGCAAAGGAAATTCTTGTCGATAGTCTCGATCAGTAAACTCCTGACCTCTTATTTCGTGAAGATATAGGTCAAATTTTCGATCAAATTCTTCAGGATTTGTGCCAGGCGCCAGACTTACGTAGGTGTTATGATCATACCATCCCCAGGCCGTTTCAGAGGCGCCATCGGAAGGCTCTCTTAGGCTAGAGTGAGAAGCCAACATAGAGAATTTAACATGAGAATTATCTGGAACGTCTTTTACGATCCCTGTGACAAGGTATTCATTATCAAACCAGCCATTGCTCCAATGAATATATTTCCCTAAAGGATCTTCGGTACCGAAGTACTTTTTTGCTGCCGATTCGGTGAGGACCATTTTATTTGGACCGTCAAGTACTGTATTGATGTCACCACGAACCAATTGCCAATCAAACATGGTGAGCCACGATGGAGTTGCCAACTGAATTTTCTCCTCACGAAAGTTCTTTTCTTTGTAGGTAACAATGCCAGAAGTTGGATAGGCTATGGCATAATCCATCACTTCAGGAAAATTTTCTTTCATAGCTTTACCTACAGCAGGTACTGCAGCGGCACATTCGAATATGTTCTGTCCATTTTTGTAATAGTTATACTGAACCCTGTATAGATTTTCATAATTCTCATGAAACTTGTCGTAGCTTTTTTCATAGGTCACGTACTGAAATATGATCATACAACAAGCCATTCCTATGGCAAGGCCAAGTATGTTGAGTAGAGAAAATATCTTGTTTTTAAGCAGGCTGCGAAGTGCGGTACGGAAATAGCTGTAGAGCATGGCGAATTCAGGTTCGTTTTGAGTTTATCCTTTGATATTCAAAGGATACGTAGTGAATAATCAGGAGTTTCCTTATTTCCATAAAGACCTTGATTAATGCGCCAGGTTGCAATTTTGCATCGATGGATTTTCGATTCTGATTGGTTGACACAAATATTCATTTTGCCATACAGTTCGAAAGACTGAATATAGATTGACTAATGGTGCAGTTAATAACAGCCTGATTTTATAACTTCCGTGAAATTGAGGATATGAGTAATCGGAGAAAGTTTATCAAGTCGAGCATATACGGTGGTTTGGCGGTCAGTACCGCAAGCCTTTCTTCTGTAGCCTGTGCTACTCAGACCGAGGTAGGTGAGAAGCCTATTGTAGTCTCGACCTGGAAGCACGGTATGGAAGCGAACGATGGGGCATGGAAAATTCTGTCAAAGGGAGGAAAAGCCGTGGATGCCGTTGAGCAAGGGGTGATGGTCACTGAAGCGGATCCTACAAATACAACAGTAGGTATCGGTGGTGCACCTGACCGAGATGGCAATGTGACTTTGGATGCCTGCATAATGGATGAGAATGACAATTGTGGGTCTGTGGCATTTTTGCAGAACTTCAAGCACCCAGTGGCTGTGGCAAGGAAAGTGATGGACGAGACACCACATGTAATGTTGGTGGGAGAAGGGGCCAAGAGGTTTGCTAATGAGCAGGGTTTCAAAGAGGAGAACTTACTTACTCCACAATCTGAGGCGGCTTGGAAAAAATGGTTAGAGAAGGGAAATTATCAACCTGAAATCAATGTTGAGAATCATGATACCATAGGAATGGTGGCATTGGATTCTAATGGAAATCTTTCCGGAGCCTGTACGACTAGTGGTGCTGCCTATAAAATGCATGGAAGGGTTGGTGACTCACCAATTATTGGTGCGGGATTATTTGTAGATAATGAGGTAGGTGCCGCCACCGCTACAGGATTGGGAGAGTTTGTGATTAAAATATGTGGGGCCCATATGATCGTTGAACTCATGAGACAGGGAAAGAGCCCAATGCAAGCCTGCCGGGAAGCGGTCGAAAGAATCGTCAGAAAGTATCCTAATGATTATAAAAATTTGCAAGTCGGGTTTTTAGCTATCAATAAAGCGGGGGCCTATGGAGCATACTCAATTCATCAGGGCTTTGATTATGCGGTGAGATCAAATACTACGAATGAACTAATTGATGCTCAATTTTTTGGATCCTAACCTACCGTGCTAATGGCTGAATTTTTCCATAAGACAAGGATCTCCATAACCACTCAAATGGTCCGTATTTGAAATAACCCAACCAAAAAGAAGAGAAGACAAGCAGAAAAACCCAAATAATTAGAACTGCAAAAGCTTGTGCTGCTCGGTCTAAATCTCCAAACATGCCCATGCCATGCCCATAGAAGATGTAGGTGGCGATGATTGACTGAAGGAGATAATTCGTCAATGCCATTTGACCTGTTCTTGCTAGCGCAGTACTCAGAAATCCGGAACGAGCGCTCTTCATAATGTACATGATGACGCCAATGTAGCCGATTGCCATTAAGATACTGCCCCAATAGTTTAATTGTGAAATGAAGAAAAACGAAAGTTCGAATTTCCAATCAGTTGTGAAATGCAAGTAGGTTTCAGCTGCAACTAAGGGCAAACCAACACCAAACCCATATACTATCATTTTAGTATAGTATTTCTTAGACTGTTTTGCCTTAAAGACCCTCTTGCGATAAAAGCCCATCCCCAACAAAATTAAGCCTGAAACCCTCCAGAAAGTGGAGGTGATAAAAACACGCGTCTCCATTTCAAATGCCTGTCCGGCTCTGTAAAGTATTTGTCTTTCCCAGCTTCCTCTATAAAACTCTATTTCTTGAGCAATTGCTTCACTACTTGGTTGCCAATATTCTTGAGTCGCATTTTGAAGCTCCCCTGGTTCCCATAGGGGAATCGTATAGCCAATAATCAGACTAATTGCGGAACCTATGGCAAGAAATACAACTCCTGCTGTGAATAACCCCTTTGTTTTTCTTCTTCGAAAAACGAACATCACAAAACCGCATATTGCATATGGAACCAGAATGTCTCCATACCAGATGAAATAGGCATGAATTAGCCCAAGGATTAAAAGCCAAAAGAAACGTCTGCGTTGCAAATCTCCGGAATTCACATGTTCCCTTCTCGCTTTATTGGACAACATGATGATACTTGCTCCAAAAAGCATGGAGAAAATGGCCATGAATTTACCATCAGCGAAAATGTGGCTGACCAGATAAACGTTGAGATCCATCCCGCTAAGATTCTCATAGACAGTCGGGTTGAGATATGCTGCGCTGGGCATTGAAAAACTCTGGATATTCATGATAAGGATACCCAGAACAGCGAATCCTCGTAGCACATCAAGTGAAAGAATACGATCGCTTTGCTCAGTCGGAGATAATATGAGAGACGCTGCAGCCAATCAACAGGGAAAATAGGGATTCTGGACGAATTGAAAAAATCAGTCGATCAATAGTAAAAAGGCCCCCCCTTCTGAAACCTCCAATTTATGGAGTTGAAGGTCCTGTGTTCTCATTTCACATTCTCTACCATCCAGAAGGCTAAACCGATAACCATGCAAAGGACAAACGATTTCATTGAAGGCATTAATTTGTCCTTCCAGAAGTGAGTGGCCGCTGTGAGGGCATAGGTTGTCAAAGACTTTGTATCCTGATTCGTGGTGAAAGACGCATATACGCCTTTCACCAATTCTCAGCATTTTCTTGGTACCCAACGGAATTGCAGTTTTCAATTTCTCTTCCGATGGAAATAGTTTGTATCGCTTTACCAATGACTCTAATTCTTTAATTGATTCATTACCTCCTTAATTGCCCTGTCAAGCTGTGGATCTCGACCATTCACTCGATCAGAAAAATTCGTTTCAACATAAATGTCTGGGGCAACACCCTCTTTTTCAAGATTTTTACCGTCAAGCGTATAGCAGCCCCAGGATGGCAAACGATAAAATGAGCCGTCTACAAGACCTGCACCACTGGTAAAAATGATCCATCGATAAGTTTCAGTACCAATGATTTTACCCAGTCCCAATTGTTTAAATCCCTGGGCGGTCATTTCTGCATCGCTCAGACTTTGCTCATTAATTAGTAGTACTGTGGGCTTTGCTCCAGCACCAAAATTGGCCTGAGAAGTAAGGCTTCCCTCTCTGAATTTCCATTGCAAATAGGGTTTTTGAGACAAGAATTTGAGCACCTCATCATGAACATTTCCTCCTGTATTATACCTCAAATCCAGGATCAACCCATCTCTGTTATATGCCTCAGATGTCATCTCAATCAGAAATTGATTTAAGGACCCACCACCCATATTCTTCATATGTACATAGGCAATTTTCTTGTCGGTAGCTTCATCCACTTTGCGCTGGTTATCTGCTATCCATTCATCATATAAATTCACCCGCAATGCCCCCATGCTTCTTGGATGAACTTTTACCTCTATGGATTCACTGCCTCTTCGGACTCCTAGAGTCACCTCCTCATCTATTGAAGGCGAATTGAGGTATTGTTCGCGATTCTCATTTTGATTCAATTCTTGTCCGTTGATTGAAGTCAGGATATCGCCTGGCATCAAGTTTTTGTCCGGATAATCTACAGGACCTTCTGAGATAATTCGCTCAATTTGATAGGGATTGTCATTTGAAAAAACCACACCAAGATTCAGGCTTTGTGAGGAATAAAACGTGCCTTCTTCTCTTCCAAAAGTTCGGAAGCCCATGTGTGAAGAATTAAGTTCTCCGAGAAGGTCGTTCAGCATTAACCGGAGATTGGCCCTTGATTTTATATAAGGTAAGTATTTGGCATATTGCGAACGCAGTTTCTCCCAGTTCTCACCATGGAATGTCTCATTGTAGAAGTTCTCTTCCACTCCGGCCCATGTCTCATAGTACATCTGATCAAATTCATTTCGCATTGACTTTCTAAAAGTGAAGTCAGTTTCTATTTTCGTTAGTTTTTTGCTATTGAGATTGATCTTGTTGATTGACCCACCCTGTATGACGTAATAGCTGTTTTTTACCTTCTGTAGAAAAGAACCGATCCGGTTGGAACCGTTGATTTTTTCAGTCTTGTTTCTTTCGAAAGGTGCCAATGTGGTGACCCAAAGAGAGGTTCTTCCTTCATCGTGATTGGAACCGTACACAACCAGTGTTTTATCACCGCTTTTGGTAACGTAGGGATTGAACTGGGATCCAAAATTTGGGCTTATGCGCTGTAAATTGCGCATGATATCCATTTCCAGATCAATTGAGATGCTTTCCTCCTTGTCATCAGACTCGGTTTCCTCTTCCTTATCCTCCTTTTTCTCTTCCTCAAAAACTTTTGCCAGCTTATCTGATTTGAATTCCGCTTCATGTCGATTTAACGGTATTCTATAAATGTGGCCATCGCGCAAACCGAATGGGTAGCTGGGAGTGGTGCGGTTAGAAACAAAATAAATGTACTTGCCATCAGGGCCCCAGAATGGATTCAATTCCGTTACACCTGTTCGAGTGTAGTTCGTTAGGTTTTTGTTTTCGATGTCATAGATATAGATGTCATCTTCAAAATCGTTCTTTACATTGAATGCAAGATGTTTGTCGTCTGGCGAGAATCTGGGCTGTGCATTGTAGAGCCCCCATAACTCCTCATTGGCGATGGTTTCGCTTTTGAAATTATCTAAATCCAATAACCTCACCTCATTAATTCCACTGAGATAAGCAGCATGGGTCATTTTCCCGTTAAGCTCAATATTCCGATTAGATTGATCATCCTTGGTGAGTTGCTGCTCTCCCGTTCCGGTGGCTGCATCAATCACAAATAGGTTGGTGTATCCTTTTATAGTCTGAGTATAGAGCAATCGCTTATTGTCCTTTAGCCATTTTACCTCTGTGACACGTTCTTTGGGATTAGTTTTAATCTGTTTGATGAATTTTCCACTGATATCAGAAACAAAGAGCTCGCCCCTTGAAATAAAAGCGATCTTCTTTTCATCGCTGGAAATATCAAATCCGGATACGTTATTCTTTGTATTAAAATTTAAGTTTTGTTCCAATGTAGAGTTGTCATAAACCTGAATCTCGACCTTTGAAGAACGCTTGCGGCTTACATTGTAGAGGTGTAGCTGGTAATCTTTTTCGAAAATAACGAAGCCTCCGTTTGCATTGACCTGAGGTCTCATAATTGATGTAGAAAAATTGGTCAATCTCTTCGATGTATCATTGTCCAATTGATACAGGTTATACTGACCGTTGGATTGGTCGGAAACAAAATAGACATTACCAGCCCTGTCAATTGTTGCAAACATGTCTTTGCCATTATAGGAAGTATGTTTTGTAAACTCGTTGTTGGCAGCATGGTATGATTTAATATCAGGATTGAATGCTCCCTTATATCTTTTGCGGGCTACCTGGTTACTACTTTCCCAGCTTTCGTTGAAATAAATGGAACCATCGGGATGGATGGCCAAATTATGCGGCCAATTGAAATAATGTCCGAATAGTCGTTTTGGGGTTCCTCCGTTCCTGTTTACAGAATAGGCAGATCTGCTATTGTAGCGATTAGATTGGAAGTAAATCGTATTCGAATCCCATGACCAAGTTTCTACCTGATCAAATGATGAGTTAAAAGTAAGGCGTTTTATATCACCCCCTTCATATGGCATCACATAGATGTCTGAATTGCCATATTGTGAAGATGAGAAAGCAATCCACCGGCCGTCAGGACTTATTCGGGGGAAACTTTCATTACCGTCCATAGCTGTTAAGCGTGTTGCCGTACCACCACTGGATGGTACTTTCCATAAGTCACCTTCGTAGGAGAATACTATTTCAGAACCATCAGGATTCAAGGATGGTGTTGAGGTGAAGTAAATACCCTCTTGTGCTTGAACAAAAAGTGGAGATAAAAGAATGAGAATAAACAATTTGACCTTTTTCATATCATAAACATTAGTGTAGTAAACTAATAATCTTTTAGCTCAGCTAAAAGGCCAACCTTGCGATGTAGATTATTGTGATTGTGGCCGGTGGGATATGGCAACTTCTGAGGGTAGTAGACAAAAATTAGTATATTGTCCGTTACCTCAACCTTTTTTCTGTACAGAGACCTGTAATTCTGTGTGTTATGGTAAGAAAAAATGGTTTGCTGTTGGGCCTCTTCATGGCCTTAACATTAAGTTTTTCCTCTTTAGCTCAAATCAACCAACCCATAAAGGTTTGGGACTTTCGATATGGAGGTAATTCAAGAGATACTGATGTCAATTCTATAAAGACTTCGGATGGTGGCTTTTTACTCACCGCCAGTTCCTTATCCCCAATAAGTGGAAATAAGGCTGTGGGCACCAGTGGAAACGATGATTGGTGGTTAGTCCGCCTAACTTCTGCTGGAGATGTTCTATGGCAATTGAGTATTGGAGGAAGTCTCGAAGAGGGCTTCGAGGGTGGTGCGATTGAGACTTCCGATGGTGATTTTGTTCTTGCTGGCCGAACACGTTCTGGGATTTCTGGTGACCTTACTTCTGCTCATAGAGGCCGAAATGACATTTTAGTAGTCAAAATTCATGGAGATGGTTCTGGAATTCTGTGGCAAACGCGTCTAGGAGGAAATAAGGAAGATGTGGCTTACGATATCATTGAAACTTCCGATGGTGCGGTGGTTGTGGGCGGATACACGACTTCTACTGATATTGAGAATAATCCAAATATGGGATCATTAGATGCCTACCTAGCGAAGTTAGATCAATATGGCAACTTGCTTTGGGAACGGACTTTCGGTGGTTCGGGCTTCGAATCAGCCGACCAGCTTTTACCTGATTCAGAAGGTGGTGTCACTATTGGGGGCTACTCTGCTTCAACGGATCTGTCAACTCCTAATAAAGGAAGTTTTGACTTTTGGTTATTTAATGTGGATGATCAGGGAAACCAGCTCTGGGAAAATACCTATGGAGGAAATGGTCTCGATGCTGTGAGAGCATTTGTCGGTACGAATGACGGTGGTTATTTGATGGGAGGTCAATCGTCTTCAGGAATTTCTGGTGATAAAACAGAACCCAATCAGGGAGCTGACGATATATGGTTGGTCAAGACTGATGATCAAGGGAATCTACTTTGGGAGAAGAATTTTGGTGGTAATGGATATGATTGGTGTGAGAGCATTTATGCTCTTACTGATGACACATTTGTGATTGGTGGGTTTTCCAATTCTGATGCGGTTGGTGATAAGAACTCGAATGCAATCAATGGATCATTAGATGCCTGGTTCTTGAAAATTCGATCAAATGGCGATCAACAATGGCAGGGACTGTTTGGAGGACCAAGTGATGAAGCCAATGTGAACATTCCGTTCTATGATGAGATCAATCAGGAAATGTACCTCTCAGGAACCACTAACTCTGGATTGGGAGCCTTTCTCTCTACAGAGAATTTTGGGTCTCAAGGAGATATCTGGTTTTCTAAGTTTCGAGTCAATACCCTTCCTGAAATGGTGCGAGGATGTAATGCTGGTGAGGCTATAGTCACTGTCGAGCATACGATTGAGACAGCCACATATGAACTACGAGAGACCGATGGTAGTGCTCTTAGTACGCCAGTTTCTGGAAATGGAAGTGACATTCAGCTAATTGCAGGGCCAATAGAACAAGTCCAGCTTCTTGATGTCTACGCTTACAGAAGTCTAACCGATGGCTCGATTCTGGAAGAGTATTTGGGCCAGGTTGCGATTGAACCAGATAATAGTCTTGAAGGAGCACTTTCGACCGCAATCAACTTTAGGAGTGACATCTGCTATAATCGTTCTTCCAAAGTTTGGATAAGTCAGTCTGAACAAGGTCTGATCTATGAGTTGCTAAACAATGAGGGAAATGTAGTGGCAGAAAGAACAGGCAATGGTAATAAGATCCATTTGAAAACACCGCGACTAAAAGAGTCATCGGCATTTTCATTAAGAATAAGCAATGAAACATGCTCTGCGCTGCATTCAGAAAATATAGCCATTAATGTGTCAGACAGGCTGAGATTTAAAATTCAAGTGGAGCAAAATGATGATGAGCTCACATTTAGCACTGAGGACAGTGGGGATATTGTTGATTGGACCTGGATTTTTGACTATCGGGTAAAAAAGAAGGGTCCTTCGGTAGTTCATAGTTTCCGAAGGCCTGGATTCCATTTCATTAAGCTCAGGGTTACCAATAGCAGCGGATGTACAAAGGAGCGATTTAAGAGAATTTTTGTCAAGGATAATGTATTCATCGGGGTTCCCGGCCTTTACAAACCTCACGCTACTCATGGTCCATTCAAAGTTCGACTAAAAAATGTGAGCCGCGAGTATTTGAAGATTTTTGACAAATACGGTCGCCCGGTTTACTCAGGTAAGAACAGTTGGAATGGCAGAAAAAAGGGTCGTGTTGTCAAAGAAGGAGTTTATGTTTACTACATTCAGGCCCGAAGGCAGGATGGAACCTTATTTCGAAAAAGAGGTTCTTTCTATGTAGAACATTAACCGGATCATAACCAATGATGATAAAGTTTCGGTTAGCCATTGCGATGTCAATGGCTTTTCTGATTGTAACACCCCTGGTTCATGCACAGACTAACATTAGGGTGTTGAACGAAAGCCTGGAACCGCTAGTTGGGGCCCATGTACAGGCCATAGATGAGGCAACCCTGTATGTCACTGATTCCCTGGGTGCAATCACCCTGGAAATCACGTCTTCAAAAACATTCTTAATTCAACATATTGGTTTTCAAGACCAAAGTATTGTGTTGGGTCCTGGAGAATCGAAAGTGGTGGTGATGGTTCAACGGACGGATCAACTCAATGCTGTTGAAGTGGAGGGCTTTCTTTCAGACACACAATTGAACAAACAGGCAGGTGCAATTTCACTAATACGGCCAGCTCAGTTCAATCGATTTAATCAAATTTCTCTGGTCAATGGAATAAATACGGTTCCGGGGATCAGGTTTGAAGAACGTGCAAGTGGCAGCTATCGGGTTTCGATACGAGGAAGCTCAATTCGCTCTCCTTTTGGGGTTAGAAATGTGAAGGTTTACTGGAATGGTATACCGTTTACAGAGCCTGGAGGTAATACTTTTATCAATTTACTTGATCTGGTCAACGTTGGGAATGTGGAGGTAATAAAGGGGCCTGCCGGAAGCCTATACGGAGCAGGAACCGGAGGCGTAATGAAAATTAATAGCACCAACTTGGGTCAATTTAATAATGGATATCTGCTAAAATCGACATTTGGATCCTACGGACTTAGAAAATTGAGCAGTCAGTTTAATATGCTTGATGATAAAAGAAGTTTGACGCTGAAATTTGCAAGTCAGGTTTCAGATGGTTACCGTGACCATAACGCGCTCGACAGGAAGAGTTTTGAAATGGACTTCGTGTCCTTTACAAGTGCCAAGAGCACTTTCACGGCAAACATACTTTACAGCGACTTGTTTTATGAAATACCGGGAGGCCTCAACCCCGATCAACTAGAGGTCAATCGCAAACAAGCTCGACCAGGAAGCGAATCTCAGAACTCATCGGTATCCAACGAATTGTTTTTGCTCAAACTTGGTCAGGAATACAAGATTTCAGACCGTGTTTCAAATGAAACGCATGTTTATGGCAGCTTCAACCAATTTACAAACCCATTCATTTTGGATTTCAAAAGAGATAATCAGCAGGTATTTGGTGGAAGGAGTATTTTCCAGCTTGACCTTAGTGACCATACTTTGAATGTTGGGGTGGAACATCAGAATTCTTTTTTTGATGGAAAGAACTTCGGCAATATTGGCGGAGAATCTGATACGATCCGGTTTGCTGATGAAGTGAAAATTTCCTCAACAAATCTATTTTCTCAGCTCGACATTCAGTTAGGGCTTGGTCTGAACGTCAGTGCTGGTATAAGTATTAATAGTTTAAGCTATAATATTAATCGGCTTATTGATGCATTCGATGGAATGCCTGAAGAGTTCGAAAAGGATTTCGAAACAGTTTTTGCCCCCAGAATTGCGATATCCAAGGAGTTCAGTAAAGAGTTTTCTGCCCATCTCAGTATAAGTAGAGGTTTTTCCCCTCCCACAACTACCGAAATCAGAACAAATGAAGGAACGATTAGTTTGGATCTTGAGCCCGAGAAGGGAACTAATTACGAATTAAACTTCAGGGGTGCTACCAGTAGTGGTAAACTTTCTTTCGATATGGCGTTGTTCTATTTCCGTTTGAGTGAAACCATCGTTTCGAATCCCAATGAACAGGGCGTAGTGCTATTTCAGAATGCTGGTAGAACGGATCAAAAAGGAGCTGAACTACAGATCAATGCGACTTTGCTGGAGCGATCGTCTGGATTTACCAGAAATATCAATTCCTCGCTGTCCTACACATACCATAATTTCTCTTTTAGGGACTATGTCAAAAGGGGGAATGATTTCAGTGGGAATGCCCTTCCGGGTACGGCTCCTTCAACCCTAAACTGGACCTTGGATGTTGAATTCATGAATTCAATGAACCTAAACTTTACTTACCACTATGTCGATCCGATTCCCTTGAATGATGCGAATACGTTTTCATCCCAGGCTTACAGTCTGCTGAATTTAAGACTGGCCTATCAGCTACCACTATCGAACTCGTTGTTGGAGTTCTTTACTGGTATTGATAATATGACGAATGCATCATATAGTTTAGGTAATGATCTCAACGCTTTTGGTCGAAGGTACTTTCAGCCGGCTCCTGAGGTCAACTATTATTTTGGAATCAGTCTAAGATTGAATAACAAATGAGAGATTATAACATTGATGAAGTAGATCATTTGATCCGGAACAGGCGATCAATCTACCCTAACATGTATTCGGGAGAAGAAGTATCAGACGAAGTGATCAAATCCATGCTTGAAAATGCAAATTGGGCACCGACTCATCGGCTTACAGAACCGTGGCGATTTGTGGTATTTAAGGGTGAGGGGATCAAGAAATTGGCGACTTTTCAATCGGAGTTGTACAAGAAGCTCACCACTGAAGATGGAACTTTTGATAAGTCGAAATATGAAAAGCTGGCCCAAAGGCCTTTGTTATGTTCACATATCATTGCTATCGGTCTTAAACGTGATCCTAAGAAAAGCGTCCCAGAAGTGGAGGAAATTGCTTCTGTGGCTGCGGCCGTACAGAATATGTATTTGACGGCCACGTCAAACGGTGTGGGTTGCTATTGGGGGTCTGGTGGCGTTACGTATAAGGAAGAAGCCAAAGGATTTTTTAATCTGGGGTCAGAGGACAAACTATTAGGGTTTCTTTATATCGGTATGCCTAAGGGGAAATGGCCACAGGGTCGAAGAAAACCAATTGAAGAAAAGGTAACCTGGGTGATTGATCAATAGATCAGTTGCCACCTAAATGCCCACATCCATCGTAATGTGTAATTGTTAATCCCCGCATTTTTCACAATCATCTTCAGCTCTGCTTTCTTGAAGGCTCTTCGCACAGAAAGTGGGCCATCATATTTTACCATTTCAGATTTTGAAAATAGTTGTGTAAGCAACTTAATTGAATAATAAGCCAACCAATGACGGTGAAGGTCATTGATGATGACTCCCAATTTGGCTTGTTGTCTAAACTGACGGAACATTACTTCAAGAGTTGCCTCGTCAAAGTGGTGAGTGAACAGGGTGCAAAGAATAATATCAAATTGCTCATCTTTAAATTCTACTGAGAAAATGTCTTTGGTTTCGAACGAGATATTGGAATACCCGGAACAATTCTTCCTGGCATATTCAATGATATTTGGATTAGCATCATAGCCAATCAACTCACATTCTACACTGCTTTTTTGAGCCCAATTTGCAACGAGTTTCAAAATGTCTCCCCCACCACATCCCAGATCCGCAATACGAATTGTTCGGTTCTGTCCTTTTGCAATTCTTCGGAGTCCATCAATGGTTACCTGGTTTCCTCCGAGCCTCTTATTGATAATCTCTAATTCTTTAAGGGTCTGATCAACCACGTTGCCAGAGAGGGTCAAATCATCCATGATCTCCTCTTGATATGATCGATTTTTGAACATTGGCTTAAGACAGAGCGTTTGTTATAGACTTATCGAACTTAATGATTAAATTATTGAGTATCCATTTTAGATGAGGAAGAACTTGTTCATAGCATTTGTATTGATCGTGGGAGGTTGGGCGTATGGCCAGAAGAAATTGAGCGCTGAACAATTTATCGTCAAGAAGCTTTCTGAGCGAAAGAATCCGTTTGCCTATATACCTTTTAATCGAGACTTGTTTCTTCCAACAGAAGAAGAAGAAATGAAAGAAGAATTGAAGAAGAGCTATCCTGAGAATGGTTTTTCTCTGGGCTCTATAGTTTTTGTCAATTCAAATGATTCGACCTATCAAAGAGAACCGATGGTTGATGCTTATGGTGCTCCATTGCAGCACTTTACTTTTGATCGTGGACCTAGCTTTTCTGTGAGAAATGATAATGCCTATTTTCGTAGAAAGCAACAATATCATTTGAACCAGTACCCAAACCTGGGCCGTTTCCTGTTCTTGTATTCGAAAAGACCCGACTAAACAACCTTTAACAGGGTGGATTCAAGCGTAAGCCCTGGCCCGAAAGCCAAGCCAAGAACATGCTTTCCGGCATCAGCTTCAGAAATGGATTCAAGAATACATTGTAGGACAAAAAGCAATGTTGGGGAAGACATATTTCCAAATTTTCGCAAAACGCTGTAGGCATGTTGGTTTCTCGATTTCGAAATCCCCAATTCACTTTCGATGACCTCCAGGATTTTTTTTCCTCCTGGATGAATTGCAAATAAATCAGGTTGACTGTCCAGTTCTTTGGTCAGGTCTGATACCAACATTCCTATTCCGTTCTTGATGAGATCAGGTACATAGGAAGAAAGCTTCATTTCATATCCAAAATCTCCAATATTCCAGGCCATTTCTCCTCGACCTTCCGGGATGATATTCGAGTGGAACTTCTCAGGGCTTAAGCCGGGAAATTCCTTAGACTTTCGTGAGCTCATAACAAAAGCTGCAGCACCATCCCCGAAAATTGAATTGGCTAATAGATTGTCCTCAGTATTCTCGTTTTGAAAGTGAATCGTGCATAACTCAACACACACGACAAGTACAATTGACTTTGGGTCTGAATTACATATGCTATTTGCAGCTTTCATAGCTGTTAAAGCGGCAAAACAACCCATGAAATTTATCGAAGTCCGTTGGATGTTCTTTTGAAGCCCCATTTGGTTTATAATGTCGAAATCCAGACCTGGTGCATACATTCCTGTACATGAAACGGTAATAAGATGGGTAATTTCATGTGTGCCGATCCGGGAAGATTTAAGACATTTTCCAATTGCTTGCCTAGACAAATGAATTGCATTAGATCGGTAAAGTTCTCCTCGTTGGCTGGTGGTAGGAAAGGGTTTCATGCCTTTATTTTGGGCATAAAAATTCCAGTCTTCAGGATTCGTGGAGGAATAATCGCTAATGACAGAAAATCTGGTGGAGATTCCAGTGGCTCTATAAAGGACTTTAAGCTTTCTGCTTTCTTCCTGATTCAGTCCATGAGCCATTGTCATGAACTCACAAACCGTGGATTGATCGATACAATTTTTCGGCACTGCAGTACCTATAGCATGAATTGTAGGGCGCACATGCTAAATATCCTTTTTTATCCTAAATTGTTTTGAGATCACCGGAAATAAATGTTTTCAAAGTCCAGTTGGTTACATCTTAGAATTCCTTTCTCCTACTTTTTGTTGCCAGTATATCTGTTTGCGATTAGTGGAAGCCCCAATCTCAATGAAGGACGTTTGTTATGGATTTTCGTAATTCTTCACTTATTCCTTTATCCCGCGAGTAACGGTTATAATAGCTATTTCGATAAGGATGAAAAGAGCATTGGAGGCCTTAAAAACCCACCACCTGTAAACAAAGGACTCTATTATCTCTCCTTTACTTTCGACACCATAGCGCTTGTTTTGGCTTATATTCTTATTAACTGGAAATTCACCCTGATGATCTTTGTCTATAGCCTCGTTTCCAGGGCATACAGTCACTCAGCAATCAGGTTGAAGCGATATGCCGTATTGAGTTGGTTGATTGCGGGATCTTTTCAAGGTGCCTGGGTTTGGGCTGCGATCTATTTAGGGTTAAATGACTTTGTATTTGGGAACCTTCTAAAGCCTCATGTATGGCAACCGGCACTGCTAAGTTCGGCCATACTTTGGGGATCTTATCCAATGACTCAAATTTACCAACATGAAGAAGACCTAAAACGGGGAGACATAACTTTGAGTATTCGATTGGGAATAAAAGGTACGTTCTACTTTACAGCGGTCATGTTCACCCTGGCCTCGGTACTATTTGTTTTGTATTTCGGTGAATATTATAGTTTCAAATATGGCTATCTTTTTCTCCTGTTCATGGCACCCGTGATAGCCTATTTTGGTTGGTGGTTTCTGAAGGTATTGAGAATCGAGGAGGCTGCTGATCATAAGAACACGATGCGCCTTAATTTTATTTCTGCAACCTGTCTGGGTGCATTTTTCATCTATTTCTTTCTTGATTCGACTAATATACTTTCTGTGGCTGGTCAATATTAGAATGGCTCTCCGTGTGAGTTTTTCATTATTAATTTCCCGAGTATTGGTACCTGCTTCATAAAGATTGCCGAAAGCTCGGAAGTGATCCTTGACCCGAAAAGTGCCTGGGTTTTTCGGCCTACCCAAAGCCTTTTTCTAAAAAGCGTATTCCATGCTTTGGTGTACTTTCGTTCAATAGAGGTTCTTTCAAAGACTTGACCTTTATGATGCTCAGCAATGATTCCTGAAAGTAAAAATGCGGAATGAATTGCCATTGCCATACCATTGCCGCAAAGAGGAGTGATCAAACCCGCGGAATCACCGGACATCAATACATTATTTTCGACCGGCTTTTTGGGCTTAAACGAAAATTCGTTGATCACTTCGGGTCGATCAAACAAGAAATCTGAGTTATCAAATATTTGCGTAAGGTATGGGTTTTCTTTAACGAATTCTGATTCGTAGGCAGGAATGCTTCCTGACCTTCTTAAAAGATCTCGACTTCCTAAATAGCAAAGATTGTATTTATCATTTTCTATGGCACTAATCCCACAATATCCCCCCTCAAAATTGTGCAAAGAGATCTGGTTCTCGGGGAAATCTGTCTTAATATGATATTTGACACCGATAAATGGTGATCGCCCCTGGATAAAACTGCGACCTAGCTGATTGTCTAGATTGCTCTTTTTACCGTATGCTCCGATCACTAGTTGGAAAAATTCAGTCTGGCCAGTTGCCAGCTGTATTGAAAACCGGTCCTCAATAAACTGTAGGTTCTGTACACTACACCTCTCCCTGATCTCGACACCCGCCTCAATTGCCTTGTCCTTCAGGAAATCATCGAAATAGTAGCGACTAATTCCGAAACCGCCTAAATCAAGATTCAGTTCTAAAGACCTCCCCTTAATAGAAGTAAATTGAAATCGACTTATTTCAGGCAATTCAAGTCTTTGCGGAAGAAGTTTTTCCCTTTTCAAAAATGGCCTTACTTCATTAGAAATGTATTCCCCACAAACTTTATGAAAGGGATATTGTTTCTTCTCATAAAGGGTGACTTGAAAGCCATTTCTGGAAAGCAAAATCGCATTCACCAGACCGGCCAGTCCACCCCCAATTACCGCTATTTGTTTCATAGATTACTTATTGTTAACATTGACATTACCGCTCAAATAATTTGAAATAAGAACAGCTCATTTTGAGCTATGTTTGCTACCCCTAAACATTGAAGCTAATAAACCTAATAATTGATATTATGAAATTCAGTAAGATTAATTCATGGAGGACCTTCCTGACATTGTCTATGACTGCGTTTTTGCTTTTGTCGTTTGTTGACGATAGCCAGGCACAACGAAGGAAAGACAGGAAAAAGAAGAATGCCACTGAGCAGCCAGCTCAAAAGCCTACTCCTCCACCTAAACCGAAAAAAGGTGCTTTGCAGCCCTACGACAAGGTGATCACCAAGGATGCAATGACAGATGAAGGCCTATTTTCGGTCCACAAAATTGATGATAAGTACTTCTTTGAAATCTCGGATTCACTCATCGGACGTGATATGCTGATGGTGACCAGAATTGCCAAAACTGCCAGTGGAATCGGTTTTGGAGGAGGAAAGACCAACACTCAGGTACTTCGGTGGGACAAGATTGATAAGAAGATTCATCTGAGAATTATTTCTTATACCATAACAGCTGCCGATTCCTTGCCGATTAGCGAGGCTGTGGAAAACTCGAATTTTGCTCCAATTCTGGCTTCATTCCCAATCAAGTCACTATCAAAAGACTCCGCGGGCGTAGTAATAGAAGCCACCCCATTGCTTGCAAAAGACATTAAGCCTTTGGGATTGCCCCAGTTTAGAAGAAGTCAGTTCAGAGTGACGAGAATGGACGCTGAGCGTTCATATATCTCTAGAGTGAGCAGCTACCCGGAAAATATTGAGTTCAGGCATGTAAAGACTTACAATGCAAGTAACCCACCTTCCAACCAAGCGGATGGTTCTATAACCGTGGAAATGAGCAATTCGATGATCTTGCTCCCTAAAGAACCAATGCAAAGAAGACTGGCAGATAGACGAGTGGGTTGGTTTGCACGAGGTACAACCGATTATGGTCTTGATGTTCAGCAGTCGAAAACGATTCGTTACCTAGATCGATGGAGACTTGAGGTGAAAGACGAGGACATTGAGAAGTTCAAAAGAGGAGAGTTAGTCGTTCCTAAGAAGCAGATTGTTTACTACATCGATCGAGCAACACCGAAGAAATGGGTACAAGCCATTAAAGATGGTGTTGAAGATTGGCAGGTAGCCTTTGAACAGGCGGGTTTTAAAGATGCGATAATTGCCAAGGAAGCACCAACTCCGGAGGAAGATCCTGATTGGAGCCCTGAAGATGTGAGATACTCAACCGTAAGATATCTGGCATCCCCAATTCCAAACGCCAACGGCCCCCATGTGAGTGACCCACGTTCAGGAGAAATTCTAGAGAGCGATATCAACTGGTATCACAATGTGATGACCTTGTTAAGAAGATGGTTCTTTGTTCAGACAGCCGCAGTCAATCCTCAATCTCAAATGCCTGAGTTTGATGATGCGGTAATGTCAAGATTGATCCGATTCGTTTCTGCCCATGAAGTAGGCCATACGCTGGGACTTCCTCACAACTTTGCTTCTAGTGTTGCCTATCCTGTTGATTCATTGCGCTCAGCGAGTTTCACCCAACGAATGGGTACAGCTCCATCAATCATGGACTATGCGCGGTTTAACTATGTTGCTCAGCCTGAAGATAGGGGAGTCGCTCTAATGCCTAATGTAGGTGAGTATGACAAGTATTCTATAGAATGGGGCTATCGTCCGATTTTAGATGCTAATTCTCCTGAAGAAGAACTACCAACCCTGAGAAAGTGGATCGAGGACAAAAAGGGTGATCCTATGTATCGCTACGGACGTCAGGGTAACCCTAATGACTATACTGCTCAGAGTGAAGACATTGGAGACGATGCGATGAAGGCCAGTATGTATGGCATCAAGAACCTGAAACTGATTATGAATAACCTTAGAGATTGGACGTATGTGGAGGGCTCGGATTACTCAGAACTCGCTGAAATGTATGGTGAAGTTCGTTCTCAGTTCAACCGCTACATGGGTCATGTAGGACGGTATGTCGGTGGAGTGAAAGAGGATTACAAGAGTGCGGATCAGGAAGGACCGGTATACACTTTTGCGCCTAAGGCTAAGCAGAAAGAAGCCGTTAAATTTCTAAATGACAATCTGTTCAATACCCCAAAATGGATGTTGGATAATGAGATTCTTGGAAGACTTCAGGATTACGGAGCGGTAGAAGCAATGCGATCAATGCAAGTGCGCTCTCTCAATTCTGTTCTTGAGTGGAGAAAGCTTGGTAGAGTAATTGAGAATGAAGCTTTGCACGGAAGTGCAAATGCTTACGGAATTCTTGAGTTATTCTCTGATATGAGATCGGGAATTTGGTCCGAAATTGCTCGTGGTAGAGCAATTGATACCTACCGAAGAAACTTACAGCGAGCCCATATTGAAAGACTTGAAACATTACTCAATGAGGAAATGCCTCCTGTTCCAGCAGCGTTCAGAAGATTCTTCGGACCGGGTATTGATGCCAGTCAATCAGATATTCGCGCAGTAGTAAGGGCAGAGCTAAAAACTATGAAGAGACAAATCCGAGCAGCTATTCCAAGAACATCGGATAGGATGTCGAAATATCACCTTGAAGATGCCATCGAAAGAATCGATGCAGCTCTTGAAGGAGATGATGATTAAATGAAATTCATTTGAATAGAAAGCCTCATCCGGTTGGGTGGGGCTTTTTTTATAATATTCTTTTATGACGAACCGTCTTTTTAATCAACTCATCACCTCGCCTGAGAATAACGGTAAGGATACCTCCGGGCTTTTCTCTGAGAATGTTGTTGATTTCGGTTAATGAATGAAAAAATGCCGGCTTTCCGTTTAATGAAATCAGTTCATCACCCACTTCAATTTCGGCCTTTGCTGCTGGAGAATCGGGGATGATGTCCACAATGACATATTCATTTAACTCTTGACCTACGGAGATCACATTAAAGCCAATGGTATTGAACACAAATGCATTAGCAAACTCTTTGCTTTTCCGAAGGAAGACCTGGGAATTTGCATAATCAAAAATCACATGAAAGCGAGAAAGTATATCAGCGCCCAAAGTTCCATACCGTATGTCCTTACGTTCTTTGATCAAATGATTGTCGGAACCAATCCCCCAGTTTTTTGGAAAGGATGTGGTCACATGTGAAAACCTGTAGCTTCCAAACTTGAGTTTATGAATTCTTCCAACTCGCCCTTCTATTATCCCAGCCAAACCGCGACCGAGTGAATGCTCAATCGTCTTTTTTGGAAGAACAATCTCTTCGTTGTGCTCTTCATCCAGAAAGAGTGCACTGCTCGCACCACTATCGACAAGCAATTTGACTTCAATGGGCTTGTGACCTTTCTGTCCCACCTGAACCCTGATAAAAGGCCTGAAATTCTCGATTTCCAAAGGAAGTCGCTTATAGCCTTTAGGCCGTTTATAGGTTTTGGGGTCATGTAGACGCAGGATTTTGTTGTCGTAATCAATGTCGACTACGAAACGATTAAAGATCTCCGAACCCAGTACACCATGAACATTGGCCCCCAATACATTTTTAACATCAATGACATTGTCATCTAAAACGAGCATAGTTTGCTGAACCCCTTTTACTCCCTGGAAATTGACATTCAGACCGTTGGCAACGAGTAGGTCGGTTACCTTTCCACCATCATTTCCATATACCGGAATCTTTCGGGCGTTGACCAGATTACCTTCCGCAATCACCCATTTTTCGAAGATCAAGCCAGATTCTGAGCCCGTATCCACAATAAAATTGTAAGGTCCCTCACCGTTCAATTTGATCGGAACAATAATCAAATTGCTTTCTTTTCTAAAGGAGAGTTCAACGCTTGAGGCACCATTTTCGAAGTCAAAACCAAACGGATTCTGGGCCTTTACGGTACCTGTTATGGCGACCAGAAAAGCTAAAAAAGTGATCCGCAGTGATGTGCTCAATTTCATTTGTCGAAGAACATGTTTTAATACCTACGGGAAACAGACCCATTAAGATTACACCTAAGAAGATAGTTAGCCCTTATTGAGTGCGGAATTTTGGATTGAAATAGCCTCTAAATGTATGTGAAGTGAATATTAAGGATCAAAAGAAACTTGGAAGTTGGGGTCATTCTTCCTAAATTCTATGCTCGTTCGCCTAGACCTAATAAAAGTGCCTCAAATCACTCACTATAAGGCCATTACCAATATTGCCTTGGTAATCTTTGTGCTTTTTTTTGGCTATTCAGCCTGTGACTCCCCGGCACCTGAAGAAACCCCTGCGAAAGAAGAAATAATAAAGACCGCTTACAAGTTTGACGACTCACGGGTGAAGGTGGCGGATTCGTTGCGTGGACTAAGAAAGAATGATCTCGCCATTATTGAATATGGCAAGGCAAAATCCGAGTTTGAAACGGAAAGAAATTGGGAGGGTGTGGCTTATTGTCTGAATCAGATGGGTCTCACATATGAGAGATTAAGAAAAGATAGTCTTGCCAATATTAGTTACCGAGAAGGAATCGAAATTCTAAAATCTCATAAACCCAATAGTCTCCTTCTTTCTAGACTTTACATAAATCAGGGAGTGAGATCCCATTTTGCAAGTAATTCTGTATTTGCATCGAAAATGGTCGATACAGCTATGATGATTTATGAAAAGGCGCCTAATTATGATTCTCTGGTTTTAAAGAAGATTTATGAATATAAGTTCTATACCTATTACTATTCACAATTAAGCACAGATACTCTTATCAAATATTTGGACGAGCGCGGAAGACTATTTGAATCTATGGGGTCCAATTTGGAAGAGGACATTTACCTTGTTTCGAATTTTTCAAGAGCTTTTCAAGAAAGAGGTGATTTCCAAAAGGCAATAGCCTATGCGCTTGAGGCGGTTCGAATGTGCGAGGAGAATTTGACAAAAATCAATTCCTTTTATTATTCGGATGCATTGTTCAATCTCGCCAAGTCATTCAGTGGCCAATTTGATTATGA
The DNA here is from genome assembly GCA_028281285.1 of Cyclobacteriaceae bacterium. Lineage (GTDB taxonomy): Bacteria > Bacteroidota > Bacteroidia > Cytophagales > Cyclobacteriaceae > Roseivirga. The sequence goes on from JANQKF010000019.1 coordinate 258,977, forward strand.
AAACGCACTGTCGATCGCCAATCGTCTTATCGACTTTACTTTGGAAAACTCACCAAACTCAAGCCAGCTGAGAGGATATTATAATCTTAAAGCTGTAGCTCTCAATGGTTTGGACAGGTGGCCGGAAGCGATTGAGGAACTTAAGAGAATCTTGAGTTTATTGGCAAATAGGCAGAATTCTTCTTTGTACAAAAACTCACTTATGAATCTCGGTGTGACCTATCAACTACTTGGAGAAAAAGACACTGCACTCTATTATTTACAACGTGCGCTTCAACTAGAAAAAGAGAATAATGAAAAACTGAGTATTGAACTTACACCTGCCTATCGTTATTTGGGATTGCTACATGAATCCAAAGAAGCTTATACAGAAGCAATTAGTTATCAAGATTCAGCTTTGAGAAGTACTCTTTTGGACTATAATGGAGACATTCTGGAATTTCCTAAATCGGAAGATATTAATCCCACTTTTGATTTGCTTACTATACTTAAATCCAAGTTGATGGATTTTGAAAAGTATTTCAGGCATGAAGCCAATGACAGCCTGCCCCTGTTGGTTTCAACCGTTGAGTATGCGGAGAGAACACATCAATATTTAATTGCAAATCGTAAAGAATTAGAAGCGTCCGCTGGTAGGTTGTTTTTGTCCGAAAATTTTAAAGAGTTATATGAATCGGCCTTATCTGCTTCCTACGGTATATTTAAGTACAATTCTGATCTAAGTTACTTCAAGCGTGCCATTTGGCTAATGAGTATGAGCAAGTCCAATTTGTTCATTGAGCAATCAGGAGAGCTTGCTGAAGTTCAAAACTCTCAGTTGCCGCTTAATCTTAAAGCTGATTTTTATAAGTTGAAAAGTGAGATTGAGAATCTCGAGCAAGCATTTTTTCAAAATGTTCAAGACATTATTTCAAATGACTCCATCAGGAGTATTAACAGCCAGCTGATGTCATTGAATAGTGATTTAAAGGAGCTTGAAGAACAGTTTGACTCTAATTCTGAGAGTCTTGACTCTGATGACTTATCCTACGAACAAATATATTCAGATTTGATAGCTCATCTTGATGGACGTACTAACTCAGCAGTAATTGAGTTTTTTAAAGGGTCTGAAGCATTGTACCTGATTGGTATTAGTAAGGAAAAGCATGTCTTCAAGAGAATAGATATGAATGAAGAATTCCAAAATGATTTCTCCAAGATTCTGAAAATTGTCTCGAGGAAGCCAAATGTCAAAGAATATAAGATCCAATTGAAAGAATTTCAAGCATCTGCTCATAGGATGTATCAAGTTTTGCTTGAAGATGCCATACATGAATTGGGTACAATAGAAAAACTGACAATTATACCTGATGACATATTGTCAAGATTACCTTTCGAAGCTTTGTTGGTTCGAAACGATGACCAGAGCAGCTTTAGAAATTTGAATTACTTAATTAAGAATTACTCAATCGACTATGCACTGAATTCACGGCAGGTGTTTAAAAAAGGTACCAAGAAAAGAGCCAAAGAGGGCCTTTTGGGTATCGGTTATAGTGGTATTGCAGGGAGTGATATTCGTGGTGGTTTTGGAGGACTTCCTGGAACAGAAAGGGAAATTAAATCCCTTCAGGAGAGGATCGAAGGAGATTATTTTCTTGGAGAAAATGGTACTAAAGAACAATTTCTTTCGATGGCCAAAAACTATGATGTGCTCCATTTGGCCATACATGGAAAGGCTGACAGCTTAGATAGATATGAATCGAGTTTGATTTTCAATGGAAATGACAACATTTTAAGAACCAATGACCTATATGTCGCGGGCATCAATGCCAGATTGGCGATATTAAGTGCTTGTGAAAGTGGGGTTGGTGAAGTGAATTCAGGAGAGGGAACATTCAGTATTGCGAGAGGTTTTGCTCTTGTTGGGGTTCCATCAATTATTATGAGTTTATGGAACGTGAATGATAATGCAGCCTCAGAACTAATGTTGAAGTTTCATGATGAACTTTCTCAAGGTCAATCCACAGCTAGGGCGATTAATCGGGTTAAGAGGCAATATATTTCAACGGCAGACGAATATACTTCGCACCCATACTATTGGTCTGCGTTCGTGGCTTTGGGCGAAGACATTGATTTGAAAGATAATAAGCGTTTATACTTTATGGGTGGAGCATTGTTGATCATTGCAATTCTATTGGCAACAATTGTCAAAAAGCATCTAAAAAGAAAAGACACTCAGTAGAGTGCCCTTTCTCGTGTGTGTATGTGTGTGTATGGAATTTCTTTGTTTGTACTAGTTGTAGTTTTCCAAGATGAACGCCCAACCCATTGATCGCTTCCTCTTTGCACGTTTCCTTGTGATTGAAATAAACTCAACCATGTCACCTTCGTTTAGGTCTTGAATTGGTCTGTCATTGAAGAACCTATACTTATTTCCGCGTTGGTCAGACAACACTCCGAACTGAATTTGTCGCCTTGTTTCAATCGATCCATCCGGAGAATTTCCGGGCCCACAACTTGGGCAGTTAGGAATACGCGTTTCATCCTCAATTTCGCCCACATCACCATCAGTGGCGATTGAGACTCCCATTTTGTCAAGAACTTCTAAGGCAGATTCCTTGTAACTACTTGAACCTAGGGCCAGGGAAACCATGGAGTAAATGCCTTGTTCCGTGCTTTCCTCAGTGTTTTCTCCGAATAAGGACATTGCCAATGACCAAGTTGACATGGCCTCATAGTCTTCGTAATTATTAAGAACTGTGTTAAAATTAGCTTTGGCTTCTTCAAAATTACCCGATTTAGCATTGGCAATTCCTGAATAGAAGAAATTGGCTGCACTCTTGTCATTTGATAGAAGCTCCGAAAACAACAATGCGGATTGCTTATAATCATAAGAATCGTAAGAGAAATATGCTTGTGATTTAAGTGAAGTCAAATCGACCTCCTCACCCCTTTCTCTAGCTGTTTCCAAGTTTTGATAGTGTTCGAAGTACTCATCGAATACTTCCTGGCCGGTTGCCATATTAGGTGTGTTAAACACCGTAAAATAGCTCACCGTTGCGATTAAGATCAAGCTCGCTGCCACCGATACAAGCTTTTTCATACTAAATTCTATTTTGGTTGTTTCTTTTTCCTGGATAGACGCTTCCACTTTTTCAAGACGGGTCAATACCGATAATTTGGCACTGGTTTTTGCACCTTCTTGAATAGACTTCATTACTCGAAATTCAGTCTCGAATTCCGGCTCATTCTGAAGCTTGTCGTTGAAAACCTTAAGGCTTTCCTGGCTTAGATCACCCTTAAGGTAATCCTCCATTAGTTGGAAATTGTCCATTTTTCTATTCGGTTATTTAGGCTCAAGAGCCTTTTTAATTCGTTGGATACACTTGTATTTCAAATTCTTTACCGTGTTTCCGTTTTTGTAATTCATCACTTCAGCAATCTCATCCGTGGAGAGATTATTGAAGTAGAATAACTCTAAAAGTCGTTTGCAGGGGTCCCCAAGCTCGTTTAGGGCCTTAGTGATGTGATCTATTTTTTGTTTCCTGATGAAGTCGACATCAGATTCAAATTCCGTGTACTCATCGGGATCTAGACTTTCCCTTAGGCTCAACTTCATACCTTTTCGATAGTCAGAAAGCAATTTATTCTTACCTATCGAATACAAGTAAGTCTTGAGACCTGCAGATTTCAATTCTTCAAAAGTGCCTTCTACAACGTTTTCGTAGAAAGTAAGTATAGAGTACTGGAATATTTCGACTGCTTCGTCCCGGGTGCATTGGTGAGTGTTGGTGATCCAATGAAGAAAACCCTCTCTATACTTCGTATAAATTTCCTCTAACGCTTCCTGATCCCCTCTTTTCAGACGAAGAATAACTGAGTCTTCACTCATATTCTCAATAGCTTAATGTTTTAACCAGGCGAATGTCACCCATTGACGAGAAAAAAAATTGAAATTTTTTGAACAAAACAGCCGAAATCCTCGTAAGACGACTGATTGCAATAAAAAATCTCAAAATTATTCTATTTGAGAGTGTAACTGGGCTTTTCTTATTTTGGAAGGTACAGCGTATGGGTTGAGGTTTACAAGCCATCCAATCACACATCATTCGGCACCAAGATAAAGAAGAATTTTAAAAGTTTTTTTATTCCGAGGGTGACCTTTCCCTATCGAGATCATTAATATACACTAAGAGCAACTCTATCTATGGGAGCTAAGTCGTATTACCTAGAGAACGATGAAATCAAAGCTTTCGAAGATCCTTCGGAGGATATCGAGCCGAAAAAGCCGATCGATTCCCCGTACAAAAGGGTTTTTGAAGGTGTGAATATTCTTGTGGTAGACGACAACCCCATAAACCTTATCGTTGCCGAGAAAACCCTAAAACGTTTTGGAGCTACTGTTCTACGAGCTCTCAGCGGAGAACTAGGAATCGAATGCTTTGAAAACGAGCATGTCGATCTGATACTTATGGATCTCCAAATGCCTGGAATGGATGGCTTTGAAAGCTGCAAGAAGCTCAAAAAGACAAAGCGCTATGCCGAAAATCGAATTCCGGTAATTGCCTATACGACCTTTACTCTGGAAGAAGTTAAATCCGGCATTGAATCTTCAGGAATGGATGGATATATCGGTAAGCCATTCACACAGGCACAGGTGGTGTCCTCGCTTATTAGTATTGTTTCCAAACAAGGCAGAAAGGCCGTTTAGTTTATTTATTCTCCACTTTTTTCCTATTCCCTAACGTTCATGTGATCGATTGAATGTTGTATTGGTTATTAAACACCCATGACCTATTTTTGGGCATCATTTCAAACGAGCTCCACATGCAGCAAGATCAGCAGGTATTCGACCTGATCCAACAAGAAAAAAATCGACAAGAAAACGGAATTGAGTTAATCGCATCGGAAAACTTTGTAAGTCCCCAGGTAATGCAGGCCATGGGCACCGTGCTTACTAATAAATATGCGGAAGGACTTCCTGGAAAGCGATACTACGGTGGCTGTGAAGTGGTCGATCAAATTGAGTCCCTTGCCATTGAGCGTGTCAAAGAGCTATTTGATGCTGAGTGGGCGAATGTTCAACCTCATTCCGGTGCACAGGCCAATGCAGCAGTGATGTTGGCTTGCCTGAAACCAGGAGACAAAATTCTCGGATTTGATCTTTCTCATGGTGGCCACCTCACGCATGGTTCACCGGTGAATTTCTCAGGAAAGCTGTACCAGCCTTCTTTTTATGGGGTAGAAGAAGAAACTGGTTTAATAGACTGGGACAAAGTGGAAGAAACCGCCATCAAAGAAAAGCCTCAGATGATCATTTGTGGTGCATCTGCCTATAGCCGTGACTGGGATTATGAACACCTCAGAGCAATAGCCGACCAGGTAGGAGCTATTTTGTTAGCTGATATTTCGCATCCTTCCGGCCTGATCGCACGCGGCTTGTTAAATGACCCACTTGACCATTGTCACGTGGTGACAACCACCACTCATAAAACACTGCGTGGCCCAAGAGGTGGCTTGATCATGATGGGACAAGATTTTGAAAACCCATGGGGCCTTACCACACCTAAAGGAGTGGTACGAAAGATGTCATCCATTCTTGATTCAGGAGTTTTTCCGGGAACACAGGGAGGGCCGTTAGAACACGTGATCGCATCAAAAGCCATTGCTTTTGGAGAGGCTTTGTCCGATGACTACATGAACTATATTGTTCAGGTGAAGAAGAATGCCGCTGCGATGGCCAAGGAGTTTGTTGAAAGAGGATATAAGCTGATTTCCGAAGGAACAGATAACCACCTGATGTTGATTGACCTGAGGTCAAAAGGACTAACTGGTAAACTTGCCGAGGAAACTCTGGGTAAGGCCGATATTACAATCAACAAGAACATGGTACCTTTTGATGATAAATCTCCTTTTGTCACATCGGGAATGAGGCTTGGAACACCGGCAATTACGACAAGGGGATTAAAGGAAGATGAAATGACCAGAATCGTTTCATTGATCGATGAGGCCTTGATGAACCATGACAATGATGCTAAATTAGAGGCCATTAAAGGAGAAATTCATAGCTGGATGAGCGACTATCCTCTCTTTCAAGCCTAGTACGTGTTAGATCAACCTGCCGATAGCGAAGAAAAGGAAATGAGTTTCCTCGATCATCTCGAGGAATTGAGATGGCACCTCGTAAGGTCGGCCGCTGCAATACTGGTTTTCAGTATTGCCGCCTTTATTCTGAAGGACTATATCTGGGGAGAACTAATTTTTGGACCATCTCGAGCCGATTTTTGGACGTATAGGATGTTATGTAAGCTTTCAGAATTGATGAACTCTGAACTCTTGTGTATAGACGGAATTCCTCTGGACTTTCAAAATCGTAAACTTACAGGGCAGTTCACCATGCACATTATGTCATCATTTGTAGTGGGACTTATCGCAGCCTTTCCTTATGCCTTTTGGGAGATGTGGAGATTTGTAAGTCCCGGCCTGCATAGAAACGAGAGAAGGGCATCCAGGGGTGCTGTCGTAGTGGTATCTTTTCTGTTTATGTCAGGAGTACTTTTTGGATATTACATCATTACGCCTTTATCGCTCAATTTTCTTTCTCACTACCAATTAGTAGATATTATCAGGAATGATATAGACATCATTTCCTATGTGGGTGTGCTCTCCACCTTGGTATTGGCTTGTGGCTTTATGTTTCAGTTGCCAATGGTGTCCTATTTCTTAAGTAAGGCCGGATTGGTGACACCAAGCCTGATGAGGCGTTATCGAAAGCATTCAATAGTTGTGATACTTTTACTATCTGCAATTCTTACACCTCCTGATGTCATTAGTCAATTGTTAATAGCACTTCCCTTGAGTTTACTTTATGAAGTGAGTATTTTAATTTCGAAGAGGATTGAGAACAAACGAATAAGAGACGATCAACGAGAAGCAATTCAATAAAATCAAGATTATGAAAATAGCCATTGGAGGAGATCATGCCGGTTTTACCTACAAACAACGAATCGCTGAAGTGCTCAGAGCCGAAGGACATGAAGTGAAGGATTTTGGTCCCGATTCGGAAGAATCTGTGGATTACCCGGATTATATACACCCAATGGCTGAAGGCTTGGAGGCCGGGAGTTTTGACTATGGAATTGCCATCTGTGGAAGTGGAAACGGAGTCTGCATGACTGCCAACAAGCATGCCGGAGTAAGAGCTGCCTTAGTTTGGAATACCGATTTGGCGGCACTGGGACGACAACACAATAATGCTAACGTAGTTTGCATTCCTGCCAGATTTGTAGATTATGATCTTGCCGAGAACATGGTGAATACATTCTTAACAACAGAATTTGAAGGCGGTCGACACCAAAGAAGAGTCGACAAAATTGCCAAATAGCTTAATTTCCACTTCCGAAGTCGACCAGAGCAAGTTCGGGTGCAAGTATTGGAAGAAATAAAGAGCTAAGGCTCCAAACCATCAATACCAGGAAGGTCAATTCTGCCAACCATTTTCGTTGCATATCACTGACTAGCTGAGAAATGAAGAATGCTACAACGGGAATCATATAGATCAGGGAGTTCGTATTAATCTGATCATTGATGAAAATTGAGCCTAGCGCAAAAAAACCGAGAAGGAGGAAGGTTCGCTGAATAATGATTTGATGATTGGTCATCCCTATTCCTGTGAAGCTTCGGCTGGCAGAGACCAAAGACAAAAGCACAGGAAAGCCCATGAAAACCGTCAATTGATTGACTGGGATTTCGATCTTACGCATTACATCAAATGTATCGGCCACAAGGTTATTCCAGAAAGCGGTGCCTTGATCGATCCATAAATAATACACCCAAACCATAAGAATAGGTAGAAGTATACCGAATAAGATCAGCACATACCGTCTATTGAGCGTATTTGAATAAATCAAATACAATCCATAAACAAGCAAAATGAACACAACACTAGATGGGTGAATTAAAATAGCAACACCAAGAACAAAACCTGTGCTGAAGATATTCTCTTCACTGCCGCGATATTGAAGATGGAATAGCATATAGTTTATTGCTATGAGTATAAAAGTGACTGATACCATGGCGGGGCTGGTCAACAGAAACTCAGGAGATGCAGTAATTGCCAAGACATAGATCGCTGCAGGCAAATAGCTATTCTGGTTAAAGGCTTTGTTGTTGATTAAAATTGAGTTGATCGAAAATGCCTGAAGAGTAACCAGAAAGCCACTAAGTACCACAGATGGAATTAGAGGGTTTTGAAAAATCGAGGTAAGGAAAATCCATAACCAACGATAAAGTGGTCCTTGAGATGAAGAGTTGTAGTTTACAGGATTATCGATCAGGGTTTGGAGCTGATCAATTCCGAAAATCACAAAAACTACCCTGACTAGCGCAGCAAACAGAAACAAAGTCAATAGGCGGTAAGGATCGTTTATTTTAAAGTAGGAGACCAATTTTCTCGGAATGAATGCCCAAAACTAAGTGAAAATAATCCGGCAGAAGGAAAAAAGATAAATAAATGGGATATTTGCGAAATGGCAGAGAGTAAACGACAGCTGAAATTTTCTAACCTCATCCGGGAAGAGTTAAGTACAATCTTTCTCAGACGATTTCAAGGTACCTTTCAAGGGAGTTTGGTGAGTATTTCTGATGTTGAAATGAGCCCGGACCTGGGTTTGGCGAGGATTTTTATTAGTGTCTTTCCAGTTAGCCAATCGGAGCCTGTCATGGATCGACTAAATGATCATAAAGGTCAGATCAGAGGAGACCTTGGAAGAGCAATTGGCAAAGAAGTTCGCATTATTCCCGAACTGGCGTTTTTCAACGACAGCACTGCGGAAAGCGCAGATCGAATCGACAAAATCATTGACAATCTCGTTATACCCCCAGAAGAGGAAGAAAACGAGTGAGGGCATCATCATTCATAGCACGTAGATATTTTCTTACCAAGAAGAGGAAGAATCTCATTCAAATTCTTTCACGGGTATCTATGGTAGGCGTGGCGATTGGAGCTATGGCTTTGGTAGTTGTGCTGTCTGTCTTCAATGGTCTGGAAGACCTTATTAGATCCATCTACGACAGCTTTGATCCGGATTTGAAGGTAGAGGCAACTTTAGGCAAATCTTTTGAACTGACCGATGAACTCAAACAAAGCATAGAAGATGTGAAGGGTGTCAGTGCGGTAATTGAAGTGATTGAGGACAATGCACTCATTACTTATGCAGATCAACAAGTACTTGCCAAGATTAAAGGAGTTGATGAAAACTTCCTTTCCTTAAACAAGCTCAATGACTTTATGATTCATGGCGAGCCCATACTCTATGATGGTGAACAGCCATTCGCCATTCTTGGTTATGGGGTGGACTATGAGCTGGGTACCAGGCTTGGTGGCATACCAATGCAGGTTAGTTTTCCCAAAAGACTAAGGCCAGGAGCAATTGCTTCGGCACGATCAGTTAATAGAAAACGAATTCATCCTGCAGGAGTGTTTGCAATTGAAAAGCGGTATGATGATCAGTATGTTTTCGTGCCATTGGATTTTGCCAAAGACCTAATGAGCTACGGTAATAAGAGAAGCTATCTGGAAATTGAAGTAGAAGAAGCGGTAGATATTGGAGAGGTATCAACTCGACTTAAAGCACTCCTAGGTAGTGAATTTAAAGTACTCAATGGAGATGAGCAGCATTCAGGGTTGTTGCAAGCACTGCAATTTGAAAAGCTATTTCTCTCCATCACGCTGGCATTCATTACGGCAGTTGCTTCTTTTAATATATTCTTCACCCTGTCTATGCTGGCTATCGAGAAGAAAAAAGACATTTCTGTGCTCTTTACTATGGGAGCTACCAAGGCTTTGGTAAGACGCATTTTTTTCAAAGAAGGAGCCATAATAGCAGCCAGCGGAACCTTAAGTGGTCTCATATTGGGCCTTATATTCTGTATCGTCCAGAAAGAAACAGGCATGATAAAGATGGGTATTGTGAATGCTATTGAACCCGCTTATCCTATCAAACTCAATCCGTATGATTTTGTATTTGTGGCGGTTGCGGTCACCTTGATTACTGTTCTTGCCTCATACCGTCCTGCGCTGATAGCGAGCCGTGTGAAAATTACTGAAAATTTGGCCTAAATTTTCGCAGAAATCCGGTTAGTCCAGCCCTTGTTTTACTAGCAAATTCCGTATTTTGCGAGTCGCACTTTTTTGAAAATGAAGGTATCGACTGCTCAACCGTTCCAATTAATTTATTCGCTATATCAGCACGAATATCTGGGATATTTGTTTGAGTCGTTCGTGGTTCAATTGGATGAAAAAGGTCGACTTACATTACAACATCAGAATATATCTTCAAAAAATGCCACGGAGTTTGCGGCTGGATTAGACGAGAACGACTATGTCCTTATCAAGCTGATGGATGAGATGCAGCAAGAGGCAATTGCGCTTCGGTTTTACAAAAAGAAAATTAAGCCTGCCGAATTCTTTTTTAAGGTGTTTGATGAGGAAAAGGGAGACAAGGCTCTGCAAGAGACCATCCACCATTTTCTCGAGTCTCGCAGAGCCAGAATTCTTGACTTGCTTGCCGGCAAAATGATCTTTGAAATGGGACGTGACGGAGAGCCTGCGTGGAAGCAAATAGAATTAATGACTGAGAAGGCCACTGTCCTTTTTCATTTCAGAAGAAATGAAGACAACACACACTATTTTCCGACAATTAAGCATGCTGGAGAAAAGCTGGAGTGGCAATACAACGGCTCCTTTTTGGTCTGTCATGAACCGGCATGGCTGATCGTGGACAACAAATTATACAGTTTTGCGAAGGGTGTTGACGGAAACAAACTCAAACCTTTCTTAAATAAGAAGTTTATTGTTATTCCAAAGAAGGTTGAACATACTTACTTTGAGAAGTTCGTGACTCAATTAGTGGCCTCATTTGATGTGTATGCGAAGGGTCTGGAAATCAACACTGAGCGATACCCCGTAATTCCTAAGCTCTCTTTCTCTGAACTAAAGACAGTATCTGCAGCACCCACCCTATTCGGTAATGATTCTGGAAGCACTGTCTTGGAAGATGTTGAATCTGAGGTAAAGATTGTTTTCAAACTTCAATTTGAATATGGAAAATACACCTTTAATGCCGACAAAAGTGTGAGTTCATCCGTGAAGCTTGAACAACGTGGAGACGAGTATATTTTCCATAAAGTAAAAAGAGACTTGGATGTAGAGCATTACGTCCTGCAGATACTCAATGAAAGCGGTCTGAAATTGAGAAATGGAAGGATGACTATGTCCAGGGGAGAAGCATTTACCTGGATCGCTACCAATCAAAACCTACTGGAACAAAATGAGTTCATTTTGGAACAGACGGATGTTGATGAGCGAAAGTATTTTGTGGGTGAATCTCAGCTTGATATTGAGGTCCGCGAATCAATAGATTGGTTTGATATACACGCCTTGGTGAGGTTTGGTGATTATGAAATTCCCTTCGATCAGCTAAGGAAAATGATGAACGGGAAGAAACGTGAAATTACACTTCCCAATGGTCAGATCGCTGTAATACCGGATGCCTGGTTCACCAACTATTCTGAACTTTTTGCCTTCCTGGAAGAAGACGATTCTCCAAATTCAAAAATGAGATTAAAAAAGCATCATTTGGCATTAGTTCAAGACCTGGAAAATGGCAATCTGGCACAGGTTTCTATGGATAGGAAGCTTCAACGTTTGAAAGATTTTGAGAACATCGAAGACTATCCGGTATCGAATGGCTTTATGGGCAAACTGAGACCTTACCAACAAGCGGGTTACAACTGGATGCAATTTTTGTCTTCTTATAAGTTTGGAGGTTGTCTGGCGGATGATATGGGACTAGGTAAAACTGTTCAGACGCTGGCAATGTTGCAATCGGAGAAAGACAAGGGAGTGAGTAATGCGACATTGTTGATCATGCCAACATCACTTATTTATAACTGGGAGCTTGAGGCAAAAAAATTTACACCGCAACTTAAGGTGTTAGTCTATACCGGAACAGGAAGAGATAAGAATGTTGAAAACTTCCATGGGTATGATTTAGTCCTCACCTCCTACGGTATTACCAGGTTGGACATTGACGTGCTGAAAGAATACTATTTTCACTATGTCATATTGGATGAATCTCAGGCAATTAAAAATCCGAATTCCAACATTGCAAAGTCAGTACGCAAGCTGAAGTCTCAGTATCGTTTGATCCTGACGGGTACGCCATTGGAGAACAGCACACTTGACTTATGGTCGCAAATGAGTTTTGTAAACCCTGGTTTGCTGGGTACGGAAAACTTTTTCAAGAATGAATTTCAACATCCTATTGAGAAGAAGCAGGATGTCGATAAAACAAAAAGACTCCATACGATTATCAAACCTTTCATCTTACGAAGAAAAAAATCTCAGGTAGCCGAAGATCTTCCTGATAAGGTTGAGAATGTTACCTATTGCTCAATGAGCGAGGCTCAGGAAGAGAAGTACGAGGAAGTGAAGTCGTATTATCGCAACCAGATTTTGGAAAGTATTGAGCGCAAAGGAAGGAATAAGTCCCAACTGATGCTTTTACAGGGGCTTACTCAATTGCGTCAGATTGCAAATCATCCAAAAATGGTTGATTCCGACTATGAAGGTGATTCCGGAAAGCTTGAAGATATCACTCACATGATCCAGAAGGCCCTTACTGAGAAACACAAGATTTTGGTTTTTAGTCAGTTTGTGAAGCATTTGGATATTGTACGAAACTACCTCAATGACGAGCATCTTCAGTATTCCTATTTGGATGGCTCAACTCGCGATCGTCAGGAACAAGTTGAGCGCTTCCAGAATGACGACAGCATAAGACTGTTTCTAATTTCTTTGAAGGCAGGAGGCCTTGGCCTGAACCTGACGAAGGCTGACTATGTGTTTTTACTTGACCCATGGTGGAATCCTGCCATTGAAGCTCAGGCAGTTGATCGGGCCCATAGAATAGGTCAAACCAATACCGTCTTTACCTATAAATTCATCACCAGGAACACGGTAGAGGAAAAGATATTGGCATTGCAGAAAAATAAAATCAAGCTGGCATCGGACTTGATCACAACCGAAGAGAGTTTTGTGAAAAAATTGTCCGATCAGGACATTCATGACTTATTAAACTAGTATGGAATTGACAGTGTATTTGGCCGGTGAGATTCATAGTGACTGGCGTCAGCAATTAAGAGAAAAAGCCAAAGATCTTCCAATTGAATTTGTAGGTCCTATGGAAAACCATGACCGGTCTGACAATATTGGAGAAGAGATTTTGGGTCAACAGGCAACTGCGTTGCTTAAGGATGATACTGCTTCCCAATTCAATAACCTTCGAACGAGAGTGTTGATGAACAAAACCGATGTTGTGGTCGCCTATTTTGGAGAGAAATTCAAGCAATGGAATACCGCCATGGACGCTGGCACAGCCCTCGCAATGGATACTCCATTGATCCTTGTCAAAGATGGAGCATCGGATCATGCCTTGAAAGAACTTTCAAATAGAGCACAAGCCACCGTCATTAATCTAGATCAGGTAGTTCAAGCATTAAAATATATTCTGGAGGCATAGATTTCTGTGTATTGTCTGTATCCTTTTGTCACTTCTTGGTTATACTCAAAAGGTTTCAAGACTGAAAACCAGATTCATTCACTTTTAGTATTTAGAATACTACGGTTGAAAACGGGTGCGCCAGCACCCGTTTTGTCTTTTACATTCTCACTCTTATTTCATTCATAATTCTTGTTGGTACGCTGCTCTTGAAAGCCGTATATTGCTTCAATCACAATGGCCAAAGTCAAGACTACTTTTTTCTGTCAGAACTGCGGGGCAAGTTCGCCAAAATGGATTGGTAAATGCCCGTCATGCAATGAGTGGAATACCTACGTGGAAGAAGTAGTACAGAAGGAAGACAAGGCCAAAACCACATGGAGAGAGGAATCGATTGGACGGGTTGCTCCTAAACCTAAAGTGCTTAGCGAAATACATACAACATCAGAAAGGCGATTGGCAACCAACGATCAGGAATTAAATCGGGTACTTGGCGGAGGAATTGTGTCAGGATCACTCGTATTGATTGGGGGTGAACCTGGAATAGGTAAATCAACCTTGATGCTTCAACTGGCGTTGGGGCAAAAAAATACTAGGGTGCTTTATGTATCAGGAGAAGAAAGTCAGCACCAAATTAAAATGAGGGCTGAACGATTGGGGGTACCGTCTGATAATTGTTTTGTACTTGCTGAAACGAATACACAGAACATATTTACTCAAGTCAAAGAAATTCAACCTGAGGTATTGATCATAGACTCCATTCAGACTTTGCATACTTCGAGAATAGAATCTGCTGCGGGGAGCGTCTCACAAGTTCGAGAGTCAACGGGTGAGTTGATGAAGTTTGCCAAGGAAACCAATACACCAGTATTTATAGTGGGTCATATTACCAAGGATGGAGGATTGGCCGGTCCCAAGGTACTTGAGCATATGGTTGATACAGTGCTCCAGTTCGAAGGTGATCGGCATCTGTCTTATCGTATTTTGCGAACTACAAAAAATAGATTTGGATCGACTTCTGAGCTTGGCATATACGAAATGTCGGGCACAGGCTTACGTGAGGTGTCAAATCCATCGGAAATATTGATATCCCAAAAAGAGGAAGATCTTTCCGGAGTAGCTATTGGGGCGACAATAGAAGGCAATCGGCCTCTGCTGATCGAAGTTCAGGCGCTGGTCAGTGCTGCTACTTATGGCACACCACAACGCAGTACCACCGGTTTTGATGCAAAACGGTTGAACATGCTATTGGCAGTTCTGGAAAAAAGAGGAGGGTTGCGTGTGAGTGCCCAAGATGTGTTTTTAAATATTGCAGGTGGTATTAAAATCGAGGAACCCGCACTGGACCTTACGGTCTGTGCAGCTATTGTCAGTTCCTATCATGATATTTCGATTTCAGATAAGGTTTGCTTCGCGGCTGAAGTTGGATTAGGTGGTGAAATACGCGGGGTTAATAGAATTGAAAATCGTATTTCAGAAGCAGAGAAACTGGGCTTTGAAGAGATCTATATTTCCAAATACAACACGAAAGGGTTGAATGTTTCCGATCACCAAATTCGCATAAAACCTTTCGCAAAACTGATCGAGGTATTTGAAGATTTGTTGGGTTAGTGTCAGCCCGATTGCTATCTCATGAAACGCCAAGGCTCTTTTGGGAGTTTTGGAAATGAATCCTAAAATGATCTAAGATGAAAGCTTTTTTTATAGCACTTCTATTTTTTGCCGGCCCATTCATTCAGCAGGAAATCCTTTACAAAGGAGAGTGGGAAGCGGAAAGCCGGAGAACCACATTTAAAGGCTCGTGGAAAATTGTCAAAAATGGTGAGCAATATAAGGTTGAATTAGGAGCGGACTTTGAGGCCCGTAAGGCACCGGACCTAAAAATATTTTTAAGTAAGGCATCTTTGAGTGAAATCTCCGGTAAAAATGCCACAACAAAAGGAAGCCCGGTGTTGGTAGCAAAACTGACTTCTTACAAGGGAACCGCCAGCTATAATATTCCATCAGGAATTAACGTGAAGGATTACAGTACTATCATCATCCATTGTGAAGAGTATTCGAAACTTTGGGGAGGCTCACCTTTGAAGTGATTTTCTGAAACTGAAGCCTAAGTTACCCTGTAGCCCACCTGTATGGAGAGCTAATATTTTGCTGTTGGTTGGAAAGCCACCTTTTCCAATTAGGTCATAAATACCATAAAGCATTTTGCCAGTGTATATAGGCTCTAGTGGAATTTGGTGTTTTTGCTCAAAGTCAAGAATGAAATTGATCAGCTCAGGTTTAATCTTGGCATAACCACCAAAGTGATAGTCATTTTCAATATTCCAGTTTTCATAGAACTCTCCTACTAGAGCGGAAACCTCATTCGTTAAAAAGTCACCTTTCAAGCTGGAAAAGCCAATCACTTTTTTCCTACCTCCTAACCCCCGAATTATACCCGCCAAAGTTCCACCAGTTCCTACCGGACAACACACAAAATGGAATGATTCATCGATTTCCTCTGCCATTTCCTTGCAACCTTCAATCGCAAGTTCATTGGTTCCGCCTTCCGGGAGTAGGTAGAAAGGGCCAAAACGATGCTCAAGACCTTTGAGAAAATCTACTTCTTGTTTCTTTCGATAAGAATTCCTATCGATATAGTGAAGCTCCATACCCCTCTCACGTGCAAAAGAAAGCGTGTGATTTAATGGTCGGTGTTCCTCTCCCCTGATCAACCCTATGGTTTTAAAACCGAATTCACTTCCTGCACCTGCCACAGCATAGATATGATTGGAAAAAGCTCCACCAAAAGTCAACAAAGTGTCGTAACCCAGGCGGCAGGCCTCCAGCAGATTGTACTTGAGCTTTCGGAGCTTATTGCCTGAAATCACCGGATGATTCAAATCCTCTCGCTTTATGTATAGCTCTACTTTCTTTTGTAACAAGAAGGGCTCGAGAATTTGAACTATGGGAGTAGACTTCATTTCCACACCGCCAAGTTAATCATATCTTTGTCCACAGAATTGATTCAATATGTCTGAAGAACTCAGAGAAGAGGAACTGTTTGAACACCATAGGATTATATGTGACCCCGGACAGGAGCCTCTGAGGCTCGATAAGTTTTTGATGGATCGATTGCCCAATGTGACTCGAAACAAAGTGCAACAGGGAATCAAAGACGGTTTTGTGAAGGTCAATGGTAACATGGTAAAACCGAATTATAAAGTTCAACCCAAAGATGATATCCTGATTGAACTTCCCGAACCTCCACGAGATACTGAAGTGGTGCCTGAAAACATTCCGCTGAATATTGTTTATGAAGATGATGATTTGCTTGTAGTTAATAAGGAAGCCGGAATGGTGGTCCATCCAGCATTCAACAATTGGACAGGCACGCTGGTCAATGCATTGACCTATCATTTTCAACAGTTGCCCACTATGGAGGGTAATGACGGTAGACCGGGCTTGGTGCATCGGATTGATAAAGACACTTCCGGATTGTTGGTGATCGCCAAAACTGAGCGTGCGATGTCGGGATTAGCCAAACAGTTCTTGGATCATAGTATTGAAAGAACCTATCACGCGTTGATTTGGGGAGAACCTGCCGAGGAGTCGGGTACAATTGACGTAAACCTGGGTCGAAGTGAAAAAGACCGGAGAGTTACTGTGGCCATTGAAGATGGGTCCAGAGGAAGAAATGCCATAACGCATTACAAGGTGCTGAAAAACCTGCGCTATGTCTCATTGGTCCAGTGCAATCTTGAAACAGGTAGAACCCACCAGATCCGGGCACATTTCAAATATCTAGGTCATCCTCTATTCAACGATGCCACTTATGGTGGCGATCGCGTGGTTAAGGGCACCCAGTTTTCGAAATATAAGTCCTTCGTTGAAAACTGTTTCAAGGTAATTCCAAGGCAGGCTTTGCACGCAAAATCATTGGGGTTCGTACATCCTGTGACCAGGGAGTTCATGCAATTCGAATCTGAGCTTCCGAGTGATTTTAGGGCTGTTTTGGAGAAGTGGGATAATTATGTGCAATTCAACTAAAGGGGATTGCATAGTTAAAGATTGCCCAAAAATGGCAAAAGCTTCCTCCCAATACACAGAGGTGCCAAATGGCATGATGGTACTTCAATTTTCGCCATAAATAAAAGAGTACTCCCCCGGTATAAAATGCACCTCCATAGAGCACCCAATGAACTGCTTGTGTAGACAATAACTCTGCAATTCGGTCGAACATTACATATCCCAGCCACCCCATTCCCAGGTAAGAAATCAATGAAATCACTTCAAACCTCCCGGTAAAGAACAGTTTGAATATGGTTCCTGCGAGCGCAATCAACCAGACGGCTATGAGTACATTGATGCCCAGAGTTTCATCGCCCAATATGCCCCAGGCAAAAGGAGTGAAGGTACCAGCGATAAGAATGTAGATGGCAATATGATCAAGTTTTTTAAAGAGGAACTTGCGTTTTCTCTCTTTTACGTAGTGGTAAAGTGTAGAAGCTGAATAGAGAAGATTGAGGCTGATTCCAAAGATTAACACACTCCAGAGCATCCTGGGATCTTGGCTTTTGCCCACCATCAGTATGGTTGCAACGAGGCCTCCGAGCACTCCGAGGCCATGTGTGGTGGCATTGGCAACTTCTTCCTCAGGAGTATAAACGTCAAGTCGTATTTCCTTTGCCACGATTAAAGGCGTTCGCCACAGTGCTTGCAGAAAATGGCATCAGGTGCGTGCCCTCCCTTACCACAGCTTTCACAGATGATTTCTTTGGTTTTGCCCTGGGCTTTACCTAACTCCACGGTGACGATACCAGTAGGAACAGCAATAATGGCATAACCCATAATCATAATTACCGAAGCAATCGCTTGCCCTAGTACAGTCTGCGGTGCGATATCTCCATAACCCACTGTGGTTAAGGTCACAATGGCCCAATAGACGCTTCGGGGAATGCTCGTAAATCCATTTTCACCTCCTTCAATCAGGTACATGACGGTGCCCATAATGACTACTATGCTTAACACCGCCCCCAGGAAGACCACAATCTTGTGCCGACTTGAGCGTAGTGCTCGACCGAGCTGTTCTCCCTCACCTACAAACCTACCTAGCTTCAGGATTCTGAAAACCCGTAGTAATCGCAACGCACGAATCACCAACAAGTATTGGGTTCCAACGAAGACCAGACTCAGATAGGTGGGCAGGATGGCCAGAAAGTCGATGATACCATAGAAGCTAAAAATGTATTTTCGGGGTTTCTCCGAGGCAATAATTCTCACTACATATTCAATGGTGAAAGCTACAGTCAATATCCATTCTGTGATCCTGAAAACAGTACCATATCGTTCCTCCATGGAAGGAACACTTTCGAGCATTACAGCGGCAATACTAATCAGGATGGCCCAGAGCAAGGCCACATCGAAAGCTTTGCCCGCAGGGGTATCCGCTTCGAAGATGATAACATACAGCCTTTGTTTAAGGGTCAATCTCATGTACTAAAAGTAGCAATATTTATTTGCAGTTTGGATTGTTCTTGAAGCACATCATAGCAGGCAGTCTTGTTAAAAAGTGTTAAGGATTTAAACCATTCATTTCTGCCTGGTCAAACAAGGGTTAAACATCTGCCGGGCAACCGAAACCTGCAGTCTATCTAAACTTTAAACTACCATATTATGAACTACTGCAGAATTTTTTTTGCCGTGCTATTTATCCGTGCGGCCATGTCTGTTTCGGCTCAAGGGATCTCTGATATTAAAATCAGCATGGTATTAACGGATCAGACACGGTATTCAATTCTTCGTCAAATTGCGATGGACCACAATCTCCATTTTTATTACAAAAAGGATGAGATCAAAGATAAGGCTTTTAAGCAGCTGAACTTTCAAAATCAAAGTCTTAGAGAAGTCCTGATAATACTATTTGAAGATGAAGAAATTCACTTTGATATCCGGGAGAACAGGAGTGTTGTAATAAAGCCGATTGGGCAATCTTTTGTGGCAAGCACCGACCCTATGCGCTTTGACTTTACACTTAAAGGCCAAATTGTAGACCGCGAATCGTATGAGACATTACCCTTTGCTACCGTTAGATTGGACGGAACCACCAGGGGTGTGTCAACTAATGTAGATGGGCATTTTGCTCTGTTGAATGTTCCAAGTGATACCGCCACTCTAATCGTTCAATATCTCGGCTATGAGCGGCTAACGTATAAACTGACACCCGACAAGATCAATGAGAACGGGCAGGTCGAAATAGCGCTAAAACCATTAACTACTCAGTTGGAGCAGATTGTAGTAAGGGGTGAGGATGAACATCTAATGAAAGCTTCTACCGGAGTTAGTAAAGTATCTGTATCTCCTGCTCAGTTGGCGGCTTTGCCCAGCCTTGGAGAAAAAGACATTTTCAGGTCACTCCAACTGCTTCCTGGTGTGAGTGCAACGAACGAGACCTCTTCCGGGCTTTACGTCAGAGGAGGAACTCCCGATCAGAACCTGGTATTGTTCGATGGATTTACGGTGTATCATGTCGACCATTTCTATGGATTCTTCAGTGCCTTTAATTCCAATGCGGTCAAGGACGTTCAGTTGTTCAAGGGTGGGTTTGAAGCGAAGTATGGAGGCAGGATTTCCAGTGTAGTCGACTTAACGGGAAAGACCGGCAACAAATATGAATTGAGTGGAAATGTTGGTCTTTCGGCATTGAGCATAAATGGGTCGCTTGAGTTACCCTTTGCTGGTGACAAGGGTAATTTTTTTCTTGCAGCAAGGAGATCCTATACGGATATTATTCAAAGTGGTCTTTATGACAACATTTTTGGTTTGTTTGAAGAGGAGCAATCAACCTCTCAAAACACACCGGCCGGAAGATTCGGGAGGTTTGCTCAAACACAAACACAGCCTGCATTTTTTTTCTATGACCTGAATGCAAAAGCAAGCTATAGACCTTCCAATAGAGATATTCTGGCTTTGTCCATCTATACGGGTAAAGATAATCTTGACAATACCAGGGATATAAATAGTAATGACTTTTTTGGTGGAAACCAGGGAATCAATTTCAGTAATAACAACACAGACATCAATTCCTGGGGCAATTTGGGTACTAGTGTCAAGTGGAGCAGGCAATGGAATGACGATTTATTCACTAATACTGTCTTGAGTTATTCGAATTACTTTACTGATAGAGATCAATTTTCAGAAACTGATATAGCGAGGCAGGATTCGTCCTTTGTAATAAGAAATGGATTCATTGAGAATAATGATGTGCGAGACTTAAGCCTCCGTTCGGACCTTGAGCTGCAAATCAGCAAGGATCATAATCTTGGTTTCGGAATTCAACTAAGCCATAATTCAATTACTTATGATCAGGTGCAGAACGATACACTGACCATTCTAAATCGCGATGATCAAGGGCTTACGTCTGCCATCTATCTTCAAGATGAATGGTGGGTAACGGATAAAGTTCAATTGAATGCCGGAATCAGAACGGTTCATTTTGATGGAACAGATAAAATCTATCTTGAACCGCGTCTGTCATTGACCTATCAGGCAACCAATAGGTTAAAGCTGAAGGCCGCTTGGGGACAATACAATCAGTTTATCACTCGGGTAGTGAGGGAAGATGTCTCGCAGGGCAGCAGAGACTTTTGGCTTTTGGCCAATGAAGAGCTGAACCCAGTAAGCTCCTCTACCCATTATATAGCCGGTTTGAGCTATGAGACGAACGATTTCTTATTTGATATTGAGGCATATTATAAGGACCTTTCAGGGCTTTCGGAATACACGCTGCGTTTTTCAAACTCGTTCCGGAATAGATCGAGGGTGATCGAAGTGGATGAACTGTTCTTTCAAGGTTCTGGTTATGCACGAGGTATTGAATTCTTGGCGCAGAAGAAATATGGTAAATTCACCGGTTGGATTAGCTATACGCTTAGCGAAGTTATCCACGACTTTCCTGGCTTATCAGACGGACCATTCCCTGCACTTCACGATCAGACACACGAATTCAAAGTTGTAAACAGTTTCAGGTTAGGTAATTGGAACCTGTCCGGAACTTGGGTTTATTCTACAGGGAAGCCATATACCAGTCCGATTGGCGGCTATGAACTTGACTTACTGGATAATACAACCGCATCGTTTATAAGTGTTGGAGAGAAAAATGCGTTCCGGCTGCCTGATTATCATCGAATGGATTTATCGGCAACCTATAGTTTTGACCTGGGGATCAACTCTAAGGCTGAAGCAGGGTTATCCATATTCAACATATACAACCGCACTAACATCTGGTACAAGACATTTGAAGTCATTGAGGATGATCTCATCACCACAGATGTGACTACACTCGGGTTCACACCCAATATATTTTTCAACTTTAAATTCTGAGATCATGAAGAGAAAATATCTTACTCTATATACTTTCATCGTTTTAATTGTCTGGTCTTGCAATTCAAATCAGTTTGATCCGGAGGTGGCTGAGGAAGTCATAGTTGAGGCATATCTTTACAGCGATTTACCTGCCAACGAAATTAGAATAAGTCGTCTGATACCTTTTTCGACTAGTGAGACCTCGTTCGAAATAGATGATGCTAGAGTTCTCATTGCACATCAGGGTCTTGAATATGAGCTAGTCAATCAAGGGGAGGGTAAATACATAAATGAAAGCCTGAGAATTCAAGAAGGAGAACATTATGAACTGAAATTTGAGTACTTCGATAAATTGATATCCGCTCAGACCGCTGTTCCTGAGAAGCCTAAGAACCTGAGCATTTCGGTGGATGAAATAGAGATAGCCCCCATAAGCAGCTTCCTGGACCTTCGTGATCGTGATTTTGATCAGATCGAGGTCTATTGGGATAATCCCGAAGGTAAATTTTTTTATCTGTTGGTTGAAAATATAGAATCATTCCCTGCACCAATTGACGAGAATGGAATTCTGGAAGGTTTCACGGCTAATTTTGAGTTTGTCATACCACCTACAAATCTTGATGTAAGTAATATCAGGCCACAGACATTAAGCCATTATGGAACTTATAGAGTGATCTTGTTTAGCGTAAATCAAGAGTATGTCGATCTTTACGAAACGGCCGAACAAGACTCTCGAAACCTCACAGAACCTTCGAGCAATGTTCAAAACGGGCTTGGTATTTTCACAGCATTTAATAGTGATACCACTTACTTTAGGGTCAAGAGACCTTGATAGGAATCAAGGGAATGATTGACTACAAGCTCATCATTTCCTTGAACCTTGCCGCTTGTCTTCGGCTAACCTCTACTTTGTCTCCGCCTTTAAGCACTACCATCAGCCCTCCGTTAAACCAGGACTCGATACTTTCCACCCAGTTGAGATTGATGATGTGTTTTCTACTTGCCCGGAAGAATGATCGGTCATCCAGTCGCTCGTCTAGTGCATTCAATGATTTGTGGATCATTGGTTTGAAATTGTCAAAGTAGATCTTGATGTAGTTTCCATCTGATTCGAAAAGACGAATGTTCTCCAATTTCACAAACCAGCACTTGTCACCATCTTTTACGAAAACCTGATCAGTAGGCCCAAGTTTCTTTTCGGGTTCTTTTGCCGGTTCTTCCTTCGTGGCTCTTTTCAGAAGTTTGGTGATACTTTCTTTGAGACGGTCTGGCTCGATAGGCTTCAATAAATAATCAAGCGCATTAAAATCAAATGCCTTTAAGGCATATTCGTCATAGGCAGTGGTGAAGATCACTTCAGGCACCGTTTCTAATGATTGTAAAAGCTCAAATCCTGTCTTACCAGGCATTTGAATGTCGAGAAAGAGTAAATCAGGCTGAAGTGACTTTATCTTCTCTTCAGCATCTTCAGCATTCATTGCTTCTCCTACAATTTCAATCTCAGGATATTCCTGTAGCAAATTGGTCAACTCTTTCCTGGCCAATCGTTCGTCATCAATAATTAGTGCCTTCATATTCATTAAATTCTTTGAGGAATTTTCACCTCCGTTATTACAAACTTATCATTTTCATTAAAAATCTTAAATGAGGCTTCATCGCCATAGATAAGCCTCAGTCTTTGTTTGGTATTGGCCAAGCCATATCCTCCTTCTTTTTTTGGTTTCTTGATTACGCCATTTACCAACTGACCACTATTTCTTATCTGGATTTTCAAAACAGAATTTTCAACATCCGTGTTCAATTCAACGATTCCCCCTTTAACCAAATTTGAAACCCCATGTTTGATGGCATTTTCAATTAAGGTTTGCATCATCATTGGCGGAATCTGGAACTTTTCAGAATCATCATGGATATTAAATTTGATTTGAAGCCTCTCTTCAAATCGAATACTTTCCAACTCAAGATAGTCTCTTACCGTATTAAGCTCCTCATTAAAATCCACGACACGCATTTTATCCATGATGAGTGAATTCCTGAGAATATTGGAGAGTTGTGTAATAGCGATTTTCGCCTTGCTTGGATTTTCGTCAACCAACGCCCTCATGCTATTGAGCGCATTAAATATAAAGTGCGGGTTGAGCTGTGATTTTAACTGGTTGAGCTGCATCTCGTTTACTGCCGCTTCATATTGTAATGATTTGTTGTTACTCTCCAAATAATGGTAAAGGATATAAATGGTTATCCATATCATAAACAACGTGAAGATGGTGATCGCAAGAAGCGAAACACCTAAAAAGAATTCTTCGTTGATGACAAACGCCTGAAATAAGGAGTAGATAAGATAAATCACGGCAGTAGAAATGGCGGAAAGCACAATGGCAACTCCCAATAAGGGCAGAATGATCCTTCCCAGGTCTTTTTTCAGCCAATTACGGGCCAGAACGATGCGTCTGATCACGAAATGAGAAACCAAAAATAGGATTGGCGTATGAATTAGAACCTCCAGTTGTTGTCTCCTGATTGATTCCGTACCCTGATCAAGCGGATCACCTGATTGTAAGACAATATTAATCAATGCGTAGGTCGACCAACCTATCACTTGAAGTGTCCAATATAATCTCCGTTTTCGCATCCAGAGGCTTACTCCGTGGAGCAAATTAAGCATATATCTGAAAAGTGAGCCATTGCTCTTCTATAAGAGGTTAGGGGCAGTTTTAGGAGGTCTTTGGCTTTTTATCCTTTACAAACGTTCTGATTATAAGGCGTGTGCCGCGGTCATAGGTCAGGTAGTTCCAAACCCAGTTGCTGAACACTACGAGTCTGTTTCGAAAACCTATGATTGAAATCAGGTGGATAAACATCCAGACAAACCAGGCAAACAGGCCACCAAAATGAAACTTAGGAAGATCGACTACGGCTTTATTTCGCCCAATGGTGGCCATTGAACCCTTGTCATTGTACCTGAAAGGAACCTGCTCTCGGCCTTTGGCTTGATTAACGAAGTTTTTGGCGAGCAACCTTCCTTGTTGCATGGCCACCTGAGCCACCATAGGGTCTCCCTTTGGGTTATCTTCAGTCATCATTAATGAGACATCCCCGATTGCATAAACATTAGTTGTGCCAACAACTTTATTAAACTCATCTACGGCAACTCTCCCACCTTTTATTGATTCTTCGGGGATACCTTCAATTAAATTACCAGTGACACCTGCCGCCCAAACCACCGTTCTGGCGGGAATTTCGGTACCATCGGACAGTATTACTTTTTTGCCGTCATAGTCCTTAACCAATGTGTTGAGTTTGACATCTACATCAAAATTGTTGAGGTATTTTTGCGCCTTTTCACTCGACTTTTCGGACATGGCTGACAATAACCTTGGCCCTGCATCGACCAAATGGAGTTTCATAATTTCAAAATCCAATTCGGGATAGTCTTTTGGTAAAACGTGTTTTTTTAGCTCTCCCAATGCGCCCGAAACCTCGACCCCCGTAGGGCCTCCACCTACAACCACAAAATTGGTTAACGCGTCCTTTTCATAGTCATCCTTGACCATGACGGATTGCTCAAAATTTTGGAGCATATGACTTCTCAAATCCAAGGCTTGCGGGATTTGTTTCATCGGGAAAGTCCTTTCCATCATTGTTTGATTGCCGAAGTAGTTTGTTTTGGAACCATTGGCCAGCACCAGAAAATCATAGTCGATTTCTCCAACTAAAGTCTTGATTAATCTTTTATCAACATCTATCCCCGTAACTCTTGCCATTCTGAAATAGAAATCCGTTTGTTTTTCGAAGAGTGGTCGTAAAGCCCCGGCTATGGAATCTGGTTCCAGGCCTGCAGTAGCCACTTGATACAAGAGAGGCTGAAAGGTGTGATAATTATTGCGATCAAACATTACCACTTGGAAATTCTTGTTCTTTAATCCCTTGGCGAGTTGTATTCCTGCAAAGCCTCCACCTATGATGACGATTCTGGGATTCTCTGATTTTGGGATATCTAATTGAAGGTGGGCCAGGTGTTTCATAGACTGTAAAAATGCCTAATTAAATAACAATTATGGGCAAATTGGGTTCAATAGAATGGTGGGTATTTAAAAATTATTCACTACTCGCATAATAGCTCTTCAAGCAGGTGCGTTTTAGTAATGAAAGTCATGTCCCAGTGACTTTCTAATGTTAAAATCATAGTGTTAGGAGCCGGGCAGGGAAGCTGACCGGTTACGTGTAGAGAGGACGTAGTTTATAGATTTTAATGTTTTGGTTGAAGATGGTGCTGTTCGCGAAAGCGGCAGCATCTTTTTTTATGGGGTGATCCTGTCTAACAAATCTTCTCGGAATGCACGGCCTATTGGGAGTTCATCCGAACCAATGAAAACGCGGTTACCGGCCACCTTATCAACCTTGGATAGGTTGATGGCGAAAGACTTGTGAATACGCACAAATTGATCGGATAAATTATGCATCCATTGTTGAAGGGACCCCGACTGAAGCAGTGTTTTATCTTCTGTAATTATTCGAACGTAATTATCATCAGATTTTAGATAACGAATCTTTCCTAATTCTAACTTGTGAAACTCTTTGTCGGATTTAATAAAAACGTATTCAGGGTCATTTATGCCAAGACGATCGACCTCTCTCATTACTTTCATCACGGCTTTATGAAAGCGCTCAAATGAAAAAGGCTTGAGAAGGTAATCGGAAACATCCAGCTCAAACCCCTCCAATGCGTATTCGGGATAAGCAGTGGTGATAACAACTTTAGGGGGATTCTTGAGGTTTTTCAAAAAACCGATTCCCGATATCTTGGGTAGGTTGATATCTAGGAAAATTAGGTCCACATTCTCTCCAGCTAAATGCTCTGTGGCTTGTATAGCGTTGGAACAAGTGCCCAATAGCCTAAGAGTAGAGATCTCCTTGATATAGGTTTGTAAAATTCGTTGTGCAGGCAACTGATCTTCTATAATCAGACAATTTAAGTTCATTCCAGCTCGAGAGATAGGTTAACGATATATAGTTGACTTAGTTCCTTGATGATAAGATCGTGACGATCAGGATATATTAAATCCAGTCTCCGTTTAACATTGTTCAGCCCAATTCCACCGATATCTAACGCATCTTTGGACTCCTTCTTTTCAAAACTATTCTCCGTATAAAGGTTTAGGGTATGGTTGTGCACTTCAATTCGGATAATTATTCGTAGCCCATCAGTCTTACTTTCCGAAGAATGCTTAAAACAATTCTCAATAAAAGAAATTAACATCATTGGAGCTATTCTGAGGTCTGTGGTTTCACCCTCTACCTCAAAGATAATTTCGGCTCGGCCCTCCAATTGAATCTTCTGAAGTTCGATATAGCTTTTCACGTATTCGAGCTCTTGATCCAATTCGACAAGCTCTTGATTGGATTCATAGAGCATATATCTCATGATGTCTGCCAGCTTCAGGATCATTTCAGGCGTTCTTTCAGACCTATGTAGCGCGAAGGAGTAAATGTTGTTCAGGTTATTGAAAAGAACATGGGGGTTCAACTGTGACTTTAAAAACTTCACTTCACTCTCGGCATGCTCCTTCTCAAGTTGAACCAGCCTGGTTTGCCGTTTTCGATAGTCCATTGCCAGCTTCAGTAATGCGATCAATCCACTATTAGCCAGAAGGTCTGGTCCTTCGTGTTCAATTGCAAACCAGGTAAAAGCATCACCAAGGCCGCCATCTCCTTCGATTATTGCTTCCATGATGATGATTCCTCCAAATATTGAAAGGGCGTAGAATAAGAAAAACCGGAAATACTTCCCTTTGTAAAGGAAACGCGGAATCAGGACATAAATAAGGACAGCAATAATCCATAGTGCATTGATCATCTCCGGGAGATAATCCATTGCACGTTGTATTCCACCTTCTTCTATGGTTTCAATCAATACAAAGATGACCAGGTAGAGGTAGTCTTTAAATATATATCGGTCTAGAAAGGACTTCATGGAATCAATGATACTAAATATCGTAATAGACATTGATTTTTGTTCGCCAACAACGGATTCAATTGGGTGACCAACGTTTTCTGAGTACCAAGCCGTTGTTTACCCAGTTAAGACGGTCGTTGACCCATTTTTTTTGTTTGTCAGACCATTGGCCAACACATTTCAGGAAAAAGGTCATGCGAATTCTCATTACAACATTGGGCTTGGTTGTTATTCAATCTCTCTCTGCGCAACATTCACTTCGGGGTAGAGTGTTCGATGCAAAGAATAACACTCCACTCCCCTTTTCATCAGTGATGGTCTTGTATTTTGGTGATAGCTCTTTGGTTGATGGTACCATCACGATTAAAGACGGGTCTTTTATTGTCGAAAAACTCAAATCAGGACATTATCTCTTACTGGTCAAGCGAATTGGCCACCGGGATTTGTTATTGGATAAATTTGAATTATCTGGCGATTTGGATCTTGGGATTCTGAAACTGCGGGAATCAGAACAGCAGCTTGAAGAAGTAGTGGTAAGTACTTCGAGAAGTACGGTCGAAACACAGCTGGGAAAACGTGTATTGAATGTTGGGGAAGACCTGTCTTCGACAGGAGCGAGCGTAATCGAAGCATTGGAAAGAATTCCATCTGTCAGAACGGATATCCAGGGAAACATCAATATTCGCGGGAGCAATAATGTCATTATCTATGTAAATGGAAAAGAAACCCGCAGAGATGGAAGGTCGCTTCGATATCTTTCAGCCGGAGCGTTGCAGAAAATTGAGGTGATCACTAATCCCTCAGCCAAATATGATGCTGAAGGAGTTGGTGGAATTATAAACCTGATATTCAAAAAGGATTATTCGAGAGAATATAAACTGGAAGTAGTGTCTTCCATTACTGATCCGGGTCGATGGTCATCAGGGATCAATAATCAGATTTCCTCGAGGAAATTTACCGGCTACCTAAATGCAAACATTTCAAGGTCAAACTATGAAAACAGTGATACTCAAGTCAGAGACAACGAATTGGGTGAATTGAGGCGCTATGAAAATCTTGTGTTTGGTAGTGGAAATGGAGTGAGTGATCAGCTTACTGCCGGATTGACGTTTGAGGAAGATACCACATTGTCAATGAACCTTGAATTCAACTATTGGCGATGGTTGGATAAGGAAGACAGGGTTCAAACCAACAATTTTCTTAACCAGACACAAGCTGATCGGACTTTTTCACTGTTGAATTTCTCGAGAGAGCTGGAAGACGAAATCAGTTTTTCGTTTTCTACAGAGAAAAAATGGTCAGATGAGAAACAGCTGAAATTTCTGGTTAATGCTGGAGGAGAGGATGAAGAAAATGATGCAGTTTATAACAGGGAAAGACTAGACCTTTCCAATAGCCCACTCGAGCAAAGCATTAATGGATCTGATGAGACAGAGAGCCAGCGTATCTATCAGTTCACACTGGATTATATTGCTCCTTTCTTTGCCTTTGGTGATCTCGAATCAGGAGTCAAATTCGACAACGTCAACTACGACATTTCACAGTCGTTGGACTTTGTGGATGAAGAACTGTTTTTGCCACGTAATGATTTCCACATCACCTTAAACAAGTATGCATTATACTTCATCCATCATAAAAAATGGGATAGACTGGAATATGGCGCAGGATTGAGACTGGAACACTTTTCTACTAACGGAAGTGAGAAATCGACCCAGCAATTTAATGAACAGTCTGTCACAAAGTTGTTTCCGAGTATTCAACTAGTTTACAAGGTGGCTGACAATCATTCGCTCGCCTTTAACTATAGCAGGAGGATCAATCGACCCGGTTTCTTTGATTTGAATCCATTCGTGTCTTTCACTGACCCCCTTATTCTAAGCACGGGAAATCCAAATCTAGAGCCAGAATTCGCCAATAGCTATGAGATGGGGTACCAATCCAGCTTGGGTACATTTGTATTTGACGTCACTCTGTTTCACCGCACCACTACTAATCTGATTCAGCAGACGGTAAGCCAATTTGATGCTGAAAGGCTGTTATTGAGCTATACGAACTATGGCAGAAGGGACAATAGTGGTATTGAGATAAGCTCTTCCGTGCAACTCTTTAAGCGATTGGAGTTATGGGCGGACTTTTCACTCTATCATACTTCCTTCAGATCTGACAGCAGTGACATAGAGGTTCGATACAACAATCAGACAACGTGGCACACCAATACTCGTCAGCGTCTCAACCTGGAAAACAATTGGACTATAGAACTGAGTCAAACTTACAGAGCCCCGAGGATTGGTGTTCAAAGCAGAGATCTTGAATATCATCTTGTCAATGCTTCAGTGAGAAAGTCAATCCAAAATAACAGGCTGATTTTTACATTGAATTACCGTGATATCTTTGACACTCAAAATTTTAGCTCTGAATTTAGAGGTGATGATTTCGAAATCACAAGCCGATACAAGTTTCAGAGCAGGAGACTAACCTTTGAAGTACGGTACAAAATATTTGATTGATCGGACTGATCTAGCGGAAAAATGTATAAACGTATTTGACCATGAACACTTGTTGGTTCGATCTGGGTAAGGTCGGGAGTTCCCGACCACGCTGAGTATTGAAATCCTCATTGTATACCAAGTATAGATCGTGCCCATCTCGGAAATTATAGCGGATGCGAGCATTATTGAAGAAGGTCTTGGAATTGCTATTGTATTGCCAGGTAAAGCTGCCGGAAAGATGCAGATCAAGGGCGGCCTCAAGTTTAATACGGCCAACGTGCAACCACTCCTTTCCGGATCCTACATGGGTTAGATCAATATAATTGGCCCTCCAGGAAGCTGAAAGATTGATGTTCTCATTGATGTTAAAGCTTGGGTTGTAGGTTAAGGCAATTCGTCTCCCACCATAAAAACTCCCTGCTTCGATTCTAGCCCAATGCCCGAATCTCCGTTGTGTAGCGGGATAATAGCCGATAAAGGCGTAATGGAAGAAATAGCGCCCTGAAGGGACTGTTAGTTTCTCAGAAAACTGCAAGGGTTCTTCAAGATGTTGAACTTCCCTGATATGAGAGATATCATAGCTGTCACCATTGAAGGCAGTAGCTTCCCAACCGGAATAGCTATACCATGTCTCGAATTTTCCTGCTGTGGATGTCCAAAAATCGCTGGCAACAGGCGTCCATTTTACGTATTGAAAATTTCCTTCACCAGCCTGGTTGTACTTACCATGTTGTATCTGAATGAAGGAATTATGAAAATTCTCTCGGTTTAGAAAACCGATACCCGGATTAAAATTCTCACCTGAGTAATTGTAGTTGAGGCTGTAAAACCAACCATCACTTACCCGGTTGCTCAGCTCCGAGGCGAATCGAACATTATTGAGAAAGCCATTGGCCTGGTTTTCAGAATCATGAGAATAGGCCAGGGTCGAAACGAAATAGGTTTCTCCCTTTATATTCAGAAAAGCATCAGCAGAAAATGCCGAATTATTATATCCCACATGTCTTCTATGTGTTCCCATAAAGCCAAGAAACGACCGATTGTTAAGTACTTTCCTTCGAAGCCTTACCACACTGAAATTTTCAGATGGCTGAATGGTTTCGTTTTTATTAGTCCTTTGGGTTTGCAGTGAGAGTGCCCCCAATTCCCAATTGTTCAGTTGACCATTGACTCGTGCGCCTCCAATAATTGGCGCCAGGTTTCCCTCAAAAATGCCGATGTTACGGCTGTAGAAAAGTTGTGAAGTACCACCAAGTCTGACTTCGTATAATCCGGCCTGTTCTTGAAAGAACCTACGTTTTTCCGGAAAGAATAAAGAGAATCGAGAAAGGTTAATTTGCTGGTCATCAGCCTCAACCTGGGCAAAATCTGTATTTAAGGTAAGGTCCAGAGTAATATTGGAAGTCAAGCCATAGCGAACATCAAGACCCACCTCTCTGGTGAAGGTAGAACTCTTTTCATATACGGACAGATCAGAATTTATCGAGTGAGACCGGTCGTTTCCGCCTAAGACATAAGGCGTGATTAACAGTTGTCTTTTTGTCTTCAATCCCTGGAAAACCACGGGTTGTTTGATTGACGGCTTCATTATTGACGAATTGATCGCCTGAGGCATTGCGGGGAAGACATAGAGTTCGTTTCGGTCATTAATCGTACGGGCTGAGCTAATTGCTGAATAGACCTTGCCTTCTTGCTCAATGAGCCGAAGATTGCTAAGTGGAATTTTCATCTCCAACGACCAGCCATCGTTCAACATATGCGTTTTACCTTCCCAGAGCATATCATATGTCCTGTTGAAAGTTGAGCTTCCGAGTTCTACGGCATCATTAGAGACCACCATATCGTAGCGACTACCGGATGGATAAATGGAAAAAACTGCAGCATTCTGTTTGCTATTGGCCGCATCTATATGGAACGTGAACCAATCGTCACCGTT
Source organism: Cyclobacteriaceae bacterium (assembly GCA_028281285.1). Lineage (GTDB taxonomy): Bacteria > Bacteroidota > Bacteroidia > Cytophagales > Cyclobacteriaceae > Roseivirga. Next base: position 291,242 of record JANQKF010000019.1, read on the forward strand.
CCAACCGTCCCGAACCAGGTTACGCGAAACAACGGGGCTCGCCAGGCTATCACGAAGTATTGCTGCTACATATAAATGGCGATCGTCAAAACCCACTTTTAGTTGTGTTAAGGAATGTGGTTTACCCCAATCAGGACGGAACATGATGTAATCAAAAGATTCGATACTCTGCCATGCCGATTCAACGACTTTCCCATCCAAAATCACTTCTCCCTGAAGTCGATTGATTGTCAGAGGAGGTTGATTCAAATAGGTCAGAGAGTCCTGTCCGCTTAGATTCAGGGTCAATGTCAAAAGTGAAAGAATCAACAAATTTTTCCGCGTCATAAGGTCCTTTTGTGCAAGGATACGCCCCAGACGGAATCACGTTAATCTCTAAAGGGTAAGTCGTTGAAAAGAAGGGGTGAACCGTTAAAAGAGCAGGGCTCCTTTAAATGTGCGACTATATCGAAGCTCTTCTCCGGTGGTCAGTAGGAGGTTTCCATCACCACTTGGGTGGGACTTTATCTTGACAATGTAGTCTCTGTTTACAATTTTCGACCGATGTATTCTTACAAACTGTGTCGATCCCAACTCTGCTTCCAGTGATTTAAGCGATCGATAGACCACGAACTTCCGCTGAGTACAATGAACATGGATACAATTGTTATCGGCCTGGATCCAAATGATGTCCTTTATAGGTAGGCGCGTTTTTTCATTATAATCTTTGAACCAAATGCTCCTTGATGGGTCCAAACCATTTATATCACGGTGAGACTGTCTGGCCTTGTTTTGCTGAAAGATATTCCATTGGACCAAACTCAATATCAGACCAAATGAAAAAACGTTGGCAGTAATGTTATTAATAATAAGCTCTTGGGACCAGCCACCGAACACTTCACAGTTGTACATCAATTTAAAGAAGAGCCCTATACCGACTAATATGAGTACTTGATTGGCAACTACAACAACTGATCCGATACCTGCCGACTTTAAAAGGTCTTTTATTAAAGTTGTTCGCCTGATATTTAGTAACTGCTCATATTTGGGAGCATATCGCGACATACTTACCCAAAAAACAGTGGATAGCAAAAAGGTAAGCATCAACTTTTGGTGGCAAATAGTATCCGTATAAAGCTGAAAGAGCCAACCCGAAAAAGTTGAGAGCAGAGTCGTAACAAGTAGTGCGATCACCACCACTCGTTCAGCCAATGACATTTTAATGGATAGGGACGAGATACTCAATGCCATAATTCATGAAACGGTTTGGGAAGAAAAAGGATTTAACGGTGAGCCAGTTCTTCTTTTAAGAATCCTGCTGTATAACTTTTGGGGCTTTTGGCTACTTTTTCTGGTGTTCCTTGCACAACAATACTTCCTCCCATGTCGCCTCCTTCGGGGCCAAGGTCAATGATATAGTCGGCCATCTTAATGATGTCCATGTTGTGTTCTATAATGAGTACTGTATTGCCTTTATCGACAAGTCGATTCAATACTTCGAGAAGATGTTGAATATCTTGAAAATGAAGTCCTGTGGTTGGCTCATCGAGTATGTAGAACGTTTTCCCAGTATCCTTTTTCGATAGTTCTGTGGCTAGCTTAACGCGCTGGGCCTCACCTCCTGAAAGGGTAGTGGCATGTTGGCCCAGAGAGATGTAACCCAACCCAACATCATTAATGGTTTGAATCTTCCTGAGAATCTTAGGCTGATTCTCAAAAAACTCCACCGCTTGTTCAACGGTCATATCAAGTACATCCGATATCGATTTCCCTTTGAATCGAACCTCAAGGGTCTCTCTGTTATATCGTTTGCCTTTGCATGTTTCACAAGGGACATGGACATTAGGGAGAAAATCCATTTCGACCAATTTCATTCCGGCACCCTCACAAGTCTCGCATCGGCCTCCTTTGACATTGAAAGAGAATCGACCGGGTTTATATCCCCGAATTTTGGCTTCAGGTAGTTCGGCAAACAGCGTTCGGATGTCTGAAAAAACACCGGTATACGTGGCCGGATTCGATCTTGGTGTCCTTCCAATGGGTGACTGATCTACCTCAATGACTTTATCTACACCCTTGAGTCCTTCGATACTGTCATATGGCAATGGCGTCTTTCTCGATTTGTAAAAATGCTGATTAAGAATAGGGAAAAGAGTATCGTGAATTAACGTTGATTTTCCACTTCCCGAAACCCCCGTCACACAAATCATTTTACCAAGCGGAATCTCAATGTCTACCTTCTTTAGGTTGTTTCCTGTAGCTCCTTTTAGAACAAGAGTGTCCCCATTGCCTACACGTCTTTTCTTCGGAACAGGAATTTCCCGCTTACCTTTTAGATAATCTGCAGTGATTCCACCTTCGGCCAAAAATTCTTTAGGGCTACCAGAGGCAACAATCTGTCCACCATGCCTTCCTGCACCAGGTCCAATATCAAGAATATGGTCCGAAGCCAGCATCATGTCTTTGTCATGCTCCACCACAATAATGGTGTTGCCAATATCGCGTAGGTCTTGAAGCGCCTTGATGAGTTTGACATTGTCACGTTGATGAAGTCCTATACTCGGTTCATCCATGATGTATAGCACGCCAACTAACTGTGTGCCAATTTGAGTCGCCAAACGAATCCGTTGTGCCTCCCCTCCGGATAAAGTTTTTAGTGGTCGATTTAGCGTTAGATAATTCAACCCGACATCCAGAAGAAATCGGATCCGTTTTCTGATCTCTTTCAGTATTTCAACGGCAATGGTATTTTGTTTATCCGTCAGTCGATCTTCGATATTGACGAACCAATCTGAGAGGCTGTTGATGTCCATTTCTGCCAACTCGGAAATGTTTTTACCGGCAATCAGAAAGTGAAGAGATTCTTTTTTCAGTCGGGCTCCGTCACAAGTTGGGCAGGTCTTCACAGACATAAAGTCTTCTATCCACTTCCTGGTTTTTTCTGTGCCCTCATTTTTCTGCTTTTCAAGGAATTTGATGATTCCTTCAAATTTTGTTTGCCATTGGGTACCAGGATACTTTTTAGAACTAACAGCAACGGGAACATCGTCTCCGTAAAGTATAATGTTTAATACCTCTTCGGGTATGTCCTTTATTGGCGTGGTGAGATTGACCTTATACTTTTTCAGTATGGCCTCTACTTTTTTGAAGATCCAAATGTCCCGGTATTCTCCTAATGGGGCGATTCCACCTCGGCTCAAGCTTAGTGATTCGTCCGGAATAACTGCTTCACGGCTGATTTCTTCGATTTGCCCCAATCCATTGCAAGTAGGGCACGCGCCATAAGGAGAATTAAAGGAAAAATTATTAGGTGCCGGCTCATCATACGAAAGACCTGTTTCAGGATCCATCAAATATTTTGAGAAGTGGTGAACCACACCCGCATCGTCCTGTACCATAATGACCCCTTTGCCTCTTGACATCGCGGTTTTGACGCTCTGAGCAATTCTAAATCGGTCTTCCTTATCGGCTATGAGCCGGTCAATGACAATCTCAATGTCATGTGTCTTATACCGGTCAACCTGCATTTTTGGCACCAATTCCTGAATTTCTCCATTAACCCGAACCCTTGTGTATCCCATTTTCCGGATTTGAACAAAAAGCTCTCTATAATGACCTTTCCGGCCTTTCACGACTGGGGCTAGCAAAATCAGTTTCTGACCATCGAAATGATCAATGAGGTGATCAATGATTTGATCTTCTGACTGGCGAACCATTTTCTTCCCGGTATTATAGGAAAACGCCTCACCTGCTCTTGCATACAGTAAGCGAAGGAAATCATAAATTTCAGTCAGTGTACCTACGGTGGATCGCGGGTTTTTTGAAGTGGTTTTCTGTTCAATAGAAATTACAGGACTCAACCCATTGATTTTATCAACATCGGGTCGTTCCATGTCACCTATGAATGATCGGGCATAAGCCGAGAAGCTTTCCATATATCTGCGTTGCCCCTCTGCATAAATGGTGTCAAAAGCGAGTGACGACTTGCCGGATCCTGAAATTCCTGTGATGACCACCAGTTTATTCCGAGGAATCACGGTATCAATGTCCTTCAGATTATGTTCACGAGCACCGAATATTTCGATGTTTTCATGACCTGAGAGGTCGATGGGTGCCTGATCTATGCTCGTGTTTTCTTTGAATTTTTCCATCAAGGAGGCTGCAAATTGCAGAATCCACAAAGGTCTTTAATTCGTGGGTGAATTACAACTTCCCTTAAAACATTGGGGTAAATAATGCAGAGGTTAATTCATACACCTTTAATCTTAAAAGTGCCCATAATCGCTTTGTGATCCGATGTGATCTTTACTGAATCCAAAGACCTGCAACCAATGCCTTCAGAATGGAAAATATAGTCGATTGGAATTTGAGCGATAAATGGATTCCAGGTAGGATAAGTCGGGGTTAACCTTTTTCGACTGTCCTTGAGCTTGGTGCCTGATTTAAAGTATTTGAGTTTGGAATCCCAAGGTACAGTATTGAAATCACCCAAGACAAGAAATTCCCCAGGCGTATTTTGTACATGTTGTCTTGCCCTGTCTATATGTTCATTTCGCTCGTTCCACCTAATCCAGGTGGTTGGAGAGCGAGTATGCATCGTGAGGAAATTGACTTCCTGTCCGGCTATTTGGATACATCCATGAATATTGGCTGTACCTTCCCAAAGGTCAACTTCGGCAATTATTGGATATTTGCTGAAAATCGCGATGCCTTGGTGGTCATTTGGATGGCGGACTACCTTGTAGTAAGGGTGACTTTTTGAGAGGTTGGCCTCCAATTCTTCGGCCCATTGCCAACTCACCTCTTGGAATGAAATAAAATCGGGATTCAATTCTTTAATACGATCTAAAGTGCCTCGATACTTCTGGTTGTCGGCTAGCACATTGAATTGAAGCACCTTCAACGATTCGCCAGAATCTGCCAAATTATAAGTTCCCTCAATAGGTGCATTGACTTTAATCAGCAGCAAAAGGTAAATTGAAAAGTTGACCACAGTCAATCGGTAATGGCGCCTTACCACCCAGAAGATACTTAGCGCTCCATATACCAGCGCTACCTGGAAAATGAATGACTGGATGATTGTCAGGGAGAATGTGAATGTTGGAACTAACAATAGGAAAGCCGGAACGATGAGAATTGCAGCAACAACCCGTTCTTTGTTTTTCTTCTGTCTGAAGAAGCAGTAAATCCGAATGAGTTCAATTCCTGCTCTGAGTAATATTTTGAGTTTTAATGTTTTCATAACTCCGAATTAAAAGTACTTTGTGTTTCAAAGTGAAGGAACAAAAAAATTATCCCTTCCCTGTTTGTGCTTTTATAAGTGCTTCCAAGGCATCAATATGTGCTCTGAATGCCTTTTTACCCGTTTTGGATGCTTTGTATTTGGTATTGGGCTTTCTGCCTACAAATGTCTTTTCCACGATCACGTAGTCTTCTTTTTCTAAGGCCTTTAAATGACTCGCCAAATTGCCGTCAGTGACATTTAGCAATTCTTTGAGTCGATTAAAATCCATTTCGGCACCGGCAATAAGTGCCGACATAATTCCAAGTCGTACCCTGTTTTCAAAGGCTTTGTTTAGCTGATGGATATTGACTTTCAACGCTCGTATTTAAAGTACATTGATGCACCATAGATGATATGCAATACCCCAAAACCTATTGCCCAGATGAGCAATCCATAACCGATTACTGCACTGGCGATCAACCCAAGAATCACTTCCGAAATTCCAAGAAACCTGATGTCTCTGTAGGTGTAGTGGCTTGCATTGATCAGTCCAAGTCCGTAGAATATTAGAGTAGTCGGAGCGATCAAAGCAATTAATCCATATTGGTAGAAAATGACCACTAAGATTCCACCCGTCACTAAAGGAATCATAAGATTGATCAACATTCGTTTTGCCGTCTCATCCCAACTCTTAACCCCGTGTTTTTCGGCCTTGCGTTTGGTCAAATAGATTCCCGTAAGCACAGTGAGTAATAGTGTAGCCAAGGCAATTCCAATCAGTAATGCGGCATTTCCTCGGGCATCTCTAACTACCAATTGATCATAGACCAGTTGTTCACTTGTATAGGCTATTCTATAAGCAACTGCGGCCGCAATCAACGCATAAATTCCTGCCAATACTCCAGAAAGCCCACTCAATGAGATAAATCGTGAGGATTTCTCCATAATCGACCGAATCTCAGAAATGTCCTTTAAATAGTCTTTATTCATTTTCAAAGCACTTTGAATCGCAAAGTAAATAATCAATCTAAGATTATCAACGATCCGCTTCTAAAAAATTGCATAGCTTTGAGCAACTTCTGAAATCTCGTGAGCGATTTAGATTTATTCAATGCATTAAAGAAAGATGACAATGCTTCTTTCGAGACATTGTTCAGGAAGTATTTTAAGTCATTGACCGTATTTGCGAACAAACTGCTTCATGATCTTGATGAATCTCAGGATTTGGTGCAGGAAGTATTCGTTAAACTTTATGAAAACCGTAATACCCTAGAAGTACATACATCGGTCAAGGCACTACTGTACCAATCGGTTCGCAACAAGTCACTCGATAGAATTCGTAGCAAAAACACCAAATCAGGACATCACGAACAGATACTGGCTCTGTCTTCGGATGACCATATCGATGACTCCGACAGTATTCTTCAAGTAGAATTGGAAGAAAAGATATATAGTGCAATTTCAAATTTACCTGATCAATGTCAATTGATATTTAAGATGAGTCGGCTTGAAGGAAAGCGAAATCAGGAGATTGCTGAAGAGTTGAATATTTCAAAACGAACCGTTGAAACGCAGATAAGCAACGCATTAAAGAAGTTAAGAGTTGAAATTTTTCAGTACCTCAAGGGGCTGATTTTCATAGTGTTACATTTTTTTTCATAAAAATTCAAAAACCAATTACGTGTAATTTATAACCCAAACGTCACAGAAGTACAAGGCATGAATAGCAACAAATCAAAAATCGAGGATCAACTATTGATTCGTTTTCTGAACGAGGATGTTCTTCCGGAGGAAAAGGAGAAAGTTGAATCGTGGCTGGATGCTGATGATGAAAACAGGCTATATCTCGAAAGAGTGAAGTCAGTTTGGAAAGATTCATCAGCGATCAGACTCTTCGATCAGATTGATGTTGACAAAAACTGGAATGATGTGAGTTCAAAGTTAGGCTTTGATTCTGCACAAAAGTCCAGGCAAGTATTCATGTTGCCAAGAGTAATGAAGATTGCAGCGGCAATTATATTGATTGCTGCATTCGGATTTTTAGTTTCTCAGTTTACACAGAGACCTGCTGAAATGATGACGTTGACTGCAACTGGCAGCGGAACATCAATTGAGTTGCCGGATGGCACCGAGGTTTGGCTGAATCAAGGTTCACAGCTGATCTATCCTTCAAGATTTGCTTCCTCCCAGCGTGAGGTGGAACTGAAAGGAGAAGGATACTTTGAAGTTGAGCACGATCCTAATCATCCGTTCCTTGTGAACGTAGGCCCAACACAAACAAAAGTATTGGGTACCTCATTCAACCTTAGAGAGGCAACAGCGGCAAATCCCACTGAATTAGTCTTGGTAACCGGAAAAGTACAATTCACACTGGGGGCGAATCAGGTGATTCTGGCTCCTGGGGATCGGGTTGTGGTTGACGAGAATGGCGAGTTGGTGAAGGAGGTAAATCCGGACCTGAATTTTATGGCGTGGAAAACGCGCACATTGATTTATGAAAATGTGAAAATGGAGCAAGTAATCGAAGACATTACAAAGCTCTATAAAATTAATGTAACAATTGAAGATTCGTCCTTTATGGCTCGACCACTTAATGCCAAATTCGAAAACGATCCTATTGAAGAAGTAATGGAGAGCATCGAATTGATTTTTGGAGTAGAGGTCACAAAACAAGGTGATAACTATATCATCAAATAGTCAGGCTGCGAAGGACATGATTAAATTTTTTGGGTCAAAATATCATGAAAATCAAAGCAACATTATCCGCAATTGCGCTGCTCTTAACGGTCAATTTGAGCGCGCAGAATCAAGGTTCGGTCCTTGATAAACAGGTCAGCATATCCGCTGAGCAGGTCAATATCACCGCTATACTACGGCAATTGGAATCAACAGGGCTTTCTCTGGCCTATTCTGAGCAAACCTTTGCCGGTGAGCGTAAGATCAGTTTCGATGGTAGTACGAGAACAGTTAAAGCCATACTTTCACAGCTCTTTGCCGGTACTACTATTCGCTTTAAGGCATTAGGCAACAAAGTACTGATCTATGAAGAGGCACAGGAGATCACACAAACGGTAAGAGGAAAGGTGTTGGATCCAGAATCCAATCAGCCGATAATTGGTGCAAACGTAGTGATTCCTGGTAGTGATCCCTTGCTTGGTGCTTCCACTGACCTTTATGGTCGTTTCAAAATTGAAAACGTGCCTGTCGGTCGACACAACTTTCAAGTCACATTTATGGGTTACAAGCCAAGGAACCTGGCTAACGTCACGGTTGATTCCGGCAAAGAGGTTGTCTTGAACATTTCAATGCAGGAGTCGATCACTGAGTTGGAGCAGGTGGTTGTAACTGCTGAAATTGATAAGTCGATTCCTCTCAACGAAATGGCTCTCATTAGTGCGAAATCATTCACGGTAGAAGAAACAAGTCGATATGCAGGCAGCTTCAATGATCCGGCTCGAATGGCCACCACGTATGCCGGAGTTGCCGGAAGTACAGATGACACTGAGAACAGTATCATTATTCGGGGGAATTCCCCAAGAGGACTGTTGTGGAGGCTGGAAGGGGTTGAAATTCCCAACCCGAACCACTTCGCAGCTGAAGGGGCTTCCAGTGGTGCGATCAGTATGTTGAATAGTAATGTGCTCGCCAATTCTGATTTTATGACGGGAGCCTTCCCAGCGGAATATGGGAATGCGTTTTCAGGAGTATTTGATCTCAAGTTGAGAAATGGTAACAATGAGAAAAGAGAATATGCCATACAAGCAGGATTGCTTGGAGTTGATGCTTCATTTGAAGGGCCCATTAAAAGATCCTCTTCTGATCTGCCAAATGCCTCTTATTTAGTCAACTATAGGTACTCCACAATTACCATGTTGGAGTCCCTGGGTTTGGAAATTGCCGGAGAAGGTGAGAAGGTACCTGCATTTCAGGATCTGGCTTTCAAAGTGCAGATTCCCACTCGCAAAATGGGGACGTTTTCAGTTTACGGTTTGGGTGGTGTAAGTGAGGCTAGCGACATTGCCAACAGCATTTTTCAAGGACAGGAATTCAATGCAGAAGAATCAGAGAAGTACCAGATGGGTTTATTAGGCTTTTCGAATATTCTAAATGTAACACCTAGCTCTTTTCTTGAAACGAGCTTGACACTTTCAAGAAATAAATACAACTATTTTGAAGAGGCCTTTAGACTTTCAGAGGATCAAACCCAAGGCTATGTATACTTAAGTGATACTGAGGAATATACCAACGATGCTCTGCGTCTGTCAATGGCCTACAGCTTAAAGCACAATGCCAGACATAGTTCCAAAATCGGATATGTTCTAAGCAATCTTACTTACGATTTGGATGCTGTTGGGAATCTTGATCAGGAGGTTCCGCTCTACCGATCTCAAGAAGAAGGAAATTATTCCATGATCCAGGCATACTATAGCCATCGATTCAATCTATCCGATCGACTGTCGGTGACAGGAGGAATTCACTATATCCGCTTAGGCTTGGATGGACAGGACAATTATGAGCCCCGATTTGGATTGAAGTGGCAATTCAAAGAAGACCAATCATTAAGCTTTGGCTTTGGCGTCCACAGTAGAAGAGAGGAGGCTTCCCTTTATTTCGCAGAACTGGCTTTGAATGACAACACTTATATTCAGCCAAATACAAAATTGGATTTAGCCAAAGCCAGACACTATGTGATTGGCTATGATCGAAACTTTGGAAACGACTTCCATTTAAAGTTGGAAGCCTATTATCAGGATTTATACAATATTCCGGTTTCCGCGGATCCACTAAGTCAATATTCATCTTTGAATCAGGAAGATGCCTACCAACGCGTGGTCCTCGTCAATGAAGGCAAAGGAGAGAACTATGGGTTGGAACTAACGTTTGAGAAGTTCTTTTCAAAAGGCTACTTCTTTTTACTCACAGGATCTTTATATGAATCAAAGTACGAGACGCTTTCGGGTGAAAAGTACAACACGCGATATAACGGCAAATACAATTCAAATTTCGTAGCTGGCAAAGAATGGAATTTAGGAAGAGCAGACAAGCAAAAGACCTTTAGCATCGGTATCGAGACCATTTTTGCCGGGGGTGCTCGGGTAAGAGAAATAGACCTTGAGGCTTCAAGAACAGAAGGTAGGACGGTATTGGTACCTAATCAACCCTTTGGTAGGCAGCTTAAAGACTATGCACGGATTGATTTTCAACTGGGATTGAAAACCAATAAGAAAGGAGTCACCCATGAGCTAAGACTGGATGTTCAGAATTTGATGTCCAGAAGCAATGTGTTGGCTGAAAGATACGATCCAAATACACAATCAATTGTACCGTGGGCATTTTCCGGAGAATTGATTCCGGTATTGAGCTATAAGGTGACATTTTGATCAACAAGAAACTCTCACCACAACCAAGAATAAAAACAATCAAGTCAAAAACTAAAAAACAATGAAGAAGGTAATTATCATTTGTACACTGTTTCTAATGGCAAACAGTGTGTTCTCACAAGACCGAAATAATGGAGAATACAGAACCATTTTCGGTGGAAACGGAATCAAGTCTCACGGAGGTTATGGAGCCGTCACTACGGGTTACTCAAGAATTGCGGATCGCGATGCAATATTGATAGGAGGTCATGGTGCATGGCTAATCGATCACCGTATCGGTATTGGTATTTCGGGAACAGGATTCATGACCGAAAGGAAATATGATACAGAGCTCGACTCACGCTACATGTTGGCCGGGGGCTATGGAGGTCTAAGATTGGAGTATATCATCTTGCCCAACAGTCCTGTGCACCTCTCTATTCCAATAACCATCGGAGCAGGAGGTGTAGGCTATTCAAGGTCTGAGTCCGATTTTGAAATTGACGGAAGTCTTGACAGTAGCGCATTCTTTGTGTTCGAACCGGCTGTAGAATTAGAATTTAATCTAATTCGATTGATGCGCATGTCTATTGGTGCCAGCTACCGCCATACTTCGGATGTTAGCCTCAGGTATGTCAATTCTTCGCAACGAATTGTTGGTCAGGATGCTATGAGGGGATTTTCGGCCACTATTAGTTTTAAATTTGGTAAATTCTAATGCCACCATTTGTCAATTCAATACGTCTATAGAGGCAGTAAGAAGTGAATAGGTTCATTCTATATATAGTACTCGGCATAACGCCCATTTCGGTGATGGCTCAGGGCTTTGAGAAAATTCTTGAGCGCAAGGTGAGTATTAATGTCACGAATGAACCTATAAAATCTGTTTTGAAGCGTTTGGAAGACCTCGGAGACTTCAGCTTTGCTTACACTCCGGAGTTGTTTGATGTGAACAAAAAAATTACAATCGATGCAAAGGAGGAACCTCTCCAGAAGATACTCAAAGAAGTACTCAGCGGAGAAAAAGTGGAATGCAAGGAGGTCAATAACAAGATCTTCATTCGAAGGAAAAAAGTCACCGGTGGTCAGGCTTTACAAAATGATACAAAGAGACAACCAACTCGTAGGCGTTCAATCCAACCCATCACCCGGTCGGATAAGACGACATCAGAGAAAGCGGTTGTACGCGGCATAGAGGTGAAGTCGGCTGATACAGTGCTCAGGGAGCGTGCTGATGCACCTCAGAATCTGAAGAGTCAAACTGTATCAAATGCTATTGGTGATTTGGATGGTGACAAGATCAATGTTGATACAGCGTCAAAGGAACCATCGGCTACTGTGATAGGAGAAAAGATGCATGGCCAAAGGGAATTGGCTAGGGAGGAGTTTGAAATCAATAAGATAGAAAAACTCTCTGTTGGGCCTTCGGAATTCCTTAGTTATGGTGGATCTACCTCCGAAAGACCTAGGTTTACACGAGTAAGACCCACCGTTGAATATGAGTGGCCGGAAGATGGAAAAAGAGAAAAGGCGCCAAGGGAAAGGAAGCCGAAGGAAGAAAAGAAGTTCAGGGTCTTTGGAGCTTCTACAACTTCGTACTCTCAGATTGGAGACAAGGGGGGTATTGTTATGGGTGGACGAGGTGCACTCTTACTCAACAAGCGATTTGGAGTAGGTTTGGCTGGTTATGCCTTTCAAACCGGGACTTTTGACGACACATTTCTTTCGCAGAGTGACTTCAGATATTCCGGAGGATATGGGGGAGTTTTGCTCGAATATACGCTCACTCCGGACAAACCCGTTCATGTGACTTTTCCGATGGTATTTGGAATAGGAGGGGCCGTATACTCCCAAGCCCAACTCACCGATTCTAAGTTGGTCATTGATTCGCAGGCGATTCTAGTTGCAGAGCCGGGAATTGAATTAGAGTTCAATGTTATCAAGTACGTGAAGATGTCTTTTGGAGCTACCTATCGAATCACCTCAAATGCTACTCTCACACAAGAGGGAAGACAGAGTGAAATACTTTCCAGTCGGGGACTTAATGGCCTGACTGCCGGATGTACCGTGAAGTTTGGAATTTTTTAATTGGAAAATGCATGATGCGAATCAAGCATTGCATTTAGTTAATACTCATAAACTCAAACCCGCCTGATATCAGGCGGGTTTTTAATGAAATCCATAAGTTCCAAGTGGTCATTCACAGTGGTGAAAGCTCCTACATCCAGAAGTCTTTCTTTATATCCATCAAGAATATGGCTACCACCAAGAAAGCCAATCACCTGAAGTCCGGCTTTATGGGCGGCCATGACTCCAGTGGTACTGTCCTCAACAACCACAATATCCCCTTTAGGGATACCTATTTCTTGCATGGCCAATTCATAAACCAACGGGCTGGGTTTTGGAGCGGCCACCTGTTCAGAAGAGAAAAGGCTCCCTTTAAAATGGTGCTCGATCTTAAACTTGCTCAGTGCATTTTCGATATAGTTGACACTACTGTTGGAGACCACAGATTTTGGGAGATCGATTTGGGCCAATGCCTTCTGAACACCTGAGATTGGACGGATGTTGCTTTTGACATTGGTCTCAATTTCTCTTACCCCTAAACGAATATCCAAATCACTGGATAGCTCATTGGCAGCCTGTAGTTCACGAATAATACCCGAGAAGGTTTTGCCAGTATGATTTTGAATAAACGACTCTGTGGTGATATTGACTTGGTTTTCCCGAAGCCAGGCCGACATCACTTCGGCCGCCACGATTTCGGTATCTAATAGGACACCATCACAATCAAATATGATATGTTTGAGCAACCCTAGAAGTTTGGAGTCAACAAGTATTGTGAATAGAAGTCGTCTATGACTTTGACAGCTTCAGTGGCATCTTCAACCACGTTGATCAAGTCCAGATCTCCTGGACTGATATTACCTTCACCCAACATTGTATTTCTAACCCAGTCTAACAATCCACCCCAATAGCTTTTGCCAACTAATACGATCGGGAACCTGCCAATCTTTGCGGTTTGAATTAAGGTTATCGCCTCAAAAAGTTCGTCCAGTGTTCCGAATCCTCCGGGCATCACGATGAAGCCTTGTGAGTATTTCACAAACATCACTTTTCGTACAAAGAAGTAATCGAAGGAAATGAGTTTATCAGGATCTATGTAGATGTTATTTCCCTGCTCATGGGGCAATTCAATATTCAGTCCTACTGACTTACCGTTTTCACTGTTAGCCCCTTTATTACCAGCCTCCATAATACCGGGTCCACCGCCAGTAATGACTCCATAGCCATGGCGCACTAATTTTGCTGCGATTTCCTCAGCCATTTTGTAGTACTCATGATTTGGTTTGGTCCGTGCCGAACCAAAAATGGAAACACATGGTCCGATTTTGCCCATTTTTTCAAAACCATCAACAAATTCCGCCATTACCTTGAAAATGGCCCAGGAGTCGTTGGTTTTAATTTCATTCCAGTCCTTATCCTTAAAAGCCTGTCTTATCTTGTCTTCACTATTCATATATAAAAAATTATTAAGCCTTAAGTTAACGTAATTCCCTTGTGAAAAGGTTACCTGTTTTTTAAATCTTGAAGTGCCCCTTGCAGTTTAGGAAACTTGAATTGGTAGCCAGCTTCCTGAATTTTGGTACTACTTACCTTCGAACCTCCGAGTACTATAGATGCCATTTCACCTAACATCAATTTGAGTACCAGCTTGGGAACTGGAATAGGTAAATAGGTCTTTCCGAAAGTTTTGGCGGCTTCCCTTGTGAACTCCCGATTTGTCAGAGGCCTAGGCCCCACGATATTAAATGGACCTTCAAGCCCGTCATTATCAAAAAGGAACTTGATCATTCCACAGACATCGTCAATATGGATCCAGCTCATAAACTGTCGTCCATTACCAAGGGGAGCAGCTACCGGGGGCTTAGTCAATTCTACCAATGCACCACCCTTGTTACTGAGCACTACACCAATTCTTAACTGAACAAGCCGTACTTCAAGCTCCTTGAACCTTCTTGTCGAGGCTTCCCATGCATCAGTCACATGAGCAAGAAAGTCGCTGCCAGTGGGGCTGTCCTCCATCATCATGGCAGGGTTATTTCCTGAACCGTAAATGCCGATGGCCGAGGCTGCGATAATAGTTTTGACCGAATGTTCGGACGACTTCAGTTTGTCGTAAAGTAGTCGTGAAGTCTGGGTTCTACTTTCCAGGATCACGTTCTTTCGTTGTTGACTCCACTTCTCATCGGCTACACCTGCCCCTGCAAGATGAATTATGGTATCCACCCCGTTCAGGGCACCGTCCTCAAGGTGATCAGTCTCGTAGTCCCAAGTAAAGACAGTATGATCCGATGGATGACTTTTAGTTCTGCTTAAAACAGATATACTATGACCGTCTTTTATCAAGAGTGGAATGAGTGCTTTTCCTACAAGTCCGGTACCCCCGGTGATTAGAATCTTATTGGGCATATCTACTAAAGTATAAATACAACGTGGATGTTTTCATTCAAAGCATAAAAAAGAGGCCGTTCCAAAAAACCACATAGCCACCCTCGCAGGAGCGGGGATTTCATTATCCCGGAGATAAATCTTTGTAGAGATTCCCGTTTTCACGGGAATGACTCATTTTTTTTGGAAAGGACATAAAAAAACCGCTCCAATTTGAAGCGGTTTTTGTCGAAATATTTTTGATTAGTTGAACCTATAGCCAAAGCTTAAACTAAAGGTTCTTCCCGGAGCCAAAGAGTTAAATATTTGATTGGATGAACCAAAGGACTCAAATTCCATTTCTCTTTTTGAATCAAGGATATTACTGATTTTAAGGCCCAGAGTCATTTTTCCATCTTCACCAAAACCTTTGGACATGTTAAAATTCAAGCTGTGGAACGGAACTGTATAGACATCAGGTCGGTCGGCAATACCCACAAATTGCAAGGTTCTACCCTGTACATTATAGTATAGACCTGCATTGATGAAGTTATCAAACCCTTGATAAGCCAACCCGGTGTTGATAATATATGGGGCCTGACCTGCCATATCTCGAGTATCACTCACGGTTTCACCATCACGTGCGTTGTCAATTCTTGACTGACGCTCAGTTGGGTTCATATCGATTTTAGAATCAATAATGGTGACATTCGCATTGAAATCAATTTCTTTCAATCCATCACCCATAAATCCAAGATTCTTTCTTAATTCAATTTCCGCTCCAAATATTCGGCCATCCCCCACGTTTCTTGGCTGGAAGTTATTGGCTGCCTGCACGTATTGAACAACTTCAATCGGGTTCTTGAATGACTTGAAGAAGGCACTCACCGAGAAAGTCTGGCCCCCGGGCTGGAAGGTTTCGTAACGAAGGTCGAAATTACTGATGTTGGTTGATTGCAAATTACCATCCCAGATTACTTCTCCTGTACTTACGTCAACATCCCTGAACAGACCACCAATGAACGTACGACCGGTCAGTGGATCAAGAATGTTCGCAAATGAGGCTTCCTTGAATGAAGGTCTGGCAATCGTACTGGAGTAAGAAAGTCGGATATTCTGATCTTCTACCACATTATAGATGAAGTTGATAGAAGGGAAGATATCCAAATCATCTAGCACCTTTTCGTTGTCGAAAACGAATTCCTGGTTTTGATCAGTACCTGTATATTTCTGAACGAATTGCTCTGCGCGTACACCGATGACCGCTTTGATTTTGTCCGTGGCCTCAAACTCAGTGGATATATAACCAGCCATCACGTTCGAATTTGCCTCGTATAGGTTGGTATTCACTGGAATGAACGAAGGAGACCAGGAGATACCTCCAAAATTCTCTCTAGACCAAAGATTTTCTTCATTCAGAAATTCATCAGGATCGCCTGTGATTTGGGTCTGGTTTACGCTAAACTGAAAGTTCTGAATATCAAAATTTCTGTTTTTGTATGTATGTGCCAAACCGAATCGCAGCTTGGCTTCCTTGTTGTTCTTTTTGATATTTCGGATGACATCGATTTTACTGGAGATGTTGTTTTCCTCCAGGGTTCTCCAAATTCGTTGAGGTAGTCCGGATTCGGTACCTGCACTGAACCCACCACCGTCAGTTCTGAATCGTGTAAATCGGATATCTGGATCTTCGATGGATGACCTTGTTGGGGATACTTTCCATTCCACTTCCCATGCGCCTTGGTTTAAGAAGTGGGTACCAGCTAAAAGGATATTGGTAAGGGCTCTTTGGTTGTATTCAAGGTTATGCTGGATAGCTTCGAAATTAGAACCCTGATTCGTTTGGTTATAATTAAAGATACCTGCCTTCGATTCACCGTTCTGTAAATGAATGATATTTAGCTTATACTTTGCTTGATCTGATTTGAGCGCCACGCCACCCATCAAGCCTATCAGGACATTATTGGTACCATAGTCTCCTCGTTGGATTTCTCTTCTGTCTAGCTCGAGTATATCACTGGTATTTCCTTTCCCATATCTACCAAATTCTGCACCCTCGTAGTAGTCAATGTTATTCTTATACGAAACAGAAAAATTATATCCCAAGGTTTTGTTTCCCAGCTCAGTCTGATTTCCAGCACTGTAGCCCAGGCTGAAATTCATA
The DNA here is from genome assembly GCA_028281285.1 of Cyclobacteriaceae bacterium. Classification (GTDB taxonomy): domain Bacteria; phylum Bacteroidota; class Bacteroidia; order Cytophagales; family Cyclobacteriaceae; genus Roseivirga. The sequence continues at coordinate 308,400 of JANQKF010000019.1, forward strand.
AAGCTGTTATCGCGCATGGCTGCGAGGTTCTTGTTAAAGTTCCCTAAGATGCTGGTATATTCGGCAGCCGCGGCAGGGTCAAGGAAGGCATCGGTCAAAAATGGGATATCTGTTCTTCCTCCTGTGGGAATATCCCTCAAACCATTGTCAAATCCGAGAAAATCGGTACCACTGCCTTCATAAGTCAGGTAGTTGCTATTGAAATGCATGGCTGGGTTAAAACCTAATCCTGCGGAGAACGAGGACATTTTTTCATCCGGGAATTCCTTGGTTTCCAGGTTCACGATGCCCCCTGTGAAGTCGGCTCCGAGTTCTGGAGTAAATGATTTGATCACCACAATATTATCAAGGACATTAGTAGGGAAGAGATCCATCTGCAAAGTATTCCTGTCAGGATCAAGTCCGGGGATGTCCATACCATTCAAAATGGATTTCGTATATCGATCGCCAAGCCCTCGAACATAGACGTACTTCCCGCCTTCAACAGATACTCCCGGTACACGTTGAGAAGCTGCAGCTGCATCACCATCTCCTATTTTCTTAAAGTTTGAAGAGGAGATACCATCAATCAGGTATGTCGATTTCTTTTTTACATTTAGCAGAGCCGCCTCTGTTACTTTCAGGACTTCAGCGGCAACGACCACAACATCCAATTCGGTAAAGGCTTCTTCCATGGTAATGTTATCAAGCACGTTCGCCTCTCCTGCGGATACAGTAACATCACTAATCTCTACCGTTTGGAAGGATACGAAAGTTGCCTGAACAGTATAAGTTCCGGGAGCCACTGTAATTTGAAATTTACCGTCAAAGTCACTAATTGTTCCGTTGGTAGTTCCTTTGATTATTACCTGAACACCATACATTGGTTGTCCGTCCGGATCATACACTGTTCCTCGGATAAACCCTTGTTCCTGCGCTTTTAACATACCGGCTAGTCCCATAATCATGAAGCATGCCAGTAAAACTGTTCTTTTCATAGTCTTGTCGATCAAAATAATCTGTGGCTATTCATTAATAAAGGGTGCTACGCCACCGATAGCACCCTTTGAAACCTTTATATTTTATTGTTCTTTCTAAAAGTCATCTAGTTCACCTGCAACATCTGCCCATGTCCAAGTTGCAAAGGCAGATTTATCAGCTCCCACAGTTGGAGTAGTCACTACTTCAACTGAAGAAGGAAGCGGCATCTGAGTGAAAATATCAAGTGCAGTTTCTCCGTCACCAGTTTTCTCAAGTACAATATCTGGAATGGTCAAATTACCTTCTGTTAAGTGAGAAACATTGAACTGAAGATTGGTCAATGTGATTTCACCTTGTAGGTAGTTGTTAGCCACTCCATTGTTATCCAATTCAAAATCCGATCCTTCAGAGAAATTGAAGAAGTAGATATTATTCAAAGTACACTTGGCATCAGATCTCAAGTCAGCATATTCTCCTCGATCGCTTACGCCAGCTCCTTTACCTTTGATTGATCCGTTTTGAAGAGTGTACGCACCATCAGCACTGCCTTCAGGTCCGTCAAGCTCCATGCCGTGGTCTGAGTTGCTTCCAAGGATACCGATGAAGTTGTCGATAGTTCCAGTATAAGCCTGATCACAGTCGAAAGAGTCATCACCAGAGTTCCAAACCAAAATGTTAGACACATCAACTGATCCACCAAAAGGCTCGATTCCGTCATCCTGGTTACCGATAATCTCTACATACTCGATAGTAGTTCCTGACCCAACTCCTCCAAGAGTTAAACCATTGATCTCGTTACCATCTCCAATGTTAGTACCTCCGTGACGGATAGATACGTATCTGATTGAACCAGAATTGTCTTCGTTGTTGGTTCCTCCATATAAACCGTTAGTATCTGAAGGAGGAATACCTTCAATTTGAACGGCTTCAGCATCGGCAGAGATAGGTGCTCTTCCAAGAACGATCAAGCCACCCCAAAGACCTTGAACTGTAGGTTCCAGGTTTGGACTGGCAATTTGTCCGGGAGCAATTTCGTCAGCTACAGAAGTAAAGATGATTGGAGAAGCAGCTGTTCCCTGGGCCATCAACATACCGCCTCTGGCTACTACAAGTGCAGTTGAATTCGCCTCTTGCCCAGCTCCGCCTTTCACCACAACACCAGGTTCGATGGTCAAGGTTGCACCGTCAAGAACAAAGATCCTGCCTCTAAGGATATAAGTGTTACCGGTAGACCAAGTGGTATTGCCACTGATGTTTTCTGTAACATCGAAGACCGTAATCTCTTCTTCAATAGTAACAACCGCTGTAGCGTCATCAGTTTGTCCTTCAGAATCAGTTACTTCTAATACAACAGAACCGGCACCAGCAGTGGTTGGAGTGAATGTCACAACAATATTGCCATTGGTATCTCCGGCTGTCAAATCAGTAGTAACCGCTGCCGTACCGCCCGTGGCTGTTACAACACGGCTGGAAGCAAAACCTCCAGGGACAGAAGCTGTGAAAGTTAATTGAACAGGGGTATCCAAATCTGTCGTTGCCGCGGCAGGGGCAGTAACAGTCGGTGCATTCGGTGTCGGAGTTGGATCGTCATCACTACAAGACGAAACAACCACTACCATAGCCAAAGCGCAGAAAAGGCTAAGTAGGTGTTTAACAGAATTTTTCATGTGTTTGATTAGGTTTTAAATTTTGACCCAAAACAACATGATTCACCTTAGAAATCGTTTAACCATTTGTTAAGAATGGTTGTCATTTGATTTACTAATCTGTTACCTGTATTACCCGTATGTTAAGAAGAATTCCGACTAATGATTTATCGGAATTTTGCTTAGGAGCTTTTCAATAATCTGTTCAGTGGTTACCCCATCAGCTTCCGCTTCATAGTTAAGAATGATTCGGTGATTGAGTACATCAGAGGCAATTTCCTTAATGTCTTCAGGGAGCACATAGTCTCTGTGATTGAAATAAGCGATTGCTTTAGCAGCGAGGTTCAGGTTGATACTTGCCCTCGGAGAGGCACCGAATTGAATATAATAGGCCTCCTCATCCAACCCAAAGCTTTTTGGGTTTCTGGTGGCGAATACCAATTCGATGATATATCGCTCCAATGATTCGGATATCGACACTTGATTTACCTCATCGCGAATATTGAAGATGTCTTCTTTAGAGATTAGCTTTTCAAGAGAAGGACTGAATTTCATATCAGACATACGTCTCATTACTTCAAGCTCTTCGTCTTTGCTTGGATAATTCACTTTTACCTTAAGCATGAAACGGTCAATTTGTGCTTCTGGCAACCCATAGGTTCCTTCCTGTTCCACAGGGTTCTGAGTTGCGAGCACCAGGAACGGCCGGTCAAGCTTATAGCTCTCTTCACCGATCGTCACAGTCTTTTCCTGCATGGCTTCAAGAAGTGCAGATTGTACCTTCGCAGGTGCACGGTTGATTTCATCGGCTAATACCACGTTGGCAAAAATAGGTCCCTTTTTTACCTCAAATTCTCCCTTCTTTTGGTTGTAGATCATCGTACCGATCAGGTCGGCAGGTAAGAGGTCAGGAGTGAATTGGATTCGTTGAAAATCGAGATGGAGTACATCCGCCAGTGTATTGACGGTTAAGGTCTTGGCAATTCCGGGAACTCCCTCTAACAGAATATGCCCGTTGGTGAAAAGCCCAATCATCAAGCGGTTCACCATATATTCCTGGCCCACAACAATTTTTCCCACCTCTCCGGCTACTTTGTTGATCTTATCCTGATGTTCTTTTCTTAAGTCGTTATCAACGACCGGTTCCATTTCCTCCATGGTCTCTCGTTTTCAGCGCGCTAAAATAAATATTTTGCTCAAATACTAGGTATAATACTTTGTCAGCACAATTATGTTTCGCTCAAGCGGTAGCTTGATCGCGCAATATCCCATTTTTCAACCAGAGGAGTGAGTCTTGATCGTCAGATTTAACAAAACTTAACGTTGGAAAAATTTTCGAATTTTTTTTGATTCTTTTCCCCGATCTATTAAACGATGCCTTTTCAAAATTCTATTTTTTATACACCCCTAGAATTGCAGATCACAGAAAGCATCTTCGAGCTCATATTGGAATAATTCAAAAAAGTCACGTTTGCCCGACATGGATGTCTACCAAATGTCATCTGAAATAGGATTTTTTGATGATTTTCGCCTCTTGACAATCATAAAAAGAACATGTATTTATGATGGCTAATCTCCCAAAACAGCTGATATACAAACATGTAAAGAAATGCCGTTCGGACTCAACAAAAAGTATAATATTAAAATAATTATATTTTTTGTCACCCTTATGTCCTTGCATTTCCAAGCTCATTCTTGGGATTCAGAGGCCGGGCCTGTGATCGCTTCGGTGAATATCAATAGTTGCGTTGGCTCCATTACGATTAGTGTTACCTCGGGTTTGGCTCCTTATACCTATGTATGGGAAAATAGTGGTGGCACAATTTTACCCTCTACCACTTTTGTTGCAGATAATTTGACTGCTGACAATTATACTGTGACTGTGACCGATGTAAACGGAGATTTTGTAAAAGCGACCTATACTGTAACCAATCCTCCGGACCTTGTGGGAACAGTAGTCGTCAATGACGTGACTTGTCGTGGAGATTCTGATGCACAGGTAGTCGTCACTATGGGGAATGGTAATCCGGGTTATGACTGGGTACTCGAAAATAGTGGAGGTGCTCAGGTTGCCACGGGTGGTATTGCATTTCCAAATAACATCATCACCATCGGAGGGCTTGGAGTGGACAGCTATACGTTGCAAGTTACCGATCAGGATGGCTGTACAGGGGAGATCAATTTTGTAGTCACTCAGCCAGCGAACTTTTTAGGTGTGAGTTTGATCGATCAGGATCATGCCACTTGCAGCAACCTTGCGAACGGAAGATTAGAAGTTGTTGGCACCGGAGGTTGGGGCGGATATACCTATCAGTGGTATGAAGCTGGAACTGCAAATTTTTTGGGCAATAATGCAGTACTTTCCGGACTATTACCCGGAGATTATCAGGTTTTCGTTACTGATGCCAATGGCTGTGTCGTTAATGACACTTATACAATTAATTCTCCCGACCCAATAGTGGCCACGGCAGTGATTGGGGATGCTTCCTGTAATGGTAATTCAGATGGCAATATTGACGTAACAGTGACGGGAGGAAATGGTGGATATACTTATAGCTGGAGCAATGGAGAAACGACAGAGGATATTTCCGGACTAGCAGCCGGCACCTACACCTTAACGATCACAGATGCCCTCGGATGTGTTTTGGTAGAGCCATTCACCGTAGCTGAACCAGCTGTTTTGACTATCAACGAAAGTATTACAGATGTTGATTGCCATGGAGACAACACTGGTCGAATCAACAGTAATGTTTCCGGGGGAACTGCTCCCTATTCCTATTTATGGTCCACGGGACATACAGGGAGAAACCTTAGAAACCGTGTCGCGGGCACCTATTCCCTTACTGTAACAGATGCCAATGGATGTATAACCAATGAAGTCTTCACCATTACCGAACCTGCAGCTGCCCTCTCTGTCCAAAGTGTGCTGTCGAATGAACCATCATGTTTTGGATCTGCAGATGGAAGTTTGTCGGTAATCATGACCGGAGGTACTGCACCTTACAGCTATAGCTGGTCAAATGGCAGCACGAGTAATTCGACAGGTGCGATTACTTCAGGGAGTTATACGGTGACAGTTACTGATGCCAATGGATGTATTTTGGTAGAAAACTATTTACTCAATGATCCAATCAAGATTGCGGTTTCACCTACATTGAGTCCTCCCACTTGTAATGGAGGAAGTGATGGAAGTATAACAGTAGTTGCTACCAACGGGAATGCACCATATACCTACAACTGGAATACAGGGGATGTTGGTGGAACTGTCAATGGCTTGGTTGCAGGAAATTATCAGGTCACCGTGACTGATGCCAGCGGATGTTCTGTCGTTGAGGACATTACACTGGGTGAACCGGTTGCGATTACCGGCAATGCCCTGGTCAATGACATTAGTTGTAACGGACTTACTGACGGAAGTATCTTTTTGACCACTTCGGGAGGAACCGCACCCTACACTTATTCGTGGAGCACAGGAGCAACTACTGCGAATATTTCCGGATTGTCCGCAGGGGCTTATACTGTGACTATAACTGACTTCAATGGATGTTCAGAAATAGAAGTACACACAGTAGTCGAACCAGCACCCATCCAGGTAACTTATACGCAGATTGATGTATTATGTACTGGAAATTCCACCGGATCCATTGATCTTACACCTAGTGGTGGCACAGCGCCTTATACATTCCTTTGGTCAACCGGAGCCACGACAGAGGATGTTCACACCTTAACGGCCGGTAACTATTCTGTTACTGTAAAGGATGCTTCCAACTGTTCGGTAGGCCTGAACATTACGATTACAGAACCTGCTGCTGCATTGTCGACCACCGGGACAATGTCTCATGTTACTTGTAACGGTTCTACCAATGGAAGCATTGACTTGTCAGTTTTGGGAGGAGTTGGCCCCTATACTTATTCCTGGAACACAGGGGCTACCTCTCAAGACCTAATCAATATAGCCGCTGGTAATTATTCTGTTCAGGTAACTGATGCAAATGGCTGTATTGCTGTGGAGGCGTTCACTATAACCGAACCAACACCAATTGCTGTCGCATCAGTTGTCAACCAAGTAAGTTGTAATGGAGCAGATGATGCTGAGATTGCAATAACGACTTCCGGAGGTGTAGCTCCGTACTCATTTTCCTGGTCAGACGGGCCAACTTCAGAGGACCGTTCCGGACTTTCTCCGGGCAACTATGCCCTTACCATAACAGATGCCAATGGATGTATCAAAGTCGAGAATTTTGTTATAACCGAACCGGATCCTTTAGGGCTTTCAAATGTAGCTCAAAGCGTCAATTGTTATGGGGAATCAACAGGTGAGATCAATCTCACCGTTACAGGTGGTACGGCTCCGTATACATTTAATTGGTCAAACGGTTCTTTAACGGAAGATCTGACTAATATATCTGCGGGTACGTATTCCGTGGTGGTAACCGATGCCAATGGTTGTACAATTGGAGATACAATAACCATCACTGAGCCTTCGAGTGCATTGAGCATGACTTCCAATGTTCAGCAGATTGTGTGTAGTGGAAATGCGGATGGATTCATCAATCTTACTGTTTCCGGAGGATCTGCTCCATACACTTACAATTGGTCTCATGGAAGCACCTCAGAAGACCTTTCGAACCTGTCTGCAGGAACTTATACAGTGACTGTCACCGACAATCTCGGCTGCCAGCTCATTGAGGCCTTCACCATTACTGACCCTCCGATTTTGAGTGCTGCCGGTATTGCTCAGGACGTCACCTGCTTTGGGGACAACGATGGCACAATTGATTTGACGGTATCGGGTGGTGAGGCCCCATACACATTTGTTTGGAGCCATGGGGCAGTTACGGAAGACATTTCCGGCTTGGGGCCTGGTGCATATTCTGTACAGATCACAGATGCCAGAGGCTGCAGTATTAATGAGGCATTCAATATTACAGAGCCAGCCTTGCTCTCCATGTCCTATTCTAAAACCGATGTACTGTGCTTCGGAGGTGCTAATGGGAGTATTGAAGTGACTACCACCGGAGGTACTGCTCCCTATTTCTACACTTGGTCGAATGGTGCAGCCAACGAGGATATTGCGGATCTGGTAGCTGGTGATTATACACTGATCATTACAGATGCCAATGGGTGTTCGATTAACGAAACCATCACCATTGCCGAACCAATCGCTGCTCTTTCTGTGAGCGGACATATCACTAATGAATCCTGTGCCGGCTTCAACAATGGTATAGTGGACATCACTGTTTCTGGCGGCACCGCTCCTTATACTTATTCATGGAACACTGGCGACACTTCTCAAGACATTGGTGGATTGGCACCCGGAGTTTACGAGGTGTCGATAACTGACGCAAATGGATGTATGATTATAGAGAGTTATACGGTAAGTGGCCCTCAACCTTTAACTCTCTCAGGAGTTGGTACCAATCTGACATGCTACCAATCAACCGATGGTGTCATTGACATCACGGTAGCTGGAGGTACCGCTCCTTATTCTTTTAGCTGGACCAATGGTGCTTCTACGGAAGATTTGAGTGGTTTGGCGATTGGCACGTACTCGGTCACAGTTACCGATGCAAATGGTTGTATCGTCAATGACACTTATACATTAACAGAACCTTTGCCTTTGGTGGCCAATTATGTGGTTTCAGATGTGACTTGTTTTGGAGAAGTGGACGGTTCAATTGATGTGGCAGTAACAGGCGGTACTGCACCCTATGCTTATTCTTGGTCAAATGGGTCAGTAAGTGAAGATTTAACCGATTTAGACGGAGGTACTTACGACTTGACAGTTACGGATAGTCAAGGCTGCCAAACCATAGTTTCGGTACCTGTAAGTGCTCCAAGTGCACCTCTCTCGGCAACCGCCACGATATTTGATTCATCATGCAACGGCCAACCTTCGGGTCAAATTACACTTAATGTCACGGGCGGAACCGGGCCATTCAATTTCCTATGGAGCAATGGTTCCAATCAACAAAACCTGGTCAATGTTTTTGCCGGCACCTACTCGGTTCAAATAACAGACAGTCAGGGCTGCTCTTTTCAAGACACCTATTCAATTGGTCAACCAGATGCAATAGAAGCAGATTTTGATGTTTTGAACAGCACATGCTTTGGAGATACTGACGGTCGTGTGATAGTCACGGCTTCGGGAGGTTCGGCCCCATACACCTATGTATGGAGCAACGGAAGTACGAGTAAAGATCAATATAACCTTACAGGCGGCACATATAATGTCACCATCACAGATGCTAACAATTGCTCGGTTACCGAGCAAGTTGTGGTTGGAGACTCCAGAAGTCTTTCTGTAGATGTGATAAAGACGGATGTGTTGTGTAAGGGAGAGTCCAGCGCTGCCATACAGCTGGACGTCACTGGGGGTAGTGGAAGTTATACCTATTTGTGGAGCACAGGTGAGGTCACACAGAGCATTGATGCTCTTTCCGCAGGTGTGTATGACGTGACCATCTCGGATTCAGGTGGTTGTGCCACTACTACCTCAGTGGTTATTTCAGAACCGGCATTGTCGCTATCGGTGAACCTAACCAATACTATAGATGTAGCTTGCTTTGGGGACAATTCCGGTAATGCCATAGTGAATCCTTCCGGTGGTGTTGGCCCCTATACTTATTTGTGGAGTACTGGAGAGAGAACGGCTGCTATTGCAAACCTGGAAGCGGGGAATTATTCAGTGGCCGTGACTGATGCGAATGGCTGTGTTGCCCAGGAAGAGTTTACCATTTCTCAGCCGACATCACCAATTGAAATTATGGTGTTCGGCAACACTGAATTGCGATGTAATGGGCAGTCAGATGGTTCCATCCAGTTGAGTGTTTCCGGTGGAAGTGGTCCGTACACCTACTTATGGAATACGGGAAGTACGGCAACTCACATAAGCAATTTAGTTGCAGGTGATTATACTGTAAGGGTCACTGACGCAAATGGTTGCGTTCAGGAAAAGATTATTGCCATTGAAGAACCTCAAGAACTTCGAATTGCCAATGTGAATATCAATCAAAGCAAATGTTTCGATGACCGAAATGGTGCTATAGAATTAGATATCGAAGGAGGCACATTGCCATACACCTATCAATGGAGTACGGGAGCAATCACCAAGAATATAGTAGGTATCCCAGCCGGTGTTTATGCCTTGACAGTTACCGATGCAAGAGGTTGTCAGGTTCAGACTCAATATGTATTGGAAGATCCGGCTTTGTTTCAAACCAATCCTGAAGTACTGCCTATTACCTGTGTAGGCGCAAATGACGGTGTGATTACACTAAATATTGAGGGTGGTGTTGAGCCAATGAGCATACGATGGAATACGGGCGCGTCTACTGAAACGCTAACCGGCCTTGCTCCGGGCATTTATAACGTAATTATCACAGATGGCAACGATTGTTCTATACAACAAAACTTTAATGTGATAGAACCCCTGCCGCTTACACTGGATGCCTATGTGGAAGATGCGGTCCGTTGCGGGGATCCAAGAAGCGGACGAATTAATATGATTGTTTCCGGAGGTACTGAACCCTATTCCTATCGCTGGTCAAATGGTGAGACTTCCTCTGCCCTCAATGATGTATTGCCCGGTACCTATGTGGTCACTGTCACTGATGCCAATGGCTGCCAGGCCACAGGTACCTACAGCGTCCAGCAACCTGAACCACTACAAATAGGCCTTAGTACGTTGGTTGTAGTCGATTGTGAAACCAGAGAAGTTTCTTCTCGAGTAACTGCAGATGTAGTGGGAGGGACGGGTAACTATACTTATAAGTGGAATGTAGGGAATAGCGTTACCAGTGAAATCGTCCTGACCGAACCAACTCGATTGACCCTTGTTGTTGCCGATCAACTTGGTTGTGAACGAATGCAATCAATTGATGTTAGAATTCCTGAATTGGCGGAAGCGGACTATTACTATCAATCAGAATCTATCGACCGAACGGGAGAGTTAGCTGCTAATGAGCCGGTAAGCTTTTTTGACGAAACCATTGGTGAGGCGGTTGATTGGACCTGGAAATTTGGAGATGGTTTTGATTCCAAGGAAGTTGACCCGATTCACACCTTTGATGCGCCTGGTACCTACGAAGTCATACTTAGTGTGTTGGATGCCTCAGGATGTACCTCAGAGCGCATCCAAACTCTGGAGATCACAGAAGGCTACAGAATTATGTCACCAACAGCTTTTACCCCTAATGGAGACGGTAACAATGACTTTTTTCGTCCGAAAATGTTGGGGCTTGAGACTGTCCAATTTTCGGTGTTCAATACATGGGGGGAGATCATTTTTAGTACAGATGATATCGATTCCAAAGGTTGGAATGGAATGATCAATGGAAAACCCGCGGAGAATGGGAATTACATCTACAAAATATTTGGGATAAGCTTCAATGGGCTTAAGGTCGAGCGGGAAGGGGTATTCGCTTTAATACGATAAAATGAAGAAACTGCTTTTGATTACCCTTTCAGCTATGGGCATCATATGTGCTCAAGATTGCCAAGCCCAAGATCCCCAGTTTTCACAGTTTTATGCTTCACCTATTTATTTGAATCCTGCACTTGCCGGTGGAACAGATCGCTCAAGAATGGGAGTGAATTATAGAAATCAATGGCCCTCATTGACCCATTCCTTCAGAACAATTTCCGCCTATATCGACTATTTTTCCAAGGCTTTTGAAAGTGGTGTAGGAATAATCATCAATGAGCATAAGGAAAGCTTTCTAGATTTCACTTCGCGAGAAATTGGTGCAGTCTACTCTTACAAAATGCCAATAGCCTCAGGTGTGGTTTTCAGAAGTGGTTTTCAGCTCTCCTATTTTCAGAAGAATGTAAATTTTGACGAATTAGTGTTCGGCAATCAGATCGACATTGACAATGGACAAGTCATCGGGCCGTCAGGAGAGGTGCTTGATCGTGGGTTGACGGTGAATTTTCTCAGCGCATCAGCAGGGGGCATCTTATATACAAGCAATTTTTGGCTAGGGGCTGCGGTGCACCATATCAACCAACCGAATCAATCGTTGGTGGATGCTGAGAGTAAATTGTCGAGAAAATACTCCATTCACTCCGGATACAAGTTGTTTTTGAAAAAGGGAAGACGTTTAAGAACGGTCGAATACCAGTTTCAGGAGCGGAGTGCCACTTTTGCAGTTAACTATAAGAGTCAAGGTGGTTTCAATCAACTTGATGTAGGACTTCAGCTGTATTTTCAACCTTTGGTTCTGGGAGCATGGTATCGAGGAATACCTGTTCAAAGCGTCAATCGAATCATCAAGAATGAGTCTATAATTTTCCTTACCGGACTGGAATTAAGCAAGGATTTGGCCTTCGGATATAGCTATGACTATACCGTATCACAACTCGCTGGATCAACCGGAGGGGCACATGAGTTCTCAATTACCTACACCTTCGGAATCATCAAAAAGAGGACAAAAAGGGATACAATTTTACCGTGCTTCAAATACTAATTACCAAATGAGGTGATTTGCTTACTTTGCAAATAAAACCAAAAAGTGAAAATCCTCTTTATCCAAACAGGTGGTACCATTGACAAGGATTATCCCCAAAAAAATAAAGGATACGCCTTCGAGATTGATACGCCTGCGGTGTCCCGAATTCTCGAGAATTCCGAGCCAGGATTCGAATATGAGATACTTCCACTACTCCAAAAAGATAGCCTGGATTTGACTGATATAGACCGGGAGATAATCAAAAAGACGTGTGAGGATTCCGTATTTGACAAAATAATCATTACCCACGGCTCAGATACTATGCCCGAAACCGGTTCGTTTATTGGTAGCATAACCGGAAAGACGATTGTATTGGTAGGCGCATACCGTCCTGAACGTTTTAGTAACTCAGATGCACAATTCAACGTGGGAGTGGCAATTGGTGCCTTGAACATTCTGGAAAGTGGAACGTTTATTGCCATGAATGGTAAAGTTATACCTGCGGACCGCTGTAGAAAAAATCCGGAGACGGGACAATTTGAAATGGTGTGATTGATTAATTTTCCGATTCTTAAGAACTGAACAATGAAAAGAATTCTGACAACGGTCTTGATGGCCGTCCTTTCTATAGGTGTTTTTGCCCAAGAGCAGACACCACCTCCAAAGAACTGGTTTAACCTGGATCCAGTTGAAGACAAAGTAAATGGGATTAGCACGGAGCGAACGTATAAGGAACTGCTTGCGGGCAAGCAGTCAAAAACGGTATTGGTCGCTGTGATAGACTCTGGCATCGACATCGATCATGAGGATCTTAAAGACGTTATTTGGATCAATGAAGACGAGATTCCGGGAAATGGTATTGATGATGATAAGAATGGCTATGTGGATGACATCCACGGCTGGAATTTCCTTGGCGGTGCAAATGGTAATGTAGACAAGGAGACTTATGAATTGACTCGAGAGTACAAACGCCTTTCTGCCAGGTTTGAGAACAAGACTTCAAAGGATATAGATCGGAAAGAGAAGGAGGAGTTTGAATTGTGGCTGGAGATCAAGCCTGAATTTGAACGAAAATACAATGAGGCTCAAAGTCAGTATATGTTATTCGCCAGACTTGCCACGGATATTGATCGTTATAATCGCCTTTTTAAAGCTTACCTCAATGTGGACAAGATCAATTATGAGTTGGTCAAAGAGGTAAAATCAAACGATGCGATAATCGATATGAGCAAGGCCTTAATGTTGAACATCTGGGAAAATGTAGATGAAACTGCAGATATGGATGAGCTCGCCAAGGAATTTGCTACAGCCGAAAAGGAGCTGTCTAAAGACGCCAAATTCCGTTACAACCTGGAGTTGAATGCCAGAGAAATCATTGGAGATGACCCTAATCGATTGGATGATATTGGTTACGGGAACAATGACGTGAAAGGAAAAGATACCGACAACTTTCATGGGACTCATGTTGCCGGCATAATAGCAGCAAAAAGGGACAATGGAATCGGAATGGATGGAGTTGCTAATGACGTTAGGATCATGGCGCTAAGAGCAGTACCTGATGGAGATGAGTACGACAAAGATGTAGCGAATGCAATCCGCTATGCTGTCGATAATGGTGCTAAGATCGTAAATATGAGTTTCGGGAAAGGTTATTCCCCAAATCTTGAATATGTTCAGGAGGCGATTGAGTATGCCAATGAGAAAGGAGTTCTTCTGGTACACGCGGCTGGCAATAGTGCTGAGAATACCGATGAGACGAAGAATTTCCCGAATGATAAGTTTGGCAAAAAACAAGATTGGTCGAATTGGTTAGAAGTAGGGGCATCGTCCTGGGGTGGAACCGAAGATAACTTTGTGGGTTCTTTCTCAAATTATGGAAAGAAATCAGTGGACGTATTTGCGCCTGGAGTAGCCATCTATTCTACAAAACCCGATAATAGTTATGAAGATGCCCAAGGAACGAGTATGGCCTCACCTGTGACTGCAGGACTGGCGGCTATGTTACTGTCCTATTTCCCTGACCTTTCTGCGGATCAATTGAAGGACATCATCATGAAGTCGACTCGCAAGCTGGATGGGCTAAAGGTGACCGAACCAGGAACCATAGATAACATGGTTGACTTCTCAAAACTTTCAGTTTCCGGAGGGATCATCAATGCCTATGAGGCGGTGAAACTTGCACAATCTATGCAAATGGGCTCAAAAAATTAGAGAAAGGAGATACTTTGGTACGCTTATTGTTTACCGAATAGTACTCTCTTCAATTAATATTTAAATGGATTTCCCAGTCATGTTAAGCGACTGGGATTTTTATTTTAATAGGGCTGGAATTCAGAAGACAATATCCCGAAGTCGTAACAGTCATACCATTCACCGCGGATTGGCAATGCTTTCCGCCTCTTGCCTTCCTGGGTGAATCCGGCTTTCTCCAATACGCGAATAGATGCAGTGTTGCCAGTGGCACAATTCGCTTCGATTCGATGAAGGTTAAGGCGATTGAAACCAAAGTCCAGAATACCTTGTACAGCCTCGGTGGCGTAGCCATAGCCCCAAAAATGCTTGTGGATTTTGTACCAGGTCTCAGCTCTTTTCAATACTACATCTCCGAAGGTCAGGGCAATTAAACCCATAAATCCGGATTGTTTCCCAATGATTGAAAAAGTATAGATTTTTCTGGGTTCTTGATCCTGTTGTTGGATGTACTGTTCCACCCATTTTGCGGTAACCACCCGATGTTGGGGAATCCCTAGCGTATTGTATTGATCTGTTTCCGGGAGTACCAAAAGTTGATGGATCACATCAATGTCTTCCTCAATGATGTCCCGAAGAATCAGACGTTCGGTTTCCAGTTGCATTGAATAAAAATAAAAAAGCCACGGGATCATCCCATGGCTTTTACATTGTTTACCCAATTAGTCTACAGATCGTACTTCACTGTAAACATGAAGAAACGCTTTTGAATAAAGTATTCGAAAGTACTTATTAAGCTTTCACTGAATGAATCTTGTCGAATTGAAGTTGTATTCAAGAGGTTCAAGGCAGCCAGCTTAAATTCCCATTTGCTCTTCGGCTTATGATAAGTCAGGTCGGCATTCATTAAATCATAAGATTGACTCACTCCGGAATTTCTCCCAACGTACTTATTGTATTCATAATCTACCTCAAGTCGGAACCCTTTGAGGAATCTCCAGTCAATTTCAATGGCCGGTCTATCCGTCTCAAATTTGTTCCTGATAGCATTACCATTATACTCGTTGAAGATCTTCGAATACATCAATTGAACGTTGAATTTCTTGAAGATATTCGTGTCAAACGTAAACCGATAATTCTGAGTGAACGAGGTATTCTCGGTCGCTATATCACTTACCAGGTTGTTGTTTGTGCTTTCAGAAATATTTGCCCGGAAGTTGATCCTGAATCCGTCAAACCGCTTGTCAAAACTCATGCTTCCCATTAACATTTCGTTGGCCACGCCTATGTTCAGGGGAGAATTAATTCGTTCAAGCCCTGCAAACTGTATGGCATTAGTAATCCCGTCATATCTTCTCTGGTAGCTGATGCTGCCGTAGATGTTGGTAAAGTTGTACATGTCGAAATTGAAATAGTTGAGATTGACCGAATGGTACCAACTGTTCTCCAACTGTTGGTTACCCTGGAATAACGTATTGTAATTCTGGACTACCAGACCTGAGGCCATATTTTGAACATCAGTGAATTCTGCATTGATCGAATAATTCAAAGTCAGTGAATGACTTCCTCTGAATGCATATTTTGCATATAGTTGAGGAAGAAGAAGTGTCTTCTTCAACTCTTCTCTAACCCCGAGCTGAGTATTGCTAATGGAATAACGATGCAGATTCAATCCGGGCCCTAGTGTAAGCTTGCCAAGTTTGGTTTTGTAACCAATTCCAAAGTAGATGTCAGAAAAACTATAGTCTACATCGTTGTTTAATGCCGGATCTCCGAATTCTAAGTCTGCTGCTCCGGGCCTTCGTTGGCTCAAACCACTTGTGAGTGTTTGGCTGGTGTAGCTATTACCCACCTTGAAGTTGATATGGTTGGTTTTATTAAGAATTCGGTAGTAGTTCAGGACCGACTCCTGCTTTCTGGTAAACACCTCCTTGGCTTGCAACAGATTGTAATTGGCTGCGTCCCCGGTAGGGACCAGGGTAATAAAAGGTCGTTGCGTGGTCAACAGATCATAAAAAGGGTCCTGTCGCCTATACTGGTGAGTTATTTGGAAAGAAAATACATCCAATACCGTTGGCGCATAGAATGCCTGAAGTTGTTGATCCAATGAAAATGGTTGCTGAGTAGTTCCAGCAGTAATATTGTTGTCAAAATTTGTGAATTGCGACAGTTGTGTATTCACGTTGCTCAAATCTGACATCTTACCAAGAACACTATAGTCAATCTGCAAATCAGCATTAGGTGTAAACCGGCTCTTAAGTTTCAGCATTCCTGAACTGTTCTCCACTCTGGAATTCGAAGTAAGGACTTCCTGGTTGTCACCATCCTGTCGTATGTAGGTTCTTTGCGAGACAGACCCAAGACTATTGTCTGCCATTGAGCCAATAAAGAATCCCGAGTGTTTCCATTTGCTGCTGGGATTGTGATTGAAATTCAGGGCCGCCAACCTGGTGTCTATGCTGATCGCATTGTCCTTTGTGGCCGTTGGAATACCAATGTTATCGGCACTAATCCGAAGATTCGAGCCAGATGATCGTCCAAGGCTCATAAACCCACCATTAAAACGAAAGAAGTCATTAACAGTAAAAGTTTGATCACCAATGTTATTCGCCCCAGCGATCAGGTTCAATGTGGTCTTTGGGTTGTAATAAAATGCATTGATTTCACCTAAAAACCGTTCTTCCGGTCCTGCTCCGGCTTCGATATCCCCAAATACGATGTTCTTTTTGTCCTCTTTGAGCTGAATGTTTAAGGCCAGGCGTTCATCTGTACCCAAGCCCTGCATTGGTGACACCTCGTTATAATCCTGAAGAACCTGCACTTTGTCGACCGCATTGGCGGGAAGATTCTTAGTGGCCATCTTGGTATCTCCCTCGAAGAATTCTTTTCCTTCCACCAATACCTTATCTACCTTTTTGCCCTGTACCTTGACCTCCCCATTGTCATCTACTTCGAATCCGGGAAGTTTTTCGAGTACATCTTCCAATTTTCGTTCGGTACCTTCCGTAAAAGCATCGGTTTTATAGGTGATCGTATCTCCGCTGACCACTACCGGCATTTCATGAACCACCTCAACTCCTTCAACCATTCGGGTATCCGGATTTAACTTGATCAGGAGAGGGGCGTCTTTTGTATCCATCCCTTTTATTGGTGCCTCGAATGATTTAAACCCTACAAAGCTGACCTTTAAATTGTAGGCTTTATTTTTTTCGAGCGAAAGCCGGAAGAACCCTTGTTGATCGGTTACAGCGAATGAAACAATGGTGTTTTTGGCAGTATCCAATGCCATGACATTGGCGAATTGAATCTTATTGTTGAGAGAATCGCGTACCTCTCCGACAAAGGTGACCTTCTGTGCCTGTGCGTTCATCGAAATTCCGCACAGGAACAGAGCGATTGAGAGCAGTGTTGTTTTCATGATTTGATATTTTGAGTTGACCCTTTAATGCTTGATCGTGAAGGTTCCGTTGCCGCTACTGAACTTCTTCTGCATTTCCTTCAACTTCTCATCTCTCATTTGGGTGAATTCTTCCCGACTTACTACTTTGCCTTTAGCCGGTTTTTCTAATTCTACTCCTTCACTCGGGTTGAGTGTTACTTTGTCGCAGATAAGCGTGGTAGTTCCGTTGTTCACTTCAAGGATCAATCCGGGGAGCCCCCAATAATCATCTGGCCCGTGGGTAACCGGTATTTCCGGGGTGTACCAGGCAGTTACGGTGAGCGTGTCATTGATCATTTGCATTTCGCCTTCTTCCACATCGTCTCCCCCAAATGCAATAGATCTTCTCTCCACCACTCTGGTGTAAGTTGCTTTTTGACAATTATAGGCACCGATCTGTTTTGTCTCTCCCGTCAGCTGCCATTCCTCTCTAACCAGTTCGTCTTTCACGAGGAAGGGCTTGCCAAAAATGTTGGCTTCCTCTTCGTAGCGACCTTCCGCTGTATTTTTATAAAGTACCCCATTCTCACCGCCACCAATAGACAGTACCATTCCTCCGGCCTGAGCAGTAGCAGGTCCACCGCCCAAACTTTCCACTTCCTTCCAGGTCGATTCGGTGACATTAAATTTTAAGGTGTATTCCTTTTGAAGCTGTTTGTTGATTTGCTTCTTCATTTCATCCGTGATCTCAACTTCTGTCTGTCCGTTTCCAAACCTGAATTGAACTTGAGATGCAGATTTGTAGGTAGCAATTCCGCTAAAATTCTGAGCGATTGTTGGCATTACTCCAATACAAAGAGTAAGAATTGCCGTAATGATGAGTTTTTTGAAAGTTTTCATTTCTTGTGATTTTTCGATGTGTACAAATCAAGAATGACACACTCAAAAGATTAGTTAACGAGTGTTAACGAGTGTTAAGGTTCTGCTAAACCCTTGATCATCTGACTATATTTGATTGTGAAAAAGAAGCAGTTCAAGGCGACTATCTATCTCATTTTCATTACGATTGTGCTTACTGTAGGTATTCAGGTGTATAGAAATCTGCAGAATTATCAATTGAATAAGGCACGGATGATCAGCGATGTGCAATTGGCACTTGACAACGGGGTACAGACTTATTATGCCGACCTGACAAGAGATAACATCATTCGTTTCGTAGCCGATGATTCTATTCGAGGTCATTTTTCCAATGGACCATACGCTTCTTCAAGTGCCTGGGTACAATCTGGAAGACAGGATTCAATAAGTATTCATGACTTACGAAACTCCGGGGTCATCAGGATACCCGGTGATTCGATTAGGAACAACAGATCATTTGTTATTAGACCAGGACGTAACATTCCCATCGACTCGCTTCGAAGAATTTCTCCTTCTGCAATTTCAGATATTACCATTTTTGGCAATGGCCTTCCTGACACTGTTCGGGACTTCACCACGTTTGCCAACGAGATCCTCATTTCATTGGCAAGTGATACCATTGATTTCGAATTGATGCAGAGATATGTCGGAGAAGAGTTGGTGAGAAGAAACGTGGCAATGCCGTATAATCTGATTCATTACCGGCATGACAGCATCATTGGAAGCTTGGTGACAAACGAGAGCTATACGCTTTCGACATTCTCCAACTCCTTTTACATACCCAGACACGAGCGATTAGAAATGCGTTTTGCGAATGCTTCGATGATCGTACTGAAGCGAGGAATGACCGATTTGATTATCTCATTACTCATTATTTTGGCAGTAGTTGGTTCTCTTTGGTATTTGTATCGGATCATCAATCAGCAAAAACAACTGGCCGAAATCAAGAATGATCTTATCTCCAATATCACTCATGAATTCAAAACTCCGATTGCCACTATTTCTACTGCAATTGATGGAATAGTGAATTTCAATCAGGATCAGGATCAGAAAAAGACAGAAAAGTACCTTGACATCTCTACAAATCAATTAGGCAAACTCAACCATATGGTGGAGAAACTCCTCGAAACCGCTACCCTTGACAGTGATCGTTTGCTATTGACTCTTGAAGAGGTGGACGTCAACAAGATGTTGGCTGGGTTAAGTGAAAAATACCAACTGATAGCCCAGGATAAGGAGATCCGCTTTCATACCGAATTCTCCGTAAAGGTGGTCCAGGCCGATTTGTTCCATCTGGAAAATGCGATATCCAACTTAATCGATAATGCCGTTAAATACGGAGGAAATTGTATCGATATCCATCTTCATGATCGAAAAGGAAAGGTAGGTATTCGCGTGGTCGATGATGGAACCTCATTGGAGAAAAGCCAAAAGGAGCGAATCTTTGACAAATTCTACCGTGTTCCGACCGGCAATAGACATGATGTCAAAGGTTTTGGAATTGGGCTTTATTACTCCAAAAAGATTATCGAAAAACATGGCGGTTCGATCTTCTTAAACCTTGGTTCGAATCACACAAGTTTTGAGGTGGCTATCTGATGGAGAGTAAGATCAGAATATTGTTGGCTGAGGATGAAGCCGCTCTGGGAACTATTGTGAAAGAGAGCCTGGAGACCCGAGGTTTTGAGGTGATTTTGTGTGAAGACGGTGAACAAGCAATGGAGCTTTATCGACAGGAGAAGCCAGAATTACTCGTATTGGATGTAATGATGCCCAAGAAAGATGGTTTTACACTCGTTCAAGAGATTCGGAAAATTGATGAGCATATTCCAGTCATTTTTCTAACCTCGAAATCTTGCGCAGAGGATGTCGTGGAGGGCTTCGGACATGGGGGTAATGACTACCTGAAAAAACCGTTTAGTATGGAGGAGTTGATAGTGCGTATGCATTCACTCCTTGACCGAAGATCGAAAAAGGAATCCTTGCAAGACATAGACATCGGCAAGTATAGATTCAATTTTTCAAAACAACTGCTTCAAATCAATGGGCAGGAACACCAACTTACACATCGTGAAGCCCAAGTGCTTTATCACCTTTGCGAAAACAAGAATGCGGTCACAGACAGGAGTCTTATTTTAAACAGACTTTGGGGTAGTGATGATTTTTTCAATGCCCGAAGCATGGACGTGTTTATTACCAAACTACGCAAAAAACTAAGTGGAGATGAGAACATTCAAATATTGAATGTGCGTGGATATGGTTATAAGCTAATTTGTTAAGATGTGATCTGAAATATTGTTGATTTTCACGTACTTAGTACTTCTATTTACCTCAACGAATGATGAAAAAATTAGGCCTTTTAGGGCTGGTGGCGCTATTGATCACCAGTTGTGGGGGTGGCGGTGATGACTCACCAAACCCAAACCCCAATCAAAATCCAAACCCTGACCCAATAACTATTTCCGGTACAATTGCAGGCAATCAAGTGAATGGTACGAGTATCGATATTGGTCAGACCACGGTTACTGCTGGAACAGACGGGACCTATTCTCTTGAAGTGGAGGATGGTACTTACGAGGTCATCCCTACAAAGAACGGGCAGGTTTTCAGTCCGGTTGGCCGAACAGTCACCGTTTCAGGCTCTGCTCAGGGCAATGTGAATTTCACGGGAACGGCCATCGAGACTGTCAATGCTTTGGGAAGCACATGGGATTTATTTGATGCGGATGCGGTAAGCATCGAAGAGAATACAGCCTCAACGCTTAATCTCACCATGGCGCAAAATGCTTTGTGGTTTGAGGCCAGTCAGGGGGGACTAACGTATCAAAATGTGACAGGGAATTTTACACTGACAGCCACCGTAAGTGTACGGAGGACATCAGATGCGAATTCTCCTGTGAGTTGTGGAATTTGTTTGGGAGGTCTGATGGCACGGAGTCCGGATAATCGAGATGGCGAAAACTATGTGCATATTGTTTCCGGAAATACGCCTTCCGGATTAGGCTACGAGACGAAGAATACCACCAATAACGTTTCCCCGTTCGAACCGATTGCCGATGATGCCTCTGACCACGAACTTCGAATTTGTCGGGAAGGGAGTACTTTTCGTTTGTATCAAAGGGGCGTTGGTGCGGATACCTGGAATCTGGCGGCAACTTATAATCGTCCCGATTTGCCGCCCACTCTACAAGTCGGGCTCAATATCTATACTGCCCAGACCGGTGATCTGGCAGATTTGCGGGTGATCTATGAGAATGTGCAACTGAATACATTTACCGGATCCCCGGGTTGTCAATAATCAAATTATTGCCAAAAGCCGTATTTTAGAATCTATGAGTTTCAAAAGAGGCAAAGACCTGATAGGTCTTTGTGTTGGTTGTATTTTCCTATCGTCTTCAGTGGTTCGCTCGCAAGAAGTTAATCCTGAGTTTGATAGCAAGATGGAATGGTTTGGTGATGCCAAACTCGGCATTTTCATCCACTGGGGGATCTATGCGGTAAACGGGATTGACGAATCCTGGTCATTTTATAATGGCTATATTTCACATGAGGATTATCTCAAACAAGCAGCTGGTTTTGGTGCCGAAAATTACAAACCAAAGGAGTGGGCAAAACTCATCAAGGAAAGCGGTGCTAACTACGCTGTGATCACCACGAGACATCATGACGGGTTCTCTCTATGGAACACAAAACAAGGTAATTTCAATGCAGTTCAGCATTCCAAGGCAAAGCGAGATGTGCTGACCCCATTTGTCAAGGCGATCCGAAAGGAGAAGTTGAAAGTGGGGCTTTATTACTCCTTATCGGATTGGTCAAGTGACGACTATACTGACTTCACTGCTGAAGAAAAGCGCTATAAGATCTCTGATGAACCTAATCGCTGGAATCGATTCGTCAACTATTATCAGGAGCAGCTCAAGGAGTTAGGGGCTCAATACAATCCGGACCTATGGTGGTTTGACGGGGACTGGGAGCACACGGCTGAAGAATGGCGAGCAAAGGAGACCAGAGATCTGCTACTTGGTTTCAATCAGAATACTATTCTCAACTCCCGTTTGCAAGGCTATGGTGATTATGCCACACCTGAACAAGGTGTGCCCATGGTGAAGCCCGATAGTCCTTTTTGGGAGCTCTGCCTGACCATGAACGATTCCTGGGGTTTTCAGCACAATGATAAGAACTACAAGACCGCGAATCAGCTGATAAGAATGTTTGTGGATTGCCTTCGAATGGGAGGGAACCTATTGCTCGATATTGGCCCTAAAGCTGACGGTACCATTCCGGAAGAACAGGTGAATATCCTCAAAGCTATGGGGCGCTGGACGTCCAAGCATAAAGAAGCCATTTATGGTTCTAATGCCGGTATTCCGTTGGACTATTACTATGGACCCACCACCTTATCAAAGGATAAAAAGACACTCTATGTTTTCCTGGAGCACAAGCCCAATGGACCAATCGCCATCAAAGGGCTTAAGAACAAGATCAATCGCATTCGTGTAGTGGGCAATGGTACCAAATTGGCACACCAGGTGCACAACAAACCCTATTGGAGCCAGAAGCCCGGTATTCTCTATTTCGAAGTTCCTGAATCTGCCTTGGATGAGGAAGTCACCGTGGTGGCACTTCAGTTGGATGGGGAGATTGAGTTGGAGGAGTTGAAAAAATAGTGCCTTAGCCAGGCTCTCCCAAGGCATTGTACACTTCTATATTCGAAATAGTCGGGCAGGCTTTAGCATCGAGAATGGTGATTCTCAACTTACTTGTTTTAGTATCGGGTAGTCGTAGAATTCGCTTATAACCAATAGTGGTTTGACTGTCCAATTCCTGAAAGCTACCATTGACCATTGCTTCTACCTTAAAGGCTTTCACTCGTTGTCCCAGGGCAATGTATTCCTGAAGGAGTAACCGGTTAAGGTCAATCTCTTTTCCAAAGTCGAGCTCTATCCAGCTTTCAATTACATCATCTTCGGTTGCCCAGTAGGTGGATTTGTCATCATCATTGACCAAAGCACCGGCAAAGTCTTTACCACGAGAATTGGAAGTAGTGACTTTTACCCCTAAAGCGAGATTATTGGCAAAACTACGGTCAAGCGTTCGCCTCAAATCCATTAATGCCTTCACATCATTTTCGTGAACCAAGCCTCTTCGATCCACCGGCAAATTCAAAAGGAGGTTGGCATTTCGTCCAACGGATTTATAGTAGATATCAAGCAGGTGTTCTAACGATTTCACTTGATCATCCTGACTTTCATGATAATACCAGCCCGGGCGGATCGACACATCGCATTCAGCTGCTACCCAGTGTGTGCCATCAATATGTCCTGTTCCCAGGGCTTCAATGTCTGCAACTCCGGGTGCAAACTCGGCCCTTCTGAGAGGAGCCCAGTTCGTTTCGTTGGCGATTCCTCGCTCATTACCTACCCAGCGAATTTCCGGACCTCCATCACTAAAGGAGACGATTTCAGGCTGGATGGATTTGGCCAAGGCAAAGGTGCTATCCCAATCGTAATAGGTGGTTCGGTCTACATTTCGAGTCTCGTTGGCACCTCCATAATAGCCATCACCTCCATTGGCACCGTCTACCCAGAATTCAAAAACCTCTCCGTAGTTGGTGAGGATTTCCTTCATCTGATTTCGGTAGTACGTAATGTATTCAGGGCTTCCATATTCCGCGTGGTTACGGTCCCAGGGGGAGAGGTAGAGACCCATTTTCAAGCCATACTCTTTACAAGCATCGGCCAACTCCCTCAACACATCACCATTTCCATCCTTCCAGGGACTATTTTTAACAGAATGCTCGGTGTATTCAGAGGGCCAAAGGCAAAACCCATCATGATGCTTGGCGGTAAGAATGATGGCCTTCATTCCGGCCTCTTTGGCTACCCTGGCCCATTGACGTGTGTCTAATTCAGACGGATTGAAAAGCTCAGGAGATTCTCCCCCAAGACCCCATTCCAGATCGGTGAAGGTATTCATATTGAAGTGTACAAAGGCATAGTACTCCATTTCATGCCAGGCAATTTGTTGCGGAGAAGGCAGTGGGCCGACTGGTGCTGGGGGTAAATTTCGAGGACTACAACCCAAAATCAGAAAGCCACACAAGGCCAGGAGAGTATTCTTCATACTTCTAAAATACTAAACTAGGTTCTCCATTAAAGTGAATTACCTGTTCAATTCGGCTACGACATGTTTAAATGGAAGAGTGACGAAGACCTGTTTTATGAGATTTTCTTTACGGAAACTACTGTATCGTTCGTACAGAGTGAACCCGCGATTGGATCACCTAGATTGGGTATTATAACATTGGGATGCATTCCATGGTCCTTCCACCAAACTAGTTTGGAGTCGGAGTCATTCTCTGAGTTGACCGCTGACTTTTTACCGGAAGCATATTCGCCAAAAGCCCAATGACCAAGATGATGAGAGATAGAAATGGCCCGTGGATGTACACCTTGAGTAACTTTTGCCTTGGTCACTAATTCACCCACGCTCGATTCAAGTTTTATCCAATCATCATCTTCGATCCCGAGTCTTTCGGCCGTGGCCGTGTTGATCCATGCCGGATTCTCATGATAGATCTCCATGAGCCATTTACAATTCTGGGTTCTGGAATGCGTATGTACGTTCACTTTGTAGGTAGTCATGACCAGTTGATCTTCTTTTAGATTCTCATGATCGGGATGAGCCATCCAGGAAGGTAAGCCCGGAAAGCCTTGATCCTTGAGTCGTTGAGAGAAGAGTTGAACTTTATTGCGTTTGACATTTCTTATTGGAGCTTCCTTATCGTGCCAGACTCCATGTTCCACCATATATTCAAAGCCACCTGCCTGCTTCAAACCTTCGGTGGAATTACAGGCGGCTTCAACAAACTCTTTGGCCGAGTTGAACCCAAGATTTAAATCGAGGCGATTGGCTATATCACAAGCCATGTCCACAAAATTGCGTGATTCACCTAAAGGCTCATGCACAGGTTGCCTGATGTAGTATTCCGGTATGCCAGGGGAAGTGCCTTTTCCTTCTGCTGTCCACCTTTCCAGGAATGAAGCATCGGGAAGAATCAGATCTGCCAATTCGCTTGTTTCACTTATACCAACATCAACTGCGACCAGAAAGGGGATTTTTTCCGTGTCCTTATAGACTTCTGTGTTCTCTCGGGAGTTACCATTGGCATACACAGGGTTATGACAATAGACCATATAGACCTCTGGTGTACCGTTTCCTTTTTTGATTTGGGTAAGGATTTGGTGTGAGACACTGCCATCAGGAACAGCGAATTGCCCCTTGTCTCCATTGAATATATCGAGCTTGGCCGCTGGTTTATCTGGTCTTGGAAACGGGTAGTTCCAGTTGGGTCTTCCGGTTTGACGAACTGTGCTACCGATATTACCGGCAATAACATCTAGCATATAAATGGCGCGTTGTGCCTGAACACCATTAAAATGCATAAAAGCACCTCTGAAAGAGGTACATGCGCCTGATTTTGCATTGCCGTACTCCGTGGCTATTTCTTCGATCAAAGTAGCCGGAACACCTGAAATCGACTCCGCCCATTCAGGAGTATAATTAGCAAGGTGTGCTACCAATTCATCTACAGTAATATTGGCGGTGTCTTCGATTTCTTCCTTGTTGTAGATTCCTTTCTTTAGGAGTACGTGTGACATGGCCAGCACGACAGCCAGGTCGGTACCCGGCTTTACCGGAACCCATTTATCCGATTTGGCCGCGGTATTCGAAAGCCGGACATCAAACGTATAGATCTTAACACCTCTTTCTCTCATTCTGGCTACTTGCCTGATGATTGGGATGTGATCAATCCCGGCATCAAGAAGGCTACGCCCAAAATTCAGGATGATGTCTACTTCTTCGAATCGATGACTCGATCGTACATCTCCTGACAGTCTGGAGGCGATTGAGCCTGCACGATTACAGATGGAATCATGATTGCCAATTGATGAACTTCCGTAAGCACTTAAAAAATAGTTGATATTGATGGTATAGTCTGTTCCTACCATCCTCCCGTAATGGAAAAGGAATTTTTCAGGGTTGCCCTCTTCTCTTAACGTTCGAAGCCCCTTTACCTTTTTGCCTTCTATTTCTCCCCCCTCAATCAGTAAATCCAGGGCGGTTTCCCAGGAGATTCGTTCCCATTTTCCACTGCCCCTTTCTCCAATTCGCCTAAGTGGATAGAGCACCCGATCCGGATTATACATTTGGCTGATACCTGCTTGTCCTTTTGCACAGACTTTTCCCTCATTTCGAAGGGAATTTGGATTTCCTTCTATCTTAACCAGACGATCTCCTGTTGTAAATGCCTTGATTGAGCACCTGGAAACACATTGCCAGCAGGTCGAAGCGATTTCTTTTCTTGGTCCATCAGGTAAGGGATTGGTGACCTCCATAACGGGAGGCTTTTCACCATCACATGACTGGAAGATGGCAGCTGACCCAATAGCAGCGATTTGAACAAACTCTCTTCTTTTCATGATCTTCTGTTTATTGCTTTTCCTGCCTTGAATATTTCAGGCATTCCTCCTTTATAGAATACCTGTGGTTTTGTACCCTCTTCTTCAAGAAGTCCTTTTAGTTGCTGCTTATTCACAAGTTTCGAAACCTTGCTATCGGGGTCTGCGAGGTCTCCGAAGATTCGTGCGTCAGTCGGACAGGTGTTAGAACAAGCAGGTTCAAGCCCTTCAGCAATTCGATGTTCACAAAAGTTACATTTATCGGCTTTAGCAACAGTCCTGGCGGGGTAATCTTTCACAGTTTCATCTGGCGCACTATCTGGATTAATATAGATTGCCCCATACGGACATGCGCCCATACATATGCCAAAGCTCTTGCATTTGTCCTTGTTGATATCAACAATTCCGTTGTCTTTTTTAAAAATGGCATCGTTCGGGCAGGCTGTGATACAGGGAGCATCCTCGCAATGGTTGCACATCATGGAAAGAAAAAAGCGACTGGTTTCCGGATAAGTGCCATGTTCTTGCTCGAGTACTCTAGTCCTTGACCCCCCAAGTGCAACGCCATTTTCTGATTTACAGGCAACCGTGCAGGCATGACAGCCAATACACTTGTCCAAGTCCATCACCATGGCCAAACGGCTTGTAGCTTTTGGTTTGGGTTTGAGCCATAAAAAATTAGTAGCAAAGCCTGCGACCGATTTCCCAAGCATTTTGGTCACTGAGTTTCTGGAGTATCTTTTGTTTGACATAATGCAGCATTAAGGAGACCTTATCTAGGAAGACGAGAGACTCAGAAAAAGACGCAGAATGATTTTAATTTATTCAAAAAAGAGCGTTAAGCCTAGATTAAGGCGGTATTTCCATGGTCTCATACTGCCAGTTAATTATGCCTAAAACAAAAGAAGGTACCAAGATGGTACCTTCTTCTTTCCTAACTACTAACTAACTATGAATTACACAATTGCCATGAGGGCCAAAGCGGCCACCAGTGCAGAATTGATGAGAATTAATACTTGTTTTTGAGTAACTAAGGCTGCCTCAGCTTTTATTTGAGCCCTCAGTTTTTTCAATTTTGATTTTGAAGCTGGTTGCTCTTGAATCTTAAGATTGTGACCCTGCATTCTTCGGTTAGCATTTCCCCATAGAAATGACTTGCCTTTTCTGGTATTCAATTTACCATGATTGGCTCCTAGGTTTCCGAATAGTCCCGCTGATGTCGTTGCTACCATAACTGCTTCATTTAATAATTAAAAACTTCAATTTGTATAACGCGAAATAAAAGTAAAGGTTACAAAAAAGATAGTAATACTATTAAATATTTAAAGTAATACTTTTATCTCGAATATTTTTAAATAGTAACATATTGATAAACAGTTAGATATAGTTAATCATGCGATGAAGAAAAAAATTAAAATTTTCTGAAATATTGTCTTTCGAAGGCATTGCGAGCGCGGTCAAAGGAGTGTGGAGTTATTAAGGTAACCTTTCTAACCCCAGAAACTTACGAGCTTTAGCGTGCGCATCCACAACTGAGAAATCAGTTTATTGACAATGGATTTATGAGTAGATCGGGATGTCATTCAAGTTAGTCAAGGGTAACCTTAAGTCACCCTTGACTGTATTCTGACTCTCACTATATACCTCTTTTCATTTTTTCTCACGACTACTCTCCGTGTACAAGGTAATTGACCTTTCATTGAAGCGCGCCAATTCGGAAGATTCTATGTAAAAAGTATAGGTATCACCTTTTTCAGGGCAACACTCCTTGCTATAGACATAGTATTTATCATCAGTCTTCTTGTCGACTACCTCAATAACAGATTTGCCAAATAGCATCACGCTCCCTTTTACTTCTCCTGTAAAGCTGAACTCAGCCTCGTTCCTTTGACCTTGCGAGTACAGCTTATAACCTGTATAAACCAAAGCCACCACTAGAATTAAACCAATTAATTTCCTCATAATCTGTCTTTTTGATTTTGGAAGGGTCTTTACTCAAAAATCACGTCTGCTTACTTCTGCGAATACATCGCTCTGAACCTTCCGGGTTTCTTAAATTTCTGCTTATCAAGTTCCTTATAGATCATAGTGGCTAGCACCCCGGCAGTTCTGCTGCCTGAGCCGTATGGAATGGAAACTGACTTATTATTAAAGTCTAATTTCCCATGTTCCATGGTTACATAACTCACCCATGATACAATAAGTAGATTACCATCAGACAATACTGTCCAGCCATGGGTAGCGTTGTCGGTGGTCCCGGTTTTAGCATAAAAGGTTCTTTTTTTCGGCAGTCGTGATTTCAGTCTCCAGCCTGTGCCGTATTGGAGTGTTCCTGCCATGGCCTTTTTGATCACCTCACAATTTTCCTTGGTGTAAATCTGTTTGCTTCGATCTTCTTCTAACACATGTGATGAATCTGTTCCTTGAGTAGAAAGCGCAATCCATTTTCCTTTGTTAAAAATGGCCTGATAGACCTGTGCAACATCTAAAGGAGTCATGCGCCTGCTTCCGAGTGGATAGTTAATTTGATTGAGCAATCTGTTTCGTTTGCCTTTGAACTTGATTGCTGGATCAGCTGGAATTTCCATTGCCTTTAGTAGGGATTCATTCTTTTCAAAAATCTGATTCGGGTTGATTAGTTCTGTGATGTTATTGAATGGAGCGTTTAGCGAGAGCGCGAGCATTTTTTCAATTCCCACCTTCTCCTTTGAGAATTTCCCACTGAAGTTGTTGACCACCGGATTGCCAATTCTCCCGTCAAAGAGTTCAATGTCATCTGCCTTGAGGCCGCTTTCCAACATGCTTAGAATCACTGGAGGTTTCATCAAAGAACCAATGGGATAACCATATCCGAAATCGACCAAATCTGTTACACTAGGACCAGTACTTTGATGGGCAATGATCTTTCCTGTGTTGACTTCAACGGCTACCGAGCCTGAAGCAAGGACATAATCTTTTTGGACTAATTTGTCTTTGAATTCCTGCGAAAAATGACTCACCGCAGTCTTCATGGCCTCTTGAGCGCTTGCCGACAAGCTAGTATGGGCGACCCCGTCATTAGAGTCAAATTGTTCTTTGAGGAATTCACGGGTGGACACTTCTACCATCCTTTCTTTATTTGGACTGGCCAGATTTAATCTTTGTCGACCAATTACTCTGAATTCTGATTCATCGAGAAAACCTTGCCTTTTCCACAATTCGAACCGATTAAGGAGCACGTTTTTTACCTGCGGCTCGAATTGATATAAATCCGTATATAAAACTCTTTTTCCGCTGAGGAGCCTGAAGGAGTTACTGTTTTTCAACGACCAAATGAGTAGCAAGGACTGGAGGTCGTTCAATTCTGCCGGAGGTAATCCAAAGGCTTCAATGGATGCCATATAGGCTCCCTTGAAATTTGTTCCACCAAACATCGGAACTCTGTTTAGATAAAGAGTTAATATCTGATCGGAGGGCAATTCCAGAGAAAGCTGATAGGCTGCAATTAGCTCATAAAACTTTCGCTGCACATCTTGTACTCTTCTACCCTGATAAGCTTCATTCTTGATCAATTGCATGTTGAGGTTAGAACCTCCACCACCATGACTCATGAAGCGACTCAAGGCGACAAAACTCAACCCAAACCAATTGCTTCCATTTGGTAAGACGCTGCGTTGTTTCGAAAAACCGCGATCTTCCTGTTGTTTTAAACTTTTGACAAATTGAGGAGGTAGATCATTATAGCCAATGGGCATGGCATAAAATCCTTCATCACTAAGTTCCTGGTAAAACAATTCACCTTCCTGACTCAGAATAGACCTGGAATACTTTCCTTCAGTATCTGGATAAGATTTTGGAAATGCACTGATTAGCAGCAAGTAGCTACCACCCACCCACAGCGCTGGCCTTATGCTGTTGATGAGACTTTCTAATCCGATTTTCCCTCCAGCAATAAGATGGTTGGTATCTAGTGTTGAGGTTGAGTTCTTCAAATTCGACCGATTTGCGAAGTAACCAAGCCCGTATAAGGTTATGACCAAAATACTCGAGACGATCAAGAAGCCTACTAGCATTGTCAATGAAGCCATCATTGGAATGGTGATGAAAAATGAGAGTAATGCCGGGTTTTTCCAGAGGGCAATGATGACTAACAATACCCAAACAGCAAGCAACTGCTTCTTCTTGGGCAATGTCGGCCACAATGGTGTTAAACCCGAATTTCCTATTTCAGGAAGCAACATTATTCGGCCCAAGACATCTAAGATTTTTCGAAAAATGCGCTGATAACCGTAAACGAAGAATACGAAGAGTACCACTCCGTTGAGTACGAATAAAATGATGTTGTTTTGAAGAAACTGAAGCCCAAGAAATGCAGGCAGATGACATAGCAAGGCAAAAGTGAAAGCAA
Organism: Cyclobacteriaceae bacterium; assembly: GCA_028281285.1. GTDB lineage: Bacteria > Bacteroidota > Bacteroidia > Cytophagales > Cyclobacteriaceae > Roseivirga. Next base: position 339,791 of record JANQKF010000019.1, read on the forward strand.
AAGTCAACACCCATTTAGGGCTCGCCAATCTACTTTGCCAAATGGACTTTTGATCCAGATATCTCTGAATTTCGTCTAGATAGGCCGGTTTCTTTAACAACTGCCAGTGAATAACACAGACCAGTGATGAAAGCATGCTCATTTTGGCGACCACCAGAAGTAGGATGTTGGCGTACTGTGATACTACAGCAATGTCCTGTGCATAAAATACTACATCAACAGCAATGAACAGGCAAACACCTAAAAATGAAAACACCAATTGACTTTCCTGATTAAATGCCAATGATCTCAGCATCTGATTCAGCTTTCGCATGAGATGTCCGGTAGACCGGTAGAGAAATAACCCGGCTGCCATTTGCAGCGAAACCGTTCCAATAAGAGATAAGAGGCTTTTAAATTTGAACGGACTCTGTTGGGCAATTTCAAGCGAAAAGACACCCCTTGCATAGACCAGTTGCTCTACGATATCACCGGTGTACAAATAAGCCCAGGCGGAGCAGGCCATTTTGTAAAGCAAAAACGTGACTAAAGTGACGGCAAGGACACTAGTAAAGGTGATAGCCACTAAGACATAGTTGGTGTTCATTCCGGTTAAGACCAGTCCATTGGCCCAATGCTTCAAGAACTGTCGAACCTTTGGGAAAAGCACAAAAGGAATGACCACCGCTAAGCCAAAAGCCAGGATGATAACCAAGATCATAGGCTAATTGCTAAGGTTGTCTACTATAGTCACATTCTGTTCTAGTCCTTCAACCAAAAGGGACTTCCAGAACGTTGCAATTTCACCTCGCTTTGTCTTCATATGACCTTCAATCGCCTGAAGCTGTACAAGTACAATTGATGGGGCGCTCTCGATTGAATAATCCTCTAAATACTCTTCGAGTAACCTCGGGTCAAAGACCGATTCTATAATCTCCGTATCAATGTCATTTGGAATTTTCTTGTAAAGCGAAAATTTTCCATCGTTGATGATCAAGTCAGAAATGATCACTAATGTTGAATTGCCAGAAGCTTTCATATTCATCATGGCTTTCAAAATTTGATTGCCAATGCTAGAACCCGAGTTATAGTCTTTCAGATCTTTCAATCCTTCATATTCATTTAGACTTTTGGAGATCATTTGAATAATCGGCTTTGGGTTACCCATAGCTTTGACCTGCTTCCTGCTCAACCCTTTTTGGTTCACTCCGATGGTTTCGGTGCTGATGCGCAACTCATCTCTTGCCGAGAGTGGGGCAATGCTTACCGTCAACTGATGACATTCTTCTATTGATTCCAATCCGAGTTTCGACATGAATTTTGGAAGGTTAGTCTTGATATCGTTTCGGGCCTCTTCGAAGAGACTGGGGTCACTGATATCAATTAGAAAACTGACCTCACTACTTTTTACTTTTTCACATTCCGAGATATCACAACCCACTATAAGCAGCGATAAAATGATAACAATGCCTGCCTTTTTCATGCCTCTTGGATCTGGAGTTTGTAATACTGACGTAAGTCTTGCTCTGTAGGCCACTGTGGCTTAAATACCAAAGCGTTTGCTGTGGTGGAAAGCATGCTTTGGTAATGATCCTGATACTCTTTGAGTTCGTTCAACACCCGATCCAACGCTGACGAGACCTGCTGTTTTAGCATCTCTTGCTGTTGACCGAGACCTTGCCATTTTTCGTCTAGACCAAGCAGTGTGTCCTTCAAAAAGCTAAAGTCGCTAAGCAGTTGAAAAGGCAAATCCTGGCAGTGCGATTTCATTTTTTCCACGTCCTTTTCCAAGACACCGACTTCCCTTTCGAAGGCATGAAGTGATTCGTACATCACATTTGCTTCAGAGCGGTTTTGTTGGATTGGTGGAGCTGAGACCTTTGTTTTGGTCTTCTTGATTTTTGCTTTGTTAAAGAAGCCCAGATAAATCACCAGGCAGATGATTGCTAAGACTACCAATACCAGTGAGGAGTTTTTCAAAAGAAAATCTCCAAAACTGAGCGGTGTTTCAACAGTAGTATCTACACCGGTGTCGAAGGCCCAGGGGTCAGCTCCTGTATTGGTGGTTCCCGATATATATTCCGTGAAAAGCGGTGTCAAGAGCATTAAGGTGTAAAGGGTCAGGAAAATTACGAGAAAAACGGACCTTCCTGTATGGTCTTTCTTCCTCAACAAATAGTCGATAATGAAAAAGACTGTCCCATTAGCGAAAAGTCGGGTAAAGACTTCCATGTCGCTTAGGTTCTCTCTTAGAATGACATAGGACGCAACAAAGGCCAATGTTTCTATGGCCACAAAGATCCCGAAAGAACGAAGACGGGCTTTCCAAGGCCGACTCGAATCTACCGATTCTACTGGCGTGCTCTGTTTGACTTCTGGTGTGTCGACTAATTTCAGCCCATTGCTACGCATCACTCTTTCGTGATTCGCTTTCTTGTCTTTCTGTGCTGCAAGAGCATGACTCTTGATCTCTAATGATTCCTGAGCTACTTTCTCTTTGTTGGCATTCTCTTCTTCAAGTACCTCGAGTGTAGCCTCGTGTTCTATTATTCTTGTAGCCAAATCGCTCTTCTGGTTTTCTAACTGAAGGAAATTGGCGGTGAAACTGCGCAGTTGCTCGAACTGAGGTCGTTCGAGAATCTTCATCATACCATTGGTGAATCCGAAAATCCCGTTGTCACGGGTGGGTACTGCAGCATTTTCAACATCTTCTTTCGCACATAAATAATTATCAATACCCATGATGCTGGATCTTCTTGTACTTATTGATAATCGTGATGCATTCTCTTTTGATGAGCTCCTTTTGTGCAAAAGGAGAAGCTTGCGCGGATGTGTGTGCTTGTTGTGGTGTTGAAGTAGCTGGAGCTGGAGCTGGAGTTGGCATTTCCTGCTCTTTTCTCGCCTCTTCAAAAACGGCTGTTGTGTTCATACTTCTTCTGTTTAATGACCTGGTGTTTGAGAAGCTTTTTTCAGCATCTCGTAAATACATATCGTTGAGAATGGATTAAAAAGTGTGGAGGAGACCGACTTTTTTTAGAAAGTCAACGTGGTTCTGTTATTAAAAGAGCTTCAAAAACGGTCTTGAAGAGTCAGAAAAGAGGTTTTTTACAATCGAAGAAATTCACGAAGATTTTTATCTGGATTACCTAAAATCAAAAAGCCTCCAATTGGGGTCCTTAATAGCACCGACCTATCGCTAGTGACTTGAAGGTTATCACAAAGATCAGCTTCTTGACATCCCGATAACTCGGGTGTATCAATGAGCGTATGCGTGAAACCTTATCATAGACCATTTTCCTGGAGCCATTTAATCATTGACTCAAGATAACCTTCTGCAAAGGGAGCTCTGGTATTTTGGTTAGGATGGTTTTTTATCCTTATTCCATGACCAGCATTAGGAAATAGTCGAATAGTCAACTTTTTATTGTTCGCAAGTTTCAGTCCGCTCTTCCATCTTTCAATTGCTAATGAAGTAGGATGACTTTGGTCTAACTCACCCATCATTAAGAGGACAGGGCATTTTATGTTCGAAATATCATTTTGAGGGTTGTAAGTGGCAACCCATCTCCAATTCAATCTATTCTTGTCAGACGGAAGTATTCGATCAAGTCTGGCATAGTCGTACCATCTTTTATTTTTCGAAATCTCGAGTTTTTCAAGCAACTGAGCTCTACCCTGTCCGTTTTCCAGGTAATTGAAGTATTGGTTTATGGTTTTGGTCGCATCTGAAATCTCAGAGTCTGAAATACCTGCTCGAATGAAGGAATTTCTGTATGTAAAGAGTTCAGATTCTTTAGGACTTGCGCCTCCGCCTGAGATAATGATCATAAAGGCAATGCTTTTTCTCCTCGATGCCAATATTGGAGCTACCCAACCAGATTGACTAATTGCCCAGAGACCAATTCTACTGGAATCAATCTGACTGTTGGTTTCAAGAAACTTGAAAGCGGAGTGGGCGTCCTCTACCAGATCCTCTAAAGAAGAAGTGACCCAGGAGCCTTCAGACTTTCCAGAACCACGTTTATCAAAGACCAGGGATGCAAAGCCTAATTCAGCGAATTTTTCAGCATAAGGTAGGAATCCGGAGCGTTCGTGTGGACCCGAACCGTGCAGAAAAACTATAGCCGGAAATGGTCCTTCAGAATTTGGGAGAATAAGGCTGCCGGACAGCTTGACATCTCGATTCTTGAATGAGACTTCTGTGGTATTATAGCTTTGACCATTGAGGTTTAGGCTTACAAAAAAAATCAGGAATGTTATTCCTTTCGTTACTGGTCGAATGTAGAGCATTTTTTCTTTAAAGCTGAAGTGCTATCACGAGAAAATCTACTCAGAATATAATTTGAGAAAAGTACTTCAGCGATTCAATATATTATTCGCACGAAACTCTTTTGGGCTATGTAAGGTGAACTCCTTAAAGACGCGATTAAAGGTTGGTAAGGAATTGAACCCTGAATCAAATGCTATTGAACTTATAGTGACATGTCTAAATTCATCATTGGACAGTAAGGTCTTGGCAAATTCTATTCTATATGAGTTTATTAAGTTGTTGAAAGATTGATGGAATTCGTCATTAATTACCTGTGAAAGTCGATTCCCAGTTATTCCCATTTGGTTGGCTATATGATGCAGTCGGATATCCGGCTTAAGAAAAGGTTGAGAATTATTCATGAGGGTCTTTAGCTGCTGTACAATGATTAGTTTATCCTCTTTAGACAATTTAGCACCGCGGTATTTTTGATAATTAGGATTGAAAAGTTGATGCTTGTCTCTTTGCCTATAAAAAATCAGAGGTTGGGTAAAAACTTTATAGGATATCCAATACATGAAGATGGCAGTAGACATTTGCACCAAGATGAAGGGATTCCACATAATTGGAAATAAAGGGAATCGGAGGAATGCCGAAATGACTACAGAAAAGAAGGCCAAGACCAGGTAAAAAAGAAATAGACTATTCAACCAGGAAATATCAGGTTTTGCAGAGTCAGACTTTATTAGTGCGGTATTTGAAACTCTTTTGAATAGGATGAAGTAATAAGCCAAAATCAAAGCAATTGTCAATTCTCTGCCAAATACACCGAGCACTTCTTCGAAGTATTTGAAAAACGTGAAATCGGTTTTAAAATATCCGATGACCAGTACCAGGAATACCAAAGATGGGACAAGGTGGCTAAAGCTTAATTTGGAACCGACCTTTAGCACCCTTAAGGCATATAGGTATAAAAGAGGAGGCAACAGGAATTGAGTGGACCTGATTATGTATCTCCAGAATTCATTAAATAGATGAAGTTGTTCATTCGCAAAAAAGATCAACGTTTTGAATGAAATCAGCAATAAAATAACAGCTAATACGCTGTTGCTTTCTTTGTTTTTTCTCAATGAGTAGAGAAAAAGGGCCAGAACAAATGCTTGAATTGCTCCAATTAGAATCAGGGTCTCAAGTGAATCGATAAAGTTCATGTGCTTTACTAAACGAAAATAAGGAAATCGTTTGAGGCGACAGGAAGATTACGGACGTAATCCGAAGCCCAAAAATGCATTCGTCCAAAGTTTTTATCCAAGACCTCCATTCGAAGTACTACGGGCAAAAGCTCACAAGATTTCAACTCAGAATGGGTTGAAACAGAATTCGAAACTATGACACCAGGTTGTGACGGTAGCAATCCTTTTTCTTGATAAGCAGTCTAATACACGACCGCCAATAGTCAGGCTCTCAAATACTCACCCGGACTTTTACCATACCGTTTTTTGAAGAGTTGAGAAAAATGCTTTACCGACTGAAAGCCGATGGCATACGAAACTTCCGCCACCGTATGATAAGCCCCGCGTTCCAGGTAGGCACGGGCTTGTTGCAATCGAAGCTCCTGAAGAAATTGTGTGTTGGTCAGCCCGGTGATGGACTTGATCTTGCGCTGGAACTGCCGTGTGCTCAGGTTCATGAAATCTGCCAATACCTCCACAGAGAAGTTGGTATCCGTTAGTCTGTACAAAGCTTCTTTTTCAACCGTTTTCACCCATTCCAGGTCTACCTCAGAAACTACTTGAGTATCTTCTTCGGAGACCTCGTAAGCACTGTCAGGTTCACCAATTTTTTCTTTATTTAAGAACGCCTTGCGTGCCTGATAGTTGGAGAGCAGGTTTTTGATTCTGGCCAGGAGTTCTTCACCCAGAAAAGGCTTGGTTAGGTAGTCATCTACACCAATGGTAAGTGCATGAAGCTTGTCCTCGTGTTCTGCCCTGGCAGTAAGCATCACCACCGGTAGATGTCTGTAAAGCTGATTGGATTTAAGTCTTTTTAGCAAAGTGAAGCCATCCATTTCGGGCATCATTACATCAGAGACCACCAGGTCGGGTGTAAAGGATTTGAGTACTTCCAGCGCCTCGAGGCCATTGTCAGCCGTTTTTACCTGGTAATGAGGGGTGAGCAGTTCTTTGATGTATTCCTGCATATCAGGATTATCCTCTACGATCAGGAGAGAGTGACCGGCCTCGTCTGCTCTTTCACCAGGCGGCTTCACATAGGGGATATCTTCCAGCAACTCCTCAACAAGGGTCTGGCCGGGGACATCGGCATCTGTTACGACCTTCTTCGGTAAGTTGAGTTCGAAGGTAGTGCCTTTCCCGACTTCACTCTCCACGCCAATAGTGCCCTTCATGACAGTGGTCAGTTCTTTTACCAGTGCCAGGCCTATACCGGTTCCACCTTGCACTTTGGTCAGGTCTCGTTCCTGGGTTTGAAAGAAACGGTCAAACACGAAAGGCAAATCTTTTTCGGCAATGCCACGGCCGGAGTCCCTCACCGTGATTTTAAGTGAATCTGCCTTCAAGCGGGCTGTGATCTTGACAAAGCCACCTCGGTCGGTAAACTTGAGCGCATTAGAAAGCAGGTTGTTCACAATCTTTTCCACCTTTCGCGAGTCCAGGCTGAGCACCACTTGATCATCAAAGTAAAAATCTGAAGTGTACTTCACCCCTTTTCTAATAGCAAAAGACTCAAAGCCGGAATAGAGTCGTATGAGAAAGGGCATCAGCACCACAGGTGATTCATGCACTTCCAGCTTGCCCGCCTCGAGTTTTGAAAGCTCCAAAATCTCCTCCACCAGATCTGAAAGCCCCTTACTGCTGCGGTACATGCGTTTGAGCTTGTAGAGCTTATCTTCGTCCAGCGTTTTCTCTTTGAGCAACTCAGTAAGTGGCCCCATGATGAGGGTCAGGGGCGTTCTTAGTTCGTGTGAAATGTTGGCAAAGAATTGAGATTTGGCAGCATCCAGTTGCTTGAGTTCTTTGGCTTGTTTTTCCAACACCACGGTTTGCTGCTCAAGTTCTATGGTTTGTTGCTTGATCTCCGAGGTACGCTCAGCCACTTCTTTCTCCAATGCCGCCCTGTGTCTTTTTAACCGGGTGATCCTTCTTCTTACTAAATAGATTGTCAGGCTGGCAATAATGAGGGAACAGAGTAAAATGAACCAGGGCCGCAGAAAGATAGGCCTGATGACCACAAGGGGTATGGCCAAAGCTTCCGTCCACACGCCAGTGGACTCTTTGGCCTTAACCAGAAGTTGGAATTCCCCATAGGGCAATGCATTGATCCTGATTACGGGTTCATTAAGATAGGTCCAACCTGCTTCCACTCCGGCTATTTGGTAGGCATAGGACTGATTGGCCAACGGGCCATAGCTCAAATGGCTAACCTCCAGGTTGAAGCCCTGTTCAGTAGGTTGAAGCACAATTTCTCCCTCATCAAGAAAGGAAGGGTATTCGTTCATCAATTCTCCCGTCCTTCTTATCCGCTTGGTCAAAGCAGTTACCACAAGGGCTGTGTTTTCTGAGTGCTGAGTCGATACGATTTCTTCAGGTTTAAAAGAAGTGACCCCATTAAATCCGCCAAAGTACAGTGTGCTGTCGTTTCCACGATAGTGAGCCCCCAGGTTGAATTTCATATGTGCAATACCATCGGAAAGCGTGTGTGTGATGAAATTACCGTTTAAGGGGTTGAACTGATTGAGTCCCTTGTCCGAAGGCAGCCATAGATTCTGGTAATTATCTTCATACACCGCATAGATGTAATTGGTGGAAAGCCCATGTTCGGTGGTAAACTGTTCGTACCTGCCTTCATCGGGCCACCATTGAATCAGGCCGGCTCCGTTAGTGGCCAGCCAGAAAGTACCCGACTGATCTTCATACAGATGGTTGATTTCGTTATGCGGTAAGCGGTTTTTACCTGTTCCATCCCTGTGATAGTGTCCCAGAATCTGTCGGTTGACAGGATCCAATACATACACACCCCGGGTAGTAGACAGCCAAAGTCCATGGCTGTTTTCATAAATGTCGATCACCTCTGCTCCGGCCAACGCCTCCATGGCTCCCTCGTTCTTCAACCAGTTGATCTCTACAGCATCGGCATTGAACACAGAGATGCCATTTTTGTGTCCAAGCCAGAGTGTTCCTCTTTTGTCAAAAAACAACGCCCTGTGCTGGGTAGGGACATCGGTTGCCTTGAGCTGGTTCCTGTCGAGCCCTTCAAAGAGCGACTCCGGATAAGTAAATTCGGTGAAACGACCTTTATCTACTTCGTAGCGCAAAAGCCGGAACGACTCGTTAGAGATCCAAATGTCCCCATGCTCGTCTTTGGCAAAATCCAAGTTTAAATAACTCACCTCTTGGCTGGAAAAAGGGTGATTGAAGGCGAATGGCGGGGTCAATACTCTTCTTTCCTTGGTTATTAGGTCAACGGAATAAGAGTTTCCCAATCCATTGACCAGCAGATTGCCCTGGCCATCTTCTATGATGCTTTCAGTAGAATACCTTTCGTTAAGACTTGTACGGAACTCATCGATGTATTTTCTGAAGTGAGATCTTTTAAGCTCCAGATTTTTCATGCTATGATGAGTAGTAAGCCATAATTTGTCCTGGTTATCGAAATAGGGCCGTCTGGCGACCCTTATGGCTCCCGGACTTCTGTAAATTTCATCACCATCTGGAGATATGACTACCAGATATAGTCGCTTGGTGCTGTCTTTGGGATCAATCTTTATGTAATTGAAATAATGATTCAGGGTCTTGGGAGAAACCGCAAGCGCAGTATAGTCATTGCCCTGGTGCTTTTGAGAATAGACTTTGACCTTGCCATCTACAAAATGACGTCTGAATTCTTTATCATTTGGGGTCGGGCTCAACGCAACGTAGTGCAGTTGCCCCGACTCATCTTCATAGGGAGTGTCTAGTATGTCCAGTTGAGTTACCGGATTTCCCGAGCTTTTATTGAACCTTTTTACCTCAGCCCAGGATTGATCAAACCTAATCACCTCTCTCCACAATACGAGCCAAATGCCGTCAGAACCGGACAGGAACAGTTGATGAATTTTTTCGCCCGAAGGTACCTGGTACACCTTTTTGGCCTGGCGCGATTTTATGGCATAAACACTTCCGGATTTAGTGGAGAGGAGCATGGATTGATCAGGCCCGCGGTTCACCCAGGTGATTTGATCTTCCGGAAATGGCAAGGGTTTTTCCAGATAATCATTTAGGGGAATGGCCTTGCCTTGAACAGGGTCGAATACATCAACTCCATCGGTCCAGCGAATGTCCTTGATGGTATGCTGATAGTGCAGCCATAAATTGTTTTCAGCGTCTTCACTGATCCTGAACTCACTCTTAAAACGCAGACCATGTGTTTCAAAAGGAAAGTGTCTCACCTGTGTACCATCATAGCGATCTAACCCATGATCAGTACCTACCCAGATATAGCCCTTCTGGTCTTGAAACGGGTAGTAAAAAATATGGCTTGAAAAACCCGGATCACCAACGGTGAAGTTTTGATTGCGTATCAGATAATCCTGGGCATAAAGCACTGCACCGTTGAGCATACAGCATAGAACTAACGATATGATGAATCTGCACTTCACCGATAGTCAGGTTTCATTCTGTTTTGGTGATCATTGTTGAGGTATTCGTATCACCAGGCAATAGGATACAATCTCGGAATCAAATGGAATACATGCCAGACCGCAGATAGAATATACTACACCTTTTTGTACTGTTTATCATTTGAAATTATTAAAACACAATTAATACATCGTATAGTATAAAAAATAATTAAATATGTCACTACAGCACCCTTAACATGTCATAATACTGCCTGTAACGAAAATCGGTCCCGGAGCGGGCTGAAGATAGCTTTGAGTATCAGAAACAAAACACTCATTCGCCATGAAATCTTCAGCAAAGCGTCCCCGATTTACCGGTTTCATTTCAGTCATAACTTTTGTATTCCTGACCTTATTTTCTGGTGCCCTGCTTGCACAGACTGATCAGGCAGAACCAGAGACGAGCATTCCGGACCAGTTCAATTTTCATCACCTCATGGAAAGAGATGCCACGGAGCTGACAGTCCCCGATCTGGCGAAGTTGGTCCTTGTCGAAAAAGAACTTGAAAGAGGAAGGTTAGCGACATCAGTAAGTACTGCTTTACCTTTGGGTGTTGCAGGCCCGGAGATCCATTCTTCTGCTATCACTGCCGTAAACAATGACGAGACTTATCGCTATACCATCCTGACTACCCCGGACAACAACGACCGGTTGACTGTGACGGGCAGTTTTCCCAATTGGCTGACCCTGACTGGCAGTGCCGATGGTGTGGTGAGTACCTATGCCGGAACAGGGGTAGAAGGCTTTGCCAATGGCCCTGCAGCCAGTGCCCAGTTTGCCTATCCTAACGGAATAGTAAGCGATGCTGCCGGTAATATCTATGTTGCGGACCACCATGCCATTCGGAAGATCACACCAGAAGGCGTAGTCTCTACCTTTGCAGGTTCAGACACTGCCGATTTTCGAGACGGAAGCACACCACTTTTCAACACACCCAAGAGCATGACGATTGATGCCCAGGGAAATATATATGTAGCCGACAGCGGGAACAAAAGGATCCGCAAGATCACTCCTGAGGGAGAGGCGAGCACGGTAGCAGGCACCGGGGTTTCCGGAGATAATGATGGTCCGGTCTCCTCGGCAACATTCTCTGGACCCAGTGGGGTAATTTTCGATGACGCTGGAAATATGTATGTGCGCCAACACTTTAAGATCAGAAAGGTCACTCCTGCTGGTTGGGTGAGCACCCTTGCCTCCGGATTCAACGGTGTTATAGAAGGTATGGCCATCGGTCCGGACGGAAATATTTATGCATCTGACACTTTTAGTCATCAAATTAAAAGAATTACTCCTGCCGGGGTAATGACCACATTTGCCGGTATCGTGAAAGGGTTTATGGATGGGCCTGCTTTATCTGCCCAATTTGACTCGCCCGGAGGACTGGCATTTGATGATTTCGGAAACCTCTGGGTAGTGGACACTGGGAACCATGCCATTCGTAAGATCTCCCCGGATGGTATCGTAAGCACAGTAGCAGGTTCTGGTGCGGCAGGTGCTGCAAATGGGGTGGGTACAGCTTCTTCTTTCCGGGGCCCGATGGATATTACTATCAGTCCGGTTACCGGGGATCTTTACATTGCAGACCAGACCAATCACCTGGTTCGGAGGATCACCCGGAATTTCACCCTGTCAGGTGCAGTGGCCGGGCATGCCGGTCAGCATGCTATTGATTTGACCGTGTCTGATGGTAACGGACGTACCGGTACGCAAAACTTCACCCTGACCGTGATTGACGTGGCAGCACCCGTGATCACTTCTCCCACATCGGCCACTTTTGCTGAGAATGGTCAGGGTACCGTGTATACCGCACAGGCCACCGACCTGGAAGCCCTGACCTACAGCCTGGGAGCAAACAATGACGAAGCCTACTTCCAGATCGATCAGAACAATGGAGCCCTGACTTTCAAAAACCCTCCTGATTTTGAGGACCCGGTTGACACAAATAATGATAATGTTTACATGGTGGAGGTAAAGGCAAGTGACGGCACCTTTACATCCACTCAGTTGGTCAGCATCACGGTCACTGATGTGGATGATACTGCACCGGTATTTACCTCTGCTACCACCGCCAGTTTTGTCGAAAACTCCAGCGGTACGGTATATACAGCCACAGCCACCGATATTAACCCGATCACGTATAGCCTCGGCACCTCCAATGATGAAAGCTTCTTCGACATGAATGGCAATACCGGTGTAGTGACTTTTAAGGCTTCACCTGATTTTGAAACCCCTGCCGATGCCAATGCAGACAATGCCTATGTTATAGAAGTAAAAGCCCATGATGGCCTCAATACCGCTTCGCTGATGGTGACAATCACCGTCACCAATGTGGATGATACTGCCCCGGTGTTTACAAGTGACCTGACTTCCGGCTTTAACGAGAATGGAACCGGCCCTGCTTACAGGGCAATAGCCACGGATGTTAACCCGGTGACTTACAGTTTGGGCAGCACGAGTGAGGAGGCTTTCTTTGACATTTCAGGAAGTACCGGGGAGGTAACCTTCAAGGTAGCGCCTGACTTTGAAGTCCCGCTGGACAATGATGCCAACAATGGCTATGTCATTGAAGTGGTGGCCAGTGACGGGATCAATCAGGCTAGCCTGATTGTAACTGTCTCGGTGATTGATGCGAATGAAACCCCTACCTTTACCACTACGGAACAAATCACTGTCAACGACAATGAAAGCTATTACTATGCAGTAGGCACTGCAGATATTGATGGAGATGCCATTACCCTGGTGGGTGATCCAATACCCGCCTGGCTGACACTAAGTAAGAATACACTGGGAAAGGTGAGCACCTTGGCCGGTAACGGTACCACAGGTTTTACCAATGGAGACCTGTCCGCAGCCACATTCAACATTCCTATCGGAACGGCAGTTGATGCGGATGGCAATATCTATGTAGCGGATTTTTCCAACCACGCCATCAGAAAGATCACTCCTGCCGGACAGGTGAGCACCCTGGCCGGAAACGGAAGCCACGGTGCGGTAAATGGTACGGGTACCGCAGCGTCATTTACCCAGCCCCGTGGGTTGGCAGTAGATGCAGATGGCAATGTATATGTAGCCGACTTTGGCAATCATTTGGTAAGAAAGATCACTCCTGCCGGTGAAGTCACTACCCTGGCAGGGGCGGGTTATGCGGGCTATGCAGAAGGCACCGGAACAGCCGCTGTTTTTGATGGTCCCATAGGCGTGGCCGTGGATACTGCAGGAAATGTGATGGTGGCCGACTTGAATAACTATCGCGTAAGGAAGATATCTCCTGCCGGTGTCGTAACTACTTTGGCGGGATCCGGTGCAGTGGGAGCAGATGATGGCAGCGCACAAACCGCTACCTTCAATGCGCCCAGGGGCATCACTACTGATCTTTTGGGCAATACCTATGTGGTGGATCACAACAACGGACTGGTCCGTAAGATCTCACCGCTTGGCTATGTAAGCACCCTGGCAGGAAGTGGTGTTCCGGGATCAGCTGATGGCAGCGGCCAGGCGGCCTCTTTCAGGCTTCCTTCGGGTATCGTGGCCGATGCTTCCGGCAATCTTTATGTGGCCGATAGCGGCAATGAACTTATCCGGAAAGTCACCCCCGAGGGAGTGGTCACTACCATAGCCGGATCGGGCACTACCGGTTTTGCAGACGGTACCGGAACAGCTGTGCAAATGTCGGGCCCTGAAGGCATGAGTGTAGACAAGGCCGGCAATGTCTACTTTGCAGATGTATCGAACGCCCGCATTCGTAAGATGGAGACGGGAAGCTATGTGCTCACCGGTAATGCCGTAGGCCAGGGTGGCACCCATACAGTAAGCCTTGAAGCCCAGGATGCTAGCGGTGCCAAGGCAACCCAGGGCTTCGATATTGTGATCAATGACGTTACGCCACTGGTCCTGACCTCTATAACGACTGCCAGCTTCCTGGAGAACGGTACAGGCACAGCCTATACGGTAGTCGCCACCGACACCAACCCCATCACTTACAGTCTGGGCAGTGGCAATGATGAAGCCCTGTTTGATATTTCTGCCAGTACCGGGGCGGTGACATTTAAGACGGTTCCGGACTTTGAGGTCCCTCAGGACAACGATGCCAGCAATGACTATGTCATTGACGTGATTGCAGATGACGGGGCCTTTACAGTAAACCAGCTCGTGACCATTTCAGTAACCAATGAAAATGACAACAGCCCTGTATTTACAGGTGCGACTACTGCATCCGTAAATGACAATGCCACTTTAAAATTTCTTATTCCCACCAGCGATGGAGATGGTGATGTGGTAACGGTTACCGCTACTTCCAAGCCAGCCTGGATCTCTTTGGGTGCACTCGATGTAGAAGTGACCACCCTGGCCGGTGCTACTGCAGGAGATGCTGAAGGTACCGGCACTGCCGCGCGATTCGGCAACCCCTATAGCGTGGCATTAGATGCAACCGGCAACCTCTATATAGCCGACCAGGACAATCACAAGATCCGAAAGGTCACTCCGCAAGGTGTTATGACTACACTGGCCGGCTCCACCATGGGTGATGCCGATGGCACGGGTGCTTCAGCCCAGTTTGATCGACCCGGAGCCACGGCTGTGGATGCCGCAGGTAATGTCTATGTGGCAGATACCTACAATCATAAGATCAGGAAGATCAGCCCGGAAGGAGTGGTCACAACAATAGCGGGTTCGACCCAGGGTTTTGCCGATGGCACGGGTGCGGCAGCTCAGTTCAATACTCCCTATGGCCTGGACGTAGATGAGCAAGGCAATATTTTTGTTGGGGATCTTAGCAATTACCGGGTCCGGAAGATCAGTCCGGAGGGAGTGGTCACAACACTGGCCGGTTCTACCGAGGGTTTTGCCGATGGTGCTGGTACGGCAGCTCAGTTTAAGTCTCCGGCAGGGGTAGCCGTAGACGCAGCGGGCCATGTGTATGTGGCTGATGTGGGTAATCATAAGATCCGGAAGATCAGCCCGGCAGGCGAGGTGAGTACGCTGGCCGGTTCTGTTCAGGGCTTCCAGGACGGCACTGGCAGCAATGCGCAATTCCACAGACCCTGGGGGATTGCCGTGGACGCCCAGGGCAATGTATTTGTAGCAGATCGAAGCAATCATAAGGTGCGGAAGATCAGCCCGGCAGGTCAAGTGAGTACCGTGGCAGGTTCCATACTAGGCTACCAGGACGGTATTCCTTCAGTAGCTCAGTTTCAATTCCTAACAGGAGTGGCCGTAGATGCGGTGGGCACTGTGTATGTGGCTGATAAGACCAATCACAGGATCAGACAGATCACTCCCCGTATGCTTAGGGGAGAGGTCACCGGGCAGCCAGCCGGAAGCCAGCAAGTGATTTTAAGAGCTGATGACGGCAATGGCCGCACCACCACCCAAAGCTTTACCATCACGGTGGTGGATGTAACCCCTCCGGTCTTCACCTCATCCACTACGGCAAGTGTGGTAGAAAACACCACCACAACCGTTTATACGGCAGCAGCTACGGACACCCACCCCGTCACCTATAGTTTGGGAAGCAGCCATGATGAAGCCTTGTTCGATGTTTCTGGCAGTACCGGAGCCGTAACGTTTAAAACAGCTCCGGACTTTGAGACACCCCAGGACAGCGATCGTAACAATGCCTATGTGATCGAAGTAGTGGCTGATGACGGCAGCGAGCAGACCAACCATACGGTCACCATCTCGGTCACCAATGTGAATGACTTACCGGAATTTACCTCCACCCCGGTCACCGCGGTCGATGACAATGCCACCTACGACTACCCCATCACCACCAGCGATGAGGATGGAGATGCCGTAACAGTAAGTGCCCCGGCCTTGCCGGGTTGGTTAACATTTCAGGCACCCCACACGGTCTCTACCTTTGTAGGTACCGGCTCTAATTTTCCAGTCGATGGTTTAGGTACCGAGGCTGCGCTTGCTGCACCGGGAAAGATTACTTTTGATGCCCAGGGGAATATGTATGTATCAGACCTGCAACATCATATCAGAAAGATCAGCCCCGAGGGAATGGTCACCACTTTGGCAGGTTCACTGATTCGAGGTTATGCAGAGGGTACGGGTTCAGCGGCAGCATTTAACAATCCGGGAGGTATCGCGGTCGATGCCTCAGGCAATGTATACGTAGCTGACCGGTGGAACCTTCGCATCAGGAAGATCAGCCCCGAAGGTGTGGTCAGTACCTTGGCAGGTTCAGGAACATCCGGGTTTGTGAATGGTACCGGCACTACAGCTTCTTTCCGCAGCTTAAATGGGCTGACTATAGACCAACAAGGTAACTTGTACACTTTTGATTCGAGCAATGACGCCATTCGAAAGATCAGCCCTACAGGTGAGGTAACCACCGCTGCAGACCTGAGTGGTCAGCAACTTACCAGGCTAGAAGACCTGGTCATCGATGATGCAGGTACCTTTTACTTTCCTGATCTTGATCAGGTCAAAAAGCTGGTTCCCGGACAGAATCCTCAAACTTTGGCCAGCACACCATCCGGCATATCTGCTATTGCACTCGATAAAAACGGCATTGTTTACGCGGCTACTTTCACTGATCATTCCATCTATAAGATCTATCCCAATGAAGAGGTCGTCAAAATTGCCGGAACGGGCAACCCGGCTTTTGGGGATGGCACCGGTACCCAGGCAAGCTTTCATTTTCCTGAAGGACTGGCCATTGACGCCCGTGGTGACTTGTTTATCGGTGATTCCGGCAACGGCCGCATTCGCAGACTTGTGACCAATCCAACCGTGAGAGGCGATGCCACCGGGCAAAGCGGTAGCCACAACGTGAGCATCAAAGCCGATGATGGGAATGGTGGCCAGGTAAGCCAGGATTTTACCATCACTGTCAATGATGTAACACCACCCCAATTTACTTCCGCAGAAACCGCCAGCTTCCAGGAGAACGGCACAGGAACAGCCTACACAGCCGGGGCTTCTGATACCAATCCGGTTACCTACAGCTTGGGCAGCAGCCATGATGAAGCATTATTTGATATCACAGCGGGAGTCATCACGTTCAAAGTTTCACCGGACTTTGAATCACCACAGGATGACAATACCGACAATAACTATGTAATCGAGGTAAAAGCGGATGACGGGGTGAATACTGCTTCACAAACGGTAACCATTAGCGTGACCAACCAGAATGAAAGCCCTGTATTCATGGCAACACCACCCACTGCGGTAGATGACAATGCTACCTACCACTACCCCATCACCACCAGCGATGAAGATGGAGATGCCATTACGGTCATTGCACATGCTTTACCCGGCTGGTTAACCCTTCAGGCACCTAACACGGTATCTACCTTTGTCGGTTCGGGGGTCACTGCCTCTGTGGATGGTTTAGGTACCGCTGCTTCATTTATGGCCCTGGGAAATATCACTTTTGATGCCGAGGGGAATATGTATGTAGCAGATTATAACCAGATCAGAAAGATCACCTCTGGTGGAGAGGTCACTACATTGGCTGGTTCACTAACCTCTGGTTTTGCTGATGGAGTTGGTACCAATGCCTCCTTTGACCAACCCACAGGAATTGCTGTGGACGCTTCGGGAAACCTGTTTGTAGCAGATGAGCTCAATTATCGCATTCGAAAGATCACTCCTGAAGGCGTGGTGAGTACATTGGCAGGCTCGGGAGTATCCGGCTTTGTAGATGCGACCGGTAGTTCAGCGGTTTTTGGCAACTTAAGGGGATTGGATATAGACAGCTCAGGCAATCTGTATACCGTAGATATACATAATCACGCAATACGAAAAATAAGCCCCGAAGGTGTGGTCACCACTGTTGCAAGCTCACAAGCTGATATTGTTCAAGGAAGAGATTTAGTACTGGATGATGCCGGAACGATCTACTTCACTGACTTTCATGGTGTTAAAAAGCTAGTTCCCGGTGAAGGTATTCAATTGATCTCTGCTTTAACCG
The DNA here is from genome assembly GCA_028281285.1 of Cyclobacteriaceae bacterium. Taxonomy (GTDB): domain Bacteria; phylum Bacteroidota; class Bacteroidia; order Cytophagales; family Cyclobacteriaceae; genus Roseivirga. The sequence goes on from JANQKF010000019.1 coordinate 357,621, forward strand.
ATCCACAGGGAATCGCCCTAGACAAATCTGGCAATGCCTATGTAAGCTTTCCTAGAGATCACTTGATCTATAAGGTGACTCTTAATGGGACAGCCAGCATAATTGCCGGAACAGGCAGCCAGGCTTTTGCGGATGGTATAGGCACCAATGCGGCTTTTAGTTTCCCAAAGGGTCTAGCCTTTGATGCCCGGGGTGACCTGTATGTGGGTGATGCAGCAAATTATCGCATTCGAAAGGTCGTGGTAAACCCGGTACTCAGTGGAAATGCCACAGGCCAAAGCGGAACGCACAACGTGAACCTTGAAGCCACAGATGCTCATGGAGCCGAGGCTAGCCAGAGTTTTAACATCACGGTCAATGATGTCACGCTACCCCTATTTACTTCCGCAGAAACGGCCAGCTTCCAGGAGAACGGTACAGGAACGGCTTATACAATCGAGGCTACTGATACCAATCCGGTTACCTACAGCCTGGGCAGCAGTCATGACGAGGCGTTGTTTGATTTGACAGCGGGCGTCATCACCTTCAAAACTTCACCGGACTTTGAAGCCCCGGCCGATGGCAACAGTGATAATGTCTATGTGATCGAGGTGAAAGCCAGCGATGGTGCAAATACCGCTTCGCAAAATGTCACCATCACGGTAACCAATGTGGACGATACCCCACCGGTGTTTAGCTCGGCCACCGCAGTCAGTTTTGCAGAAAACCGCACAGGTTCGGCCTATACCGCAGTGGCTACCGATGCCAGCCTGCTTACCTACAGCCTGGGCAGTAGTAACGATGAAGCCTTGTTCAACATAGCATCCGGGGTAGTGACCTTTAAATCGGCCCCGGACTTTGAAACGCCTGCAGATGCCAATGCCGATAATGCCTATGTGATTGAGGTAATCGCCAGTGACGGGGTGTATACCACCAGTCAGGCGGTCACCATCACCGTGACCAATGTGGATGATACTGACCCTGTGTTTAACTCCGGTATTACAGCCAGCTTTGCCGAGAACGGTACGGGTACGGTATATATTGCCGTGGCCACGGATGCTAACACGCTTACTTATAGCCTGGGCAGCGGCCATGACGAAGCCCTGTTTGATATTGCGGGAGGTACCGGGATAGTGACTTTTAATATAGCGCCTGACTTTGAAGCGCCTGCCGATGCAGATGCGAATAATACCTACATCGTGGAGGTCATCGCCAGTGATGGGGTAAATACAGTATCACTCCTGGTAACCATCACCGTAACCAATGTAGACGATACCGCCCCCGTCTTTACCTCCGGTACCACTGTTAGCGTTGAGGAGAACAGTACGGGTACAGTGTATACAGCCATTGCTACCGATGTAAATCCTATCACCTATAGCCTGGGCAATGGCAATGATGAGACTTTGTTTAATATCGCGGCCGGTGTGGTCACCTTTAAGTCGGCCCCGGACTTTGAAGCCCCTGCCGATGACAATGCAGATAATGATTACATCATTGAGGTGATTGCCAATGATGGCGTGAACAGTACCAGCCAGACGGTCACCATCACAGTAACCAATGTGGATGAGATTGCCCCGGTATTTACTTCTGCTACTACAGCAAGCTTTGCCGAGAATAGCACAGCTACTGTGTATACAGCCGTGGCCACGGACGTCACCCCTGTTACTTATAGCCTTGGCAGCAGCCATGATGAGGCCCTGTTTAACATGACCTCTGGTATAGTCACCTTTAAGTCAGTACCTGACTTCGAGCATCCTGCCGATGGCAATGCAGACAATGACTATGTGATCGAAGTAAAAGCCCATGACGGCATCAATACCGCCAGCCAAACCGTGACCATCACCGTGACCAATGTAGATGACACCGCTCCGGTCTTTACCTCCGGCACCACAGCCAGTTTTGAAGAGAACGGTACGGGAACTGTGTATACAGCGGCAGCTACAGATGCCAATGTCCTGACTTACGGCTTAGGCACAGGCCATGACGAAGCCTTGTTTGATATTGCAGGAGGTACCGGGATAGCGACTTTTAAGTCAGCCCCCGATTTTGAGAACCCTGCTGACAGTGACGGCAATAATACCTACATCATCGAGGTAAAGGCCGATGATGGCGTTAACTCAAGTACGCAACTGGTAACCATCACTGTTATGGATGTGGATGAAATTGCACCTTCAGTGAATATCACCAGTGCTGCCGGAACCACCACCAATGGCGCCTTTGATATCACCATTACCTTTTCTGAATCAGTCACTGGTTTTGAGGTCAGCGACCTGGATCTCAACAACGCCATCGCATCCAATTTTGCCGGTTCCGGTGCTGTCTATACGGCCACCATCACACCGGTAACGGATGGAGCACTCACTGTAGAGGTAGCAGCCAACGTAGCTGCTGATGCAGTGGGTAATCCAAATACAGCAGCTACCCAGTTTGGCATTGCGGTCGATTCTTCTGCCCTGACCGTATCGATCTCCAGTACCAGCAGTATACGGGTCAACGGAGTCTTTGCGGTAACTATCACCTTCAGCAGTGCAGTGGCAGATTTCATAGAGACAGACCTGAGCCTTGCGAATGCAACCGCTGCCGATTTTACCGGTTCCGGTACTTCTTACACAGCCACTATCACCCCATTGTCAGATGGTGTAGTGAACATAGATATTGAAGCCAATGTCGCCAAAAATGCCGCCAACACCCAAAACCTGGCGGCCAGTCAGTTCAGCATTCTGAACGATGCTACTTCACCGGTATTCACTTCGGCTGCCACTGCTGATTTTGCAGAAAACGGTACGGGCACGGCCTATATGGCTGTCGCCACGGATGCCAATGTAGTTACCTATAGCCTGGGCAATAGTAATGATGAAGCTTTGTTTACCATGACCTCGGGAGTTATCACCTTTAAATCCATACCGGATTTTGAGAATCCACAGGATGCGAATGGAGACAATGCTTATGTCATCGAGGTGCTGGCCGATGACGGGTTGAACAGTACAAGCCAAACCGTAACCATCACAGTAACCGATATAGACGATACGGCCCCGGTCTTTACTTCGCTGACTACAGCCAGTTTTGCGGAAAATGGTACAGGTGCGGTGTACACAGCAGTGGCTACGGATGCCAACTCACTTACTTACAGCCTGGGTATCGGCCATGACGAGGCCTTGTTTGATATCGTGGGAGGTACCGGGGTAGTGACTTTTAAGACAACCCCTGATTTTGAAAACCCCACCGACAGTGACGGCAACAATACCTATATCATCGAGGTAAAAGCCAGTGATGATACCAACAGTGCAAGCCACACGGTTACGATCACTGTAACCGACCTGGATGAAATTGCTCCGGTCTTTACTTCTGCCAGTGCTACAAGCTTTGCCGAGAACGGCACGGGTACTGCTTACACTGCTTTGGCTACCGATGCCAATGCCCTTACTTACAGTTTAGGCACCGGTAATGACGAAGCCTTATTCGATATTGTAAGTACCACGGGGCTTGTCACCTTCAAAGCCACACCCGACTTTGAAGCCCCTGTCGATGGTAATAGTGACAACGACTATGTGATCGTAGTCAATGCCAATGATGGGATCAATAGCGCAAGTCAAACGGTGACCATTACGGTAACTGATGTAGATGATACCTCACCGGTATTTACGTCTTCAACTACAGCGAGCTTTGCCGAAAATGGTACAGGTACGGCTTATACCGCTGTGGCTACGGATGCCAACCCGGTTACCTACAGCTTGGGGAACAGCCATGATGAAGCTTTGTTTAATATCACATCAGGTTTGGTCACTTTTATGGCAGCCCCGGACTTTGAAGCCCCGACAGATGACAATGGGGATAATAACTATCTGATTGAAGTTATTGCCAATGATGGGGTAAACACGGCTTCACTGCTTGTGACCATCACTGTCACCAATGTGGATGATACTGCCCCGGTATTTACTTCAGCTACTGCGACAAGCTTTGCAGAAAACGGTACCGGTACGGTATATACTACCGTGGCTACCGATGCCAATACAGTGACTTACAGTCTGGGTACTGGCAACGATGAAGCCTTCTTCAATCTGGAAGGTACTACGGGCATTGTCACCTTTAAGTCAGCACCGGATTTTGAGAATCCGCAGGACGCCAATGGAGATAATAATTATCTGATTGAAATCATCGCCAGTGATGGTATCAATGCGGCAAGCCAAACAGTAACAATCACGCTTACAGATATAGACGAGATTGCCCCGGTATTTACTTCCGCTGCTACGGCCAGCTTTGCTGAAAACGGTGCGGGTACGGTGTATACAGTCATGGCTACGGATGCTAACCCGGTTACTTATAGCCTG
>JANQKF010000026.1 GCA_028281285.1 Cyclobacteriaceae bacterium
CTTCCATGAATAATCCCAGCGAAGAGAGGAATAGTTAATTTAGTCAAAAAACGCTTATTTTTTTCCTAATCCTTGATTTTCTTCAAATGCTTTTTGACTGATAAGTGGGCAGGTTGTCAAGGGTGGGTATAGAAGAGCCCTGTGTGGATGGATACCCATTCACCTTGCCCTTTACAATCCGTATACTTATTTGTACCTTTTGAAGAAGAAAATCAATAATGGCCAGACTTCCATTAGTGATCCCGCCAGCTGGCGGGTCACAGTAATTTATTTGGCTCTTATTAAGCCCGGGCCACAAACTAAGCATAAGAGCTCGCGGCTCAGCGTGTGTTAAGTGGTCCCGGGCAATTTTTCTCTTGCCTCTGTTGAGGGCCATAGATCATTTCTCCAATATAGATACCTCTTATGTTAAGCCACCTTGCCTAATTGGTAAGGTTCCTGCTCTTTGAGCACATGATAGATTCTAGACAGTAACTTTCTGGCCATCACTATAATGGCTCGTTTCTTAGTCATTCGCTTGATCAGCTCCTGGTACCGACAGAGCATAGCCGGATCATTCTGTACCGATTGCCAGGCACATTCCACCAGGGCACTCCTAAGTGCTCTGTGCTTTCGATTGGTCAGCTGACCTTTCCAGTCATGATCCCCGCTACTGTAAGAAGTAGGCTGAAAACCTACAAAACTGTTGAGTTTTTTAAAGGAGGTAAATCGCTTTATGTCTTCCAACTCCGTAAGTATTTGGACCGAGGTGAGCGGTCCGATACCAGGTATGGTTCTCAACAATTTACCGTTGACTTTGTATCGTGAGCTTCGCAGTAACTTTCTCACTTCAACGGAAGTCTTGAGAAAATGCCTGTACACAAAATGATACTGTTCTAATAGCAAGTCTATCGTAAGCCTAGCTGAAGATGAAGGCATTTCTACTTCTCCTATCCACTTGAGGAAAGCTTTACTCCAGTAAGGATTGTCTAACTCTTTGGGGATCTGAACTCCGGAAAACAAAAATTTGTCCTTAATTCTGTTCTTGATCCTAACCAGATCTCCCCATAGTTTCTTTCGGAAGCGGAAAAGTTGACGATCTCCTTCAGTAACTATAGAAGGAACATGGGATCCCTTCAACAACCCGGCCTGTAGGGTGCGAGCTATCTTTCTGCTGTCAACCGGATCAGCTTTGTTTTGAGATTCACGACTAGTTGAAGGGATGTCGGCTGGGTTGACCACCAGGCACTCATAGCCATAACTTGTCAGGGCTCTCTGAATCCAAAAGCCTAGCTTGGTAGCCTCATAAGCACAGATTACTTTAGCTCTTGGGAAATGATGATCCAGGTAATGTTTTAACGCTGATGGGTCAGGTGGTTGACTAAAGGTTTTGTGATGGATTGCTTTTGAGAGAATGGTTACACTCCATTGCCGCTTGTGAACATCAATGCCAACATGGATCTTCATGTGGCTGAAATCAAGTAATTTAGTTTCCATATTCTTCGTGTTTTGGTTATCCTATTTCACGAAGGGATTGTTACATGGATACTA
>JANQKF010000007.1 GCA_028281285.1 Cyclobacteriaceae bacterium
GACCAGGATTTTAATATTGTGGATGAAACCACTGACTTTGCCTATACCCGGGTTACAGCCGCTGCCCAGAATACCAAAACGGTCTATTCACTAAGTAGAACTATTCCAAGGGGTGGTTTTATGTATATCTATCTCTCCAATGAGAGCACTGATAACATGGAGGTCTACTTTGACGAATTAGAAATCACGCACACTAAAGGAAAAATCCTGCAGGAAGATCATTACTATCCCTTTGGGATGAATATAAGTGCACTGAGTAGTACTGCGCCTTTAGCCAAACCCAATAGATATAAATTCAATGGAAACGAAGAACAACTAGACTTTGATTGGAATATCTATGATTTTAACTTCAGAATGTATGATGCTCAATTAGGTAGATTTTCGTCCATAGACCCAATGGCAGAAGTTGATCATCAATTGGCTTGGACTCCTTATCATTTTAGCTATAACAATCCTGTCAACTTAAGTGATCCTACTGGGTTAGATGCTCTGGATTGGAGTTGGAGTTTTGATGGAGGAGCCGATACATACAATGCAGCAGCTGCATATGGAGATTGGGCTAGAGCACGAGAGGAAAATGAAAAAACTGTGGACGATTGGGTTAATAGAGTCAATGGTTATCACGTCACCATTGATAGTGAAACTGGTGAATCAACTATTAGACGAAGTGAAGTCACAAAAAAGGAAAGAACAAGTAGAAGAGCATATCTCACCGTGGATTCCAAAGTTTATAAAGTTGATGCAGAAGGAAACATAACAGAAGTGACTGTAGGTCAAACTGAAATGGTTCTAGTGTATAGTTGGGGAGAGGTCAGGTATGACAAAGACGCAAGCCAACAACTGAGCAGAGAAACAGTCAACATGTCTGACCCAAGTTTTTCTTCATATGCAGATGAGCTTGTGGATACATTTAGCCAATTCATGAAATCTAATGATATAAGCGATATAAAAAGGGGCGAAATTCCTTATTTTGGTTTTTCAAACAGGGCTGAGAACTTCTTTGCCATACTAATCCCTAAAATAGTTTCTGGTTACACAAAAAATAAGTGGCTTGGAACAGGGACTGGTGTTTTGATAAATGAATCAAGAAAGGGACAGATGATTAGACTTGTTAAGATTTCGTTAGATGAGGCTGAGGAAGCTGTAGAAAGGTTTAAAAAACGAAGTAACTAAGATGTCTGAAATATTTGAACATGGTACCACATTCTTCTGGAATGATATGTGCAATTATGTTGGAGCACTGGCTAGGTGGCTGTTGTTTAAAGGGAGAACCCAAACCAAGTTTAAGGAATATTTGAATGTGGAGTCTTTCCGAAAGAGAAATCTATTAGTTGGAAATTGCATATTAATTGGGGCTATGTTGGTATCAGCCATAATTTCATACATAAAGTATGGTTGAATGAAAGCACGAATTTTCTTGATCATATTTTGTTGTTATGGGTGTTCTAATCCTGAAGAAAAGAGACTTGACAGTCTAGATATGGATTATCTGAATGACAAAAGTAAGTTTGATTCTACGATGGTAGAGCATTTTCCAAGGGAATTGAAGAACTCAGAATCTAGGTATCTCTTCACTGAGGAAACCGAGTATGGTCACCCTAGGTTTTGGCTTCAAATAAAATTAGAAGCACCCGATTTAAAAAAAATCGTGGATTTTGTGGAAGAAGAAGCATTGGGTACTTATTTGGGGAATGATGAATGCATTTTGGCTATTGATGGCCACTTGACAAGTGATAATTGGATGTAAAAGAAACTATATTAGAGCTGAGGCCTACAGAAGGGCTGGATGGACTAATCAGGCTGATATGCTAAATAGTATGACTGATAGAGCTGTGTATAATGCAAGATCACACCTAGTTAAGAAAATGGCCAGAAGATGATGTTGAAAGCCAAATTTATGAGAGTCAATTTAATAGTCTTGATAATGCTAATAGTGGCAGGTTGTGGGGGGCAACAATCTGATAGTAAATTGGATTACGAGCAGAACTTGGAGTTGGCACTATCATACTATGAAAAAGACGAATTTCTACTTGCAAAGAAGAGCTTTTCCAATGCCATTAAGCAAGATTCTTCTCAAGGTTTACCGTATTTTAAAAGAGGCTACTGCTATATGCAGTTGGATATGTTTGACTCAGCAGAATATGACTATTTAATGTCAATTAATCTGGAATACAATCAACAGGATGCTCTTTATAATTTGACCTTGATTCGAAGTATTGACCCAAAAGACACAATGAGTCTCTTTTACTTGAAGAAATGGGCAGTGTTGGAAATAGAAAAGATCAATGCTAGAAGGGATTCATTGAAGAAGTTGCTCAATTAGAAATGATGAATAAGTGATTATTGAAAAATGCGTTTCTAATGAGTCTTCTTAATACCTTATTTGCGGTTGTCTATGGATTGATGAAATCCATAGAAGGAGGATTTAGCTATCAAGTAGGGTCTTATACAGCTAATGGCTCAGTGATAATTATAAGCATGTTGCATACTGCAAATCTGGTGGTGTATTGGTCCAACTTTGAAAGTAAGTTTATAGCGTTATTCTTCTTTGCTATGTTAGTCTTGAACTATTTTCTTTTCAGTTACCGGAAGGAGTCTTAATGCTAGAGGAAGAATATACTAGGTAGTTAACCAGAAAAATATGCTAAAGCAGTATAGATATCTCTACTATAGAATTTACTCATGGAATTTGAAAAAATGGGGTAAAAATGATGTCCCAGAGTTCAATACTGTTCTCGGGATGTCTTTAATTTTTCTATGTAATATGGCTAGTTTGATAGTTCTAATTGATATACTATCAGGATATCAAGGGTTTCTTTTGGGCTTAAAAAAATTGGAAGTAGGGACAGTTATAATTTCGATAGCATTATTCCATTATTTCCTGTTTATGCATAAAGGCAAATACAAGCAAATTGTTGAAGAGTTTGATGGAGAAGATCCGAACAATAGACGAAGAAAGGGTTGGCTTGTCTTTGCATATTCAATAGGTTCAGTGATATTTTTTATTTTGATACTCTTTTTAGGAGCTTATTTAAAGAATAATGGAATGTAGTTAGCATTTTCAATCAGATATTTAAAGCTCTCAGTCATTAACTGGGGGCTTTTTTGTTAATTAGATTATTACCCAGAAGGATCAAACATGAAGATTTCAATTGAAGATTTAGAAAGTCTTTTTCAAAAACTAAAAGCTGAACTAATAATTCACTTTGGGAACGAGGTTGAAATTAAGGCTGAAGATTTTTATTGGGAGGTAGACGAAAGTGAGATGTACAATCCTTCACAGAAACCTACTGATTTATCACTTGGTCAATTATCTGATGATTGGAATGATTTACTAAGATTGAAGGATGATGATGAAATTCCAATATCATGGGATTTGAGAAGGTTAGCTGCAATTTTGCAAGCTATTCAAGCAAATAGTGCCAATAAGTGGTAATACAAACAATCAGTTAAAACATAAAGCTCTCAGCCATTGACTGGGAGTTTAAGAACTATTGAAATGCTTGAGTATGGTACTGAGGATCATGTACTGCATCATTGTGCTCAGAATAGCTCTAAATTCCTTGAAGCAGTATTAGTTGCTGTGAAATTTTTGAGCAAAAGGGGCACAGGAGACCCAAAATATGAAAGCCAAGAAGCTATTGATGTTGTGGCTGAGACCTGTAGTGATATTGCTGGGGGTAATCAGTTTCTTGACTTCTACAAAATGATGTTAGGCTCAGAAACCTAGTTTAAAAACGAATAATAAATTAAAGCCTCTAGCTAATGGTTAGAGGTTTTTTTATTTTCTATACATTGCAGATATGACAATGAAAGTCACAAGAATCATTGATGTCTTTGATAAGAAGTCAGAAAAATTGGTGAAAGACATCAATATTAACTCAGTATCATTAGAAACTCTGAAGGAAATATTCAATCCTCCTGAAGATGATCCTTTAATGTATAATCCTTACTGGATTCATGAAAAGGAAGCAAAGGAACTTAAAAAACATATTGATATTGAATTTGAATTTGACAAATATGTCTATGATTTAGGTTGCTTTCGAGCTGGAACTTAAAAAGCATTTTGATTTATAATTATCAAAACCTCTGACATTTTGTTAGGGGTTTTTTCTTACCCTTTAGCTAAACCCAATAGATATAAATTCAATGGCAATGAAGAGCAACTAGATTTTGATTGGAATATCTATGACTTTAATGCAAGCGTATTTTATTTTTCATCTGGCAGACGGGCCACCCACTGAAGAATAAGATGTGCTCACACACATCTGGCGGCTTAAGGGGATGGGTTAGGAGATTGGGGGATTTCTCGCTCCACCTACACCATGTTTCGGTGGACAAGTCCGCTCGAAATGACGTTATGCATTGGGGGGACCTCCTACCTTCGGTAGGTAAACTCAGTCACAGGTTCCTTCGAAGTGACGGAAAGCAAGGTTTGAAAGCACAGAAACAAAAAATCAGATCGTCACTTCGAGGCTTGCAAAGCAAACGAGAAGTCTCCTATTCGTGAAAACGACAAGGAGATTTCCTACCTCCGGTAGGTAAACTCTCTCCTGAGAACTCGGGATCGAAATGACGAGACAGGATGAGTAGATGCTGAAACAAGTCCAGCATGACGTGCTTTCTTTTTTGATGTCATCCTGAACTTGCTTTTGATTTATATAAGTCCAGTCGAAGTGAGAAAAAAAATCTTTTTCTGCTTACCTACCACTTCTTTTAACCACAAAGAGCAAAACAACCTGAAAAATGGGCTTTTCAACCGATTTTGACCTAAATTGTCAATAACCAAAATGAAAGCATACCTCTCCGGAATTGTCCTTTGCCTGCTCCTGTTCGGAAATAGTTTCTATGGCATCGCCCAGGAAACTCAACCCACCGTGACACCGGATGTCCATGTTGCCACCAAAAAGCTGGACAAGGTCAACGGTGCGCTCCAAAAGCATATCGCCCGAATCAAACAAAAGCTCGAAAAGAAGCTCTCCAAAAAATACCCCGACCTACAACCGGCACAACTTGACTCACTACTTCAGGAAAAAGTCAGCTTCCTCCCCGACTCCCTTCGCCCCAACCTGTCCTCATTGTGTGAGGGCTGCCCTGACCTAAGCCAACTAAAGAACCAGCTGGAAAACGATATCAAACTCACTCCCCCTGACCTGGACATTACCAAAGAACTTAACGTCTCGGTCAAGGAACTCGAATCACTCCAGGAACTCTATCAAAAGGTACAACTCCCCGATTTGAAAAATATCCAGGATGGCGCCTTAGGTGATCTGAAACCGGATGTGCCCATTTCAGAAGGTGATCTCAAAAAGCTCACTTCAAGTGTAAGCGATTTCAATAGTGCTTTTGAAGTCTATAAAAAGCAATTTGAGGGCTGGGGGGAAAAGTCCCTGGCCAAGGCCTTTGACCTGGAACAGGTGAAATACCTACAACAACTTAGAGACAAGCAGTCGAAGATGAAACCCATACCCGAAGGTTATGGACAACTGAGCGAGGGCATGCAGACGAATGATTTCGTTAAGCAACAGCTTGAATCCAAGGCGGAGGAGCTGAAAAAAATGGGCGGAGAAAGCCTTCAGCAGAAATTCGATAAGGCTATGGTTGAAGTCAATAAGGCCAAAAGAAAGTATGCTGACTTGAAAGAAGGTCTTGGTGAGGCTCCCAAAAGGCCAAATCCATTGGCCTCAGAACCGTTTCACAAACGACTTCGTCTTGGGGGTAATTTACAGGTCAACCGGGAAAACCCAACCTCGGTGGATCTCGCTGCACGATTGGGGTATCAGCTAAATCCCAAAGCACAAATCGGTTTGGAAACTGCCTACCGGATTTCTACCGGAGATCGTTTCCGAAGCTTCGACTTCGATGATGAGCTGTTTTCCAGTCGGCTATTCTTCGATCACTTTGTCTATAAGAGCTTCTTTATGCAGGCGGTGTTGGAATGGAATCGTCAACAGGTTACCGATCAGAATGATGTGAATATCGGTATTGAATGGGTACAAAGCGGGCTGATTGGAGTTGGCAAGGAGTTTCCGCTTGGCAAAAAACTCAGAGGGGCGATGACCATTTCTTACAATGTGCTTCACGATGAAAACAGTCCTTACAGACGTCCATGGGTCTTCCGGTTTGGTTTCCGGTTTGTGAAGTGAGCAAGGGAGAAGATGCTGAAAGAACCCTGCCTTCGGCAGGCAGGTTCAGCATGACATACTCTTTTAATTTCTAAAGTCATCCTGAACTTGGTTCAGGATCTGCTATGTCGAGAATCTGAATTAGGAGATTTCTCATTTCACTCGAAATGACGAAAAGGGAGGTTCGAAATGAAGTGAATTATTTAACTTAAATCATGATAAAGGGTGGGACTATATATATAATGACCAACCAACATCATTCCGTATTCTATACAGGCGTGACCTCTAACCTTCCTTCCAGGGTACAGGAACATAGAACAAGACAATTCCCGAACAGCTTTACAGCTCGATACAACATCAACAAGCTGGTTTACTTTGAAGCATTCCATTCTATTGAGGAAGCCATATCGAGGGAAAAACAAGTAAAGGATTATCGCAGAGAAAAGAAGTTCAGACTTATTGAATCTATGAATCCGCAATGGAATGACTTATTTGATGAGGTTATGAATTGGTAGAACCAATTGGGGGACTTCTCGGTTGTAAACTCCCTCGAAGTGACGATAAGCTAAAATCAGAACGTCACTTCGAGGCTTGCAGAGCAAACGAGAAGCCTCCTGTTCGTGAAAACGACAAGGAGATTTCTTAGTCACAGGCTCCTTCGAAATGACGAAAAGAAAGGTTTGAAATGACAGTTTAAGATTTGCCAATCCCCTCCTATTCCGTAATTTCGGCATTGCAATAAAATTGACATGAGGAAATCAATAGTTTGGACCACACTACTCGCCCTGGCAATCATCGTCATGGCATGTGACAGCGGTTCATCAACCCAAGTAGCCGACAACGACTGGAGTACTGAGGGACTTAGAGGAAAGGTGAAATCCGTGACCCAACGCAACTACCAGGCACAGAACCAATTAGGCGGATGGGTGAAAGGCCCTTCCGGCCAAACCTACTTCATCAAACGCTTTACACCGGAAGGTTTCAACGAAACGGAAACCACCTATTACGTTACTGACAATAGCATCTATGGGGGTACTCTCTACGAATATGACGGACAAGGAAATCTTCTCAAAATTAATCGTGTTGGCCCTGATGGCGGAATTACCAGCTACACCGAGATTACCGAACGTCAAGGCAAGATCAGACCATTGAAATTTGAAAACTATTTTGTTGCCCCGGAAGAAAACACACTTACCGGTTCCAGTACGATGACCTGGGAAAATGGCAGAGTAAAGGAAAGTCAGTTTTTCAACCCTAACGGTATTGAAGTCTCAAAATCTGGTTCTACCTACGATGATAACGGCCACATCGCTGAATTTACACGGGTGAGTTACGAGCAGAACAATTCCATGACGATGAAGTACACCTACCTGTCTTATGATGAGCAAGGCAACTGGACCTCAGCGGTGAAGGAAATTGTCGGTATGAACTATCGGGAGTATATCGAAAGGGCTTACGTCTACTACTAGTCTATCGGAATATCCGGATCATTCCGTTCAGAGATTCTTCCAGGACCTTCTCGTTTACATTCACACGATAGAAAGCGGTATACGAATAATTCCCTTCGGGAACGTCTTTTCCTTCGAAGGTACCGTCCCAAACCTGGTTTTGATCTTCGGTATAAAAGACGAGTTGTCCCCATCGGTTGTATAGCTTGAATACAAATTCAGGCAATGGACAGCCCACCACTGCGCCAAACGTATCGTTGACACCATCTCCATTAGGACTAAAGGCGGTAGGAAAACTTACACGAGGTACGAATTCGGTCACCTCAAAATCAATGGACACCTCGCATCCATTTTGGTCCACAATCCGCAAACGGTAGTCTCCGGCCGTGAGCCCAGTGGCCGGTACTCCGGTTTGATTTGTACCAAGCGACCAGAAGAATTGATAATCAGGCACACCTCCCACTCCTGCAATATTGATTTCACCATCAGCCGTACCCGGACAAATCGGTTCATTGATCAGGGAATTCAAATCGGGCAGCAATTCTGGTGGTGATCCGATCGTGAAGTTCTGATTGGTAGTGCACCCATTTTCATCGGTGATCATCACATTATAAGTCCCGATGGCCAGCTCGTTGATCACGTTCGTTGTGGTTTGTCGGTTAAAATTAGCCCCTGTCCAGTTGTAGGTATAGCTGCCTGTACCTCCGGATACCGTTGCCCGTGCACTACCATCACTGCTATCAAAACAGAGTGTCGGTAATTGCTCAATAGTATCAATCAACAGTTCATCCGGCTCGGTGACTTCAAGCTCCGCAACAATCGCACAACCTGATTCATCGGTCACTGTGTACTCGTAAGTTCCTGCCCTCAGATTTTCCAAAAGATCACCTGCACCTCCGTTATTCCAGCTTATGGTTTTATCTCCCACTCCACCGGTCACGGTGAGCTGAATACTGCCGTTCGCATCACCGTTACACAATGGTCTTGCAATTTGATTGGCAACAATGAGTTCCGGTAAGACCGTTACATCCAGTGTGTCCGAAAACCCTTCACAATCCGCGATCCCTGGGTTAAATTCCCTGAAAAACACCTTTCCCGGTGCATTTCCATTCCAATCTACCTCGACAAAGTTGTCCGTTCCGGTACTGACAATCGTACCGTTTTCTACCCCCCATTGATACTCTGAACCCGGAACAAAAGGAACCTCATATCGGACGGCATTCCTTTCCGCATAGCATACCTGCTGATTCCCCATAGGTGTTTCCGGCTCTAGTCGTTTGTTGATTTTCACATCATGAAAAACAGTGTCAGCTGTGCAGCCCGAAGAGTTACTTACCACCAGTTTGACCTGTGCATTATCGTTCGCTACTCCCCAGTCAACAGTGATTTGATCAGTGCCTTGTCCGGAGGCTATCGTTCCTCCTTCGACTACCCAGGTATAGTTGTCTATATTGGTTCCACTGGTCGTATAAGGCACTCCGACCACAGATGGGCAAACGGATGCTGCTCCCGTTAGCTCATCTACGACTGGCTGAGGATTTGTCTCTACCTGAAAACTGGTCAGTGACGAGCATCCACTGCCCGGGGTGGTAAGTCGCACATAGATCGTCTGAGGGTTGCTCGTATTGTTGAAAGCATTCCCGTTCAATGCCCTGTCTCCGGTGATGGCATCATCTTCGGTCACATGAAAGGTCACGTTCCCTGACTGACCATTTCTGATGACATCGATATTGGCATTTAGATTAAAAGTGGTTAGCCCATCTCCATCGGGGTCACATTCCTGGAGATCGGGAGGTTGATTGGCCTCAGCCGGTCGGGAAATCCTTGCCGATCCTCCCCAACTGATCTGAAAGCCAGCATTGCTTCTGGAGAAATTGTCAATAAATATGATATACTCATCTCCTGCTTGTGCACTAATCGGACGCACAAATCCATTTCCCTGCGCCCCCGGACCTTCGCTGTCATCACTTTCCCCGCTTCTCAAGCCTGTATCAGCTGGCACACCTGCTGATTGTGGATTTGTTGAGGAGCAACGAATTGAAGCCCCCAAATTATTACACGAAACATTAGGACCATACACGGCAAAGTCAAAATCGTCCGTACCGTTATTGGCCGAAATATTGAATTCCAGGGTCCCTGCTCGCTCAATGGGCACCTTCAACCAAAGGCTTTGGTTTTCAATAAAACCACAGGAAGGAAGAATGTTGTTGGCGTTGGCAAAGTCATTCTGACCTACGCCATTCGAGTTTAGACTAAGGCTCGTATTTCCGCAAACCACCAATAAGTTGGCACAGTCTGCCGTTCCCTGGGCATTAGATTGATGAGAAATCATCAAAAAAAGGCACAAGCCAAACAGGCGGAGCCACCAGTTCTCCTGAACAAAAAAATCCCTTCTAATTATCACTAGTCTAAGGTGAAAATTCTTGTAATAATAACGCATGATAGTATTCCAGCTACACATACCATGAAGAATAAATCAGGAAACGTACCTTTACAGACGAAAATCGGTCTCCACCACTGATAATGTTTAGAACAGAGCTATCACATATTCATGCTACCCGCAAAATTCAAACCAGCGAACGACTGGTGAGTTTTGGATCATGCTTCGCGGAGAACATAGGACAGCAATTGGCAACCTATAAGTTTCAAATTGTGCACAACCCTACCGGAATTTTATTCAACCCGCTGTCGATCTACCAACAGTTTACCTATACATTGAATGGCGAGCGACCCGATCATGAATCATTCCTCGAGCATGATGGCGTTTACTTAAATTATGAGTTCCATTCTCAAGTTCACGCTAACTCTAAAAATGAGCTGGAGGACCGAATTGATGTATTATTGACCCGACTTAGGTCTCAACTTGTACAAGCCAACCATCTTATCCTCACATTTGGCACGAGCTGGGTTCATGAATTGAAATCGAATGGAAAACTTGTGGCCAATTGTCACAAGACATCCCAGTCAGCGTTCAGTAAACGACTCCTGTCTGTCAAAGAAATTGTCGATGGATTTAAATCCGTCAAGTCAATCCTCGATGGCTTAAATCCTGATCTTCATATTATCCTGACCGTCAGCCCAATCAGACATACCCGAGAGGGGTTGGCAAATAATAATTTGAGCAAGTCTGTCCTGCGATTAGCTTGCCACGAAATTGCAAGTACTACTAATGACGCGGATTATTTTCCCGCCTACGAGCTGCTTGTAGATGACTTAAGAGATTATCGGTTTTATGAAAAGGACCTCATTCACCCCAATGAGTTGGCCAAAGATTATATATGGAAGAAGTTTGGTGAAGCCTATTTTGATGATTCAACCCACCATTTCTGCAATGAGTGGGAATCCATACGGAATGATCTGAATCACAAGCCTTTTCATCCTCATTCTGACAGTCATCAGAAATTTCTGAAATCGGTATTGTCCAAATTGGAAAACTTAAAGGACCAGGTTGATGTTAGTGATGAAATTCGAAAGATTAACGAGCAGATGATTTAAGCTTATGACTGAGCATTCACACACCAACCAACTGATCCATTCCTCCTCCCCTTACTTATTACAACATGCGCATAACCCTGTCGATTGGAAAGAATGGAATGCTGCCAGCCTACAGGAGGCCATGGAACAGGACAAGCCAATCATTGTGAGCATTGGTTATTCGGCTTGCCATTGGTGTCATGTGATGGAACGTGAGAGCTTCGAAAATGAGCAGATTGCTCAGATCATGAATGAGCATTTTGTTTGTATCAAAGTAGACCGAGAAGAACGCCCTGATGTGGATCAAATTTATATGGATGCTGTCCATGCGATGGGCTTACAAGGTGGTTGGCCACTAAATGTATTCTTAATGCCGGACCAACGCCCCTTTTACGGAGGCACCTATTTCCCTCCACAAGGATGGGCGAATCTGCTACGGCAGATAGGCAAAGTTTATAAGGAAAAGCGATCGGAGCTTGAAAAAAGTGCTACGGGTTTTATGCGCTCGATTGGAGCGAGTGAAATCAAAAAATATGGTCTGAGCCCTTCAGAACAAAGCTTTTCTTCTGATGAGATGACCAGGATGTTCAGGCAATTGGCTGAGAATTTTGATCACGAACAAGGAGGAATGAATCGAGCTCCCAAGTTTCCTATGCCAGTGATCTACGAATTCCTTTTGAGAGAGTTTACCACCAACGACAACAAGGAGGCCCTGAATCACACAACGCTCACCTTGGACAAAATGGCTATGGGCGGCTTATATGACCAGATCGGTGGTGGTTTTACCCGCTACTCCACTGATGCCGATTGGTTTGTTCCTCACTTTGAGAAAATGCTTTATGACAACGGGCAGCTTGTAAGCCTTTATTCGGAAGCCTATTCTATTACCAATAAGGCGTTATACAAAGAAATTGTCTATCAAACCATCGATTGGCTCGAGCGCGAAATGACGGACTCGGAGGGAGGTTTCTATGCAGCCCTGGATGCAGACAGTGAAGGAGAAGAAGGTAAGTTCTATCTATGGACCCCTGAGGAATTCAAAGAGGTGCTCGGTCCGGATGCCCAACTGTTAATTGACTACTACAACATCAATGAAGGGAACTGGGAACCTGGCAAGAATATCCCTTTCAGGGATCAATCAGATTCCGAATTTGCCGAACACCATGGTTTGGAGCTGGGTGAGCTTCAAGACCTTGTCAAAATCGCCAATCTCAAATTACTGGAAAAAAGAGCCGAACGGATCCGACCCGGGTTAGATGACAAAATTCTCTCCGGATGGAATGGATTGATGCTCAAAGGGCTGGCAGATGCCTATGCTGCATTCAACGAACCCAAATTTCTGGATATGGCTGTAACCAATGCCAATTTTATTCTACACAGGATGAAAGACGGAGCAAAGCTTTTTCGGAATTACAAAGATGGAAAAGCCTCAATTGATGCCTACCTGGAAGATTATGCAGCAGTAGGCGCAGGATTCATAGCCCTGTATCAGATCACCTTTGATGAAAAGTGGCTGCACGAAGCCAACCAATTGGTTGACTATTCGATTGATAATTTCTTTGATGAGGAAGAAGGGTTCTTCTTCTTTACCGACACCAATTCCGAGTCGTTGATCACTCGCAAAAAAGAGATTTTTGACAACGTGATCCCCGGTTCAAACTCCCTGATGGCCACCAACCTTTATTGGTTGAGCGTTCTCTTAGATAAACCAGACTATCGTGACAAAGTGAGCCGAATGCTCAATATCGTGAATAAGCTTTTGATGTCAGACCCCCAGTATCTATCGAAGTGGGGCAGCCTTTACTCCTACTTTCTTGAGCCGACTGTGGAAGTCGTTATTATCGGTGATGATTTGGAAGAAAATGCCGCAATCATCCATCGAGAATTTATTCCTAATATGGTACTTCTTGGTGCTCTGGATCAAAGTGAAAGTCAGCTGGCTCTTTTAGAAAACAGGAGTAAAATAAATGACGAAACCACATTTTACGTTTGCAGAAATAAGACCTGCCAGTTGCCGGTTAACTCGATTTCAGAAGCAATGACCCAGATTCGACAGCACTAGGTTTTTGGTCTGTTAATTATTTCTAAATTCGGGTACTTGTCATCTTTACAACTCAATATTGACGCACCTGAAGGGGAATCTACCTTCTTCGCAGACATCGCTCTTCCGGTGCCGATTCCAAAACTTTTCACTTATCGGATTCCTAATGAATTCAAGGAGGTAATTGTAACCGGAGCCAGGGTAATTGTTCAATTCGGTCGTCAAAAAGTGGTCACAGGAATTGTGGAGAAGGTCCATACGACTCCTCCTGAATTATATGCGGCCAAGCCCATTCTGGAACTGCTGGATACCGAACCTGTCGTCACTCCACTTCAGGTGGATGTAATGAAATGGATGGCAGAATACTACATGTGCACCCTTGGTGAAGTAGTAAATGCAGCATTGCCTTCCGGTTTAAAGCTAAGCAGCGAGTCGCGCATTCAGTTACATCCCGAAAAGAATTGGTCGGAGCTGGATATGCCCTTCGATGATCGGGAATTGATATTATTGAATGCCCTGGACAATAACGAATCTCTGACTTACCGGGAAGCAGCCGATTACCTACAACTCAAAAGTGCCTACAAGTACATTAAATCGCTGGTACAAAAGGAGGTGATACTCATTTATGAGGAAGTCAAGGAAAAATACCGCCCCCGAAGGGTCAAGCGCATCAAACTGACTGAAGAATTCGCCTCTGAGGAAGCCCTGGAATCACTGTTTGCCCGGCTTGAGAAAAAGCCTAAACAGACTGATGTTATTCTCGCTTATCTGCGTGAAGTCCCGGTATTCCAGCAACCAGAGCTGAACTCTGACGGGGTTCCAAAATCTTATTTTACACAAGGTGAACATTCAAATTCTTCATTAAACACGCTCATCAAAAATGGAATTTTGGAAGAGTTCGAAGAAATCGTTTCAAGATTCGGAGCGTTTGAAGAAGATCCCCAACACCAACTTCAATTAACCGAAGACCAGCAAAGAGCATTCGATGAATCTCTAGGTCATTTCGAATCTAAGAGTACAGTCCTACTTCATGGCATCACAGGTAGCGGGAAAACGGAAATCTATATTTCTCTGATCAAAGAAATTCTGGAAAATGGAAGGCAAGTACTCTACCTCCTTCCTGAAATTGCCCTTACTGCACAAATTGTAAATCGGCTTCAGGCCGTATTCGGGAGTCGGATGGGTGTTTATCATTCCAAGTTTTCGGACAATGAACGAGTGGAAGTTTGGCAAGGACTACTTGAAGGAAGGCTTGACTTTATTGTGGGTGTGCGCAGTTCGGTATTTCTACCTTTTTCAAATTTGGGACTTGTTGTGGTAGATGAGGAACACGAAAATTCCTACAAACAATACGATCCTGCACCCCGCTATCATGCAAGGGATGTAGCACTCTATCTGGCGCATGTGCATCAAGGCAAAACCATTCTGGGAACCGCGACACCATCATTGGAATCATACAGCAATGCCATTCAGGGTAAATATGCCTTGGTCACACTTGATTCCAGGTTTGGAGATGCTCAACTTCCCGAATTAAAAACAGCCGATACCCGAACGGAAAGGAAAAGAAAAACGATCCATGGCAATTTCAGTTCTGTGTTGTTGGAAGCGTTAAAATCCACCCTGGACAAAAAGGAACAAGCCATCATCTTCCAAAATAGAAGAGGATATTCCAACTACCTGTCATGTGATGATTGTGGCTTTATTCCTGAATGCCATCGATGTTCGGTAAGTCTCACTTATCACCAATACAAAAATCAGCTCAATTGTCATTACTGTGGCCATAAAGAGGCAGTACCGGCCGTTTGTCCAGCATGTGGCAGTACTAAAATCAGGACAATAGGCTATGGTACGGAGAAAATTGAAGAGGATCTGAAGCTATTGTTGCCCGATGCGAGAATTCAACGTATGGACCTTGAGACGACACGTGCCAAAAATGCCTACCAAAACATTATCAGGGATTTCGAGCAAGGTGAAATCGATATCCTTGTAGGAACACAAATGGTGACCAAGGGACTCGACTTTGATCGAGTGAGTTTAGTTGGGGTTTTTGATACGGACAGGATGATCCACTTCCCTGACTTCCGGTCGATTGAAAGAACCTACCAATTAGTCACCCAGGTAAGCGGGCGAGCCGGTAGAAATGAATTTCCAGGTCAGGTGATTATACAGACCGATGATCCGGAGCAAGCCATCATCCAATTAATTCTCAGTCAGGACTTTGAAGCGTTTTATCATCGCGAAATGCAGGAACGTGAAAAGTACAACTACCCTCCTTTTTCGAGAATGATCAAATTGACGACTCGTAACAAGGACAAAAAATTGGGACAAGATGCGGCTTACTTCATCAGCAATATCCTGAAAGAGGATTTGAAAGGATCGCGCGTGTTGGGACCTCAGGAACCCGTGATTAACAAAATCAGGGATCGTTACCTCATGGATATCTTTTTGAAAATCGAACGGAAGTACAATATAAATGCGGTTAAGGCAAAGATTTCTGCGGCCCAGATCGAACTTTTGAAGGAAAAACGATACTCTAATGTAGAACTAATTGTTGATGTAGACCCCTATTGAATGTTTGAATCCTTTTTTGCTCCACTATTGCTTGTTGGCCATTCCCTGCTCTTTGCATTTGGTTGGTGGATAGGAGGCTTAATCTATTCCAAGAATAAGCTCCTTCAAAAGAGCGGAAAAAAATTGATTGAAACAAAAACCAAGGCATTGCAAACTAATCCTGTCATCCGTCAATTTGCTCATAAGGTTGAAAACGGGCAGCTTACAAACGCCAGTGTCTTTTTGTTTTTCCTCATCACAGTGAAGTCGATAGGAATGATATTACTGGGCTTTGTGGGTTTGAGTATCCTGGTAATGCCCTTTCAAGGAAGTATGATGTTGGCGATGGTCAGAGAAATGCAGAATTCAGATTTAAAGCCAGACCGACAATTTTATTCCGTGACGATCTCTCAACTCTTTGCTCATCTGAGCCTTGGCGTAATTGGTAACTGGCTCGGTTATCGATACTTCCTGGTTGACAACGCTTCACTTCGACTTATTGAATTCGATTGGTTATTCCCACTCATAGGCTTGTTTATTATTACTGCCGGAATTGCAGCGCATAATGAAACAAGGTTCTTCCAGAGAAATAAGACGCTTATTGGCTAGTATCGTCTTCTGTTTGGCTCTCCGTTTCGGATGATTCTTCGGAATCGTAAGACCCATCACTCATTCGTTCCACGAAGTACGGGAGTGGTGCGGAAGAGGCCTTTCCATCAAGATTGAGTGTGAATTTAGGATCCTGCCCGATTTTCTTACCATACCGGATCAATCCCCAGGTCATTACCACGCTGGTTGCTAATATCACGATCAGGATGATATCGGCATTGAACAAGTTGGATTTCAGTTCTTCTGGTATTGAAAAGAACAAGAGTACAGTAATCAAGCCTCTTGGAGTTATGAACAGCTCAGGCTGAATCGACTTGCCCCAAAGAAAAAGCTTCAACATAATGAACCTGACGATAAAAAATGAAGCTACGATCAGTAGGCTGATCCCTACAATCTTAAGATTCAACAAAGCGGCCAAATCAATGGTTGTTCCGAACACCACGAAGAAGAAGGTTCGAATCACAAAGGCCGACTCTCGGGTCACCAAATGAAGATCTTCCAGAATATGACTGACGGCCTTTTTGTTAATCCATGACTTGAGTTTGCCGATAAAGAAGAGTTGGCTATTGTTGATCAGAATCCCAAATACCAGGATGATAACCAGTGACGACAGGTGCAATTTTTTACCTAGTGCATAGAGCAATATCAAGATAGCAATAAGCAAAAACAGCTTCACTTCGCTTTCAATGCGCTGGAAAAGCATCACTAACCCGTAGCTTACCACAAAGGAGACGATAACGGTGATAAAGATATTCCCTACAATACTGTAGACTACGGCACTCGTGCTTTCTGCTCCTGCATTCTGGGTCAGGAAATAAAAGAACATAATCCCAAGAATATCAGAAAAAGTACTTTCATAGATCATGAACTCCTTTTTCTCCTTTACAAGTGCTCCAACACTGGGGATCACTATAGCACTACTCACAACCGCCAGCGGAATGGCATAAACCAGAGAAATGAAAGGATCTTCTCTGAAAAACTGGTTGATAATGAAGGAAATAATGAATGCACAGCCCACCAGTGATATCAGGGCTACTAATAGCGATTTCCATATAATGGGCCATTTTTCCCTGGTGAGTTCCAGGTCTATTGCAGCCTCCAGAACAATCATAATTAAGCCTACAATTCCCAAAATCTCGAGAGTGCCAAAAATCAGCTCATCCTGATTGTATCCATAATAGTCCATCACATACTTCACTCCTATCCCCAAAATGATGAGAAGGATTACACTCGGAACATTCGTCTTTTTGGAAAAAATGTTGAAGAGATGAGAAAAAATAATCACGCAGGAAAGCGCAATTACGAGGGTATACGGATTCATAATCTAATAATAGCGAAAAGACCTCATATTTGATTTCTCAATTGAATTTTTAATTGGAAAAACAGGTTATTCCATCATCGATTCTAATCAATCGTTAATTTTAATCATACTGGAATAAGTCGTACTTTTGCACAACTTTTCTGTACTTCAAATAGTATAGGAGATTTAAGAACGGTAAGCGTAGGAGAAATGAAAAACGGAAATTTAACTGAAGAGCTATTGAAAGACCTGGATCTGATTGGTGACAATCATATCATGACCTCTATAGAAACACCCTTAAGGGGAGATGCATTTAAACTTTCTGACGAGGAGAAAATTGCGATCATTGAGCAACATTTTGAGAAAATCATGCTCGCTCTGGGGCTGGATCTTACAGATGACAGTTTGAAAGGCACACCTAGGCGAGTGGCCAAGATGTACGTTAAAGAGCTATTCAAAGGGCTTGATCCAAAGAATAAACCTTCCATGTCCACATTTGACAACAAGTACAACTATAATCAAATGTTGGTGGAAAAAAATATTACCATTTACTCAAATTGCGAGCATCACTTCTTGCCAATTGTGGGTAAAGCACATGTGGCCTATATACCAAACGGTAAGGTGATCGGTCTTTCCAAAATCAACCGAATAGTAGATTATTTTGCACGAAGGCCACAGGTCCAGGAGCGCCTAGCTTTGCAGATTTTGAATGAAATGAAATCTGCTCTAGGCACTGAAGATGTGGCAGTGTATGTAGACGCTGAGCACATGTGTGTAAGCTCAAGAGGGGTCCAAGATCAAACTTCCTCGACCGTGACTGTAGAGTATAGCGGAAAATTCAAGGAAGAAAATACCAAAAATGAATTCCTGACTTATGTAAATGACAAGCTCAAATGAGCCTATACGAGCAGTTTCCGGTAACCCTTACCAATTCACTTACTAAGAAAAAAGAGCAATTCGAACCCGTAGTAGCCGGGCATGTTGGCATATATGTCTGTGGGCCAACGGTTTACAGTGATGTTCACCTTGGCAATGTCCGAACCTTCCAATCCTTTGATGTGATTGTTAGGTACTTCAAATATCTTGGCTATAAGGTTCGCTATGTACGGAACATCACCGATGTGGGTCACTTAGTTGGCGATGTTGATGATGGCGAAGACAAAATTGCAAAACGTGCTCGACTCGAAGCATTGGAACCCATGGAGATCGTCCAGAAGTATACCAATGGATTCCATGATGTTATGCGCTTGTTCAATATTCAACCTCCGTCCATCGAGCCGACTGCCACAGGGCATATCGTAGAACAAATTGAGTTCATCAAAAAGATCATCGACAATGGCTATGCTTATGAAAAAGATGGATCGGTTTATTTTGATGTGCGCAAGTACAACGAGTCCAACAATTATGGTGAATTGTCAGGGCGCAATGTGGATGAAATGCTTTCTAACACCCGCGAACTAGCGGGTCAGGATCAAAAGGAGGATCCGCTCGATTTTGCACTTTGGAAGAAGGCGGAAGGCGGCCATTTGATGCACTGGCCCTCACCATGGAGCGAAGGGTTTCCGGGATGGCACTTAGAATGTTCCGCGATGAGCACCAAGTATTTGGGTCAAATCTTCGACATTCATGGAGGAGGAATGGACTTAAAATTTCCGCACCACGAAGCAGAGATTGCCCAAAATAAAGGATGTTGTCAAAAAGGTGGTGCCAACTACTGGATGCATGGTAACATGCTTACGGTCAATGGTCGGAAAATGGCCAAAAGTGAAGGCAACGGTTTTACCCCGGAGGAATTACTGACAGGAAATCATAAGTTATTGGAAAGAGGATATAGTGCTATGACGGTACGGTTCTTTATGCTTATGAGTCATTATGCCAGCACACTTGATTTTAGTAATGCTGCATTGCAAGCTGCCGAAAAAGGCTACAAGCGCTTGATGGCCAGTTTTGCATTGCTGGACAAACTTCCTGAAGCGGGTACTACCACAATCAATGAGGTAAGATCGAATGAATTGAAGTCACTGATCAATGACGCCTTCCTTAATTTGAGCGATGATTTTAATACCGCTAAGGCATTGGCATCATTGTTCGAAGTTGGTTCACGAATCAATACGTTTTACCAGGATCCCGATCAATTGGCCGAAATGGATAAGGAAGCATGGGACTATGTCATGACTCATTTTAAAGGCATCATTACGGAGGTCCTTGGTCTAAGACAAGAAGCAGAAGCCTCTGGAAGTAATTCGGCACTAGAGGGAGCAATGAGTGTGTTGATTGAGTTGAGAAAGCATGCTAAGTTTTCTAAGAACTACGAGTTATCCGACAAAATCCGAGATGACCTCAAAGCGGCCGGGATTCAAATTAAAGATGAAAAAGGGGGCGAAATGTCCTACACAATAGACTAAAAGATATGATCCTTTCGGGAAAAGAGATTCATAAAGAAATTGGCAAGGGTATTAATATCGAACCCTACAATAAAGAACAGCTCAATCCTAACAGCTATAACCTAAGACTTCATCAGGATCTTCTGGTATATGAAAACAAGGAGCTGGACATGAAAAAACCCAATCCGACCACGCCATTGACCATTCCGGAAGAGGGGCTTTTGTTGGAAACCGGAAAACTCTATTTGGGACGAACTATTGAGCATACGGAAACCTCCAAATACGTTCCTATGTTGGAGGGCAGATCTTCTATTGGAAGACTGGGACTATTCATTCACGTAACTGCCGGCTTTGGCGATGTGGGATTCAATGGATTCTGGACGCTGGAAATCTTCTGCATTCAACCGATTCGTATTTATGCAGGAGTTGAAATTTGCCAAATTTTCTATCATAACATTGCGGGTGATTATGACACCTATAAGCATGGCAAGTACCAGAACAACAAGGGTATCCAGGCCAGTATGCTTTATAAGGATTTTAAATAATGAATAAGGTCCTAAAGGCCATATTCATTTTCCCTATTCGTATTTACCAGTACGCGATCTCTCCATTATTGGGGGCAAGTTGTCGCTTCTCTCCTACTTGTTCTTCCTATGCAGTTCAGGCCATCGAAGAATGGGGCGTAATCAAGGGTACATGGCTCGGGATCAAACGAATCGCAAAGTGTCATCCTTGGGGAGGAAGCGGTTATGATCCTGTTCCGAAAAAAGGGATATCTTCAAAGAAAAACTGTGGTCAATGTTCGGATTAAAACTCACGTTTTATACCATCTTGCTCATCGGCATTCCTATCGGACTGTCACTTTTAATTCTCTGGTTTATAAAGAAAAGAAACTACCCGGGCAAGTATCGAATAATTGCACTTTTTCCTTTGCTTTTTGTGGCCTATGGAATCTATGAAGGCTTTACAAGACCCTATAGTCGCTATCAGGAAAATTTCAAAGAAATCACAGGAATTGAACTCCCTGTGAGTAGTGAATTTTTAGGTTATACCAATTGGGGCTATGGTACTTACCCTGCAGAGAACAATAGTCTTTTTCATGTGAAAGTCGATCCTGAATTTTATACTGACCTAAAAGGACAACTAAATCCTTCAGGTGAAAACATAGCCGGCATGTATCAGGAAGCCATTCCAAGGTTTGAGGCGATGTTTGGTGAAAACTTCATGACCACGATCGACTATCAGTTTTCCAAATATGACCAACACGGGTCTTTGATTGCGGTAATCGGCTTTTTTGAAGAGGATAATTCACTTCTTGTGTTTAGTTGGAAAGATTGATTCCAAGTCTCCAAAATACTTTCCGGACCTATTTTAAGGTAATTGATCAATTACCCGTTGTTCTCAATAATAAGATCGGGCAACAAATGTCCATTCAAATAGACTGAACAATCAACTTTTTGAAACATATCCGGACTAAAATATACCAAAGGCAATGCCACGCCTGTCTTTTATCGTAGGGAATCAATTAGTTTGTTCTTCAAGTCTCCATTGATCCTTTGTAGATCTTCCTACTAGAGGGAATGTATTCCGAAAGCCCACCTTCAATCCGAATTCTGCTCGCCAGAAATGCACAAACCAATAGTAGAACGCTGGATAAGACAATGTCGGCTTCCATTATCCCTGTGACATTTTGCAGCTGCAATTCAAACCAAACAACTTGCACAAGAGCATTGAACAGAAAATAAACCCCCAATAACATTCCCATACGATGTTTTGGGATGAGCTCTGCCAAAATGACTAAACTGAGTACTTCCATTACTATTCCTAAAGAGTCCTGCAGTATGACTTGGGTAATTAAAACCTCATAACTACTCCTGACCAGTGGCAAGGTCCCTCCTAGTAGCGCAGAAATAATGAACACCCATATGAAGAGTCGTTTAATAGAAACTCTATGTATAAGCCTCTTCAGGAATACTAACCAGACTATTCCCAAAATCATGCTGATATTGTATCGATTGATCGTCAGCCACTCTGTTCTCTCCTCTAAAAGGGTATTCGCAGGGCTCCAATGCATGTTGTAAGACAAATTGAATAAGAGATATATTACACATAGTATGTAAAATCCCGTATTGATGGGTTTCCCTGTCAATTGGTCTGCTCCGTAATCTAAGGCCCAGGTGCTCACCCCCGAACTGTCTGCGGTCAACCTTCTAATCGTGGTCAACCCAAAGAGCATAATCAGAACACCCCCGATAATAGCAACAATCATATAGGTTTCTCCTGTGAAGTCTATCACGGAGCTAATCCATTCGGGCAATAAATGAGCCACCGGAAGGGTTGCACTGACTAGAATACCTAAAGTACCAAAACCAATGATGCGTTGTTCGCGATTTGATAAGCGTAAGATGTAAATTCTTAATAGAGTCAAGACGGCATAATAAGCCATAGAAACCAATGAGGTTGTAAGCACATAGGACAACGATTCGTTCAAGAAAAAACTCGATAAAATGCTTGCAGCAGCACCTACAATTACAAAGGCAACAAGCAGTCTCTTTGAGACATCAACTCCTCTTATCAGGAAGCGATCCACGATGTATCCAATTGCCAAAGGAGCAATCACTCCCACAATCAATTTAACCGATAGAGCAGATTGATAGAGGGAGATATAATCAAACTCCTCAAGTTTAGTGTTTTCAAGCTGAAATAGTAATATGCTTAAAAATCGTTCCTGGAACGTCAGTCCAACAACTGCCAACAATGAAATAAGAGTGGCCCAAATCGCAAGAGGATTATATTCATCAATATGAATCCCAAAAAACTTGATTTGATTCGGTGGTTTGATTCGATCTTCTTCAACTGTCTTTTCAAAGGCACTCGTTTGTTCCTGTTTTTGGGCACCCGGTTCTACCGGCACTTTTTGGGTATCATGATAGAATGTCTGTCCTTTA
Organism: Cyclobacteriaceae bacterium; assembly: GCA_028281285.1. Taxonomy (GTDB): domain Bacteria; phylum Bacteroidota; class Bacteroidia; order Cytophagales; family Cyclobacteriaceae; genus Roseivirga. The sequence continues at coordinate 22,880 of JANQKF010000007.1, forward strand.
TTGACTTTGGCATTGGAATATACGGTGACTACCAGAGATATTAACATTACGACCACAAAGACAATAACCAACCCAATCCCAGACAACAAGAGTAATAACTCGTTGTCGGCTTCTAGAATCGCAGAGATGACAATAAATATGGAGGCCACTCCTGCCGGAATCAATCCGGTAAACAATCCCGGGAGCCAAATTCTGCCGTACGTCAGTTTTCTTGGAAACTGATCTACGAATTTATCTTGGGCACGCCTCATAAATACTACAGTAGCGATCAGGTACAAGCCCAGGTAGAGTTCGACACCTCCATTTTCCCACAAGATCGCTGGAGATGCAACAGTCAGGATCAATGTCAATAGCCCTCCTTCCACAAGGCTTATTCTTCTGACCAACGCCTGTTTCGGTGTCTTCTTTTCCTTTATTTTCTTCTCGAATTTTATGAATGATGCAGTTACCAGCCAGAATACCGCCACTATGAACGCAGCAAGAAGAATCCAATAGACATTAAAATTTGGGGAGTTGCTTACAATTAGGCCAAACAATGCCCCCATGACAATGCCGGCAAACAAACACTTATTGAGTAGCGAGTAATTTGCAGAAGTCTGCTTCTGTTCGTGAAGGTATTTAATAATGCTTTGTGTGCCGGCTGATGACCACAATACATACAACAAGCCTCCGGCTACGGTAATCCCGATTCCTGCAAGCCCGAGAGTGCCATCGTCTGTGGTGTATTCTGAATTGATGAGCCAAACAATAGCCAACAGGATCAAAGCTCCTACAGTGCCTGGGGCCAGGCGAATAGCCGTATTCATGCTAGCTCCTGAGTCGAATAATTGAACTATTAAACGCATTGCCACGGCCAGTGCCCCAATCACCAGTACAAACAGAATGACGAATGTATCAGAATCTAACTGATAGAATGCGGCCAAATCCCATTGGTAGGACATGGTGGTGTGAAGAATAGCCATCAATATGCCCGCAAAAAGGACATAGTAGATTGTTCGAGCCATTACTGGTTGACTCAATGTTCCGAAAAAGGTTAGCCTTTTGTTGCCAACGCTTCGGATAATCAGTGTTGCCGGATCGACTGGTCTTCTTAGGAGCGATAATATAAAGGCCAATCCCAGAAAAACTCCTGCAATAGTCGGCATAGGCCCTTGTTGGAGCTTAAAAACCAAAATTACAATTATGGCCAACAAGCCAAAGACCAACTGGAATGATGTCGAATGTTTTAAGTCTTTCTTGCTTCTGGCAAAACCAATCAACGAGGCGCCAAACCCCAATGTATTAGTTGCAGCCAGTAACGCCCCCAAAGCAAAGGCCCCAAAGGCTTCATCATACATGATTTCAATTCCCTGAATTGTGAACTCAAAAACATCATACAACTCAAGAATGACTGAAAGTATTCCGGTGATCGCCAATGGGCTTAAGAAAAAGGCCGATACGGTGAATCGATAGGTAAACACTCTGACCATTGCTCGAAACAAAGTCAACGTAAGCCAACCACCAAGTCCTGCAAACATTAGGTAAATTGATACGACTCCAATGACATTGGTCGAATCAACAAAGGTATACAGGTACATCAAGACGGCCAGTACACTGAACACCAATGCGTTGGACCAAAGAAAATCAAATACGCGAGACCATATCCAATCAACGGTGACCGTTTTTCTGGAAGCTTTTACGATTTTCTCAACCGTCTGGCCGAATTTTTCGGGGATTTTGACCGATAGACGGTCGTCCATGAAATTCAGAAAGATCTTTTCTTGCAACGGATTTTCCTCCACCCCTTTCGACCTCCCGATTGAACTCAAAATCTGCCTTCCCACCCTGGCTATCCATCGTTCGTCCTGAACACTGATTTCTAGCTTTATTCCAGCGATCGGATCATCCTTTGCAGCGCCTAATAAGTTGAATATTTTTCTACGGATGTTTCTCTCCTGCCCGAAGGGGATCTCTCGGATCAGGCGATCGCGCAACCAGTCGGGCATCCTTCCCGCCCTAAACCATGGAAGACGAATCAATGCTTCCAGCAGTTTCTGACAGTAAAGCATGTCATCATTGAGCTTTATGTTATGACCAAAGTAAAGCGTCAGGTTCCAGTTCAGTTCGGGATACACTGCACAGGCACAGATCCATAGAAATCCGGCTTCACCCAAATACACCTTCAGTTCCTGAACCAATCGATCGATGTACTTCCCGTTGGGGGCATCATCCTTTAACCAATATTCGGCATTATTGTCAAGAGTGGTCGAGAGGTCACGCTCCCTGTCCTCTGTTTTCAAATTCATTTGAATCTCCTGCACCAAACCTAACAAGCCTTTCTCGTTAGCCGGGAGTAATCGGAAACGACCCTGTGTCAGGGCTTGCTCTTTGTGGTGCCACTGATCTGGTGTGCGCAATGTAAGCAGTGTCGGATCCTCCCAGAAATGAAGTTGATCGGTCCATTGGGCTACCTCTTCGGTCAGCGGATTGATAAAATCATGGCCATCACTGAAAATTACCAGTCGGTGATCGGGGTACTTTACCCGTAAGTCGAGCAGGGTGAAAGCACCACCACCGGATTGGGTAGCGAAGCAGCTTCGAGGGTCCTTATCAAAATAGAACTTATCAATATAGACCTCATTGGAACTAAGTTCGGCCAAAAGTGAATCGATGAATTGCGAATGGTGATCCTGGTAATTTGATTTGTCAATCAGCACCAGGTATTCCGGACTAATCAGTCGCTGCCCACCTATCCTTGTAAATAATCCACCCTTTTTAATGGTTTCTCTTACCGTGTTGGCCACATCAATTTCAGGGGATTCAACCAGCACATGCTTTCTGAGTTCCTGGGCGGTTTTAAGTAAGGCCATCGAACGAAATACCTGGCTTGTTTTCTTAGGTACAAACAGGTCAATCGATCGGAATTTCTCCCTGGTTTGATCTCTGCGCAGATAGTTCTGGCGAACTTTCTTTTTTTCCAAATAACCCCATATGCTGAAAAAACTGACACCCGCAACAAAAATGAGAATAGCATAGGTGTAGCTGGTGTTCGCGTTGGTGTTGTCAATCGGATCGTTTTCACCTTCCGGAGGCACCAAAGGCTCCGTCACCGTAGAGGTATCATCAGGGGTCGGGTCATCCGGATTACGGCCTGAAGAACTGATGATAGTGATATACGTAAACAGCCCGACCAGCAGGATCACCATACCGCTCATTATTATCCGCCCCGTCCGTTTGATTGGTCTGACCTCTTCCTTTAATTCAGTGGGATCATATTCTAAAAATTCCTGTTCATTGGACTCTTCATGTTGGCGATAATGTGCGGTCAGGTAGCTTGAAGTCCAGTTTTTGAATCGCTCCGGGAAATCAAATTGTTGCTCTTTCGACTTACAAAGAAGGGGAGCTATCAGCGACTGGAGGTCATCATAGTTAGTCGGGAGACTCCCTTCCGCTGAAAGCTTTACTAGTAAATCCTGAACGCTCAAGTATTCCGCAGTACCCACACCATAGTCATGAAGGCGCAGGTCTTCAATCAGATGATAGAGATTATCAAGTACTTCGGAATAGAGGTTCATAAATGATTATGCTTCCTTCCACTTATCAATATAGCTCTTCACCAAAGCCAGATCATCGCGTGATTTTGCCAGCGTACTAACGGTTGCTTCGAGGTGTTCAACATTCTGTTGAAGTGGCTTTTGAAGTGCGTCTGCATTCATTCTATGACGTAGCGCATCTAACCACACCAGTAATTCAGCAGTGGCAGGCTTTTTTCGTATCCCGTTGATACCTCTGACATTTTGAAAGAATTCGATCGCTTCATTCAGAAGACCTGTTCCCATCTCACGATTTTCACCTTCCAAAGGCTCGAAATCGGCAATTCTGGCCATGGCGATCTTAGCCAGTTTTTCCTTGTCAGGAAATTTGATGTGATGAAAAACGCACCTACGCAAAAATGCATCAGGCAAATGCTTTTCAGAATTGCTGGTGATTACCACGATCGGGCTGTATTCTTTGTCGGCCCTTACTGCTTCATTCTTCAACTCAGGAATTCTGAAATACATTTCCTCAATCTCATTTAGAATGTCGTTGGGAAAATCCCTTGGGGCCTTATCAATTTCATCAATCAGTACCACCGACCTGGCTCTTTTGCCTACGTCAAAACCTTCTGGCAAGAGATGGTTTATTTCCTTGGGGTCTTTTGTCTTTAGAATGGCTAGCCCAAGCGCATTATAGGTAATATAATCTGCTGCCTTGCCGCTGGCTTCCTGGTTATAATGGGCATTGAATAATCCCAGCGAATTAAACTGGTAAAAAAGCTCGTTGGCAGTACTTGCCGAACGAGTTTCAAACTTGAGTGGACCCTCCAATCCGAGTTCCCAAGCAATTCTATTGGCCAATTGAGTTTTACCCGTACCTGGCTCTCCTGTAAGAAGAAGCGGTTGACTAGTAAGAATGGCCACATTGATCGCATTGATTAAGTCCTTATCGTCTTCTATTGTATAATTAGCCGGATTGGTACGAGAACGATGTTTATTCGAAGGTAATGAAGTCTTGTCCTTCTTAGTAATTCCGTCAAAGAATGGATAATCCATATCGGTTAATTTTTATTTAGTTTTTACCCTATCTGAGGGTTTCCTTAATTTTATTTACCACTTTTTCCAAAGGCATCAATGCCTCTTCCCCTTGCCCCTTATTATTATCAAAGTAGGCGAGAATAGTCTCTCGAAATTTGGAGAGATCCGTTCTCATCTTAAGCGCTTTTCGTTCACTTTGTTCTTCAAACCACTGGAGGAAGTGATCGCGGTCTATGCCTGTTAGTCGAGGAAATACGAAGCCACTAAAATTCTGTAGCGCTCCAAAATCAAAATTTTCGATAGCCATCTTCACTGCAGCCTCCTCCTCTTCTGAAAGCTCACCTTCAGCCTCTCCACCATAAATCACTTGTAGTATGACCATCATGACTCCCTGGTTGCTACGCGCAGGCCATTGTTCCCAAAAACCACAGAAGTCCTCCTGAAACTCAGGCGTTAACTTATCAAGAGATACATTGGTGTGAAAGACAATGACTCCATTGTGCACCCCATAGAGGTGCTTTGATAACGCCTCGATAGTGAAATTGCCAATCAACTCTTTGGCATGTTTAGAAGAAATATCATAGACCACTTTCTTGGTAAGCTCATCGATATCCTTGTATTGACGTGGCCAGAGAAAACCCATGAATTTTGGTTTGGAGAGGTGTTCTCCCTTATTGAACATTTCGTCAAGTTTAAAATGCCTGAGCCGATTTCTGTAGATCTCATGCCCTTGCAAGCGCATACCGTGCAATATTCCTATTCCGTGAGTGGGTTCTCTGAGTGTATGCTTCGATTGCAGCTTCTCCAGTAATTTAATATCCTGCTCATTGCGGTCGATCAAACAGGTGATTTCCCGTTGTTCATGTTCGAAAGGATCAAATCCATCTTCAGCCTCCTCGTCCTCACTTGCCAGCTTCTTTTGGGTCCATTTAATGAGTCCCCCAAGTTTTTCCTCCAGATGCTGTGGCTTTATTCCGTAAGAAATATCCTGTAGCCTAAACAGAAAATCTCTTTTCTGGATGGCCCTTAACATACCAACCACCTTCAATTCATCGCCTTCTTCAAGGTGCTCCGTTTCGACAAAAATTGGCCCACCACTAAACCCTAAGGTGATTCCATCGGTATCGTCCAATTGGGTCTCAATGATAACCCTATTACGTCTTACCTGATCCCTGATCAAACCATAAGCATTCAGCCCCTCTGGTTTTTCTTTAGGAAACCCAAACGCGGTGAATTGTTGGTTGATGTGATCACCGGGGTTATCAAAAACCACCGAATATGCCGACTGAGGAAGAGCACCTTCAACTTTCAATACCGCCATATCTCCATCAGCCGAATCGACCCAAAGTTGTGTAAGTAATTTGGCGGTAAAAGGCTTGATATCAGGAAAGATCCAACTGCAGGTCACAGTATTGGGCAAGGTGAAATTGCCAGTACGCTGCAATTTTGAAGGAACAATCACATGGGCACATGTAAGTATATGACCTTCATCAGAGATTAGAAAGCCTGTACCTACAGGCTTACCATCACTTGCATGGATGCGCACTATGCTCCGTTGAAATAAACTCAAGGGTGGCTACTTTTGCTCTACTTTTTCCAGACTAAGGTCACATTGAGGTGTGCTTCTGTACCCGCCTTGGCGAGCAAGGCACCGGCACCCGCGCTGAACTTCACACCAAATTCCACTGTGATTTCATTGGGCTTATTTACGGTTTCACCGAGTGTTTTGACCACTTTGGAAGAAACCAAATTGATCATTCCAAGTGCTGACTCGAATTTCTTTGTAGCACGCCCTGTAATTCCATCATGCGCACTAATTTCAAGCTCACCACCAATTGGCTCATCATCGCTAAGGTCGATCATTATAGAATCAGAACCATCTTCTAATTCATATTCAATTATCATAGACATAGTTAGGTCGAGGTTAAATGGATTTGACTATAATTTCTGAAAAAGATACTATTTTTATATGAAAAAACTACTCAAAATTATTCACTGAAGTGGAAAGCATTAAAGGCATTGAGGCCACCATTTCACTCAAAGAAAAGGAGAAACCCACGAATCAACTCGAGAGACTAAAAGCCAGTCCAATCGCACTATAATGACCGGAAATCCAGTCCCGTTCGTAAATCGTTGCTGGAAATTTGTTCGACTTTGAATAACTTTAGTCTATGGACCCATCTGTTGAAGATCACCTCCCATCCTATAGGGTCAGGCCAAGATTCAGAGTAACCTCTGATAAGTCGATCAAAGAGATAACCTCCGATTTTGCCCGTTCATTGGATCAGGAAAACGGACCATGCATCGGCAAGGTCCGAGAAGGCTACGTAGCACTCAATGTAGTACCGGACGATCAGCACTACTGGTCCCCTCAACTAACTCTTAGCATGGAAGATCTGGATGATGGAAAAACACTGATAAGAGGCTTGTACAGCCCAAGGCCAGCCGTTTGGACACTCTTCGTATTTTTCTACTCCGTAATTGGGTTGGCTGTCCTGGTGATAGGAACGTTGGGCCTTAGCTACTATACACTTGATAAGCCGACTACGGTACTTTGGTGGATTCCCGTGCTTACCGGTGTATTTCTTACCCTCTACTTAGTCGCCTATTTTGGACAAAAAGTAGGACACGATCAAATGCTTACCATTCACCAGTTTTTTGAGGATACTGCCGAAGTTGTAACAGAAAAATAAAGGCTAATTATATATCCCAATCATCATTGATTTGGGCAATGGTATGATGTGCTGTCATATCGTATTGGCAGGGTACTACAGAAATATAATTGTGGTCAACGGCCCAAACATCGGTGTCCTCTCCTTTATCGTTGTTTACAAAATTCCCCTGAAGCCAAAAGTAAGGCCTTCCGTAAGGGTCTTTGCGATGATCAAATTCCTCCTCCCAATGTGCTTTGGCTTGCCTGCAAATCTTAATACCCCTTATGGATTGATTCTGCTTTGGAGGAATATTCACACTTAATGCCACTCCTGGCATTAGGCCTTTTTTGAGCACCTCATTTGCAATATGCTTAACATGCTCCAATGAATGCGTAAAATCAGCCTTATAGGAAAAATCACATAACGAAAAACCAATGGCTTTGTACCCTTCTATCGCTCCTTCGATGGCAGCCGACATAGTACCTGAATACAGTACACTTACTGCAAGATTACTTCCATGATTGACCCCACTTACCACCAGGTCAGGGTTTCGTTCCTTCAACACATGGTGCTTGGCAAGTTTTACACAATCTGCCGGGGTTCCGGAACACTTATAGGCCAAGACACCTAAGTCTTGAAATATATCCGTTTCGGTCAGCCTTAACGTATTACCAATTGTAATGGCATGTCCCATTCCCGATTGAGGGCTGTCAGGAGCAACAACTATAACCTCGCCTAGTTCAACCATCACCTCCACCAAATGGCGGATTCCCCTGGCAGTGATACCATCGTCATTGGAAACAAGAATAAGAGGCTTGGCCATTTAGATCAATGTGTTGTAATGAGCGACCAATTTCGCAACATCTTCCAACTTATCAATCTTTAGTCGATTAGTTTTTACAAATTTCTTTAGCTCTCCCTGGCTCTCATTCAAAACGTAGTACAGGTCCTTCTTTCGACCTCCGTATTCTGTGAGATTTCCCTTGTGATCCAGGAAGAACATTTTATAAGTGAGGTAATTTCTGGTAACCGTGGAAGGGGTCGTTCTGGCCAAGGGATGATTCCGATAGCGATTGAAACGTGCTCCACCGGTGCTGGTAGTAATCTGAGCAACATACTCCCTTGCCAGCAGTGTCATTTTACCTTCAATAATGACCTCAAAAAACCTTGGAATCGATTTATATCCGGGCTGATTGGCATACGGCAGGGTGTAAAACGTGCGGATCAGCTCTATATCATCTTGCAGAAAAGAGAATTTGAACACTAACTGAGAACTATAGGTTTGTATTTTGCCATCAACTATCACCTGAATGGCATCATGTTCCAAATCATAGCGTAGTTGTCCTTGAATGATGGAATTATCCTTCAAAACAGCTTCACCTTCATGCCACCGCTGTGAAGGAAAAGCCTGAGCCAACACAAGGGTCGGAACTAGCATCAAAAGTAATATTGTCGTGATCCTTCGCACTACAATAATAAAACGATTTAACTGGAAAATGTTTTAACAAGATCACCTTAATTCGTCTCCAAGGCAACATATTCTTTGATCTCCAGGCCATATCCTATTAGACCAACTCGCTTTTTAGGGTTATTGGAAATGAGCCTTAATTTCTTAACACCGAGGTCTCTTAGAATCTGTGCACCTACTCCGTAATCCTTCTGGTCCATTTTCAGACCATACCTACCTGAGTCGTTGACACCCGATTTTTCAAGTGATTTTAATTCGTCCAGAAGTCGGCCACCACGTGTACCCTGATTCATATAAAGCACCACTCCTTTGCCTTCCTTTTCGATCATTTTCAAGGCGTATTTAATCGGGTTTCCCAAATCAAGGTTAAACCCGAATATATCCCCAAGTGTGCTGCTGGAGTGTACGCGAACCAAAACAGGTTCTTCGGGTTGCCATTCGCCCTTAACAACTGCCAGATGCACTTCCCCGGAGTTTTTCTGAATATAGGCTTGTAAATGAAAATCACCGTATTCGGTAGGCAGATCAATGCCTATTTCCTTCTCAATAAGGCTTTCCTTTTCTATTCGATACGAAATCAAATCGGCTATGGAGCAAATCTTCAATCCAAAGCGATCGGCCACCTTGTAAAGGTCCGGCAAGCGAGCCATAGTGCCGTCCTCGTTCATGATTTCAACAAGCACGCCTCCGGGAGCTAAACCTGCAAGACGAGCAAAGTCGATGGCAGCTTCTGTATGTCCTGTTCTCCGCAGAACCCCACCCTTTTGGGCTTTAAGAGGGAATATATGCCCGGGTTTGCCCAGTTCTTCCGGTTTGGTATTTGGGTCGACTAAGGCCTTAATGGTCTTTGCTCTGTCGCTGGCAGAAATACCTGTGGTGCACCCATGCCCCTGTAAATCCACTGAAACTGTGAAGGGAGTCTCGTGAAGCACTGTATTCTTACCTACCATTAAATCTAACCCCAACTCTTCACATCGGTCCGCAACTAAAGGGGCACAGATCAATCCCCTTCCATGGGTTGCCATGAAGTTCACAATTTCGGGAGTAATCTTCTCTGCTGCACAAATGAAGTCGCCTTCATTTTCTCTGTCCTCATCATCAACAACAATGATCACTTCACCATTCCTGATCGCCTCAATCGCTTCTTCTATTGGATCTAGTTGGGTTTTTACTGCCATGCTAAAATTTTGAACGGCACAAAGGTAGTAAGGAATGTCTGGGTGAAAAAATTACTTGGAAACTACGATACCCAATTGTGAAGATACCTCATCAAACAGCGTTTTGAGATGCATTCTCATCTTCAAAAGCTCTTCCTGCAGAGTAATGTCTTTGGTCGATTTAAGTTCTTCGTCATTCTCTGTCAAAAGAGCCTCTAACTTCTTTCGCTTCAGTCTCAAAACTGTTTTGAATACAGCTGTAGGCAAGTCCTCAGATTCATGAGAAATATGAATCCTGTGCTTTTCATACCAACCCTCACTCACGAAGTACTTAACATCTAAAAGACCTATTACAAACTGGCTCGTCTTCGGGTCTTCAGCTGAAATAAAAGCGTCCGGCTGAATTTTTTGGCCCTTATTCACTTTTTCAGAAACCCTATCGAAAACCTCTTTAATCTCCGGGTGCTCGAATTCGATATCGGCAGTTTCCTGGATAATAAACTGCCCTATGCTCAATCGTTCATCATATTCTTCATTACCATAATTGATGAGCATACGAAGACATTCCCTCTCAACATAGAAAGTGGTATGAGGTACTTCTTTGGGCTGCGGAGTTGCCAGAACTTCCTGTATTTGCTCTTCTACTTGTTGTTCTCGCTGGGCTTGTTGACGGTTCTTTCTTTGATTGGCAATCAGAATCTTGTTCAACTCTGAAATAAGAACCTGCTCCTCAATCTGGAGTTGATCGCTGCAAGATTTGATATAGACGGATCTTTTAATACCATCGGGAATCAATGCAATACTTTCCACAACTTCCCTGATCACCTTTACTTTTTGAACCGGGTCAATTTGGCTACCACCTTCGGTCAGAACATTCGTTTTGAAGGTGATAAAGTCTTGAGCATTCTCCCTGAGGTAGTTTTCGAACTCTTCCGAGCCCAGTTGCCGAGAATAGCTATCCGGATCCTCTCCTTCTGGAAAAACTACCGCACGAACGTTGAGGTCATGCTCCAAAATGAGGTCTATCCCTCTGAATGACGCCTTGATGCCAGCACTATCTCCATCATAGAGTACCGTGATGTTCTTTGTATACCGACCAATTAGTTGTATTTGCTCCTTGGTCAAGGATGTACCTGACGAAGCCACCACATTCGCCACACCCGCTTGATGAAGAGAAATGACATCGGTGTATCCCTCCACCAGATAACAAGCGTCTTCATTTCGGATGGCTTGTCGTGCCTGATGAATACCATAGAGGATATTACTCTTATGGTAGACATCGGTTTCTGGAGAATTAATGTATTTGGGTTGCTTTTTATCCTTCCTTAGTGTTCTGGCACCAAAGGCAATCACCTTACCTGCTACATTATGAATAGGGAACATTACCCTGCCTCTAAAGCGATCGTAGGTCTTATTTTCCGATTTTAGTATCAGACCGGCCTTTTCCAGGATTTCCTCCTTGAAACCCTTTTCTTTAGCAGCCTTCATCAATCCATCCCAGGCCTCCACACTATAACCCAAATCGAATTGCTTCATGGTAGACTCAAGAAAGCCTCGCTCTTTAAAGTAGCTTAGCCCTATAGATCGACCCTCTTCATGCTCCCACAGGAGATTGGAGAAATAATCCTTAGCGAAGTTCAAGACAATGAAAAGACTATCTCTTTCATTCTGGGCCTGAATTTGTTCGTCTGTTTGTTCTTCCTCTTCTATCTCAATTCCGTACTTGGCTGCTAGATACCGCATGGCCTCAATGTAATTAATGCCTTCAATTTCCATCACAAATGAAATAGCATCCCCTCCCTTGCTGGAGCTGAAGCATTTATAAATTTCTTTGGAGGGAGATACGTAAAATGAGGGTGTCTTCTCATTGGTAAATGGACTGAGTGCGCGATAATTACTTCCTACCTTCTTGAGCGACACAAAATCACTAATCACTTCGACAATGTCGATTCGATTCTTGATTTCATTAATGGTTTGTTGACTTATAGACACCTTTGGCAGTAATCAGTCGAAGCTCAAATTTACCGAGAGATTCAATATACAAATATGAACCATTTTTCCAGATCGCTGTTATTCGATTAAGCTTTATGATTAGATAAAATCAAAGTGAAGCGCTTAATTTGCAGGGCAATTTTTCGAATATGTCGTTGACCAAAGAAAATGTACTCAAAGCACTAAGCAATGTGCTCGATCCGGACATCAAACAAGACCTCGTTACCTTGAACATGATCCAGGATATTGAGATTGAAGGCAATAAGCTTTCATTCACTGTCATGCTCACTACTCCGGCCTGTCCATTAAAAGAGGTCATCAAGAATGATTGTTTGGGCACTATAGAATCTCACCTGGGTTCTGATATAGAAGTGGATATCACCATGAGCTCTCATGTTACTTCCACAAGAAGTAATGCTCCACTGCTACCAGAAGTGAAGAACATTATCGCGGTAGCATCAGGAAAAGGCGGTGTTGGAAAATCGACAGTAACAGCGAATCTCGCGGTTGCCCTGGCCAAAACAGGAGCGAAAGTGGGTATTATTGATGCCGACATATTTGGCCCTTCAATGCCAACCATGTTCAACTGTGAAAAAGAACAACCCGGCATTCGCAAGGAAGGAGAAAAGAATAAGATCATTCCAATCGAACAATATGGAGTAAAGCTAATCTCCATCGGGTTCCTTACCGATTCGGAGAACGCAGTAGTTTGGAGAGGCCCGATGGCAAGTAGCGCTTTGAAACAATTCATTGGAGATACTGATTGGGGCGAATTGGATTACTTACTCATTGATTTGCCACCGGGGACAAGTGATATTCATTTGACTTTGGTGCAGACCGTACCCGTTACAGGGGCTGTCCTGGTGACCACTCCTCAAAAAGTGGCCCTGGCCGATGCTCAGAAAGGTCTGTCCATGTTTAAGCAACCACAGATCAATGTTCCGATCCTGGGCGTAGTAGAGAACATGGCCTTTTTCACGCCAGAGGAACTACCGGATAACAAGTATTATATTTTTGGACAAGACGGGGGTAAAAAGCTTGCAGAAAAGTTCGATGTGCCCTTTTTGGGAGAAATTCCTTTGGTTCAGAATATAAGAGAAGCTGGTGATATCGGTTACCCTGCTGTAATGCGAGATGATATTACTGCTGAGGCATTCCAGTCATTGGCCCGAAGCACCGCTCAACGAATTGCAATTAGAAATGCGGAACTCGCTGAAACAAAAAAGGTTGAATTAAAGGTTTAATAGATACATCTTTGTGGATATGATTGATAGAGTAGAGTCAGCTTTGGAGAAAATCAGGCCATTTCTAATAGCCGATGGTGGTGATGTGAAAGTGCTTGAAGTCACTAAGGATATGGTGGTCAAGCTCGAACTGGTTGGTGCCTGTGAGACTTGTCCCATGTCACCCATGACCATGAAGGCGGGGGTTGAGGAGGCTATTAAACGTGAAATCCCTGAAATAAAATCAGTTGTAGCCGTAAATGTCGAACCGGCATAAAGCTGAAAAACCGTACTAGTCAAATACCTTTTCCAGTGAAACTTCGTTAGTTTCTTGATGAATTCACGCTTTTGAGCGTAGTGTTTTTAAATTTGTCGCAGAAAGTTGGATTTATGATAAACAATCCACTTTAATCAACCGAGTTTTACCCAATTATGAGTAGCGATAATTTTACGTTCTTAAAGTTTCTGAAGAATGTAGGAATCATGGTGGGAATAGGTGGCCTATTCTTATTGATATTCTTCTACATCTACCTACCCTCCACCACCAATCATAAAGAAACCATTACTGTTCCTGAATTGATTGGTTTGTCATTCGAAGACATTGATGAGTATGTCACCAATAGAAATCTCAGATATGAGATCATGGCAGATTCCGGTTACTCTGAAGTACTCAATCCACTTACCATCCTCACTCAGAATCCAAAGGCCGGTTCAAAGGTGAAGGAAAACAGAAAAATATACCTAACACTCAACGCCAAAGTGCCCCCAAAGGTGCGGATGCCCAATTTGATCAACACCAGCAGGGCAAATGCCGAAGACATATTGATCAGCAATGGGCTGAAGTTGGGTGAAATTGAATATGTACCCAACATTGCTCTCAATGCTGTTCTGGAACAGAAGTTGGAGGGTGGCGAAGTGGCTGCTGACTCTATGATTGCCAAGGGTTCCGTTATCGACCTGGTAATTGGTGATGGAAAGGGAAATCAAGAGTTTGAAACACCCGACTTCTACGGAGTCAGTCTCGATGAAGCTAAATTCATCATCACTTCTGAAAAATTGGTACTTGGAGAGGTGAACTATGTCAAAGTGGATTCTTTATCCAGTAACACGAGAAATCGGGTTTATAGACAGCTGCCCCCGGCCGGTTCTGAAAATAGTTCCGGAGGTGTGATCGAACTGTGGATCAATGCAGACCCACCTAAGAAAAACGATGATAGCGGTGTACGCATGAAATAGAAGTTTGATTCAGCGATTCACCATATCGACCCTTCTTCTTTCCTTCTTCGTCCATCTAAGCTTCGGTCAATTCACTGAAAGACCATTAAAGAAGCAACTCAGCTCAGCAGTTGAACCAATTCAGGGTGTTGCTGGAGATGGTAGTGGTACACCGGTCACCGTACTCCCTTTCTGGGATGATTTTTCTACCTCTGTCAAAGTCCCGGGAAATTTGAAATGGTTCGACTCTGATGCCGTAAGAATTGCTTCTAACGTTGGAATCAACCCACCCACTCTTAATGTAGCGGTATTCGATGGAGTCGATGAAAACGGTGCAGCTTACAATCCTGGTACCCTATTAATCGGACAGGCGGATTGCTTGACTTCAGCGATTATCGATTTGAATCAGGTCGATGCCTCCCAGGCCGACTCTGTTTTTATGAGTTTCTTTTGGCAATTAAAAGGGAATGGTGAATTAGCAGATCCGGAGGACTCATTAGTGCTTGAATTTCTCAACCCCGAAATGGAATGGGAATCGGTGTGGCGCATGATCGGTGGTATCGAGCTTTTTGATGAAGATTTTCGCCAGGTATTGCTTCAAATCCCTCCCTCCTTTTTCCATGAAAACTTTCAGTTTCGATTCCGGTCGTTTTCCAGATTGTCGGGCCCCTTCGATACCTGGTTGCTAGACTATGTCTACATCAACGAGGGACGTCATGCTGCCGATATTGCCTACCTCGATCGGGCATTGACTACACCCGGAAATTTTCTCATCGAACCCTATTCGGCAATGCCGACAGAACAGTTCTTTGCCAACCCCGATGACTATCTGGTTCCACTATCGGTGGGTTTCTACAACCTCAATTCCTTTTTTCAGCCCATCCTGTTTTCGGCCAATGTAAAGGATTTGGTTACCGGTAATGATATCGAATCGTTGAGTGACGAGGCCGTTGCGAGTCCATTGCCAGGAGCTTTCGAGCGAAGGGTCTTTACATCACCAGCTCTTAACTCATCTAACCTTGATGATCAGGCGGATTCTCTTTGGTTGGAAAGCACCATCTTCCTGAGAACGGGTGATGTTTTCTTTATCGAAGGAATAAGTAGCACGAACGATACCACCTTTAATGAACAAATTGACTATCGGGTCAACGACACGGTTCGAAATGTTACTATCATTGACGATTACCTTGCGTATGACGATCATGAAGTGGACTTTGCTGCTGGGATCAATCAGAATGGTGGGAAGCTCGCTTATCGATACGTTTTGGAAACCAGGGCACTTTTGACCCATATCGACATCAACTTCCCATTCACTAATCAAACGGGTGAACCCATTCAATTGACAGTTTGGAAGACCCTTGGAGAGGATGAACCAGATTCGGTGATGTTCAGAGATCCCTACAGCGTTCAGCGATCAAGTGCTGTCAGCGAGTTAAGACCCTACCAGTTGGACACACCCATTTTCGTACAGGACACCATATACATAGGCTTTGAACAGGCCACCAATGAATTCTTGGCTGTAGGGCTTGACAAAAACACGGATTCTGGCAATCATATTTTCTTTAATGTGGATGGTACCTGGAGAGAAAATGAACTTGTTCAGGGAAGTTTGTTAATGCGACCAAGGTTTGACAAGGAAATCGCAGCCACCTTTGTCCCGCCATCAGGTAGTGGTGAAGTAAATGACATTGGCATCTACCCCAACCCAACCAATGGGATTTTCACACTTCAAGGCCATTTTGACCAGATTTTAATATTTGATAGTTGGGGTAAACAAACCAATTTCTCCGGTAATGAAAATGGGGAGAATACAGTGCTCGATTTGTCAGGCAATGAAAGTGGTATATATTTGCTGAAGCTGACCAGGGATGGTCGGACTTCAACCAAACGTATCATACTGAACAACTAACCTATGTCTGACATTACTGTCGAAGAACTTAAAGAGCGACAAGCCAACAACGAATCATTGAACGTGATCGATGTTCGTGAACAATGGGAACATGAAGAGGATAATATTGGAGCCCAACTTCTTCCATTAGGTGATATTCCTTCAAGGCTTTCTGAGATAGCACACCTCAAAGACGAAGAGGTCATTGTGCATTGTAAGACTGGTGGACGTTCATCGAGAGCCCAAAAATACCTTCAGTCACAAGGCTTCTCGAATGTGAGAAATTTAATAGGAGGTATCGAAGGC
Organism: Cyclobacteriaceae bacterium; assembly: GCA_028281285.1. GTDB lineage: Bacteria > Bacteroidota > Bacteroidia > Cytophagales > Cyclobacteriaceae > Roseivirga. Next base: position 39,336 of record JANQKF010000007.1, read on the forward strand.
TATAGAGAGTCCTAAAACAGGCTCATCCAATCATCGGATTTGATATTATGAAAGGTCCGTAGCCCCAACTCAGCGGCTGCTTCAATGTTCTCCTTCCTATCATCAATAAACAGCGTTTTTGTCGTATCAAGTTGATTTTCATCGATGATTAATTGCCAGGCTCGTTTATCCGGTTTGGCCATTCTGATCTCATGAGAAAGGTAGACTTTCTCAAAATGATCATCGAAAGACTTAGTGTTGGTAGTACTATCCAACAGCTTATTGAAATTCCTGGCGTGAATAGCATTGGTATTGCTGAGTACAAAAAGTCTGAATTGACCAGATATCCTATTAACCAAATCCATTTTGATCTGAGGGATTTTCAATAGCATTTGATTCCATGCCAAGTCGATGGTCTCATCTGAGGCACTGATCGACAAATACTTACGAAATTCATCTCTGAATTCTTCGTCTGAAATATCTCCCGTTTCATAATCTTGAAGAAACTGATTGCTATAATAAGCTTCGACAAGTGACTCTAAAGACTTCCCGCCTAGCTCTCCAAAAGCGCGGGCTGTGCGATTTCGATCAAGATCGATAATCACCTCACCCAGATCAAAGATTATAGCGTCAAGGTAGGAAGTTTCTAAGGACATGCTTGTTGTTTAATTAGCGCCAAATATGTAACATTGCAATCCAATTTTCAAGAGTATTTCAATGCTTTTGGAAAGGGCCTATAACTCAGTTGGTTAGAGTATCTGACTCATAATCAGAAAGTCCCTGGTTCGAGCCCAGGTGGGCCCACAAAATAATTAACCCCGACCACAGGTTGGGGTTTGTTATTTTAAGGCCTTTGGGCGAGAAGCCCTGTCTGCCGACAGGCAGGCTGTCCCGATGAAGCAAAGCGGATATCGGGACAGCCCAGCTTGCCCGCCTTTGGCGGGGTGGGCCCACTGAAATACAGCCAGTTACAAAAGTGACTGGCTTTTTTTATTGAATTAGGCATATTGTAACCCGAAAAGTAGTCGTTGGGAAAATCCGCTACTATTTGTACGCAGGATCCCTAACCACGAGCTAAACACACCTCCTTGGATTAAAGACGTGAAGTCAAGAATTAAAACATACAACTCAGAAGATTTTCGGAATGAATATTTTAACGCAAGTCCGGAGTTGGAAAAACTTTTTGAGAAAAGCGTAGAAGATTTTTTCTGCTTGCGAATAGAAGACGTAAGTGAAAGGGTTCTCAAACCGATATTGCCTTCAAGGGAAGAAAGCCACACAATAATCTTTGTGACAGAAGGCTCCTATAAAACCAAAATCGGTTTCAAGGAATATACAGTTAAACCCAACCAAATTGTAATATATCAAGCAGGTGCAGTTTTTTCGACAGAACATATCCATAATAAAGTGAATGGCTTTACTTGCCATTTTCATCCTGATATACTTATCGGCAAATTTGGAAATCACACGTTACTCACGGACTTTGAGTTTTTGAATGTTGGCAACCATCCGCTAATCAATGTAAAGAAAGGTTCGAAACCTGCGATTCTGAACTTACTTGAAAGACTGTGTTCCGAATTCAAATCTGATGGCCGACCAAACCCAACTATTGTACATTCATACCTGTACACACTACTTGCCGAATTGCAACAATTAGTTGGCAAAAATAGCCTGGTCGATCAAAGTGCTTCATTTCAAATTACTTCCCAATTCAGAAAATTGGCTTACCAAAACGTGAAGAAAAACCTGAAAGTAAGTGACTTTGCCAAAATGATGAATATCAGTCCAAATCATTTGAACAAATCAGTAAAAGACATTACGTCCAAGTCCGCTTCTGAAATCAACGATGAAATAAAACTTATTGAAATCAAATTCTTGCTTTATCAATCGGGCTTATCAATTAGCGAGATTGCTTTTGAAATGGGATATTTGGATGCTTCCTACTTCACTCGGTTCTTTAGAAAGCGCACTAATCATTCGCCAACAGAATTTCGAAAAATGATTGAAAAATCCTAATCATGGAATGATTGTTCATAGCCATTTTTCGAGAATGTAAAGAGCTTTGCCTTTGACGATTAAGGGCTATGTATTCAACAGTCTTAACACTGCATTCCATATTCAGATGGCTTGTATTACTCTCATTATGCTACGCAATCTTTAGGGCGTATAAAGGGTATACTTCCAAGTCTGACTTTTCATTTTTGGACAATAAAGTACGGCATTGGACGGCAACAATCGCCCACGTCCAGCTGACTTTGGGCATTCTCGTTTACGTCAAAAGTCCAATAATCAAGTACTACTTCTCTGACTTCAAGAATTTAGTTGCCAATTGGAATTTGACTTTTTTCGGTCTTTTCCATTTCATCCTTATGATTGGTGCCATAGTACTCATCACTATAGGTTCTGCAAAAGCCAAGCGAAAAAAAACAGCGACTGAAAAGTTCAGAACAATTCTCGTGATGTATTCCATTGCCTTCGTATTAATCCTTATTGCCATTCCCTGGCCATTTTCGCCTTTAGCCAGTCGACCCTACATAAGAACATTTTAAATGAATAGGTTCGTTAACTCGAGTATCGGCAGACTTAGATTGTTGGCAATCTTGGAAGGGCTATCATTATTGCTGCTGGTCTTTGTATCAGTTCCACTCAAATACATTTTCGGAATACCTCAACTGTCTTCAGTTCTAGGTCCAATTCACGGAATACTCTTTTTGCTATTCGTTTTTATCACAATCAGTGTTGGAGTAGAATACAACTGGAAGTTCAAGCAAACAACGTGGAAGGTATTAATAGCCTGTATCATACCTTTTGGTACATTTTACATTGACCGTAAGATTTTAAGTAAGATATGAAAACGGTATACATCGTTCTTAGCATTACTGTAGGGATAGTCGTTCTTTTCGTTGTCATTAATCGTATTTATCGTAGCAAAACACTAGATAAAGGATTAGAAAAAAAGATTGTAAAAGACGCCATCATCCTAGACGTCAGGACCGAGAGAGAATTTAGAAGAGGACATATTGAAGGCTCCTTGAATATCTCTTTGGGTACAATTAAGGAACGCTACATTGAATTAGATTCCTCCAAAACTTACATCACCTATTGCTCACACGGCATACGCAGTATGGAAGTAAAAGCAATTTTGAAAGACAAGGGCTTTCGGAAAGTTTATAACGGTGGAGCAATGTCTGATTTAGAAGATTTTATCGAAAAAGCGCAAGAGGATAAATGATTCATGTATTTAAAACAACCGTCAGTACAGAAACTCAGGTACAGGAATTAAAACCATACCTTGATAAACTTTTTCCCTTATCAAAATGGAGTTTTGACCTGGAAGATTGCGATAGTATTTTCAGGATTGAAACCACCGAGAACAAATGCATATTGATCGAATTTGTATTCATAGTTTGCGGCTTTAATTGTGAAGAATTAGAATGAAGCCTTCGTTGTTACTGGAAGGTTGTTACTGGAAGAAAGCGTACTAAGGCCCGTCCTTACCTTACCTCTTTTTGCTGCTCGAGGCAGCATAGCATTTAATAATGATTAAGAAGCATAAGTCCTATAAGGAATACCCTTAGTATAATTTAATATTACATTAATTCGATAAGTGTAACTTACTGTTTAGTTGTTATTCATTATAACTAGTGAAGAATTGCACTGAATGGAATGGCAAGCCCAATGCCGAAAGCAATAAAGCATCAAATTCAAGTATTCTTCTAACAGGTTTTCTATAAATTTTTATTAGTAGAAATAAATTTTTACTACATAAAATTCATTTAGGAATGATTTTTATTTAGTCAAAACAAACATTTTATTAAAATAAATGTTAAGCTAATCAAATAAGTATCTTTTAAAATATTATTCGTTGTTTAACTAATATCAGTTTAAACTATTTTGTGTTAAAAAAGATACTCAGGATAGTAACTCAGATCAATACATTAGAATGGAAGAACTAAGAAATCCTTTACAAAAACTGTTCAGCCACATCAAATCTAAAATGGTTTTTAAGGACTTCTTCCATGAAGTCAAAAGCCACCCCGACTATCCTACTCTAAAATCCATTTCGGATACACTGGAGAAGTTTGGAATTGACAATAGCCCTGTACGCATAAAACCGGAGGACCTGTACAATTTAGATGATCCGTTTTTGGCCTATGTTAATAACAAAGGGCATAATGAATTTGCATATGTTCATCCTTTACCGAGCCAGAAAATAAAATTCACTACTGAGAATAGAGCAGAGAGCACAGTACCTATTGATGAGTTTGCAGGTCAGTTTAATGGAATTGCCGTATTGCTTGACCTAAAGAAAGCAAAGCCTTCTATTGTGAATCTCGAGCGTTCAAAAAGTCAACGGTTCTTCGGCTTTCTAATTGCCACAATTGCTGTGAGCACCTTGACCCTATTAGCATTCAATTTCTACAAAAGTTCAGGCTCCTTTTTTGTCAATAGTACTTCTATTGTTTTCCTGACCGCCCATCTGGTGGGGCTCTCATTGGCCATAGCTTTGGTGTTGAAAGGTTTGGGTGAATCAGGTACCCTACTTAACAAAGTCTGTCGTGTGGGCAAGAAAGCAGATTGCGACAGTGTGATCAAAAGCAAATATTCAACGGTTTATGCCGGAATCAAATGGAGCGATATAGGCTTCATTTATTTTTTAATTGCACTATACCTGATGAGCGTGAACAGTATGGGGTTTGTAACACTTATGGCCTTTGTCGCTTTTCCCTATGTATTTGTGTCTTTATACCAACAGGTATTCCTTATTAAAAAGCTTTGTCCATTGTGCCTGGGGGTTGTTACGGTGCTCACCATAAACTTCGTCATCGCTCTTGCCTTGATATCAGATCTTAACTTATCTCTCGATCAGGCATTTGAATCCGGACTTACCGTAGCCCTCATAGGCGTTTTGTACCTGATCGTCAAGTCGCATATAGAATCCAGGGGAGCAAATACTGTGTTGCTTCAACGCTATAATCGTTTAAAGCGAATTCCTGATGTCATTCAAACTGTTCTTAAGCGTGAAGAAATATTAGTGATTCCAGAAAAAGCACCATTGCAATCCATGACGTTTGGAAGCAACGAAGAAGATACGATCAGAATCCAAGCGTTGTTAAGCCTACATTGTGGATATTGCGCGAATGTTTTCAAAAAACTTGACTCTCTGTTAGAAAATAACAATATAAACGTAGCACTTTACTTAAGCCTGAAAGCCAATAACCATAGTCAGGTTTCTACCCTGGAAAACATTGTGAATGCCTATTATTCCGGTCATACCACATTGGCCTGGAGCTTACTTAGAGGTTGGTATCAAAAACCTAATAATTCAAAAAAAACATGGACTGGTGAGCCCAATGAACTGGTAAAGAAAATTGTCTTTTCGACCCGTTACATTATGCAATCCAATCAAATTTCTTCATTACCCAAACTGTTTGTTGAAGGTATTGAGAAATCCTCGCACTACAGCCTGACCGAATATGCGAAGTACGCAAGGACGGTCAAAAGTCTAAGTGCAATACCTAAAAGAGAAATGATCATTAATACATAGTACTAGTACTCACAATTATTTCAAATTTTAAATTTTAAAAACATGAAAATTATTGGAGAAAAATTAACTCAAAACGAATTACTTCTCATTAAAGGTGGAGTAGAAGAATGTTGGTCTTGCTATTGTTACGATGGATCTGCCAACTGGGTAGGTAACTATAGCCATGCAGCAACTGCCAATGCAACAACGAATACGTATTGTTATTCTGGTGGTAATTGTAATTATGGAGAGTATGACGCTTGTGAATTATTGCAAGAGTAATTCACAGTAACTACTTGGACCCCCGGTTAACCAGATTGGGGGTCCAATAGGTAATCTTCTCATGACAAAAACCATTACTTACGCTTGGCTGCTGCCAATTATATTCTTCACATCATGTAGCAATACGAGTTTACAGGGTGAATTAATTCGCATTCCAGTCGCAGAAGAATTCTCAAATAAAGCCGATGGTAGTATCAGCCTAAAAAAGCTATTCACAAACATAGAATATATAAGACTTGAAACTTCGCCCGAAACACTCTACAAGTTTGAGCCAAAAGTGTATACCTATAATGACTACTTAGTTGTAAAAAGCCATAAAAGAATTTCTCTGTTCAGCAGAAAAGATGGCTCTTATCTAAGAGAAATAGGTCATTTTGGAAATGACCCTAACGGTTATATGAATTCATTACCTTTTCAAGAAATCAACGCGTTTGATGGATCTTTATATGCCCAAGGATGGCGTTACGATCTCTTGAAATATTCAATACTGGAGGGTAAGCTAATTAGCTCAGTTCCTAACCCTTTGAGCGAATTCGATAAAGTTGAAGGAATCCTTACGTCTTATGCCAGTATCAAAAGTGATACACTAGTCGGGTTTTTAACCAATGACTCAGGTAACCAAGATGTGAAGTTGTTGAAATTCGACAAAAATGGAAAAATATTGGCCATTTACGAGAATCATCTCTCTTTTATTGATAACCCAAAAAAAATGTCTTTCGATCCGCTGGAAGCACATTTTTTTAGCTTCAATGGTCGATTAAAATTTAAAGAAACTTTTAATGACACATTATTTGTAGTGAATACAACTAAGCTTGAACCCGACTATTACTTTGAACTAGGTAAGTATAGCCCGGACTATTCCATGAAAGAGAACATTAATCGATTTACCGACAAATCGCACATTTTTGTTTCCGACATATTAGAAACCAATAACACCTTGTATTTTTCATTAGAGCTTAATCAAGAGCGCCATATTGGGGTTTTTGACAAGACTGAAGGAGACCTGGCAATTACTAGAGGTAATGGCATTGTAAATGACATCGATAATTTTGTTTCGTTCTCTCCAGATTATCTCAATGATAAAAATGAAGTAATTGGTGTAATTCCAGCCGAAAGCGTCAACCTGTGGTTTCAAAATAACCCCGATAAAATCAGTCAACTACCCGAAAAGCTAAAGCAGTTTCGTAGCATACAACCGGAAGATAACCCAGTAGTCATGATCGCAAAGTTAAGGTGAACACTCTTTGACCATCTGACCATTGCGTTCGGTCATTATTAAAAAAACTTTAAGGAGATATTCAGCAATACTGATTTGACCCGATTTATTGAAAAAATTGTTTTTGAAAACCGTACTAATCCATAACAAGTAACCCATTGAAATTTCCATTCTATCGACAACCAGACACCATGGACTGTGGGCCAACTTGTTTAAAAATGGTCGCGCAACACTATGGCAAAACTTATAGTATTCCCAGACTAAGAGAACTTAGCTACCTGACAAGGGAAGGCGTCTCGATGATGGGGATAAGCTACGCAGCCGAAGCCATTGGGCTGCATACCCAAGGTGTTAAACTCACTTATGAGCAGCTCAGGAATGAAGCTACACTTCCGGTAATCGTTCATTGGGGCCAAAACCACTTTGTAGTGGTTTATAAGATAAAAAAGGGCAAGAATCAGAACGACACTATTTTTGTTGCCGATCCAGCCCATGGACTGCTGAAATACACCAAAGAACAGTTTCTCAATAAATGGAAACAAGATAAAATCAAAGGTTCAGGCAAAGGTATTTCGCTACTTATAGAACCTACACCCGATTTCTATAAAGAGAATCCACATGAAGAAGGAAAGCTAAGTGCGAAGTATCTCCTTGGTTATTTAAAACCTCACCGAAAATACATTATTCAACTGGTTCTTGGATTACTTACGGGAAGCCTTATCAGTCTAATCTTCCCCTACCTTACGCAGTCCATTGTTGATGTCGGTATAAACAACAAGGACATGGGCTTTGTTGTGCTGATCTTAATAGCACAACTGGTCCTTACTTTTGGCCAGACAGCCAATGGCTTGATACGAAACTGGATTTCTCTGCATGTTACTACCAGAGTGAGCATTTCCTTGATTGCCAACTTTCTGGCAAAGCTTATGCGCTTACCTATTGCATTTTTCGATGCTAAGATGATTGGTGACATTATGCAAAGGATCAGTGACCACAATAGAATTCAATCCTTTCTAACCAAGTCGTTAATAGATATCGTTTTTGCTGTAATCACTTTGGTCCTGTACAGCTTTGTATTGGCCACTTATAATTATAGTATTCTCGGTGTGTTCTACCTTGGAAGCATACTTTATGTGGGTTGGATTTTAATATTCCTGAAAAAAAGAAGAGATCTCGATTACAAAAGGTTCACTCAAGCCTCGGAGAATCAAAACAGCATTGTACAATTGATTACGGGCATGCAAGAAATAAAGCTCAACAATGCAGAAAAGAGAAAAAGATGGGAATGGGAACGTATTCAAGCAAAGCTTTTTAAAGTAAGTGTTGGTGGTTTAATCCTAAATCAGAATCAACAATTAGGTTCTACGTTCATTGATCAAACCAAGAATATTTTCATTTCCTTCCTTTCAGTTCAAGCAGTCATTAACGGAGAAATGACTTTGGGAATGCTTGTGGCCATACAATATATTATTGGTCAATTAAATGCTCCTATTCAGCAGTTCATAGGGTTTACTCAAGTCACTCAAGATGCCAAAATAAGCCTGGAGCGATTAAGCGAAATTCATGAAAAATCAGATGAGGAAAAACCCGAAGATCAAAGACTGCAAAAGACCCCAAAAAACGCTTCAATACAGGTAAAGAACCTTACCTATCAATACGAAGGTCCTGCATCAGAGAAGGTGCTGAATGATGTTTCAATAGAAATTCCGGCCAACAAAGTTACAGCCATAGTTGGTGCAAGCGGTAGTGGAAAGACCACCTTAATTAAACTACTTCTCGGTTTCTATCAGCCCGTAGGTGGGAGCATCATGTTAGGTCCTTTTCCATTGGACAGGTATAGCCCATCTGAATGGAGGCGCAGGTGCGGAGTTGTAATGCAAGATGGCTTTATTTTCTCGGACAATATCTTAAATAACATTGGTATAATTGACGATATCCCGGATATCGAAAAGGTTGATCAGGCACTCGAAGCCTCAAACATTAAGGAATTTGTAAACTCACTCCCACTGGGATATAATACCAAAATTGGAAATGACGGTAAAGGGATTAGTTCAGGCCAAAAGCAAAGGCTTCTAATTGCCAGAGCTATTTACAAAGATCCCGAATACCTGTTTTTGGATGAAGCGACAAATGCGTTGGACGCAAATAACGAAAAGGTAATTATGGAAAACCTCAACAAATTCTTCAAGGGAAGAACGGTTGTTGTTGTAGCCCATAGACTGAGTACGGTCAAAAATGCAGATCAAATCATTGTATTGGACAAAGGCAAGGTGGCTGAAATTGGAGATCACCAGCAGCTTGTTGATTCGAAAGGAGCCTATTTCGAACTGGTTAAGAACCAACTGGAACTCGGAAATTAAATGAAACTGAAATGCCTGAGATTAATTTAGAAGACCATAGCGAAGAAGTACAAGAGATTTTGGGCCATATACCTAAATGGATTATTAGATGGGGAATATCTATCCTCTTTATCATTGTGGCTATAATTTTTTTTGGCAGTAGTTTTATTCCCTATCCTGAAAAAACCACCGTTCCGATTAAAATCACTTCTCAAAACGCGCCAGCTACATTAGTTGCTAAACAAGCAAGCAATCGCATCGCTCAATGGTTCAAGAAAGATGGAGAAACAGTGCAGAAAGGTGATGTGCTTGCCGTTTGGGAAACCAATGAAGAATACACCGATATTCTAACACTTCAAAAACTACTAGGACCAAAAAAAGAGACTCCACTCCCCTTGCCGAATGAATTGACCCTTCCAGGTTTCCAGACCGAAATTCGGGAATTCAATAAAACATTAAATCATTTGGCTTCTATTCAGAATTCTCAAAAACACTTTGTAGAAATAAAAAAAATAGAAGCTGATATAAAGAAGAAGACTCGTGCTATTGAATTATCTAAAAGGCAGCAGGTAATTAAAGAAAGGGAGTTTGAGTTACTCGAGAATAAGTTCAAGCAAGATTCCATCTACTACCATGATGGCAGCTACGGTATAGTAAAAAGTGAATACGAAGCTGAAGTGTTGAAATTCTTAAGACAAAAATCCACCTTCCTGGAATATCAAACTTCTTTGCTGGACCTGGACGAATCACTTGCTGCTTTAAAGAATCAAATATCAGAGATTAAAGATGACCGCAAAGACCAAATCTTGACTGCAAAATCGGATATGAATGAAGCCCTGTTTGCATTACAGCAAAGAATCGACAAATGGAAACTGGACAATCTGCTAGTCGCTCCAACAAACGGAAAACTAGACAGGTCCTCATTTTGGAGCGAAAATCAATTCATACCCAGTGGAGAAATGCTTGCAGCGGTATTGCCCAAGGATCCAGAGCGTGTTGTTTGCAGAGCCATTGTGGACGCAAATATGATTGGGTCGATCAGCAAAGGACAGAGTGTATTCCTTAAGCTAGATGGCTTTAATTCTATGGAGATGGGATCTATTAAAGGACAAATCGAATCTGTTTCCAATATCCCATTTGACGGGAAATATTTCGTTAATATCAATTTACCTAACGGCTTAATAACTATGGAGAATAAAACACTGCCATTGATTCAGGAAATGACAGGAATAGCGGAAATCATAATCTCCGAGGGAACGCTTCTAGACAGGCTTGTGAAGATAGGGCTTTGACTTCTATCTCAAACGACAATGAGAAAAGAACCTATGGAGCACCCTATTTCCAACTTATTTTTTTAGCATCTACCTTAGCTTTAAAAGGCTCCCAAGCCTTGGTTAGGTGGTTTTGATAACTTTGAATAAAGGAATTGACCATTTTACGAGCTTGTTTGATTGATTCAAGCTCTTGCTCTGAAGGCATGGCATGTCCGGACATGAATTTACGTTCGGCTTCCCTAATCTTCTTAACAGGAGTTTCTTCGAACGTCTGCCAGGCACCAACTTGCTTTTTGACAGGTTGACCTAATGCCTCATAGCGCACAAGATCGATTTTACCTGCGAGCGACAGAGCTTCTTTCAGAAGTTCCTGATGATTTGATTGATCCAGTTTGCTGATCAGGCGGGCTAAGTCTTGTTTGTTCCGTGACAATGCACTCAACTTCTCATTCAATTGTTTCCTGATCAAGTCCAGTTCTTTTTGCCCCTGATACAGGGCCTTGTCTATTTCAGGATCAAAGTCAAAGCGAGGGTCGGCAATCACTTCGATGTCAACCGAAGCCTTTCTACCCCGATAGGTCAGCACCATGCGGTACTTTCCGGGTAAAACCGGAATCCCCCGGGACTCCTCGTTAACCCAACTCCCCGGTAAGCGGTTGATTTGTTCATCAAGCCGCCATGTCAAGTAGTTTAATCCTTTTATAGGGAGTTCCGAATTTTCAAATTCCATGATGACTTTATTGGAAGCATCAAAAACTTGTGCCTTCAGAAACTCATTCTCTATTGGGTTATTCAGAAAGTAAGGAATATCCACTTGCCGGAATGGACGATTGTCACCCTGAAACGTGGTGTGAAACCCTGACCAAATGTTTCCGGGAGCATTGATAAAGATGCCTTTCACCTGTACCGCAACATTGACTTTTGCAGCCATGAGGTTTGACTTTAATCCCTTACCTGCGTAAGCCCTGAGTGCCTCAAGATCATCAATGATCCAGATTGACCGACCAAATGTACCCACAACCAATGCTGATTCTCGTTTTTGAATCTTTAGGTCCATGGTTGAGACTGACGGGAAGCCATTGCGAAATCGTTCCCAATTCTCACCCTCATCGAAGCTAATCCATAGTCCATTCTCTGTACCCAGAAACACAAGCTTGGGTTCAACCGGATCTTGAATAAAGCTCAAACTATAGCCGAAAACCGGTGACTTCTCCGTGACCATTGATTTCCAGGTTCGTCCATAGTCTTCAGTTTTAAACAGGTAAGGGGTATAATCACCCTTGCGATAGTTATTGGCCACCACCCATGCGGTACCGGCCTCGTGCGTTGAAGCATGAATTCGGGCAATCCAACTGCCTTCAGGAAGGCCCTTGATGTTTTGGCCCACTTCATTCCAGGTCTCTCCCTGATCTTGAGAAATTTGTACCAATCCATCATCTGTTCCTACCCAGAGCACCTTTTTGTCAATCGCACTCGGTTCGATGGCCAGAATGCAATTGTAAAACTCCGCCCCGGAGGCATCGGGCGTCAAGCCTCCATAATCTCTTTTTTGCTGCTCAGGACGGTTGGTAGTGAGGTCTGGTGAAATTACCGACCAACTCTTGCCTTTGTCTTTACTGACATGAACAAATTGGCTACCATAGTAAACTGCTTTGACATCATGGGGATCTTGAGCAAAAGCAGCATTCCAATGAAACCTCAATCTGGGGAAACCCTCAGGCTTGGGCGGCTTGATGCTGCTGTAGTATCCGCCAACCTTGTCGTACCTGTAAAGACTACCGTTTTGAGACGTTCCATAACCAAACCGTGGGTCTTCAGCATCCGGTGAAATATAGAAGCCGTCTCCCCCTACAAGATATTGCCAATAGAGTGTGCGGATCCCTCCTCTTCTCCAAACATAGCCGGGACCATACCAATTGCCATTATCCTGGAGGCCTCCATAAACATGATAAGGCAATTCTTCATCCACGTTCACTTGGTAGAACTGGCCCACAGGAATATTCTCAGGGAAAAACCAGCTTTTGCCCCTGTCCCTGGTAATACCAATACCGCCATCTCCTCCAATGATGTAGAAATCGGCATCGTCCGGTGACATCCAAAAAGCATGAAAGTCAGCATGAATTCCTCTGGTCTCATCGGC
>JANQKF010000010.1 GCA_028281285.1 Cyclobacteriaceae bacterium
AAAACCCCAAAACCCCATGGTAAGTTTTAATCCTGAAAATATATAAAATTTTATAAAGAAGGGGTAACTAACAGCATTATGAAGAATCCCAAATCAAAATTAGGTGGATTAAACTCGTCTGTGGGGTACAAAAACCAGTGATACGCCGATTCTAACGGGAATTCCAGTTATCAGTACTCCAAGAACGATGGCTACAAACGGAACGGGAATCGGAGTTTACAAAGGAACGTGATCAATTTGAATCAGCCATTGGTCAGCAATGGCCATGATCACCTTAACCAATCAGTCGAAGGGGACATCCTCTTTCTGAATTCCAAGTTCTCTCCCACGAACCCGAAATTTGGCTACCCCGGGCTCGAAGTTAAACGGACTAACTCAAGTATCAAAATTAACTCGGAATCCAGCGATCAAGTAATGCCTTTGGAAAGCTCAAAAAAGCCTAGTAAGGTCAAAGCTGGTCGGATGTGATCGACCCTAAACCACTTTTACAAAAAGAGCCCCTTTATGAAGTACAAATCGAAGCAAAAACAGAACAAGATCCATGTGTATCAGCACCAAAATGATTACACCAGTGAAGATAAGACTACTGTGGTAAACCGAAAGAAGTTGAGCAAAGTGAAAGACCAGTTTTTGATGACCTCTCACCCATACATGCAGGAGCGGCCAGGCTACCAGAGCCGCTGTGGCTCCGACCTCAAGTTCGGATGGAAGTCGGGTCTCAAGCAACCGAAGGATTCCAAAATGGTCGACGTATCAGCCAATAAGAACCTTACAGAGCTCAGTAGTGGATGCTGGAAGACCACCAAATCAATCAAAGGAAAGCCCAAAAAGGTGTCTGACTACTACAACAACCGCCTAGGGCCCTATGTGCGGAATAACTTACCTCCAGTGATCCTGAAAACGGCCCAATGCTTTTATACAAATAATAAAGATGTAGGCACGAACAACAGGAACTCGTCAACCAAGTTCATTGACACATCAGTTGACGAAGAGGTAGAGAATGTAAGCTTTCTGGCCACTGAGCGTCGGTAATCAATCCTGATTATAGGAAGACAACCCAGATTATGGAGATGATGATCGCAGCACTGAAATTACACCCAATTTCTTTTCTGACATCAAGACAAGTGAGTTCGTGTCCGTCCCCATCAACATGAATGGCAATGACCCAGGGCCTGATCAGACAGCCTCATTCATCGAATACAGTGAGAGTTTGTTCAAAAGCTCGAATGACCGGCAAAGAGACATTCTGTTCAAATATGAAGATATGAACCCTGTAAATGAGGAAGCTCAAACCAACATCAAGTTTCATCAAAAGCGGCGAAACACGCTCTCTAGAGACCGTGTGCCGACAAGGAAAGGATGATCTCGAGTTCGCAGAAAGCGCCTCAAGGCCACTCAGAACAATTGTTATGCCTATTAAGCTGTTTCTTGCTAATCTGATCTCTCTGCTAATTTCCCCCAAAATTAAATGTGATCCCTCTAATCGTAGTTCAACACTGCAGTGTATTCCGGGGTTTTGGGGTTTTGGGGTTTTGGGAAGT
>JANQKF010000014.1 GCA_028281285.1 Cyclobacteriaceae bacterium
GACCAGGATTTTAATATTGTGGATGAAACCACTGACTTTGCCTATACCCGGGTTACAGCCGCTGCCCAGAATACCAAAACGGTCTATTCACTAAGTAGATCTATTCCAAGGGGTGGTTTTATGTATATCTATCTCTCCAATGAGAGTACCGATAACATGGAAGTCTACTTTGATGAGTTGGAGATTACCCATACCAAGGGCAAAATCCTGCAGGAAGATCATTACTATCCCTTTGGGATGAATATTTCTGCTTTGAGTTCCACAGCTCCACTAGCCAAACCCAATAGATATAAATTCAATGGCAACGAAGAACAGCTAGACTTTGATTGGAATATCTATGATTTTAATGCAAGGCTCTATGACCCTCAATTAGGAAGGTTTGGTGCTGTTGATCCTTTGGCTGTAACACAAGACATGTGGACTCCTTATCACTTCTCTTTTGACAACCCAGTTTATTTTGTTGATCCAACAGGATTAGAAGGAGAGGCACCAGATTGGGTAAAAGGAAGAGAACAGCACAATAGATCTATGGCCCTGCACAATGCCATAATAGGTGGCAATGACATTAGTGCTTATGAACATTTAGGTGGCGCAACAAGCACGGATCCGCCAGGCTATAAGTATCCCAAAAATTGGTTAGAAAGAACTGCCAATACCCTCCTGGGCAAAGCTTACTATAACCTTGCTCAAGACTTTTATACGAAACATAGAGATCAAGTTGTGGCAAGGATCAACACTGCAAATGGAGTTTACATAATCATTGAGGTAGAAGATGGGGTTCTTCGACTGCATCATTTTAGTAATGGACCCGTTCTCAAATCAATAGAGACAACGATGGAATTTGCACGAGATGTGATGATGGCAGAAATCGAAATGTTCCAAGGGAGTGTACAGACTGGGGATGAACCTCTTCAAATAGAAGCTGGGGGTATATCACCTCCACAAAGATATGTAAAGGCATTTGTAAAGGCATTCCCGAAATTTGCTCAGTTTGTTGGAAAAAGGACAATGGAGGTGCATCACAGAATTCCACAAAAATATAGAGCCCTGATGGGAGATGGTGCGATAGATAATTTATCCAACTTAATGGCATTGCCTAGAGGCTTTCACAGGCGTTTTGTTAACGTCATGTGGAATAATTTTGGAAGAAGATTTCCTAATCCGACTCAGGCACAAGTTCATCAGTTTGCCAGAATTATGGACAGCGTAATTGGAGATGTGAAAAATAATCCAAATCTTCTAAAAAATTTAATGAGGTAGAATATGGAGGATGTTATCGAAAAAATAAAAAATCTTGCTTCAAAGTACCCTAACCACGTAACCACTTATCCAAGTTGTGATTCTATCGCTATTGATGAGTATGAAAGTGGTATTGAATTTAAATTGGACTCTGGTTTGAAGAAGTTTTTCGCATATAGTAATGGGATTTCATTTTTGGACTATTGTATTCCTGGGCTTAATAACAAGCAAATAGCTGATCTTGCGAAAAGTAATTCTTATGATCCATTGGAGTTTAATTCAGAACAGGTTGTAATCTTCTTAGGGACTAGTGGGTATCATGAGTTTGGCTACTTCTATGATTCAAATTCAAATCAGAATAAAGTCGTGATGATTTCTCCTGAAGAATATGAAATCAGCTTGATTGCAAATTCAGTTCAGGAATTCATGGAAAAGTTTGTCTCAAAACTGGAGATCATGTTCTCATTGATTGACCCTGATGAAATCATCATGTACTTGGATGATCCAGATTTACCTAGTGATCTAAATAATTGGTAACTATATCGGTAGTGCTTCCAATTATCTGGTGATACCAAAACAATAAGAATAGACAAGATAGGGGCCGGTTTTTAGCCGGCCTTTATTTTTCCAAAAACCCAAAAAGGTCTTCGAAAAAATAAGAAGGCTATTCCATTTTGCGGCCTAAGAAGGAAATTTCACAAAGCTCTTCCCTACTCTCTTTGACCAGGATTTTAATATCGTGGATGAAACCACTGACTTTGCCTATACCCGGGTTACAGCCGCTGCCCAGAATACCAAAACGGTCTATTCACTGAGTAGA
>JANQKF010000034.1 GCA_028281285.1 Cyclobacteriaceae bacterium
AGCAGTGCTTCTTCAGTACATGACGCGCTGTTCGAGATAGAAACCAACACTAATAACCGCATGTTTGTGGCCAATGGAAGGTATGCAGGGCTCACCAGCTTCTCATCAGCACTAACCCTTGATCAATGGAAGTTCTTAACCATTGATCACCCGGTGGGTAGTACGGCCCATATTTCTGAGAATGGTAGTGAGCATGAGATAAATTACGGGACTACCAGGTCACTGGGCTTGGGGGGTAGTTTCGATTATGTGTTAGGAGATGATATTACCGGGGGTAATGATTTTACGGGATTCCTCGGGGACGTGATCGTCTATCAAGGTACGCTCACGGCACTGGAAACTCAACAAGTAGAAAGCTATCTCGCCTTAAAGTACGGTATCATGCTGAGCAATGATGATGATGCAGATACCAATTTGGGAGAGGTGCTTTCAGGAACTGTTACTGAGGGTGATTATTTGAATTCCATGGGTGAGGTCATTTGGGATTACAGTATCCATTCAACTTACCATAATGATGTAGCAGGTATTGGTAGGGACGATCTTTCAGGGCTGGATCAAAAACAGTCTCAAAGCGAGAGTGGAGGTATTCTAACTATTGGTTTGGGTAGCTTAGCCTCCACCAATGAAGGCAATACCAACAGCTTTGAGAACCATGGTGACTTCCTCATCTGGGGTCATGATGCAGGAGCAACTATCCAGGCCGGTGCCAATACAGGTGATTTGCCTACAGGGATTAGTGAACGAATGACTCGCGTTTGGAAGGTGCAGAACACCGGATCAGTAACCGGCCTGACCGTACAATTTGACCTGACCGGGCTCAATTATGGTACCGATATAGATGATTTCAAACTGATCATCTCTAATTCAAGTACCATGGCGAGCGGCAGTATTGTCAGTGCTTCCAGCTATAGTGCTGTTAACAATACGGTGACCTTTTTGGGAATTGACCTCGCAGACGGCCAGTTTTTCGCCTTAGGTACCAAAACCTCTGGTGCTCCCGGTGGTGTTTCCACCGACCTTTATGTATGGCTCAAGGCCAATCAGGGTACTTCCACCATTACCGACAACAGTACAATAACTACCTGGACGGATCAGTCTTCCAATGCCTTGGCAGTTACCTCAGACGGTAACCCACCACTTTACAAGGACAATACGACCGACAATATCAACTTCAATCCGGTCATCGATTTTGATGGTACCAATGATCGACTGGTACTGGGCAACCTGGCCAATATTAAAACCGGAAGTACCAATGGTGGAGACTATACACTGGTCGGTGTGGGTCTACGCGAAGATGGTGCGCAGAACTACCTGATTGGCTCCCAGGGAAGTGAAAACAATAATGACCTTGGCTTTGGTCATGCCGATGATGCTTCTTTAGGCGCTCGCTTATTTCATTGGAACAACGACCTTAATCTGACTGGTGCAAATACTTATAACAGCCCGGGATTCAGTCCCTACCTGCTTTATGGCACCTTCAACACTGGTACCCGAATTCTGGAAGAAACAAGGGACGGCTCTTATGTCCGCGGCAGTCAAACCAGTATCACGGCTTTGGGAGGCAGCCGTACCAATTATGTGGGTGCAGTGCTTAGCGGTAGTCATTACTTCAATGGATTAATCCCTGAGATCATCATTTATGAAAACGACCTTTCTGAGGCAGATGAACAGAAGGTCAATTCCTATATGGCGCTGAAATACGGCATTTCACTGACCAATGACAATGATGATGATGCGAACCTCGGAGAAACCATTTCGGGCGCTGTTACGGAGGGAGATTATGTCAGCTCAGGAGATGTAGTCATATGGGACTATAGTGCCAACTCCACCTACCACAATGAGGTGGCCGGTATTGGCAAAGACGATGCTTCTATACTGAATCAAAGACAGTCCCAAAGTCAACACAATAGTAGCATACTGACGATTGGTTTAGGGAGTATTGCCAGCTCCAACTCAGCCAATGCCAATAACTTTGGCGATGATGGTGACTTCCTGGTCTGGGGGCACGATGATGCTTCGGCCCTTGAGACAGGAACCAATACAAGCGACCTGTCCTTTGGACTGGACGAGCGCATGAGCCGCGTTTGGAAGGTGCAAAATACGGGCTCAGTAGGAGCGGTTGCTGTACAGTTTGACCTGACAGGACTCGGCTATGACTTGGATGGAACGGACTTCACTCTGATTGTTTCCAACTCCAGCACTATGGCTAATGGTACGACTACTGAGGCATCGGCTTATGATGCCGTCAATAACACCGTTGACTTTTCTGGAATCTCGCTGGCTGACGGGCAGTTCTTCACACTGGGTATGTCATCTAAGCCTGCACCAGGCGGAGTGTCAACGAACCTGAAGCTTTGGCTTCGGGCCGATCAACAGGTTTACAATACCGGTACTACGGCCGCCACGGATGGCCAGACAGTCAGTACCTGGGCTGATCAGACCATCAATGGATCTGATGCTGCCGATCCTTCTGGACTGACCACCTTCGAAACCAATGCCGTGAATTTCAATCCGGCAGTAGCTTTTGATAATGATGCCAAGTCTCTTGAAGGCTCAATTACCACTACCACTGCCGGACTGTCCATCTTCCTTGCCGGAAACAGCAATACCGTTTCCGGTGCAGACCGGGCACTTTTCGAATTCAAAAATGGAAGCAATAGAGGTTTTTTCACTAATAGGTGGTATGCTGGTACAATTGATGATTTTACGGTCGATATCAATAGGGATAGCTGGAATTTCTGGTCCTTTGACCACCCTTCGGGTAATTCTGCCGACATCTACCAGAATGGAACATTGTTTGAAGATGCTCATAATGCTGCTTCGTCAAGTGCTCCCAGCGGAACGTACAGTTACGTATTGGGTGATGATGATACTGGTGGAAATGAGCTAGTTGGTTCTATTGGAGAGGTGATCTTGTATGAAGGAACCCTCACCGCTGTTGAAAGACAACGGGTAGAAAGCTACCTGGCTTTAAAATATGGCAGAACATTGAGCAGTGATGATGATGGTGACTCCAACTTGGGTGAGGTGCTTTCAGGTGGCATTACCGAAGGAGACTATCTCAATTCGGCTGCTGGCGTTATCTGGGATTATACTGCCAATTCCATCTATCACAACAACGTATCGGGTATTGGTAGGGACGACCTTTCAGCTTTGGCTCAAAAACAAGCAACGAGCGAAGAGAGCGGGGCAGTGCTTACCATGGCGCTGGGTAGTATTGCCGCAACTAATGAAGCCAATGCGAATAACTTCGATGATGACGGAGACTTCCTGATCTGGGGCCATGACAATGGAACGACTGCACAGGCTAGCGCCAATGTTAGTGACCTGCCAGCGGGAATTAGAGAGCGAATCAGCCGTGTTTGGAAGGTACAAAATACTGGGGCAGTGAGTGGACTCACCGTTCAATTCGATCTGACAGGTCTCGGGTATGGCACCAGTGCAGATGACTTCAAACTGATCATTTCCAACTCCAGCACGATGGCTAACGGTACTGTTACGGATGCCTCAGCTTATGATGCGGTGAATAACACCGTAAGCTTTGCAGGAATTAGTCTGGCTGATGGGCAGTTCTTTAGCTTGGGGACAGCCACCACAGGAGCTCCTGGTGGTGTGGATACGAATCTGGTTCTTTGGTTAAGGGCCGATGAGCGTGTGTACAATACCGGTACCACGGCCGCTACAGATGGCCAAACGGTTGCCTCCTGGATCGATCAGAGTGTGAGTGGTGCCGATGGTACCGACCCGTCCAACCTGACCACTTTTGAAACCAATACCATCAACTTCAATCCGGCTATTGAATTTGCGAATGACGCCACTTCTTTGGAAGGTACATTCACCACGACTACAGCAGGACTCACTCAATTTACAGTAGGTTTCTTCAATAGTTCCTCTGGTGCCAATGATGCGCTTTATGAATACCGGGGAGGTACTTCAGATGACCGGAGTTTTCTCGCTGGTGGTCGATATGGCGGGACTAATACCTTTACCACAGCCTTGACCGAAGACAGTTGGAAAGTGTGGCGGGTAGACCATCCATCAGGGACAATCGCCAATATCTATGAGAATAGTGCATTACTGAATGGATCCTACTCGACTTCATTAGGCGATGCGGGTTTAGGCACTTACAATTATACGCTGGGAGATCAGGACAACGGGACGCGAGACTTTGAGGGTTTCCTTGGAGAAGTGATCACCTATCAGGGAACACTAACTGATTTCGAAGAACTTAAGGTAGAAACGTATCTGGCCGTCAAATATGGCATTCAGTTGTCAGCAGACAGAGATGGGGATACCAGCTTGGGTGAAGTGGTTTCTGGAAGTATTACAGAGGGAGATTATGTTACTTCCATCAATGCTGTCATCTGGGATTACAGCGCTAATTCAAGCTATCATAATGGAGTAGCCGGAATTGGAAGAGATGACGACTCAGTATTGACCCAAAAACAATCGAAAAGTCAGGAGAGTGGATCAATCCTGACCATTGGACTTGGAGGCGTTGCGGCCACTAACCAAGAAAATGTCAATAGTTTTAATGATGATGGTGACTTCCTGGTATGGGGTCATGACGGAGCCTCAACCGAACGTACCAGCGTCAATACCAACGATGTGCCTTCCGGGGTAGAGCAGCGTATGAGCCGCGTGTGGAAGGCACAAGACACAGGGGAAGTCGGTGCCACGGAGATAGAGTTCGACCTGACGGGACTCGGCTATAGTACGGATGTGAGTGATTTCAAACTGATTATTGCCAGTACGAGTACCATGGCAAGCGGTACCACTACCAATGCCACTGCTTATGATGCAGTCAATAATATTCTCAGCTTTTCAGGAGTCAACCTTACGGATGGGCAATTCTTTACTCTGGGAATGAACCGACCATCAGCTCCGGGAGGAATAGATGCCAACCTCGTACTTTGGCTCAGGGCTGATCAACAAGTATTCAATACAGGTACTACATCAGCCACGGACGGCCAAACGGTAGAAACCTGGGCCGATCAAAGTACGAGTGAAGCAGATGCTTCCGATCCTTCGGACTTGACCACCTATGAGACCAACTCGGTAAACTTCAATCCCGCTATTGAATTCACCAGTGATGCTACTTCTTTGGAAGGTACATTTACAACCAGTACTGCCGGACTCACCCAATTCACAGTAGGCTTTCTTAACAGTTCATCCTTGGCCAATGCTGCCTTGTATGAGTACAGAGGAGGCACATCAGATGATCGGAGCTTTCTTGCGAGCAGTCGTTATGGTGGGACCAATTCCTTTCCAACTGCTTTGACCGAAGACATTTGGACTTTATGGCGGGTAGATCACCCCTCCGGAACAGTGGCCAATATCTATGAGAACAGTGCCTTATTGAACGGCACCTACTCGACTTCTTTAGGCGATGCGGGTTTGGGTACATACAATTATACGCTTGGAGATCAGGACAATGGTACAAAGGCCTTCGATGGATTTCTTGGAGAAGTGATTACCTATCAAGGCACCCTTACCGACCTGGAAGAATTGAAAATAGAGACCTATCTCGCACTCAAGTATGGTATTCACCTGTCTGAAGACCGTGATGGGGATGATGTCGCAGGAGAAGTCGTTTCCAGCAGCATTACGGAAGGAGACTATGTGAGTTCCGAAGATGTGGTGATCTGGGATTATAGTGCTCATTCAGCTTACCACAATGGTGTAACCGGCATAGGCAATGACGAATTAAGTGTATTGGATCAGAAACAAGCCAAATCCAGCAACTCAGGCAGCATCGTATCCATTGGTTACGGTACTTTGGCTGCCACTAATGAGGCCAATGCCAATTCAGCCAGTGCAGGCCAGTTTGTGCTATGGGGCCATAATGGTGGTACCACGACTGCCGCTTCCATGAACAATACCGATGTGCCAGGTGGAACTGGTAGACGACTGGACAGAGTATGGAAAGTGCAAGTCACAGGCACGGCACCCACCAATTTACAACTAAACTTTGACCTTACCGGGGGTGGGCATACCGATGGAAGCAATTATACCTTATTACAATCTTCTACTTCCTCATTTGCAGATGCGAGCCTGGTAGCAAATGTCTCGGTGTCTGGCAATCAGGTGACTTACAGTAACATCATGTTAATTGACGGGCAATACTTTACCATTGCAGAATTAGCAGGCCCTGGAGGTCTCACCTCTGATTTGGCCCTTTGGATCAGGGCTGAGGATGAGATTGGTCTCTCTTCTTCAGGAGCCAGCCGCGAAGTCACAGATATTTCTTCCTTAGATCGAGATGCCGTGGCTACAAGATTGGGTTCAGGAAGCAATGCCAATGTGTCTGCGAGTACTGATGCTGCTGGAAAATACCTGGAATTTGGAGACACCAATTCAACCGATGGAGAGTATTTGAAAACTGAGAACGGTAATGATCTCTCTGGTGATCTGACGCTCTTTACTGTCTTCAGGACTTTGCAAATCGGAGGCTCTGTTACCAATTTTGAAGACGCTCCCACATTTGTGAGTTCTGGAACCACGGCCTTTAGTTCAGATTACGGCCTGGGTATTTCTGATGGGCTACTGCATTTTAATGCAGACAATACCAGCGGGTTGACGGTGAGGAGTCCTGGAGGTACTATTTACAACGACAATAACTGGCATGTGGTGGCTGGTGTACGTCAACAAGCTTCTTCAGCAGGGTCGGTTAAACTCTACGCTGATGGTTTAGAAGTGGCAAGTGGTAATTCTGTGAATGTTGCCCTTGATGCGGGGGCTGCCTTTGGTATAGGCAACCATGCTGATCCCACCGTAGGTTCTCAGTTTGATGGGGATCTTCGAGAAGTGATTGCTTTTAGCAATGACCTTACCCAAACCCAGGTAGAACAGGTATCCAGTTATTTAGCCTTGAAGCACGATTTCACACTCAGTTCAGATTACAGAGACTCTCAGGGGAATGTAGTTTGGAACAGTAGCTTGGATAACGACTACAACAACCGGATCACTGGTGTCTTTAAAGATCACTTAACCTCGCTGTCCCGTATCACCAGTCAGTCATTGAATCAGGATCCAAGCACTGGTGACTTTACCGCTTCGGCTGGGGATGGGGTTTTACATCTGTCGGCTTCATCACTCAATGATGGAGAGTACTTCTTGATTGGAGACAACAACGATTCCTGGGCTGGCTCCACCAAAAATTTTGATCGAGATCAGGTCAGAAGTCGGCTTAAAAGACAATGGATGGCTCAGGTAAATTATTCAGGAGCAGTTGATATTGTCTTCCTAATCCCCACTTCGGAATATAATATTAATGCCATTACTACACCTTTGTTGATGGTAGATAATGACGGGGACTTCACAAGTGGTACCACATACATTAATGTGAGCTCTTTCACATCAGGGCACTCGATAACTGCAAATGGAGAACAAGTTGACGCTCATGAATTTCGCTTTTCAAATGTCAGTCTGACGAATGGACAATACTTTACGTTGGGAGCCAATGAAGCAGGAGGGTTGCCAATCCAGTTTCTTTCAATTGAGGCAAGAAGGGATAAAGAGGGAAAAGCAATGGTGAGTTGGACGGTTGCTGACAGCGATGGTAAAGAGATATATGCTGTACAACGAGGTGCAAATGGGTTTGATTTTCAGAATATAGGAGAAAGGGTTGCTCCGGATGACCACGGTTCTCTGATTGGTCTTGACTATTTGGATGCCGAAGCGCCCTCTCAACGTGTGTACTACAGGATTGTACAAACTGATCCTGGTGGCGGATCCAATTACTCTGATGTTGTTATGGTGGACAAGTTCGAAGATCGTGCAGAGCTTGAACTATTGCCTTTTCCTAATCCCGTGAGAGGAACTGAGCTGAATGCAACCTACAAAATCCCGGATGAAGTAGGGGAGGCCGAAATCCACCTCTATTCTGGTCAAGGGTTACTCGTTAGAAGATACCCTATCTATGACGTAGAAGGAACAGAGAAGATTGACATACGAGGACTGAGTTCTGGAATTTATCTGCTGCAACTACTCACCCATCAAGGCAAAAAAACGAAACGGATTCTCATACAGAAATAGTCAGAAAATGTTGAATTCAATACACTTGTCCGATTTATCAGCAGGGCTGTCCGAAAATTTAGAGTTGTCTTCTAAAAGCACTGATACCTTTGGCACCAAGTGTGTTGTGTGCGGGGTAGAATGGAAGACGTCCGTTCTTTTACCGGCTTCCGTACATTGTTATTGCCGGTCCACACCATTCGTACTTGAAATTAACTCCCTTGTGACCCCAATTAATAGAGCCGGGCTGTATATCTCAGTGTTCAGCTTTGGCTCTTTGGGGTCATCAAGAGGTTTCTGTTTTGATTTAAAGAAAATGACCTATGCACGGGTCATTATAAACACGCTCCTGGCGTTTAGGTTGAGGAAATAGCCATCTCCGGACGGGAGATGGCTATCCCATAAATGTGACAATTAGACAATTGCCGCCTCAAAACAAATAGTATCTGATCCTTTAGTCTCTTGCACAATAGAATAGTGTTAAGGATTTGGAAATATCTGTCATCCAATTTAAATGGATAATAATTGTCTAATAGCTATTTCTTAGCTAGATTCTAATGTATTGTGTAACAATTTTATGATAATGAATTCATTCATTATGAAATTGACACAGATTTAGAGACCTAAATGCGCCAATATGAGAGGGTTTTCCAAATTCTCGCTTGCTCTGATAGTGACCTTGTGCTCTTTTATTGGGAATGATGGATATTCTCAGAATAAACTTGATTCACTGCTTAGTGTTGAATCCGAGTGGGAAACGGAGGACACGACCAAAGTAAACCTAATTCTGGATATTGTTACCCACCTTGGTAGGGCTCGGCCAGAATTCAGGAAGGAGAAACTTGATCAAGCGGTTGTTCTTTCTGAGAAACTCAATTATCCGGAAGGCTTGGCTCAAGCATATAAACACTTTCAACGGCATTATCTCTACAGGAATAATATGGACAGTAGCATTTATTTCGCTGACAAGGCGTTACTGTTAGCAAGGGACTTAGCCGACACCGCACTGATCAGAAATGTAATGGCTAACCTGAGCACGGCCTTCAGAGTTACAGGTAAACTGGAAAAAGCCAAAGACAACTTCCAGCAGATATTAGAACTAGACCTGACAGAAGGCAATGTTAGACGGATAGCAACTACCTATACCAACCTCGGGGGTGTTCATGCCCAACTTAAGCAATTAGATAAGTCCATGGAGTATTTCCTGACCGCGGAGCCTTACATTAATGAGGCCAATCATCCTGACCTCTTTGCCAGGTATTACCTGGAATTTGGACACCTCTATAGAGACCTGGAAAATGCCGAAAAAACACTGGAGTATTATCGTAAATCTAAAGTCGTGGCTGAAGAAAATGACCTTTCCCGGAGGGCTTTTGCCGCCAATATCAACCTTACTGGTTACCTGGCATTTGATCTGGGAAAGGATCTGGATGAGGCTTTTGAAAGTGCAACTGCGGCACTACAGCAAGCCAGAAAATTGAGGGACTCCAGGGGAACTGCACGCGTTTACATGACACTTGGGTCAATTGAATCGCGAAGAGAAAACTATGCTGAAGCCTTGACATACTATGATAAAGCAATTCCCATGTTCGAACGGATGAACGACACTCACAATCTTATTGGAGCACTGAAGTTCCAGGTGGATGTATACAGGATTAGGAAGGAATACACTAAAGCAATTACTGTCTCGGAGCGGATTGTAGATTTGGCCAAAAAGAGGAAAGATTTACAAGGTGTGGTCTATCAAACACGGGTTATTGCATTGATTTATCTTGATTTAGGCAATTTCAAAAAGGCTTACGAATATGAAAGAGAAGGCGCCTTATTGGCTGATTCATTAAGTGATGTTAGAAATGCTGTTCAAGTCGGACGGCTGGAATCAGCGGTAGAACTAGCCGAAAAGGAAAAGGAAAACGCAATTCTGACTGCCAACAATGAATTGGAGTTGGAAAAAAGCCAGCGTGCAACGTTACAGCGCAATATTTTGATCATCATTGCTCTGATAGTGGCAGTTGGCGCAGTCATAATATTCACCCTTCAGAGGGCACGTCAACGCGCGATAACAAAGCTGGTTTCTTATGAAAAAAACCTGAACAAGATGCGGACCGATGTCTTTATGAGTATCGCCCATGAAATACGCACCCCATTAACTTTGATCTATGGACCGGCTAGAGAATTGCAGCGTAACCCGGAGAGTGAAAAGGGAAGATTAAAAACTATAATGAAGACGGTCACAAATAACTGTGAGAAAATAATTGCGAGAATAGAAGAGATTTTTGACCTGTCCAAACTTGAAAATCAGGACCTTGCATTGCATAATTCTGATCTCCGGTTGAAGCCTTTTGTTGAAGCAATTTTCAACTCTCATGAAATTGTTGCATCACTCAAGAAAGTCAGTATTTCCTTGAATTACACTCTTGAAGAAGATATTGTCGTAACGTTCGATCAGGTTAAAGTGACTAAAATTGTTGAGAACCTGTTGAGTAATGCCGTGAAATTTACACCAACTGGAGGTGAGATTAGAATGGATGTTTTTGAGAATGGAGACCAGGGCATACTCTGTTTCAGGATAGTGGACTCCGGGTTAGGGATTAAGCCGGAAGACTTATCAAAAATTTTCGAACGTTATTACCGTTCTGAGGAAGCTGTGAAAATTGGAGGTTCAGGAATAGGTTTAGCTCTTGCCCGAGAATTGGCCAGGCTAATGGATGGTGATATAAAGGTGGAATCTGAACTGGGCGAGGGTTCAGTATTCACATTTTCAATTCCCTTTATGTTACCAACATCTACGGTTGATGTTGAAGAATTAGTGAGAAAACCCGATGATTCTTCCGAGTCATCCCTTGAATATCGCATGGATTCGGTTTCCGATGCCCGGGTTCTTGTGGTTGAAGATGACTTGGGTATGCAAGAGTATTTGAACAGCTTGTTATCTCCTCAGTATACAGTTTCTGTAGTAGGAGATGGAGTTGAAGCCCTGGAAACATTAAATGACTCTGATGAGGAATTCGATTTGATAATATCTGATATTATGATGCCTAGAATGGACGGGTTTGAATTATTAGATAAACTAAAAACGGATGCGGGGCTTTGCGGGATTCCTATTATTATGCTAACAGCAAAAACGGGATTGGAGGATCGTCTGAAGGCACTGCGTATTGGAGTGGATGATTACATCAATAAACCGTTCGATTCACGAGAATTGCTTTACCGTGTTTCTAACCTGATCAGCAATAAAAAGGCAAGAGGAAATACGATTGAAGAGGAATCTGATGAAATGGAGAGTGAGCTTCCTGCTTACGATATTCAATGGTTGTCCCGGGTGGAAGGTATCGTTAAACGGGAGATTGACAATACTGAATTCAGCGTTGGAGACCTGGCAGACGAGATGGCGAGTAGTACCAGACAGGTTCAAAGAAAGCTTAATAGCCTCACGGGTTTAACACCTGTTCAATATATAAGGCAAGTTAAACTGGATGAGGCAAGAGCATTGTTGGAGTCGGGTCAATACCAAACGGTTTCGGAAGTGTCCTACCGAGTAGGTTTCGATACACCCTATTATTTCAGCACCCTTTTCTTTAAGCAATATGGCAAAAGACCTACCGAATATTTAAGATTTATAAATAGCGCTTAATCTGACTTTATCAAACCTTCCGATTCTTTTGAATCATGAGTCTCACAAACCCACCTTAATCACTTTCTTAATATGATTACCCTCCGGAGTGGAAATGGTGATGAAATAGAGGCCGGCCTCTGAAGAAAGATTGACTTCCTGAGACCAATGTTGTTCACTCTTGTTAGATGACCAAGCATTAATCTGCATACCGGTGTGATTGAATAATTTCAATTTCATAGGTCCTAAATAGTCGTTGACCAATTCAAGACGTATGTTTCCCTGAGTCGGGTTAGGGTAGGCTTTGAGTGCTTTGTTCGAATAAGTGACAGGATCATCCGTGCTGGTTACCACATTCGGTTCAGCATCTACGGTTCTAATACTTAAGGTATTGCTATATCCGGATGAATTGATTTCGTCAACCGCCTTTACGCGATAGTAGAAGGTGGTACTTGGCACCAAGTTTTCTGACACAAAATTGGTTTGGTCTTTGGATACCGTGAATTCGCTAACGAATAGAAAGTCTTCCGTCAAAGATCGTTCAACAACAAAGGCCAATTCATTTACCGAATTGTCTGTCCAGGATAGTTCGACTTCACGCTCCTCAACTCGCAGCGCTTCAAGCCCTGTGGGGTTTCCTAAGAAGGAAAGGCTCGCTTCAATTGTTCGGCTAAATTCCGATTCACCGTTGAGATATCTGGCTCGAACTCTGTAGTAATAGACTTCATCCGGATCCAAATCATCATCCAGAAAATTCATAAGATCACCTCCAATGTAAGAGATTTCCTTTTCGGAGAAATCATCTGTTGTTGACCGTTGTACCTCGTACACTTCCTGGTCAGTTCGCATATGTCCCCAGGTCAGCCTTAGACTCTCACTTGACTGCTCAACCTGTAAATTTCCCGGAGCATGATGTGCCCCCAAATCAATGAGTTGGACGATCCTATTGGCTTCAAAAGTCTCATTCCAGGTGCTAACCTCACCACCCGGCCAGGTAATTGAAATACGACTTATTTCGGTAGCTTCACCTATTCCGAAAAAAGCTTCAGCCGGCTCTTGACCCCAGAAACTGATGCCTGCCGTAATCGGTCTAATCAATGTCTTTCCGTCTACCTCGATTTCAACCTTGCTACCAATGGCAAAGTGATTTGCCCCCAACATCCGAGGCTTGACCACAAAATAGTTGTTAGTAGTACCGTTTTCAACAAGCTGGTTTTTTAAGATACTCAGGTCAATCGGCTGATCCTGAATAGGTTTTAGGCTTTCTATCAAATCCAGGTCTCCGTCTCTTTCTAAATCAACAGCAACAAGCGCTGTTCCATAACGCAATTTAGCATACCCAACTTCCTCTGACATATCGGTGAAACCTGCTTCCTGATTGTTGTGCCAATATTTGGTTTGATCTGCCGGTAGTACAACCCAACCGTTGGTTGCTGCCAAGTCTAAATGTCCATCGTTGTCAGCATCGAAGAATGTTGTTCCCCAACCCCAGCCGCTATCCTCAATGCCAAGTGCGTGAGAATCTTCGGTGAAGTTCAATTCATTGTCAGATCGATTGGTGAAAAAGAGATTATGCTCGACATCATTGTGAATGTTTGTGATGTACATTTCAAAATCACCGTCATTGTCATAATCACCAAGAGCAATTCCCATTTCATTGAAGTCGCTGTCCATATTTAATTCAGGGGCAACATCCGTGAAGGTGCCATCAGTATTATTGATCCAAAACTCGTTATGCCCTACATCTATGTTTAGTTGCAAATCAGCCCAGCCATCTCCATTCATATCGTAAAACATGGGCTGGAGGTGTTGGAGCTTTTTCTGACCAATAGTGCTTTCTGTGATTTCAGTGAAGGTCTCATCACCATTATTAATGTAGAGATACCGATTGCCTTGCCAGGCACCATAGAACAGATCAAGGTATCCATCATTGTTGATGTCTCCTGCTGCAAACCCTCCTACGAATCGACCGATATTTTCAATCGAGAGTCCAGTGGAGGTAGTAATGTTGGTAAATGCTCCGGAAGATTCCTGACGATAAACTTGTATGTAAAGCTCCTCGGCTTCTATCAAAACTCCACCAACAATTAGATCGAGTAGACGGTCTCCGTTGATATCAAACCATAGAGAAGAATGGGTTTGGCCAATAATTTC
The DNA here is from genome assembly GCA_028281285.1 of Cyclobacteriaceae bacterium. Taxonomy (GTDB): domain Bacteria; phylum Bacteroidota; class Bacteroidia; order Cytophagales; family Cyclobacteriaceae; genus Roseivirga. The sequence goes on from JANQKF010000034.1 coordinate 13,784, forward strand.
TAGCTGAAGTTCTTCCGATACTTCCTCAAAATGACCCGTACCATCATTGCGATAAAGAAGGCTTCTTTGATCGTTTCCGGTAGGAACAAATAGATCAATATCACCATCGTTATCAAAGTCGATGGCGTTCAATCCACTTCCGAATGTTCTCGCTGAATTGAACTCCTGAATTCCGCTTTCTTCTGCCACTTCCTCAAAGCGCACCTGTCCTTTCAGAGGCGAAAGAAGGATCAAAATTAGAAAAGTACAAAGCAGTCGTGTCCAATTAAGCACAGACTTGCTCATAGGATTAGTTTAAGGTTTCAAATACAGATATAGGCTTTTTACATCAAAGAATCAAAAAAAAGGGGTGATAAACTTTTGTACATAGCTGCAAAGAGTCTCTTTAATGACCACTCTTTCGGACTTCAAATATTCGTTATAAATTGCAACATATTTTTTAAGCTAAACTGACCTTATGCTAAAGAAGACCTTGTTGTGGGCAGTACTCCTAATTGGAGTGCTGACGGAAGGGCGAGCTCAACAAAAAACAGTGGCCCGCCAATGGAATGAAGCGTTACTGGAAGCCATTCGAGAGGATTTTGCTCGACCCACCGTACACGCCCGTAATCTCTTTCACGTTTCTGCTGCGATGTATGATGCCTGGGCTGCATATAACGAATATGCCGACACTTATTTCTTGGGAAAGACAGTTCACGGATTTACTATTCCATTTGAGCCAAATTTGCTTCCGGCTGGCACTCAAGCAGACCAGGAAAAGGCAATAAGTTATGCTGCCTTTAGGTTATTGAACCATCGATTTGCCAATAGTCCGGGTGCATTAACCACATTGGCCCGATTTGAATCGCTAATGGACTTTTTAGGGTACGACCCTGAGGTTACGACTATCGATTACACTTCAGGGCCAGCGGGGTTAGGAAATTATATCGCAGAATTTGTTATCAACTATGGGCTCCAGGATGGGTCCAACGAGTCAGATAGCTATCTTAATCAGGTTTATGAGCCTGTAAATGAGTTTCTGGCACCGGCAGAACCGGGTAATCCAAATATGACAGATCCGAATCGTTGGCAACCCTTAGCGCTTGATGTCTTCATTGATCAAAGCGGAAATGTTACATCTAATAATACCCCGGAGTTTTTAAGTCCTGAGTGGGGTCAGGTATCTCCATTTTCCTTAAAAGAAGAAGATAAGACCACCTTCGAACGTGACGGATTTGAATACCAGGTATATCATGATCCGGGACCGCCACCATTTCTCGATCCTGAAAATGGAGGAGGACTCAGTGATGAGTATAAATGGGGCTTTGCATTGGTTTCAGTCTGGTCAAGTCACCTCAATGATACTTTTGAGGAGATGATAGATATATCTCCAGCTTCAATTGGAAATCTGGATATCGACAATTTCCCAACTGACTGGGAGTCTTTCAGAGATTTTTATGATCTGTTGGAGGGTGGAGACCCTAGCCCGGGTCGAAGTGTTAATCCTGTAACAGGAGCCGCTTATATTCCTCAAATGGTGCCAAGATCTGATTATGGTCGGGTACTTGCTGAATTCTGGGCAGATGGGCCTGATTCAGAAACACCTCCGGGACACTGGTTTACAATACTTAATTATGTGAACGACCACAGTGCCCTCGAAAAGAAATTCAAAGGAAGAGGACAGATCGTAGGCGATCTACAATGGGATGTAATGTCTTACCTGGTGCTCGGAGGAGCGATGCACGATGTAGCGATTGCAGCCTGGGGGATCAAGGGACGTTATGACTATGTCCGTCCCATTTCTGCTATTCGATACATGGCAGATCAGGGACAGTCGTCTGATGAGAATTTGCCTAACTATAATGTTGCCGGCATTCCTCTCATTGACGGATACATTGAACTTGTAGGGGAGGAAGACCCTTTGGTGGGTGAGAACAATGAACATTTGAATAAAATCAAGCTTCTTGCCTGGAAAGGTCCTGACTTCATTGAAGACCCTGAGACTGATCAAGCAGGAGTGGGATGGATTCTTGCCGAGAACTGGTGGCCTTATCAACGACCGAGTTTTGTAACACCTCCATTTGCAGGTTATGTTTCAGGTCACTCCACTTATTCAAGAGCAGCAGCTGAGGCATTAACCCTATTTACAGGAACACCATATTTTCCAGGAGGACTAGGCGAGTTTGTTGCACCAAGGAACGAATTCCTTGTGTTTGAGGAAGGTCCAAGTCAGGACATTATTCTTCAATGGGCCACCTACAGAGATGCTTCCGATCAATGTAGCCTGTCACGGATATGGGGAGGTATTCATCCACCGGCCGATGACATTCCGGGAAGAATAATTGGAGAAACCATTGGAGTGGAGGCCTTTGAATTTGCCGAAGAGCTATTTGGTGATGATCCTATTCTTGGAACGGAAGAGGATGTAAGTGCGAAAGTCAACGTATATCCAAACCCGGTTGAGTCGAATGAGCTAATTATAAAGCTTGGAGGAAACATCAACCCACGACAGCTACAACTCTTGGACAATTCAGGAAAGCGCTATATCTCCAAGGAGTTTCCACAGGGGCAAATCAATGATGAGATAAGATTAGATCTTTCAGGATTGACTCCAGGATTCTATATCGTTAATGTCCTTGGGAACAATTGGCGAGCAGTCAAGAAGGTGATTGTTCAGAAATAACACCATCTTAAGGCCCTCATAATCAGAATGTAACTTCACACCTCCCTAATTGTTGGAAATTTAATTCCTAAAAAATTAGGAGTAATTCCTAAGTATTTCGTAGATTTCCTAAAAATTTAGGAATGAAAGAACTTACCAAGGCCGAAGAACAGATCATGCAGGTGATTTGGGAAGAGGATGAAATGCTGATTAAAGATATCGTTGATCGACTTCCTGATCCGAAACCTGCCTACAATACGGTAGGTACTTTTCTTAAAATTCTTGAGACCAAAGGGTTTGTCAGCAGAAGGAAAGTTGCCAACACCTTTGTGTATTCAGCAACCATTGCGAAGAAGAGTTATGCCAATAAATACATGAGTGGATTTATTGGAAGGTACTTTGAAGGATCAGCCGAGAAACTGCTGTCCTTCATGGTTGACGAAAAGAAACTGGATCTTCATCAGATTGAGGAGTTAATGAAAAAAATGAAGAAGGATGATTAAGTTTTTGATAGAATCTTCAATATGTCTTGGCCTGTTTTACATGGTCTACTGGTTCTTCTTAAGAAGGGAAAAACTGCTTTCGATTAACCGGTTTTATTTACTTGGAGCGGTGTTGGTTTCTGTTACCATCCCACTACTCGAGATAAGTTTTGTCTCATCCTCTCCATCGAACTTGCAATTAGTTCAAATCGCACCAATCATTGATTCGGTATCTACTTTTGAGGCCCAAAAAAGCGTGAAGGGGCCGAGTATATTAAGTTTAGTGTATTTGAGTGGGGTAGTAATCTCATTCATTGTATTACTGGTCCGATTGGTGGTTACCTGGCGCAGGCTTTCGAAGTACGAGTTTAAAAATGAAGAAGGCATCAGGTTGATAGAAGTGGAAGGCTATCAGGCTTATTCATTTTGGAATACCATTGTATTAGGAAAGGAAATTGAACGTAATCCTGACCTTAAAACAAAAGTGCTTAGTCATGAGCTTTCACATATTCGTGGCAAGCATAGTCTGGATATCTTCATATTGGAATTGCTGAAATGCCTTTACTGGTTTAATCCGGTTATCTATTTCCTGACTTCTTCGCTCAAGATTCAACACGAGTATATCGCAGATGAAAAGGTGCTCAAAGAAGTATCCTCTCAAGAATATGAAAGATCGCTAGCAACGATAGCTCTTGGCAGGATTGACCATCAGTTGGTCCATGCCTTTGCCAAACTTCCACTCAATAGAAGACTTAAAATGATTTATACAACAAACTCAAATATCATGAACAAATTCAGATTACTTATTGTGTTGCCTGTAATGGCATTGCTGGTGTTCCAATTCAGTTGCACTGAAGATCCGTTGGAACAAATGGTTGAGACTCAACCCGAGTTGACCGCGGTTTTGAAAAGCGTGACGCTTGGATACCACTATGATGATGGAAAAGTTGCACACGAAAATTCAAAGGTAGTGGCTGGTGTAGTGATGAATGTCAATCAGGATCTTGCGGAGGGCGTGACCGTAAAAGCGAATTCAAGTGGCAATAGCACCACAACGGATAAGGATGGTCGTTTCAGACTTGTGATGACTGAAGCCGATGCAGAGATTCTTTTATCTCACCCATCAATGGGCAATGGAAGCTTAAATTTTGGTGATCCTGACGAGGAAATTGAAATACCCGTGGATATGGTTATTGAAATTCCTGATGACAGTATGGAGGGACTTGATATGGGCCAGATCGAAAAAATCATGAGTGAACTTCATGCTGAGTCTCGAACGGGGTTTGGAGAATTGGTTGAGAAAGAAATACCGGTTCGTAGAATTCAGGAGCTAAAGACCAAACTTGACCAGAGTGTCAATGCTGACGAGAGCTTGCGCGAATACGAAGAGTTTCTGGCTAAGAGGAGAAAGCCTGTAGTTGAAAAAATGGTTACAGGGAAAAGTACTATGAAAAAGAGGAATTAGTGGTTTATTTGCCTATCGGTAATGACAGGCATTATTCTCGCAGGTGGTAAAAGCTCCCGTATGGGACAAGATAAGGGCTTGATGACCTATAAGGGCAAGCCCTTAATTCGTTATGCGATAGATGTTCTTAACGGGCTGGTTGGTGACACTATCATTATATCTGCGAATCAAGATTACGCTAGATTTGGCATGCCTGTCTACAGTGATATCTATCCGGATTCAGGTCCTTTAGGTGGAATCTTTACGGGTTTAACACATTCCCCGAATTATAGAAACGTAGTCCTGGGCTGCGATACACCTTATGTGACTGCGGCACTTCTTGAACACTTGTTTTCTTTTGAGGGCCACGATGTAGTTATCCCACGGCACGTTGGCGGAACTGAACAATTGATGGGGGTATATTCAAAGAGTTGCCTCGGAGTCATGGAGAGAAGGATAAAGAACGGCCAATTGAAAATTAAGGAGGCATACGAGGAGTTAGATGTGAGGGAAGTTAATATTGATTCGTCTCACTCTTTCTATTCGGCAGCACTCTTCCAAAATCTCAATTCTCCATCAGACCTCTGATAATATCTGATTGTCACTTGGCTTACCGTTGCTATTTAGGTCAGGAACCAAACTACATGTGGAATTGATTTAGAATTATATATTTCCGAAAACAGATCATCATGAGTAACAAGATAGTCCCACCATTCACTGAAGAAACTGCAAAGGCCAAAATACAGATGGCAGAGGACGCCTGGAATACTAAGGATCCTGAAAAGGTGTGCCTGGCCTATACCGTTGATACGGAATGGAGAAACCGATCTGAATTTATAAATGGCAGGGAAGAGGTGAAGCAGTTTTTGATTGGTAAGTGGAAAAAAGAGCTCGACTATAAGCTTAAGAAATCATATTGGGCGCATGGAGAAAACCGAATAGCCGTCCGTTTTGAATATGAATATCATGATCATCAGGGACAATGGTACCGGGCTTATGGCAATGAAAACTGGGAGTTTGACGAAGACGGCTTGATGAAGAAACGTTTTGCCAGTATCAATGACGTATTGATTACTGAGCAAGAACGGAAGTTTTAGACCTCTTCCAGGACTTCCTCCATGTTCAGTACACGGATACTTCCGTTGGTGGGCGTCATTTCTGACCAGACCCAATTATAATGTGCTATAATTTGCTCAGGAGAGGCATGTGGTCTGTTGCCTGTGGTGTGCGCATCAGCCACGACAGTAATTTTATAATCCTTGGCGAGAGCTCCCTGGATTGTTGACTCCACACAAAAATCCGTTGCGGACCCTGTGACATAGATACTGATTACTTGATTTTCCTTAAGTACCATGTCTAGTTGGGATCTGTAAAATGCGCTGTTAGCTGTTTTTCCAACAAGCTTATCTTCTCCATGGACCTCTAGTTCCGGAAGCAGATCCCAACCCTCCGTGCCAGGTATAAAGGCCCCTTCCTTTGAGCCATCATGTTGAATAAAAACTACGAGGTTACCTGTTTTTCTGAATTTTCTTGCGAGAATATTAATTCGATCTACGATTGTTTTGTGATCGAACCTTTCCTTATAAGGAGGAAAATCTCCTCGTTGCATATCAATAACCAAAAGTGCCTGCATAGCACTTCAAATTAAAGAAAAGTCGGCAGATCAGGAGTACAATTTGGTTCGTTCCTCAGCCCAGGTTTCATTGGCGATATAATCATCATATGTACTGAGTTTGTCCATGATTCCATTCGGCCCAATTTCTACAATTCGATTGGCCACAGTATTGACAAACCGGTGATCATGGGAAGTGAAAAGCACAGTGCCTTTAAAGTCTTTGAGTGCATTGTTAAATGCCTGAATGGACTCCAAATCCAAGTGATTTGTTGGTTCATCCAGGATTAATAGATTGCCGCCTGCAAGCATCATCCTGGAAATCATGCACCTTACTTTTTCTCCCCCTGAGAGCACATTGGACTTCTTGAAAACTTCTTCTCCCGAAAACAGCATCTTACCCAGGAACCCCCGGATATAGACTTCGTCCTTTTCACCATCAGAATATTGTCGAAGCCAATCAATGAGATTATCGTTTGAGTTAAAGTAACCCTCATTCTCATTAGGCAGATAGGCTTTGGTAATGGTCTGTCCAAATTTGAATTCACCAGCATCGGCCTTTTCCTCATCCATTAAGATTTGTAACAGAGTAGTTGTAATTGTGGTATCCTTACTAAGCAGTGCAATTTTATCGCCTTTATTCACAAAGAGATCGAGATTGTTGAATAGCTGTTTCTCAGAGTTGGCTTTGTTTAAACCTTTAATTTCCAGGATTTGGTCACCAGCAGTTCTGTTTTGAGTGAATATGATGGCAGGATACCTTCTGGTTGATGGCTGAATCTCCTCAACATTGATTTTTTCAAGCAGCTTTCTTCTACTTGTGGCTTGTTTTGACTTTGAGGCGTTAGCACTGAATCTCGCTACGAATTCCTGCAGTTCCTTCTTTTTCTCCTCTGCCTTTTTGTTGGCGGCTGATCGTTGCTGTAAGGCAAGCTGACTGGAGTGATACCAGAAACTATAATTTCCGGTGAACATTTTAATTTGACCAAAATCTATGTCCACGATGTTGGTACAGACTGTGTCCAGAAAGTGTCGGTCGTGAGAGACTACAATGACTGTATTCTTGAATTCCAGAAGGAAATCTTCCAGCCAGGAAACTGTTTGAATGTCAAGGTCGTTGGTAGGCTCATCAAGAATCAGGATATCCGGATTGCCAAACAGGGCTTGAGCGAGCAGTACTCTTACTTTTTGACTCCCGTTTAAATCTTTCACCAAGCTGTAGTGCAGCGACTCGGGAATACCAAGACCACTTAGCAGTGCAGCAGCATCAGATTCAGCATTCCAACCGTCCATCTCCGCAAATTGCGCCTCAAGCTCGGATGCTTTAATCCCATCTTCTTCCGAAAAGTCTGGTTTCATGTAGATGGCGTCCTTTTCTTTCATGAGGTTCCAAAGGGTAGTATGACCCATCATCACAGTATCCAAAACGGATACTTCATCAAACTCAAAATGATTCTGCTTGAGTACGGCCATTCGCTTACCAGGCTCAATCACCACCTTGCCCGAATTGGGATCTACATCTCCGGAAAGAATCTTTAGGAAAGTGGATTTTCCAGCTCCATTGGCCCCAATTACCCCATAACAATTGTTACCTGTAAACTTGATGTTCACTTCATCAAAGAGGACTCTTTTTCCGAAAGCTAGAGATACATTTTGTGCTGCTATCATGACCTTATCAAATCAGGCCGCAAAGGTAGACTTAATCTAGTTGAAAAGGAAGATGGAAGGAAAGATTAATACTTATCTGCTTCTTGCCTGAGTCTGGGAAGGTCCAGAATCTTGATTTGCTTCCCGATCAATTCGATCAGGCCTTCACTATTAAACTCTGAAAGTGTTCGGATAGTAGAAGCGGTAGTAGAAAGGGCAATATTGGCGATTTCTTCCCTGGACAAACGGGCGTCAAGGACATCTTCCTGGTTCAAACCAAAACTATCCATGATAAATAAAAGCGATAGGGCAACCTTTTGGCGCAATGGCTTTTGAACCATATTGCTATAATTATTGGCAATCTCTGTGAACTCATTAAAACCATGCTCGAAGAGTTTTAATGCAAAATTGCCATCGGCCCTAATCATTTCAATTATCTTCTCTTTCGGGATGAAACAGATTATACAATCGTCTATTGCCGTGGCGGTAATGTGGTAATCCTGATTGGCCAACATGGAATCATAGCCAAAGATGTCTCCTTTCGTGGCAAAGCCTATGATTTGTTCAATTCCAAGACTGTTCACCTTGGTCAGCTTCACCTTTCCCATATGAACAATATGCAGACCGTTGGGTACTGAGTTGGCTTGAAAAATGGTCTGCTTTTTCTTGAATGGGATCACCCGCTTCGAAACGTTTATATCTTCCAAACGTGTTTGATCAACCTCACCAAATACACTCTCGTATTTCACAGGGCAGACCATACAAGTGGGCATTTTGTAATGCTTCAAATCCATTGGGTTTTCTAGCGCTGAATATAGCCAAAATATGATCTCAAACATATTTTTCAGTACTGGCGCGCATGAGCTTGGTGGAGGAAGACAATGATATTTGAATATCAAATATTAGGACAATGGAAGCACTAGCAATCACTCAAACTAAGAAAGAAAGACAGGTATGGAAACCTGTTCTTCTTTTGATCCTTGCCAACATACCCCTATGGGTTTTTACCTGGTACCTGCACTATTCATTGACCGGGCTCAATATAGACTCGAGTGTTTGGGACAATATCTGGATTTGGATCCTACTACTCTTCAAAATTGGGGGAGCCAACATCATATTGACCCAGATACTGTTCGATCCTTACAACAAAAAGGCATTTCAATCATGAGTGAAGTATTTAAATCCGGTCTGTTTTCACTTTTTACCATTTCCTTGGGACTATTCACAGCAGTGTTGATAGTCATAGGCTTCACCATTTCGAATGCAGCCTTTGTCAACTTGCTTATGTGGTTTCTTTCCTACACGTCAATTGGATTTGTGGCCCTCGTCCTGTATTTATCGTCTACAAAAGAGAAAAAGTCATCTGATTAATGGAATGATCGGCCTATTTCCATACACCGACAATGGCTCCCATCACGATAAAACTGATAATATGATAGCCTGCATTGATTAGAAATAGCTTCAAAGATTTTCGCTCGAACAGATAGGTGACACCCATTGATGCCGCTACCCAACCAATGCCTGCCAGTGCGCCCGCTGTAATGCCCCAACTCAATTCGTTTGAGTCGGATAGAAAAGCGGCTAAGTTAAAGGCCATGATAAAGCCCAGGACGAAAGAGCCTCCGAAAATCAAGGCCATATTACCTCCTTTGAGGTCTTCTTCCTTGAATCCATTTTCCTCCATCCAGCTTTTGGCAAAAAGGAGTGGAGAATACCAAAGTCCCCCGATTAGGAATGTGGATAGTGCTGCTACGAAAATTGCGAGATAATTTAAGTTTGAAATGTCCATAGTTTTAGGTTTTTAAGTCAATAGTTGTCCAGGTCACTGATTTTCAGTGACTAATAACTCTCATGAAGTACTAGATGAAATGGTTTCTTTGCTCAGTTAGCCATTAACTTGATTGTTAGCCTCCTTTAGAAAAGGAACTACATCATCGTTGATTTGCGAGATGTCGGTAACCTCAATCATATGAGCAATACGAGGCATAGTACCGAGGCTTTTTGCTTTTTGGACGTAATTGTCAAATTCACGTTTTCCCAAATCCATCCCAATCCTAATATTGCCTTTGTTGATTTTGGCTACGGCAAATTCTTTGTTGTTTCTGAAAGAAATGTACCCCTTTGTGGGTACCACTTGAACATTAGGGAAATTGTCCTTCACCATTCCCTCTAGTTCGTCATACATTTCTCGTTTATCAGGATACTTTTCAAAATGAGCATTGAAAAGCACAGAAGAATCATATACGGGTTTGCCGCCATTCAGGAGAATTCCTCCTATAAAAGTTGCATTCATATGATTAATGCCTTCTTCCTTCTTTAAATAATCTACTGACTCCTTGAGTTTCGTAAAGCCTTTAGGTTCCAAATAGGTCATCCATTCTTCCAGAGTCTTGCCTGTCTTTTCCTGACTTGCCTGAATGAATTCCTTTTCCAGTTCTTCTGATGTTTTCATGCCAGACTTTCTTGTGTCATCTTTTCTTTCTTTTTCCAAAGGACTATTGCTATCGCCATGATTTCATATTTGAATAGCACAATAATAGTATCGAGTAAGGTGAGTTCGAACGCTCTAAGCGTAAATGCATTTTGTGTGGCCAATTCCAGAAATAACAAGACGAGCCACATTGCAAAAGCCCATTTTAGAGCATCCACGGCTTTATTAATATTCATGGCTCTAAACAAGTGTGCAAATAAATAACCCATACCCACAGCCGCTGCAAACGCCCAAATCAAGTTTAGCATGCCGGCATCGGTGAAGTCATCTTCCTTGAGCCCATTCAGCTCCATCCATCGTATTCCAAACATGATGTTGTTATACCAAAGCATGGGTAGTGGTTGGACCAGGATTGCCATTCCCCAGACCGCCAGGTGATTGATTTTCGGTTTATCCATTGTATTAGTTTTTAGGTTGATTCTCTTTGTTCAGTTTTGCTTCGATCCCAAATGATCCTTTTGTCGTATACCAAGCCCTTATTTTGGTTAATAACCTTCCTGCACTTACAGCTGGGTCTTGAGCCGCAAGTTTTTCAGCGGCCTCCATTGTGGGCACGTTCAAAACAAATATTCCACCTCCACCTTCAAAGGGGCCCGCAAGCATTAATTGACCTTTTTCAGCCATAGAACCCATATTGGCCATATGTGCAGCCTGAATACTATCGACTTGCACTTTTGGAAGTTCGGGTCGATCGGGGTTGGTAATCAGCTCAACGAAATAGTATTTTATAATCTCAAATGGTTCTTCCTGTTTGTCTTGGGCCTTGGAAAAAGACACTATTGCGAAAAGGGTGGTGAAGGCTAGGATTAATTTTCTCATAACTTACAATTTAAAAAATTATTTGGCCTCGGGATCATATTCCATGGCTCCATGCAAATTGCCTTCAGGGTCTTTAAAATAGATAAGCCACCCCACTGTTGGGACTGCCATTTTAGGCATAATGATCACACCTCCATTTTCCTCAATCGCTTCTGCAGTGGCATCTGCATTAGGTGTGTTCAAGGAATTGACTGGGGTTTCAAAGCCTTCTCGCTTTGGGCCAATTGCTCCATTTATTCCCGGAATATCATCTTCACCCGTTTTGGCGAGCCAGTATTCCTGCTCTCCCCACTGATTGAACTGCCACCCAAATACGTTTCTGTAGAATTCCATGCATGCCTTTGGGTGCTCCGCAGGTATTTCAAAATGGATTATTCTTGACATACTGTTCTTGTTTTGAATTAATTCTGATCGAATTGACAATCGAATATATTCCTAATTTTAGTTCGAAAATCGGCCAAAAACGCGAACCGGAAAGATCAATGTCCGAACCGACAAAAAAGAATACTGAACCTCAAAAGCCTTCTAAAATGAAGGTGAACGATAAGCTAATACGCATTATCGGGGTACAATTTTTCGGTATTGTGATCCCAAACGCTACAGGATTGATTAGCAGTAACGACCGCTCGGCCATGTACTTACTCGGAGCTTATGCTTATTTCATACTTCTGGCAGGCCTGATCTGGCAAGGAAATCGATATTTCCTTTTTAGGCTCCAAAAAAGATTCGATTGGTTCATTCATCCGCTACAGAAAACGGTGGTTCTGTTGGCCATGAACGTGTTTTACACGGTCCCTCTCGTCATTGGAATGCTTGTGCTTTGGTTTATAATGATTGGTGCACCAGTGGATTGGCAGATCATTAAAGTTACAGCGATTGTTTGTGTGGTTTCCGTGGTATTCATTACTCATGTATATGAGACTGTATTTCTGATTAAGCAGCGCCAGGACGACATGGTTAAGGGTGAGCAATTGGAGAGGGCCAAGGCACAGGCTGAATTGGAGGCTCTGAAGAATCAGATTGATCCGCATTTCATGTTCAACTCCCTGAATAGCTTGTCATATTTGATCGATGAAAACCAGGAAAAGGCAAAACAGTTTACTGAAAGCCTGGCTGAAGTGTATCGATATATTTTGAGTAATAAGGATCGTGAATTGGTGATCCTGGAGGACGAACTCGCCTTCCTACACAAGTATCTGGCCTTGCTCAAATTAAGGTTTGGGGAAGCCTTAAAAGTCAACTTTTCTGTCGATTCGAATCAACAATCTGAATATTTGATTCCACCCATTTCGATTTTCATTGCCCTCGAAAACGTTGTGAAACACAACGAGATATCACAAGCCAGTCCCCTGACCACTGAAGTAAGTCTGGAAGGAGAGGAGCTTTATGTGCGTAATTCAATTGTGAGGAAAAAATCAATTGTCCATTCTACAAAAATAGGGTTGAACAATCTGAAAGAACGTTTTACAATGATTGTGGGCAAAGAAACGGAAGTACAAGATGACGGAAGGACCTTTGAGTTGATGATGCCTTTGCTTAAGTTGACCAGCTGATGAAAGTTCTAATTATTGAAGATGAAGCCACTGCCGTGGACAAGCTAAAGGCCATGCTTGTTGCCCTGGATTCTTCTATCGAAATCATTGGCACAACTGAAAGCGTAAAAGAGACAATTGCCTGGTTGAAATCTAATCCTTCTCCTGATTTGGCATTTGTGGACGTTCAATTGTCCGATGACTCAAGCTTTGAGATTTTCAAACAATATGAAGTCAAGTTTCCCATCATCTTTACTACGGCTTATGATGATTATATACTCAAGTCGTTTGAGTATAATTCTCTCGATTATTTGCTAAAGCCCATTCAATGGGATCGACTTAAGAAAGCTCTGGAAAAGGTCAAGAAACTGGAAACTCATTTTTGGCAGTACAAATTCAATGAAATCTTTGAGCAATCAGCCAATAAGGCATCAAAGAAACAGCGATACGTAGTTAAGAAAGGGGTGGACTATGTCTCAGTGAATGTTGGGGATATTGCCTACATATTTACCGAATATCGGGTTGTATTTCTTAGAGATAAAGCCGGCAATAAATACATTATCGACAAAACGTTAACCGATCTTCAGGAAGAGCTTGATGATGAGCTGTTTTTTAGAGCGAATCGAAAATTCCTGATCAACATAGATGCAGTTGAAAAATTCAAATCAGACAATGGAAAAATTGTTGTCGATCTTACTCCCGAGATTAAAGAAGAAGTGGTGGTCAGTAAGGAAAATGCGCCTAATTTCAGGAATTGGATTGGGGGATAGCTTAACGTCATTCTGAGGAAGCGCAGCGACCGAAAGAATCCCCTAATCGAAAAGAGGAGATTCTTTCGCTTCATTTCACTCAGCTCAGAATGACGACATTTGAAGGTAATTATGTCAAAGAAAAGGATCATTGTAATAGGAGCAGGAGCCTGGGGAGGCTGGTCAGCTTATATGCTGCAAAAAGCTGGGTATAAAGTGACCTTAGTTGATCAATATGGGCCGGGCAACGAAAGATCAGGTTCCGGAGGACGAACCCGTATCATCCGACTGGCTTATGGCGGGAATCCTGATTATACTCGAATGACTCATCGTTCTTTTCAGCTATGGGAAGAACATGAACGGCTCTGGAACGAGAAACTTTACCATGAAACCGGTGCGATTTGGCTTTTCAATAATGTGAGCGATGCTTATGCTTCTTTATCCAAGCCAATGATGGATGAACTGGGATATCCGTTGGAAGAAATGGAGATCGATAAGGTGAGAAGCAAATACCCACAATTCTTTCTAGATGACATCACCAAAGCCTATTGGGAACCGAAGTGCGGTTACCTGGAAGCAGCGCGGTCCTGTGAAGTAGTGGTTGATCAGTTTCAGAAGTTGGGGGGTGTATTCCTGAAGGCCAGAATTACCAAGGTTGAAGGTAATGGCTACATTGACTCGCTAATCACTGAATCCGGAGAAAAATTGAAGGCCGACCAATACGTTTTTGCCTGCGGACCCTGGATCACAAATCTATTTCCTGGATTAGAAGGGCTTATCTATACTTCTCGTCAGGAGGTATATTATTACAAAGCTCCCGAGAAACATCTGGCCCAGGATTTACCCATATGGTTGGAGTTTAGTCCTCCGGATTATATGCGTTATGGAATTCCCGATCATTTTAACTCCGGCTTCAAAGTGGCCTATGATGAACGTGATGAAAGCTTAGATCCCGATAGAGACGACAGAGAGGTCACACCTGACAAGTTGAAAGAGATCACCGATGCCATTGTACACCGTTTTCCAGCCTTGAACGGCACTGAAATGATCGAACACAAAGTTTGTGTGTATGAAAACTCAAAAGACGGAGAGTTTATCATGGATCAAACCCCGGGCTTTAGCAATGGAATTCTGCTGGGTGGGAGCTCGGGTCATGGCTTTAAGATGGGCCCGGCCATAGGGGAGATGGTAAAGGATAAGATAGCTTCAGGAATTGGGTTTCCTGGGGCGTTTAAACTGGAGAGGCTTTACACTCAGGAAAGAGTTAGGAATCAGTATAAAGTTGATTGACGTCACTCAGAGCAAAGCGAAGAGTCTCGTTTTCTGATAAGGAGATTCTTCAGTCGCACAGCTCCTTCTGAATGACGGGAAATCAACCAATCACTTCCTTATAAATCCGATACACATTCAACCCCATCACTTTTTCAATCACGGATTCAGAGAGTTTTCGCTCTTTCAGGCTGTTCCAAATTGTTTCCATTCTTCCAGGCCCATTAAGCTCGTCCATATAGAGTGGCCAGTCTTCCTCATGGAAATTTGGGCCTTCTTCTGCTTTTAGCTCTGCGATATATTCATCGGTCATTTCCACCACGCGATGATCCCGGTCACTGCCAATGCAGACATGGTCCTCACCTGCTATGTTGATCGCATGCAGAATGTGGTTGATGTACTTTTCATAAGCCCCCTCCCTGGTATAGGAAACAAATGGCCGCATCTGGCACATGCCTAACACACCGCCATGATCAGCGAGAAGTCTCATATTCTCATCCGTGGTATTGCGCTCATTATTGTACAAAGCCTTACATGTGGTATGGGAGATTATTACTGGGTCGTCCGAAGCGATAATGGTATCAGCCATGGTCTCCATATTGGCATGAGAGAGGTCAATCAACATGCCCTTTTTATTCATTTTGGCTACCAGTTCCTCCCCGAATGCCGTAAGACCTGATCCGTGTTTCTCCTTGCAACCTGAACCTGCCCAATTCTGAAAATTGTATGTAATCTGACTGGAGCGTACGCCCATATCGTAGTACCGATCCACACTTGATAGGTCACGGCCAAACTGGGTAGAGTTTTGAAATAGATAGAATACCGCAAGCTTTCCCTCTTTTTTAGCCTGATCGATATGTTCCAGTTTTGTCGCCTTGATAAAAAGGTCTGGATGAGCACCTAAATACGTGTCGTACATGGCAATGCCTTCATCAGCCAGCTGTACCGCATAGGCCTCTTGGGATTTAGGATCGCATAGGGTGACAGCAATGGAATTCAGGCCACTGGCTAGAATCTCTTTGATGAGTTCCGGTGTATAGACATCTCGAATCTCACCCATGGCATCAATAACTAGAACTGATTGAGGAGTAGAAGCAGTTTGTGGAAATAAATTAACACCGGATAAAACGGCTCCGGTGGCTAGACCTGTCGTCTTTAGGAATTCTCTTCTGGGCAGCATAGCGGTACGTTTGAGATTATCTAAAAATAAGAAATTAAGCAACGTCATTCTGAGCTGAGTGAAATGAAGCGAAAGAATCTCCTGATCACTTTAAAGGGACTCTTTCGTTCCGAAATCTCGGACTCATAGTGACGACAATAATTAAAGATCCCTCAAATTGACCTTCTTCTTAGTATTGGCTTCATCCCAAACCGTTTGGATGATTTTATCCAGCACCTCCATGTCGATATCAGCCAGCTTATTGATATAAAGACAGACTTTACCGGTTTTATGCTTACCCAATGAATCTAACAGCTCTTGCTGACCTTTAAAATTGGTGAGCACATAAAGCACCATTCTTTGCTTACGGGGTGAGAAGCAGAGTTTGGGCATATCTCCCTCATGGCCACTTTCGTACTTATAATGGACGCGGTCGAAACCAATGATAGAAGGTCCCCACATCGTGGGTTCCTGACCGGTAATTGATTTCATCATTTCCAGGACAGTATAGGCATCCTCTTTTTTACGGTCGGAAGGAAGTGTATCGATGTACTCTTCAACACTGGCCTTTGTGGGTTTGGTTTTATTCTCTGCCATGTATTGAATTTAACCCAAATTCTGACCAAATCACAAACTGTCATTCTGAGGAAAGCATTGCCTGACGAAAGAATCTCATAGTCTATTGATGGGACTCTTTTGTCTTGATAAAACAAGGCTCAGAGTGACCTCAAGACAGGGATAGTCGCTTAATCTTCCACTCTGCCCAAACGAGATTTGGCACCCAGCATAACCACGCGATGATCACATAAGCAGGGATGAACTCCATACCCAGACCGAATTGGAAAAGAGGTAACCAAAGACGCAATGTAACGGCCGCCCATGTAAGGGCATAGCTTCTGATCATCCATTTCCGATGGGCATCCACGTTTTTCTTACGAATGGTGAAATACGCTTTGGAGGTTGTATATAACCAAACTACGGCTAGGGCCATAAATCCGGTTTGAGCTACAATGCCACCTTCAGCAAAATAGCCAATGTAGAAGCCCGCCAATCCGCTTAATATGCAGGCTATTATGTAGATCTTGCCTAGTATTCTATGAAAACCAATGTTTTTATTTCTCCATTTTTTGATAAACTGCGACCAACCTGTGAGCATTGCCACGCTGCCCAAAAAGATGTGAATGTAGAACTGGATATTCCAAATAGTACTTTCCAGAATCGCGTTGAGCTTGGACGATAACAAACCGTTCTCAGCAAGCACTTCCGAGATCAAATACCCCCAGGGATAGAGGCCAATACCTATTGATAAGAGTATAAAAAGTACCCAGCCGGAAATGTTCAGCGCTTTCATAAAAAATCGAGTTCGGTTGATGATCAGATGCTTGTGTTAAGATAAGGGTTGCCTGACAGAATTGTAGACCAACGAACGAAGTATATTGGCGAAGCCTGAAATTTTTCAATTGAAACGGAGAAACAATTCTTGTCCACTCATCCGATTTCTGAAAATTCATTGCTCAAAATTCATCGAAAATTGTAGTTTCAGGGCTTTGAAAACGATTGCATAGCATTTAACCAAAAACAATGAGTGTAAAGTCTGATTTAGAAATCGCCCAAGAGGCTACACTGAAACATATCAATGAGATTGCCGGTAGACTAGGAATTGCCGAGGACCAACTCGAGCATTACGGAAAATATAAGGCAAAACTACCCCTTGATTTGATTGATGAAGAAGCTGTGGAGAAGAACAATCTGATCCTTGTCACAGCAATAACACCGACTCCCTCCGGAGAAGGAAAAACAACAACATCAATTGGTCTGACTGAAGGCTTGAACAAAATCGGCAAGCAGGCAACAGTTGTATTGCGTGAGCCATCTTTAGGGCCGGTTTTTGGAATGAAAGGTGGTGCCGCTGGTGGAGGTTATTCACAGGTGGTACCAATGGAAGATATCAACTTACACTTCACTGGTGATTTTGGAGCCATAGAGAAGGCGAATAATCTATTGGCAGCCTTGATTGATAATAATATCCAGAATAAACACCATAGCTTAGGCATTGATCCAAGAACTGTGTCCTGGAAAAGAGTGATGGATATGAACGATCGAGCACTTCGGGAGATCGTTACCGGGATGGGAGGCTCAGCTGGTGGAATTATGAGACAAGCAGGGTTCAATATTACAGCAGCTTCGGAGATCATGGCTATTCTATGCATGGCAAAGGATTTGGCTGATCTTAAAGAGAAAATGGGTAATATCCACATCGGTGACACTTTCGATCGAAAGGCTATCTATGCTAAGGACATCAAGGCAAATGGTGCAATGGCCTCCTTGATGAAAGATGCGATCAAGCCAAATCTTGTTCAGACATTGGAAGGGAATCCGGCTATTATCCATGGCGGCCCTTTCGCCAATATTGCTCAAGGAACCAATTCCATTATTGCAACCAAGATGGGACTGTCGAAAAGTGAATATGTGGTTACCGAAGCTGGATTTGGTGCAGATTTGGGTGCTGAAAAGTTCCTGAATATTAAATGTAGGTATGCCGGACTCTCGCCAAAGGCAGTGGTAATTGTAGCTACTGTTCGCGCTTTGAAATATCATGGAGGACAGGATTTGAAAGAATTAAAGACCCCGAATCTTGATGCTTTAAGCAAAGGAATGGCGAATCTTGAAAAGCACATTGAAAACATGTGGTCTTTCGGCCTACCTGTAGTAGTTGCCATCAACAAGTTCATGACCGATTCGGATGAAGAATTGGCATTGATTAAGGATCGATGTTCAGGCATGAGTAGCGTTAGGGTGGCACTCTGTGAAGGCTGGGAATTTGGAGGTGAAGGAACCAAAGATTTGGCTCAGGAAGTCGTGAATGCCATTGAGAATAACCTTGGCAAGTTTAAGCCAACCTATGAACTAGATCTTCCAGTCAAGGAGAAAATCGAGCGCGTTGCTAAAAAGATTTATGGAGCATCTACGGTGGTATTCCAACCTAAGGCCTTGCTTCATTTAAAGAAGATCGCCCGACTTGGTCTGGAGGATTTGCCAATCTGTATGGCGAAGACTCAATATTCATTCTCAGATAACCCTAAACTCCAAGGGCGTCCGAGAGACTTTGAATTGGTAGTTCGTGAAATCGAGATTGCCGCTGGTGCCGGATTCATCATACCAATTACCGGGGCCATGCTCAGAATGCCGGGACTGCCATCTGTGCCTGCCGCTGAAGGTATCGACATTGATGCGAATGGAAACATTACTGGACTATCTTAATCACGAATTGTGAATTGAAAATTGCGAATGGCCTTAATTCGTCATTCGTCATTCGAAATTGATTAAATTGAAATATGGCCATTCCCGTTCAGGCAGTAGAAGTGGTTCGGGTCGGAGGAGAGAAACCTGAAAATAAGCCCGATTTAGTCGTAGCGGAAGAACCGTTGGAGATTCGCGTTGGCCATGGGCCAGAAGACGATAGACAACAGTTTAGTCTTTCCGTGACCATGCGCACCCCTGGAAATGATAAGGAGTTATGTCTGGGATTTCTTTTTACTGAGGGAATAATTAACTCATTTGACGAGGTGATTTCCGTCAAATATTGTGAGGACCTGGGCAGAACGGAAGGAATGGAGAATCTCATGCGTGTAGAACTTCAGCCATTCGTGGAAATTTCCAATGAACAGTTCAAGCGAAACTTCTATACCACCTCAAGCTGTGGAGTTTGTGGAAAAGCATCAATAGATTCTATAAAAGTCAGTTGCAATCCTCTCAGTGGAAACAGTATCAAGGTGACGAAAGAAGTGCTTTTTGGACTGCCGGATCAATTGAGGAAATCACAGGAGGTCTTCAAGCACACCGGAGGATTACATGCATCTGGTTTGTTCGATGTGCAAGGAAAGCTGATTGCCAGGAATGAGGATGTGGGCAGACATAATGCCCTCGATAAGCTGGTAGGTGCGTTATTGCAAAAGGATATTTCCGTGATGCATCAATCAATACTTGTTTTGAGTGGAAGGATCAGTTTTGAATTGGTTCAAAAGGCATTACGGGCTGGTATTCAGGTGATTGCAGCAGTCGGAGCTCCTTCGAGTTTGGCAGTCGATTTGGCTGAGGAGTTTGGAATGACATTGATAGGCTTTCTTAAAGGAGATAGATTCAACATATATACAGGACAGGAAAGAGTAGCATTATGAAGTTGAGGATTTTAGGGAATAGCATTCGGTTCCGTCTATCTCAGACAGAGGTAGAACAGATGGGTGAGAGAGGGTTTTGCGAAGAGAAGGTGAAATTTCCAGGAGGAAATGAAATGGCTTACCGGGTATCAAAAGGAAGTCGGTTACAAGCGGATTTCATGAACAACGCGATTTCAATAGTTCTATCCGAAGCGGAAGTTGATCAATGGGTAAACAGCGGTCAGGTAAGTATCAAGGGCAATTTAGCCCTAGAGAATGAAGATAAATTGAGTATTTTGGTGGAGAAGGACTTTCAGTGTTTGACGGACAGAGGTGAAGACGAAACTGATCTTTTTCCAAACCCAAAAGAAAGTCATTAACAAGTAAACGAATAAGATGTCAGATAATCTTAGCGCATTATCCGGAAGAAAAGGGTTGGACGACAACCTTTTCGAACAACTTGTGGAGAAGTCCAAAGTAAATGGGACTCCGGATAATGAAGAATTGAAGGCTTTGGCCGAAAAGTATCTCATCGGAAACGCAATTACCTATGGGACGGCTTCTTTTTACGATTTTTTGAAAAAGGAGCATGAAGGAGTGAAGGTCCATGTATGTAATGGTAGTGCTTGTTTGGTGGCCGGAACACAGGATCGCGTCAAAGGAAAATTGGCAAGGCATTTCAAGGACAATGAGGTAGGGCATATGTGCTGCCTGGGGAGATGCCATGAAAACAGCGCCTTCAATTATAATGGCACCAATTATTCCGGTGATGCTGTGGATCGATTGGAGGATATTTTAAAGGAGTCAAACGAGGCACCAAATGACAAATACAATGTAGGGTCCACTTGTGAGCGTGTGCTTACTGGTGAGGCAATGACCGCGGAAGAATTTAAAAGCCTATTCCAGCAAGTACTGGACAAAGGTCCGGATTGGGCCTTGGACCAGGTACAAACCTCTAACATTAGAGGAAGAGGTGGCGCAGGTTTCCCAATGGGATTTAAATGGAATGCCTGTAGGCAAGAACCCGGAGATCAAAAGTTTATAGTATGTAATGCTGACGAAGGTGATCCTGGGGCATATTCCGATCGATATCTATTGGAAGAACAGCCCATGCTTGTGCTGTTTGGAATGATGGTTGCCGGTTATATCGTGGGTGCCAGTTATGGAGCGGTGTACATTCGAGGAGAGTATCCCGAGTCGGTCAGAATTATGACTGATGCTGTGAAAGAGTTGGAAGCCATAGGTATGCATGGTGATAATATTAGTGGATCGGACTTTAGCTATAAGTTTAAAGTGATTGAGGGTGCTGGGGCTTATATCTGCGGTGAGGAGACCGCTTTATTGTCTTCTTTAGAAGGACAAAGACCCGAAGTAAGAGTAAGACCACCATTCCCAGCCCAAAAAGGATTATTCAACAAACCTACCATTGTCAATAACGTGGAAACCCTGGCTGCAGTGCCTTGGATCATAAAAAATGGCGGTGAAAATTATGCCAAGTTAGGCACCGAAAAGTCGACCGGAACAAAACTCGTTTGCCTCGACTCATATTTCAATAACCCGGGCATGTACGAAGTAGAAATGGGTTCGTCATTTAAGGATTTAGTGTATGAGACAGGAGGAGGATTTAAAGAACCAGTCAAGGCAGTTCATGTAGGTGGACCATTGGGTGGAATTGTTCCTACTACAAAGATTGAAGAGTTAAATGTCTCTTTTGAGAGCTTTTCAGATGGGGGCTTTTTGCTAGGTCATGCAGGTATTGTTTCAGTGCCGGAGAAATTTCCAATGATTGAATACCTGGAACACCTTTTTGAGTTTACCGCTGATGAGTCTTGTGGGAAGTGTTTCCCGTGTAGCATTGGTTCGGTCCGCGGAAAAGAAATGATCGCGAATTCCAGGAATGGAGGACCTAAAATGGATCGTCAGTTGATGGATGATTTGCTGGAAACCTTAGAAATAGGCTCTTTATGTGCCTTAGGTGGAGGTTTGCCGTTAGGTATTAAGAATGCCCTCGAGCATTTTGAAGAAGAATTAAAGACATACTTTCAATAAACACGATTACAATGAGTGATTCAAAGAATATCGTTTACGTTAATAACGAAGCGTTTGAGTTCGAAAGTGGCGAGACCATTTTATCGTTGTTAAGAAGAAATTTTGGTCCTGACCCAGTTCCAACGTTATGTGATGCACCGAATCTTGATCCATTCGGATCTTGTCGGGTGTGCTCGGTGGAAGTAGCGCGCGAACAGGATGGCCCAACCAGAACGCAGGCATCTTGTCATACTCCTGTAATGGCAGGTACCTACATCTACACCCATACAGAAAAGATGAAAAGACTCCGCAAGAATATTGTGGAATTGGTTTTGACGGACTATCCGAAAGAAAAATTCGAGACGGATAACCCGAATCAAAATGAATTGAAAAAGGTCGCTCTTCAGGTGGGAATTAATATCGAAGAAGTGAGATATTCCGCTGGCCGCAATCATCTGGACCGCACTCCTGACACTTCTCATCCGTACATGAGAGCTAACCTCGACTCCTGCATCAACTGTTTTAGATGTGTACGTGCCTGTGACGAAGTACAGGGTGAGATGGTACTTACCATGGAAGGTCGAGGCTTCGATAGTAAAATCGTCATGGGAATGAATGAAGGCTTTATGGAGTCTGACTGTGTTTCTTGTGGAGCTTGTAGTCAAGCTTGTCCGACTGGGGCGATCACAGATGTATTTGATTCCAAAACCAATGATGCCGAAGAAACCACCAGAACAGTTTGCACCTACTGTGGGGTAGGCTGTAATCTGGATGTTGCGACAAAAGGAGAAGATATCATAAGCATCACTGCGCCTTACGATGCCGAGGTAAATCAAGGTCATACCTGCTTAAAAGGGCGATATGCCTTTAAATTCTACGATCACCCAGAGCGATTGAGAGAACCAATGATTCGCAAAAACGGGCAACTGGTCGAGGTGTCCTGGGATGAGGCCTATGGCTATATGATAGATCGGATAAAACTGATTCGCGAAGAACATGGACCCGACTCGATCGCTGGAATTTCATCTGCCAGATGCACCAACGAAGAGAATTACCTAATGCAGAAGTTCATAAGAGCGGTGGTGGGAACTAACAATATTGATTGTTGTGCGCGTGTTTGCCATTCACCGACTGCCCTTGGAATGCAGCGTTCTTTTGGTACAGGTGCTGCTACTAATTCTATCATTGACATCAAGCACACGGATTGCATGATGGTGATTGGTGCCAATCCAACCGCTGCTCATCCGGTGACGGGTGCGAAAATCAAGCAGGCGGCCATGAAAGACACGAAGCTTATCGTGATTGATCCACGCGAAATAGAACTGGCTAAATATGCCGACCATTTTCTGCAATTAAGACCCGGAACGAATGTGGCGCTCTTGAATATGATGCTCTACTACATTGTAGATGAAGGATTAGCCGATCAGAAGTTCATAGATACCAGAACCGAGGGATATGATGATTTTGTGGCTCATATCAAGGAATTAGATATTACCGCGATGGAAGCAATCACGGGGGTAAACCGTGAGGATGTGAGAGCGGCAGCTATTACTTATGCCACTGCTGGCAACGCTATGTCTTTCCATGGGTTGGGCGTCACAGAGCATTCGCAAGGTACCTTCACAGTACAACAAATTGCGGATTTGGCTATGATTACTGGAAATATTGGCCGAAGAGGCGTGGGAGTGAACCCCTTGAGAGGTCAGAACAATGTACAGGGTGCTGCGGATATGGGAGCACAACCGCACCAGGGAGCTGGATATCTCGATGTGACCGACCCGATGATCAATCAGAAATACATCGATTTTTATAAGGCAGATATTCCATCACATATTGGATATAAGATTCCCGAAATGTTCGATGCTGCGATTGCCGGAGATTTGAAGGTAATGTGGATTATCGGTGAGGACGTTGTTCAGACAGATCCAAATACGAGTAAAGTCAAAAAAGCACTTACTAACCTTGATCTCTTTATTGTTCAGGAGTTGTTCATGACCGAGACTGCCATGCTTGCAGATGTGGTACTTCCGGGTGCTTCATTCCTTGAGAAATCAGGAACGTTCACCAATGGTGAGCGAAGAGTGCAGCGAGTGAATAAGGTGGTTGAGCCCGTTGGGAACTCCAAAGCGGATGGCCAAATTGTGGTGGACGTGATGCAGCGAATGGGTTACGACCAACCGGATTATGATCCGGATACCATGCTACAGGAGATTTCCCGGATTGTTCCATTCTTCAGAGGGATCAAATGGGAGGAACTTGGAGAGAATGGCAAACAATGGCCTGTACCGGAAGATGGTTCGAGTTCCGAGATCATTCATGTGGAGGAATTCAAAAGAGGAAAGGGCAAATTTACGTACCACGATTGGAGGGAATCGGCTGAGATTGAAGAACACGGTGAGGAATATCCTTATATCATTACCACTAATCGAGAGTTGGAGCACTACAATTGTGGAGCCATGACACGGAGAACCGGCAACGGGGAAATTCTCAAAGAGGATGTTCTCCTGATCAATGAGAAAGATGCTACCGACAATGGCATTAAGGATGGAGATATGGTTTGCGTGATTTCGGCCAGGGGTAAGGTGGACATTAAGGCCAGAATTACTGATGAGGTGAAGCCCGGTGTAATGAGCACCACATTCCATTTCCCTGAAATCATGGTAAACCTGATTACTTCAGATATCCATGACTCTGAGGCAAAATGCCCTGAATACAAGGTTGTAGCCGTGAAGATCAGAAAGTCAAAGGGTGCTAAGCGCATGATGGCCGAGGCACAGGGAGTGTCTGAAATGGCAGGAGTGGCCTACAACAAGGTGAAGGAATAGCAAATGTATCACTAGCTACCTCAGCTTGGAAGCATCATAGGATATATGACCAAAAAAGAGAAGTTTGATTTCAAAGAATACTTTTCTATGCTTGCTGGGCTTTGTCCTTTGGTCCTGTGGATCGAGTGATGATAGTGATGAACCTACTCGCCTTGATACTTTCAATGCCAATGTATTAAACAACATCGTTCAGGATCCTGTTGATCCATCAATCGACCGCTATTATCCTGAATTTACCTTGAATCTGGAGGAGGCTACTCTTGAGGACAGGAATGGAGTGATCAGTGTTATTGCACATTGGCCCGATGGTCGGAATACAGCATTAGAAAAAGATTTCAGGCCTCAGGATGGTATTTTAAGATGGGTCAAACATGACTTGGATAGGTTTGGTGTTTTAGCTCCGGGAGGCAAATACACCTTTGAGGTAGAATTGAACTCTGGTGAAATCTTAATGCCAGTTGAAGTTTTTGATCAGCGCTTATTAGGAAGACCTACGAATGTTAATCTTGAAAGAAGTGGTAACGATTTGGTCGTTTCCTGGACGGCCCCCAATAGTGAACATCTGTGGTCAGCTGAGATCCTGGATTCTGATCCTTCTTCCGGTCAGGTCCTTGTTTCAGGGCCTACGGGTCGGCAAGGGAGTGCCAGGGAACAAGTGAGTTTCGCCTTTGCGAATATTACTTTGGCAGCGGGTACTTATTCCCTGGCAATTATAATCTCTGACCAAAGTAATCTCAGGAGCTTGAAAATACCCTTCAACTGGTAAGAATGCTTTAACGGTGCGACCTTAGAATTTCCAAAACGGACTGAAAAGGAAGTTTGATAAATTCATAGAAGTGTTGGTTGAGAGGTTGGTCGATACGAACTAATTTTGGTATTTTAATTTTCCAGCATACTCTTGAGGAAGCAACATGCGAAAAATATTTAAAAGCAAGCTTTATGATGTCCTTCTCGAATTCTTCATTGTATTGATCAGCATTAGTGTTGCCTTTTACGTAGACGACTGGTCCAAGAGAAGGAGTGATAGGGAGCTTGAACGGCAATACCTGGAAGACCTTCATTCCGATATTGAAAAAGATCTGGTGGAGCTTAAGGATGTGGGCTCGTTTAGTAGGGCTATTTATCTTAAGTTTCGGGAGGTGATTCGGTTCTATAGTGGTGAGGAAACCACATTCACTCAAGACAGTGTCGATGTATACGCTGATATGATTGGCAATCACTCATTCTTTTATCCTACCGACTTTACGCATCGGGTTTTGGAACAAACCGGAGATTTTAAGCTTATCCGAAATAAAGAGCTCAAAAAAGGCCTGATCCGTCTTCATAAGGCTTATGAAGGGCTCGAAAATTCCCAGACAAATTTTCTGCAGGGATTGGACGACAATTACTTTCCTTATCTCTATGAAAACTATGATTTGATTGAAGGTAAACCCACGATCAGGAATTACTTCCAACAAGGATTTGTCAAGAATTACGTACTCTACGCTATGATCGAACAACGCAACCTTAGTAGGATGTGCACTGAAGCCCAAACTATTGCAAACGAAGTTCGGCAGCTCATTGAGCGGGAAATCAATTAAAACTCCGATTCGGTTGTATCAATAACACATTTTTGAGTTAATAAGATAGGAAGACGAACGGACAGTTTATTCTAACTGTATCCGTGTTTATGCATTTATTAAAGACCTTACAACTGTCCATTTCCTTTATTCTTGCATTTACCGTCTGCTCTGGCTGTGTTGAGAGGATCGACTTTGACAGTTATGGCAGTGAGAGCCGGGTAGTGGTTGATGGATATATTTCAGATCAATTCAAAACACATGAGATTAAGGTGTCCTACTCTTCGACTTTCCAGGCAGGGATTTTTGTTCCATCCTATATTGAAGACGCGCAAGTTCTGATCGAAAGTGTTGATGGCGAGGAACATCGTTTTTCGTATATAGGATATGGTATTTATAGATCAGAACCATTTGCCGCCAGACCTGGTATCCAATATAGAAGCCGGGTAATCCTGGAGAACGAGAGTTATTCGTCAGAATACGCTATGTTGCCTCATCGACCAGAGGGTTTGGTCTCGTCTGCGGTTCAAGTAGGAACCCGACAAGAGCTATCATCAACCGGAAGGTCTTTTCGAAGCCTTGAGGGGGTGAACATTACCGCTCAAATTCAAGGTCAATCACAGAGTACTTATTATCGATGGCAAATGGACACGTATCACCTTTACGTGGCGCCTAGATTTGGCAGTGTGGGAGGTAGAATTGCCAGAAGTATTTTTGGGGATGAGAACATCATCACAGAACCCGAATTTATGTTGACTGATGAGCAAATTGATTATTTGGCTACCAAGTTTATCATGATTCCTAACATCGCTGAGAAATGCTATATCCGAAACTTCCCGGAACAGAATGTGAGTATTCATGAAGATGTTGGTAGTTCTCCCGGTGTGAGACAGGACTTGCACATTGGATTTATTGGACAGGACAGTAAATTTCGGGATGATTATGCCCTTAGACTTTCCAGGTTGGTAATTGACCGACAGTCCTTTGATTATTGGAGAAACATCAAAAGTCAATTTGAAGACAAAAGTAGTGGTGTTTTTCAAAGGGCTCCCGCAACCGTTGTCGGCAATGTTCTGAAGGATAACTCAGACGAAAGAGCCTTGGGATATTTTGGTGTATATCGAGAAGACATGGAGTTGTTTTTTTTCAATGATGTTGAATTGGGCTTAGTATCAGATCCAATAATTTGTGATGTATTACCCGATTATGAACTATTGGGAAGATATGGTGATTGTGTGAGCTGCCTTGAGCGTCTTGCAGGTAGGGAAGTCACGCATAAAAAGCCCGATTGGTGGCGGTAACCAGTCAGCCATTGATGCCGGGTTAGTGAGACCTTCCACGCGCCTCTTTTAATATCGGCTGAAACGGTACTTTGATAAACTCGAAATTTTTTCGGTAATAGATCCACAGTTCATCTGGTGAAACAGCAACCGCAAAATCAGGTCCTGATGAATTGAGTTCTTCTAAAACTATGGGTTTAGACCAGCCTTTTTCTGAATGAAACGAAATGTACAAATCACAAGTCTCCCTCCAGTTTTCTCCAAACTTGGTATAGATTAAATAGGAGGCATCGGGAGATACCCACGGGTCCGATGCACCTTGTGGTTGATCAATTTCAACTACTCTTTTAGCCGGCTGGGTAGCCTTACCATCAAACTTTGTGGTAAAAATGGAATATTGAAACTTATCCCCAACAGGGGTTTCGTTCAGAAAGAACAGCTGATTGTCTGCAGTAATTGTGGCATAGGATTCCTCGAATTCGATTGTGTTAATAGCAGGAATATATTGAGGTTCGGACCATTTTCCAGCGACCTTCCGGGAAAACCAGATGTTATTTTTCGCCAAGGGCTCCGTCCCTTCAATTGGGCGATTTGAATTAAAAAGCAGCAATTCACCATCTGGTGAAAGGGTAGGTTCGTATTCTTTGTATTGGCCGCCAAAAGAAATCATTTCCGGTTCTGACCAAGTGCCATTCACTAATTTGGCGGAATAGATGGCCAGTCGGGGTGTTTCTTCAGTAATCGATTCACCTTTTGCCTCGAGATATTCCCGATGGGGCAGAGTAAAATACATTTGCTTGCCATCAGGAGTAAAGCTAATGCTTTGAACCAAGCGCTTATGCCTATTAGAATAAGGAGGAAATTCTTGGGCTGTTAACTCAGAACAGAAGAGAAAAGAGATTAGAAGGATAAGCTGCTTCATAAATGACTTTTTGATAATTCAAATAAAGAGCGAATCGTGCACTCATCTTTTCTGATTAGTTAATCCGTCATTTGGTTTGAAAATCAATCCTGATTTCGATAGTCAGAACCTGAAATACTTCTGGACAATGATTCAGAGGTAAACTGCTTTGAGAACAAGATACTAGCCATCAAAATCAAAAATCCAAGGGAACAAAATGTGTGGCTGAATCCGAATGGCTTTGGCAGTTTTTGAAATGGGAGGAGTAGCTTGCAATAAGTTGAAGGGTTAGTCCTAAGGCTGAAACTTCAAACCCTAGTTGCCATTAGTCTTCCAGCTTTCATAGTTCGCAAAATGTGTATGAGCAATTCGGACATCTCCCTGGCTGTTTCGGATGAGAACGAATGAAACAGGTCCATTCTGAACCTGATCTTGGGGGACGGATCGATCGCCAAAGTACCAGATGCCTTCTACCACTGCACTGGATTCATGGATGGTAATATTGAGGTCATCCAGCCAAAGTGATTTTTCAGCCTCCTTTCCTCCGGAGACAAACCCAAAACCCTCATGATGGGGAATGAAGGAATCATATCCTTTAATTAACCCTTCTTTTTCGGATGAAAAATAAGTCGACTTTGGGTCCTGCCAGAAAATATCATCTACCAGATCAAGATCATAAGTAGCCCATAGTTTCAGCCAATCGTCTATCACCGTTTGAGCCTCCTCAACCTCAATTTTTTTTGGAGCATTGGGAGAACATGCAAACACAATCCAAAAAAGACTGATCAAACAAACCCATCTTGTCAGATTCAAGATTCTCATATCAATTCTATTTCATTCGTGCCAAATCAGCCTCAGCTCCTATATAACCGAATGAAGCCCAACCACCTTTACCAAGAATCGCTTCATAAACTTCTTTTGCTTTTTCAATATCCCCGTTGTAACGATGCCAGTTACCAATCCCATAATTCACCGCATCATTTGCGCTGGAGGTTCCGTCCCCAGCTCCGGTCAATTCCTCTAAAGACATTTCCCCTTTGTAGAAGAGACAGAGTTGATGGTAAGAGAAGTTTTCAATGATATCCATGTCCTTATTTATAGGTTCCAAGACCTTTTTGGCTTCCTCATCTTTTCCCATTAATCGAAGAATCATATATACCCAATGCGTTCCGGACACCACATTATCGTCCATTCGTGAGGCTCCAATAGCGTTTTGATAGGCCTCCAGAGCAGGTTCCAATTCGCCTTTTAGATAATGAGCCAGGCCAAGATGGTAATAGATATTCCCATGTAGAGAACTTACTGGGATATTTCGGGCGTTAGGCATTCCATCCGGCTCAACTTCATTTTCCATACCTTCTCGAAGTTCCGCTGCCTTTGTAAAGTCGGCAATAGCCTTGTCAAATTCCCTGATGGAGATGTATCGATGCCCTCGGTGTCTATAGAATCTGGCATCATTCGGAAATTTTTCAATAGCCTCCGAATAGACTTTAATGGCTTCGTTGTATTTGCCCTGATAGGCAATAAATCGACCATACCATATCCAGTTGTCAGCAGAAGGGTCAGCTTTGAAATTCGTTTCGTGCATTCTAAAGCGTTCGAGCAATGCCTCATTCGGGGAGGCAGATCGAAGCGTATCACCTAGAAGGGAAATAGCCTCATAATCTTTCACTACTTCCTCAGAGGTAGAATCTGTTGAAGGTTGGCAGGAAAATAGAATAGCAGGGACTGCTGCAAAAAGTAAAATCCGTTTCATAAGGTTGATGCTGTACGTTTGAATGCAAAAGCTACTAAAATTGCTTTCAATCCACAATTCGAATTAATGAAAGGCACCCAACTCAACAAGGTGCAAACCTGGGTTTGCACTGTTGTAGAGCATGTTAATTCTGATAAATCGGACTTCTGTAGGATCTACTAAGTGTTCATACCCTACAATGGATGACATCGTGGTATTCTCTGAAAAATCCACCAGTTGTGTCCAGGTCTCTCCATTTATAGAACCATCAATTGTATATTGATAATATCGGTAGTTATCCCAAAAAGTATAGACTTTAAGCTTTGATATGCTCTCAATTTTCTCCAGGTCTACTTTTATCCAAACGTGATCATCAACATGCCCACCCCACATTTCCCATAGAGTGATTCGTCCATTTGTAGCGAGGGATGTTCTTCCCGGAGTCAGGTGCTCATTTGAAGCAATTGTAGGTTTGCCGGTTGTCAGGCTGGGTTCATTTACTATGACATAGTAAGTCTCACTGAACCCTGAGCCGAATGGCTCACCGGCTTTGTCAAAAAGTTGCGCCCGAACCCGGGTGGTTTTATCGATGGTGATTGGTTCTTGATATTGATCGGATGTCGACTTAGGAGGCGAGCCATCAGTAGTATATCGAAGATCAAGATCATCAAATGAAGTCTTAAGTTCAATTGTCATCTGATCCTCGAAGCGTAACTTTTCCCAACTCCCGGGTGGTAAATCCTTCCAAAGTGCATTAGTTTCTACCTTGATGGGTTTCAGGAAAAAACGTTGATGGTATGGTTGTCCAATAGGATGATTACTTTCATCGAAAGCCTGAATCTTGACGGTTGTTGTATTCGTGAATTCCATGACGGCTTCAACTGGTTTTGATGTTGGTTTTACATCAGTTCCATCCGTTGTATATCTTAGGCTTATACCTTCAAAATTAGTGCTGGTAGAAAGGCGGAGTCTTTCACTAAACCAGAGATGTTCATAGAAATTGCCTTCATCCATTTCCGGATAGGTCCTTCCGGTAGTTTCAACTTCAAAAGGCCTTAATAGGCGCTGAAATCCGCGGTTGGTTGAAGCCAGGTTGGCATGAAAACTTTCGATGTCTGAGACTTTTGGATTCCACAGATGCTCGACCATTGCAGGAAGTCGTTTAGTAAGTCGATGGATCTGATTTATCTGATTTTGCTCCCAGACACACATGGTGGCACCTAATACCTGATCATTTTCAGGAAGTTCAATGCCCCTATAGATATCGGGTTCTGTGGCCCAGCTTTCGAACCGATTGGGATTCCATTGAGTATAGATATAGTCGGCATCCCATTTACGATTATTGACCACATATAGAGGTTTGAAAGAAGCATTGATTATGCTATAACCTTGATCGAGTAGCTTTTTGGGTTCGAAATATTGACCCTCCCAAAGCATCACAATAATATCTTTTGGAATTTCTACCTCGCCTTCTTCACCAAATCCAGCCCATGCAATGGTCTGTTTCCCTTTAGACTTGACCATTTCATTCAATCGGACCAGAAAATGTCTGAATAACTCATCGAGATTAGGGAGATCATGTTTCTTCAAGTAGGCAATGGTTTCGGGATCGTCTTCCATTCCTGTAAAAAATGCTTCATCACCTCCTATATGGATATAAGGTGAATAGGGGAATGCTTCTGCGATTTCACCGATGATTGTCTCCAAAGCTTCATAAACTTCTTCCTTACCCATGCTTATGGTGTAAGAGTTCTTTCCCGGATCACCAATACCAAAAAGGGCAGGCATTTTTCTTACAAACTGAGTGGAGTGCCCAGGTACATCAATTTCAGGAACCAAAGTGACTCCACGCTCAATAGCATATTGATTGAGTTCCTTAAGCTCCAATAATGTGAAACTTCGACCTTCGGTCGCCAGTTGAGGATAGGCGGTTGATGGAAAAGTAAATGATTGGTCATCGGTGAGATGGAGGTGCAGATAGTTCACTTTGTACCATTTGCATAGTGTGATAATCTCTTTGAGCACGCTCATTTCATGCCAACCTCTGGCAACATCGATCATCAGACTTCTATATTCCAATTCCGGGGAATCACGTAACACCACCTTCGGAACCTCCAGAGATTTGTTCATCAACTGCAATAGGCTAATCAACCCCATCGAAACAGCCGAATAACTTCCTCCTTTGATCAATACTTTTTCACCGACATGCATTTCATAGGCTTCGTCCGTCAATGTTTCATCAATTAAGAGTTGAATGGGTTGCAGCTGTTTCGAATTCTCGTTTTTAATGCCAGTAAGCAGATAGAAATCATCGTTAAAGATTTGTGCCAATGGGGCGAGTGATTTTGATTCTATTTGGAATGAAAAACCTTGGGAAAGACTTGTGTTACCCGACTGAAGGTCAAACATGGTTGCACCCGGAACTAAAGGAAGGGTTTGATCGATTTTCTTGGTGCATCCAAGCAAACTCGAAATCAAAAAAAGTGTAATGAATATTTGATTTTTCATTGTCAGAAGAAAATTCAGTGAATTTAAGGATTCACAATGAACATCCACGTCTTGAATGGCGAGGTTGGGGTCCAAACTTCTAATGATAGTGCCAGAATGGTGACCTTTTAATGTTAGTCGGTTAACCTGTCATTTTCTTACTGATATTTCTTTCTTAATTTCCTGCGTATATGGCAAAAAGACGGGATTTCATCAAAAAAGCATCACTTGCTTCATTGACTGCTCTTTTGGGGTCTAAAATTGTTTTTGGCGAGTCGATGCTTGAAGGCTATCGCCCACTTTTTCTGGATCAGAATGATCCCTCCAAGCTGTTCGGTAAGCATAAGGATATGACGGTTCTTAATGACCGACCATGGAATATTGAAGCTAAGGCTCATTTATTGGATGATGAGATTACTCCAGCCAGCAAAATGTTCATGCGAAACAATGGAATCATCCCTGACAAGCCAGATTCAGAGTCGTGGACTTTGACCATCGATGGCGAGTCTGTTTCCAAGTCAAGGATATTTACCATCCAGGAGCTGAAAACAAGGTTTCGTCATTACACCTACCAGTTGACCTTAGAATGTGGTGGAAATGGCAGAAGCGAATTCAATCCACCTGCCAAAGGCAATCAGTGGACGGTCGGGGCGGTTAGTTGTGCCAACTGGACAGGAGTAAGGTTAAGAGACGTATTGGAAGATGTGGGAATCAAAAATGACGCGGTCTACATCGGGTACTATGGTGTCGATCGACATTTGAGCGGAGATGCTGAAAAAGTGGTAATCTCTCGTGGAGTTCCAATGACCAAGGCGTTGCAAGATGAGACACTCATCGCATTTCAAATGAATGGTGAAGATATTCCATTGGCACATGGCTATCCGTTGCGATTGATCGCAGGTGGGTGGCCTGCATCCGCATCAGGGAAATGGATTAATCGAATTTCAGTTCGAAATATTGAGCATGACGGACCAAAAATGACGGGTGATGCGTATCGCGTTCCTTGTGAAGCGGTGGCGCCTGGTTCTGTTGTGTCCAGTGAGAATATGTGTATCATCGAGTCCATGCCGGTCAAATCGTTGATTACTTATCCGAGATCAGGAGCCACTTTGGAGATGGATAACGTCCTCGAAATCCGGGGTCATGCCTGGGCCGGTGAACTGGAAGTGAATCGAGTGGATTACTCTACTGATTTTGGAACGACTTGGAAGAAGGCCGCTTTAAGAAAACCAAAGAATAGATTGGCCTGGCAACATTGGAAGGCTTCAATTCAGTTCCCAAAGAAAGGATACTATGAAGTTTGGGCAAGGGCCACAGATAGTGAAGGAAATTCACAGCCCATGGTGGTGCCTGGATGGAACCCTAAGGGTTATTTAAATAATGCCTGTCATCGAATTGCCGTAAAAATAGTCTGATGAAAGAAGAAGAATTAGGGAAGAAACTGGGTTCACTTACCTTCAAGTTATTCGGTTTGGGAGCAATAGCAGTTTTCCTCATTTTCATCTTCTTCTATATCCATGAGAACCCTGATTTCCTGAAGAATTTCGACAAAGACAACCCAGAGATTCCGGTGTTTGAAGCCAGTATGGTCGAAGAAATAGGCTTCATTAATGATGACCATGTGGAGCTTGTGATCACGAAGTGCACCAGCTGTCATTCTGCAAAGTTGGTGATCCAAAACCGTGCAACAAGAGAAGGATGGCAAACTATGATTCGCTGGATGCAGCGTACTCAGAACCTACAGGATTTAGGAGATGATGAATCGAATATTCTCGACTATCTCTCAAAAAACTATGCCCCGGCTAAGCAAGGCAGGAGAGCTAATTTAAGGGACATCGATTGGTATAAACTTGATTAGGTGTAATGCTTTTAGCATGCAACCGTCTCTCCATTAATCAATCTTTATTTCAAACAATTTCAATAGAATATAGTCATTGTAAATATTTATTCTCTTTTTAGGAGAGAAATATGTAACATGAAATTATGAAAAAGATAATTCTCGGAGCTTTTGAAGAGATGGTTTTGTTGACAATTGGTGCATTAGACACCAATGCCTATGGGGTGACCATCAAGGAATCGCTGGAAGCCCAACTTAAGAAGAGGATTAGTATAGGTGCGTTATATGCAGCTTTGCAGCGTCTTGAGGAGAAAGGGTGGGTTGATACAAGAGTAGGAGGTATCACCGAGAAACAGGGGGGGAGACGTAAGCAGTATTTTGACATTACCAAAGAAGGAGTATTTGCACTCTATAAGGTAAGGGCAATGCGCAATGAACTCTTCGATCAACTCCCTGAAAGGAAAATGCAATGGCTCAAAGGATAAACCCTGAAAATCGAAAAAATCCGCCAAGATTGGGAGAATGGCTACTGGAAAGTTTTTGCTCCTATGATTTTTTGAACACCGCTCTATGGGATCTTGAAGAGATTTATCAAAAGAATATTAGAAAAAAGGGAAAGCTCAGAGCTGACCTTATTTATATCCGACAAGCGTTTGAAGTCATTTACCATCTCTACTTAAAAGGAAAAAGTCATCACTCATCAAATCGAACGGCCATGTTAAACAACAACCTCAAGATTAGTCTTCGCTCCTTACTTAAAAACAAAAGTTACACCTTACTGAATCTACTTGGACTTGTATCAGGACTCGTGGTATTCATTCTCATTACAGTATATACGACATATGAGTTTAGTTTTGATAATTATCATGAGAAAGGAGATCGGATAGTTCGAATCTACAAGTCTGATAACGGCAATTTTTATCAAGGGACCAACAAATACGCTGTTGTACCTGCACCCCTCGCTCCGACACTAAAAGAGGAATTTCCCCAAATAGAATTCGCAACAAGGATGAGTCGTGACTACAATACTGTGGTTGAAGTCAACGACCAGGTCTTTGTTGAGGACAATGTCTTTTCAGCCGATCAAGATGTTTTCGATATTTTCAGTTTTGAATATGTCAGTGGTAATCCGGACACCTATTTATCTGAATTGAGGTCAGCAGTTATCTCCGAATCCACCTCCTTGAAGTTCTTCGGTCGAACAGATGTGGTCGGAGAGACGATTCGATGCTGGGAGCGATACGATTTTCAGGTTTCAGGAGTCATTAAGGACATGCCGAAAAATTCACATTTTGTGATTGACGTGCTATTGAATTTTGAGGGACTGATGATTGCTAGAAAAAGGCGTACGGATAATTGGAACAATAGCTCACACTACGCCTTTGTTTCATTGGTTGAAGGAACAGATTTAGGACAACTGCAGAATCGTATACCTGAAATTCGAGCTAAATATGCTGACGATCCGATCGATGAAGATGGACAGGAATCAGATTACTATCTGCAGCCTATTTCGGAAATGCACTTCACCAAAGATGTGAACTTTGATATCGCTCCCAGTGCTGACGCCCAAAGTTTATATATCTATATCGGTATTGCTTTTATGATTCTCACAATAGCGGGGATCAACTATGTCAACCTGGCCACCGCGCGTGCATTGAATCGCACCAAGGAGATTGGAATAAGAAAAGTGATAGGTGCACAAAAATCCACGTTAATCAAGCAGTATTTAATAGAATCTGCCCTATTGGTATATGTGTCCTTAGCGATATCCATAGTCGTATTGACCGGTCTTCTTCCTGCTTTTTCCTCTTTCATAGACAAGCAGGTGACGATTGATTTTCAGTCCTTTGAGTTTTGGTTGTCCATTCTTTTTTTGGGAGCCGCAATGACTCTTTTATCTGGAATTTATCCGGCATTGATGTTGGCGAAATTCAAACCGACACTTGCTTTAAAAGGGTCAGTTAAGGCTGGAGGTAAGTCTATGTTCAGAAATATTCTGGTGATTTTTCAGTTTACCATTTCATGCGCCTTGATACTTGGGGCAAGTGTACTTGCCAACCAACTCAATTACATACAAAATATGGATAGCGGTTATGTGCGTGATCAAATTGTGGTGCTGGATATTGATGATCGGGAAATAAGGGCTGAAATGAAAGTCTTAAAGGAGGCGATCAAAACAATCCCTGGCGTTTCTATGGTGTCTATCTCCAATTCCCTTCCAAACAATATCTCCTCTAATACTAATGCTACTTGGCCCGGGAGGCCGGAAGATCTCAGAATTCCGTTGTATACAAATGTGGTAGACTTCGACTACGTGGATTTATTCGAATTAGAGATTGTCGAGGGTCGAAACTTTGATCCTGAAATTGACAAGCAGCAGAAAGCACTTCTATTAAATGAATCAGCAGTCAAGGCATTGGGTTGGGAGGAACCGATTGGAAGACAAATGATGACTTGGTTTGGAGATACAGCCAGGGTGGTTGGCATCCTCAAAGACTTTCATCAGCATTCTGTGCATTTAGAAATTGAACCTACGCAGTTTTTCCTCAGAGAACAATCGGGGTGGGTATCGGTAAAGCTTGAAGGAGAAAATTCGGATGAAGTCTTGGCTAGCTTAGAGGCTAAGTACGAGGAATTTGATCCGCTTTATCCATTTACCTATTACTTCTTCCAAGATATTTTTGATCGCGCATACCGAAGCGAAATGCGGACTGCCGAATTAGCGAATTGGTTCACTGGTTTGGCGATTCTCATAGCCTGTCTTGGCTTGTATGGTCTCGCTGCTCATAAAGTACAAAACAGAATTAAAGAAGTAGGCGTACGTAAAGTATTAGGTGCTTCTGTTTCGAGAATCTTGTTGTTGCTTTCTAAAGACTTCGCCCTCTTATTATTGATCGCATTCGCCATTGCCGCACCTATAGCCTACTTTGTAATGGATGGTTGGTTGGATGGGTTTGCCTATCATGTTGAGATCAACATAATGACCTTTTTTCTAGCTTTGTTGGCCATGTTGTTGGTGGCTGGATTGACCGTGGGCTACAGAACTTATCGGGCAGCGGTGAGGAATCCGGTTGAGGCATTGCGTGATGAGTAGTTTGTTAGGAAAATATGCAACCGTCAATTAAAATGGAAGTCTATGAATTAGTCAATCGCTGCCACTATGCTCATCAACAACTTCAAAATAATTCTTCGGTCATTTAGAAAAAACACCAGTTATACTTTCCTGAATATTCTCGGACTCACCTCCGGGCTGGTGGTATTCATTCTTATCACTTTGTACACAAGTTATGAGTTGAGCTATGATAGTCAACATGAAAACTCGGATCGGATATTCAGGGTTTATCAAAGGCAGAAAGGAAATATTTATCAGGGTAGTGATAGGTTTGCTGTTACGGCAATTCCTATGGCACCTGCATTGATGGCAGACTATCCTGAAGTGGCCTATGCTACTCGCTTCGATGATTTTTATAATGTCTTGATCAAAGCAAATGACGAGACTTTTCTAGAGCCAAATCTCTATGCTACCGACCCCGAAACATTCAAAATGTTCACGTTTGAGGTGTTGCATGGAGAATTAGAGAGTTTTTTAGTGGAGAAAAATACGGCAGTGCTTGCTGAATCTGCCGCAATACGGCTATTTGGAAAAACAGATGTTGTGGGTGAAATAATTCATTTTCGAAATGAACATCCAATGACGGTAGTGGGTGTTATTAAGGATATGCCCGAGAACTCACATTTTGTCATGAGCATTATTCTGCAATTCGAATCGGTGTCTCAAATTCTTGAGAGAAACATGACGAGGTGGAACAATAACTCTTATTATACCTACCTGATGCTGGTCGAAGGGGCTGATGTCAAGGAGCTTCAAAGCAAAATGCCCGAATTCAGGGCAAAATACGCAGACGATCCGATTGATGAAGACGGCCAGTCTACAACGTTCACTTTGCAACCTCTTCCCGAAGTACATTTCACCCAAGGTGTGAATTTTGATATCGCGCCATCTTCAGATCCTCAGAAATTGTATATCTATCTGGGCATCGCTTTTATGGTGTTGATCATAGCCGGTATCAACTACGTGAATCTCGCCACAGCCAGATCCATTGATCGCACGAAAGAAATAGGTATTCGAAAGGTGGTCGGTGCCCAAAGTGGGAACCTGATCTTTCAATTCTTATTGGAGTCGTTTCTACTCGTTTTTTTCTCCATGGTTTTGTCAATGGTCCTTTTACTTCTGATTCTCCCCCCATTTTCACAGTTTATTGACCGTCCGTTGTCCCTTGACTTTTCTGAACCCCTACTTTGGTTGTTCCTATTGGTGCTAGCAGTAGGCCTTAGTGTTTTAGCCGGGCTCTATCCATCTTGGATATTGAAATCCTTCAAACCGGTTGCTGCCTTAAAAGGGAAAGGAGAGATCAAGCAACGAGGAGGTTTATTTAGAAACGTACTTGTTGTGTTTCAATTCGCCATATCAAGTGGGTTGATCATTAGTGCGACCGTGCTATCTGAACAGCTTCGGTTTATTCAGAATAAGGATATGGGGTATGTTCGAGATCAAATTGTCGTGATCAATATCAGAGATCGAAGTATACGAGATCAAATTTCTGTATTTAATGATGAGATACGAAAAATACCCGGTGTGGTGAGTGTAGCAGGAGGTTCCTCATTGCCAAATAATATCAGTTCGAGTACGAATGCAAGATGGCCAGGGAAGGATAAGGATTTAACAGTGCCAATATATACGGGCCGTGTTGACTATGACTATTTTGACCTGTTTGAAATGGAGTTTGTAGCGGGAAGACCATTTGATCGGGAAATTGAGTCCGATAAAAATGCTGTGGTACTGAATCAATCAGCAGTAAAGGCCATAGGCTGGGATGAGCCATTGGGTAAACAATACATCACAAACAACGGAGATACGGGAAGAGTGATTGGAATATTAAAGGACTTTAATCAACATTCTCTGCGATTGGATATTGAACCCCTACAGTTATTCTTCAGGGAAAGTCATAGCAGAATTGCGGTAAAAATCGAAGGTGATAACCTCAAAGAAGCCCTCAACAGTATTGAAGAAAGCTTTAATGGCTTCAACCCTGAATACCCGTTTTCCTATAACTATTTTGACGATATTTTTGATCGAGCCTATCTAAGCGACATAAAAACCGGAAAACTTGCTCAGTGGTTTACACTTCTGACGATACTGGTTGCTTGTTTGGGGCTTTATGGTTTGGCTGCTCACAAAGTGCAACAACGAATTAAGGAGGTAGGGGTGAGAAAAGTATTAGGAGCCTCTGTAACATCTATTTTGGGTTTGCTCTCAAGAGATTTTATCAAGTTGCTGATTATCGCCTTTCTTATTGCAGCTCCGTTGGCCTATTATGTCATGGATGGTTGGTTAAATGGCTTCGCCTTTCATATCACGATAGGAGGACTCACCCTTTTCGTCACACTGGCGATGATGATTTTAGTAGCAGGGCTAACGGTAGGATATAGAACATATCGTGCGGCAGTCCGAAATCCTGTAGAAGCCTTAAGGGATGAATGATTCTATACGGCCTGAATCCAGGTATTAACAATGATAACCGCAGGATATGTCGCGACAAAGGCCCAAACGAATGAATTCAGTCCCATAATGATGGCATTCATGAAGTGAAAGATCACCCCTATAACTAATAGAATTAAAGCATATTCTAATGGTAAAATCAATACAATGGGAAATGCTAATTCGAAGATGATCACTGCCCAGCTAAGGAACTTGCTGACGAAAGGATACCGATTTAGAAATATAGCAATGGGTTTGAATCCATAGGTTTTTGTATTAAAAATGGCGAATACCGCAATTCCTGAAGTCCACTTCTTTCCTCTTGCTTTCACCACTCCTGAGGTAAGGTAGGAGAGGCAGGATTGGGCAGCCAGGAAAATAAAAATAGCTTTTTGAATAGCTGAATGGTCTATGAATAGTTCCGAAATAAATAGACAAATAATCAGAATACTGAAGAGTTGATCAGATCCATCGTTTCCAAAACTTGCTCTGAAGTTATCGATCAACAAACCTATGACCAGAATCGATAGAAGGACCAACCGTACCATATGGTCGAATGGGAAGAGTAGCAACCCACAGACTATGACCAACAGGATTTGCACAACCAAGAAATTGGGATAGTCCATCAAGAGGCTTAAGAATCGTGACGAAGGGCCCTGAAAATAGCCTTTGGAGATTGTTCTATTTACTTGCCAGCTAAAAACTCCTTGGAAGGAGTAGGACCTAAAATCTGCCAGCTTTTCAATTGTGGAAATTCCAAAACCTATGTAGGTCAAAGTGCCAATCCAGTAAATGGCCTCATTGCTAATCAAGGAAATGGATTCGATCAAATTCATTTCGAGTCAGGGAGATTGTGCTTTTCAGAAAGAAAAAGTACTTGTGGCTTTGTGTCTGAAATATGTCCTTGCGATTCCATAATCATAAACTGCGTCTGCCTGCTTAGTGGAGATCGCTCAAGATGAGATACATAGTTTAGAACAATTAGATAAGGGATTGTCGTTTTGAGACCGGTTAATTCCATTTTCTTGGAAATTGTGATAAGTGATGCCACTGCATCAGAAAGCACTTTTTGCTTCCTTTTGTTGGGATTCCAAAGCCAGATATACCATGTCCATCCATCTGATAATTTGATTTCGCGCCAGTTACTTTTTGAATCTTCATCAAATTGATCCCTGAAAAGTAGGTGATAGTCAGTGGTACCCGGGTTGGGGCCAAAAAAAGTCCAGCTAGGAATAAGTGAGAAATGATCAACTCCTCTGAAGAACTGATTGATTTTCGACTTTTCAAATTGACCAAAGACAGAGACTATAAACCATAAAGCCAAAATCAAATAGATGATAATTCCCACTTTGGAATGAATTTATTCTAATGGTAAAATCAATTGGAAAAGTTATTCGCTATTCATCAGAACTATACTTCTTATCGTCAGGAGCTCATCAATACTGAATTCATTCTTCGAGGATAGAACATCATGGTTCTTCAATTTTTTTATTAGCCGATAATCCAAATACTCAGTACTTATTTTTCCCTTGGCTTTCTGAATGGCCATTTTAATCGCACAATTTTGTTCATGCTTGGCTAAGGCTTGCTTAAATTCATCAGCTACCTGCTGAGCTACTTTTTTAGCTGCCTCTTCCGCTTTCTTGGCAGGATCACCACCTTTGGTCACCACTTTCTTAAAGTCACCTTCCGCTTTTTTTCGCGCATGTTCAAAGTGTTTTTTAGCACCACCTGCAATATCAAATGTCGGTCGAAAGTAAAGTTTACTGCCCTCTAATCCGGAAGTTTGAATCAGGGCTTCTCTTTCGATAACTGACAGTTCAGGTTCTGTTAAAATCACAAAAGCTTCAAGTTGATTGGCTGAATTTGAAATAAACTGATTAGCAGAGAGGATCTGTGGATTTAATGCACCACCGTTATAATCGACCGTGAAGAAGTTGAACTTAAATATGTCATCAATTATTAT
Source organism: Cyclobacteriaceae bacterium (assembly GCA_028281285.1). GTDB lineage: Bacteria > Bacteroidota > Bacteroidia > Cytophagales > Cyclobacteriaceae > Roseivirga. The sequence goes on from JANQKF010000034.1 coordinate 55,943, forward strand.
CTGCTTGGCTACCGTACAGTCACCGTATTTGATTTGTGCAAGCTCAAATCCAGAAGTGAAATTTATATCATCAATTTGGTCTTTCACTTGGTCAATTCTTGAGTTGACAGTATTGAATAACCGCAATAAGTCAGGCTCATTTTTTCGGAAACATCTTGAAAACCCGAGCGATTTGTCTGCGATTACGATGACTATTTTACCTCCATCTCCAAAAATGTCAGCAAGAGGCTGGTCAGCATCTATATAGACTAGCCTATGAGATAAAATCACTTTCGGTCGATCTTTCTTTACGTCCGACAAGACCGCCAATTCCTTAATTGTCTCATGGCGTTCATTGATTTGTTCTACCCAATTATCAATTGCTATAGCATTCTCCATCATTGCAGGGGTTAATTGTTAAAAGCTAAAATGGTGTCCACGTAGTCTGCCAATTCAAAAAAATCGGTGATAAAACAATTCACACTTTTCCCCTTATAGGTTTTTATATGTTTCGTGGTAACCGGTGTTGTTCTTTGTGCCAATCCATATAAGCTATGCGGAGCCATCGGGTTGGTAATTCCGTTGGCGGCTGTACACCCATCACTTGTTGGTGTGTTTTGGCACTGCAAAACAAAAAAGGGCACTACCTGATTTTTTGCCTGTCTTTCCTTGATGACTTGTTGTCGGAGTTCCATATTGTCATCCATTGATTTCTTCAAGTCATCATTGTCCATGGTCTGAGGCCATTTACTGTCGATAAATTGTTTTGGCCAAAACTTGGGAAATGGGCCGGGTGTATAGACATTTTTATCCTTATCGTAGCTACCAGAGATTTTAATCTCCTGAACGTTTTGATAAATGAAAACCACGCGACCGGGAGTTTGCCAAATGTCATTGATCGTCTTATCCCGTAATGTAATTTTCGTTTCAGTAACCACTTCATAATCTGTCGGATTGCCACCACCTCCAAGATCAGGTCCCGGGTTAGCACCTCCAGCAAGGATTGGACGCCTGTCCTCAAAAGTCGGAGGAATAAGAAGGTCACCGAAGGTATCCATTAACCAATGGCCGAATTCTGTATGGAGGTCTTGGCCGACTTTGGCAAAATGGTTTAAGTCTAAGATCACAATTTCCTTCGGGTGTTTCTTTAGGAAATCCTTTACAGCCCAGCATACGTCAGCTATGGGTTGTGCCAAAAGGCTATGAGTAATCCAAACCTCGTCAGCATCAGATTTTTTACAGGCGCGTAAATCAAAATAGCGTATGCCCATCTTCAGCTGGTCAGCGGTATTGTACTTCTGAGATCTGCACCAACCTGAGAAATATTCTCCGGCAGTCATCCTGCCAAAAGGGTAGTAGGAGTAATGCTTATATACCTCTTTGAACTGGTCTGTGGCGTCAGGCCCTAATTTGCTATTGTTGTCTATAGGTTCAGTGCCAGAATCATGTGTGCCAGGGAGTCCCACTTGCCATAGGTATTTACTACCTATGGAGGAAGCCATATTTCCCATCCAGTTTGCATAGTCCGTCATTCCATTATTGATTTAGGTTTGGTACTACGAAAAGATGAAAGGAGAAGGATTGTTGGAATTCATTGAATTTATGGATTTTTCAGGTCATTTCAAATTGATAGATCCAACGGCTGCTTTTCTAATTCTAACAGTAGAGCTCGTTGATTTCTTCATACTTTTTTGTTACGGATTGAATACCCTTTCATTTCGATTTATTTCTGGTTGAGACTTTCATAGATAATTCACTATCTTAATCCAAGTCCAACCTATCGACATGAGAGTACTATTAATCTATCCTATTTTCCCAACAAGTTTCTGGTCATTTGAAAAAGCAGTGCAAGGCATTGGTAAAAAGGCATTTATGCCTCCCTTAAGCCTGATTACTGTAGCTGCACTTTTACCACAAGACTGGAAATTCAGACTTCGAGATCGTAATATTGAAGCGGTGACCGAAGAAGACTGGGAATGGGCCGATATGGTAATGCTTTCCGGTATGCTTGCCCAAAAAGAAGACTTCCTAGGTCAAATCGCTGAAGCAAAAGCAAGAGGCAAAAAGGTCGCAGTAGGTGGCCCCTATGCTACTTCCCTGCCGAATGATTTTCATGAGGCAGGAGTCGATTACCTCGTCTTGGATGAAGGAGAAAACACAATCCCATTGTTTCTTGAAGCTTTAGAGAATGACGAGAATTCAGGAATTTTCCGCTCTAGTGAGAAACCGGAAGTAACTGGAACCCCGGTACCTCGGTATGATTTGTTGGATATGGATGCCTACTTCCTGATGGCCATTCAGTATTCACGAGGTTGCCCTTTCCGATGCGAGTTCTGTGACATCATCGTGCTTTACGGTAGAAAGCCTCGTACCAAGGTGGCAGGTCAGGTGAATGCCGAATTGGATCGACTCATGGAGTTGGGTTGGCGTGGCGGAATTTTCTTTGTTGACGACAACTTTATTGGGAATAAGCGAACGGTCAAGCCATTCCTTAGAGACTTGATCAAATGGCAAGAGGACAATGGATATCCATTCAGCTTTACTACAGAGGCATCGATTGATATGGCCGGTGATGATGAGCTGCTCGAGCTTATGGGACTGGCCAAGTTCTCCACGGTCTTTATTGGTATTGAAACTCCGGACACCGACAGTCTTGCGTTGACCCTGAAGCACCAGAATAATCGCAAGCCAATGAATGAGTCTTTGGAGAAGATCGCCAAGTCGGGTTTACGCATTATGGCCGGTTTTATTATTGGCTTTGATGATGAGAAAAAAGGAGCGGGTCAGCGTGTGTATGAATTTGCCAATGAAAATGCAATCCCAGGAGTAACCTTCTCCATGCTACAAGCGCTCCCTGGTACAGCACTATGGGATCGATTAAAAGAGGAGGGTAGACTTCTTGATGATGCTAATTTGAATCAAACGACACTATTGAATTTTGTGCCCACCCGTCCGGTTGAAGATATTGCCGAGGAGTATGTTAAGGCCTTCTGGGATCTTTATGATCCTAAAAACTACCTGGGAAGAGTATATCGTCATTTCCGAATGGTGGGGACTGCCAAAGTGCATAGTGATCCTGAGTTAAGAAAAAGGCTAGCCAATCAGCACAAAACAGACTTTGATGTCAAGGGTATCCTCTTCGGACTTAAGATGCTTTGGAAACTTGGTTTCCTTAGAAGTTCGCGTTTTGTATTCTGGAAATATCTCTATGGGATGTTCAAACATAACCGTGGTGGAATCGGCAACTTCCTTTCGTTTGCCGCTTTTATTGAACACTTCTTGCCCTATAGAAAATTGGTGAAGAAGGAGATTCAGGAACAGCTTGAGCGCAGAATGGCTGCCAAGGCTGATATGCTGGAGCCAGATTTGGAACTTACAGAAGAGCTTGCCTCTGACATCAAATGGCATAAAGCCAGTTAACCTCCTGTGATAATTTGCTCGGCTATGGCCATGCCAGAGAGTCCGGCACCATGAACAGTGGCCCAGTCCTCAGCGTAAGCTTCTCCCGCAAAATAGAGTTTGCTGTCAACTGGTCTTTGGATAGCCGATTGGATACTATCATCCATATTGTGGCTATAGGAGCCTCCTATATAGGGCTCAGCTGACCAATTCTGAACTACGTGTTTCACATAAGTTTGGGAAGCTTTTCCATCGAAGGCCTCGTCAAGTTCTCCAATAAGGCGATCTACAATGGCCTGATCACTAAGATTAGTGTAGGTAGAGGCAGGTTCACCCACTGAGAATAATCCGAATATGTTCCGATTACTGTCTTTGTTGAACGCGGCATCATAAAAGATTTTTGAACCGTCCGAATCATCCATAAAGGCACTCAATCCTCCAGGTACAGCAATATCCGGGTAGAACTGTTCAGAAAATTCAATAAATACCTTTAAGCCATCAGGCATACTGATGTCGTTCCAGGCATTGATCTTATCCTGGGGTAATGCCGGAGTAAAGTTGATCAAACCGTCCTGAAGTATGGTGGTTGGTACTGTGAGTATGAGTTTATCTCCTTCAAACAGGTTCCCATTGGTATTTCTGACCTGAATACTATTTCCGGAATAATCTATGCTAGCGACCGGGCTATTTAATATCATTCGGTTACGAATTCCCGGTACGATGTAATCATCAAAAAAGCCAAACCAGGTTGTATTCTTGAATTTAAACTCGCTGTAAAAGTTGGAGAAGAAATTCCTTCGCTTGAGTTCTCCATCCTTTATGACCGAAATGTTCTTGGGTCGGTACTTTATGATTTCGACATCAGCGTTGGTTGTTGGGTCATTAAGCAATGAACCGAGTATAGAAGGGTCAGTGTGTATCCACTCTCCACCAAGATCAATTGGAAAATCGGCAAACCCAGTGATCTCCTTGATTCTCCCTCCATAAATTGGAGCGGCCTCAATGATCTCAAAATCGATGTTGTATTGGTTTAACAGGTGACCTGCTGCCATTCCGGCAGCTCCAGCACCAATGATCAAGACCTTACCTGAGAAGTTCACATCCAGACTAGGGATAAAGTCTGGTTCTTCCTTGCATGATACCGCTAAGGTAGGGAAGGCAATGGCCCCTAATCCAAGGGCTGAACATCGCTTTAAAAATTCTTTTCTGTTCATTGCTGCTTTGGTTTAGTTTCTTTTTTGATTTTAAATTTCACCCCAAACTCAAGGAACATCATCATGCGGTTGTCATTTCCCGACAGGAGTGTCTGGCCAATGGAATACTTGAAGTACCAACTCATTGGTTTATCCGTTCTCCATCCATATTCGTAGTTGAGTGTAGGTAAAAGGAAGCCTTGTGAGTTTCTAACTTTATTGCTTCTGTCTCCATTGGAAAGATTTACAGAAAAGGATTCGAGTTTGGATTGAATGAAGTAACCCATACCAAGTGTAAAGGCCGAGTAAGAGTTTTTGGGTTTCTTCCGCTTTCGAAGGCCAACATCGAAATTGACCATGTAATTGGAGTCACTTCCCGGATTCGTGAAGAATGCAATTTGAGGACTTCCAAACCATTGTTTTGAGAAATTATCTGAATCGATTCTTCCCATCATAGAAATTTCCGTACCAACCTTGATTCCGGGTTGAAATCCAAAATGGCCGAAATAACCTATGGAAACAGGTATAGGTCGAGATCCGATCTGAGCGCTAAGTGGAGCGTATATCATGATCATCGCTATGAGCCCTAGTCCTAATATTCTTTTTACTTTCTTCATTTTGAATGGATTCGGAGTAATAACCGCATTTGCGAAATTTACCCTACTTGTGATTTTGATACAATTTTACTCTCTTCCTTTCAGAAGGTGATTATTTATTCAATGGGTAGCACATGGAAACCCACCAGCGTATGCAAATTTCCGATAAATGGATGCCGGTTAGGAAGGAGATCACTAAACTCATGATTGAGCACGCTAATGAGTGTTTTTACACCACTTGTAGGTAATTATTTACATTGGCGAATTTTCTTGTTATCCTGCAAGTCAATGAAACCCGCAAAGTTCAAGAGATATAGTGTTATGGCGCAGATTGGCCTCTGGTTGATCTTGTTCACCGTAATGTTTGTCGATAGTCTTGTTTACGATGATGGATTCAACGGCTTTTTATTCGCTGCCAATTTTGTCGTCATCAATGTAATTATGGTATATCTGCATTATTGGCTGATTTTGCCCCTCTTCATTAAACGCAAAAGAATTACCTACTTCTGTGTAGTTATTCCATTTTTGCTCTTTTTCTCATGTTTGATTTTCCTCATGGACTGGATATTGCCCTACGATTATCCTGATGATGTCGAGGTGGAGTCTTTCTTAGAGATGTTTGCATATACATTGCCGATTGGTGTTTTACTTTTGGCCGGTTCCAGCCTCTACTATTTCATCGAACAATGGTTCCAAAACATAGACAGAGAGGCGAATTTGAAGAATCAAAAACTAGAAGCTGAACTAAATTTTCTTAAATCTCAGATTAATCCTCATTTTCTATTCAACACACTAAATAATATCTATTCTTATGTCCAAATGGGCAATGAGAAATCGGGGCCCATGTTGGAGCGATTGTCTTCTGTTTTAAGGTTTATGGTGTATGATTGTACATCAGAGCAAGTTGAGCTGACCAAAGAATTGACTGCCATTGAAGACCTTTTAGAGATCAACAAAATGAAGAATTCCGAGCAGGAGAATATTACTTTAACCTCATCGGGGGTGAAGGGCTTTCACCTCGTTGCTCCCTTGATCCTGGTGAATCTGGTCGAAAATGCCTGCAAGCATAGCAATGCTGTCAGTAATCCTGAGGGGTTTATTAAGGTAGATGTTAATATAAACGATCAGGACGAATGCATATGTGAAATTGCTAATTCTGTGAAACCAAAAAGCAATTTGGTCCAAGGGGAAGTCGGTGGAGTTGGATTACAAAATGTAATGCAACGTCTTGAGTTGCAGTATGGAGATCGGTACTCTTTTGAGAAAATTGAAGAGAACAATGTTTATCGATTGATTTTAAAATTGCCATTGGAAAGAAAGAAATGAAAGAGGAATTGAGTGTATTGATTGTCGATGATGAACAACCAGCTCGAGAGTTGCTTCAGAATTATGTAGGCAAAATGGAAGAGCTGGTTCTTGCCGGGACCTGTTCCAGTGCTCTGGAGGCAAAGCGATTTATAGAAAGTAATAAGGTCGACATTCTGCTGTCAGATATACAAATGGATGATCTCACCGGTATAGACTTGCTCAAAACTCTTAAGGATCAACCTATTACCATTTTCACCACTGCTTTTTCCGAATATGCATTAGAAGGATATGACCTGGATGTGGTCGATTATTTGGTTAAACCAATTTCATTTCAACGTTTCTGCAAGGCAATTGATAAGGCAAAGGACCTTATCGATTTCCAAAACAAACCGGTTATGCGGAAAGGAAGTGATCCTGTAGAATCGGCCTATTTCTTTGTAAAAACGAATCGCAAGATGGTTCGTGTGGAATACAATGAATTGCTCTTTGTGGAGAGTTTCGGGGAATATGTAAAGCTACATACTAGTGAAGATGTTCATCTGGCACTTCAAACTACTGCATACATGGAAGAGATGTTACCTTATGAGAAATTCGTGAGGATTCACAGATCTTATATAGTCAATATGGATCACATTCGGGAATTGGAAGGAAACATGGTGAAAGTGGAAGATCACATCCTCACCATAAGCAAGAGGATGAGAGACAATCTGTTGAAAAGAATGCGTGATAGGGGAATTGTCTAGTCTTTACCCTCAGCCTTCTTTAACTCGAAGTACCCCCAGACCAGGCTGGCACCACAAATCAATGAAATTATATGATTGTTGATGGAACCGGAATCAATGATCCCATAGGTCGCGGCTGTAAGTCCGAGAATTCCTATGACGAGCAAAACGACTCGGGTATTCTTAATGTGTATACGACCTGCTATTTGGGATTTTGTTTAAATCACATCATAAGGAACAAGGTCGGGTTCTAGAAAGCTGGTTTTTGCTGTGCTTGATTCGAAAAGATCAAATGAGTAATGACTATCCAGTAAATGCTTAAAGTCAAATTTCAATCTTGGATTCTCCTTAATGAACTCAGAAAATGTGTGAGTCGAAGATTTTAAAATGAAATGATAAACCGTGCGCACTGCAGCTACAGTCACCGTTTCATTGTATTTGTCGGCATCACCATGATAAGTAGCGAATGCTTTGATCTGTTTGGTGATGTTGTCAATTGCATTCCTGACCCCATGCTTTCTTATATGGATCCAGGCCAGCCTTAGGTGAGCTTCATGTGTGAATAAACTTGGTTCTAATGAAAGGTCTTCAAACTGTTTTTCAAATGCCTCATCGCTGAGTTGATAGTGTTTTTCCATGATCTTTAAAATTTAAGCAAAAGACTGTTTACTGGCTGAGAGCCATTTAGGTTACGTTAATCATACTATTTTTTTTCGGAACTGTGGAATGCGGAAAGAATAGACTTTAGAATTCTTTATTTTTAGAGGTTATGTCCGGAGACAATCGGCCTTATTTTTTCCAAACCTCCCAACGTCAAATTCAGGGAGTTAGTTTGGTTTTTCATGTCTTAACCCGGCCTTTAAGATGAGTGTGGAATGGATCGCTGTTGTTATTGTGTTCTTCACTGTAGCGACCGTAAGATGGTTAGGGAGTCGAGAATCAAAAGTAGTAAAAGCTATACTGAATTGGTTTCCCGCTATTCTATTTGCCTATGTGATTCCTGCAGCGTTTACTCATGCATTTGATCTGGATCTCAAGCAAGTCACATTGCATGGGTTGAGCAAAGAATGGATCATTCCTTTTACCATTCTACTGGTGATGACGGCCCTTCCTTTTCGACAATTGAAAATCGTTGGGATACGACCCATTGTTGTCTTTGTTTTTGGTTCGCTCGTCATTGCCGTATTGCCAGTGCTATTGGTACTTGTTTTCGGTACTATAGATTCATCCAATAGTTCCTTGTTCCTGGATCAGAGTTATTGGAAGGGATTGGTGCCAATAGTAGGTGGATGGATTGGGGGAAGTACAAGCCAATTAGTATTGAAGGAGGTGATAGGAACTGATGAAGGACTATTTCTTTCAATTCTGGTTCTGGATAATGTTTTGGTAAATATTTGGACAATCCTGATGTTCCAGCTGATCAAAAGGAGCAATAAGTTGAATTCTTTTTTCAATATAAAAAGCCGTATTGATCTTATAGAGGATTCGCTTGATGCAAATGACAAGGTGCTGAACCCCTGGCAAACGCTTGGCATTATACTGTCAATCACCGCAGTGGTCAACCTGATAATAACCTCTTTTCTTGCCAAAGTGATTGTCTTGTCAATTGGAGGATTGATACTGGGAAATGTCTTGAGAAGATGGAACGCCAAGTTTGTATTGAAGCTTGGAGGAGTTGCTATCGTAGTAATTATGGCCATTCTAGGGCTGAAGCTGGATTTTTCAAATTTTGCATTGCCTGCGGTTCTGGTAGTTCTGGTGGTGATTTGGCTGATTTTACATTATATATTTATGATGGGCGCGGCTGTACTTCTAAAGCTGAACCTGGCTTGGGTTCCTATTGCAAGTATGGCCAATCTTGGAGGTATTTCAACGGCTCCGGCAGTGACCTCCGCTTATCGTAAAGAACTGATGCCTCATGCCATTCTATTAGCTATTCTAAGTATGGTCACAGGTACAATGTGGGGTCTGGTGACCATTTACTTATTCGAACTTCTCATCTAATACATATCAGCTCGTCAGATTTAACATTTTGACAATCTTAATCAATGGATGTTATGATGTGTTAATCTTACCTTACCTTTTAATCTGATTTGGCCAATGGCCTTAATTCAATGCAGGATATTTACCTATACCTGGTCATACTCCTTTTTTTACTCGCTATTCTCGATTTGGTAGTTGGTGTTAGTAATGATGCAGTCAACTTTTTGAACTCCGCGGTTGGCTCAAAAGTAGCTCCTCGTCACATCATAATGATCATTGCTTCATTAGGTATTTTAATGGGTGCCACGTTTAGCAGTGGAATGATGGAAGTTGCACGGAGTGGGATTTTCAACCCGGAAACCTTTTCAATGGAAGAGGTTATGGTCATCTTTCTCGCGGTGATGATCACCGATGTGATCTTGCTGGACCTCTTCAATACCTTTGGAATGCCTACCTCAACCACGGTTTCGATCGTATTCGAATTATTAGGGGCAGCAGTAGCAATGGCGGTCTTGAAACTGGGGGAGGCCGAAGGCAGCTTTTCTAGCTTCAACGAATATATCAACTCGTCCGGAGCCATTACCATTATCTCAGGAATTTTCATCTCAGTTGGTATTGCCTTTGTTATCGGGGCAGTGGTGCAGTACATCTCTCGACTTTTACTTTCATTTCAATTGAACAAGAGAATGAAGTGGGTAGGCGGTGTATGGTCAGGGATGGCCTTGGCGGCTTTGACTTATTTTCTTCTTGTTAAAGGGGCTAGTGGAGCTTCATTTATGAGTACATCCACAGTTCAATGGATTGAACAACATGCCCCAATTCTTCTACTCCTGGGTTTCATTTTCTGGACCATTGTGATGCAGATATGTGTATCTGTTTTAAGATGGAATGTGCTAAAGTTTGTTGTGCTATTCGGAACGTTTTCGTTGGCCATGTCATTTGCGGGGAATGATTTGGTCAACTTTATCGGAGTTCCGATGGCCGGATTTGAATCTTTCAATGCCTGGAATGAATCTGGAATACCGGCTACAGATTTCATGATGACCGATCTAAGTGAGCCGATAAGAACAAAGCCTTATTTGCTGATACTTGCAGGTCTGATAATGGTAATCACGCTATGGTTTTCTAAGAAGGCGCGTTCTGTGACTGAAACAGAAGTGAATCTAGCCAGGCAAGATGAGGGTAGTGAACGTTTTCAATCCAATGCATTGGCAAGAGGTCTGGTGAGATGGTCTATTTCGGCCAACTCTTATGTTGGGAAGGTAATTCCTCAGAGCTGGATCGATAAGGCGGAATCCAGTTTTGACAAGGTTGAAGAGACTACCGATACCATTGATACGGATCCACCTGCCTTTGATCTGGTAAGAGCTTCAGTGAATTTGACTATGGCAAGCGTATTGATTGCCTTTGCAACATCCTTGAAACTGCCCCTCTCTACAACTTACGTATCATTTATGGTGGCCATGGGCACCTCGCTTTCGGATCGTGCATGGGGGAGGAGTAGTGCAGTCTATAGAGTGGCCGGTGTCATTAATGTGATTGGAGGCTGGTTCTTCACTGCTATAATAGCCTTCGCAGCAGCGGCACTTTTCGCTACGTTTATGCACTTCTTCGGACTCTGGGGAATTGGGATATTGGTTTTACTGGCACTTTTTATGATAAGCAGGACCTTTCTTTATCACCGGAAAAAAGAGCAAAAAAAGGAAATGGACCGGCAATTCACTGAAATCGGAAATGAGCTGTCTTCAGATGGCGTCATCGTGGATACCTCTCAAAAAATTGCATCAAGTTTGAAGCTGATTCGTGATACCTATGCCTCTTCACTTGATGGGTTGATTTCAGAGAACCTAAAACAGCTTCAAAATTCAAGGAAGCAAATCAAGGAACTCAGTTCAAAAAATGAGCTTATTAAACAGAAGCTTTTTGATTTGATAAAACGAATTGATCCTGAGGACACAGACGTAAGTAGGGTTTATCTTCTTGTGTATGATTTAGAACAGGACATTGTTCAATCCGCCAGTCTTATCACCGAAAGCTGTTCCAGCCATGTTGATGATAGCCTTGAGCCCTTTGATGAAAAGACTATCGAGGAGCTTGAATCTCTCAGATATCAGGTGGTGAATTATCTGGATTTGATTATAGACATATTGTCCTCCCACAGATTTGACCGAATTGACCGTGTTATTGTTGAAAAGACAAAGGTCTTTAACCTATTGGAATCTTATTTGGGACAGAAAGTAGATCAGGTAAAATCGGATGATATTGGAATGAGAAACAGTCTGTTGTTCTTTACTATTGTTTTGGAAACAAAAGATTTGGTGGCGGTAGCGGCAAGGTTTGTGAAGCTCTATAACAGGTCGGTCAACTGATAGTCAGACTTCAAGTCGGTCTTGGTAAGGTACCGTTTCTCCATGCTCCAAGTACCTTTTCAGAATTCGGAGGTACATCGCCCAACAATAACAAGAGATAGTATAATGTTCATTCTGCTGCTTCCATCCTTTATGGTAGAAGTTTAAGATGGTGTTTTCCTCTTCATGCAAAAGGCTGAAGCCAACAACACTACCTTCCCAATCCTCCTGAGCATCAGTAATACTCAATACAAAAGCTCTATCAGGAACAACTACTGAAACCACAGCTTTCCAGTTATATGCAGGACCAAATCCCAGTTGATATTCACTATTTAAATTCGGTGAACCTGAGGATGATTCAGTCCACCACTGATTAAGACCATCAGGTGTGCTGATTGCTTCAAATACCCGGTTGGCTGGGGCTTTTATTGGCAATGTATGATATATATCGGGCATGACGTTAATTTCTTCATTACCAAGAAGAAACACAAGCCTGATCGTTTCGGTGTAGTGATGGTCGGGCTTGATTGACTCTAAATGACATTGTCAAGAATATTATTAAAAAACAATTATAAATAATCGCTTATACCAGACCTTGTTTCACCTGGAATATCGATTGACCATATAATATTATAGCGCTATCCAACCTGACTTGGGCAGTGACTTACCTGACAAAGCCACGTCTACCGCATATTTGGCTTGCAGTCGAGTCGAGTCCAATGTGGGAAGCTCAGAGTTCTCTTCAGTGATGATCAGTGGAATTTCAGTGCAGCCAAGAATGACACATTCAGCACCTTGAGCTTTTAAGTCTTTTATGGCCTGAACAAATACTTGAATCGTCTCTTCCTTGAAGACACTTTGGCAAAGTTCATCAAAGATGGCATCATTGATTTTTGATCTGGTGTCGTCATCCGGAATCAATTTCTCCAGCCCATACCTTTCAAAAGCACCGGGATAGACGGGACCGGTCATGGTCCATTTGGTGCCGAGCAAAGCCACTTTCTTCCACCCATTTCTGGCAATTTCCTTGCATACCACATGCGCAATATGGAGTCCGGGAATGGGTTGATCGTCAATGATTTTTTCCAAAACAATATGAGAAGTATTATCGGGACAAATGAAAAAATCAGCCCCGGCTTTTGCTACTTGCTCAATTCCATCGGCATGAAACTTACCTACTATTTCATGGTCATCAGATTCCCAACCTTTCATACTCAGTCCCATAGGGATGGCACTTACTACGATGTTCGGATGCATATGAGCCCCTAGTTCTTTTGCACCTTCACGACAGGTGGTAATGAATGAAAGTGTACCGCCTTCATAGCTATGGGCAGCAATTCCAATGGTCTTGAACTGGTTATAATTCTGTTCGGTAGTCATAGTCTAAGTATACGCAGAAAGTATCATGTGGGAGGCGTCCCGGTTTGACAAAAGTTATTGAACCAGTCTTACTTAAAAGAGAGTCTTATTAGACCTCTTGTTATTCAAGGAGAATCTTTGTCTTATGAGGACTTATTATTGACACTCCAATAAGAGCAACGGAGATAAGAATACACAACCAAGCGAATGAATTGCCGATGTAATTAAAAATGGTGGTTACACCTTTGACGGGTACATGTGCATTAATTACACGAATATTTTTGTCATAGGCATCGAGCCGAGCCAATGCATTCCCATGAGGATCAAAAATCACAGATTGCCCGGTTCCGGTGGGGCGTACTATGGAAACGCCATTTTCTATCCCTCTATAGAGCGAATAGTCGCCATGATAGGGCGAGACGCCAAGCCAATCATTGGCCGGCACTAGAAGTATATCGGCACTACCGGATTGAGTAATTAATTCTGGGAAGTCGGCATCATAGCATATGGCCGTTGTCAAGGCTCCGTATTCTGTTTCAATAATGTCCAATATTCCATCACCTGGAAGAGAAGCATCCATAAAAGGAACCGGATAAGCTTTTTCGTAGGTGTCAACAATTTCTCCCTGAGGTGTTATTAACAATGATTTGTTTTCGTACTGAGGCCCTCCCTCGACATAAGGAAGCAGAACTGCCATAGAAGTGAGTATGTAAGCATTTTCCTGCCTTGCTACATTTTGTGCTTTTCGAATAGCTCGTTCCTCATGGTGCTGAAATATAGAGAGGTTCGTCTCTGACCATACAATGATTTTCGCTCCATTCCTGGCCTCCTGTTTGGTGATTTCGATGATTTTGTCCTCAAAATTCTCGAGAGCCCTCATAGAATCACTAAACCTTGGATCGCTCGGGTTTTTTTGAAAATCTATGATTGCTTCAAATAGCCTTTGCATTTGCGGAGAACTTCCCGCACTAGGCCCAAACTGAACCTTTTCTCCAAAAAAGTCCTCATAGATATCTTCAAAGAGTTCGAATTCTTCCACAACAATGCCTGAGACTTTCACCGTTTCCTGAAGTGGATTAACGACTCTGAGTTTAATCATACCAAAAACCAAAATAATCGAAAGGGCAAGGCCATAGTGCTTCAGACTTGGTCTGTACTTTTCTTTTAATAGGTATGGAACAACAGCAGAAGCAAGCCAGTACATCATAAATGAGATCCCCCAAACTCCGGTGATTGATGCAAGTTGATTAAGTTCGGTGAATCCCGTTTGTGAAGCAGCCAAAGCGCCTATGGAGCTTAGAGGAAAAGAGACCAAATATTCATAAGAGACTGCAATCACGGGAAAAAATAGAAAAGCATATTTTGGATTTAACCTTCGATAAAAAATGCGATCCAGCAAGTATGGGATCATTTCAAGGACTCCGGAAAGAGCAGCCGTTACTATAACTGCCGATGGTGGTAGTGCTGAGGAGAACAAACCTGAGATAAAAAGGAAGACCGACATGTAAAGAACCGACCATAGATACCCTTTAAAAACTTTGCTTTCACGTGTGAAATACAGTAAACCAATAGGTACTATCCAACCTGCTATCCCAATCTGGAAGACGGGGCCACATAGCAATACGCTTATTGAACCGACCAATAGGAATAGCCATTTGGTTTTAGGATGTTGTAAATTGAGCATGACCTTTTTTAGCCAAGATTAGACTCAAACAAACTCCCTTTCGACCGAGAACGTGAACTACTACTGATTTCGAGTCAGTTTTTTACGATATTCGGACGGGGTGGAAGACGTCACCTTTTTAAAAGCAGTGTTGAAGGATGATTTGGAGTTAAATCCCGATTGATAAAGTATTTCAAGAATGGTCATCTTCGAATCGGTCGATTCTTGCATCAACTTCTGAGCATATTGAACCCTTAACCTGTTGATGAAATCATAGAAGGAAGATCCGGTTTTTTCATTGATGATTTGGGATAATTCCCGCGGTTTCATTTGTACCATTTCCGCCAGGCCATTAAGTGAGAGTGATGGGTTCAGAAATGGTTTTTCTTCAGCCATGAGCTTATTCAAAGTTTCAAATCCCTTCGTTTTGTCTTCGTCAGTAAGCTTTGATTTGGTGTACTTATCAGCCATTTCCGATAGTTCAATGCCGGAAAAAAGGTTGGGTTGCTTTAACGCCTTAAAGAGGATTCGGTTAATGACATAAAAGGTGAGGGCTATAAACCCTACGAGGATATATGGAGTGAGTTCTTTGAATCGTGTGTATGGCAGAAAGCTGGTAAGAATGGAGAATCCTGTAACAGCAATAAATGACTTTAGTAAAAACCATAGCCAACCCAGGGAATAGGGAGCTAAATCGGAGAAACCTTCCGAGATAATTCTTTTGTATCGTTTGACCTCCTTAACTGACAAAAACAAATACAACAGTATGTGGAGATAGAAGGGGATAACCGACATGCCTTGCGCAAAGGTCAATTCATAATTATAGATTTTTTCGAGGGCCTCCTGCTTGACATCATCCGGAGTAGTGATATAGTTGATGATGGTTAAAATACTGAATAGAATAAAAGGGAGAAAGTGAATGATCAGAGCCTTGACTTTCAAGTTGAAGTCCTTGTAGATTACCGTTTTGCTATAAAAAAAGATTAATGGACCATAGGCAAGAAGAAGGGCAAGGTCCATAAAAGAGAAGAGGCCTAGCAAATCGAATCGACCCTGTTCAGTGAAGAACATGAATACAAGGTTGGCCGAGCATGCAATGAAAAACGTACCCAACAAGTAATTGGAAGTCCTTTTTCCCTTCTTATGCGAAACAAGGAACAGCCCCAGAAAGAGGAACTGCGAGATAGCAATGATTAATAGAGTAGAGTTAAGATCGAATATCATTGACCAACCTTGTGATGGCCAATTTAAATCTTAATCTAAAGTCACCAAAACTTTTGAATGTCTAGAATTGCACATCATAAATAACTGGGAATTGTTCAGGAATCTCTTCCTTGTTTTCTCCCAGATTCTGCCTTAAATCAATCTCTATTCCACGGGCAATGGTGGAAATCGGAACGTCATTGGCTGTTCCTTCAAATGGGTTTTCACCGGTTCGTCCAATTCGCTCCATAGTATGGAATGTCCAGGCAATGGCCACATATACCGGGATACTCGCCCAAATGAAAATAGAACCTATGAAGTCGTTATTCACGGCTATTTCTTTTCCAATCTCAACGAATTGAGGTACCATAGCTACGGGTAACAACATCATAAGTATCCACATGAAGTAGTAATTTAATGTTGCGAAGTGACGAGGGTAAGGAAAGTTCTTGATACGTTCGGATTTGCCTTGCAGAGTGAATAATTCTTCCAATACTTTCTCGAGTTGCAAAAATGCAAATTCCCATATGACTCCACGATCCTTTAGCCTTTTGATATGGTGCGATTGCTGGTAGAGCAGAGCAGTTTGCTTGTTGTCATTCTTCATAATTTCCTTCAGATCTTCATCCGATAAATAGGGCTGAAGGTCATCCGCTAAATCACTACGCATTTCAGGAGGTTTTACATCCCATTCCGCATTGGTCTTAAGTTCCAACTGGGTTTCCCATGGTCGTTTTGCACGCATGGCATGTCGAAGCGCTGTCATCCATGCAATATGTCGATAGGTAAGGGTTTTGACCTCTGCTTTAATTTCTTCTGTTGGCATTGGTTCTTTCGCATGATCATTAGATACCATGTCCTGGACGAACATGCCAAAAGTGCGTGAAGTGTTCACGATACCACCCCAGATTTTGCGTGCTTCCCAAATTCTGTCATATGCTGCGTTGTTTTGAAAACCAATTACAAAAGCAACGGCCGTACCAATTAAAGCAAGTGGAGTCCAAGGGATTTTGAGCCAATGAAGATCCAAAAAATTATAGGCTGCCACCCAGGCTGTAATAATAATCAGGAAGCGCAAGGTGTCAAATCGAGTCCAAAGGGCCATGTCCTTGGCCCTATACTTTCGTTGGGTATACATAGTTCAGGATGCTAAAGGTTGATTGACTAATATAATAAAACCCACAGGATGATTTGAGATTGAGGTGTTATTGATTTTAAGCTTGGGGATCACCTTGAGTTTTCGGCAAATGCCTTAAACTGATCCATCCACTTTTGGCTTTGTTTCTTAAAGACCCCCGGGAATAATTTGGCCATAAGATTGGGAATAAAGCCATTGAACTGCGTATACTCCACTTCGGAGATAAACCTTGTTTGATTCTCTGACAATTTTTCGAAGCGTGTTGTCTGCGTGTTGGTCATATGAGGATGTTCGTAAAGGGCTTTTTTTTCAATAGGCAGGTTATTGGTGATAATGGTTTCGGTTAACTCCATTTTTCGCTTTCCCTGCTGATAAATGATTCTGGATCTTGCATCTTCAGCATTCGGTTCTCCTTCGATAGGCTCGATGGATTTAAAACCGTCTTGCCACTTGGCAAAGTGCTCTTTATCCGCCCAAAGATCAGCCACCTGGTCGATCGGTAGCTCAATGTTAATTGTACAGGTGTATTTCATGGAGATGATTAGACAAGTGAATGAAACCCTCCATAAACCATCCGACTGGCATCAAAGATCAATCGGGACGGATCTGTCAATGGAGCAACAAGGTCAGTCATTCTTGGGTCGGTCGGAACTTTCTGATTGGCAAGGTCTCGATTTTCACGCGAGTCAAAGACCGTCCAGCCAAATATGATTACTTCGTCCTGTGTTGCATCCACCGCTTCAATAAAGGAACGAATTCCTTCAAATTCCAGATCGTCACCGACATATTCGAAATAAGCGATTGCTCCATACTCCTTCCAAATTTCAGCAACTTTCTCAGCGACATTCCTGTATTCCTCCAGATGCTTTCTGGGGATGGGAAGTACGAATCCGTCAATATAATTTGCCATGCTTTTTTATTTTTTGAGAAACGCGACCATTGGGTCATTGAATTTTTTCTAAATATTCGACAGGAAAACCAAGTCCTTTTGCCAGGTTAAATAGCGATTTTGCGTAGGATTCGTTGGTTCCTGTAAGTAATTCCAGTGGCAAATTGTAGCAAATTGCCTTCACGGTTTCATTATTCTCTAAATGAATCTCTACTTCTTCAGGGATATAGTCAGCTACGCTTGGTTCTGCGTACAGTTTATGAATTCTGTCTCCATTGACTGATATCAATAGCCCATACGACCTATCCCCCTTGCTTGGGATTAAGGAGGCTCGATTTCCAATTTTCAGCGCATAATTCTGCAAATAGCCTTGTCTGGGGTTCTTAGGATCCAGTCTGTTCCTCGATAAAAGATCGATATCCATAAACAAGCCGTAGAAGAAAATCTCAATCATCCGTGATTCTTTATGTTTATTTAAGGAAGTTCGACAAAAGATTCCAGAGAGACAATTGGCTCACTTGGGACTGTCCGTGCAAAATTCATCCAGTTTTTCTTGAGCTTCTTCGAAACCCAATTTCAAGGCTTTCTTCCAAGCATTACATGCTTCTCCTGTCTTGCCTTGCTTTTGTCTAATCAGACCTAGGTTGAAGTAGGGGCGAGCATAATCTGGGTCAAATTTTATTGCTATTTCGGTGTCCTCCAAAGCTGAGTCTAGTTTGTCTAACATTAGGTTTGCATATGCTCTATGGGCATATGCATTGGGCAACCCTCCTAATTTTATCGATTCATTTAGATCTTCAATTGCTTGACTATATTGTCCCAGAAGAATTTTAGAGTATCCTCTGTTGTTCCAACTATACTCCATTTTTGGATCTAACTCCAGAGATTTATTATAATGCTGGATTGACTCTTCTACTCTGTCCAATTTCGTTTTCAAAGCACCCATATTGAACCAAAAAATTGATGAATCAGGGTCGAGCTCTGTTGCTTTCTCATAGTCTTTCAAAGCATCATCTAGTAAGTTGAGGCGTGACTTTGCTAGCCCTCTATTATTCCATGCTTTAGCATCATTTGCCTCGAGCTCCAAGGTTTTAGAGTAAGATCTTATGGAGTTTTCATATTCTTCCCTGTCGAACTCAGCTTTTCCCTTCCAATACCAATCGTTGGCCGTAAATTCGCTTTCAGTTTTACTTTCTTGAAGTGTCTCTTCGAATTCTATTACCTTCTCTTTTTCTTCTTTACTCAAGTTCTCTGAGTTTTCCGCAATTTTGACCTTTTCTAATTCACCTCTCAAAGTCTCAAGTTGTATTTGTAATCTTTCTTTAGCTTCTTTTCGTTGTTTGTCATGTTTCCCTTTTTCTTCTTCAATCATTTCCTCACTGACCCTTTTGAAGTTTTTTTCTAATAAATCAATTGCACGGCTGATAGGCTTTTGGGCTCGATCTTCTACTTGTGATTTTAACCAATCTTCGGTCAACGATTCGTCCAGCCTAGTCTTGACCTCCTTGTCCAGAGCTTTTTGCAATTCGCGATTCATAAATTCCCTAATGACCCTTCTACCAAAGAAGTTAAAAAAGAAACCAGCAAATAGAAGCACTCCACCACCAACACCTAGGTAAATATTGAGGCGTTGATCACTCTTTTCATACATTAATCTTGATTCTTTAATCGCATGATCAATAGCCTCACCAACCCGTTTCGATTCGGTATTTCGTAACTCCTCCAAATGACCTTGAGACTTATCTAACTTTTTCTCGAGCGCTTCAATCTCATTTTTGAGTTCTTGAATTTGATGTTCAGTTTTTGAAATTGAGTCCTGAGGGATTTTTTCTGACATATGAGTCAGACCAACAATGAAGATTGCAAATAAGAAATTCATAATAGACCAAGTATTGAGATTATTATAAGTTAATTAGATTTTGATTAATTCTATGTTTTAATGTTGTAATTCTAATTAAAATTCATGATAGGATTTATCGAAAACAGAGGCAATACTGACCAATTTTGTTGACGAAAATTGGTTGATCGTAAACTCTATTGGATGATATAGGTTAGGTAGTAAGAAACTACGATTGCATAGAGTGGTTAACCTGAGACGGTATTACGACTACTCTACATATTAAACAGGTCTGAATGAAAAAACTTTTTTTAGGGAATAGTCCCAAGTGGTTTAAAATTACAATGCTTGCCTTCTTGATTATCAACCCATTGGTGTATCTCACCTTTGGTGCTACTGTGGTCTCCTGGCTGTTTATTGGTGAATTTATCTTTACGCTAGCGATGGCACTGAAGTGCTATCCCCTTCAATCAGGTGGTCTTTTGGCCATAGAAGTCCTGCTGTTGGGATTGACAACTCCGGAAAAGGCCTACTATGAGGTGAGTGCAAACTTAGAGGTGATCCTCTTGCTGGTATTTATGGTAGCAGGCATCTACTTTATGAAGCCGATGTTGATGTACATATTCAGTAAGCTCTTCGTCAAGGTAAAGTCGAAGCTGCTACTGTCAGTCTTATTCGTTTTCCTTTCAGCGGTGCTGTCTGCTTTTCTGGATGCGCTTACAGTGATGGCTGTTTTAATCAGCATTTCGGTAGGCTTCTACGGAGTTTATCATAAAATCAGCTCCAGTTCGGAAGACTATAACCGTGACGGTACACTGGATAGGCTGGATTTAAGAGGAGATGCTTTCCAACAGTTCAAGAGTTTTCTGAGAAGTCTCATTATGCATGGTGCGGTAGGAACAGCTTTGGGCGGAGTTTGTACCTTGGTGGGTGAGCCTCAAAACCTTCTGATTGGTGAACGATTGGGCTGGCATTTTGGCGATTTTTTCTTCGCTATGGCACCTATTACCATTCCGGTATTGTTCTGTGGGATTGCAACGACAGCGATTTTGGAATTAACAGGATGGTTTGGTTTTGGAACTCCGTTACCACCCGTTGCCAGACAAATTATCGAAGGTTATGTGAGGGAAGAAGACCTCAAGCGTACCAGAGAACAGAAGATGGATTTAAGAGTACAGGCGGTGGCCGCTGTCTTGCTGATCATTGGTTTGGCTTTTCATCTCGCACCAGTGGGTTTCATCGGCTTGGGGCTAATCGTCTTTCAAACAGTCTTTTTGGGAATTACCGAGGAACACGCCTTGGGCAAGGCATTTGAAGAGGCATTGCCATTTACTTCCTTACTAGTCATTTTCTTTGGTATTGTGGCTATGATCCATGATCAAAAATTGTTTGCCCCGGTAATTGAATGGGCGCTGAGTCAAGACCTCAATAGGCAACCTGAACTATTCTATTTGGCAAATGGTCTTCTATCCGCCATCAGTGATAATGTCTTTGTCGCCACCGTCTATATCGGAGAAATAGAACAGGCGTTTCAACAAGGTTTGATCGACAGAGAACATTTTGAGAAATTGGCCATCGCTGTGAACACGGGTACAAATCTGCCGAGTGTGGCCACGCCAAATGGTCAGGCAGCTTTTCTTTTCTTACTCACATCGTCTTTGGCTCCGTTGATAGGCCTGTCTTATGGTAAGATGGTTAAGATGGTGATCCCATATACCATTGTCCTGGGAGGAGTAGGGTGGATTTTAATTCGATTGATGTAGTAAGCTTTTAGTCTCTTATTAGTAATCAGGCCTAAACCCTTTCAGCCACCCAATCCCTGGCATTAATAAACGCTTTGATGCAGGGACTCAACACATCGGCTCTATGTTCAGCTGGATAATTCCCCGAGTTCTATGGGAAGAAAAAGCGTTTGAAGTGAAGCACAACCACCACTTCTACAACTTGTCTTAATCCGTATTTCTACTAGGTCTGCGTATTTCTTACCCTTTTACTTTTTCGAGTATTTCTCCTCTCGGAAAGGTATCTCTGGCTTCTCAAATTTGAATTATCGAAAGCTTTCTCCGATGACTGAGGGCCTTGGCGAAGTCTTTTGAATTGGAGCAGACCCCAATTTAAAAACGGCCTTTCTATGGGGTAAACATAGAGGCGGAAACCGAAAAGCCTTATGAGTAGGATCAAAATTATATTACTATGTCACAACAACAAAACCAGCCAGCAATTGGCACAGCTCAATCAAGTAACACAAGGCTCTGGGGGAAATTTGGTTCTCTTGGATTGTCGAATGGTAACCTCATTGGTAATTTTTATCCTACCGATGGGTCAGCGCATCAAACTGTAGTGATTCCAATGGAACAAAAGGACTATGTGATGGCTGCTTTGGTAAATCAGCTTACCACGCTGACCGGATTTAATAAGCCCTTTGCTGCTTACGTAACTGTTGAGTCTCTCTTTATCTACAAGTGATACTCGTGGATTGTAGGCCATGGTATTCGCTATGGCCTACTAATTACGAAGTTGGCATTAAGTCAATCAAATCAGAAACATGGTTGTAAAGACAATCCAGTGGAATAGACCCTACTCGGGAAAATGGTTTTTACACTAGGGAGATTCTGAAAGACATTAAATCAAGTTAATTATGATTTTCAGTCACCCAATCCCTGGCATTAATAAACGCCTTAATCCAAGGGCTTAGCACATCCGATTTATTTTCAGCTGGATAATTGCCCCAGTTCCATGGGAATACCGAACGCTCGAAGTGTGGCATAATGGCGAGATGACGACCGTCCTCGCTTGCTAATCCGGCAACATGGTAGTCGGAACCATTCGGAGAAGCCGGATAAGCTTCGTGAGAATACTTAGCGATCACATGATACTCTTCTTCAGCTTCTGGCAATTGGAAATTACCCTCTCCGTGAGCTACCCAAATACCCAGCCTGGAGCCAGATAGATTACCCAACATTACCGAGTTATTCTCAGGAATGGTCACGTTTACAAACCCCGACTCGAACTTATGAGCAATATTGTGATCCAGTTTTGGATGGATCTCATGTTCAGGATAGAGCAACCCGAGCTCACCCATTAACTGACAACCATTACAGATGCCTAACGAGATAGTATCTTCGCGAGCATAGAAATTGTCAAGGGCCGCTTTCGCTTTTTCATTATAGAGGAAAGCTCCTGCCCAACCCTTTGCTGAACCCAGTACATCTGAATTGGAGAATCCACCCACAAAAGCAATAAAGTTGACATCACTTAAGTCTTCAGCACCAGAGATAAGATCAGTCATATGAATATCCTTTACATCAAAACCGGCCAAATGCATGGCATAGGCCATTTCACGGTCACCATTAACCCCCTTCTCACGGATGATAGCTGCCTTGATTCCCGTCTGTTCTTTTCGATCAGGATTCAACCCTAATGCCACATATTGTCCTTCAAAGCCATCAGGGAATTGGAAGGAGAGTGGCTGGTTTTTATAATTGTCAAAACGCTGTTTGGCCAGGTCTTCTCCTGATTGTTTTTGGTCCAGGAGGTAAGACGTCTTGTACCAGGTGTCTCTTAGACTCGCAATGTCAAGCAGGTAACTTTGTGTATTTGTTTGGACCGATAGGATTAGTTCACCTATCGGATTTCCGATTTCAACAACTGACGCATCGATGCTGTCGAACATTTCTTTGATTTGAACCAGGTCATTGTCATCCACTTGTAAAATCAATGCAGGCTGTTCTGAGAAGAAGAGGGAAATATCATCAACTCCTTGAATTTCTTTCAGATTAACAGCAACACCAAGATCTACCTGGGCGAACGTCATTTCCAGTAATACAGTGATCAGTCCACCAGCCGAGACATCATGACCAGCCATGATTTTTCCTTCTTCAATCAAGGCTTGTACCATATTGAAGGTCCTGACAAACCGATCACTATCATCAATAGTTGGAGCAGTTTTCCCCACTTTACTTAGGGTTTGTGCAAAGGAACTTCCCGCTAAGCTGAATTTGCCATCGGATAGATCTACATAAAGGAGCGTAGATTCAAAATCAGGTTGTAGGACAGGCTCCACTACTTTCTTTAGGTCACTTACAGATCCTGCTGCAGAGATAATTACGGTTCCGGGAGAGTAGACTACATCGTCCTTATACTTCTGGGTCATCGACATGGAGTCTTTTCCAGTGGGGACATTGATTCCCAAAGAGCAAGCGAAATCCGAAACAGCTTGTACAGCCTTGTACAGTCTTGCGTTTTCACCTGGATTTTTTGCAGGCCACATCCAATTGGCACTAAGCGAAACGCCTTTTAATCCTTTTTCCAATGGTGCCCAGATAATGTTGGTCAACGCTTCAGCAATGGACAATTGTGAGCCAGCGACAGGATCAGTCAGTGCGGATACCGGTGCATGACCTATGGACGTAGCAATTCCTTTTTCTCCACGGTAGTCAAGCGCCATTACACCCACATTATTCAATGGAAGTTGAATAGGACCGGCTGTCTGCTGTTTTGCGACTCTACCGGTCACACAACGATCAACTTTGTTGGTGAGCCAGTCCTTACAAGCCACTGCTTCTAGTTGAAGCACTGCATTCAGGTATTCCTGAAGCTTTTTGATATCATAAGAAATGTCCTCATAGTCCTCTGCAATGCTTTCGTCCTCCAGAATGGTTTTAGGGGATGATCCAAACATGTGGGCCAGTTCCCAATCGATAGGGTGTTCTCCGGACTCCTTATTCTCAAATTTAAAGTGGTGGTCGCCTGTTGTTTCTCCTACCACATAGATTGGAGCACGTTCTCTTTTGGCCACCCTTTCCAGGTACTCAATATCTTCCTTACCAATCACCAAGCCCATTCGTTCCTGGGATTCATTGCCGATAATCTCTTTGTCCGATAGTGTAGGATCACCCACTGGAAGTTTCTTCACGTCAATAGTGCCTCCTGTTTCTTCCACTAATTCAGAAAGGCAGTTCAAGTGTCCCCCAGCTCCATGATCGTGAATGGAAATGATTGGATTCTTTCCGTCTTCTGACATAGCTCTGACCGCATTATAGACACGTTTTTGCATCTCCGGGTTAGACCGTTGAATGGCGTTGAGTTCGATACCACTTGAGAATTCTCCGGTATCCACCGAGGAGACGGAACTTCCTCCCATACCAATGCGATAGTTGTCGCCACCCATGATCACGATTTGGTCACCCGCTTTTGGTGTAGCTTTTAATGCATCCACCTTCTTCCCGTAGCCAATGCCTCCGGCCAGCATAATAACTTTATCGAAGCCGTGTTTCTTTCCACCTTCCTCATGTTCAAAGGTTAGAACCGAACCCGAGATCAGAGGCTGGCCAAACTTGTTCCCGAAATCAGAAGCTCCATTGGAAGCTTTGATAAGGATATCCATTGGGGTTTGATAGAGCCATTTTCGCTCCGGCATATTGGCTTCCCAACTTCTTCCCTCTTCCAGGCGCGAATAGGAGGTCATATAAACTGCGGTTCCCGCCAAAGGCATAGAACCTTTTCCACCCGCCATTCTATCTCTGATTTCACCTCCGGAACCGGTAGCTGCTCCATTAAAGGGCTCGACCGTAGTAGGGAAGTTATGAGTTTCAGCTTTTAGCGAGATGACCGAATCAAAGTCTTTGGTTTCAAACCAATCCGCTTTGTCTTGTGACTTCTGAGCGAACTGTTCTACGGTTGGACCCTCGATAAAGGCAACATTGTCCTTATAAGCTGAGACCAGACCATCCGGGTTTTCCTGCGATGTTCTTTTGATCAACTTGAACAATGAGTTTGGCATCTCCTGACCATCAATAATGAAAGTGCCGTTGAAGATCTTATGGCGACAGTGCTCCGAATTCACTTGCGAAAAGCCGAACACTTCTCCATCGGTCAGCTTTCTACCCAACTGCTTGCTGACGTCATCCAGGTATTCAATTTCCTCCTCGCTTAGCGCAAGTCCCTCTTGCTCATTATAGGAGGCGATATCATCAATATAAAGAACAGGATCAGGTTGCTTTTCAATAGTAAAAATGTCCTGATTCAGGCCAGAGTATAACACCTGAAGCATGGGGTCGTAAGCCGCGTTTTCTGAGGCAACCTTTTCGTATTCTTCGATCCGTTCGATGCCCTCAATTCCCATGTTCTGGGTAATTTCCACGGCATTGGTACTCCATGGAGTAATCATTTCTTTTCGAGGCCCAACAAAAAAGCCCTTCAGCGTTTGGTCATCAAGTAAAGACGCGTTGCCAAAGAGCCATTCGAGTTTCGGTATGTCTTGAGATTGGATTGACGAAGAGAGGCCAATGGCATAAATTTTACCGGCCCCGGCATCGAAAAATTGGATCATTACAGCGGGTTTATCGGGGTGTACTTTTTACCCTCGCAAAATTAGCAAAAGATTTGATTTTCAGAACTATTTGCTGGCTTATCGGAACGGTCTGATCCACATGAATTACCAAATATTGAGATGTGTGAAAATACGGCCCTTCCAGTATATTCTCCTGATTGAAAAGTCCACTTATTTCCACTCGTGTTCCTGACCTGTCAGTATCCCAATTTTGAAATGTCAATCAGGAAAAACTTTCCTTGATTAGTATTGATCCTGCTATTAAGTATAAATACCTATGCACGGGTAAATCTACTTGATCTTCCAGAAGGGTCTTTAATACGCTGTTTTCCCAATGTAAGTGGTGAGACCTTTAAATAGTCAAACAGACGGGTGGCATGTTAAATAACAGCCGGGTACTGTGACTCAAACTGTTTAGGATAATTATTTAGGCTGAGGAACCGAAACCCTATTCAGGGGACGCCTGGTAGGGTTTCACTATTAACCTATTGATATTCAATGGATAGATTTCCATGATTAGCCTAAAAATATATTTGTCTTTGATGCTCACAGTTTTTATTTATATTCTTTATACTAAATCACAATTCTTATAGATAATTCTAATGAAAAAAATAAATGATAAACTCGCAGATTCCTTGCAATCAGGATGGTCGAGATTACCACAAGAAAAAGTGAATAATTGCTTTGAAAAGTATGACCAAGTCAAAGAAGAGTACAACCGGATCACCGGGGTTGACTTTGGCCCGGTAAACCCTAGGCCAGGTTCAGAATCGAACTTCTATAAGGGAATCAAAAATTGGGGTCCCGACTCAAACCTATCTTTTAATATGGGTGTGGATTTCAATGAGCACTTCAACCCATATTTCGAAATGAAAGGTAAATATGCCTGCACGGTGGGGATTAAAAAGCACTTAACCCAAACTTTTATATCGGCTCATAGAACAAGACATGGGGGACATATTGGGGTGTCAGTAGACTATAAAAATGAAGTATGCTCCAATTGGGCCCTGATCCCCTATTATATGGTAAGCCGCATATTCTTTCAAACAATTAGTTTGGATGGGGGAGGACAAGGAATCAAGGTGGACGAACGAACACGATTACTTCAGCGCCCGAAGCGTGTTAGGAAGTTTATTATTCAGGAGGAAGATATCCAGGCAATGCGAGCCGTAATTCAGGAGAAGAGCCATATTAAAGTCCATTTTGGAGTGAATTACGGCCATTCCGCCAATAAGCAAATCGCCTTTACTCCGGTCATTGAAATATCGAATTCTCCGGAACTCACATTGGACGATGATGGAGGTACTTATTTGGATTTTGTGCATGCCTGTCCTCCAACATGTGGGTAGTAGAATAGAATAAGCCATCAATGGACGTTCTTAGCTTTTTAAGTAATTTTTCATATCTGCTCTTAATAATTCCTTTGGCCATTGGCATGGTCAAAAGGAAAAAGCTGAGAAAGGAACAACGGCTGGTGTTGGTACTGGTGGCTATAACACTTGTCAGTGACAGTATCACTTTCTATTTGAAAGTAAGAGAGATCAATAATCTATGGGTATATCACTTTTTTGTACCCATTTACTTTCTCGTTCTGGTCGAAATTTACAAACAGGAACTGTCAGTTCTATTCAGTGGAAAGGTCTTTGATATCTTCAGAGGACTTTGGATCGCATTTGTAATTGTAAATAGTATTTGGTTCCAACCTCTGAATACCTTCAACTCAAATGCGATTACCACTTCAAGTCTGGTCTATATCATTCTCTCCCTTGCCTACTTCTACAGATTATTGAAAAAGCCTCTGAACTACAGATTGGAGACAACACCGATGTTTTGGTTGAACACGGGAGTTCTTCTGTACTATTCCGGAACTCTCGTCATGTTTATTCTGATCAATAATTTTTTGGATGAAGACAGACCAGCAATAATCAACTTTTGGGCGTTGAATGTCTTCTTTAGTATTCTGTTTACAGGATTTTACATTGTCTCACTGCTATCAAATCCTAAGGAATGACATCTTCTCAATTACTCTTGGGCGTTATGTTGGGTATGTTCGTACTTGCACTGGGAGTAGTATTTTTTTTCTTGGCCTATCAGCGCAGGTTGCATAAACAGCAACAAGAACATCAAAAGAAAGAGGCGGATTATCAGCAGCAATTGTTAAGAGCCAACTTGCAAAGTCAGGAGAAGGAGCGTAACAGGATTGGCAAGGATCTTCATGATGAGGTAGGAGCCTTACTTTCAACCTCAAAGCTTTATTTCAGGCATTTGGAACAGGAAGTCGATCCCCAGAAGTTTTCAGAGTTAAAGGAGAAAGCATTGACCGTTCTGGATCAAACCATGACGAGCGTACGAAGAGTGTCACATGATTTAAAACCTGTAGTGCTGGAGCGGCTCGGTCTTGTAGAGGCTATTTCCAATATAGCAGAACAGTTAAATGAGAGCCAGGCCATGCAGGTAGTGTTCTCAAATAAATGGGAGGGGAGCCTGGACAAAGAATTTGAATTAAACTGGTTTCGGATTGTTCAGGAACTGATGAACAATGCGCTTAAGCATTCCCAGGCTACTCAGGTACATCTTGAGCTTAATG
This sequence comes from Cyclobacteriaceae bacterium, assembly GCA_028281285.1. Lineage (GTDB taxonomy): Bacteria > Bacteroidota > Bacteroidia > Cytophagales > Cyclobacteriaceae > Roseivirga. The sequence goes on from JANQKF010000034.1 coordinate 84,478, forward strand.
GAGATGAGCAACGTTTGGTTCTTAATTATCATGATAATGGTGTGGGTTTGGCAGACCCTTCATCAATGATGGGGAAGGGACTTGGGATGCAAAATATTACTGGCCGACTGAGTTTGATGCATGGAGAACTTTCCGTGGAGGAGAATAACAGAGAAGGACTTTCTCTCAAGCTGCAATCGGCCACAAACGAAATTGAAAAAGGAAACTAATGATACAAGTAGCAATTTGTGATGATCATAAACTCTTCAGAGAGGGAATTCGGTTTTTACTCGAACAGATGTCAACTATTCACGTCTTGTATGAGGCAGGGAATGGGCAGGAACTGCTGGAGAAGCTGGAAAATGAACAGCCAAATGTATTGCTCCTAGACCTTGAAATGCCAGATATGGATGGGGTGGAAACATTGAAAAGGATCAGACCACAATACCCTGATCTAGGCGTTATCATTCTCACCACGCATAGTGACACCAAAATGGTGGCGTATTTGATGGAACTTGGTGCAAATAGCTACTTGTTGAAGGATGCAGAGCCTGAAACTCTTCAACGAGGGATTGAGTCAGTCTATCATGAAGGTTATTATTTTACGCGTGAGGTTTCCAAGGCAATGCTCGGAGGTCTAAAAGGCAACACCCGGAAAAAGCCAACACTGAAAAATAATGTCACAATCTCAGAGCGTGAAATGGAAGTACTGGAGCTGATCTGTCAGGAATATACCGCCAAGGAAATTGCTGACAAACTCTTTATCAGCAGCCGAACTGCTGAAGGACATCGAAGGAGTTTGATTGAAAAACTAGGAGTAAAAAATACGGCAGGCTTAATCGTTAAGGCAATTAAGGAGGGTGTCATTGAGATTTAATTCCTAATACTTGGTCATTCACTATTCATTCTTCAGAGTCCTTGCCGGATTGGTTAATGCTGCCTTTCTCGTCTTATTTCCAATAGTAATCAAAATGATTGCAATCAAACCAATGACAGGTAGTGCAAAGAATAAAACGTTAACATCCACCCGTACCAGGAAGGAGTCAAGCCAATTATTGATCAACCAATAGGCTAGAGGGACGGCCACAATAGTGGCAATAGAAACCAACCAAAGGTATTCTGTTGTGAGGACACGAATGATTTCAGCTATGCCGGCCCCCAAAACCTTGCGAATACTGACTTCCTTCATTTTTTGATTGATCAGGAAAGACGACAGCCCGAAGATTCCAAGACATGAGATAAAAATGGCCACAATCGCAAAGAATTGAAGTACTGAATTGAATCGTCTGTCGGCTTCATAGATGGCATTGAAGTTTTGGTCTACAAATGAGGCTTCAAATGGTGAGCCAGGGAAGAACGCACTATAACTCTCTTCAAGGAATCGCATGGTTTCTGTAATACCCTGGGTTTCCACCCTGACGTTGAAATAGTTGCCACCACCGTTGATCAATTGCATTGCCAGCGGTTCAATGGCAAAGTTGACACCCATCTGGCTAAAATTCTCAACTACACCAACGATTTGTGGAGTTACACCATTTGTGAAATCAAGCCGCTTACCTATGGCATCTTCCGGACTCTCATAGTTATAGCGTTCGACAGCCTCCCGATTGAGGAGAATAACATTTTGATCACCTACCAGGGAGGGATCGAAATCTCGGCCTGCAATGATGTCTAAGTCATAGAAGTTCACATAGCCGTGATCAACAAAGCTTCTGTATAGCATTACCGTTTCACCGGAAGGCCGATCCATCCTGTTTATAGTTTGGAAGAACTGGTTTCTGACACCGGGTATAATCGAAGATAGGGTGGTTGCCCTGATACGTGAGTTGCGTTCAATTTCTCCCTGAAAGGCTTGGGTCTTTTGAGCATATGTGGAATCACGTAAGTATCCCGGAGGGCCCTGAATGGCCAGCGTTTGCTCCATATTCATCCCCATATCGGCATTCAACATAAATTGGATTTGCGAACGGATGGCCAGAATCCCTGAAAGCATGACAAGGACAATGGTAAACTGTAAAAAGATTAATGATTTCCTGAGCATCGTACCCTGTGATGAGCTCGCGAAATTTCCACGGAGCACTTTAATGGGATCAAAACGTGTGAGAACTAACGCAGGATATAACCCTGTGAGCAATGATCCAATAAGGAAAACGACCAGGTACATGATCCAAAAGGGGAGGAATTCCATAAAATAGTCGAAAGCGGAATAGCCTATCAACTGATGAAATTTGGGTATCACCAAAAGGATTATTCCTGAAGCGAGGATCAAGGCGAAGAGATTGATCAGAACTGCTTCAAGCAGGAATTGCTGTACCAACTGTTTTTTATAGGCACCTAACGATTTTCTAATACCAATTTCTTTCGCTCGCTTGACCGCTTTGGCCGAAGCAAGGTTAATGAAGTTCGTCCAGGCAATTAAAACGATTAAAACGCCAATCACCTTAAATAGTGTAATGACTCTGAGGTTACCAGCCGGTTTCATTTGGTTGCCATAGTCCTGCACAAAGTGAATATCGGTTAGAGGGTGGGCCATAATTGACTGCTCACGACCCTGGTTAGCATTATAAGGTGCACGATATCTCTTTAGCCATTCCACCAATTTGGGTTGTAACTCTTCTCTGTTCACTCCGGGTAGCACCTTTATGTAGTTGTGGTAACCTGAAAGACGCCATCTCAACTCGTTTTCATCCATCTGCGGAAAGAATGTGGCCATTTGATCATTCACCTGCGTCACGCAAAGCAGTGCATTGGGATTGATGATGTGCGTGTTTTCGGGGAGGTCCTCATAAACTCCTTTTACCTGCAATTCCAATTGCCAGGGAAAGTCAGTGGCATTGAAAGTAATCAGCTTTCCAATTGCATTCTCATTTCCAAAAATCCGCATGGATTCTGATTGGGATAAAAAGATCGTTCCTGGTTGATCGAGGTCGTATTTGTTACCTTCAACCAACTTGAAATCAAAAACATCAAAGAAAGAGCCGGTTGAGAACATCGTATTCTCAGTAGTATAACCTTGGGCATCGTAGGTGAGTACTCCGGGAATTTGATAGAGTTGCGTGGCACTCATCACCTCGGGCATGTCATCAGCTACTCGAGATTGAATTCCCATATAATGTCCGGCAGACTTGGAATCGATTTCTCCGGTTCCCATATCGGTAGAGATGCGAGACAATCGGTAAATGCCTCCATCACTTTGGTCATGAATCAGGTCGTAACTGGTTTCAAAGTTGACGTATTGGAAGATCAGTACACTTGCTACAATACCCGTAGCGAGACCAAAAATACTGATCAATGAATGTTCTTTGTCTCTCCAGATGTTTCGAAAGGATATTTTCAGATAGTTTTTGAACATGTCGAATGGTGTAAAACGTGGTATAATTTTGAATTTTCGTATGATCGAAGGCCTTAGCATTTTTCTGACCTCCCTTTTATAGATGGACTTGGCTTCTTTAGAACCAAGTGTATTGAAGTTTTCGGCAAAGGATTCTTCCAGATCTCCTGCGAGTTCGTTGTAGAGCTCCTGTTTGCACAAAAAAGCAAAGAGCCAATGATAAAACTTTGGTATGTGCTCCTCAGGCAACACTGTATTTGACCCAGCTTAAATCACCAATTGATTTGTGAAACTCCTTGCGTACTGCTTCAGCTTCTTTTAATGCACTCTTTCCGAGGTTGGTTACCTCATAGTATTTCTTGCTTTTGCCACCGCGCACTTTGGTGGCTTCTCCAAATTTGGAATCCAAAAAGCCTTTTTCCTCTAATCTGGATAGTGCACTATGTAGCGCACCTCGACTGATGGACCTCTCAGTTTTTTCCGCGATTTCCTTTTGAATTTTTACTCCGTAGGCCTCCTTTTCGAGAGCCATAACAGAAAGCAAGACGATCTCTTGAAATTCTCCCAGGTAAGTTCCTTTCATATTGTATTCATTTATGAACTAAATATAATGCATTCATTTACGAACATTATCAATTTGGGTTCGATTTTATTTTGATATAAGGAAAAGGGTGGGGGATTACGATAAATAGAACAAAGGCACCAATGTGCCTCTGTTGGCGTCATTATCATAAAAAGGGAGCGTTAAGCTCCCTTTTCACTAATGGCCATTTCTTCTATCGATCACCATACTTTTTGATTCATCAAGTATTGGTCTTATCGCGTCAATTTGTAGAAAGACATCATGAACGAGAGAAGTCAAATAATTCATACGCTCAAGGGTATTCATGTCTCTCCAACCTTCCTGATCATAAACCTCTATATTATTGGTGAATTCATTTTGTTGACTCTTTAGTCTCATCAGAGACATTGCAAGGTCCAAATCCAGATCGTTCATCTTACCTGTATTTAATGCCAGATCGAATACATATTCCTGAAAACGAGGGGCAATTTTTCCAAACCAGAAGTTATAGAATTGCACAGAACCTTCCTTGCGGTATTCTTTTGGAATATTGACATTAAGAGAATCTCTGAGTTTGGCATAATAAGTTTCCAGACCATCCACCCTTGAAATATTGAAATCAATTTCAGCCTCTAATTTTTCCAGCAATTGCTGGGTCTCAATACGTGATTTTCTGTTTTCACTCCAGTCATTTGCTTTAAGCGCAAGCCAAACACCTATGACCAACAGGACAAACTGAAATAACGCAGAGCCAACCTTATCCCAGAAGCTCTTCTTCATTTAATGATTTTTACTCGTCTTTATCGATGACCGTCCTATCATCGGTTTAGTTGTTTTTCTTAATTGTAGGATACGTAATTCCCAACTGCTCAAGATAGGAGTCATATTTGGTTTCATCATAATAGAATTTCTCAAGCAGAGGACGATAGGTCTCCATGATCTGCTTGTTCAGATAGATTGGTGGCTTATCCGTATCAGAGATCATAGGCTTATATGTCGTTCTCGTAGTCTGAACGTTGTTGAAGTAATCCCAGGCATCAGCCACAATTTCAGGTTTCAGAAGAAGATCAATAATCGTCATGGCCTCTGCTTTTGCCCCTACCGTAGCACCTTTATGAGCAATAGGTGTTGCCATAGCGATAGCATTTGACCAGTGATGCCCTTGAAGCCCCGGAATATTTGAGGGGAACCTCATAGTTACTGTCGGTACTTTCCAGGACACATCTCCGATATCATCGGATCCACCACTTCGAACAATGGTAGATGGCAGACCAAGCGAAGCAAGTCGGGTGGCCAACCCACCAGTGAAGGTGGAACTCACCTCTTCTTGCACGGCCTTGGCCAGTTGCTGATCTTCTTCGGACCATTCTGGCAATCCTACAACTTTAATATTCTCGTACATGGCTTGCGCAACCGCCTTGTTGAAATGACGAGGCCAAGCGGTACCAAGAATTCTGGAGGTCATTTTGGTATCTGTCATCAAGGCTGCACCTGCAGCAATATTGTTGGCATCATTGTACATTTTCATAATACCCTCATAGGTGACATCCCTCAAATAAAACCAAATGGAAGCTTTGGATGGGACTACATTCGGTTGATCTCCTGCATCAGTGAATATCGAGTGAGATCTCTTCAGCCAGTGGAGGTGTTCTCGTTTATAATTCCATCCAATGTTCATTAATTCTGCCGCATCCAGGGCACTTCTTCCTCTCCACGGAGCACCAGCTGCATGTGCCGCTTCACCTTCAAAGGTATATTCGACAGAGATCAGGCCAGTCCCTGAGGCGGGTCCCCATGAAACGGAAAAATTGCTGCTTACATGTGTGAATATGCAAACGTCAACATCATCGAATAGTCCATCTCTTGTGAAATAAGCCTTAGTAGCTACGAGTTCTTCGGCAATTCCTGGCCAAAGCACCAAAGTGCCCTGAATACCCTCTCTTTCCATCACTTGTTTCACTGCCAATGCCGCTGTGATATTCAATGGAATTCCGGAGTTATGACCTTCACCATGTCCGGGGGCACCGTCTACAATTGGATCGTGATATGCCACTCCGGGCTTTTGGGAGGCTTTAGGGATATTGTCCACATCGCTGCCCAAGGCAATCACAGGTTTACCGGATCCCCATTTTGCGAACCAAGCAGTAGGCACTCCGGAAACACCTCTTTCTATTGTAAATCCATTATCTTCCAATATTCCGGTCAGGTATTTGGAGGATTCGAATTCCTGGAAACCCAGTTCAGCGAAGCTGAAGATCTTATCGATCATTACTTGAGTTTGTTTGTGATTGTCCTGAACAATTTGGGCAACCTCTTCCTTAAATTTTTCGATCTGCTTTTTGCTGTATTTTTTCTGTGCTTGCAATGAAACGGATACAAGCAGCATGAAGGCGCATAACCAGGCCAGGGTTTTAGTCGTTTGGGAAAATTTCATAGCTATAATGTTGAAGGATGCATTGCGCATCACTCCAAAATAAGGAATTTTAGCTATTCATGTCGCAATGCTTTTATGGGGTTCTGCATGGCAGTTTTAACGGACTGAATGCTTACAGTGACGATAGTGACGACAAAAACCAGTAAACCAGCCAATATGAACACCAACAATTGCAAATCTATTCGATAAGCAAAACCTTCAAGCCATTTTGAAATCAGATAATAGCCCGAAAGACCGGCTAATAAAGTGGCAAGCAGAAGTGATGAGACGAACTCACGATTAAAAATCATTAAAAGATTGATGATTGATGCTCCTAGCACCTTTCTGATTCCTACTTCCTTGATTTTCAATTCTGCGATGTAGGCTGTAAGGCCAATTAGTCCCAGAACCGCCAAGCCGATAGCAAGGCTGGACAGAATAACGCTGAGCTTCGCAGTGTGGGCGTCATTGGCGTAGGCTTTTTTGATATCCACATCCATAAGCTCAAACTTGACAGGGCTTTCCGGTACGAATTGATCCCATACACTTGAAATGAAATCCAGGGTATTTTTCATATTGGTGGTGTTGACCTTTACCAATATGTTTTGGTTAACATATTCCCTGTCATCGCGAGCGAAGATGATCATTGGGGTTACTTCTTGATGGAGTGAAAAAAAGTTGTAGTCATTGAATACCCCACGGATTTCATAATAGGTCGGTGTTGGACTATTAGGACGTGTGGTTATGCGTTTACCGATAGGGTTGTCCCATCCGAATTTCTGAACGAATTTCTCATTAACAAGCAGCGATGTTCTTGGATGTTCATTACTCTGCTCTTCAAAATACGGTCCGTAGAGTCCTTCAATGCCAAGGGTTTCAAAGTAGTCAAAATCTACTCCAGCACTGAGCGCATCACTGTAAATCACCTCGGCTTCCTCAGGTTTATAGCTCATCGTATAATCCTCGTCACCAGGAACGTAGCCTTGAGAAACTCTAATTACGGAGGGGTTCTCTATTAACCTTGACTTGAGACTTTTAATTTTTTCAGTGCCTTTTAGCCCCCATGCTTGTTTTAGTTTTATCACCCCTTCTGTATTGAAACCTAGTTCCTTATTGGCCAAAAATTGAAGTTGTTTATTAGTGATGTATGCCATAGAACCCAGTCCGATTAAAAGGGTAAATTGACCAGTAATCATGATTCGTCTTATTAACAGGCCACCTTTCATGGATTGGCTTTCCTTCTTGAGCAGATTCAGGATTTTCAGGCGGGGCAAAACAACGGATGGATATATTCCTGCAAATGCCCCCGTCAAAATTGTGATGAAGACGAGGATGAATGCGTAGTTGAAATCAATCAGAAACTTATTCTGCAGTTGAATTCCTATGAAGTTACTGAAAGGGGGTAGAACTGCCTCAATCAACAGGATGACAAAAGGAAGACAAAGACTTGCCACCAGAATTGATTCAATCAAGAATTGAAACGAGAGCTGCCTTTTAGTACTTCCCAATACTTTTCTCATGGCAATCTCTCCACTTCTTTTGGAATAAAGCGCAGAGGAGAGATTAGTATAATTAGTGATTGATATAAGTAAAATGATAAGGGCAATAATGGAGAAAATCAGGAGCTGAGATTTGTTGCCACCTGGTTTTAACTCAAACGTCATTTTTGAATTAAGATGTATGCTCTCAATGGGTTGTGCCCTTACTTCAGATAGCGAGTCGTACTCATTTAGTCCAAGATTCATCTGTTGAATCTTTTCCGCCACTTCTAGGGGATTGGTGCCATTGCTTAAGGAAGAATAAAAAATTGCACCACCTCTTTCAGTGCTTAAATAATTGGGATGGACAATGAGTTGCTCAAAATCTAAATGAGTGTTTGACGGCAAGTCCTCAAGTACTCCGGTTACTTGTACAAGAAGTGTATCATATTTGAAAGTGGCACCGATTGCGTCATTTTTTCCAAAGTATTTTTGAGCAAGAGAACTTGTGATAATGGCCGAAAAGGGTTCTTGTGCAAAGGATTCAAGATTACCCTGGAGAACTTTGAAATCAAAAACATCGAAAAACTGAGAACCGGGTTCTAAAATCAAAGTCTTGTTAGTATTGAATTTCTTTTCACCAACAACGCTATATCTTGATGGAGTTCTTCGAATTCGGACATAATAATTCATGCCTGGTATCGGATTCTTCATCAATTCATGGGTGTATTGTAATTCGAGTGATGGAATCCATGGACCATAGACCCTTTTCCCTGCAAAGCGATAAGTATTTTCCGGATCATGATGGAAGTCATCATAACTGAATTCATGCCTGCTGTAAAGAAGAACCAGCGCGCAGCATGTGAGCCCAACCGACAACCCGATGAAATTGATTGAATGGTAGAGTTTTTGACGCCCAATATTTCGAATTGCTACTTTGAGAAAGCTCCTGATCATGATTGAAATATTATTTAATTATATATATAAGTCTTCCTTTCCTGGTCAACCCAGTTGTTGTCTTTTTTGAGATACGCCCTGGTAGAGGCTATACGATCGCCCAGTTCATAGAATGTTTCGACCTTACGCCATTCGGCATAAACTCCATCAACGAATCGACTTGCCGTTTCTCTAAATCGGAGTTGATCATCATAGGCATATATCGTCTTCGTATTTTCTTTCCAGCTTCCTTCGATCCAACGGTAACCGGTCTTTTGGCTAAGGAGATTGTGTCGATAATCGTATTCATCCTTCCAGCTAGGTGTCCAACTACTGTCTTTAAAACTTGAATAAGTCTGTCTGGATTTCAGATCACCGGAATACTGCGTTTCAACTTTTCGGGAGGTTGCCCATTTGTTGTCTTTATATTGCTCAATACTCTCCAATACCGGCCTTCCTGCATCATCATTGATGATCAAAAATCTCAATGTGGCCAACCATTGCTCGTTTTTCCAGGAATACCAAACCTTTTTTACAAGGAGATCTTTTTCATTGAAGGTATATTCCATTCGCTGAGCATTTCTCCATTCTTTTTCTTTGAAAGTTTGAAAGCTGGTAGCAATCAATAACCCTTGATCATTGTATTCATTCTGTTCTCGTTTTGAGTCTTGCCACGTCCTATCAATTGGTCTCTGAATCAGGATTTCGGTCAACCTTGGTTCTATTTTATGGCCTTCAATGGTAGGCGGCACATCCAACGATCTGAAGATGATTGCCGTGATAATTGGGGTGAGTAGTAATCCGGTCCATATGATCGCTTGTCTTTTCATAATCTTGAGTTTTTGACCTTGTTATTATTCATTTTTTAGGGCTAAGACAGGGTTGGCGTGAGCAGATTTCAACGATTGCAGTGCAGTGATAAGGAAGACTATCAGATACACGAGAAAGAGCGCTATAAAATAGGTCTCAGGGCGGAGTGTAATTGTATATGCATATTCATTAAGCCATTGGCTAACCAGCCAATAGCTTAACATACTGCCAATAATGGCTGCAATAAAAATTGCAATTGAAAGCTGTTTATTTAGAAGTCCCACAATTTGGGTTAACGTTGCCCCTAAGACCTTTCTCACTGCGATTTCTTTAGATCTTAAGCCAACGATATAAATCATGAATCCGATCAGGCCGAGTAGAGACAGCGATATTGCAAGTAGGGAGAAGACCAGACTCACCTGGCTCGTTTGTCTTTCCTGATCATACAGTTGTTTCACTGCATCGTCCATCATGTTATACTCGATGGGTGTATCGGGTTTTAATTTAAACCATGCATTTTCAATGATGTCAGTCACCTGTTTCATGTCCGGGACTGCTGCTCGAACCAGTATATTGGTGTTTACAAACCGAGGATAAGGGCGCAGTGAAATGATTTGGGGAGTCACTTTTTCTTTTAATGTGTAGAAATGAAAATCTTTAAACACCGCTGAGACTTCCCGGTTGAGTTCATTTTCAGTATTGGGCCTTAGAATTATCTTCTTACCGATGGGATCATCCTGCCAACCATAGAGGTTGACAAAACTCTGATTGACAAGAGAGGTGATCTGACCACTGTCAGAATTGAGAATTTTATTTTTGAATTCACCTGAAATTACTTCCATGCCCATTACATCGAAGTAGTCAATGCCTACTCCATAGGAGAGGAGGTTCTCATAGATTTCATCAGACCCCTCCGGTTTATAGGCCAGTGGGGTCATACCATCACCAATCATAGGACCAAAGGCAACGGCTTCTATCTGAGGGTGTTTAAGTAGCTCGGTTTTGAAAGTTCTGTAGTTTTCGAATTCACCGATATTAAAGGCATTTTGGACCCTGATGACTCCGGTGGGGTCGAAGCCCATGTCTTTACTGTCAAGGTAGTTGATTTGACGATTCATGAACCAGGCTGAAATACCAAGTGTGAACAATACGATGAATTGGATGAACAATAGAACATTTCTTAGCTTGACGCCTCCGGAGTGATGAACCGCAGTCTTGCTTTTGATTAGAGAACTGATATTGGCGTTGTTAAGGACGCTGATAGGGTAAACCACAGTAATGAAGCTGACAGTAATGATGAAAAGAATACTAGCTATCCAATAGACCGGTGAAGTAAACAGCCTGTTTTCCAGGTTGATACCCAAATAATCTCCAAATGTTGGGATAGTGAATTTTAGCCCAATAAGTACTAAGGGGACAGCCAAGGCGGTGATAATGAGAGATTCGTAAACGAATGTCCTCATCACATGCTGTTTAGACTCTCCAAGCACTTTCCTAATTCCTATTTCCTGCCCTTTTCCGCTGTAAATTGCCAAGGATAGATTGACGTAGTTCGCTACTGAAATCAATAAAATCAGTCCGCCAATGACAATAAATACCGTGAGTTGAAGTCGGTCTCCAATGCCACCCGAACCAAATGAGGAGGCTGAATCAAAATAGATGTCAGGTAAGCCTATCAGGGCCACATCAGTTAGTTCATGATATTCATCAAGCGCGACCCCTTCCATGTTAAGGATCTTGTCTTTTAGTAATTCCGGAGACGCATCATCAACCAATTTGATATAGGAGTTGGTATGATAATGATCATTGCCGAACGGTTGTGGATCCGTGTAAAGCAGTTCAAAGTCCAGGTGCGAGTTAGTAGGTAGGTCTTTAATTACACCATTTACCTTAATCAGCTTATCACCAAACTCGATTACCTCACCAAGTGCCTGTCCATCAAGAAAGTATTTTTCCCGAACCGACTCGGTAATGACTACGCTATAAGGTTCTTCAAGAACCCCATTCGGATTTCCCTCTACAAATTCAAAATTGAAAAAGTCGAAGAACCGTGATCCGGGATCGGTCTGATAGATTTTCTTTTCAGAGAACCGTTTGCCCTTATATGACAAGAATGATTGTTGGAAACTGTTAAGTTGAAGTACATCTTCGACTTCAGGATATTTACCAGAGAGGAGCTCAAGAGCATGTTCGGCACCTAAGTTTGAAAACCAGAGATCAGAGTTTGTCTTTGCCTCCATCCTGTAGATGTTGTTGGCGTCCGGATGAAATTCATCATAGGTGTATTCGTGCTCAGCATAAAGTGCGATCAACACAGCCGCGGTCATTCCCAGAGCTAGTCCGGCTATATTGAGGAAGTTGAGTATACCGCCTTTTAAAAAGTGACGTCTGACAAGGTTGAAAAATATTTTGACCATTGAGTAGGTTTTGTTCAAACATACGCTAGGGGTACACCTTGGTCGATTAATGTGGAGTTAAGCTTGTTTACGAAAAAATTAAAGTGGTTAAAGAAAAGTTAAATTCTAACTCTAAGCCTTAAAATCACGTATTTTGGAGTACTTCCTGTTAAAATGAAGCTGTCAAAACGTACTATAGGATTTGTTATTGCCATTGCCACCATCGCTTTGGTTGGGTTATCGGTATTGCAAGTCATGAACCTCAGGAATGCCATGCAGACCAATGAACAAATCTTTTTGCAAAAAGTAGATTTGGCCTCAGGATTGATTAGCAAAACGTTCGACAAACAGGAAAAACTGCCAAACATCCTACATAATGCAGCCATCAAAGTGAAGAAAAGTGGCGAGTTGAATGATCCCGAAATTGATCTGGCACTATCCAAATTGATCGATGAAGTGCTTGAAAGTTGCGGACTTGACATCCCTTATGAGTATGCCGTTTATGAGCATAAGAAAGATTTATCAGGGCTGTTCTCTTTTGTCATGGGCGATGAGGGTAGCACGCTAGACTTTGAACTGCCAAGTTGCGAAGATCCCCATCGTGTAGGAAATGCTTGGGCGTCACTAACCTGCAACAAAGGCTTTGGGTTGAACAACAACTACCATTTAGGGGTGTTTTTTCCAAGAAAGGACGCCTATGTCTTTGCCCAGTCAAGTGGTGCGTTGATGGTTTCCATAGTCTTTATCGCACTTCTACTTTGCTGCTTTGCCTATACGGTCATGGTGATTCAAAAGCAAAAGAAGTTGTCAACAATAAAGAATGAATTCATTAATAATCTTACTCATGAATTCAAAACCCCGATAGCTTCCATTTCTCTTGCGGCTAATATGTTGAAAAATAATGAGGAGGATATTGACGATAAAAGAAAGGTTAACTACCTGAACCTTATTGATCATGAAACCAAGCGGCTGGAGGGTCAGGTCGATAAAGTGCTCCAGATTGCAATGATAGATTCAGGAAACTTCTCATTGGAAAAGAAGCGATTGAATGTTCACGACATCATTGAGCGCGTGGTGGAAAGTATGAACCTTGTTGTATCAAAACGAAAAGGAAGAATCGAACTAAATCTGCGTGCCCAGCAATCCGAGTTAATGGCGGATGAGACACATTTGGTCAACATCATATACAATCTTGTCGACAATGCACTCAAATACACCATGGACGTTCCGCAGATCAAAATATCTACCGTGGACAGCAAAGACGGTGTGGAAATAACGGTTAAAGACAACGGAATCGGTATAGGGGAAGAGATTCAGAAGTACATCTTTGACAAGTTTTATCGTGCCGAAACCGGTGATGTTCATAATGTCAAAGGGTTTGGTCTGGGCTTGAGCTATGTGAAAAAGATTATAGAAGCACACAAAGGAAAGATTGCCTTGAGCAGTCAGATCGACAAAGGCAGCGAGTTCCGTCTTTATTTTCCATTTAATTAGTATTCATGGGCAGAATTCTCTTGGTCGAGGATGACGATAGTTTTGGGTATATCCTAAAGGAATATCTGGAGATCAATGATTTTCAGGTGACCTGGGCAAAGGATGGAGAAGAAGGCTTAAAGACCTTTGAGCAGGGAGTATACGACCTGTGCATCCTCGATGTGATGATGCCTTTGAAAGACGGCTATACTTTGGCCAAAGAGATTCAGGATCATGACCCCGATGTCCCTTTTATCTTTCTAACCGCCAAGGCACTGAAAATTGACAAACTTAAAGGATTTCGTCTGGGTTGTGACGATTATGTGGTAAAACCAATTGATGAAGAGCTTTTTATAGCCCGCGTGAAGGCAATCATCAAAAGAACCGCACCTGATGCTGAGAATGGTAATGGAAAAACGACTACCCATCGAATAGGGAAATATTTATTCGATTATACCAATCAGGCATTGATTGTTGATTCGAATGTACAACGCCTGACCACCAAGGAAGCCAAATTGCTACAACTACTTTGCGAAAAGAAAAACCAGGTTCTCGACAGAAATAAAGCATTGAAACTGGTTTGGGGTGAAAGTGATTTTTTCAATAGGAAGAGTATGGATGTTTTTATCCATAAACTCAGAAAATACCTCGAAGAAGACCCCACTGTCAAAATCACCAATGTACACGGCAAGGGCTTTATTCTAGAAGACTGATGTGTAAAAAACAGCCTTAAATACTTATATTTTTTCTGGAAATCTGTATCTTTAGTAGAGTCTATCAATCAGTAATTAGATACTACTATGGGATTAAAGCAAAGTTTAGAAGATAACAAACAGTTCATTTTGGATAGCCTTCCAACTGACGAACTAAAAGAACAATTTTTATCCAACCTGGAAAACGTGGAAGAGACCACAGCTCCAACTGCTGAGGAACAGACAGCTGAGGCACAGGCACCGGATCATATATCCGAAGAAATGTATGACTCCATTAAAAAAGAGATTGAGGCTGCTCCTAAACAGGTTAAAATGAGCGCGGAGGAGGAAAAAGCTGCTATTGAAGAGGCATTGAAAAACCCTCCAACCGCGGAAGAGTAATCACTCCTCGAATTTCTTATTCAGGAACTTGTTACAAAAGGAGAGGAATCGTTCGATGTCTTGAAAATTGGTGATATAGCCAATTGACACCCGGACGGCTCCTCTTTTTTGTCCCAAGAACTCTATCAGATCGAAGTAATCTTTTTTTCCCCGTTTTGTAAAGTACGATTTAAGTCGTTCCTTATTTAAAGTGTGATTTGTTTCATCAATGCCAGGATTGCAGAAACAACCGGTTCGGATTGAAATATTCTCCTCGTATGCTTTCTGTTCTATGGTGATGAAATCATACATTTTTCCTGAAGGATCAAAAAAGTTCATGGCCAAAGTTCCACCTCGATTCAGCCCTGTCTGTGGCCCATAGACTTCAACCAGTGATCGACCATTTGAATGTTTAATATCCTGAAGCTTAGAAAGTAGGTATCTCGTAAGACAATCAACTCTGGTTTTGATGGTTTGAATTCCAATTGCTTCTACGTAATCCAGTCCTGATTTGATGGCTGGAATGTCAAGATAGTTGACAGTTCCATCCTCGAATCTGGCAGCGTCCTGCTCCAGGTGATATCCATCTCCTTTTATAGAAACAATCGTGATAGTACCTCCGGCAAATGAGGGCTTTTTCAATTTTGAGAAAGTGTCCTTTTTGACTAGTAAAGCTCCCAAGCCTGTAGGGTAACCGAATATCTTATAGAATGATAGTGCTATGAATTCAGGTTGATGGATACTTAAATCCAGAATATCACTTGGGGCAAACGCAGCGGCATCAAGCAGTACGTCCCAACCTCGGGATTGTGCTTCTGTAATCAAACTCAGATCATGCTTTACACCTGATACATTTGATTGGGCTGGAAAAGCAAAGAGCTTATTTTCTCCTTTCAATTCTCTCAGGCTATCGATTAATTGTGCTTCATCAACCCTAAGGTTTGAAAGAATAGGAGAGTACTGGAAATTACAATTTTTGCTCCTGGCATATTCCCTGATTCCATTGACAGAATTATGATTATCGACAGTTAGTACAAGTTGATCCTTTTCAGTAAATGGATATGATTCACCTACAATTTTAATGGCGGCTGATGCATTTGCCGTGAAAATGCAGATGTAATTATCTCCGGCATTAAAATAATCCAGTACTCTTTTTCTTGTCTCTTTGATATGGTTTTCTGCTAAGGCCGAGCTAGGATTGATAGAATGCGGGTTACCTAAGACGGCATTGGCTAAAAAGTCATGGTGGGATTTCAACTGGCTTACACCATAGAGCTGACCTCCGGTGAAATCAAGGTAAGTATGACGCTGTTCATCCAGGCGCGCAAAGTCTTTGATGCGCAATTCGTCCAGGGATTTAGTGGTTTCGTATTCCGGGTATTGTCTTATGAAGTTTTCAAATTCCGGAGTTTGATCGACTTGTCGATTGCGAAACAGGAAAGGCAAAAAACTGGGCCGTTTCATTGGTTTCTTTCTAAGAGTGAATCCTTGCATGAAAGCTCTTCCAGGGGTCTGTCTACCCAATAATTAAGACCACCAAGAAGATTATGGATTTTGTCGAATCCATGGGTCGAAAGGGTCTGACTTACTCGAGTGCTTCTGGCACTGATCGAGCAAAGAACAACGATTTTTTTGTCCTTGTATTTCTCAAGCTCATCTAGTCGATCGTTAATTTCAGTGATTGGGATATTGATGGAATTTTTAAGGCGACTAAGTCGCGACTCCACATTTTCATATTCTGCAACAGATCGAACATCGAGTAGAATAATTTCTTGGTTTTTGGACAGAAGATCACAGAGCTGTGCTGGCCAGATATTGGTATACTTTAGCCCGGCACTGGGGTTGGTTAAGTTAATCCTGGCCATTCCGCAAGTCCCACAGTTTCCCGGCTCATACACAATATGGGTGTCTTCCTTACATCCGCATGGAGGGCATACATACTCCTCCTCTTGGGCGAAAAGTAGATTTTGGCTGAGCAGGAAATATGCCACCAAAAGACCAGTCCAAATCAGATATTTTTGAGTTTTTGACGATGACTTAATCATGTTTCAAATGTACTCGGTGGAACAAGGCATTGAGCCCAAGGGGATGTTAAGGTGTGGTAAGAAGCTGTTAAATGTGTTAATGAAAGGTTAATGAATCCTTGTGAGAGGTTATAATCGTTAATTTTGAAGCTTCAGATGAGATTCTCAAAGCTCACTATCTATATCGTTCTTATCGTGGTGGCGGCTTCTATGGCCGGGCTGGTCTATGTTCAACTTCGAATATTCAATGCTGATGTGGAAGTATACAGACAGCAGTTCAATTTGACCATTAACGAATACTTTACAGGAATTAGAGAATCTATAAAGGGGGATAAAGTTTGGGTTGATCAGGTAAACAACTTTAAAGGAAGGGAAGAGTTTGTTATTTCTTCATTTGAAAAGCCACCGGAGTTAGAGATCCTCGCAGAGCTAAAGAACAAGGTGGATCGGGTTTTCGAGCGAAACAGTTTGCGAATAGAGTATGAAATACGGGGAGTGCTTCAATCAGACCACCGATGTCAATTCTACATGAAAGACGAGGAATTGGAAAGAGACCCTTTCTTAATGGGTGTGATAAAAGCAGATCATTTTATGTGTCTGTGCGGTCCTGATGTGGGACAAGGGCATGGAAGGCATGGTGCTGGCAAATACACTGCATTTGATGTGAGCTTTCACTACCCAAACTTTATTGGTGAAAATGCTGCAATGCTTCGGATTACCATTCTTTTACTGGCAGTAATCATCCTTGCATTTTCATATACAGTAATCACACTTAATAAACAGAAGAAACTCTCCCAACTCAAGAACGACTTTATCAATAATCTCACTCATGAGTTCAAAACACCAATATTTTCGATCTCACTTGCCTCGGGCCTTTTGAGAAAATCTGATGCTGTAAAGGACAGTCCCAGGCTTACTAAGTACACCGAGTTGATCGATAATGAAGGGAAACGCCTTAAGAGCCAGGTAGACAAAGTGCTGCAAATGGCCCTGATAGATTCAGGAAATTTCAAATTGGAAAAGAAGCAAATTGATCTTCATACTTTAATCATAAAAGTTGCAAAGAGCTTTGAATTGATAATTAATGAAAGAGATGGGGAATTGCGCCTTGAATTAGATGCCAATCAGCATATCATCCACGCTGATGAAACACACTTGAATAATATCATCTATAACCTTCTTGATAATGCCCAGAAATACACGGATGAGAAACCGGAGATAGTGATTACCACTATGGACGAATTGGATGGAGTGGCATTATTGGTTAAGGACAATGGAATTGGAATGGGCAGGGAAGCCCAGCGCTTTATTTTCGATAAGTTTTATCGTGCCGAATCGGGAAATGTACACAATGTCAAGGGTTTTGGGCTGGGACTTAGTTACGTCAAAAGTGTTGTTGAGGCACATAAGGGTCGAATTAGCCTGAAGAGCCAGCAGAATGTGGGCAGCGAATTTAAAGTGTTTTTACCTAAAAGCTTATGAGTAGGAAGGTTCAAATATTGTTAGTTGAGGACGATCATAACCTCGGTTATATTTTAAAGGAGTATATATCGATGCATGACTTTGAAGTCTACTGGGCAAAGGACGGTCAAATGGGGCTTGATGCATTTAAAAACGGCACTTACGAATTGTGTGTGCTGGATGTGATGATGCCAAAAATGGATGGGTTTACCCTGGCAGAAGAAATAAAGGCCATTGCTCCTAATCATCCGATTATATTCCTGACAGCAAAATCTTTGAAGGTCGACAAACTTAAAGGCTTTAAGATTGGCGCTGATGACTACATCGTCAAACCGGTGGACGAAGAGGAATTGATAGCCCGAATCAATGCTATCATCAAACGAAGTGCATTTGGTAACCACCCAGAGGCAGATACTGAATATCAAATTGGTAGTTATACCTTTAATTTTTTGAACCAGACCCTCGAGAGAGACGGACAGAAGCAGAGCATAACAACCAAAGAGGCTGAGGTGCTCCGCCAGCTTTGCCTGAATAAAGGGAAACTGCTGGATAGGCAATTCACGCTGAAGCAACTCTGGGGAGAGACTGACTATTTTAACAGGCGGAGTATGGATGTGTTTATTTCAAAACTCCGCAAATACTTAAGTCACGATCCCAATATCAAAATCACCAATGTGCATGGTAAAGGTTTTATTCTTGAGGATTGAGTTTTGTTGGAAAAGATATCAACCAAATTCTCCACCATTAATAAACACTGTGCCTATCCAATCAACCCCAAAATTGTAAGCAATGGTGGCAGGTGTTATCGGTTCTTTGCTAATTATAAAATTGGCTTTTTTCCCTTTGGTAATACTTCCTACCTCGTTTTCCAACTCCAGGGCAAAGGCCGCGTTGTAGGTCGTAGCATTGATCGCTTCTTCTGGCAATAGTCTCATCTTGATGCATGCAAGGCTATTTATCAGAGACATATTGAACGAAGGGGCAGATCCTGGATTAAAATCAGAGGCCAAAACTAAGGGTAATCCATTTTCTATGATTTTTCTGGCTGGAGAGAAAGGGATATTAATAAAGAAAGAACAACCAGGAAGCGCGACTGGAATAGTATCCGAATCTTTAAGAAGATTGATTTCTTCTTCTGTCAGCACCTCCAAATGATCTACTGATAGGGCATTATTGGAAATTGCAACCTCAATTCCTCCTATGGAATTAAATTGATTGACATGCACTTTGGGCCGTAGCTCATACTTGTCCGCTGCGACAAGTACTTCCTCCATCTGTTCCGGGGTATAATAACCGACCTCGCAGAAAGTATCTACATAGTCGGCCAGGCCTGTAGAATAGATTTCCGGGAGCATCTCCTGAATGATCGAAGTGATGTACTTTTCCTTGTTCTCATCTGGAAAGGCATGCGCACCGAGAAATGTAGCCTTGATAGGAATGTCAAAACTATCTTTGAGGCGAGCAATCACTTGAAGCATCTTTAACTCTGCTTCGGTGGTAAGCCCATAACCACTTTTGATTTCTATGGCTCCCGTACCATGTCGAATCGCATTGGACAACCTTGAGGCGGCTCCTTCATAGAGCTCATCAATCGAGGCATTTTGGAGTTTCTTTGCCGAATTTAGGATCCCTCCACCTGCTTTCGCAATGGATTGATAGTCCATTCCCTTGATTTTCATCACGAACTCCTCTTCGCGGTTGGCTGCAAAAACCATATGAGTGTGGCTGTCTACGAATGTGGGCATCAATAACCGTCCTTGCACGTCAATTGTCTCATTTACCGTTCGACTGTCCCATGTAGTCATTGCTCCGTATTCAGCTATGAGATCATCTTCAACTAGCAAATAGGCATCTTCAATCACAGGTAAATCGCTCATCATTGAACCGCGAATAATAGCTGAAGACGATTCTCTCACCTGTACTAACTGCCCAATATTTTTAAACAATGTTCTCATCAATCAAGAAGCTGGTTAAGTGTATCATCTGAAACCAAACTGGGCAAAGTGACTTTGAGGTTGGGTTCAGCTTCCATGGCGCGTCTGATGGTACTTATTGCATGCGGGTTACGAGCCCAGTTGCGTCTTGCAATACCATTATTTACATCCCAATGCAACATACTTTTTAGTCTCCTCTCTGAGTCCTCACTACCGTCAAGTAACATTCCGAAACCACCATTGATGACTTCACCCCAGCCTACACCACCTCCATTGTGCAATGAAATCCAGGTTGCCCCTCGGAAGCCATCTCCGACAAAGTTTTGAACGGCCATATCAGCTGTAAAACTCGAACCATCGTAAATATTGGATGTTTCACGATAGGGCGAATCAGTCCCCGAAACATCATGATGGTCACGCCCAAGCACGACCGGGCCAATTTCTTTATTAGCGATGGCATCGTTGAATGCCTTGGCGATCTTCATTCTACCCTCGGCATCTGCATAAAGGATTCTGGCCTGTGAACCCACTACTAATTTGTTCTTTTGTGCTTCTTTTACCCAGTGTAGATTGTCTTGAAGTTGTGGATGAATTTCTTTCGGGGCGGTCTTTAAAATGTCTTCCAATATTTTGGCAGCTATTTGATCCGTTTTTCGAAGATCGTCTGATTTTCCAGATGTACATACCCATCGGAAAGGACCGAATCCATAGTCGAAACACAACGGCCCCATGATATCCTGCACATAGGAGGGGTACTTAAATCGAATTCCATCTTCGGCCATTACATCTGCTCCTGCTCTTGAAGCCTCAAGTAGAAAAGCATTTCCGTAATCAAAAAAGTAGGTGCCTTTGGCGGTATGTTTGTTGACCGCAGCAGCATGTCTTCTCAATGTAGAATAAATCTCCTCTTTGAATTTGGCGGGGTCACTGGCCATCATGTCGTTGGCCACCTCGAAACCAATACCGACAGGGTAGTATCCCCCGGCAAATGGATTGTGGAGTGAGGTCTGATCTGACCCAAAATCAACATACAATCCTGCTTCATCAAATTTTTCCCATACTTCAACTATGTTCCCTAAATAGGCAAATGAAGTGTTCATTTTAGCCTGTTTGGCAGCCAGCACTTTTTCAATCAAAAGATTAATATCTTCAACTACTTCGTCTACCCATCCCTGTTCATATCTTTTGTAGGCGGCCTTTGGATTTACTTCAGCGGTGACTGAAACCACCCCTGCAATTTTTGCGGCCTTTGGCTGTGCACCACTCATTCCACCAAGACCAGAGGTTACGAACAACAAACCACCGAAGTCGTTGGATGCCGCTTTCATTCTGGCTGCGTTCAGTACGGTAATGGTCGTTCCATGCACAATTCCTTGTGGCCCAATGTACATATATGAGCCAGCAGTCATTTGTCCATATTGTGTGACGCCCAGTGCATTGTATTTTTCCCAATCATCGGGCTGAGAATAGTTGGGAATCATCATGCCATTTGTGACCACTACTCGAGGAGCATCTTTATGAGAAGGGAAAAGCCCCAGCGGATGACCAGAATACATGACCAATGTCTGCTCATCGGTCATTTCGCTCAAGTATTTCATTGTGATCAGGTACTGTGCCCAGTTTTGAAATACTGCCCCATTCCCCCCATAAGTGATCAACTCATAGGGGTGTTGAGCAACCCTTGGGTCAAGGTTGTTTTGAATCATCACCATAATGGCTTTAGCCTGCAGTGAAGTACCGGGATAGTCATCGATCGATCGTGCGAACATTTCACCTTTCGGCATAAATCGATACATATAAATTCTCCCATAATCATCCAGTTCCAGAAGGAACTCAGAGGCTAATACTTGATGCCATTCCTCGGGAAAATACCTTAACGCATTCCTGATGGCTAATTTTTTCTCTTCTACTGTGAGAATTTCCTTTCGCTTAGGGGCACGATTGATTTCAGGATCGAATTCCGGATAATCCGGTAATTCTAAAGGGATTCCTCTCTGGATTTGATCTTTTAAAAAACTCAATGGGTCGAGGGTTAAAAAATAAAATCAAAGGTAGTGAGATAATCCAAATACTTACAGAGCACAGCTACTTGATATTCTGAAAACGTTTGAGCCATTCTCGCCTTTCTTCGCTGAAGTAATACTCACGAGATTTCACTGGAGGCACGTGATGTTCCTGAAGGGGAATCAGTGAAGAATCCGGAAGATCCACCACCTCTTTAGGCAACATAGCAGACATCTGGTTTTTGATTCCCTGAAATTCAACACTGTTGGCCAGGTTGTGCCATTCATTTGGGTCTTTTTCCAGATCATAGAGTTCTTCACTACCGTCTACATAGTTGATATAATGCCAGTTTTTATACCTCACCGAGTAATCTCCAAAATCGTAGGTGGTGATAATCCCTCTTTCCAAGGAATTGTCTCCGACCATCAACAATGGCTTCAGACTGGAACCATCGAGATCAGGGCGATCCGGTAGCCCGGCCAAATCGACAAGGGTAGGGTAGATATCCAATAGAGAGGTGAGATCGGTCACCGTCTTTCCTTTTGCCGAACCCTCAGGCAGTTGTGCTAACCCTTCGGGCACTTTGATCATCATTACTGTACGAATGAGATTTTCCCAGAGGGCAAATTTGCGCCAGTGCATTTTCTCACCAAGCTGCCAACCATGGTCTGACCAGATTACGACAATAGTGTTGTCCGCATATTGACTGTTTTCCAAGGAAGTCAACAATTCCCCTACCATGGCATCAGCGAAGGCAATTGAGGCGAGATATCCCTGAATCGCTTCCTTCCACTTCCCGGCTTCAATCACATGTTTGTGATAATTACCCCCTCTGCTAATCAGTTCTTTGGCCCTGGTTCCCAGATCCGTAGTATCATCTTCCAAGATTTCTGGCAACCGGATGTCTTCTAAAGGGAACATGTCAAAATATTTTTTTGGGGCATACCAAGGTAAGTGTGGCTTGTATATTCCGGCAGCGAGGAAAAATGGCTTGTCATGATCTTTTTCCAGTTGCGACTTGATGTAGCTCACGCTCTGATAGTCTGAGGTTTCCTCGTCTTCGAAGGGAAGGGCATACCAATCGAACATTTTGTA
The DNA here is from genome assembly GCA_028281285.1 of Cyclobacteriaceae bacterium. Lineage (GTDB taxonomy): Bacteria > Bacteroidota > Bacteroidia > Cytophagales > Cyclobacteriaceae > Roseivirga. The sequence goes on from JANQKF010000034.1 coordinate 107,447, forward strand.
CATGTATTTGAACTCCGGCATGTTTACCGGGTTTCCCTCGGGGATAAATTCTCTTGGCATATTGTTGGTCTGGGAAGGATAGTAGTCATCCCAGGTCCGTGGAGCCACCTGCGAGTAATGATAAATTTTTCCGGCACCTGCCGAATAGTAACCGTTGTCCCGAAAGTATTGACCCAGGGTTACTGCATCAGATAATTTGGGTACTTTCCTCCAGTCCTGGTAGTTGGAATACATGCCGGAGGTATATGTGTGGTAACCGGTCATTAATGTAGATCGTGAAGGGTTACATCCGGGGCTTGTGCAATAGTTCCTGGTGAAATTCACACCTTGATTTGCAAAAGCATTGAGGTTTGGAGTTAGTGCTTGCTTGTTTCCGGCAAGTGGTTGGACCCAGTCATTGAGATCGTCAATTGATATGAATAGGACATTAGGCTTTTGAATGAGTTCTTTTTCCTTCGGTGTACATCCAACAACCAGAAGGAGGGTCAAGATTGAAATGTTCAGGAGTCTATTCATAGTTATTGAGGTTGATTGGAAACTGTTCGAAAGCCCAGATGGGACATTCCGGAATCTGGAGTAGTGCCCTCTCTTGCGCTAGGCCGATAGTTCTCACAATAAGACACATGGCAGAGAAATGATCCTCCTTTATTCACATACTTGGTCGCGTAGGGATTTCTACTATCAAAGCTGCGGTCTGGTCCTTGTGGATTCTTACAAACAGTCATACTGACAAGTTCAGTATAGTAGGATTCATTAAACAAATCACTCACCCATTCCCACACATTACCTGTCATATCAGATAGTCCATAGCCATTGGAGGGAAAACTACCGACCGGAGCCGTACCTATGAAACCATCTAACGCAGTATTTTGAATTGGAAAATCTCCTTGCCAAATATTGGCCAATTTTGGGTTTTTGCGTGGATCATCTTCGCCCCAACTGAATCTCATTTTGTTTAATCCGCCCCTCGCAGCGAATTCCCATTCAGCTTCGGTAGGCAGCCGTTTTCCTGCCCATTCGCAATATGCCAATGCGTCCTCATGACTAATGTGTACAACGGGGTGATCCATTAGGCTATTGATTGAGCTACCCGGACCCAGGGGATGCCTCCAATTTGCTCCAATTGTCCATTTCCACCATTGAGAAAAATCGTGAAGATTGCTTACTTCTTTTGGTGCCTCAAAAACCATTGAACCCGGCATCAACACACTGTCCGGAGGTTTGGGCGTTCCGGGTGGGACTTGTTTTTTAAGCTCTTCCCAGGATACTTCACGTTCTGCCACGGTTAGGTAACCAGTGGCTTTGACAAATTTTAAGTATTCGCGATTGGTAACTTCTGTTTTATCTAACCAAAATCCATCAATCTCAACTTCGTGAGCTGGATACTCTCTTTGATACTCACCGGGTTGGTTGGCACCCATTTGAAATTTTCCGGAAGGAATCCATACCATCCTTTTTCCATCCACCTCGTGAATTTTCGCCTTTTCAATTGGTTCAAGTTGGTCCTTACTTTTGCCAGTATCACAACTCAAGATTGACAAAAGGAGGATTGGCAATAAGATGATATAATTGGCGAGTTTTCTCAACGGATGCAAAGTGAGAAATTAAGTTAACCATTTTCCCATTGTCAGATGAACAACATTCTGAAGAAGGGTAAAGTAGTACCAAAGAATAGCAACGCAGGATAAAATGTGTAGGAAGAATTAATTCAGTGGTTTAAGGATTTTGTCCATTTCGACATAAGTTTCCTTTTGAAGTTCCTTCTTGAGCCTATTCGTCTCATCGACAAATAAACCTACCCCTTTGCGGCCGATAAAATAAAAGCCTTCGCGTAAATAGGCCTCCTTTGGATCAGTTTCTTTATTCAATTGCTCAGAGAGTTGGTCTAGTCTAAGCTCAAAATCTTTAATCAGACCGTTATATTTTTGATCAATTGCTCCATAGGCTTTTCTCAACTCATGATTTGTGAGTAATTCCCCATAAATATCCGGATAGCGTCTGCGGGCGTGTATCATGTATTGAAGGATGTAGTATTTGAACTCGTAGTACGCAAAATACGTCCCGGCTAAATCGGCTATGTGCTCTAAATATATTTGAGGATTATTCTTGGCTAACTCCCCATAATGATCGAAGAGGTCATAGGCCATTTTGGTGCCGTGATAGTAGGCATTCCATTCATCCATTAATCCATATATTCCATTGACCTGACTTCCCAGTTCTGTGTCTTTGGGATAAATGTAAGGACCAAATCTAAAGGTTCTAAGGTTCTTTGGAGTATACCTTGCAAGTTCATGGCTACTGAAGACCTCGGTGTGCTTAACGAGGTATATTTCTTCCGGAGTTATGAAAAAGGCGGAGTAATCATCACGAAATTTGTAACGAATTTCAGGAGATTTCTCAAGCATAACATAGGGATAGGAAGATGTAAAACCATGGTGTGTTTCGTGTACGATGGTATTTAAGGATCTTCGTATTCCTTCATCTGTATATTCCTCTATCCAAAGCATTGGTGATGATTCGGGAGGTAGCTTTATTCGAGTTCGACCCAATTGAACTGTACTAGGCCTTCCTTCCAGCTTTTGCATCATTAAGTAATTGTCAGGACTATACTTCTCAATGTAATTCCACATTACTTGCTCTGCCTCAGCTTTGCTTAAACGCTGAGCCAAAAGCGGATATGATCCAATTATGAACAGGAGTGAGGTGGCCAGGAAGATGTGTCGAGTGAGTTTCAATGAATTAACCTTCTTTAATGATACTCCAAATCTTCGTGATTATTATGCCTGATTCAAAGTATTTATCATCTCAGGTTAATAACGCATTGTGGATTCAATGGTTAGAATAATTCGTTTTTACTACTAATACTCTATTGAATGGATACAATTTGTGTCAGCTCATCAACGATGCTCTCAGATTTGGATTCGGCCTTTTTCAACGATTTTGATCTCGATTTCCAAAATTTCAGCCATCCAAACTCTCCATGGCGAACTTGCTTTTGACCAATAGCTATAGTGTCGCCAGCCGTAGTGGTCATAAACAGCATCGCAATATCATGACTGGCTCCTCTGACCAAGTCTTCACCTGTTTCATAATGGAAATTCTGAATGGTATTAAAATCCAATTCAGTAGTAGACTCATCAAAAGGGTTTGGTAAGAATAGAAGAAGTGAACCATAATCAGAAACAACTACTTTTTGCTCTTCTTGATCAAAGATGACCATTCGCTTGGGAACAAAAAGATTGAGGAATACGCCAAGAGTTAAGACAATTAGAAAGAATCGGAAGGCGCCTTTGTCGATTTTTTCCTTTGCGGCCTGGTTACCAAATTGAGCAGTAAGACCTCTTAGAATCAACCAGATAAACACTGAGAGGACCACTGAAAACAATAGGGTGGTGATTAGTCGAGCCGTCAAAGTTCCTCCACCCAGTGTGGTATAATTGTCATGAAATGAGATGATGTTTTCATGATAAAACGAATACGACTTTGCCGAGCCTGGTACAAAAATCCAATAGATCAATTTCGAAAGGCCATAACTGATACTGAAGGCACCAATACCATAAAGAGAGAATGAAATGCAGCCCTTGTTCTTCATCGGGTGGATTTGAGGGCGATGCATTCAATTTCCAGTTTGGCACCTAGTGCCAAACCTGTGGTACCAAATGCACTTCTCGCTGGCTTTTTCTCAAAGTTGAAGTATTTCACATACTCTTCATTAAATTCTCCCCACTCACTTATGTCATCCATGAAGACGGTCACCTTAATAACGTCTTCGAGTGATGAGCCTACTGCTTCGAGAATGGATTTCATATTCTCTATGGCTTGTTTTGCTTCTCCTTTCAGTCCGCCTGGTGCCAACTCCAAAGTTCCGGGTAAGTTTCCGATCTGACCGGATAAGTAGACCGTATTGCCGACAATCACTGCATCAGAAAAAGGAAGGCCAAGTTTGGCCATCTGCTCGGATTGATAATGCTCTACTTGTTGAGCTCCTGGATGCTGATTCTCGCATGAAAAAATAAAAAGCGTTAATACCAAGGCTATTAAAAAATTGGTCTTCATGACTTTATTTGTTAGGATTTAGGACGGTCTTTTCTACCGTCACTGACTCAATCTTGTTTCGACTATAATAGACTGGAAAGAACTCATCGTTCGCCCAGGATTCAAATAGATTGGAATAGAACGGACTCTCAGGATCACCGGACTGGCCGGGGGCATTCGTGCCGATTGCAGCGTCCCAGTCACCTGTGTTCACTATTATTCGGAAAGACGCCCCGCTGGTTTGACGGTTCGCAGAACCAGTTGATCCGGGAGTGTAGCTATTACCTCCACGAGGTAATGGACCCAAGTTCAGTTTGTTTCTCACAACTTCATTGCTGGTTCTTCCAAGAGCGTGTGTTAAGGCGGTATGCTTGAATTTTTCCTGTCCATACTGCCATTTGGTCATATCCTCACCAAGCCTTTTCCGCAAACCTCGCATCGCTTGATTAAATGCCAGACTCAAGAACTGATCCCGTTCACTTTCAGGGCTGACCTCAAAGTGGGTTTCAGGCTTAGTAATCCACTCCATAATCCGCGCCATCTGAACGCTGTTTATCGTACCGCGTAATTCTACGGGTATGTAGTTGGTGGCGGCCACTCTGCGTATTTGGTTTTCCCAGGCCACGTAAATTGTGGCTGCTATAGAATTTGGTTCTAGTCTGTAGTCCCAGCCCTGTAATTGTCGAGCAGCAGGCATATCCGCTGGTCGAAGATTTATCTTGGCGAGCATTGGAACAAGAATTCTGGCTGGTATAGAAAGATAGTCAACCTGAAGTGCTTTCATATCTTCCATGGTCAGTTTGTCTTTTGATGCCAGCACTTCATTGACCCGGTCGCCACGATAAGGACCTGACCAGGAAAAGCCGATGGCATCCCAATGCTCATAATCTTCAGGAGTCACATTTTGGTTTGCTGTGGCGAAGAAACCCGCTTCCGGATTGGTTGTATTCGGTTTTTGAATAATCGGTAAGTATCCGTCCCATTCATATCGTCCATCTCCCGGAACAGGAACCAGACCACTGAAGTTTCTGCGAATAGGTGCGATACCAACGGCCTGCCAACCAATATTACCTTCTTTATCAGCCCAGATCATATTTTCTCCGGGGATGTGACTGTAGTTACATGCTGCCCTGAACTCTTCCCAGGTTTTGGCTTGATCCATTCGAAGAGAAGCCAGGTAGGGCGATCCTCCAGGCTCTAGCCATGCGGCTCTCACGGCATAGCCTTTATAATTGGCTGAGTCGATATAGGTTACCGGCCCATGTCGGGTATATCTTAGGTCCACAACCTTATCAGCTTGATCTTTTACCTTGATCGTCTCTTGGATCACCTCCATATCCACCCATTGACCTTTGTATTTGTATTGATTGAGATTGTCCTTGTTCAGATCATAGACATAAAGGTCTTCACCGTCAGTTCTGAAAACAGTGAGCCCCCAAGCTCCATATTCATTGTGACCAATAGAGATTCCTGGTATCTCCGGTTCACCACCTCCAATAACATTCCATCCTGGCGCTACCAAATGTGCCATATATCGAAGAGATGGAACAGCGATAGTTCGGTGAGGATCATTGGCCATATAAGTATTTCCATCAACTGTTTTTGATCCACTGACCACCCAGTTGTTGCTACCTATCGAATAGGAATCGTCCAGATCGGTTTGTCCCATTGCAAGAAGGCGCTCCGAGTCAACAGAAGCCCTGTATTCAAGCATTATGTCTGTGGGCTGGAATTGGACCGGCCGTCTAAAGGAATTGTACAAGTGTAGAATGTTATATCGTAAAGACTCTTTGTTGATTGCGGGATCCAAACTAATATCCGGGTCTTTTGGGTGAAACCAGGATATTTTCTTTACTTCTTCTTCTCCGACTTCAGCTACTGCTCGACCGATGCTAAGTTCCTGCCCTATGTTGCCCAATAGGCCTTGATGTCTGGAAATAACAACTTCAGGAGTCCATTTCTCAGGTAATATGTTGAGCATTTTAAACTCAATGGGGAGTTCACTAGGTTTTTGGAGTGCTTCTTCGATATAGGCGTTAACCCCATCGGTGTAGGCAGTGATGATCTCCACACCATCATCGTGATAATAATTCATCTCCTCAGTCATGTCCCCTCGAAACTTGAAGAGTCGAGTTCCGCGATCTCTATCCAGCTCTTGTTCTCCAAGTATTTCTGCAACGGTTCCGGTAGCCTGTCGCCTCCAAATTTCGAATTGAAACAATCGGTCCTTGGCGGCAGCGTACCCTTGGGCAAAAAAGAGATCATGCTGATTCTTGGCGTAGATATGATTTATACCCCATTCATCTCTTAGTATCTCAACAGGTTCTTGAAGCCCTTCAACGTTCACCGTTGAAGTAGAATTACAGGCAAAGACAAATGGAATGAGAAGGAATAATGCTTTTGATTTCATGTTTAGCAGGTTGACATGGAAATCTAAGAAATATATTGCCTTCAGAAAATAAATGATGAATGGGTGGTAGTTGGTCGATGGGGTAAGACTTTCTATATATGTCGAATGAGTTTATAGGCGGTTGTGCAAAACCAAAGCAGGTATTTCACGTGTAACTCTTCATATCAACAACCGACCATGAAAAAGACAATTCATTTATCACTGTTCCTTCTTTTTGTCTCCTTTAATCTTCAAGCTCAATCTGATGAGGCTCAAATCAAAGAAGTTGTTACTACTGCTTATGTTAATGGGATCCACAATGCCGGCCCAATTCAGGATATCAAAGACGGGTTTCACCCAGCCTTCAAAATGATGGTGCTGTCCAATGATGGCGTAAATGAGGTATCTATACAGGATTGGGTGGAGCGTATTGAAAACGGAAGAAAGAAAAACCCACCTAATCCCGATGCTCCTAAGGCGACTGGAGATTTTGCCAGAGTTACCGTTACAGGAACAAATGCTACCGTAGAGCTTCATTTAATGAGAAATGGGCGTAAGGTGTTTACCGACAACCTTGCTCTTTACAAATTTGGCAATGGATGGAAGATTGTCAGTAAGACCTTTTACAGACACCCTAACTAGATTTCCGATAGAAGAATTGACTCAGGTTGTCTATCAATTTGCTATGTCCTGAATCGATTTCGATGATCTCAGGGTTGTCCAGCAAATTGACAAGCCGGGAAACCTCTTTCCGGCTGATTACTTTGTCATGCTTGCCCAGATAAAAGGTAAGTGTAGTTTGATGTGTATTGATTTGAGAAGCCAGTTTTTTCAAATCTGGTATAAAATGCCTTAGTACCACCCAACTGTAATATACTTGGGCCCTTTTGAATTCAGTGTCCATTTGAGTTTCAGCAAATCGGAGCGTGTAATTGTCCATCCATTTCGTTGCCTTCACCAGTTTAACTAGTCTGTTAAAGACTCTGGGGTTCTTGATTTGAGTCTTGAGTAGTCGCTTAAAAACGATAGGATAAGTGGAGAAACGATAGGAAAAATGAGTGCTTATACCGTCCGGAGCGAGTAAGTGGACATGCCTGATCTTTAAAGGGAAAAGTTGGGCAGTAATCATAGCATATTTTCCGCCCATGCTGTAGCCCATGACTTCAAATTCTTTGATCGATTCTTTTTCCAGAAATAACTCCATGAAATTGAACCAATCCTTTGGATAGAACGACTCTTGTTTTCGATTCCATTTGCTTTCTCCATGAAAGAAAGCATCGAAACTATATACAGTATATGTCCCCGTTAACGATTGATGAATCGTCTCATAGGCGAAACGATCCTGCCCAAACCCATGAAAGCAAAGCAATATCTTCGATTCGCCCTTCCATCTGGTATATTTCAAAGAAGCATTTTGAAATTCTATTAAATCATGTTTTTCGTCTGGCATCAATTCATAAGAATCGGGGCTTGCTAAAATGTCAAATGATTATGGTTTTATCTCCTTATTTCTCAAAATATTCTTTGGTAAGACGTCCGGTTATTGAGTTGAATAATTTCAAGAATTTTGAATTAAAGGCAACAAAAATTGCGTATGACGCGTCAATAAGCCAGGCGGAAACTTTGAAAAACCTCTGAGTTTCCATAGTTTTGGCTCGAAATTTAAAGAAACGTGACGGTAAGAGAGAACATAGTAGAGGCGGCAAGTGAGCTGTTCATGCAGTTTGGCATCCGAACGGTGACAATGGATGACATTGCCAAGCATCTGAGCATTTCGAAAAAGACGATTTATCAATATTTCAAAGACAAGCGGGAATTGGTGAATACCATTACCAAACTGCACCTCGATATTGAAGAAGATAGATTTGAGGGGTTGATCGAAGAAAGTGACAATACAGTGCACGAACTTCTGCTTGTTTCTCAGTGTCTGAGAGACAGTATGAAGGAGATGAAGATCAATATCATGAACGAGCTTCAGAAATTTTACCCTGAAGCCTGGAGACTCTACATGGACTTCAAGAATGACGTGATGAAGGAATCTATTCGAGATGTTATTGTAAGAGGACAAGGGGAAGGATATTTCAGAGCCGAGATTGACCCTGAATTAATTGCATTGATGCGAATTGAGCAGGTGCAGTCATTTTTTATGAATAACCTATATCCGAAGGATAAATACAGCTTAGCTGATGTTCAAATTCAGCTATTCGATCATTTTATACATGGCCTTTTTACCATTGAAGGGCATAAACTTTTTAATCAATACACAACTAATAAGCAACAACATGAAACGCAAAATTAGTGGTTCATTACTCGTTATGCTGTTTTCACTGATTGGATTTTCAGTGAAAGCGCAGGAAGGGTTTTCACTTCAACAAGCTATCGAATATGCCTTGCTGAACAATGAAAACGTACTTAATGCCGAATTGAATAAGCAAGATGCGGAAGCCCAGGTGTTCGAAACCCGGGCAGATGGCTTACCGCAGGTTGATGCCAATTTTGCCTATATAAATAATACTCAAATACCGGTTAATATAGTACCGGCTAACGTCTTCGATCCTACGGCTCCCGCAGATGCCACGGCAGCCATTCGTTTTGGAGTGCAGCACCAGGGAAGCCTGGGGGTGAGTGCATCTCAAATGATTTGGGACGGGTCTTTCTTTATTGGCCTGAAAGCGGCCAAAATGCTCAGAGATAAAGTGGAGCAAGATAAGATCAAGGCAGAAATTGATGTTATAGGAACAGTTACCAAGGCTTACTATTTAGTTTTGGTCAATGAATCCCGGATTGGTCTAATTGATGCTAACTATTCTACATTGGAAAAGACGCTCAACGAGACGAGGGAGTTATATGAGAATGGCTTCGCGGAGAAGATTGATGTAAGCCGTCTTCAGGTACAGCTAAATAACCTGGCAGCTGAAAAGACAGGTGTGGAAAGAGCAATTACCGGCACTAAGAACTTGCTGAAATTGGCAATGGGCATGCCGGTGAATCAGAATATCCAATTGACGGATCCTCTGGAGAGCATAGATTTTACATATAATGCTACCGAACTTGTCAATTTCAACTACCAGAACAGGGTGGAGGTTCAGCAGCTCAATTTCACCAGAAAATTGGCAGAACTTGATTTGAAGAACGTCCAATCCGGATACATTCCAAAAGTAAGCTTTAATGCTGCATGGGGAAGAAATTCAGGAAACGACAGTTTCAGCACTCTGTGGAGCAACGACTGGTTTACGAGTTCAAATGTTGGGATCAACGTAAGTATTCCGGTTTTCGATGGATTTAGAAAGAAACATTCAATCCAGCGAAAGAGAATTCAGCTTCAAACACTGGACAATCAATTCAAGTACTTAACAAATTCCATTAGCCTTGAAATTATTGACGCCAAAAACAGTTTGGATCATAATCTCGAGAAGCTCGAAGTACAGCAAGGCAATATGGATCTCGCTCAGGAAGTAAGGGATGTTACCACTGAGAAATACAAAGAAGGAATCGGATCTAATCTGGAAGTGCTTAATGCCGAAAAGGATTACAAAGAAGCCGAAACCAACTATCTGGAAGCCCTTTACAATGCCGTGATTTCCAAAGTGGATTTGGATCTGGCACTTGGAAAACTTCGAAAACAATAATGACACACAAAACTTTTAAACAACATAGAATAATGAAAGCTCAATCGATAACCACACTTTTTATAGCCGCTGTATTGGTAGTGGCATGTGGTCAGCAACCGGAAGGTGTTGATGCCAAGAAAGCTCGATTAACAGAAGCGAAGAGCGAAATGGTAGCCTTGAAAGCTGAAATAGCTACTCTTGAGAGAGAGATTGCTCAGGAAGATCCTGATTTCTTAAAATCTTCTGAAACAGCCGTTATGGTTACATCTTTGGCGGCAAACAAAGCGGAATTTCAGCATAAGATTGAAGTGAGAGGCTCAGTGATGTCCAGAACCAATATTAATATCAGTTCTGAAGTAATGGGTCAACTTAAAGCGGTAAATGTCAAGGAAGGACAACGAGTGCGAAAGGATCAGGTGATTGCTGTTGTGGATTCGGAAAGCCTTGAAAAGCAAATTGATGAAGTGCAAACTCAACTTGGATTTGCGACTACTGTTTTTGAAAAGAGAGACCGACTTTGGAAAAAGAACATCGGTACCGAGATCGACTATTTGCAAGCCAAAAACAATAAGGAAGCTCTTGAAAGGCAATTGGAAACGTTGAACACTCAATTGGCCAAAATGGAGATTAAAGCCCCTCAGTCGGGTACTATTGAGGCTGTTCCTGCAAAGACTGGCGAAATCGTTCAGCCGGGAGCTCCGCTTGCATTCCTGGTGAGCAATGCCGACATGTATATCACTGCGGAGGTTTCGGAATCTTTCATTGGAAAATTCAACGTAGGAGATGCTGTAAGTGCAAGCATTCCTTCATTGGGAGAATCATTTGAAACCAGAATCTCAAGCATAGGGAAGGTGATTAACCCGGAGAGTCGCACGTTCACTGTAGAGGTGAGATTGCCAAGAGTGGAGTCATACATGAAGGCCAACCTTGTTACTATACTTAATCTAACAGATTACAAAGTAGATGAGGCTGTAGTGATTCCCTCCAGAATAATTCAGGAAGACAAGCAAGGAAACTTCGTCTATTTGATTGATAACAACAAAGCAAAAAAGGTACACATCCAATTGGGTCAGTCTTACGATAACCACACTCAGGTAGTTGCTGGATTGAGCGGTGGTGAAACCATTATTGACAAAGGCAATCGAAGTGTAGCGGACGGTAGTGCAGTGTCTATCCAAAACTAATTCTCAACCTTAGACCATTTAGATTATGGCAAACGAAAAGAATGATAAATATGTAATTGACAAGGAGTTTAAATTAACCTCCTTCTCATTGCGCAATAAGATTACGGTCTATGTGTTGACCTTTTTGATCGTGGCTACGGGAATTTATTCCTATATCACACTGCCCAAGGAGAACTTTCCTGAAGTGGAAATTCCTACGGTGTATGTGAGCACATTCCACCCGGGTAACTCACCGGAGGATATTGAAAATCTGATCACTCGTGAGATTGAGAAAGAGATTAATACAATCGAAGATGTGGATAATATTCAATCTACTTCAGTACAGGACTTCTCATCAATTGTAGTAGAGTTCAATGTGGGAGCAGATGTTGATCAGGCGATAATTGATGTTAAGGATGCGGTGGATAGATCCAAATCTGAATTACCCTCAGATTTGAAGCAGGATCCGAACGTAATCAAGTTCAGTTTCTCCGAGAACTTCCCAATCCTCAATATCAACTTGACCGATCCTACGAAGACGTTGGATGAGCTCAACGACTACGCAGAGTTGTTGGAAGACGAGATTGAGAAATTCCAGGAAGTTTCCAAAGTGGAGATTCGTGGTGTTGATGAGAAAGAAGTAAAGATTAAGGTGGATCCTTTCAAGCTAGAGGCTAGAAAGGTAACCTTTAACGATATTGAAAACGCGATCAACGCAGAAAACGTGACCCTTTCAGGGGGTAACGTCATAGCAGACGGCTTGAGAAGAAACGTGCGTGTGCTTGGTGAATTCAAGGATCCCAAGCAAATGGAAGAGATTGTTATCAGCAATGAAGATGGCAATATCGTCTACCTCAAGGATGTGGCAACCGTTGAGTTTGACTACAAAGACAAGCAAAACTATGCCCGACTCGATCTTGATCCTGTAGTCAAGGTGGATGTAATGAAGAGGAGTGGTCAGAACCTGTTGATTGCTACTGATAAGATTATGGGAGCCATTGCCAGTGCTCAGGCTACGGGTCAGATTCCCGAATCTGTTAAGGTGACGATCACTAATGACCAGTCTAAGGACACGAGAGAGCAAGTGAGCAGCCTTGGTAACAATATCATCTTTGGAGTGATCCTGGTGGTTACCGTTTTGCTGTTCTTCCTCGGAACAAGAAACTCCTTGTTCGTGGGTATGGCTATTCCGTTGTCAATGTTCATGGCGTTGATGATTCTTGGAATGATAGGTGTTACCATTAACGTGATGACCCTCTTCGCCTTGATTATGGCACTGGGTATGCTTGTGGATAATGGGATTGTGGTCGTGGAAAATATCTATCGTCTGATGGAGCAGGGACTGAGCCCTATGGCTGCGACTCGAAGAGGAGTCGGTGAAGTTGCCCTTCCAATTATCTCTTCAACGGCCACCACGTTAGCGGCATTTGTTCCTTTGGCCTTCTGGCCGGGTATGATGGGTGAGTTCATGCTTTACCTTCCTTTGACGCTGATTATTACACTTGGGTCGTCTCTATTTGTAGCATTGGTGATCAACCCGGTATTCATCTCCACTTATATGAGAGTAGATGGTAAAAAGGAGATCAATCATAGAAAAGTGTTAATTCGGTCAACTCTTGCCTTGGCTGCTGGTGCCGGAATTGGATTTGGAGCTGGAATAATTCCATTAGGTAATCTTTTGATGCTCATCGGATTCATCACATTGATGAACGTTTATGTGCTGGGGCCATTGTCAAGAAGGTTCCAGGCGAGATTCTTGCCTTGGCTGGAAGCACGATATGAAAGAGTGCTGAAAAGTGCGGTGAGAAGACCTCTAACTTACTTCGGAGGTGCTTTTGCAATGTTGATCATCTCCTTGATGATATTTGCGGCCAGGCAGCCTGAAGTAATCTTCTTCCCTGAGAACGAGCCGAAATATGTAAATGTATTTGTAGAGTTCCCTGTGGGAACCGATATCGAGACAACCAATGAGTTTTCTAAACAAATTGAGGCCCAGGTAATCGATATTGTTAAGCCTTACGACAGAATTGTTGAGTCAGTAAGTACCAACGTCAGTCAAGGTGCAGCGGACCCTAATGACCCCTCTTCTGTTGGGCAGTCTGAAGAGCCGCATAAGGCCAGAATTACCGTGAACTTTATTGAAAATAAGTTGAGAGGTGATCTCAAGACCAGTGAAATCATGGAAGAGATTCGCTCGAAAGTACAATTAGAGCCAGGATTGACGCTTACAGTAGATAAGGATGCTGCTGGCCCTCCAGCAGGTAAACCGGTGAACCTGGAACTTTCTGGTGATGACCTTGAAACCTTGATCAATATAGGGGATGATGTACAACAGATGATTGCTGCCTCGGGAATTCAGGGTATTGAGAAACTGAAGAGTAGCATGGAGTTGGGTAAGCCTGAGTTGGTAGTGGATATCGATAGAGAGAAGGCAAGGAGGTTTGGACTTTCAACCTATGCAGTGGCGAATGAAATCAGAACCGCTCTTTTCGGAAAAGAGGTTTCTAAATTCAAGGAAGGAGAAGATGATTACGAGGTGAACGTAAGACTTAACCAGGATTACCGATACAATATCGATGCATTGATGAATAAGCAGATCACTTTTAGAAACCAGAGTTCAGGTAGATTAGTGCAAGTTCCGATTTCCTCCGTTGCGGAAATTAGATATAGCTCTACTTACGGCTCAATCAAAAGGAAAGACCTTGAGCGAGTGATCACACTGAGTTCAAACGTCCTTGCTGGATTTAATCCAACAAAAATTAATGACGATTTAAAACTATTGATGGCAGAATACGATATGCCTACCGGATATAGTTATGCATTCACCGGTGAGCAGGAAGAGATGGCTGAGAACATGGCCTTCCTTTCTCAAGCACTTGCCATTGCCGTATTCATGATCTTCCTGATCATTGTTTCACAGTTCAACAAGGTAACTGCACCATTCATCATCATGACTTCGGTGCTTTTGAGTACGATTGGTGTATTCCTTGGATTGGTCATCTTCAACATGAAGTTCATTGTGATCATGACCATGATTGGAATTATTGCACTTGCCGGTATTGTGGTAAACAATGCGATTGTATTGATTGACTTCATTGAACTGACGAGAAAACGGAGAAGAAAGGAGCTTGGACTTGAGGAGGATGCGAGGTTGCCTATGGATGAAGTATTGAATTCGATTATCGTTGCTGGTAAGACAAGGCTGCGACCTGTAATACTTACAGCTATCACTACTATACTTGGTTTGGTGCCTTTGGCGGTAGGATTGAACATTGACTTCATTAATACATTCTTCGCTTACAATCCTGATTTTTATGTTGGAGGTGATAATGTGATTTTCTGGGGACCAATGTCATGGACTATCATATTTGGTTTAACATTTGCCACATTCCTGACGTTGATTATTGTACCAACTATGTACTTGTTGGCCGATAAGATGATGTATAGAATTGCAAAATGGAGAGGAGACGTAAATGTTATTGATATGTCTTCATCTCCTGGAGAGACTAAAGAGGTTTTGGCCTGATGTTTGTGTATAAGATAATTGTGGTGATAATTGGTTCTTTCATAGAACCAGTTCATAGTTAAGGTTGATTTGGTGAGCCCCTGACAAGGTCGGGGGCTCTTTTTTGATAGCTCCGTAAAATGGAGTGCGAAGTTGATTAAAGATGCCGATAAGTAATTTTCAGTTTTTGCTCATTATCGCCTTTATGGTATGGATTGATTTCTATGCTTATCAGGCTACCAATACTTTAATTAGCAAGAGCAAGGCCCCTTTTAGTAAATGGGTGAACGGTATCTATATATTTCAGGCCGTTTCACTGATTGGACTTGTGCTTTATCTCAGGTTCTCCCAGGCCGGTACGGTGCCATTCAGCTTTCTGGTTTCGATCATTATTATGGCCTATTCTGCTAAACTATTAGCCATAATATTTGTCCTGATAGACGATTTCAGGAGAGTAATTAAGTGGTTCTTTGAGCGAAGACGGGCCAGAACTAAAAAACAGCAACTTTCAGGCAAACAAATTCCCAGATCACAATTTTTGGCAAAGACTGCGGTGGTTGCGGCCACACTTCCGATCGCCACCATGAGTTTTGGTATTGTATCAGGAGCCTATGATTATCGTATCAGAAGGAGAAAGGTCTATTTGCCGAATCTTCCAAAGTCATTTGATGGGATCAAAATTGGTCAGTTATCAGATATTCATAGTGGGAGTTTTTTCGATAAAAAGGCGGTACAAGGCGGCATAGATCTCTTATTAAAAGAGAAACCTGATGTTATCTTCTTTACCGGAGACCTTGTCAATAATCGCACGAGCGAGGTCAATGAATACTTTGATCTATTCACCAAGGTCAAAGCGGATCTGGGAGTGTATTCTACATTGGGCAATCATGATTATGGAGATTATATGCGTTGGCCTAGTCAGGCTGCCAAATCCAAAAACTTGCACGATATGGTGGAGGCTCATCAACGTATGGGCTGGAATCTCCTATTGAATCAAAACACCTCCATTGAACAAAATGGAGACAAATTGGCCATCCTGGGCGTGGAGAATTGGGGTGCTGGTCGATTTGCGAAATATGGCAACTTATCTGAAGCAAGAATGAATGCTGAGGGAGACGTGAAGTTGCTGCTATCCCACGACCCTAGCCATTGGGATGCGCAGGTAAGACCTGATTATCCTGATATTGATATGATGTTCGCAGGACATACTCATGGCATGCAATTGGGAGTTGAGATCGGAGATTTCCGGTGGAGCCCGTCTAAATGGATGTATAAACAATGGGCGGATTTATATCAGGAAGGCAATCAGTTTTTGTATGTAAACCGAGGGTTTGGATTTTTGGGTTTCCCCGGACGGATTGGCATCTATCCTGAAATCACCATTGTCGAGTTAAAATCCGGTATAGCCTCTGCCTAGGTTATTCAATCTTTTCGTAGATTCAGTCCGCATTTTACAATCACTGAATTTATGAAAAAACTCACCACAACATTCTTATTACTGCTTTTTTGTTGTGCCCTTCAAGCACAGATTAACCCGAAATGGGTAAGGTATCCTGCAATATCTCCTGATGGTCAACACATTGTATTTACTTACAAAGGTGATTTGTACCGGGTTTCGTCCAATGGAGGCGATGCTACCCAATTGACCTTTCACACTGCACACGACTACCGAGTGGTTTGGAGCAAAGACGGGAAGACCATTGCTTTCGCTTCGAATCGATATGGCAATTTCGACATCTTCACCATGGATCCTATGGGCGGTGAAGCTAGGAGATTGACTTTCCATAGTAATGATGAAACTCCATATACATTTTCACATGATGATAAACACGTAATCTTCGGAGGTCTGAGACTTGATGTTGCGGAACACCGTCAATACCCCACTGGATCACAGCCTGAGCTATACAAGGTGCCTGTTGAAGGTGGAAGGGTAGATCAGGTATGGACCATCCCATCTGAGTATGTTCAGGTTAGCCGCAATGGCAACCAAATGCTCTACCATGATAAGAAGGGTGGAGAGAATGAGTTCAGAAAGCATCATAATTCCAGCATCACCCGAGACATTTGGTTATACAACCGAAGGGGTGACAGTCATAGGATGATCACTACTTTCAACGGAGAGGATAGAGAGCCCATCTTTAGCAGCGATGAAAATAGTATCTACTATTTAAGCGAAGAGAGTGGGAACTCCAACATTCACAAGATGTCATTGTCGAACACATCACAGAATCAGAAGTTGACGAGCTTCACCATGCACCCGGTGCGTTTTCTGACACAAGGTAGTGGTACGCTATGTTTTAGTCAGGATGGTGAGCTCTATACAATGGTAGAGGGAAATCAACCTCAAAAACTAACCATCAACTTAAGAACCCAGGCCGTGGCCAATCCTGACAGCTACATTACTATTAATGGCGGTGTCAGAGAAATGGACATTTCTCCAAATGGAAAAGAAATTGCTTTTATCGCGAGAGGAGAGGTGTTTGTTACTTCAGTGGATGGGTCGTTGACTAAGAGAATTACCAACACCCCGGAAAACGAGCGCTTTGTGAAGTGGACAACGGATGGAAAGAACGTGGTCTATTCCAGTGAAAGAGGTGGAAAATGGCACATCTTTCAAACCAAGAAAGTTCGTGACGAAGAGCCGTTCTTTTATGCTTCCACCTTACTTGAAGAGGAAACTTTAGTCAGTAATGAGTTCGACAACTACCTGCCGGAATTCTCTCCTGATGGTAAGAAAATGGCTTATGTGGAAGGTCGAAGGACCATCAAGGTAATGGATCTGGAATCTAAGAACACCACGACCTTGCTTACACCAGACGACCTCTATCACATGCGTGATGGCGATAAATACTATCGTTGGAGTCCTGATAGTGAATGGCTATTAATTGGTTGGGGAAAAACATTAAGTAATGGTGAAGTATTGCTAATGTCGGCAGATGGTACTCAACGTCATAACCTTACAGAGAGTGGCTATTACGACTATGCACCGAAATGGGTGAATGGAGGTAAACAAATGCTCTGGTTTAGTAATAGAAACGGACTGAAAAGCTATGCAACAAGTGGTCAAAGTCAGAATGATGTGTATAGTATGTTCTTTTCTAAAGATGCCTGGGACAAATACAGACTAAGTAAAGAAGATTACGACCTGTTGAAAGAGACTGAAAAACTGAGCAAAGAGAAGGATAAGAAAGAGGAGGGTGAAAAGGACGATAAGAAAGAGGAGAAAAAGGAGGAAAGCAAAAAGCTGGAATTTGATTGGGAAGATATGAAAGAGCGTACTGCTCGTTTCACTATCCATTCCAGTAGTCTTGGCGATGCTGTGCTTTCCAAGGACGGTGAAAAACTATACTATCTGGCTCGATTCGAAAGAGGAATGAACTTGTGGACTACAAACCTTAGGACGCGAGCGACCAAAATGGCGATTACCCTGAATGCTGGATTTGGAAGCCTGATGTGGGATAAGGACCAAAAGAATCTCTACTTATTGAGTGGAGGGAGAATTTCCAAGATCAATCCTGAAAGCGGCAAAAGAGATAATATCAGTATAGCTGGAGAAATGCAGCTAGATACCCAGAAAGAGATGGAAGCCATGTTTGATCATGTGTGGATTCGGACCAAGAATATTTTTTACGAACCCACCTTCCATGGTATTGATTGGGATTTGATGAAAACGGAATACGGTAAGTATGTGCCACACTTGGGAAATGGTTATGAATTTGCAGAAATGCTCAACGAATTGCTTGGAGAGCTTAATGTTTCCCATGCCTATGCACGATATGGTAGCAGAATCAGCAATCCCGATGCGACTGCCTCCTTGGGTATATTTATTGACTACAAGCACAGAGGGGATGGTATTCTGATTACCGAGATTATGAAGGGCGGCCCATTGGACAAGGCTAGTCTCAATGTCAAAGCGGGAATGATTATTGAGAAAATCGATGGAGTGACAGTCACACCTGATCGAGATATCGCAACTTTCTTGAATCGAAAGGCAGGCAAATTTATGTTGCTTGAGATTTTCGACCCGAAAGACAAGAAGAACAAGCAACAAATCACTGTCAAGCCAATTTCTCTAGGAGCTGAAAGAGGTCTTCTTTATAACCGTTGGGTGAAAAAGAATGAGAAGGAAGTAGAAGAGAAGAGCAACGGACAGCTTGGTTATGTGCATATCCCAGGGATGAGTGACGGGCCATACCGCAGCATCTATGAAGATATGATGGGCAAGTTCCAGGATAGAAAAGGAGTAATTGTCGATACGCGCTTCAATGGCGGAGGAGATCTAGTGGCCGATTTGGCTATGTTCTTTACAGGTAAGTCGTTTATTACTTATGCTACTGAGGCAAAAGTGGTAGGAGGAGAACCCACCTCACGATGGACCAAACCTACACTTACCATGTTCAATGAATCGAACTATAGTGACGGACACTGCTATGCGCAGGGCTACACCGATCTTAAAATTGGTAAAACATTGGGCATGCCGGTACCGGGTACATGTTCATTTGCCGGTTGGGAAGGATTACCCAATGGAGGAAGATGGGGTGTAGTTCCTGTCAGTGCTAAAAATATTGATGGTAAGTGGATGGAGAATCTTCAAACCGAACCTGACATCAAGGTGAAGAACATGCCGGGCAAGATTGATAAAGGAGTTGACGAGCAGCTGGAAAGAGCCATTGAGGAACTGCTCAAGGAAGTAAACAATTGATAGAAATGTTAACTGTCATTAGCCCAAGGCAGAAGCCTTGGGCTTTTTTTTGGACGTTTTGCGGCATTGTTGTATCTATGAATTAGCATGCATCCGGAGTTATTCTCAATTGGTGACTTTACTGTTCATACCTATGGTTTTATGATCATGGTAGGAGCGCTGCTTGGGTTTTGGTATGCGGCCCGATCTTTCAAAAGGGACTTTGGTGTATCTCCGGATCAAACCCAAAGTCTGGCCTTGCTTATTATTCTTGCTGCATTTGTCGGAGGCAAACTCTTCTTCTACTTCGAAGACCCTGGATTCTATTTTAGTTCAGTTAAAAACCTGACCAAAAATATGGGTCGGGGTTTTGTCTTTTATGGTTCCTTGATCTTTGCCATACCAACAATGATATGGTATATGAGAAAGATCAAAATACCAGTCTGGCCAGGACTCGATCATATGGCAATCACGGCTTGCATAGTGCATGGTATGGGAAGAATGGGGTGTTTTTTTGCGGGCTGTTGCTATGGGGTGCCTACGGAGAACTTCTTTGGAGTCACCTTCACCCACGAACACTCCCGTGCTCCATTAAATGAGCCACTTCATCCCACGCAACTTTACTCAGGGGGGATGCTTTTCTTGATTTTACTGTTCCTTTGGAAGTTTAGAAGATATAAGAAATTTGATGGTCAATTATTCCTTCTGTATGTCACTATCTATGCCATTGGCCGAGGGGTCATAGAAATCTATCGAGGAGATGAGGCAAGAGGTTATATCATTGATGGAGTACTTTCCCACTCTCAGTTCATTTCCATATTCATGATCATCGGGGTCCTTGTGGTCTATTTTAGGTTAAAGAAAAAGGGCAAACTAACAGAAGTCAATTAGCGGTTCTAAGCCTCAGGGCTCGGGGTAGTATGTTGATCTTAAAAGGTGGGTTGCCCAACTGTTCTCCATCGATATGAGCAAATAGGGCAGGATTATCTTCAATTGCAATGGACTTGGCTTGGTAGAGATTTACTGGATCCAAGTGGGCATGTGTACCTGATGAGAGCCGATGAATATTCATAAATCTTTTGATTCCGGGGAGTTTTCCTATTTCGCATACATCCAATAAACCATCATTGATTTGGGCTCCGGGGGTAAGCTTGAAACCGCCACCAAAGGTCGTGCCGTTGGCGATCGTGAGGAGAATAAGATCTTTTTCGAACCTTTCATCATCAATGGAAAAAGAGAAGGATTTCTCTTTGTATCCGGCAAGTATGGTTAGCACGTGATAATAATATGCCGCATGTCCCGTGAGTAGTGGAACCCTCTTTGATATCATATTCTCAACGATTTGACCATCAAAACCAATTCCTACTCCATTAACGAATTTACGGTTATTGCACTGGCCCAGGTCTACCTCTATGACCTGGCCATGAATAGCGGTTTCAAATTGCTCTTTCTCGGATTTGCCCAGGTTGACATTCTTTACAAAGTCATTACCTGTGCCCGCTGGGATTATCGAGACAGGTATTTCAAGGTCAAAAGCATTGATAGTACTATTAATTGTTCCATCTCCTCCGATGATGATGAGGTCGGTAAAGTCCTTCGTTAACTCATGCGAAACAGGGTTCTCCGAGAGGCTGGTTTCACTGAAGGTATGGTGAAGGCCCTGGGTTTCCAGATAGGATATAAACCTCACCAGAATCTTGCCGAGTTTCTTTTTGCCGGAAGCCGGATTACCTACAATAAAGACCTTCCTTTCCAATTGCTTCGATTAGACTTAGTCAGAAACAACAATATTGGTATATTCATGGATCAAATCAAGCAAGAGCGTCAAAGCCTTATGAAGACTTTTCTTGGCATCCTTTCTTTCACTCTCCTTTCACTTTTTCCGTCCGATCCGATCTCCAAATCAGGGTACAAACTGATCATATTCGAAGGATCAGATTGGTGTCGGAATTGCCGAAGGTTGGAAAAGGAAGTGTTTTCGAAGAAGGAATGGACAAATTTCCTTGATCAATACGGAATTGAGGTCGAAAAAATTGATTTTCCGCAACGCAAAAAACAAAGGAAAGAGGTTAAAAGATACAATAGTGAGATAGCCGAGAAATACAATTTTGAAGGTGTTTTCCCAACCTTGATCCTGGTGGATATGAATTCAGAGAAGTATTTCAAATTTGCTGATTATTTGAATCAAACGCCTCAAGAGATCATCGATCGCCTTCAGAACAAAATGGAGGCACTGAAATGAGGGAGTACTCCCGTATAGCCAAACTTATGGGCTCTAGTTTCAAACTCTCGGTGGTTGAGAATGATCCCATTCGAGCGGAGAAATTACTACAAGTAGGGATAGATGAGATAGTCCGGATTGAGGAATTATTGTCAGAATTTAAAAGCACTTCCGAAGTTAGTAAGATAAATCAAAGTGCTGGTAGTGAGACCTTGAAAGTAAATCAAGAATGTTATGCTCTGATTGAAAGATCGCTGGCTATTTCGGAGCTGACCAATGGATGCTTCGATATTACGGTGGGTGCTTTGAAGAAGATCTATGACTTTAAGAATGCGGAATTTAAAATGCCTTCCAGGGTCAGAATAAACGAGACGTTGAATCGAGTGGGGTACAAGAAGGTAAGGTTAAATCCTGAAAACCGATCTTTGAGTTTCGATCATGAAAACCTTAGGATAAGCTTCGCAGCGATCGGTAAAGGATATGCTTCCGACCGAGTCAAAGCAATATGGAAGCAAGAGGGAGTTTTCGGAGGATATGTGAATGCAAGTGGAGACCTGAACACTTTTGGTTGTAAACCTGACGGAACAGAATGGAGAGTGGGAATTGCCAACCCTGACAAAAAAGAGGAAATGCTCCTGTTTATTCCCGGAACTGAGGTTTCTGTAGCTACCTCCGGTGACTATGAGCAATTTTTTGAATATAAAGGCAGGCGTTATTCTCACAATATCAATCCTCATACCGGTCGACCATTGAGTGGAATTAAAAGTGTTTCGATTGTTTCTCCGAGTGCCGAGCTATCCGATGCACTTGCCACGGCAGTCTACGTAATGGGAAGGAAAGAAGGGATAAACTTTGTCGATCAGCTTCCGCAAACGCATGCCATTATTATAGATGATCAGAATAACTTATTTTTAAGCAAAGACCTGGAATATGACGAAATCGGTTCGTAAAAGGACGATGCTTCTAGCTTGCCTTTTAGGTGGGTTGCTGATGTCTTCCTGTGCCACGCTCAAGCCCTATGAGCGCATTTATATCAATGATCCCGATATGCAGATGGGATTGGATGCAGGCCTTAACTTCCAAAACTATATTTTCTCTATAAGGGAAGGAGCTATTCCACCTGCCACCTCAAAAGCCAGTGGTGGATGTGGTTGCAATGACCAGTAATCAGGTATGAAGAAGAGGTATTTGATTGTTGGTAGTTTGGCTTTCTTGCATTTCTGGGCAAAGGCTCAAATCAACAAGGACACCACTGCTCAAAAGCTTAATAAGAATTCAATTGAACTCGTTTAT
The DNA here is from genome assembly GCA_028281285.1 of Cyclobacteriaceae bacterium. Taxonomy (GTDB): domain Bacteria; phylum Bacteroidota; class Bacteroidia; order Cytophagales; family Cyclobacteriaceae; genus Roseivirga. The sequence goes on from JANQKF010000034.1 coordinate 130,345, forward strand.
AAATACTATACTCAGGATGGAAATAATTCTGTGGTTACCGGTGGAATCGGAACTGAAAAACTTAGAGTTGAGGGCCCGGTGGCCAATATTAAGTGGCTTAGATCAAAAGCAACTACCTCATTAAACATGGGCATGGATGTAATTACCTCGGCATCCACTGATAAGATTGACTTTGTACCCTCTTCAGCCTCTAGCCATGATACGCGCTATTACATGAATCTGAGCTACGAACGCAAGCTCAGAGGGCCTGACGCATCATTGATTCTTGGTACGGGGTTCTCCATTGAAAGTGATTACAATTCACTATCCGGGAAATTGGGCTTTAATATTGGTAGTAAGGATCAAATGAGAAAGTACTCTGTGCTATTTCAATATTACGATGATGATTTAAGATGGGGCCTGTTTAATTCTACCGACAGGGAACCACAAGGCCTGATTTATCCCGCTGAAATTAACACTATCGACTTCCATGACGAGTTCAAACGGTACTCATATAATTTGAAGATGGGATATGAGCAAGTGCTGAACAGCAGAAACATTTTGGGAGTATTTCCTGAACTGACCTACCAGGAAGGATTGTTATCTACTTCTTTTCATAGAGTCTACTTTAATAATGATTCCGTGGCCGTAGAGGATTTTCCAAGGGAAAAAGTCAAGATGGCAATGGGCCTGAGATTAAATTCATTCGCTGGTGGAGGTGTTATATTCAAGAACTCCATCAAAGGATATACTGACAGTTTTGGCGTCAATTCAATTTCGTTAGAAAATGAAACTGTGATCAAGTTGACGCCACTTTGGGCAATCATGCCAACACTTCGTTGGTATAAACAGGGAGACTCGCGGTATTTTGCTCCGTTTGAACAACATGATCCCAATGAGGAATTCCATACCTCAGATTTCGACCTTTCAAAGTTCACTTCTTATTCTATAGGATTGGGAGTCAAATACAGCCCAGGTGGAAAATGGGGAGATAATGGGGTGTTTAATGTTGTCACCTTCCGGTATAATTATTTCGACCGTTCAACTAACCTACAGTCCCATACGTTTACATTGGCAGCACAAGCCGACTTTTATCGTCCCAAGCGTAAATAGATTAGTTGGTTACCAATCTTCGGTTTCTCAATAATGAAATGCCGGCAACCAATACCATTGCGAAAGACAAATACATAAATGTGTCCCCGATGGAAGTTATATTGACAATAGGCTGAAACATCAAGGGTGACATGAATTGGCCCAGGAATATAAATGTAGTCAGTAAACCCAGTGCTCGTCCTCTTACTTCGGGGGCGGCAATCGTCACCAGACAAAGGTTTGAATTGGGCAAAACGAGCCCCGCACCAGCCCCAGCGATAGTCATCCCTGGAAACACCATAAGGTAGCTATTGGACTGCGATACGGCCAGGTAGCCTAAACCCATAATGACGAATGAAATCCCATAAATCTGGTAATGGGTTAATTTATTTTTGATTTTCTGATAGTTAAAGGAAACCAGTCCGGCTACTAACATACAAAGTGCAAGTGAAAGACCTACGGCCGAATTGCTGATTGATGAGTCCACACTTTGTATAAAGAATGGAATTTGCACTGGCATCATATAAAATACAGACATCCCCAGGAAAGAAACGATATAAACAGTCCAGGCGATTTTGGGAATTCCAATTTTTGAGGAGGTCTCGGAATTTTCAGAAACTTGTTTTGGGGGCTCTTTCAAGAACAAAAGCACCATCGGGATGGCTAAAACTGCCAGACCATAGATATAGAACGGATACCTCCAACCTAGATCAGCCAATCCACCTCCGGCAGAAATAAAGACAGTTGCCGATAAAGACATTATTCCCGCTTGAATGCCTAGAAGTTTCTGACGTTCATCACCTTGAAAATAATCGCCAATAAGTGCTACCGCAATGGTCATGATTCCTCCAACAGCAACTCCAAGGAACATACGCCCGATCATGATCTCGAATAATGTATTAAGGTAAAGACCGGAAGTGCCCGCTAAAGCATAGAGAAATAGCATGGCGACTAACAGCTTAATCCTGCCAAATCGGTCTATAACCCAACCGGAGAAGGGGGCGGAAAGTGCGATGAATAGTCCGGGAATAGTCAATATAAGCTTGACCAATGTATCCGCTGCCGGGTTATCCGGAAATGCTGCTTTCATTTCAGGTAGGGAAGGAGCAATCGTAGCTCCGGCCATAACAGTCATCATACTGCAAAACAGAATGGTGACTTTAACAAGTGTTGGATTCTTCAATGGAGTGAGGGCTTACCCAAGGTTAATCAATATTTCTCATTTTGATCAACAAATTATTCAGGGTTTTAGCTTCATCCTTGGTCAGATTTTTCATAACTCCATCAAGATCAGTGATATGCTTATCGATTTCTTCCAAAAGAGTCAGTCCTTTATCATGAATAAAGGCTTGGATCAATCTTCCGTCATGAGGACATGGGCGTTTCCAAACCAACCCTTTTTCGCAAAGGCGATCTACCAATCGGGAAGTATCTGAGTTGCCGATGATCATACGTTCGCGTAGTTCCTTTGTGCTTATAGGATCAGGCGACTGACCTCGAAGTATTCTGAGTGCGTTGAATTGCTGCTGTGTAATGCCAAATGGTTTGAGGAATTGAGTCATTTTATCAGTGAACCAGTAAGCACTATAAAGCAAGTTCACCCTTAATTTGTGATGCTCATTTTTGAAATTGCCCTTTTGGGCCATATCCTTGATATGCATGCCTTGTTCCTTTCTAACCCTTTTAGAAAGATAGTGTTGTAACACTGATTTATCAAATTCCATGTTTTCCAATTAAAAAGAACCATCCCGAAGGCTCGGGACGGTTCCACAACTTACTCAATCAATCAACCTCAGACCTACTTCACAGTTATCGTATAATGAGGGGTAGGATTCAAAGGACAGAAGTAGCTATATGTACCTGGTGTAAGGTTTACTACTTTCGACTTTGCTGTTTCACCATCTTTGATGGTTTTCGACAAATAGCTCGCTTTGATGTGCTCGCCCTCTTTTCCGTTTTTTACGGGTACCAAAACAAATCCCAATTCGTGATCTACGCCTACATTCGATACTTCGAATATATACTTGCCAGCGGATACGGTCATTTGCTCAACGGTGAACTTACCCGCTGTTTGGTCAAGTTTAATCACTTGTGGTTTGTCTTGTGAAAATCCAGTAGCCACAATTGCAATCATCAAGGCTACGGTTAATACTAATCTTTTCATGGTCTCTATTAATTCTTGGTTCAATATCGTTTGTAGTTAGTCATTCTGAGCCCAGATCTAAGTCTGGGCGAAAGGGTCTCATGTCGGATTTAGGAGAACCTCACGGGCTTAGCCCTCAGGATGACGTTCAATAAGGTTTAAGCCAATACTGGTTCTTCAATGGATTTAGCTGCAGGGAAATCAACATCAATTTGAGTCAAATTGTGCACGTAGTTCATAAAGGTTTTGTCCGCTACTAAAGCCAATAGGTCGATTAATGCCGCATTGTCAAATCCTTGTGCAAAGAAACCTTCAACGTTTGCTTCTGATGCTCTTCCTCTGTTTTCAGTAAGATCCTTGGCCAAAGCAACAATTGCGTTCAGTCGTGCATCATTGCTTCTTCCTTGTCTCAATTCGATAGTTTCTTCTTCAGTAAAGCCATTCATTTTACCTAGTGCAGTATGGGCAGCAAGGCAATAAGCACAACCGTTGGCTTCTGAAATAGCTAAGAAGATTGCTTCTCTCTCTTTTGCTTTAAATGATCCTTTTGCCTGCTCTCCCTGGAAAGTCAAATAAGAGGATAGTGCATTTGCTGAATAGCCGATGGTCGCATATAGGTTTGGGACCATACCGATTTTACTTTTCAAGTTATCGAAGATGCCCTGGGCTTCCGGTGATACTTGTTCTCTAGTTGGTACTTCAAAAGTTCTCATGATTCTATTGTTTATGTTTTCAGTTTTTCTGTTTCTAAATCAAATTCGGATACATAACTGATGTTATAACATTGAAGTTCCAACATTGATAAAAAGTTATAACTTTTTTTGTTACAAATTTGTAAATCATTGAAAATGAATGAATAACAATCGAAAGAAGTTTATAAAAAATCCTAAGTAAACATCCAGGCCCAGTAGATCAACCAGAATTGAATCGGTATTCTGACCCAAAGAATGAGCATGTACCACCATTTTTTTGATGTGTTGGTGACCAGCATATCAATATTTGCCGGGAAAACTCCAACAAGTGTTGCGATAAGTCCCCAAGCACCGATTTCCTGGGTAGATGGCACCATCACTAATATCCCGAATAGCACTTCGAATATGCCGCTTAGGTACACAAGCTCCAGGTGCCAGGGAAGCCACTTTGGCATAATCTTGACATAAGCTTTGGGCCAAATAAAATGTGCAAGACCGGCTACAACGTACATGCCTCCCATAAAATAGAGAGAGGAGTTCTCCATGGAACTATAACCACAACATGCTGATCTTGTTTCAGGATATCATTTTATGTGATATCGATTTGCTCAAAATTCCACAGAGTTTTAAACCTTCTGTAGGTCAAATGGTAGCTTCCTGATTCGCTTTCCTGTCAAATCGGCTACCGCATTCACTAAAGCAGGCGCAATAGGAGGTAAGCCGGGTTCTCCCATTCCGCCAGGATTTTCATCATTCTCCATCAGATAGACTTGAATATCCCTTGGAGCCTCGTTAATTCTTAGGATTGCGTAATCATGGAAATTGCTTTGTTCGGCAACTCCGTCCTTAAAGGTGATCGCTCCTTTCATGGCAGCGGTAAGTCCATAGATGATATTACCTTCAGTCTGTGCTTTGGCCTGATTAGGATTGATTACAATTCCACAATCGACTACGGAAACTACCCTAGATATGATTACTTGATTGCCTTCTCTTTTCAAGAAGACGGCATGTGCAACAATACTTCCAAAGCTTTCTACGATGGCAACTCCCTTGCCTTCATTAGCTCCTAATTTCTTATCCCAATTGGCCTCTTTCTTTAAGCGTTCGAGCACCTTCACTTGTCTGGGTTCCGAATTCAATCGATCTATTCTGAATTGTAGGGGGTCCTGTTTGGCTTTCACCGCTACCTCATCGATAAATGCCTCATGGGCAAAACCATTGGTTGAACCAAAGACTGATCTCCACCAATGGATAGGCAACTGACTATTGTACTCACCGTATTGGATCGAGTAGTTGTCAAAATCATAGTGAGTGCTAATTCCTTCCATTACCTCAAATGGTATTTTACCATTAGAAGGCCTGAATTGAGTGGTAATGGCTTCTGAAATCATCTTGTGTTGTACACCCGTTGGATTGTCCTGATCATCGAAGGCTGCTTTCATTGCATGGACTGTTGCTTGTCTGAAAGGGCCTTGAGTCGTATCATCCTCACGTGTCCAGATTAGCTTAATCGGTTTTCGAAGTTCTTTAGAGATTTGGAAACATTCTTCCAATGGATCATTCATCGATCTTCGTCCGAATCCGCCACCAAGGAAAGGGAGATGTACCTTGATTTTTTCTTCCGCCTGATCATCCGGAATCCCCAATTGCCTGGCGAACTGCCTTTGTACTTGTGGGCTTTGACTAGGCGCCCATACTTCTACTGTGTTATCCTCTTTTACATGAACCGTGGCGTTCATGGGTTCCATGCATGAATGTGATTGATGAGGTTGCTCATAGACTACATCGAGGGTGGATGCTGCATTTGCAAAACTCTGGTTGAAGTTCCCTTGGTCCTTATGATTCAAGTGATCCTTTTTTGCGAGTTCCTTCATTTCCCGGAAGTAACTTTCGCTATTTAGTTTTGAGAATTCGGCATTGTCCCACTTCACATTCAGCTTTTTTCTACCTTCAAGGGCCGCATAATGTGTTTCTGCAATCACTGCAATACCGGTGTTCTTATTCTTATACACCGATCGGGTTACCTCCATCACGTCTGTCACTCCTTGGACGGACAAAGCTGCTTCTTTGTCATAGCTGATGGGTTTACCCTGGAGTGTGGGGCATCTTTCGATGGTCGCGTATAGCAATCCATCCGGACGAGCATCAATACCATAGTCTGCCGTACCGTTCACTTTGCTCAGGATATCGGTTCTCACCGTCTCTTTGCCAATGATGGAAAAGTCCTTCTTAGTTTTAAGGTTTGGGTTTTTTGGTACCTCAATCGCTGCTGCGGTGGCCACCAAATCCTTGTACTCCACAAAATCTTTGGTATCCGTGCGATGTACTTTTCCAGACTTTGCATAAAGTGCTGATTTCGCCACACCCCATTTCTTGGACGCAGCCTCAATCAACACTTCTTTAGTGGCAGCTCCAAGTTTCCGCATGGGTTGATACATGGTCCTTACGCTTCGGCTTCCTCCAATTGATTGCCGTCCATATTTTCTGGAAGCACTCGATTTGACCACTGTCACTTGGTCCATATCAACTTCCAGCTCTTCTGCGATAATGGCAGGAATGGCCTGGAAGATTCCCTGTCCTAACTCCGGGACAGTGGCCATTATGGAGATTGTGCCGTCTTCGGCAATCACTACAAATGGGTTTAACGGTGTTCCTTCTACAAAATCTTCAGCCATTAATTTCTTAAGCACTTTAGGGCCTTCAATGGCGAATGTTTCAAATCCGATAGCCAGCATGGCGCCACTCATGCCTGCGAGCTTCATGAATTTTCTTCGGTTGATGTTATTTGCTTCCATTGGTCATTTCGTTTGAGGCGGTGTGAATGGCTTTTCTTATGCGATGATAAGTGCCGCAACGGCAAATGTTACCAGCCATGGCGGTGTCAATATCACTGTCAGTGGGCTTCGGGTTTTTGTCCAAGAGTGCTGCTGCAGACATAATCTGACCGGATTGGCAATAGCCGCACTGAGGTACCTGGGCATCGATCCATGCCTTTTGCACAGGATGACTGTTGTCTTCTGACAGGCCTTCGATAGTAGTCAGTTTCTGGTTAGAGGCTGCTGAAACAGGTATTGAACAAGATCTCACAGGTGACCCATTGAGGTGTATGGTACAAGCACCGCACTGAGCAATGCCGCAGCCATATTTGGTTCCAGTTAACCCTACTTCATCTCGGATTACCCATAGAAGAGGGGTCTGGGGTTCAGCCTCTACTTCATAGGACTGATTATTAATATCCAGTTTGAAATTTGCCATAGATAGTTGATTAAGGACTATTGAATATACATCGAACAAAAGGCATTTGTTATGAGAAAATGATCGAATGGTGTGACATTAATTAAAAAAGCACCTGGACGTAAGAATTCAGGTGCTTATAAAAGTAAGTTGAATTACTTTCTATTTCTTCGTTTCTATTCCCGGTGCGGTCCAGGTATTGTTATCGCGATTGGTATCAGCCATTCGGCCAGATGGATCGATGACAATCGAAGCAATCTCTTCGATAGGCCGATTAATCATCACTTCATAGTTAGGATGTGTCCATGGCCAATCAGGGTGAACAATTCGTTTATCATCAGTTTCTGCCGGCTTCTCGCCTCTCATCATACGAAGTGCCATGTAATGAACTTCCTTGGTACCGTCCTTAAATGTCACTACCACATCAATCGGCATTGGCATCTGCTTTAGCTTCTCTAAGGTCACCTTGGTGTTATTTCCATCCTTGATGACCTCTTTGACACCATAATCGATTTGTTTGGTGCTGAATACGAAGTATTCGTTATACCAGTCCAACTCAAGCCCGGAAACCTTTTCGAACGATCGGATGAGATCATTGGGATTAGGGTGTTTGAATTTCCAATCTTCGAAATATTGAAGCAGGGCCTTATCTCTGGTTTCTTCACCCAGTACATACCCCATCTGTGACATCCAAACGGCTCCTTTACCATAAGCCGAGGCTCCATAAACCGCATTGAGATCGAAGTGATCAGAATGTGTACTCATTGGCTCTTCCAGTCCTCTGCTTGCCATATTGAGATAGCTACCCTGGCCTGCTCTTGATCCTAAGTTTTCTAATTCTTTGCCTGGCATGTTTCCTCTTAGGTGAGCTCCAATTCTTGCAGAAGCATAAGAGGTAAAGCCTTCGTCCATCCAGGGGTGCAGACTCTCATTACTTCCAAGTACTCCATGATACCAATCGTGCATAAACTCATGAATTGTTACTCCCAAAAGGCTATTCATGCTTCTTCGTGCCCCAGTGATTAGCGTAGACATAGGGTACTCCATACCTCCATCACCTCCTTGAATCACGGTGAATTGCTCATAAGGGTATTGACCGAAATTTGCATTCGCATATTCAAATGCTCTGACCGTCATATCAGGTAACTGTGCCCAGTTTTCGTCATTTTGACCGTCCTGATGAAAGAAATGCAACACCATTCCATTATCCATTACACGCTTTTCGTGAACATAATCAGGGTCTGCTGCCCACATAAAATCATGAACATTGGGTGCAACGAAGTGCCAGGTCAACTTACCGTTTTCGACTTTTTGATTCACCGTTTGGCCATCGTCCTCATAGCCATGACCTATTTCAAGAGGGTTTTGTAAGTAACCTGTACCCCCAACCACATAATCCTTATCAATGGATAATTTGATTTCATAATCTCCCCATACTCCGTAAAACTCTCTGCCGATATATGGATTTGCATGCCATCCCTGATAGTCATACTCACTCATTTTGGGGAACCATTGCGCCATGGAATATCGGATGCCTTCCTGACTATCTCTTCCATTTCTTCGAATTTGGATTGGAACCTGCGCTTCCCAAACCATGTCAAAGGTTACTGTCTCACCTGATTTTATGGGTTCATTCAGTTCCACTTCAAGAATAGTTCCTACAGTCTCATACTTGACTGCTTTTCCATTCATGGTTAGAGATTGTACCTTTTGGTAGCCAATTTCTTCGGGGCTAAGTTTTGATATTCGATCGCTGATCTTGGCGCTAGGATCAGGAATTGTTCGCGATCTTACGTCCATCATCGAGCCTGGCTGGAAGGCATTAAAGTAGAGGTGGTAAAACACTCTGTTCAGCTCATCCGGAGAGTTATTCGTGTACTCAAGTTTTTGCTTGCCCTGATAGCGATTGGTATTTACATCCATGTCGATTTCCATGTAGTAATTGACACGTTGCTGCCACCTTTCATTGTCTTTTCTGGTAGCTAATTCCTGTGAAAAGACAGGTGAAAGCCCAAAGAGGAAGACAAAGAGCATTGAAACTGATTTCAATAGATTCATATTATTAGGTAGATTTTCGAGTTTGTAAAATATCAAAGATAACCAGAGGCTGCAACCGCTAATATGCCAAAGGCAACATTTGTCTAATTAAAACCATAACGTACCTGGAATTTGATTTCAGTACGTTGATCACCATCTATCGTCTCCAATCCCGTGCCAATCTGATCTCGGTCGTAAAATGTGGTTCTGGCAATTCTGGCCCAGACGTCCATCTTTCGGTTTAGTTTATAGCTGACCAGGAAGTAATTTCTGATACCACGTCCACTGTATGCAGGTATTGAAAAAGCATAGAGTACATCGCGCTCATAGGCATATTGTCTGTTTTCATTTCCTTCTGTGTCGAAAAAAGCAATTCGTGAGCTAATAGACCAATTACCAATTGTATAGTTCGCATCTTGAATAAAGGCCACTCCGTCTGTGGTTCGGGTATCGATTGTGTAGTTGCTCCATTGAACTCTCGATTTGAGCCTTAATCCGGGTGCTGCGTTAAAGTCCACATTGGCTATGATTTGATTTTTCTTGCCAGGGATAATGATGACTTGACTAAGGTCCTGTCCTGGATGATTGACTTCTTTAATTTCACGTCTGAATTGTCCATAAATGCGGACCCCTCGACCTGGATTATAATTTAATCTAATCAGATAGTCGTTACCATTGGATGGGTTATTCACCCTGAATTTTAACCAGGGAAATCGGAAGGAATCGTAATATGCTGTAAGAAAGAATTTTCTATCGAAAGTGTACTTGATTCCCCAATAGACTCCTTTCTCATTGATGTTCCGGCTGCTTTCGCTGAATGCCGTTCCTCGAAATGAATGGAAGTCCCTATCGAAATGTCGAAATATCAGCGCGAATTCAAATCTTGATGTCAGGTCTTTGGTGAAACCAACTATTCCTCCCACACCTCCGCTTTTGGAAATTGCCGTCTCACCGAAAAAACTAAAACCTCTCCAACTGTAGTTTGAATATAATCCTACGTTGATATTGTTGGTTCCGGAGAATTCGAATCGATTGTATGGTTCATCGCTTCGTAGAATTGGCACATCAAAACGATTAATCAAAAAGGTACCGCCCAAATTAAACAACGGGCTTGGTCTGAATTCTACATTTAACCCAGCCACCTTTTCATTTATGCTTCTTTTATTTTCTATTTCCGTGGGTGTTCGGTGCAATCCTGAGGTTTGAATGGATGAGAATACCTCTTCAAATCCATTTTCGCCTTGTCCCGTTCTGATATTGGCGTCTTGATTCAAGCTACTGAGAAAACCGGTGAGTGAAAGTTTGTCATCCACTTTGTAAGTGCCTGCAACGCCCCTAAGAAAGCCCGATTCTAGCACCGAAGTATACGGTCTTATACCTAACGAGACGCGCTGAACAGTATTGATCGTTTCAGCACCCTTCCCCACATTAAAACCAGCACCCAACAAAAGCCCCTGGCCTAATTGCAGTTGATAGTCTCCCACGATCACTCTACGGAACTTGCCCTGGTTCTCCAACATTGCATGAGCTGACCAATAATCCATTCCGTACCGTTTAGTTTCAGGATCCCAAATTATAGCCTCTCCTGGGTCTTTTTCAGTCGTAAATCCGAAACTAAAATCTCCCGGCCTGGATACTCTATATCTCAGGTAAATTTTGTCAGGAGACCCGGTGTATCGAGTATCATCTGGATCGGATGGAGGAGTATAACCTCTCTTCTCCTCAAGCGTCCGTTCGAATCTGGTGATTAAATGGTTATTCGTTTCAGTAAGAATCCGTTCTAAAAGCGGGCGGTCATCACTATTAAAATCTTCGGAATTGATCGTAATAAAGGGAATCAACTTTTGAATGGTTTGAAAGTCAAAGCCATCAATTACTTGAAGCTCGAATAGGGTGACCAGTTTTCCTTTTTCTTCAATGTAAGTTCGAAGGTTTTGAATTTGTTGTTCAGAAAGAACATAGGTGTTTCTAAGTTCATCTGGAGTTGCATTGTTTATGTTCAGCGGGTTTTGATAAAGTAATAGGAGGGATTCGTAAAGATCTTCATAATTGATATTCAACTCTTGAAGATTGAAAAAGTCTTCTATTAATAACTCAAGGTCAAATTTATCATCAGATTGTGCAAAAATTGTAAGAGGAAAGACAAGGGTTAGGGCCAGTATTTGAGAGAGTTTTCTCATCGCCTAACTACTTTTGAGGAAATGTATAAATCAAACCAAGGTTGTGATTGTTACCCAAAAATCGATCAATTCTGATCCCGTAGTCAATCATAAATTGATTGAGAAGGATACCCACCCCGAAAGAGTGCGTATCATTTTGGGTGGAAAAACCGGTTCTCACCTGGACTTTTTCGATCACCTGATACTGTAATCCGAACTTAAGATCAGTGTCCAAATCAACATCTTTTTCTCCTTCCATAAACACCACCAGATCAGTACTCAGTTGATAGCTGGCGCCTAGTTTTATGATGGTAGGAATTCGCTCATTCGCTTCATCTGAAATGGCTGCTTGGGTGAAGTTGGATATTAATGCTCCAAACGTCAGCTCCGGAGTCAATTGTGCTATACCTCCCATATCTGCAATGAATACCGCTTTTCGACCAAACCCCTCAATATTGTATTGGAGGTAATTTGCTCTTACTCCTAGTCCAATTATTCCTACTTTCTTGCTAATCATTCCGCTTAGCATCTGGCTGTTGAATAAGTCATCTCCAAATCGATATACAGATATCCCGGATGTTCCATATTGTGTGGGAAGAACTATTCCAGCGGAAACCGTATTAAATGGAGAGAAATCAAAGATGGTGCGATAAGCAAAGAGCCCCGAGGTCCTTTCATGATCTGTAATGCCAGCCGGGTTATTAAAAATGGACCAACTATCATTTTGGGTAACCGATATGCTGCCCATCCCTAATGCTCTTGGTCCGACTGGCGGGGTGCTGGCCAGCTGTCCATAGCTATTTAGACTGATCATAATAAGCAAGGACCAAATGACAGTTAGCCGCATGAATTGAATTTATGAAAATCCATAGAATATTGAGCGTATGAAATATAAAATGCTAAAGGGCTGATCTGAAATTGATAAAAAACCCACCCTGACCATCTTCATTTACCGAATACTCAAATCTCACCACGAAGTCATAATAGGTTTGGACATCGAGCCCTATTCCAATTCCTGAAAGAAGTTGCTGGTTCAGGAAATTACCATTGATGTGGGGGAGGGGTTGACCTACATAACCTAGATCTACAAATGCCTTGAGATAAAACGCGAATGGCATGGTTCTGAACTGTTCAATAAAACTGTTTTTATAAAGTTGCTTTACACCGGAAAAGAATTTCCATTTAAAGGAAGATCTGTTGGCAGCCATAAACCTTCCCTCGACAACATTCCGTTCATAACCCCTAATGAAATCAGGTCTGTAACCAAATCCCGATCGATTCAGATAAGGGACATCTTCGTTGAAATTATACTGTATGGTCATCCTATTGCCCAAGTAGAAATTTTTGCCAAGATCAAAGTATTGACCGTAAGAGGCCCTTATGGTCAGCATGTCCAGGTCATCAAATAAGCCCAGACCATACTTGTTCACTTCAAGTCGATAGAGCTTGCCTGATAGTGGATAGGCGAAGTAATCCCTCTTATCCCAGGAGTATATATAGCTAGCTCGGACATATTGCTGCTGGTTTTTACCATCAAGAAGATAGCTTGGATTCAGCGTTCTGACCGTATCTGCTATTGTCGTTCGGGAATAAGCAATATTGAGACTATGCCTGCTAAAAAAGGACGGACGGAAGGTTAATGCACTGCTTGTGAAAAAGGTCTTCCTGATGAAATTGTCTTGTTCCACAAATCGCAACCTATGGTCAATGGTGTTATAGGCTATCGTTTTGTTGTTATTGAAGCCTGTCGAGACCAATAATCCAAGTGTTTGCTTTTTGTTGATGTAGGGGATTTGATATTGTAGCTGGTAGCGATTCGTAAACCCGAATTGAGCAATTGCCGCCAGTCGGTCATTTCTACCCGTTAGGTTAAAATGATAGAGTTGTAGTCCGTAGTTGACCCTGGAAAAATCGGCTCCCTGATTTCTTATCCATTCGGTGAAATTTCGATCAGCAATTCTGAAAATCGGTGCCGGAAAAATATACCAACGTTCTTGTAGCCGTATAAGTACGTCAACCTCTGTGTTCGAAATTGTAAGTGGTATGATATCGACAATAACAAAAAGTCTGGTATTGACCAGCTTTTGCTTATCCAGTTCAATGACTTCTAATAATTCCTTTTTGGAGATTTGCTGGCCTTCCTGAAAGTCAAGCTCGCGTTGTATGATTTCTAACTTGGTCTTTTTCTGACCGGTTATATAGATCTTTCCGATTGTGACGACCGTATCCGAAGACGTGTTTTGAGCCCTCAGGTTGAAAGCAAAAAGTAGTAATAGTACACATACGACTCCCCTCAAATCCACAACTGTATTTAAGTGCTTTTGCTCTTTTTATGAATAAGATAGGTTCGGATGACGATACCTACACCCAGCAAAACGAGAGGGATACTCAATAATTGTCCCATGTTGTAGGTCATGTTCTCCTCAAACTGAACTTGAGGTTCTTTGAAATATTCATGAAACCAACGTAACCCAAAGATCCATATCAGAAAGAAGCCCAGGAATAACCCTTCAGGTGTCTTTTCTTTATACTTATTCCACACGAATAAAAGGATAATAAAAAGGAGTATACAGGTAGCGGTTTCATAAAGTTGAGCGGGGTGCCTGGCAATTCCGAAGGTCTGTACGGTAGCCACCCATTTACGATTCTCGTTGGCCAATTCGTACTGAATTTCTCCTGGTTGGTGCGAATAATGCTCTCTGATTTGTGGGCTTCGCGAAAGCGTTGAATGTATATTTTGGGTGATCAGACTACGGGCCTCCTGTTCAGGCATAGTCGGATTGGCAAAGGTAATTTTCAAATCTACCGGAACCAGACCAGAAGCCGGCCTGTCTGCTCGGTCACCCTTTGAGGCCTCAACACGTTCAATTCCGAAATTCCCCTCCTCAAGGACTACTTCCGCTACTCTTCCGAAAACAACTCCGTAGTCTGAATCCGTAGGCTTTCCTATAATCTCAGAGTTAACAAAGTTTCCAAATCGTATGAACGCACCTGTAATGGCTATAACGATCACGATACGATCTACGATCCATAGGTAACTTTGGCCCTCACGCCTCTGTTTTATGAACTTTAATTTTGGAGGCAAAGGCCATATTCGTGCTTCCACAACATAGTTACGGTACAGGTACAAAGCGGGTAAAATGCTTAGAACAGCTCCGTGACTTGCTAGTCCACCTTCCCAGGTACGGAAAAACATTAGCGGATCTGCAAAGAAGCGCTGTGGTTCATAGAAAAGAAGGTGGCCCAGCCTGGCACCAATGATAGTTGCCAAAACCATGTAAACAGTTAACGTGTCAACGTTTTCTACTTTTTTCCCTTCGGCCTTAAAGAAATGAGTAACGAACTGATAGCTAATGATGAATCCCAGGGCAAAAAGTACACTGTACCAAACTGGTGGTTGGATACCCCTAATGATCTCTTTCATAGGGTCCCAAACTATATATAGGAGCATAGATTAATCTTCAGATTTCGACAAATATAAACGAATTCATACAATAGAAATTGGCTGAAATCAAATGAATTCTGATACAAACGACTAAATAAGAACAAATAGACCTTTATTGACAGATATTCGTGATTGGAGACATCAAAGTTCCTTCAATTCCTCTTCAAAACCCTTGCTGAGAATGGGGAATCTGCACCAGGTCCTTGGATCAACATTAAACTCATCCAGGTGAAATGCCGGTGCCAGTCGCTCACGTTTCCATTGATTACGGCTCCAGAGTCGAAAGAATTTCTTGATGTGGTCTTTAAGTAGTGAGGGAGACTCCAGATTTCTGGTGGTCAAGGCTTCAAAGACTTCTTTAGGTGACTTATGATCTCTAATGGCCAACTTTTCAATCTCAACCATTATTGAATAGGGCATAAGGTCTGCCTCATCAGTTTGTTCCTGCTCCCCAGGTCTTAACTCCGCTGTAGGTTTGAGTTGATTAATCTTGTATAGGCCATGGTAACCCAATTTGCTTTCAGCATAGTGCAACCACTTAATGATAAAGTCTTTGTCTACACTGGAAATTGGAGCTAGACTGCCGCTTGTATCTCCATCCATAGTCGCGTACCCTAAATCTCCTTCACTTCTATTCGAGGTGGTTAATAGAACGGCATTCTTAAGGTTGGCCAGCATCCAGATGATTGGACTTCTGCTTCTTGCCTGAATATTCTGAAGTGTGATATCGTGCTGATCCCAATTCAAATTGATGCCCAAGACCTGTTCTATTGTCTGGGTATAACCTGCTATTTCACTATCAACATTCCATTGATAGAATGTAGCTCCTAGGGAATCAGCTAGTGACTTGGCCGCATTCAATGTAGTATCAGAAGAATTGACTGTGGCCTGATAGGCCGTTGAGAGAAGTTTTCCGACAACTTCTTTTTCTGATTTACCAGTAAGGTCTTTCCTGTTAATTCGATCGAGAAACTCCGTTTCCCCTAGTTGCCCGAGACCCCGTCTCACCATTTCAGCAACCAGTATTGCACAGGTGCCTGAATCAGCACCACCACTTAGGGACAATACAAAACCATTACTTCCACTTTTTCTGAGATAGTCGTACAATCCCAGTGCTGCAGCTTTAGGAAATTCCTCTTCTTTAGAATCCGGAATAGCGACCATCTCTGGTTTCGGAGTTGAAGTTTGTGTGGGGTCGATATCCGTGAATCTTATTTGAAAGTGTTCGAAAGACAAAAGGTCATTTCTTAAGAGCAGGTCACCGTCTTTGGCTACCAAAATTTCTCCATCATAGATCATCCTACCTGCTTCGTTACCGAGTAGGTTGGTAAACACATAAGTACATTCGAAAGCCTTAGATGCATTGACCACCAATTCGATTCGATCGTGGGTTTTGAGCATTGCGAAATGACTAGCACTAGGGTTCAGGATAAGGTTGACTCCTTTTTCATAGAGCCGACATGCTGGACGGTCATTGCCGCGCCAGGCGTCCTCACAAATCTCAAACCCAATTTTCCATTCCTCAAAATCAAAGGTCAAATCACCGATAGGATAGTAGGAGCCATCAATCTCGATTTCAGATACTTCACCAATGGGCCAAGGGTTAAACCATCTTGGTTCATAATGGACTCCATCCAGTGCCATATACTGTTTGGCATATACCCCGAGAATTTGTCGATCGTGGACGACTACTGCACAATTGTATAGTCGGTTTTCGTGATAGAGAGGAAGTGTCAACGTGGTAAAAATGCCTTTCGTTTCTTCCACCAATTCCGGGATAAAGGATTTGGCCTTTTTGGGTAACCACTCACTCAAAAACAAGTCTTCACAGCCATATCCGGTAATTGCAAGTTCCGGAAAGCAAAGTATATCCATATTTTCCGAACGAGCCTTGGCAATGGCGTTTTTGATGTTGGAAACATTATGATTCCAATCTAAAGGGGTTTGATTTAATGTTGATCCACCAATTCTGTACATCGCCATATTATTCAATTGCCAGTTTTTCACAAGCTAACCGAGAGGCATCTTGCTCTGCCTTCTTTTTGCTTAAACCATGTCCTTTGGAAATTGGTTCGTCATCAATAGTGACCTGAATTACAAATTCCTTGAAGTGTCCCTTGTCGATGGTTTCCATGTGGTCAAAACCAATGGACTTAGAGTTCTTCTGGGTCCACTCGATTAATTTGCTCTTGTAGTTCTTTGTTGTGGCGATTATTTCTTCAATATCGTAATGTGGCATTAACAGTTTTTTCACAACAAAGCGCTCACAGTACTTAAACCCACGATCAATATATACTGCCCCTATTAATGCTTCTAATGCATTGCCATAGAGTGACTTGTGGGAATTAGGTGTTTTACGCTTAACATCAAATTTGACGATTTGGCCAATTCCAATCTTTCGCGCTACATGGTTCAATGATTCCCTACTAACTATTCTCGATCTGACTTCGGTGAGAAAGCCTTCGTCTTTGAATGGATACTTTTTGAATAGATAGTCAGCCACTACCATACCCAGAACGGCATCGCCAAGGTATTCGAGTCGTTCGTTAGATTCCCTGAAGCCTTGCTTTACTCTTTTTGCTACACTGCTGTGTTGTGTGGCAACTTTGTAGGGGTGTAAATTAAAAGGCTTATCTCCGACCATCATTTTGATCGCGGAGATAAGCTTTTTATCCGATTCAGAATATATTTTGAACAGTGAGCTGATTCGTTTGATAATCAGCCGCACAGTTAATCTAATTTTCTAAAGATTACTGAAGTATTGTGCCCACCAAAACCGAACGTATTGCTGAGGGCAACATTTATTTCCCGAGCTTGAGCCTTGTTGAAAGTAAAATTCAATCGAGGGTCAAATTGCTCATCATCCGTGAAGTGATTGATCGTAGGAGGGACCAATTGATTTTCTATGGCCTTCACACAGGCTATTGCTTCAATGGCTCCAGCCGCACCCAATAAGTGACCAGTCATTGACTTCGTTGAGCTTATGTTGAGCTTATAGGCATGTTCACCAAAAACCCTTTCAATGGCCATGGCTTCACTTACATCTCCCAAAGGAGTAGAAGTTCCATGAACATTAATATAATCAACCTCTTCAGGAGTAATTCCGGCATCATCGAGTGCGTTAATCATGACGCTATACGCTCCTAGCCCTTCCGGATGCGGAGCAGTTATGTGATGAGCATCAGCAGACATTCCTCCTCCAATTAACTCAGCGTAAATCTTGGCACCTCGAGCCTTGGCATGTTCGTACTCTTCGAGTATAAGAGCTCCGGAACCCTCTCCTAAAACAAACCCATTTCGATCCTTGTCGAATGGCCTTGATGCGGTTTCCGGGTGATCATTACTTTCTGAGAGTGCTTTCATGGCATTGAATCCACCAATACCGGCTTCTGTCACAGCTGCTTCAGAACCTCCGGTGATAATAATATCTGCCTTACCCAATTTGATGTAGGTCATAGCATCAATCATGGCATTCGTGGCCGAAGCACAAGCAGATACGGTTACGAAATTAGGGCCGTTGAATCCATATTTGATAGAGATTAAGCCAGCTGAGATATCCGCGATCATCTTCGGAATAAAAAAGGGATTGAAACGTGGTGTTCCATCTCCTCCAGCAAAACCTACTACCTCATCTTGGAATGTTTTCAAACCTCCAATTCCCGAACCCCAAATGACGCCTGCTCTCTTTGTATCAATCTTTTCAAGATCAAACCCAGCATCTTCCATAGCTTGACCACTAGACACCATTGCGTATTGGGTAAACAAATCCATTTTTCTTACTTCTTTTCGATCGAAGTAATCTTGAGGATTATAGTTTTTTACCTCGCATGCGAATCTGGTTTTGAACTTCTCAGCGTCAAAGCGGGTGATTGGTCCAGCTCCACTCACTCCATTTGATAGTCCATTCCAATAAGAATCTATATCATTTCCAAGTGGGGTGAGCGCGCCTAAACCTGTAACTACAACTCTTTTTAGTTGCATAAAGTAGTGATAAGTAAAGTCGCTCTATAGTTTAAATTAAGCGTTTGCTTCTAGATAAGAAACGGCCTCGCCTACTGTACCGATGTTCTCAGCTTGGTCGTCTGGAATAGAAATGTTGAATTCCTTTTCGAATTCCATGATCAATTCCACAGTATCAAGAGAATCAGCTCCTAAATCATTAGTGAAGCTAGCCTCTGGCGTAACTTCAGAATCTTCCACTCCTAATTTGTCAATTATGATACTCTTAACTTTTTGTGCGATTTCAGACATTTCCGATAAAATTTAGTTAAAACTCAGTGCAAAGAAATGCAATTTAACTATAATGTCAAACAAATTTTTTAATCTTGTGAATCACGCTATTTGAGCCATATAAGGGGATTTTTGGGATGTTATGAGTAAAAATAAACTCTCGGTAGACTACGATTTTAACTTTACGTTGATAGCACTGACCGCTTCATGCAAAGAGTATAAGTTGGCATGGATTCTTAATCGTGATTTCGATCTCAGTTTGAGTAAAGAACCCAATATTGACATAGAGTTTGTTGCAGGTAAAACCATGAGCATTTCCAATTACCTGACCACTACCGAACATCAGTCAATCCGATTGTTAGGTAACAAAGCACTAAATGTTGAAGAAAAATTTAATGCCTACTTAATTCCAGAGTTAAAGAATTTCGATTACTTCGTGATTGTAAATGATGAGTCACAGACATTCAACCCTGAAACCTTCATTGAGAAAATAAAAAGTATACCTATTGTTCAGTTTGCGGTCTTGGTCGACCCCTTATCCATAAAGTCGAAAGACAATTTAATATTCTAGAGTTTATGCCAGAATCAACTTTCAGTAAGACGAAAATAGTAGCTACCGTAGGGCCAGCCAGTGAGTCCAAAGAGATGTTGCGTGAATTAATTAGTTCGGGTGTCAATGTTTTCCGACTTAACTTTTCGCATGGGGAACACGAGAATAAAGCGAGAATTATTGAACGAATCAGGGAGGTAAACAAAGAAATGGGTACTTATGTATCTATTTTACAGGACCTTCAAGGGCCGAAAATAAGGATAGGAGAAATCGAAGGTGGCGAAGTTGCTATTAGTCCGGGACACCAAATCGTAATCACCACCGAGGAAGTACTTGGGAATGCCTCAAAAGTTAGTACTACTTATAAGAATTTGGCCAAGGATGTCAATGTAGGTGACATGGTACTTGTTGATGATGGAAATATTGAACTTGAAATAAAGGAGATAAAAGGAGAGGAGGTTAAGTGTGAAGTCCGTTTCGGAGAAGTTCTCAAATCAAGGAAAGGAATCAACTTGCCATTCACTAAGGTTACTGCACCTTCACTTACTCCTAAGGATCGACAAGATTTGGAATTCGGAATCGAACACGAGGTTGATTGGGTCGCACTCTCATTTGTACGTTCAGCACAGGACGTTATTGAGCTGAAAGAAATTATTAAAGCATCTGGAAAAGATTTACGGGTTATTGCCAAAATTGAAAAACCCGAAGCGCTTCAGGAGATTGATGAAATCATCGAAGTTTCAGATGCACTGATGGTGGCCAGAGGTGATCTGGGCGTGGAGATAGTTATGGAGGAGGTGCCGATGGCACAGAAGATGATTGTGGAAAAGTGTAATAATGCCGCTAAACCAGTCATTATTGCTACACAGATGATGGAAAGCATGATTAAGAACCCCAGACCAACGAGGGCTGAGACCAACGATGTGGCCAATGCGGTGATGGATGGTGCCGATGCTCTAATGCTTTCAGCCGAAACGGCTGTTGGGGCATATCCGGTTGAAGTGGTGACAAGTATGAGGAATACCATTCTATCTGTTCAGACAACGGCTGATATCTACAATAACTTTTATGATCCGTTACCGTCTAGTGATACTTATTATAACGATAATGTGGTATTAACGGCAGCTGAATTAAGCTTTCAAGTGAATGCGAAAGCCCTAATTGGAAATACTGTCTCGGGTTATACAGCGTTTAAGCTTTCTTCTCATAGGCCAGAGGCGTCAATATTCATATTTACACCCAATAAGAAACTACTCACGAAATTGAGTCTTCTATGGGGTGTTCGGGCTTATTTCTATGACAGCGAAGTCTCCACAGATCAAACCTTCAAAGATCACGAGAGCATTCTAAAGGCCAATGATCACATTTCGAAAGGCGATATATTTATAACTACAGCAAGCATGCCTATTAGGGGCGGGGGAAGGACAAATATGCTCAAGCTCAATATAGCAGATTAATTTTCAGGGGCTGTAGGTTTTACCAAGATGACCTTTTCCCTTTCCACAACCACTGAACCTGGAGGACTACCTTTCGGCTTTCTAATGTATTTGGCTGGAGTGTAGATGACTGGAGCTAAAGAGTCCGTCTTTCTTTTGGAATAGTAAGCTGCTATTCCAGCGACTCTCAGAATTGTATTTTCATCAATTTTTTTATCCGACCGGTGTTTTATCAGAACATGCGATCCGGGAACGTCTTTTGCATGAAGCCAAAGATCTTCTTTGTACCTATACTTTAGACTCAATTCATCGTTGGCCTTGGCATTCTTACCTACCCAAACTCTGAAGCCATTTACCAAAAATTCCTTATAGGGAAGTGTTTTTTCCTTTGATTTTGAAGAGAGGGACAGGTCGTGTTTTTTAACTAAGGCCTTCAGCTCTTTCAGGTCAGTACTATTGTCGATATCTCGCACAATCCTCGAAATTTCCTTCAACCGTTCACTTTTGGACTTAATTGATAGGCTCAAGTTCTCTTCTTCAATCACTCGATTTTTGCCTTTTCGATAATAATTTTCTGCATTTTTTTGTGGTGTGAGCTCTTTGTTTAATCGAACTTTAATGTACTTATCATTATAGAAATTGAATAACTCTACTTCCTTCACTCCAGTCTCAATAGCGTGCAGGTTTGCCATGATGATGTCTCCTAATTCCTTGGGGTGCGGACCAAACTTAAGTTCGTCTAGTTTATTTTGAGCTTTTTTCACATAACGCTTTATACGCTGTTGCTCAGTTGTTAAGTGCTTAACAATCTTATCTTTTCCAGATTTGAGGTAATAGGTCTTTGTGTAGAACCTATAATACTCGTTAATAGCCTCAATAGGATTTTTTGAGAGTTCCCTACATTTATTATTCAATTTAAGTAGAGAGAATACTGGCTTAGCACCTTCAAACTCACATAGATAAAAACGACCTTGATTCAACAAACCTTCTGTTTTTTTTAGAAGACCCCATTTTTCATCAACTTCCAATTCATGGTAGCCTTCGGCCACCAGAAAACCTTTCACTACTTTACCAAAAGTTGGAAAGACGGTATTGAGGTCTGTTGTCTTTTGAAATTCCGTAAGGGACTGATCAAGTTTTCTGTCTAAACCTTCAACATCGAGATTATTGTCGTTGGCTAAATTGCGTTTAAAAAGTTCGAGAACTTCATTTTTACTGACCAGCAAGATGTTGGAACGGTTTCCATGAAGTTTGAATAGCAAAGACAACCCAGATTCAAACTCGATTAAAAATGCTCGTTCATTTTTAAACTGTTGAACCTTATGGACCGTGCCATCTTTCAGTTGAGTAAATAAGTCAATGCTGTTTTTCCTGCTTCTTTTGAATTCATCTGGAAACGAGAGACATGAAAAGTTCGAGGTAAGGCTGGCCCGTATAAAAAAGGGTCTCCCTGACTTAGTCTCAAACTCAATCATCAGTTCATCCTTTGATTGGCTAAAAGCCTTGACCAATTTTGCCGAAAGCAGCAAATTCGCAAGCTCATATGTGAGAAACCTCAGGAAGTAATAATTGAGATGCACTAAAGTACGATTTTCAACCCATCATGCGCCAATTTAATATTTTCAGGCAAGGTAGAAGCAACAGACTTGTGTGTTCCGAGCTTATGACTTATATGAGTGAAATAAGCCTGTTCAACTTCCAATTCATTAACCAGTGCTATTGCTTCATCCAAGGTTAGATGTGAGATGTGCGTGGTTTTTTGAAGTGCATTAAGGACAAGGACTTTTGAGCCGTGAATTTTCATCCGTTCATCGTCCGAAATGGTTTTGGCGTCTGTTATATAGGTGAAGTCTTTGATTCGAAATCCAAATACCGGTAGTTGGTGATGCATTACCTCTATGGGAGTAATGTTGGTTTTATTGATGATGAAGGAATTGTTGGTTATTTCATGCACCTCAACACTTGGAATGCCTGGATATTTGACTTCTTCGAAAACATAGGAAAACTCTCGCTTGAGTTGGTTGATTACCCGGGGATCCGCATAAATGGGCATATCGCGCTTTTGAAGGAAGTTAAATGATCGAATATCATCCATGCCGGCAGTGTGATCCTTATGCTCATGGGTGAAGAGCAACGCATCTAATTTTTTAATTCCTTCACGTAGCATTTGCTGTCGAAAATCAGGTCCGGAATCAATAACTATACTAAGATCGTCCACCTCAATATGGACTGACGATCGTAACCTTTTATCTCTATAATCGAGTGAACGACATACCGCACAGTCACACCCTATAACAGGTACACCTTGGGAAGTTCCGGTACCAAGAAGAGTGATTTTCAAATGTCAAGTTCGGTTTGCAATAGCTCATTGTAGAGCTTTTGATTTTTATTGTTGAGTAGGGAAGTATCGATTGTTATTTCCTTGAGAATATCAATCAAACAATTGATCTTACCTTCGACTGTATAGTATTTGTTGATGATGGCGATCTTGGTGTCATTCAGGAGGCAATAACCTGACTTGAAATTGCCCTTTTCATACCGCAGAACATAATCTGATTCTGCAAAGATATCTTCTAATTTGCTTAAGAATTGTTTGGTATAGCGGATATTCATCTAATTACCCTGCGGTGTATTTCTTGACCAACTCTATTAATTGATCATAGTCGAGTGGTTTTTGCAGGTAATCATTCATTCCGGCTTCAAAGAATATGTCCGTGGGATAATTCTTAGCGTTGCCTGAGATTCCAATTATTGGAATTTGCCCTTTTTTATTCTTGTATGAGCGGATTTTCTTAGTGGCCTCAAGGCCATCTACACTGGGAAGGTTGACATCCATAATCACCAGATCGAAGTCCTCATCATCGAATTTATCAAGCGCAAGTTGACCGTCTTTGGCTGAAGTAATTTTACAGTTTTCAAAGAGTAAGATTTTCTTCAAAAGATTTTGAATCACTGAGCTGTCTTCGGCAACTAAAACCTTTTTGTACTCAACCTCGGTCATTATCATATGTTTAAAAGTTGTTTATACTCCTGTTTGTAACGGCCAAAAATCCTTTCCAGTTCCTCTATTCTCTCTCGTAAGTCCAATGTGACATTACTTCGAATATCGGCCTCTAGCTTTTCGGCCTTTGACGCAAGTTCATTTATTCCTAAAGAACCGGAATTGCCCTTGATAACATGCAATGTACTCAAAATTTCAGGATAATTTTTTGAGGTGATTAAAAAATTGAGACGCTCGAAAAAAACTGTTGATTCCTCCTCAAATTCAGAATAAAGGTCATTGATATCCTCTCCGCGGGCATATTTTTTGATCTCATTGTAGACCGATTTGTCAATAATCTCCTGATTCTTACTAATTGTCCATTCTTCAATAACTTGTTCTTGGCTTAACCAACCTTCGACAATTTTTATCAGTTGATCCGGTTTAATAGGTTTTTGGATGAATTGGTCAAAACCTGCATCAAGAAAAGTGGATTTTCCATCATCACCATAGAAGGCGGTTATTGCCAATATCGGAGCCTTAAAATTGGGATAATCAATCTTAACTCTTTCCAGGGTCTGAAAACCATCCATCTCCGGCATTTGAATATCCATTAGCACAAGATCAAAGCTGTGTTTTCCCATTAGGTTCAATGCAGCTCTGCCACTATCCACATCGAAAATATCCACTCCGATTTTCGATAAAACGCTCTTGGCATATTTGCGATTTATACCATTGTCGTCAACTATTAATATCTTTTTGCTCAATATCCGGACATGTTTAATAAGGAGGTCTTAAATTATGTTTTTCCGAGGAGAAGTTGCAGTAAAAAGCTATAATGAATAAAAAAATCTTAGTTGTAATCGTAGGTCCAACTGCCGTAGGAAAAACAGCTGTTTCAATTCAGCTTGCAAAAAAATGGAAATCGGAAATTATTTCAGCCGATTCAAGGCAGTTTTTTAAAGAAATGGAGATCGGAACAGCAAAGCCTGGTCCAGAGGAAATAGGGCAAGTGAATCACCATTTTATTAATTCCTTGTCAATCCATGATAATTATGACGTAGGTAAATTTGAAAGGGATGCTATTGAACGTATAGAGGAATTATTTTCGGTGCATAACCTTCTTTTCCTGGTTGGTGGGAGTGGGCTCTATGTCGATGCCATATGTAATGGCTTGGATGATTTTGTTGAGGTAGATTCGCAGATTAGAACAAACCTGAACGAAGAACTGAAGAGCAATGGACTCCCAAGCCTACAAAAAAGACTTAAAGAGTTGGATCCGGAATATTATCAAAGTGTCGACTTTAACAATCCTCAACGGATAATCAGAGCCCTTGAAGTAACTATAAGCACTGGCAGACCCTACTCGAGCTTCAGAAAAAGAACGACCAAAAAGCGTTCATTTGAAGTTATCAAGATAGGTCTTGATATGGAGCGTCAGGAACTGTACGATCGAATCAATCGAAGAATGGATGATATGGTGAATATGGGGCTTTTTGATGAGGCTGAACGTCTATTCCCTTATCGAGATTTGAACGCTTTGCAAACTGTCGGGTATAGAGAGATATTTGGTCATTTAAATGGAGAATATGACAAAGCCGAAGCAATCAGGCTGTTAAAGAGAAATTCAAGACGATATGCTAAACGTCAATTGACTTGGTTTAAAAGAGATACCCAAACCCGCTGGTTTCTCCCGAGCGAAATTACTCGAATAGAAGATTTTCTCGATTCAAAGATGTTAGAATGGACGGAATCCAAACAATGAGGCAACCATGCTCTGAGGAGCTTTTTTGATAAAGGTGTTGTAGGCATTGGCCTTTTGCTCCAATAGTTTCATTTTTTCTTCTTGCTGACTATTCAAAGATTGGATTTTCTCCCTCAACTCAGAGGATTCAGGTTCAAGCGCCATCGCACCTTGATTGGTTTTGGATATAAGGTCATTTTCCTTTCGGTAGCTTTGAAACCTGTCGGTTGATGTTTTCATAAGTTCCTTGGCCACCTCATTCAGAGCGGAGTTCTCGTTTTCACGATCATAAGTAAGGATCAGGTTTTTACGTTCTCGACTGATATTCGCCATATCATCGATAACAAGTGTGAATGCTGCTTTTAACGGCTTAATTTGGTTGTAAGTGAAAATGGAATAAAGTAAAACAAGTCCGACTAGTGCTATAAAAATTGGAACGGTACCCATGATCTTGGTTGATTATTTCGAATGCTGACCTAATAACAGCCTGAATTAAGAGGATTTTAGAAAAAAATACAAGCGGTGATTATACCTCTTAGAATAACAATTCGGTCAGAATGATAAATAATTGCATATTGGTGTTGTATGAATAGGAAGGTTTTGATTATCACCTATTATTGGCCTCCGAGCGGTGGCGGGGGGGTTCAACGATGGTTGAAATTCGCCAAATACCTTCCTGAATTTGGTTGGGAACCAATCATATTCACTCCGGAAAACCCTGATTTTGATCAAAAAGATGAAAGTTTGCTTAAGGATATACCACCGGATATTGAAGTTTTGAAATTTCCGATCTGGGAACCTTATGGCATATTCAAAAAACTAAGTGGAAGAAAGGAGTTAAGACAAGGCCAAGTGCTAGATGAAGGAAAGACCACTTTTTTTGGAAAGCTGGCGATTTGGGTAAGAGGTAATCTGTTTATTCCTGATCCCCGGAAATTTTGGGTAAAACCATCCGTTGAATACCTGGACTCAATTCTTAAAACGAATGAGATCAAGACTATCATTACGACAGGGCCTCCTCACAGCGTACATCTAATTGGTTTAAACCTCAGAATGAAAAATCCATCCATCAGTTGGGTGGCTGACTTCCGAGATCCATGGAGTAGCTGGGACATACTGGATAAACTAAGGCTAAGTTCTTGGGCGCGTAGGCAACATCGAAAACTTGAATCCAATGTTTTCAAAGTATCCACAAAAGTTTTAACGGTAAGCGAATCCTGGAAGGAAGGCTTTAAGTCATTAGGAGCCAGAAACGTTGAGGTAATCACCAATGGTTATGACGCGGATGACATTCCTGAACCTAGAGAAACATCAGACGAGAAATTCAGAGTTTGTCATGCAGGGATGTTAAACGAATTGAGAAACCCTACCTCACTTTGGCAAGTGTTGGCCGATCTTACAGAAGAGGACCCTCAGTTCAAAAGTTCTCTTAGAATTAGTCTGGTGGGTATATTGAGTAGAGGGGTGACCGAATTTATTCGAGGCGTTATGGGCGGAAATGAAAACCTCGAACTGGAAGGGTATGTCGCTCATGAAGAAGTGTTTTCTCGATACAATGACTCGGCAGTTTTGCTTCTCATCTTGAATGACTCAAAAAACGCATCTGGTCATTTGCCTGGAAAACTATTTGAGTATATGGCCTTGGGAAAACCTATTCTGGCCATCGGAGATACCAATGGTGATGCAGCGCGGATAATTAAAGAGTACAACCTTGGTGAAATTGCCAATCCAAATGACAGTAAGGCAATAAAGTCTTGTATTCAAAGCATTTATGCGAAGTGGAAAAACGGAGATGTGTCAGATAGTAAGCCAACAGATCACTTTGACAGACGCAATTTGACGGCTAAATTGGCACGCCTTTTAAACGAACTCTAACGGGACTCCTTCTCTGGACTCTTTGAAACGTCTTAAGATTTGGATTGATTGAAGTAGAGCTGTAGGATATCGAATGAGGCCCTTTCGACTCCTGTTGGCCTGAATTACTGGAATAAGAGATTGCTTGGATAATCAAAGAATTAGTTGGTTTCCGCTTCCGTTGATCCACCGCCTCCCCAACTAAAACTAGTATTAAACTCTTCGAAATCACCATAGATAGATTCGTAACCTATCTTAAGCGTGATATCTACTTTCTTAGGAGAGTTAGGAGGTAAGGAGCACAGGATTAACTCCTCATGCGCTCCGATTACATCACCTTCTTCAAAGGTCCGACTTAAACCAGTTCTGAGTTCTGGATCAACAGCTTCGAATAGAGAGCTCCAATCGCTGTAGGCACTTCCATTCAATTCAAGGCCGAAATAAGTAATTAGGGCAGCACCCTCTCCCTTGTTTTTGATTGTCAGAGAAGTCTGATCATCAAAAATAATGTCAATGTCCAGGTATGGTTTAACAGTCCTTCTGTTGTGCTGACGTGTAAGTTCGGTTTGCCAAATAGCTACAACGACAGCTGATAGTGCGATGATAACAACAGAGATTGAGTTGAGTTTTTGATAGTTTGGCTTTTTCATAGCTCACTTTGTCGAATTATGAGTCAATTAGAACTTTTTAGGCTTGCAAGGACTCGATTCAATATACCATTAAGTTCTGGAGAAATTCTTAAAAGATACGTGGGCCCAATTAGCAATGTTGTAATAAGCATTGATCGGAGGACTACATCCAAGTAGACATTTTCAAATTGGGGTATCACTGAATTCAATAATCCCACAAGCGCGGCTACCACAAGAAATAATGCCGTTTTAGAGCTAAATGGTTGTATTCCAAATTTGACGAATACAAAAACAAATTTAGTAAGGTTGAAGAGTAACATGGCGCCAAGAGAGGCCATGGCTGCACCATCAATACCATACCTTGGAATCAATAGTGAGTTTCCTACAACCAGTACAGCTGCCAGAAATGCCACCGCAAACACATTAAATTTATAATACTTAGACATTACTATGATCTCACCATTCACCCCAAAAAGCATATCCGTAAGCTTTCCAAGGCCAATCAATAAGACAACATTGAATCCAAGAATGTATTGGTCGGAATTAGGCATCAAATAATAAATGCTATCCAAATTGGCCCATACTCCTAACCATAGTAACCCACCTATGATTAGCTGATTGATTGAAGTCTGTCTGTACAGAAGAGCTACCTCCCTCATGTCTCCTCTTTGAAATGCTTGGGATATCAATGGGGTAGTAATCTGAGTGATTGACCTTTTCGGGATTTCGATGACGGTGCCGATAAAAAAAGCAATCGCATAGATGCCAGTGGCATCCAACCCTTCGATCCCCGCTACCATCAAACTGTCGACTTGTAATACAATTTGGGTTCCACTCGCCCCAATAAGTGTAAAGGCTCCATACTTCAGTATTTTTTTAAGATCTGCATTCGAGAATTTTTCAAAACGAAGACCAATTTTCAGGGCCTTGATTGATAGGAAATGAACCACATGACAAACGAGGACTACACCATAGAGGATCATGAAAAGATTAATGAACAGGGTAAATTCAATGACCTCAAATCCGTACAAGACGATAGATATAGTGGTTAGCAGACGGAGCACCACATCTCTGAATAAAACTGGAGGAACGCTCTTTAACAGCGCTCTGCTATAAGCCTCTGAAATTTGGATGAAAAGGAGGAAGAAGGTAACAACTAAAGAAACCTCGAAATACTGAACAAACAGAGGCGATTTGCGAGAAAAATAGGTTTGTATTTGATCTTTGAAGACATAAACCAAAAGCAGTAAAAGCAAATAGCCAATGAAGGCCATGATCATTGTGAATCCAAGAAACTCCTTCTTCTTTTGGTCATTCGAATCAAACGTGGGTAGAAACTTTAAGATCCCTTGTGGCAGGCCTAACTGGGCAAAAGTAGCCAATAGAAATGCGGCACTCGGAATTACACGAATAAGCCCTACTTCATCGGTAGTCAAAAACTTAGGAAAAATGAAAAGGAAGTTAATGGCACCAATTGCAAAGCCAATGTAGGCTAGAGTTGACGACCTTAAGCTTTGTCGAATGACTATTCCCAAAATTTACTTGTTCCTTTTTGCTTCAACAATATAGTATCTATCAGTTAACAGTCGGAGAATTGGCCTAAAACCGATCTTTTTAACAGGACTCTTCCATTTTTCAGATCTCTCAATTTTCCATCCCGATTTCTTTAGAAGCCAATCGAACTGCCAATCTTCAAATTCATGAAAGTGCTGATCATATTCATCCGATTTATTTCGATATGCTTTCGCAAACCACAAATCAAGAGGAACTGAGGCGAATAACCTGTCGCATTCTATATGCTGCAAGATTCCCATTGGATTAATGAGATGTTCAAGTACCTCAAAAATGGTCACGGCATCATATCCGGGCTTGGCGATTATTGAAGGGTTGAGGTCAAAGTCCTTTCCATGCGCACTATCCACTTGATAGCCTTTTTCAATAAGAAAATTGGAAAGATCGTTCGGAGTTCCCAGGTCTAATATTTTGGAGCCCAATGGAAGGGTTTGGCTTAAAAACTTGAAAGTTTTTTCTATTCGCCTGTTTTTTGTGTGCTCCTTGTTGCTACTCATTGTCAAGCATTTTTTTATAGAATTGGGTGAGTTCTTTTCCAGTCCATTCCCAATTATGATTTCCTTCTAAGGTTGCCTTTGCTCCGTTGTTGCCTAACCGTTCGAATAGTGTTTTGTCCGTATAAAGTTGCCGTATTTGATGTGCAAAATCCTTTGGGTTACCTGCTTCGAACACCAGCCCACTATCCAGTTCTTCCACGACCCTTTTCAATGGAGGAGCCGAACTTACCAATACTGGTTTGCCTATGAGCATACCCTGGTAAAGCTTGTGCGGTATTGTATTGTCCGTGTGTCCATTTCGGTTATGAGGAATTAAGTTAACGTCCGCATATTTCATAAAAGAAAAGAACTGTTCGAAGGGTCTGAAACCGTTGATTCTAATTCTACTTTCGACTCCAAGCTCCTTTGCCATACTCTCCAGCCAATTACGTGAATCAGAGGACAGCTTTCCGGTAAGTTCCAGTCTGATTTGAGGTAGATCTTTGAGGTAAGCCAGTGCCTGGACAGCTGTATCTACTCCACGATGAGGTCCAACATTTCCTGTATAGGCCATGATAAAGTCCCCTTGTTGTCGATCATAGATTCCGGGAATCTTATTTTGATCCAGAAATTTTATGGTTTCCGAATTCGTGATTTCAAGAAGTTTTGTATTCTGAGGTCGATAAAGAGTCTGGAGTCTTTTCTTCATTTCACTCACTACTACTATCACACTATCAGCCTGTTGAACCATTTTTTTTTCGTAAGCCAGCCATCTCTTATAACCAAAGAAAATCTTATTTTTTAATCTTATTAAAGGGTTTTTTTTCCATGCAAACCATACATTGAGCGCCTCCGGATAGTTCTCATGAAAGTCTAGAACAATTTTAATTGAACTGAAATGTTTTCGGAGTCTGAGTCCCGTTTTTGCCAGAGGCAAATCGTGTACGTGAATTACCGAAAATGACAGTATTTTTTGCAACTTATTGAGCCTTCTGAAAAAAACAGGATTGAAAAAATTTACGGCTAAAAGAATATCCCATACGCCCCGCCAAAAAAAGGACTGAGCAATAGCCACACGGTGCACGTGAATTCCGTTGATCAACTCTTCTTTCTCCTCTCCCTTGCGTTGCAAGCAAAGAAGATGTACTTCCAATCCTCCCTCAATCAAGCTAGACGCCTCCTTCGATACCCTGATATCATTCGGGTAATACTCGTGGAGTAGCATGCAGATTCTAACCGCCATCCGACAAATTTATAATTCCATTTTTTATAATTGTTCAGAGACCTTTCTTTTGTGTGATAAACTTAATCTATGCATTTAACGATAGTAGCAGGAGCTCGACCAAATTTTGTTAAGATTGCTCCAATTATCAAAGCAATAAAAAGTGCACAATCATCCAGGCCTGTGGATTTTTCACTCGTGCACACTGGACAACACTATAGCCACAATATGAGCGCTTCGTTTTTCGAAGATCTAAACATACCAGCACCGACAATCAATTTAGGTGTGGGGCCAGGGAGCCAGGCGGAGCAAACAGCAAAGATTATGGTTGAGTTCGAAAAATATCTGTTGAGCCATCCCTCGGATTGTGTATTGGTGGTTGGTGATGTGAATTCGACCATGGCTTGCGCGATTGTGGCCAAAAAATTGGGTGTCAAAGTTGTTCACGTGGAAGGTGGACTCAGATCAAGAGATTTGACAATGCCTGAAGAAATAAATCGTATGGTGACTGATGCGATAACGGATTATTTTTTCACCACAAGTATTGAGGCTGGTGAAATATTGAAGTCGGAAGGAGTGTTGGATGACAATATCTTTTTTGTAGGTAACACTATGATTGATAGCCTGATAGGTTCTCTTGATAAGTTGAAAAGGCCATCGTTTGATTTGCCTGAGGAATACTTTCTTCTTACACTTCATCGACCATCCAATGTTGACGAAGAAAAATCACTTCATAAACTGTTAAGTCGACTCGATGGGCTTATGGTCAATGAAAAAATAGTATTTCCAATTCACCCGCGAACGGAGTCAAACCTGTCTGATCTAAGTGCATTTGAGAATATCATATTCACACCTCCGTTACCTTATTTGGAGTTTCTATATCTAGTGAAAGGTGCAATGGGAG
The DNA here is from genome assembly GCA_028281285.1 of Cyclobacteriaceae bacterium. GTDB lineage: Bacteria > Bacteroidota > Bacteroidia > Cytophagales > Cyclobacteriaceae > Roseivirga. The sequence goes on from JANQKF010000034.1 coordinate 162,723, forward strand.
TGATTACTGACTCGGGAGGAATTCAGGAAGAGACTACCTATCTTAAGGTACCTTGTATGACTTTAAGAAATAATACCGAACGTCCCGAAACAATAAGCATTGGCTCTAATGTATTGATAGCCCAGGATATGTCACTACTTGAGACCTCTCTTGAGCAAATAAGAAATGGAAAATGGAAAGAAAGTGATATTCCGCCTAAGTGGGATGGCAAGGCAGGTGAACGAATTATTGCACTATTGGCTGAATTGCTTTAATGCATTACCAGTACCTTCAACGGTCAATCTACTTTGAGTGATTTGTACACAGCGAATAGAAAACCGAATACGGTCAATACAGAGCAAACCAGCATGATTGTGTTTCCAATGCTGTAGATCTTTGGAACAAACTTAAACTCAATGGTATGTTGACCGGCAGGAATCTCAAGTGCCCTTAGGATATAATTTGCCCGTAGCATCGTTGCGGGTTCCCCGTCAATAGTCACTTTAAACCCTTTTGGATAATGTATCTCGGAAAAAACAGCGAGCCCATTCCCAGTATTCGATGATTCGTACTTCCAATATCCAGGATGGTAGTCGGTGAGGGTGATAGTGCCATTGGCGCTGTACCCGGAACCTGCAATTTGAAATTTAGATTGATCAATTACTGCGGTGACTTTGGTGTTTATGGTCTGTGTTGACGCCAATTCCTGATCAGGGGAATCTACCAAAGAGACATTTTCAACAAACCATGCTGCTCCGTTGGCATATGGGTTAACGAGCACCCCTTCAGCACGTGTCCGGTCGGCCAGTAGGAAACGGCCGTTCAACATATTGATAGTTTGAAAGCTGGAATAGTCTGGGTTCTGATTTTGAATGTTTTGGATTACATCCTCTCTTTCAAATATCAGATCGGCATCCAACAGTTCTTGAAACCGCCTGATTCTTGCTCCATTATAGCCATTGATAGAATGGTGATGAGTGGAGGCTTGCGCATCATAAAAACTCCGTGAAGCCAAATCAATCACCCTGTCACCAAGATTACGATTCTTCTTTACGAAGGCATCTCCAGGGTATTCACGAAAATATTGCGTTTCAACGGTCGGACTGAAATTTCTTGAGGAAATAAAGCGTGTTCCGATTAAGCCAACATCTAAACCGACAAGTGCAATAAAGAGCACATATACTATTGTCTTTGAGAGTTTTTGAATTGAATGCAAGTAATACACCCCTGCAAAGAGGACAATGAAGATAAATGCCCTGAAGGCATCTGCTCTAAACAACGCTTTCCGGTCTGCGGATAAACCATTCTTGACCCACGTATCCCATTGAGGGTTGTCGTTCACACCCCTGAAACCAAAAGCACCTGCAAATACTGCAAGCAGAAGTGCCAGTCCCGCGGTGCTGCCCAGTGCAATAAGTAGTTTTTTCTTTTGAGCCTTATCTAATTTGGTTTGAAACAGTCTCTCAAGTCCAAGTATTCCTAAGAAAGCTATAGCCCAGATAGGGAGGAACATAGTAAATGTTACTGACCGGAATTTGTTATAACCTGGGAAATAATCGAACAGGAGATAATTGAAACCAGAGAGGTTCCTGCCATAACTTAACAGAATTCCGAGCACAGCTATCGTCACAAGCCAGATTACATATTTTCTCTCAACAAAGGCTATCCCCACTGCAAATAGCAATACCATGATTGCACCGGCATAATAGACTGTAGAAGATTCACTTCCCCAGTACATTAAATTATTAATTAAAGGGAGTTGCTGTAAGATTTGACCATCGTTGGCTCCCAATTTTCGCATTTCATCGGCCGTATTGGAATCCAGACCAAGATCTGCCGAACCACCGAGGGCTCCCGGTATAAATAGAGTAAATGGATCCCATATGCCATTGCTGTATTGGAATGCATAGGTTTTACCTAGTCCGTCCTTATTTTTTTCCGGATCGGCCTGTTGAGTCAGTTCAGATTGCCCCCGGTTGGAATACTTGCCGTATTCATAGACTGAATACAATTCTCCAAAATAAGTACCCACCGCCAATGCTGCTGCTGCTAACAGAATTACTGACCGTTGGACAAATGTTTTCAAGGTTCCATTTCTGTACGAATAGATCAATTGAATCACCCCATAAATCCCTATGACTATAGCGGTATAATAGGTCATTTGAATATGGTCAGTACGGAGATTCATTGCCAGGGCCAAAGCCGTCAAACTGCCTCCAAGCCATTTATTCTGATTGAAGCAAAGATGAATTCCACCGATGATCAATGGCATGAATGAGAGTGAGGAAATTCTTGCATTGTGCCCTGCAGCAAAGCCAATGAGATTGTATGATGAACAACCAAAGGCAATGGCGCCCAGAATCGCAAAATATGGCCGAACCTTAAAACAGAGCAGCATAATGTAGAAGGACAGCATACATGCGAAAAGCACTCGAGCGGGGTGAGGGAGTCCTAAGGTAAAGACTGCATGCGAATACAGAATCAATTGATTACTCCATTCAACACTGATCAAATAAGCGGGCATGCCTCCAAAAATTGAATTGGTCCAAAGGCCCTCTTCACCGGTTTGATTTCTGTAATCAATAAGTTCGGTCGCACTGGCTTCCCATTGCAGAATATCCCCTTGGCTCATCGTTTCACCATCCAGAAGCGCTGGTTTGAAAAAGATAAGGGTAAGTACCAAAAATATGGCTATGGCAATGAGGTGGGGAAGTATATGCTTTTGGAAGTTGAGTTTCTTCATGCTTCTTGGCTTGTGAAAAGAATGCCAATATCTCCATAACCGTTGTATTTAGAAAGCGAGGAGCATTTTTTTAATCAAGTTGCTTGACCAAATCATCTTTTATAGATGGGAAAAATAGCTATTTTTGCATCCCGAATATTGGCGAGATATGTTTGAGAATTTAAGCGGAAAGTTAGATAGAGCCTTTAAGACTTTAAAAGGACAGGGTAAGATCACTGAGATTAACGTGGCTTCAACTGTGAAGGAGATTCGCAGAGCCTTGATTGATGCAGATGTGAACTACAAAGTGGCTAAAGAGGTCACTGATAAGATTCGTCAGGAAGCTTTGGGCCGTGATGTCCTGATTGCGGTTTCTCCCGGTCAACTTCTAACCAAGATCGTTAGCGAGGAACTCACTACGATGATGGGGGAGACCAAGGCAGACATGAGTCTGCAAGGCGATCCCGCTGTCATTCTCATCTCAGGCCTTCAAGGTTCTGGTAAAACCACTTTTTCCGGAAAGCTTGCCAGAATGCTGAAAAGTCAGGGACGCCAGGTAATGTTGACTGCCTGTGATATTTATCGCCCAGCCGCGATCGACCAGTTGAAAGTACTGGGAGAACAAATCGAAGTTGATGTTTATGCTGAGCCTGAAAACAAGAATGCGATTCAGATTGCTAATAATGCAATTGCCCACGCTAAGAAAATTGGTAAAAAAATAGTCATAGTCGATACGGCTGGTCGATTGGCAGTGGACGAGGAGATGATGCAGGAAATAGAAGGGCTGAAGAATGCTCTGAATCCTTCAGAAACCTTGTTTGTGGTTGATTCAATGACTGGACAAGATGCTGTAAACACAGCAAAGACTTTCAATGAACGCCTTGATTTTGATGGAGTCGTCCTCACCAAGCTAGACGGTGATACTCGAGGTGGTGCTGCCCTTTCAATTCGGACCGTAGTCGAGAAGCCCATTAAATTCATCTCCACGGGTGAGAAAATGGAAGCTATTGATGTTTTCCACCCTGATCGAATGGCCAATCGAATTCTCGGAATGGGCGATGTGGTATCATTGGTAGAGAAGGCACAACAGACCTTTGATGAAGAGGAAGCTCGCATACTCAATAAGAAAATTCGTCAGAATAAATTTGATTTTGAAGATTTCCTTAGTCAACTCCAGCAAATTAAGAAGATGGGTAACCTGAAAGATTTGATGGGAATGATTCCCGGAGTGGGTAAGGCGATTAAAGGACTGGATATTGACGATGATTCTTTTAAGCCTGTGGAAGCCATCATTAAATCAATGACCAAAGAGGAACGAGAGAACCCTGATCTAATCAATGGCAGCAGAAGAAAGCGGATTGCCAATGGTAGTGGCACTTCAATTCAACAAGTGAACCATTTGATGAAGCAGTTTGCGGATATGCGCAAAATGATGAAGACCATGAACAAGATGGGAGGAGGAAAACGAGCAATGTCTGCCATGAGTCAGTTGGGTGGCAAAAGGTAACTAATCTAGGCCTCTTGATTTCTTATAACCTTCCCAACGAACCCAAGCCATCTGATTCTTGAAATCCTTTGTCTGAAGTGTGAGGCGGTACTTGTAGTCTTTATCTCCCAGGCTTTTAAACCGTAGGCCAGGATTGGTTACTGAGTCATTCTTTTTGTTGACACTGTAGTCTATATCCAATGACTCTCTTTTCCACTTGAGGGTGAAATTATCCAGATTTTCATTGATCTGGGTCTTTCCGTTTACTCGAATCAGTAAATCCTGGTCTTCGAGCAGTTTACGATTGTGATAATCATTTATCGCGATTTTGGCTTTACCATATCTGCGAATAAATTCGTTTGATTTGTCTTCTCGCAAGTAGGCCTGAACCCTAACCAACATACTGTCAATAAAGTAAAGATTGATGTCATCGATGAAGTGAGCTTCAGCCAAGTAGTCAATTCGATCAAGCCTGTATACCCGAAAATCTTCGGTATAGAATTCCCCAAAATGGGTAAATGCCCTGAGATCCATGCTATCCATGTGTTGATTGATCTGTAGATCACCAATTGAAAACTTGAAGTCAGGTAACTCACCACCCACAATCGCAACAGGCTCTTTTTCGGTCGGACCATCTGATACAACCTGTTGCTCAATTACCTCAGGCTCTTTTTTCTTTGAACAAGACGAAAGAGTAAGTGTAAGGGTTAGGAAAAGAAGAAGAGCTTTTTTCAAGAGTAACTAAATATTTCGTTAAAGTAATTGATTTCACTATGAGTACCAATTTTCACAGTAATACTTCTTGAATTTTTTCGATCACCATGTCATGATGAAATTGGGAACAATTGTGGATTTCAATCAGATTATTATCAGAGTGTGGGAGGCCATACTCAAAGTGACTGTCCCATATATGTTCGATAAACCAATCAGGTTCATTGCCCCAACGTTGATCTTGAGCCTTGAGCTCAATGAATTTGGGTTTATCTATTGAGAGATAAACCTTGAATGTCATATGGTCTTCCAGTTCTTTTTGGTAGAAAGCGAACAGGCCATCTGCAATGGTCAATTGGAAATCGCTGATGCTCTTTTCAACTGCATCAAACCAGTTTTTCCAGTTAATCGATTTAGGGTGTTCCCAATCTACTCTATCGCGGATGGTTGGTATTTGTGATTCGTGACTTGGGAAGTCATCCTGACATAGAATATTGGCAGAGGGGACCGCTTGGAGTATCGATTTGGCCAGAGTCGACTTACCTGATCTACTTACACCACCGATGCCAATCAAGATACCCATTGATTAAAAATAGAAAAAGCCAGACTTCTTGGGCCTGGCTTTACTATTTATGTTTCTTTTTGTCAGCGATACATTACTGAATCTACGGCTTCCAAGGTTCTCTTAACATTTGGAAGAATGGCCTCAATCAATGTTGGCGCATAGGGAAGAGGCAAGTCCATGCTGTTCACCCTGCGAATTGGAGCATCGAGGTAATCAAAGGCATCTTTTTGCACATTGAAACTGATGTCTGTAGCAATGGAAGCTAAAGGCCAGGCTTCTTCAACAATAACCAATCGGTTTGTTTTCTTGACAGATTCGATGATCGCGGCATAGTCTATTGGTCGTACTGATCTCAGGTTGATCACTTCAGCATTAACACCCTGTTTTGCTAATTCGTCTGCGGCTTCATGAACAATCTTCATCATTTTGCCAAATGAGACAAGCGTAACATCGGCTCCATCGCGTTCGATAAGTGCCTCACCAATTGGGATAAGATATTCCCCATCAGGAATCTCACCCTTGTCGCCATACATGAGTTCTGACTCCATAAAAATTACAGGGTCATCATCTCTGATAGCTGATTTCAAAAGTCCTTTGGCATCAATAGGATTAGACGGTACTACTACTTTAAGACCCGGAGTATTGGCATACCAGTTTTCAAAATTCTGAGAATGTTGTGAGCTCAGCATGCCAGCATTTCCCGTTGGCCCTCTGAACACGATTGGGACAGGGAACTGACCTCCAGACATTGACATCATCTTTGCTGCTGAGTTAATTACCTGATCAATTGCCACCAGTGAGAAATTGAAAGTCATGAATTCGATTATCGGTCTCAGTCCGTTCATAGCTGCACCCACACCAATACCGGCAAAGCCCAACTCAGCGATTGGTGTGTCAATTACCCGCTCCGGCCCAAATTCGTCAAGCATACCCTGACTAACTTTGTAGGCTCCATTGTATTCGGCTACTTCTTCTCCCATGAGAAAGATCTTTTCATCTCTTCTCATTTCTTCGCTCATGGCCTCTCTTAAGGCTTCTCTAAACTGAACTTCTCTCATTGAATTTGACTGGTTAAGCGGGCGTAAAAATAAACATTCAGACCTCAATTACCAACCCGAAATAGATTCGGTTGAGGGGAAATAAAAAAGGCTCAAACCGTAGATGGAATGAGCCTTTTGACAGGTTATTAAAATCTTAGTTCAGAATGTCAGTGAAAGCTGTAGTGTTCGCAAAGTTTCTGAATTCCAAATCGCTTAGAGCTTTGGCCTTCAAAGAAGAATCTGCATTTACAGCATTTCTTAAGTGCTCAATCACTTTGTTCTGATTGTTTTGTCTTGCGGCAGCAACAGCAGCTGCGTAGTGTGCCATCACATAACCTCTGTCAGAACTGATTACGGATTCAAAGGTCGTTTGTGCATTTCTGTTATCACCTCTCAACAATTGAGCAAGTCCTTTGTTGAACTGATCTATTGAAGAATCAGATGCACCACCCAAAGAAGCATTCGCCATATCATACTTTGCAACCATGATCTCAACAGCTCCTTTTGCTCCGTTGATCCCTCTTCTGTTATCGTTTCCAGGGTTCATGGTCAAGGCCTTGGTAAGCGCAGCATGTGCTCCCCAAAGGTTTCCTTGCATTGCCATTGCCATTCCCATATTCGCCTGAGCTTCAACGTTCGCTCTTTTCTGGTTAGAAGTCTGGAAGTGGTTAAGAGCCGTAGACACCATTTGAGCCTGATTGCTTCCTCCTTGCATTGCTAGTTCCATATTCACTGCTCCAAGGTTGTTGTGAACCACCCAAGTATCATCTTTCTTAGCAGCAGCTTCAAGAATTGATTTTCTTTCAGTCAATGAAGGGTTTTTAGCGGCAGCGTAGAGCATTTCTTCCAAAGAAAGTTCATCCGCTGAAGTTCGGCCTTGGGCAATTTGACGTGCTAGTGTAGCAATCTCTTCTGGAGATTTCTTAGGCTTCACTGTCAATACTTCCGTTTTAGCGGTTCTCAATTGAGGATAAACATCATCAAACACTTGCTTGTAAGTGCTAAGGTTCTGAAGTTCTTTTTCTTTCTGTTCGAATGAACCAGCCCCGTTAATAATGCTATTCCACTCAGACTTTTGGCTAGAAGAAATACCGTTGTAGCTGGCAAGCATTCCTTTCAAACCGTTCCAGTCGCGAACTACCGGCTTAAGAATGAATCTTATTTCGTCAGCCATGTTTTGATAGTCGTACTGATCCATTTGCTCTCGGTACCATTTTTCAATGGCTTCGGCTCTTTCTTGAGAAAGTTCTTCGTTGTAAGAATCTTTACCTTCTGGAGAGTGAGTTCCTGTAATTGTTACAGTTCTTGTCACATTCTTTTCCGCGATGAATGCAGTGAAACCTTCACCTCTGTCACTGCTTTTTTCAGATCGCTTCAAAACAGATCTACCTTGATCGAAAAAGAAGTCAACATTGGTGGGGATCAATTCCTCCTGGTCATTATAGCCATGGTCAGCATAACTCGCATGGTATGATGGCTGGGCGAGTTTGGAAGTTGTGATCAAACCAAGAATAACCGGCTCTCTGAATTTTGGAGTTTCAAGAGTTTTACCACTGGCATCTTGCGAAGCAACACCTTGGAAAACCAACTGGCCCCTTTCCATTCCTTCTTGGTAAGGAAATGTGTAACTCTGAGAAATTCTTGGCTCGTTGGTATCAGCATTAGGGAAATCTGATCCTTTAAATGAGAATGCTTCTAATTGTCTTTCCTGATTTCCATACTCGTAAAAAGTATTCAATTGGTAGGTATATCCCTCCTTTAGCATTTTAAGCGGAAGGTTGGCTGACATTTCGAAATTCACGGTATCAGCATGTACTTCGAGTGGAGCTGGTGTTGCCGCAAGGTTTTGCTGCTTTGCCAATTCCACCATTTTTTTAAGGTTGTTGCAGCCAGTAAAGGCAACTAAACTCAAAGCCAAAAGGGGATAAACAAGTTTTTTAGTCTGGGCTTTCATAGGGTTTTTGATTGTTTTCTATATCTGTTCAATTCTATCAAACAGGGTGCAATTTTAACAAATTTTTAATAGATTCCGACCTTTAGCAATAATAATTTCTTTGTTAAATTTGTTCTAATTATTGGCGAAATGGAGAGAATTCAAAGATTTTTCGAAAACCAAGCGTTTGGTGTCTGTACCAAGCTGGGCGAGAAGTTGAACTTGTCCACTTCGAGTATCAGACTCTTTTTTATATACGCATCCTTTCTCACGTTTGGATCTCCTGTAATCCTTTATCTTGCTCTAGCGTATGTAATCAATATTAGAAAGCATTTACGAAGAAGAGAAAATCCTGTTTGGTATAACTAATCGAAAAGTTCCGAGAACGACTTTTTTCCATTGATATAGTATTTCCAAATCACCAACTTTTTGTAGCGACTGGCGATTGTTTGACCAGGATTTGTGGCCTTTCTTTTTTTAACAAACCTCCTGATTGTACCCCAAAAATGTAAGTGAGCCTTAAGTATGGCGAGCCCATGTATTGGTCCGCTAACGATGGAGAATTGAATGGCCGCCACCCAATCAAGAACCAATCTCAAAGGTAGTTTCCAAAGTAGGAGGGATGTCTTTTCGTTCTTGATAAGAATACTGAGTCCGTTTCTGAAGTTCAAATAGGTTTTGCGGGGATGTGCATGTTCCAACGTACCTCCGCCAACGTGGTAAACAATCGCTTCAGGACATACCGCCACTTTGTAACCATTGTTCCAAAACCTCCAGCAAAGATCAATTTCTTCCATGTGAGCAAAGAAATCCGGTTCCAATCCACCTAATTTATAATAGAGGTCCTTCCTTGTGAACAAGCACGCTCCTGAAGCCCAAAAGACTTCTTCCTGGGTGTCATACTGGCCTTTGTCCTCTTCCAGAGTTTGAAACAGACGTCCTCGACAAAATGGGTATCCAAGCATATCTATAAACCCACCACAAGCTCCGGCATATTCAAAATGTGTTTTCTTCTTGAAATCAAGAATCTTGGGTTGACAAGCAGCAATGTCCGGGTGCGCATCCATGAAATTTACAACTGGATTAATCCAGTTTGGGCTGACCTCAATGTCGGAGTTTAGAAGAACCACATACTCCGAATTCACCTGTTTCAATCCCTCATTGTAGCCTCCGCTAAACCCGAGGTTTTCGCTAAGTATAATAACTCTTACTGAAGGAAATTCAGTTTTCAGCAAGTCCAGAGAGTCATCAGTGGATGCATTGTCTATGACAATCACTTCATGTCCCTCGCTGAATTCTACTACTTTAGGGAGAAACTGTTTGAGGTAAGAGTAGCCATTATAATTGAGTATGGCAATTGCTAGTTTCTGCATTAGAACATGCCTCCAAGATCCATTCCCGGAATATTAGGAAGGAGCCCATCTGTACTTTTCTTGATTTCTTCTTTGGCCTTTACTTCGACTTTATCCAGGGCGTTATTGATTGCTGCCACCGTCAAGTCCTGAACAACTTCTCTATCCTCCTTGGTCATTAGGCTTTCATCTACTTCAATAGAAAGCACTTGCTTTTTTCCATTTACTGTGGCCTTAACCATACCTGCTCCGGCCTCACCGGTTTCCTTGATGAATTCGAGGTTCTCTTGGGCTTCCTTCATCTTGGCCTGCATCTCTTTGACCTTGCCCATCATCTTCATCATATCAAACATAGCTTCGAATTTTTGCCAAAATTATCGAATTAAAAGAAAAGTTCCTGTAACTGACATCAATCTATCGCTCGTATCAAAATACTCAATCCGATATATGTATGCTCCGGGGGGTGCCATTTGTCCGTTCAGTGTCCCGTCCCAGCCATTAGCTGAGTTGTTGGTTGCAAAGACCAGAGCACCCCATCGGTTATAAATATTAAATTGAAAGTTGCGATATACACCTTCCAACACTCTGAATACGTCATTGAGTCCATCACCGTTGGGAGTGAAGGCGTTTGGAAGCAAAATTTGATTGGAGAGATTTTCGCAGATTTCCGGACTTAGCTCGGATTCATTCCCACATTCATCGAGATAACTTACCCTGTAGCATACCTGTCGAGTATTGGCTGTCAATGTATTGTCCAGAAACTGAATTGCTGTAGAAGTTCCAATTTGTTCATAGTTTCCATTGGAGTTCTGCCGGTAAATTCGGTATTCGGAACTCGTGATGTCAGGTGCAGACCATCGGACCAATAAACTGCCACCACTAAAACTGATTTCTGGTGTGGGAACGGCCGGAGGGGTCAAGGTTCCGAACAATTCTGGCGATACGGCCAAGCTTCTTGATACGGCACCCATAAAATTTCCTTCGACTTGATAAGTGAGAGCTTCACTGCAGTTAGCCCAGACTACAAGCCAATTACCATTAACATCCATTGTTGTGTCAAGAATGTTTCCATTCAAAAGCAAAAAGAGTTCGATAAGATCAATATCTGTAGTATTCCAATCGAACAATATGTCTATTGTATTGCCGACATACAACGCATTATAGGTCAATGATATGGTCGGCACACTATTGGAAACCCCTGAAGAACTTCCACAAGCCTCTGTTGCTGAGATCCGAATCACATAGGTGTTATTCTCAAAGTCCAAATTGGCATTGTCGAGAGTAAAACTTGTGGAATTATCGATTGGGGATAGCAAGGAAATGGGTTGGAATCCATTGCCATCATCGATTTCCAGTTCATAGCCAATATTGGTCTCAAGGGCCGAATAAGTAAGGCTAATACTCGTGGCCGACAGAATGTTGAGTTCAGTAATTTGAGGTAGTGGCAAATCCGTGATTGTGGTAATCACTTGGTCGGCCGATCCACAGGAACCGGTAAACCCGCTGTCCAATTGACCTGTGACTGATACTGTGTATACATTTTGTGCAGCATAGACATGTGTCAACATGGGGGGATCAGTTTTACGAACTGTAGTAGACTGACCATCTCCAAAGTCAATAAAATAGCTATCATAGGTATCTCCCGGTGTACTAAAATCGACATCAATGACAACGGTATTATTGGTGCAATTGTCAACACTGAAAACGGGCTGTACTGATTCAGTGACAACAACTTCTATAAAGTCGAAAGAGTCACTTCCTGAAAGACTACCATTAATCTGGCCTATCAAGTACGTTCCAGGCATGGTATAGGTTGTGTCAATGCTACCACCAGTGATCATTGGATTGATTATTCCGGCAATACTTTCCGGATCGGCAGGGTTTCGATTAAAATGGACAAGGATTGGCGCATTACCGGTATTAACAACAGTGCCCAAATCTGTCAAAGTCACCGTGAGTGGTGCGCAACCAGAAATGTAATCCACTGAGAACCTTCCCTTGTTACTGATATTCTGAGCATAGAGTGACTGACCAAGTATTAGAATAGAGGCAACAAAAAAGGCCTTACTCAAATATTGATAAATCCACTTCCTGAATGAACGTTTTTGCCTTGAGAATATCTTCATGCAAAACTTTGTCTTGCTCAATAAACGGAACTATTTCTCGAAACTTATCCAAAAATTCGGATAAAACAGGCGAAGTTTTGGTCGGTTTGCGGAATTCCAATGCCTGGGCTGAATTCAAAAGTTCTATGGCCAACAGAGTATAGACATTATCCACCACCTTGTAGGTCTTTGTTGCCGCATTTGCTCCCATGCTCACATGATCTTCCTGACCATTCGATGATACAATGGTATCCACACAAGCGGGGGTGCACAATTGTTTGTTTTGACTCACTATGGATGCGGCTGTGTATTGCGGGATCATAAACCCGGAGTTCAATCCTGGATTTGCCGCTAGATAATGTGGCAATTGCCGCGCACCGGAAATGAGTTGAAAGGTCCTTCTTTCAGATATACTGCCTAATTCCGATAAAGCAATTGCGAGAAAATCCAAGGCTAGCGCCAATGGTTGACCATGAAAATTTCCACCCGAAATCACTTGGTCCTCTTTAGGAAACACATTTGGGTTATCAGTGACACTATTGATTTCAGTATGAAATACCTGCTCAGCATATTTAATCGCATCTTTTGAAGCACCATGTACTTGAGGTATGCATCGAAACGAGTAAGGGTCTTGAACATGTTCCTTGGTTCTTTCGATAAGCTGACTGCCCTTGAGAAGATTCTCTATAAACCTAGCAGTTTTCCTCTGACCTTCATGCGGCCTGATATCATTGATCAGTGATTGGAATGGCTCGATTCTACCGTCAAAGGCATCCAGGGACATGGCGCCAATTATATCAGCCAGCAGACATAAGCGTTTGGCTTCGAATACGCAATAAACCCCGTGAGCACTCATGAATTGAGTTCCGTTTAGAAGGGCCAATCCTTCCTTTGCTTGTAGGTCGATCAAATCCCATCCGAATATTTGGTTCATCTCTAACCCTGAAATTCTTTTACCTTCAAGATTCAATTCGCCTTCACCAAGAAGCGGTAAGCATAAATGTGCGAGTGGAGCGAGGTCGCCTGACGCGCCTAGTGAACCTTGTTCGTAAATTATTGGTGTAATGTTATTATTGTAAAGGTCGATTAGGCGTTCAACCAATGCCAGCTGAACACCAGAATTACCATAAGCCAATGATTGGATTTTTAAGAATAACATTAATCGCACGATAAGGTCATCTACTTCCCGTCCGGTGCCACAGGCATGTGACATCACCAAGTTCTTTTGAAGTTGCCCAAGGTTCTCAGATTTAATGGAATGATTATGTAATGACCCAAAGCCGGTATTGACCCCATAGATTGGTCGATCTGAGCTCTTTATTTTTTTTTCCAGGTAACTTTTACAATGCTGAATTCTCTCGGTTGCACCTTTAGAAAGCTTCAACTGCTTCTTTGATGTGAAGATTTGATTGATCTGGTCAATAGATATTTCTTCTGAAGAAATTTCGTGGTAGTCAACCATGTCGTATTAGTTCAAAAAGTTAACCAACTCATGGATGGAAAGAGATTCCTGTGAGCCGGTAGTCATATTCTTTAAAGTGTATTTGCCCTCTTCAATTTCTTTGGACCCTATCATCAAAACGTAAGGTATTCCCTTCCTATCGGCATAAGTCATTTGTTTCTTGAGTTTAGCCGAATCAGGATACAATTCGGAAAAGATACCATGAGACCTAAGCTCTGAAAGAATAGGCAACGCATGCGCCTCTGATTCTTCATCGAAATTTACAATCAAGACTTGCGTGGTGTCAAGGTTATCCTTAGGAAAAAGGTTCAGCTCGTTTAATGTATCGTATATCCTGTCGATGCCAAATGAAATTCCAACCCCAGACATACCTGACATTCCGAACATGCCAGTAAGGTCATCATATCTTCCACCGGCAGTAATTGTGCCCATGGAAATACTCGTTGGTTTGACCTCATAAACTACTCCTGTATAATAGGAGAGACCTCTTGCCAGTGTCAGGTCAAAATCAAGTTTATGATCAGCAAGGCCCAACTGTGCACAATATTTTAAGGTGTTCTCTATGTCGTCAAGACCATTTAAACCAATGGATGAATTCATGAATTCCACCCTGAGTTGCTCCACTTTTGACGCGTTATTTCCTGATATTGCAAGTAGGTTTTTAAGAGAATTCAGTGAGTTCTCTTCCACTCCAATCGAACTTAGCTCATCAATCACACGCTCTTCCCCTATTTTATCCAGTTTGTCAAGAATCACTACGAATTGAGAGAACTTATCGGCTATACCTAATACTTCGGCAATACCTTCCAATACTTTTCTGCTACTGATGGCGACTTTGAAGTCGCTGAATTTTAATTCCTTAAAGATCTCATGCACCATAAGCATTAGCTCCGCCTCACAGAGTAGAGAGCGAGTTCCTATAACATCTGCATCGCATTGGTAGAATTCACGGTAACGTCCTTTTTGTGGTCGATCCGCTCTCCAAACAGGTTGAATCTGATAGCGCTTAAAAGGAAAAGCGATCTCATGTTGATTGGCCACAACATACCTCGCAAAAGGGACGGTAAGATCATATTTTAATCCTTTCTCGGCAATTTTGGTACTCAGTTTTTTGCTGCCGGCCTTAACGTCCTCAGGGGAGGCTTTGGAAAGAAAATCTCCTGAATTCAGAATTCTGAAAAGCAGTTGATCTCCTTCATCTCCGTATTTCCCCGTAAGCACAGATAGATTCTCCATGGCGGGAGTTTCAAGAGGAAGGAACCCGTACTTCTTGAACACTTTTTTTATAGTGTCAAGGATGTAATTCCTTTTCAGCATTTGTTGGGGCCCGAAGTCTCTTGTGCCTTTAGGAAGAGAAGGTTTTTGTGCCATTTAGTGGATACGAATTTCGCCAAAACTACGAAAAGCAGTGATAAGTCTAATGACCAAAAACTACTTATTGCTGAGAGTTGCTATTTTTCTTTTCAAGTAAGTTTCTAATCAAGAAAAATACTTCTATCTTTGCACCTCGAAAATTAGAAATAGCTTTATCGTCATGGGAGTAACTAGACTAAAAAGAAAGGCAAGAAGAAATAAGCAAACTGCTGCCAAGAGAAAGAATAGCATCAAACAACTTAACCGTAAGCCGGTTTTGAAGAGAATTGATAAGGATGCTGCCAAGGCTAGTTTCGGTACTCCGGTTCAAGAGGAGGTAAAGCAGGAAGTGGAAAATCAAGTTGAAGAAACAGTAGCGGCAGAAGTAGTGGAAGAGACAGTGGAGGCTGCTGCTGAAGAGACGACAAATACTGAAGAAGTAGAGACGCCTGAGGCGAGTGCTGAAGAGGTGACTGAGGCTGTTGAGAGCGAAGAGGAAGAGGCGACTGAGGAAAGCAAAGAAGAGGAAGAGTAAAATACTTCTCAGAACATCTTTCGAAGGGGCTCCATTGGAGTCCCTTTTTATTTTGAACGTGATCCCAGTTCTATCACTTCAAGATTTTTAGGACTACCGGAATCTATGTCAAATCTCAATATCGTTCGAATCTTGTGAAATCCATGCCTTCCGGCTGCTCCGGGATTCATATAGAGCAAGTTGAGCGAATGGTCTCTTACAACCTTTAGAATATGTGAATGTCCACAAATGAAAAGGTCAGGTTTATGGATTAACAAATCCTGTCTTACACCTTTAGCATAACGAGGAGGTGTTCCTCCAATATGAACCATATAGACTTTAACTCCCTCAATTTCAAAGATCAGTTTTTCAGGACATTCAACCCTGATTTTCTGTCCATCTATATTCCCATAAACACCTTTGGTAGGTTTGAAATTTTTCAAGGCATCAAGTACCTCGGGATCACCAAAATCACCGACATGCCAAATCTCATCACACGAGCCAAAATGGTCGAACACCTTTGGGTCTAGAAAACTATGAGTGTCTGAAATCAGTCCGATCTTCATTTTGGAATGGGTTCCCAATTTGGGAGAATCTTAGGGAGTAATTTTGGGGTCAAAGATAATCAAATACCCCTGGAAATTAGGTGTATGCCCTTTTGGTGAAGAGTTCAATACATGGCATATCAATTGAGTCTGTCAATCAATCAACTATTAATGCTATGAAAAGACTTTTTTACCTATTTGGCCTGATGCTCATTATTTCAGGTCTTAGAGCCCAAAATGTGAATGACCCTTGGTGGCTAAGCATGGAATTGACTAACAACAAACTTGATTTTCGATTCTATGAGGGGATCTATGATTTCGGACAATTGGATAATTCTGGTTTTAGATTAGGTGTAGAGCGTTACTTGAACTCAAGCTTTGATGTGGAGGCTGGATTTTCATTTGGTAAACTCATTTACGAGAATATCTTTTCCAGCAACATTGCCGATTTGGATTTAAGGCTGACCTATAAATTCGATAATGGTTATCTATTAAAGAGGGACTCAAGAGTGGCACCTTACCTTTTTCTGGGTTATGGGTTCTCATGGTTTAACAAGAACTCAGGACGAATACCATATACTGAATATGAGGACGGAAGCCATGCCCACCTACCGATTGGAGGCGGTTTAAAATTTAAAGTGGGTGATAATTCCGAGATCAATGCTCGGGCAGCCTACCGGAGAAGTACAGTCGATGCACCAAACTATATGCAATATGCCATAGGAGTTTCATTTAGTCTAAGTAAGAAGAAAGATTCTGATGGAGATGGTATTTACGATAAGGAGGACGCCTGCCCAAATACCGCAGGTCCGGCAGAGAATAGAGGATGTCCTTGGCCTGATACAGATGGTGATGGAGTGTTGGACAAAGATGATCAATGTCCGACAGAAGCAGGGACATTAAATGGATGCCCTGATTCTGATAACGATGGGATTAAGGACTCAGAAGATGCATGTCCTAATGCAGCAGGACCTGCCGGCAACAACGGTTGCCCAGACACGGACGGTGATGGTCTACTTGATAAAGATGATCAATGTCCGAATCAGGCAGGACCTTCAGGAAATAATGGCTGTCCTTGGCCCGATGCCGATGGTGATGGTGTTCCGGATAAAGACGACAACTGCCCGAATGTGGCTGGCGACAGAAACGGATGTCCGGATTCAGATGGAGATGGCATTTTAGATAAAGATGATAATTGCCCTAGAACTGCTGGATTAGCAGCCAATAATGGTTGTCCTAAAGTGAAAGAAGAAGTGAAAGAAGTGCTGGCCCTGGCGGTTAAGAATATCCAGTTCAATTCAGGTAGCGATGTTCTCCGAGCTTCATCTTACTCCTCGCTCGATCAGGTTGTCGAATTAATGAGTAACGATACAAGCTTCAACCTGAAGCTTTCAGGCTACACTGATAATACCGGAAACCCAGATTCTAATTTGGAGCTGTCCAAACGAAGAGCCAATGCTGTCAAGAATTATCTCGTGCAAAAGGGTATTAGCGGTGATCGACTCTCAGCCGATGGTTTTGGGATTGCAAACCCCGTGGCTGACAACAATACAAGGGAAGGAAGAGCGGCCAACAGGAGGGTAGAATTGGAAATAGTCTATAACTAAATAGGACTTTAAATCGTGAGTCGAAAGGAGGTGTTTTAACACCTCCTTTTTTTGTGATTCCGATCAGAATAATCAGATTTCATAGTAAGATGAAGATTTGGATTAAATTTATTTTAACTTGAAATGTCCTAATATCGGCAGATTTGAGCGTTTCCAAGCTAAATTTTTGTAACTGTCAATAAATCTTTATAATTCTGCTTGTATATATGATCATGTGTTCATATCTTTGATACACAAACCTATCGGTATGCAAGAGGAGCTTGACATAGACAGGGTAGAAAAAATTGCCTTTGTCCTTAAGACCATCGCGCACCCCATGCGTGTTGGCATCATTGATCTACTCAGTCAAAATGAGAAGATGTCGGTCAATGAAATCACCCGGTACCTGGGTTTGGAGCAATCGCTAACTTCACATCATCTCGCTAATATGAAAATGAAAGGCGTTCTTGGCAGTAAGCGAGAAGGAAAACAAATCTTCTATTTTTTGAGGCTTAAGGAAGTAACGCAGATTGTTAATCAATTGGAAGACGCGAATGTAATCGTCTTCTAGAGATACCCCATCAATTTATACGTTGCAATACCTACAACTTCCTGGGCTATTTTTTGCCATCTCATTACTGCATCAGCCTTTGGAATAAACAGTTCTCCGAAATTCATTCTGGACCTGCCTGTATAATAGTCTGTAGGAAATTTGTCAAACTCAATATCCTGCTTCCTTAGACATAATTCGCTTCTTTTCATGTGAAAGGCGGATGTGATCAGAAGATAGTCTTTATCTGGAAAGCTTTCATTAAGTATGGCGGCCGAATTCACGGCATTTTCATAGGTATTGCTGGCTTCAATATCGACCGTAATTACCGAATCAGGTACTCCCGCCATTACCAGGAAAGACTTTAGACGATTTGCCGCAAATGTCATTGGATAATCCTTAAACCCCAACCCACCACTGATAAGTATGTGATCCAGCTTACCGGCCTTATATAATTGAAGAGTATGCGTTACCCGGTCGGCCCCCTTTCTAAAATACACCCGGTCTCGTGGGTTCTTGTCGCCCAGAGTCACACCTGTGAAAATCACGCCCACATCGTATTTACCAACATCTGCCATTGGAATCGGACTTGGTTCCCACCAGAGCATGATTCGATTGCTGATGTATTGGTTTGAGATTAGAATCAATAAGACAATTCCGGCCCAAAGCAGTCTTTTCCTAAGTCTGGGTTTCTTTACTATTCTTGAAGCTACCAACAGTCCAATTACCCAGGTTAGTGGCATCACGAAAAAGGCTAATATTTTTGAAAGAATGAAAAACAAACTCAGACGATCATGCCGAATATAGGGTATACTTTTCTTAAATCATTAGTCATTGATAATCAATATATTATGATTGTCTAATTTAACTTGTCTTGGATTTTTTCTACTTTCCTGTAATGACCCCTCTTAATCATCGTCTGTGCCATTGAATGGAGTTGCAAGAATTTAAAGTAAAGGTTCTTCCTGTTAAAGACAGGTTGTATAGGATAGCATTAAACATGCTTCGATCTGTTGAAGAGGCAGAAGACACTTTACAGGATGCCATGGTGAAGCTATGGGATAAAAGACAGCAACTTAGTGAATACAGGAGTGTTGAAGCGCTGGCGGTGACCATTACCAAGAATCTGTGTCTGGACCGATTAAAGTCCAAGAAACACAAGAATCAATTGGATGTTCAGGAAATGGAGCTGGATTCAGGGTTTGTTACCCCACAAAGAAGGGCAGAACTAAATCAAAGCATGGAGATAATTGATTTGGTTTTTCAATCATTACCTGAGCAACAACGACTTCTGATCACTCTTCGGGATGTTGAAGGGTTTAGTTATGAAGAAATATCTGAACAAACCGGTTTGGAGATTAATAATATCCGAGTTGGATTGTCAAGAGCACGAAAAAAGGCAAGAGAAGCTTATCTAAAAATCGAGGATTATGAGCTTAGATAGAACAAAGGAATTAATCGAAAAATATTTCAATGGGGAAACTTCTCTGGAGGAGGAAAAGCAACTCCAATCTTTCTTCCAAAGAGAAGATATCCCTATTGAGTTTAAAGAATATCAGTTGCAGTTCAAGGATATTCAAAATCGTCAGAACATTCGTTGGGAGGATTTCTCAGAAGATAAACTCTTTGGAAAGCTTGAGGAGAATTTGGACCAGGAAGAGCAGGATGTTAAAGTGGTTTCGATTAATCGAAGTACACTGACTTGGATTTACCGCATTGCAGCTGCCGTAGCTTTGATACTTGTTGGCTATTTGGCAGGGAACAATCTCAAATCTGATGATGGCCTGGATGAAGTGAGGAAAGAACTTCAGCAGATGAAGGCGATGATGTTTGACAACCTTGGTAGCAATTCAGCAAGTGGGCGATTGCAGGCTGTCAATAATTCATTCGATATCGATGCACCCGATGACGAGATTTTGGATGCCCTGATTCAACGAATGTACGATGATAAGAACACGAATGTTAGATTGAAGGCCATTGAGTCTTTGGCAAGATTTGGAGATAATATAAAAGTCAAGAACTCCCTTGTTGATGCATTAGGGAGCATTGAAGAACCAGCGATTCAAATCTCACTGATTCATGTTTTGGTTGAATTAAAGGAGAAATCAGCGATTGAAAATCTAGAAAAAATCACTGAAGGCTCAGATGTCTTGAAAGAGGTAAAGGCTGAAGCCCATCTTGGGATATTTAAACTAAAGGATTTATAGAATATTTTGATTAGCAGTGTAATGAATAAAGACTGGAATAGTCTACTGAATAAACAACAACTCAAATTATCTGAAATAATAAAACGCACAATAAAAATGAAGAAGGTTAGTAACAAATTAGGTTTGATCGCTCTGGCTCTGTTGGCTTGTTTAAGCTTGAATGCCCAGGATTATACGGTGAGCATTGGGAATGCCTCTGCCACTACAGTCATGATCAAGGAAGTAAACAGAGTGAGCGTACAGGCTTATGATGGAAATGAAATTCAAATTGAAGCAAGTTCCAATAGAGATCGGGCAGAACGTGCCAAGGGCCTGAAGGCCTTGAGCGCAATGGGCCAGGACAATACAGGCATCGGTCTTAATGTACAAAAAGAGGGAAATGAGGTGACAATTTTTCAAGCTTCCAGAAGAGGACAAGGCCGTTATACAATCAAAGTACCTGCAAGTGTAAATCTACAGATTGAGCATACAGGTGAATGGGAAGGTGGAAAGATCGAAGTTGACGGCATCACAGGTGAATTGGAAATTTCCGGTCGATACAATAGTGTGTATATGACTGATGTTACCGGACCTGCCTTGGTCAGCACGGTTTATGGTAAAATTGAAGCTGTCTTTTCGAACGTGAGCCAAGCTGGACCTTTTTCACTGGTTTCTTCTTACTCGGTAGTAGATGTGACTGTTCCTGGCGATACCAAGGCTGATCTTACAATCAAGACTCAGTATGGTGAAGCATTCTCTGACCTGGACATTCAATTTCCCAAGACAGATGGAATGAGAAGAGTGAGTTCTACCATCGAAGGAACTTTGAATGGCGGGGGTGTCGATATGTACCTCAAGTCAGGATACAGCAACGTATATCTAAGAAAAAATTAAGTCTAAAGCCCTGGTATATCCAGGGCTTGCTTATTGAAGGATCCAAAACTCAATACAATGAAACGAATCACATACTTCTTCATAATGTTATGTCTTGGCTTATCTGCTTCTTTTGGTCAGGAAGAGATTAAGACTGAGACTTTTGATGCTTCCAAAGTGAAAAGCATTGATTTACGATTTAAATACCCGGAATTGGTCACCATCAATACCTGGGATAAAAAAGAGGTTCAGGTCAAGGCCGATATTCTCATTAATGATGGAGACGATAATGAAAAATTTGAACTCCGTTCCCGGGTCAGTAATGGAGTTCTGGAAATTGATTCTAGAATTGATGATATCAATGGTTATAGCGGTTACAACATAGACAGAGGCAAAAGAAAAGGTATCACCATCACCGGCAATGGGTCTACGATAACCAGAAGTCGCGTGGGAGGTCGAAACAGTGTGACGGTCTCAGTTCTTTTGGAGGTATTTGTTCCAAAAGGGATGGAAGTAGACGTTGATGCCCGATACGGTATAGTCGAGGTGTTGAGCACTGAATTATCGCTAACTGTCGATTCCCGATACGGGGGGATCGATGTTGTAGTTGACGAAAGCCAGGATTTAGATATTGAAGCCAGCACGCAATGGGGCCAGATTTATCATAATCTCGATTCTAAGCTTAGAGCGGACGGAGAAGGATTTCCCGGTAAATGGATGAGGACTTCTGCCTCCCTAAATAGAGGCACTAGAAAGCTTCATGTAGAATCTCAGTATGGAAATGTGTATTTGAGAAAAAATAACTAATCATGAAAAAGGCGTTCATCTCAGCTTTAGTATTTGCTTTTGGTTTTGCTTGTCTTGGTCAGGAAGTGGTTGAAAAGACCATTCCCTACAATGGTCAGGAACTTGATGTAGACTTCGAAATAGGAGAAGTAATTAGTATTAAATCGTGGGATAAGAAGGAAGTGTACATTAAGGTGACCTATGAAATCAATGATGGTGAACTTAATGAGGCTTTGAGGGTGGACATCGATGACTATCGTGATAGAGTTTCGCTTGACATTGATTTGAACGATCGAATGCTCAAGAGGTCGAGATATAGAGGATGTGGCTCTAGAGATGGAAAACGAAACTATTATTCCGGTGATGGATATGACTTATGTGCAGATGTAGAAGTGGAGGTGTACCTACCAAAAGAGTCGGATTTATGGATAAACACAGTAGTGGCTGATGTTGAGGTAGAAGGTATGAAAGGAAACATCGAAATAGAAACGGTAACTGGCCACATTGATGTAACATGGGATAAAGACAGCGGTGCTGATATAAAAATGAAGACGGTCACGGGAGCAGTCTATACTAACTTCGACTTACGAACAAAAAGAGAGAGAGGACTCAACGTAATTAGTAGCAAGGACATTAGAAGTACCTACATGTCAGGAGGTAAGGAAGTAAATCTGGAAACAGTAACCAGCGATATTTATCTAAGAAAGTCGGGGGAATAATTTTGAGGCTCAAACTTTTTGAGCCTTCTTTTCATCCATATATGTAAGCGATTACATAAAATGAATAAAATACTACTTACCCATTTTCTATTGACTCTCACTATTTTGTCCGGCTCAGCGCAGGAGTCATATCCACCACCGGGGAGATTGGTGGATGTAAATGGTTATAAGCTCCATTTAATCCATCAGGGAGAGGGAGGTCCTCCTGTGATCATGTTTCATGGTGCAGGTGATATTGCACTGATTTGGAAATTGGTGATACCCAAAGTTGCTAAGTTCACCACCGCGGTTGCCGTGGATCAGGCAGGAGAAGGATGGAGTGAACACGGTCATTCCATTCACATGCGGCAACAGGCTTATGATACCTATACAGCCCTGCAGAATGCAGGGATTAAAGGCCCTTATATTCTGGTAGGGCATTCCCTGGGAGGAATCCTGACCAGGGTATTTGCGAATGCATACCCAGGAGAAGTCGCGGGAGTGGTCTTGGTGGATGCCACACACCCTGATGTGGTACTCAAATTCTATAAGGAAGGCCAGGGGAAATGGCAGCGAATGAGGTTAAGAGCGTCTGAGGAAACAGTACCCGATCCAATCACCAGTCGACTTTTGCATTTTCCTGAAACCAAAAGTTTTCAACCCAAGCGTGACTTTGGTGATTTGCTAAAAGACTTTTCAGAAGAAGACCGGGAACGCTTCGATTGGTTTTATAATCATCGGCCCTATACCTATGTGCCGGGCAGAAAGAGCTATGAGGCGGAAACAATGAAGAGCATTTACGAGAATGAAGCTGCCTATAACTTTGGAGAAACACCTCTTGTGGTCATATCGGGTGGGAATAAACCGGACAAAGAAGGAGACGATAATTGGACAACTGAAGCATTAAAAGAACATTCTGAACAATTGCAGAAGGAGCTGCTCAAATTATCAAATGATAGCCGTCAAATTGTTGCCAGAAAAAGCGGACATCAAGTCCATATCGATCAACCAAAATTGGTAGCTAAGGCTATAAAAAGTGTTTACAGAAAGTTAAAAAACAGAAAGTAGAGTTAATTTCTGTTAATCGCTGAAAGAATATGCAACATTTTTTCAACTCGTGGCATCTATATAACAAAGGTCAAAAAAAGTAAAGGTCTGAGAGTAACGTTTCCACGAGAAAGCAGTCTTTTAGACAGAACAAGAATAAAAATGTTTTCATCAACCCTATATATCGGAATCATGGACGGTCATCACAAGATTAGTATCAGTGGGGTTGTGTTCTATGTAGAAGAAAGCTGCCGAAACCTGCTGATGAATCATTTAAAATGGATTTATAGAAATAATACGCTCGACAATCACGTTGAGAGTTATGAATCCAGCGAAGAAGAGGTAGCTGAGATTCTTTTAGAAGAACTTAAACAAGGTAAAGAGGTAATTACGAGCGCAGAGGTAAACCAACTCATTGAAAAAACAACACAGAAATTCAACCGTGACGAATTGAGATAAGCTCAATTGTCAAGGTTGCCCTGACAAAGTGATCAAGGATCCTTTCGTCAGCCCGAAAGGGAAATACAACTGAAAGTGTATTTGGTCAAGACAACCTGATTTAGTTTTTGGTTTGAGGTGATTTAATTAAATACAGGTGTTTTCTATCCACAAGCCCTGACTGGAGAGTCAGGGCTTCTTTTATTGTTGAGGTCTTGCTGCTCTCCATCCCCTCCATAATTTTTTGGATAAGGCAGCCACATTTTCCTTTTGTGTCGGCTCGTTCGCGATATTACGATTCTCATCAGGATCAATTATCAGATCATATAGTTCGACAGCCTTAAATTCCCCTTTTTCGCCTTTAATATGATCCCATTCATACCATTCGATATAATGCTGTGTGGTCGTCTTCATTGAGTAGCCCATATATCTACCCTTGTCCGGAGTATGTTGTGGCCTTCTATGAAATTGGCTGAATGCAGCCGTTTTCCAGTCCTGGTAAGGATTTTCAAGGAGTGGAACAAAACTGGTTCCCTGCATATAGTCGGGCACATCAATTCCTGCCAACTCCAGGAGTGATGGGAACATATCGATCAGTTCGGTGAGCGATTCTGTCTTGGCTCCGGCATTTTGCTGTCCTGGGACACGAATCATCATGGGCACGTGTGTATCGATATGATAGTTGGTTTGCTTGCTCCAGCTATTGTGTTCTCCCAGCTTCCACCCATGATCTCCCCAGACTATTATGATTGTGTTGTCATAAACTCCAAGGTCCTTCAGATGTTGAATCAACTTTCCGAACTGCGCATCGACATAGCTAACACTCGCATAATACCCTTGCTTGAGAAGGCGTGCGGTATCTTCCGGAATTTTAAATCCGGAAATGGGTGTGCCGATATGATGAAACCCATTATAATGACGGAGCTCATAGTTAGAATTCATTGTCCAAACTGGTGCACCTTCGGGGTGAAAATCGTTTTTAGCTAGTGGCAATTCGTCAGGATCGTACAAATCCCAATACTTTTTTGGGACGGTGAATGGCATATGAGGTCGGAAGTAGCCCATTCCAAGATAAAATGGTTCATTCCTTTTGGTGATGCGTGTTAGCGTTCTTTTTGCCAATTCAGTTTGTGCACCATCGTAGTAAAGAGAATCATGGACGTCTTCCCATTCCCAAACCGGTCCGTTGTTCCAGCCGTCTGCATACCTTACCGGGCGAAGTTTGACGAGTGAATCCCTTGCTATTTTTTGAAGTTGATTTGTCTCTTCATTCACATAAAAAGTCTCTCCGTCTCTTTTATGCATTTCCGGAGCGCTGTATTGAGGAGGTCTCAGATCTGGTTCGTCCCAGGAAATGGAATCTGGCATATAATTATGAAAAATCTTGCCAATGGAGACGGTGTGATAGCCATGCTTATCAAAGTATTGCGGCATAGTAACCACATTAGGCATCAGTTCCCTGAATTTATCACCCAAGTGCCATACCCTGGTGGAATCCGGGCGTAAGCCGGTCATCAAGCTCGCCCTTGAGGGAGCACAGACTCCAGCTTGGCTGTAAGTCCTTAGGAAAGTCAAACCGGTACTAGCGAATTCATCCAGGTGTGGAGTAACAGCATATCGGTCACCATAGGCTCCGATAGTAGGTTTTAGATCGTCTATCGAGACAAATAGTATGTTGGGCCTTTTACGATCATTTTCAGGAGCGCTGCAGGCTACAAACAAAAAGATCAGTAAAAGAGATATAGAAAGCCTCATTTCACTAGAATTGTTCAGTAATATAGTGAATTCGAGAGGCTGTGAGAAAGTGCTTAATTTGAATGGTGGTCCGTTTAGTCAACCCGGAGAAAAGACAAGATATTCCGGTTTATGATGCTACCATTGCCACTTGGGGTGGTGTATTCTATAGTTTCGGTCCAAAGAACACGTAATTCCATTCTGGTCAGGTCAATGATTGACCAGCTGATTTCATGGGTTTGATCGATACTGGTCATCCTTATTCCATTCCCGACTTCTTTTATCCAGTCAAATTCAAAACGAATTTGATCCGGATCGAAGCAAACACAATCAAAGTTTATCATTCCGGTAAGGTCTTCATTCAAGGAGATTTCTCCAGTTTTTAGGACCGACCCATTGGTACTGAAGACAAAATTGGTGATCAGATTGCTTCCGTTCGGGCGAGTATGGTCACGTGTTTGATCAATTTCCTGAATTGACCAATTTCCGATTTCGGTGAGATTTGGCTCGGTGTCGGATGAGTCCGAACAAGCAAAAAGAAAGGTAGTTAAGGTGAGGGTTAATAATGAAGTCAGTTTTTTCATGTAGGTCAAGTTTCTAAAGCTAGAAACAAGAACCAAGCCATAATTAACTGACAATCAAAAGATATAGCTTCCTAGAAACCTGTGGAAAAGGATTCGCCATACATGGATTCGTATTCGAGATCCAGGTCAATGCGACTAAGATAAACATTCATGGAATCCAATACGAGCTTCATATTTGAACCTTCTCCTTTTAAGAAAGTGAGAATCCTTGCTTGATCTCCAGGTAGTATAGTTGTGGTGTTCACTATTGGATCAAAGTCCATAGGTAGACTATCCAGTCCCATAATTCTCGCCAAATCCAAGACTGCTCGGAACGAAACCTTATCTAGCAGTTTGTCATCCAGTTTTACATCGAACCGTTTGATATTTGCTGGTCCCAAACCATCATTTCTCACAATGAAGCCTGCATCTCCTTGAGGGTCGGCACGAAATATGATCTGTAGCTTTGGTCGAACAGACAAGCGATTATGTCTTCGGTTGTCCATTCCTTGCCATACAGAAATCCCTATAGCTGCAATCGCAACAATGATTGCGGCAATTGATGTGATCTTATCTGAGGAACGTTCTCTTTTTGCCATAACTTGGATGCGCTATAAATATAGTTAAGTTAGACAACCGAAGATATAATTGGTATATGTTTAGTAGTGAAGATATTATAAGATTCAGAGAAGATACGGAAGGAGTGAATCATGTAATTCATTTGAATAATGCCGGAGCATCACTGCCCCCAAACCCTGTAAGAAGGAGGGTCGTGGAATATTTGGAGGAGGAGATGACTCTCGGTGGCTATGAAACTCACACCAAATACTTCGAAGAAATTGAAGGGACTTATGGTTCAATTGCACGGTTGATCAATGCTGATGAATCGGAAATAGCGCTTGTTGAAAACGCCACGGTGGCATGGAATGCAGGATTCCAGGCCATCGATTGGAAGGACGGAGATGTGATTTTGGTAACAACTGCCGATTATGCGAGTAATTATCTCTCTTACCTGCATCTTCAGCGAAAGGTAAATGTAAAGATAGAGGTAATACCTAATGACGAATTTGGTCAACCTGACATTGGTGCTTTACCATTAATGCTCAACGAGCAAGTGAAAATGGTCTCCGTGACACATATGCCAACAAATTCCGGTTTATTGGTTGATGCTGAAGGAATCGGAGCAGTAGTTCGAGAACATCCCTGCATTTATTTGCTGGATGCCTGCCAAACGGTTGGACAATATCCATTAGATGTGGAAAGAATAGGTTGTGATTTACTCTCAGCTACAGGACGGAAATATTTAAGAGGTCCGCGAGGCACCGGTTTTCTTTTCGCGAGCAACAATATTCTTGATCAATTGACCCCGGCATGGATAGATTTACATTCCGCTGAATGGACTGGTAAGAATGAGTATATAATTCGTTCCGATGCAAGAAAATTTGAGAATTGGGAAGGTAACAGGGCTGGCACTGTCGGACTTAAGACTGCTGTAGACTATATTCTGGAGATTGGGATAAATAATATCTGGGAGCGAATTCTTGAACTAGGTGCTTATACCCGAAAGCGACTTGCCGAAATCGATGGAGTCACTTTAAGAGATATCGGAAAAGTAAAGGGAGGGATTGTCTCGTTTACGGTCGCAGGAAAGACCGCGGAAGAGGTAAAAGTGTATTTGCACAGCAAGGGTATAAACGTCTCATGGAATGGCCGAGCAAACACATTTCTGGACATGAGTGATCGTGGTCTTGACGAGATTGTACGTGCCTGCGTCCACTATTATAATACTAAAGAGGAGGTCAACATTTTCTGCAAGGCACTTTCTGAAATATAGCTATCGTAGGCAATCCTCTGGCAAACAAAGCGCTTTCTCGCTCCAGTGAAATCTTCTATATTAAGGAAGCAACCTTTAACTATTTGAAGATGAAACGTCCTATCAGGCTTAATCTGTCCTTTATTCTTCTCCTTCTAATGAGCTATGGTCTGATAGCCCAAAACAACATGAAAGCGCTTGTAGGTGGAACACTCATTGATGGCTTCTCGAGTACACCCATTCAAAATAGTGTGATAATAATTGAGGGAGAGCGAATTACAGCTGTAGGTACTATTAAAACATTACCTATTCCTGAAGGGGCTGAGGTGATTTCCACCGAAGGAATGAGTGTACTTCCCGGGCTTTGGGATATGCATGTTCATCTAATGCTTACCGGCCATAGTAATTACAGCTACTGGGATCGCACTTACCCGCCTTTATTTAAAGATGTTATCATGCCGGCATCGGCTCATCAGTTGTTGTTGGCTGGAGTTACAAGTGCGCGAGATCTGGGTGGCCCACTGGAGGAAAGTCTGGACGTGAGAGACCGCATAAACCGGGGAGAAATTCCGGGCCCGACACTGTATGTTTCCGGACCTTTTATTCAAAAGGCGCCATACCCCGATACTGAGCAATTCAGGTGGGGTGTTGATGGAGAAAAAGACGCTAGGAACAAAGTCAAGACTCTGGCCGATGCTGGGGTTGATGTCATAAAACTTATTGATCAGGATCAAATGACGATGGAGGAAGTTCATGCAGTGGTAGATGAGGCACATGCCAACGGACTTAAGGTGGTTGCACATAGCCATCGACCGGAAGAAATTAGGAGAGGCCTAATAGCAGGAGTAGACAACTTTGAACATACGGGACTCTCATCAGCTCCAAGGTATCCGGATGATGTGATGGAGATGATCAAAGAGCGGACTGCACAAATGAATTTGGGTCCAATGTTTTGGACTCCGACAGTTGAAGTACTATACAACTACGAATATATCAGGGATAATCCTGAAGAGCTTGACAACGACTCGTGGCATCTTGGGCTGCCTGACTCTGTGGTGGCCGATATCAAACGATCGATTGCGTATCCTAATCGACTTCCGTACTTTCAATTGACTCCCGTAAGACGTCCGACTCTGGAAACCAAGTTCAATCAATTGAAAAAATCCGGTCTTGTTCTTCTCATTGGAACCGATAGTGGTGTGCCTATGAAATTTCATAGTCAATCCACCTGGCATGAGCTTGATGTTTGGGTAAATGAGTTCGGGGTTGATCCAATGTATGCACTAAAAGCAGCTACTTACTGGCCTTCTGTAATGCAAGGAGTGTCCGATCAGGTAGGTACGGTCAGCGAAGGAAAGTATGCAGATATTATTGCGGTTAAGGGTGATGTCTTAAGACATATCAGTATTCTTCAGGATGTAGACATTGTAATCAAGCATGGTAAACGCTTTAAATAAGGCAGTATGAAAAAAATACTAACACTCCTTACCGTTTGCGTTTGCTTGACTCTCCAAACCAATGCTCAGAACAACATAAAGGCATTAGTAGGTGGCACATTGATCGATGGCTTTAGTAGTATTCCTATTAGAAATAGCGTAGTGATTATTGAAGGAGAAAGGATCAAGGCCGTGGGAACCGTCAACACCCTAACCATTCCCGAAGGGGCAGAAGTGATATCTACTGAGGGTATGAGCGTTCTTCCCGGCCTGTGGGATATGCACGTTCATTTGAGGATTAATGGCCATAGTAATTACGGGCGCTGGAATCAACCTGATTATCTGGCGATTTTGGGAGATGTGATCATGCCGGCCTCTGCCCATCAGTTGCTAATGGCCGGGGTCACTAGCGTGCGTGATCTAGGTGGAAATCTGGAAGAAAGTATACGGGTTCGAGATAGGATCAATAGTGGAGAAATACCAGGACCAACGATGTATGTGTCTGGTGCATTTATTCAAAAAAGAGTTCCCGAAAACCTGCGATCCTATCGCTGGGAGGTCCATGGACCTAAGGACGCCAGATCCAAAGTGAAGAAACTTGCCGATGCTGGGGTCGATGTGATCAAGATGATTGATCAGGATCAGATGACTTGGGAAGAATTGGAAGCTGTAGTGGATGAAGCCCATAGGAATGGACTTAAAGTAGCAGCGCATAGCCATCGACCTGAGGAAATCAGAAGAGGCTTGAAGGTGGGGGTTGATAGTTTTGAACATACGGGATTAGCATCTGCACCCGAGTATCCGACTGACGTCATGGAATTGATCAAAGAGCGGACTGCACAAATGAATTTGGGCCCATTGTTTTGGACACCAACCGTGGAGGGTTTGTATAATTATGAATACAAACGCGACAATCCTGAAGAACTGGATAACCCTTCCTGGCATTTGGATATGCCTGACACCGTGATTCAAGACATAAAGAATTCCTTGAAACACCCTGATAGGATGGGATATTTTCAGCTTACTCCTGTGAGAAAGCCAACATTGGAGCGAAAATTCAATCAGTTAAGGGAGGCCGGAGTAGTCTTGTTGGTGGGGACGGATAGCGGAATCCCAATGAAGTTTCATAGCCAGTCTACCTGGCATGAGCTTGATGTTTGGGTAAATGAATTTGATGTTGATCCTATGTATGCGATAAAAGCAGCTACCTATTGGCCCTCGGTGATGCAAGGTGTGTCAAGTGAAGTTGGTACGGTCAGTGAAGGAAAATATGCCGACATTATTGCCGTAAAAGGTGACGTGCTTCGCCATATTGAAATTCTTCAAGACGTTGGCATCATCATTAAACATGGGAAGCAATACAAGTAATAACTCCAAAGGTCATAACCTTATTGACCCGTTTTTTTGACTAAAGACAGCATCAAACCACTAAAGATCAAAAGTACCCCGACTATTTTGTTTTGAAAATGGACCTTGTCATTGTTTTCCAAATAGCTTTTTAATCGTGCAGCGAAGATGGAATAAGTCAGAAGAGATAGTCCGTCAATACAGATAAATGTGATACACAATACCAGAAACTGAGGGAAAAATTCTCTGCCAGGACTTATAAAAAGTGGGAATAAGGCGGCAAAGAAAATAATGGCTTTGGGGTTTGCCGCTGACATCAAAAATCCTTCCTTGTACAAGCTCCAAGTACCTCTTGGTCCTTTCTTTCCGGTATTCTTATCTAAAGAGGGCTTGATTACAATTTTCTTGATCCCAACAAGAATTAGGTAGCCCACGCCCAGCCATTTGATCACTTGGAAGATTTCTCCGGATGAAATAATAATTGAAGCGAGACCCAATGAGGCCAAGCTCATCTGAATAAGATTGGCTGATAAGTCACCCAGTATAGTGCCGAAAGTCTTTCGAACTCCATAATTCAAACTGTTGGCAGAAGCCAACAGAACACTAGGGCCGGGAGTTATGGCCAGAATTACAACTGTTCCGACAAACGACAACCAAAGCTCAAAACTCATACTCTCGTAAACTCAAAAAAATCGACCTCTCAAAAAAGATTGGTCACAATGGTGGTTAATTTACATTAAATTCCCTCTAATTATTGACTTATTCATTATGAAGCCTCGGATTCTAACCCTCCTTATTCTCTCATTTCTTCAATTTCCACTTCAGTCCCAGGAATTCCGACAAACACAAGTAGACAGCTATACGCGCTATGAACTTCTCAGCCCGGATAGCCAAAGTTTTAGGATAATTTATGATGTAAGTGCTACCACGGCCGGTGCAACAAAGTACTTTAATACACTTCGAGCGGGAAGTGAACATTTGGTGGATGCGGTTTGGGATTTGGCTTCCGGCAAAGAACTGAATTGGGAAATAGTGGATGGCAAAGAGGCCAGGAAAAACGGACATTACTATGCAAATGAGAACGGAGAATACCTAATGGTTGATCTGGCACGACCAGTTGCTGAGGGAGGACAGGCTCGGCTTCGAATTGACAAGACTTATAAGGACGTCAAGAGCTATTATAAGGAAGATGGTTCGATAGTGTTTGATCGTTCCCTGGGTATAAAGAGGAATTCAGTCGTATTACCCAAGGGCTATGAGTTGATAGGGGCAAATTACCCTTCACAAGTAGAACATGAAGAGGACGGCAGAATAAAAGTAAGCTTCATGAATGATGGGCCCGCTGGAGTACCCTATAAGGTAGTAGCCCGGCCGGCAAAGAACATGAAGTTCAGGTCGAGGCCTCAAAACCCTTGGCCCGATTACAAACCGACTCCTCAAGGACGAGATAAGTCCAAAGCCCGGGTTCGTTATTCAATCAATGAAAGATCATTTCAAAATAGAGATATTGTCTATTTCCTTCAACAACCGGAGACTAATTCATTCTTTCTATATCATGATTATACCGAGGAAAGAGTAGGAATGGACAAATATGTTAATATCGTAAGAGCAGGAAGTAAGGCCTCAGGGCCATCTGCCATTCTTTTGGACACCGGTGAAAAGCTCAAGGTGGAGACTCTGGTGGGGAAAGAGATTTCAGACAAAGGTATTGAGGTCAACAATCTGAGCGATGAGACCGAAGCAGTGGTAATTTGGTATGATCCGGTAAAAGAAGGAGAGAGTAAACGATTGAGAATTTCAGAAACTTATACTGACCCTAACCGGTATCTTTTGGTTGATGATCAGCTAATTTGGGATCGTAGTTTCGGACGTAATCGCAATACGGTCATTTTACCCGAAGGATGGATGCTAACCACCAATTCTATTCCAGGAAGAATTGATTTAACGGATGATGGAAAAATCAGGATCCGTTATGTGAATGGAAGACCTGACAATATCGATGTGTTTATTAAGGCTGTCCGTAGATGAGTTTTGCTTTGGACACATTTTCTTAACATGATTTGTTTGGCATTGCCGAACTGAGGTTTCAAATTGAGTTCAACCTTCAACATTATCAACAATGAATCAGTCAAAAAGCTCGCGTAGAGAATTTATTAAGAAAACATCCTTAGTCAGTTTGGGATTTATTGCGCTGTCGAGGTGTACCATGACGTCATCAACAGACGAAAAGACAAAAGCCGTTATTAGTCTGATTAAAGATGCCAATGGTTATCTGGATTTACCGGAGGGTTTTACTTACAAAGTCATTTCGAAAGTAGGCAATGAAATGTCTGATGGGTTTCTTGTTCCTGGTCGTCCTGATGGAATGGGTTCATTTTTAGGTACTGGAGGTAAGGTGATTTTAATCCGAAATCATGAGAACAGCCCAAGGAGATTAGAAGACAGTCCCTTTGGAAGGGAGAACGAATTGTTAGGTGAATTTGATGCAAAATTATTGTATGATGCCGGTAAAAGTCAATTTCCGGGAATAGGAGGAACTACTACTCTGGTGTACAATGAAGAAACCCAGGAGGTAGAGAAAGAATACTTGAGTTTGGTGGGGACCTATCGAAATTGTGCGGGAGGGGTAACACCTTGGAATACTTGGTTGACCTGCGAGGAAGATGTGAGCCCTGCCTCCGGAGATATTGAGAAGGATCACGGCTATGTATTTGAAGTGCCCGCATCAGCCGAAGGGCCTACTCAGCCAATCCCATTAAAAGCAATGGGGCGGTTTAATCATGAGGCAGTTGCAGTGGATCCTAAAACAGGAATCGTTTATGAGACTGAGGATCGTCATGATGGATTGATTTATCGATTCATTCCCAGGGTAAAAGGAGATCTTCAACAAGGAGGTAAACTTCAAGCGCTTGCGGTCAAAGAACAGCCTCAATTGGATACGCGAAACTGGGAGGAGAGAAAGGTGGACCTAAGAGATAAACTGGAGGTGGAATGGATCGATATGGATGATGTGGAAGCTCCAAAAGATGATTTGAGGTATCGTGGTTTTGAATCCGGTGCGGCAAGATTTGCAAGGGGAGAAGGAATCTGGTTCGGCAATGGAGAATTGTTTTTTGCCTGTACCAACGGTGGCCCTAAGAATTTTGGCCAGGTATTCAGGTACGAACCATCGGAACACGAAGGGACTGAAGAAGAGAAAAATCAGCCCGGAATATTAGAACTTTACGCAGAATCTGAAGACAAATCGGTACTTCATATGTGCGATAATCTCACCATCGCACCATGGGGTGATGTGATCTTATGTGAGGACAATAGTGAATCGAATCATATTCGTGGCATTAATAAAGATGGTGAATTGTATGATTTTGGTAGAAATACCAGCTCCAAATCGGAGTTTGCTGGTTTGTGTTTTTCACCCTCCGGAAAAACCCTTTTCGTGAACCTTCAAGAGAACGGTGATACTGTAGCTATCACCGGCCCATGGGAAAATCTATCTTAGTCTACTGAACGACTTTTTTCATTGAAACAAATTGATTTATTTTGCATTGTTTATAATAAGTCTAAATAAAAACAATTGCTCAAAGCAGCTATATATGATCCGCAGTTTCTTTCCAGTGCCGGAATAGAGGCTGTTTTGAAAACAAGTAATAAACCCTATTCTATTAAGGTTCTTGATCCCGAGAAGAAGCTGATCAACCAGATAGCAAATCAAGATATCGACCTTTTAGTTCTGGAGTATGTTGGGAAGAATCCGGTAAGTTCAGAGGTGCTTAAACAGGTAAGGAAAGAATTCCCCTTGCTAAAAGTCCTCATTATCTCGGAGGACGATGACACGATTGAGATAAAAAGAAGGATAGCACTAGGTATTCATGGGTTTCTTACAAAGAAATGCTCTGCCGAGGAGATAAAAATGACCATCAACACGATTAGTGAGGGAGGTAAGTTCTATTGTCAGCGTGTGATCGATATTATGACCAATCAGGAGGATGTGATGTCAGTCGAACTTACGGATAGAGAACTTCAGATTGTGCGTCTAATCGGAAAAGGGCAGTCTTCTACTGAGATTGCTGACAAGCTTAATCTGAGCATTCATACTATCAATTCTCATCGAAAGCGAATACTCAAAAAGCTGGATTTCAAATCCCCTGCAGAGTTGATTGCCTATGCGATTACCAAAATGAAAAACGATTAGCCAGCACTAGTGAATGATTAACTAGTGATGGTGAATCAATTTGACCAGCACTAGCGATTTCCCGACCGAATTTGCCACTCTACCTTTGCATTATTAAGAATGATTCTAAATAAATGAATAGGTGGGCACTTGGAGTGATATTATGGTTGTGGATGGGGCTTCATGCCTACAGCCAATCGGTAACCTTTGTGGTAGAAGGGTCCGAGGAATCAATTCCGGGAGTAGTCGTCAAAGTTCGTTCCTTGAGTGCTGATGAATGGGTGGGACAAGTTACGAACGACCAGGGCCGATTGGTTATTTCTGAAGAATTTCCACTTGTTATTGAAACGAGTCACCTGAGTTATGAAACTCTGATTGATACTCTATTTACACGGAAAGAGTATCGAATTCCTTTAGTACCCTCCATCAATCAACTTGACGAAGTGGTAGTTACCGGTCAGTTTAGTCCCCAATCGATAAGGAATTCGGTTTTCAGAGTGCAGGCGATCAATTCCGAAGAAATTCAGTCGAGAGGTTCCAATACACTTCAAGAGGCTTTAGCAAGTCAATTGAATATTCGACTGAGTCAGGACTTGGCTTTGGGTAGCGCTACAATCAGTCTACAGGGAATTTCAAGTCAGAATGTCAAGATACTAGTTGATGGCGTTCCTCTGGTTAACCGTGTGGGCAATGGTAACGGAGCCGATCTAAGTCAAATCAATCTTCAGAATATAGAGCGCATTGAATTGGTGGAAGGCCCTATGGCCGTGAACTATGGTGCGAATGCTCTGGCAGGAGTTTTGAACCTGATTACCAAAAAGGACTTCATCAACAAAACCGAAGTTCAGCTTAGCGCCCAAACGGAAAGTGCCGGATCTGAATATGGGTTGGACAGGGGGAGACATATACAATCTTTCAACCTTAATCATAGACTTAATAGTCAATGGTCGTTGTTGGTAGGAGCACAGCATAATGACTTTTTGGGCTATCAGGGAGGAGCTGCTCTAAGACAGCACGAATGGAATCCTAAAGAGCAATGGTCGGGTAATGCCCTGATCAAATTCGAAGATCAAACGAACAGCTTTCATTATCGACTGGACGCATTTGATGAACTAATCCAGGATTTTGGAACATTGCAGAATAACTTTCTCCCATCCGGAGAAAATCAACCTTTTGCCATTGACGAGACCTACGATTCGAAGCGGATGAGCCATCAAATTCAGGCGGAGGGTAAACTCTCCTTTCTGGATAGATATAGTGCTTTTGTCTCCTATTCCGATTTTGAAAGACAAAAGAGGCGGTTTTCGAAAAATGTAGTAACTGGTATTGAAAACCTTACTACAGGAGCGGGTGATCAGGACCTAAGCACCTATCGGGTCTGGGAATTTGGCGGAACAGGTTACCTGAATTCAGGTGAGTCATTAGCAATTCAAACGGGCTATCAAATCTCACTGGAAACAGTGGGCGGAGGAAGAATTCTGGATGAAGAACAGTCCATTCAGGAATATGGCATCTATGGGGCATTAGAGTGGAACCCTGTCGAAAAGTTCACAATCAGACCTGGTGTGCGATATACTAATAACAGTGCCTTCGGAGATCAGTTAATTCCTTCCGTTCAACTCAAGTACAATCTTTCCAGATCAACTCAATTCAGGGCTTCTTATGGAAAGGGCTTCCGATCGCCTTCAGTCCGAGAACTATACTTCGAATTTGTAGATTCCAACCACCGGATTTTTGGCAATCCGGACCTGTTGCCTGAAAAATCAAATCATTTTAGTGTCAATGCGCGAAGTGATTATACGATTAACGGGTTGAGGATTCAGGGTGACTTAAATCTGTTCTTCAATGACATTGAAAACCAAATAGGTATAGGTCAAAATATCAACGATGTTACGAGTACCACCTATTTGAATATATCTCGATTCAAAACGTTGGGGGCTACTTTTAGTCAAAAAGCAACTATTGGAAATTGGTCAGGAAGCTTGGGATTTTCCTATATCGGGAGATTCAATAGGATATCAGAAACCGAGGAGAACTTATCGCAGTTCTTTTACTCTCCGGAACTCAGCTCAAACATTACTTATACCTTTCCTGGCAAGGCGACTTCAGTCAATTTCTTTTATAAATATGCCGGTCGCATTCAGTCTTATTTCACCGAAATCAATACTCAGAATGAAGAGGTGATCAGTATCGGTGAAGTCGCTGGCTATCACTGGATGGATGCAACCATCACACACAGTTTTGGTGAACGATTTAACGCCACTTTAGGCGCAAGAAATTTATTCAATATCAGGAGAATCAATAATTCAGGCCTCTCTGGAGGTGCTCATTCTGGAGGCCCTTCTGTGCCTGTCTCTTACGGAAGGTCTTATCTATTAAAACTAAGCTATAATCTAAATTTCAAATGATACAGAAACGTTTATTTTTCTTTTTGGCACTGATTGGATTTGTGGGATTCAGTGCGTGTTCGGATGATGATACCCCATCGGTGGATCCACCAGCAACCGGGTCAATAGTTGATCCAAATGTAGGTGGGGAGAATCAGCCGAACCAGGTCTTTGTTGACCTTTCGACAACTACGCAAACTTCGGTCTCCAGGAATTCCTGGGATTTGGGTTTTTATACCGGAACTGAGTTTAGGGTAATTCTCAACAATTCAGCAAGCGCACTTGCAAGAGCAATTGATGCCACTGATTTGGACGCGGTGACTGCAGCTGATACGGTAGGTTTTGCCAGCCAGCTGGACATTGATGCGATCTTCGGTGCGCTATTTGGACCTCCTCCTGCTTGGTTACCGGAAGCGGCTTCCTGGACGGATGACCCTTCAGGTGACCTCACGAAAACTGCTATAGCAGAAGTCAATGCAACCGCTTCAAACAACCAGGTATATATAATTAATAGAGGTAAAAACCCTGATGGCACTCAGCGAGGTTGGATGAAGATCCGTGTCATTCAAAACTCCGGAGGGTATACCCTTCAGTATGCCAGCATTGGAGCATCTACATTCAGCGAGTTGGATATTACAAAGAACACTGATTTCGACTTTGTTTTTGTAAATCTTGACAACGGCATGGTATCAGTAGCACCTGAGGCTGATGACTGGGATTTTTCTTTCACTGTTTTCACCAATCTATTGCAGGTTGATGCAACCACTTCCATCCCCTATGCTTTCAAAGACTTCATTCTTACCAATGCCAATCGGGTAGATGTAGCTACCGTTGAAATCACCTCAGACATCACCTATGAGAATTTTGCTTTTGGAAGTATCGCGAGCTTGGAATTCTCAAACTCTGCCACGGCTATTGGTAGTGGTTGGAGAACAGTGGCCCAACCAGGCTCAGGGCAAGAGACCGGTGTAAAAGACGACATTTTCTATGTGATTAAAGACACAGGAGATAATTACTACAAGTTGAGGTTCACTCGATTGGTAGATGCAACCTCAGGTGAGCGAGGAAATCCTCAATTCCAATATGAATTGCTGAACAATGAATAAAACGAAAGCGATTAAGTACTTCATCATTGCGGTTAGGTTGGCTCTAGGCTTACTCTTTGTTTATGCTGGAGTTCAAAAGTTTAAAAAGGAAGAGCTCAAGCCCAAGGTGCAGACCGAGCAAAGCGCTGAAGTGAAAAGAGTACCCGAGCATGTGGTCGAGATACGTGCCTATATTGGGGGACTAAAGCAAACAGATTTCTTTTGGCCAATGTTGGGTATTGCGGAGCTGATCTGTGGGCTTTTGCTGATTAGCCAAATCTATTCATTGCTTGGTGCAGTGATGTTGGTCCCATTGACCCTGAATATCTTCTTGTTCGAAGTATTTCTGGGAGGGGGTAACATAATGGAAATCATTACCCATGGCCTTTACTTCTCAGGAAACCTGGTCATAATCGCCTACGGATACAAGCGACTACGACTCGCATTTTTAACAACTGATAAACAATTTAAAAACGCCTTAATTCAATGAACAAATTAGGAATTATTGTCTTATGCCTGATTAGTGTGAACGCGCTGGGACAAAACAAAAAGAAACAGGATAGAGCTGCTATCAAAGGAATGTGTGGCTGCTATGAAGTGACCTTCAATTTTGCTGAAACCTTCGCCCCTGATAAAGATTATAAGTTTCATAAAAACTATCGATCCGGAGGCTTAGAGTGGGTCCAGCTTGTTGAAGATGAGAAGGACAAAATCTCCATGCAACATCTATTGATTGTCGGTGATGACATGATCGTTAAGCATTGGAGACAAGACTGGCTTTATGAAAACACTTCACTTTATGAATATGATAAGGACAGAAGTTGGAAGTCAGTAGAGTTACCAAAATCCAAAGTCAAAGGTCAATGGACTCAGAAAGTATTCCAGGTAGATGATGGCCTTCGCTATGAAGGCTCAGCAAGTTGGGTGCATACCGATGGCAGACATTATTGGGAGAATACAGCCGATTCTCCGCTTCCTCGTAGAGAGTTTTCAAAGAGGAGCGACTATAATGTAATGATCAGAACAAACCGTCATGAGCTGACAAATTATGGATGGCTACACGAGCAAGACAATGATAAAATTGTTCGGAATGATAATGGTGACAAACTCTTAGCGGAAGAGAAAGGCTACAATACCTATGTTAAGGTTGACGATGCTAAATGCAAGGCTGCGCAGGACTGGTGGGCCAAAAACCAGCAATACTGGTCGGATGTTCGTCAGGCATGGGATAAAATCTATGCTTCCAAAGAAACTCTGACATTCAAGGGTAAGGTAGACGATAAAGTGATGTTTCAGAAAATATTTGCGCTTGGCGATGAAGTAGCTACCGCAACTGACTATAATAGCGAGGCAGTACAGAAGCAGGTCGTAGAAATCATCTCAAAATATCGCAACGATTAGGTCAGTTTATCAGGTCCTTCGAAGGTATGTCAAAAGATAGAAAGCGTCATTCCCGACTTGTCGGGAATTTTCCCCTGGGTTTCGAGTAAATGTTAGTAGATTCCGTCTGCACCAGGATGACGAAGAAATTTTGACATACCTTTTGACTATGCCGTTAACAGGGAAATAAACTCCTTCACAACCTTGGCTGCCACCATGGCGGTCATTCCGTTGATATCCCGGTCAGGGTTATATTCTACCACGTCTATACCTACTATGTTAAGGTCAAGCGATTGAATGATGGAGAGGACTTCCCGCGTGGTGAAGCCCCCAGGCTCATGATGTGAGATTCCAGGAGCAAAAGCAGGGTCAAGCACGTCCATATCAAAGGAGATATAGACTGGTCCATCTATTTTAAATGCCATACCAGGCTTCCAATCCTTCATTTGAATGATCTCCACATGAAACCGCTCGGCTTGTTCGTTTTGGTGAGTATTGAGTGTTCTGATCCCCACCTGGGTAAGATTTTTAGCAAGTCCATTCTCCATGATCCGGGCAAATGGACAGGCGTGAGAATGTTTATTCCCATCCAATTCATCATAGAGATCAGAATGGGCATCAAAATGGAGAATACTAAGATTTGAGTACTTCTCGGCCATGGCTATCATCACCGGATAAGTAATGGAATGATCCCCGCCTAATGTGAATGGAATTGCCTTCTTATCTAGAATTTGCCTGACTGGGTCTCCCAATTTCAGGTATTCTGATCCCAATTGATTTTCACACCAGAAAACCTGAGGGTGTTCGTTCAGATCTTTGAGATCTTCGGTAAAATAATTGGCTGAATCGGATTCAGTGGCATTGATAATCAATTCAGGTGCTTTTGCCGGGCCGGTAAGAAAGCTGGAATGGTCGTCAAAGGGAATGCCGATTAAAGCAATATCACCTTGGTTTAAATCATCAATTGCCTTTCGACTTAGTGCCATTACTTATTCTGTTTGGCCCAGGTATCCCTCAGTGTAACGGTACGGTTCATAACAAGTTTGTTGCCTGTGCTGTCCTGATCAACGATGAAATATCCTTGTCGTTCAAATTGAAACTGATCGCCTGGCTTCGCATTTGCTAATGAAGGTTCCAGCATAGCGTTTTCAACTATCGTCAGAGAATCAGGGTTTACATGATTTAAAAAGTCGTCCTCAATATCATTGAGATTTTCAGTCACAAATAAGCGATCGTACAATCTCAATTCTCCTTTAACTGCATTATTTGCAGAAACCCAGCCAAGGGTCCCTTTTACTTTTTTACCACTCGTATCCTGGCCGCTTCTGGTTTGTGGGTCATATTCGCAGTGAAGTTCAGCAATATTGCCATCATCATCCTTCTCAAAACCAACACATCTAATAATGTATCCGAATTTTAATCTGA
Organism: Cyclobacteriaceae bacterium; assembly: GCA_028281285.1. GTDB lineage: Bacteria > Bacteroidota > Bacteroidia > Cytophagales > Cyclobacteriaceae > Roseivirga. Next base: position 203,995 of record JANQKF010000034.1, read on the forward strand.
CCTCTCTGTCTGGCCCCAACCGATACCATTTCTTGGGTGATGGAGGGTTTTCCAGAAAATCACCGCGTTCTATGTATAGTTCGCGAGTAAAGGGCATTTCTCTGGTTCCAGCCGATTCATCCCCCGGGTTATTGACGGCCTGCATCATTTCCACCTTATCCTCAGGCCAGTTAGTAATAACGACTTTTAAAGGATCCTGAATTCCAAAAACTCTGTTGGCTTTTGCATTCAAGTCTTCGCGAATACTATGTTCAAGGAGGGCAACATCAGTCAGGCTATTCCGAGTGGCTACTCCTACCTTATGAACAAAATTCCTAATAGCGTCTGGAGTGTAGCCCCTTCTTCGGAATCCGGAGAGTGTGGGCATCCGTGGATCATCCCATCCGGTTACATGTCCTTCTTCAACCAGTTGAAGGAGTTTTCGCTTACTTACTATAGTATAGCCCAAATTTAAGCGCGCAAATTCGGTCTGTTTGGAGGGGAAGATCTCGAGTTCTTCAATAAACCAATCATAAAGTGGTCTGTGGTCTTTGAACTCCAAAGAACAAAGGGAGTAAGTCACATGCTCTACCGAATCAGACTGCCCGTGTGCAAAATCGTAGTTAGGATAAATTGGCCAGTCAGTTCCTGTTCTATGATGAGTAATCTTTTTGATGCGATACATAATGGGATCTCGCATATGCATATTCGGTGAGCTCATGTCGACCTTGGCTCTAAGTACCAACGAGCCCTCTTCATATTCTCCACTACGCATGCCTTCAAATAATCGAAGATTTTCCTCAATGGGCCGACCTCGATTAGGGCTATTGATTCCTGGTTCCGAAGGGGTTTTTCGGTCTGCATTGATCTGCTCGGCACTTAGATCGTCTACATAGGCTTTCCCTTTTTTAATTAGCTTAATGGCCCATTCATAGAGCTGCTGGAAGTAATCAGAGGCGTAGAGTTCCTTATCCCATTCATAGCCCAACCATTTGATGTCTCGTTTGATGGCATCAATGTATTCCTGACTTTCACGTTCCGGATTAGTGTCGTCAAATCGAAGGTTACACCTACCATCGTATTTTTCTGCAAGACCAAAATTGATCACAATGGCCTTGGCATGACCAATATGCAAATATCCATTTGGGTGAGGAGGGAAGCGAGTCTGAACAAAGTCGTTGACGCCTTCCGCCAATTCTTTTTCTATCTTCTGTTCAATGAAATTCAATGATTCTTTGCCCTCGTTGTCACTCATTTTAGTCGCCTTCGAAATTGAAATGCAATTTTAGTGAAAAGGCCGGAATTAAGGGTATAAATGATCAATTAATAGGGACTGAAACCTTGGTCAGGTCCCAACTCAAGTATAAGACAGGCTTCCCAGCGACTTCCTCAAAATCAATGGTAAACATCTCTACTACTGAAGAAAGCTGCTCTGTAGGTACTTCGATAGTCAGAACATCATATTCGGCTTCTCTGGTCGGACCGTTCCGGTCGATACCCCATGAATACTGTTTGCCATTAAAGATGACTTTCCATGAAGTTTCACCAGGGATAGTCCATAGTGTGTATTTTCCTGCTTCTAACGTCTGCCCATTTATTTTAAGATCAGAAACGGATTCAAAGGTTGTAGCTTCATTAGCACCGGTTCTCCAGACGCGGCCATAGGCCACTAAGCCTCCAAATATGATTCGACCTTTTTTTGAAGGGCTATTGTAAAACACCTCGATGTCATAGTTTCCTTTGTTGTAATTAGAGATTTTTTCCGGACTGGCCTGTTTGGTTTGGAAGATCATAAATTGGTAGCCCCCATAGCCGATTGCGGCAAGTATTAATACCACTATGATTATCCGTTTTGCGATTTTGTTCATTTGGTTGAGTTTTTGAATCTATTTGTCCAACGGGATAATTCGGTTTCTTACTCCAAACTTCTGTCCGAGTTCTGACATTTTTCGATAAAATGCCTTCTTATAAAATGAGGGCATGTCTATGCTATTGTCGAAGTACTTTTGGTATTTATCGATAAGGTGGGGGTAGTGTTTTTCAATTGCTCTAAAGACCAGCGTTTTACTTGAAGAAGGTTCGTTCCCAAAGAGCGTCAGATGTGCGGGAAAAATGTAATCTGCCCCTTGTTGTTTAAACTCGGCAAACATCTTTTCCAGGCTTTCTGTAGTATCTGAAATCCATGGTAAGAGGGGCATCATACTGACACCAGTCAGAAAGCCTTCTTTTTTGCATTTCGACATAGTCTCAAGGCGAATTTGAGGGCTTGTTGCGCCTGGTTCAAATATTCGCGAAACGGATTCTTCGATAGTTGAAAATGAGAAGGTCATGAAAGCACCTCGGTTTAATCCAGCAAGTTCTTTAGGAATGTTCTTACGGGCTCGCCTATCAATTTCGTTGATTAATTCGAGGTCTCTCAGAATAAGATCCGATTTAGTGATTATGTGGACCGGGAATTCATACTTCAATATGATTTCTAAAAGTTGACGTGTCAGGCCTATTTCTTTTTCGATTTGCAGGTAGGGATCTGTGGCTGATGAAAATACAATGATCCCATGCTGGCCTTTTTTGGCTTTGGTATGCAGGGCTTTTTCCAGAAGCTCCGGTGCATTCACCTTGACGCCCAGCTTTCTTTCCATATGCTCCCCATATTTACTTCCTCTTATATAACAGTATAGACAGTTGAATGAGCATCCACTATAAGGGTTTAGGGTATAGTCATCCAGAAACCAAGGATCTCTGCGCTTGGTTTTGTTCAGGATCGACTTTACTGTAATCTCATTCATCTACTGAGCGATTTGGCATTAGCCATTGACAATCCAATATCAATCTTTTTCAGGAACCATCGGGAAAGTTTAGGGGTCTGGGAAATTTGAGCTTGGTTTCTGTGAATGATGTCAGGATGAAACTTGGCAATAGTCTTGGCTGCCCATCCAATTCCTTTCTTTATATATAGTTGAGTTTTGTGCCCGTTCTCCAAGATCAACAAAAAGAGCTCTTCGACATGGCCTTTTGGTAACCCTTTCTTAGTGGCATAATGGGCTGCAATTCCGACCGAACGTTGGACCCAAAGGTTTGGATGACTAGCCATTGATCGTAATTCTGTCAGGCTGTTTTTGAAATCGTATAAGTTGCCCTCACCAAACACCCGTTCAGCAATGATGTCACAGGCATACCACTCATCTCCCTGGATGATGTGTTCGCGTGCCTTAGTGTATGCAGACGAAAGTCCTTCAGGCAGCTGCAATTGGATGATCTTGCCGATCAACGGATATGCAGAAATATGTCGAGCCTGAGCAGCTCGCTGAATAATGTATTCATTGATATCAGGTGGCAATAGACGATGGAATTGAACGGCTAGTTTTTCTAACACGGGGAATTTCACTTTGTGACTCAGAATGTTTCCCTCTAATAAGCTCCACCCTTTATTGAAGTCACCTGCCTGAAGCCATTTAATGCTGGTGGATAAGTCGGCTTCGATCGACTTGAAGGAAGTAGTAGTATGAATCACAAAAAAACGTTGGACACCAAAAAAATTGAATAAGCAGCTACAAATCAATCACTTAGTTGAAGTAGATCAATTTAAAAGCAATCAAAGATAAGAGAAACTGTGGATAACCATGTGTATAACCCTGTGGATAACACTGTGAATTGAGACGTGGGAAACTTGTTGAAAACTAGAGGGTTACAAAGTTTGCATGTAAAGTTATTGATAGTACCTTAGACATACCAAGTGAGGGATAAAGAACAGAAGGTAAGACTTCTAATCTCTCTCCGGGGGAAGCTCGGAAAATTGTAGTGCAAGGTTCGAAGTCGACAGACAACGATCTGAAACAGTAAGTCATCAAGTCATTGCTTGGGTATTTGACTTGAGGCTGGTTAAAGTTACTAAGGATCCTTCGGGTGAGTGGGTAACGGAACCCAACCGGGAGGATATTCTTCGGAAAATCCTTCGATGACCGAGCTGCCAGGGTATGGTGTCACCACCATCTCTGTACAGTTGATGAATCTTCGATTGGCCTTCGGGCGGGTCGGAGAGGACCAACTGTCGAACACCGCTGATCGCAAGTGAAACGGTAGGGCGTGGCTCGCAGAGATTGACCTTATGGGACAGTCTTAAGCTGCATGCTACATTTTAATTGCCATCGTACGAAGTACAGGCATAGGGCGAAGCCGGAGTCAGGTAGATTCCCGAAACCAGTAGCTTGGGCCACTGGGCTTAGGATGAAGTTCTTAACAGTAGCTTGGCGTATTGCAGTATCTACGGATAATGCAAAACGAGTGGGGGCGAGTCAAATCGTCCCCCGCTTTTGTTATTTGGGGGTATTTTTAAAATACTGGAAAAAGCCACTGGGGAGTGGCTTTTTTTATGAACTAGTCTTCAATCTTCTTCATTTCATCCATCAGCTTCCGAACCGCCTTTTTGTTCAGAAATGCATCATACTGAAATAGGATGTCGTATCTTGAATTTAGAACAACTAAGGTAGGGTAGTTAAGTACTCCATTTATCGTACCAAGCGTCTCAGCAAGTTCATGAATACCGGTAGTTGGTCCTGAAGGTTTGAATTTGAAGGTGTATCCCCGAAACTTGATAGGTTCTTCCTGCTCGGCATTCAATTCTATAAAGTAGTACTCATTGTCCAATCGTTGTTGAATGCTCTCTTCTTTGAATACCTTGTTTTCCATAGTCTTACAGTAGTTACACCAATCAGTGTGTATAAAGACCATTACTTTTCTCTGTTCTATCCTTTGAAGACTGTCCAAATCTTCAAACTGTCGATAGATCTGAGCCTGCGTTAGATATGAGGAACCCAGTAGGCCGAAAATGAATAAAATCCTTTTCATCAGTCGATTGTGATTCTTATTCCAAGAAAGCCCCGAATTCCCTGATTTGGAGCATAAGCATAGGTGGGGTCGAATGTGAGTGCATAGGGGTTATTGGCAGTCGGAACCGCTTGTCCGTTTCCATCGAACTGGACATTTTGATCAAATGGATCATTGGTCCTTGACAATAGGAAAGGGATATTCCTGTTGGGAGTCCAATTCAATAAGTTCTTTACTCCACCATAGATTTCAACCTTGTTGAACCCATCGTAGGTGAACTGGATATTCTGGATGCTCCACCAGGGTGAATTTTCAGGACGTGGATCCAATTCACCAAGAAGAGGCAGCCGCATCGGACTATATAAATTACCAGTATAATCAACCGTGAGATTAGCCAACAAAAACTTGTAGGACAGAGCCCATGTGGCTGTAAATCTTTCGGTCAGTATTTGTCTTTCCTTTACTCCGTTCTCTTCGCTGAAAACATCTTGGTAGGTTGCTCCGGCCAACAGCTTAAGCCCATTTGGAAGTTCTATGTCGAGGTTGGCGCTGATGCCTTGACTCACCGCAAACCCATCTATATTGTCATAGATAATTTTATTGGGATCAGAATCATAGTCTGGAATGATGCGATTGTTGAAATAGGTATAGAAAACGGAAGCATCAAAGCCAATAAACGTTTCTGAATCAGTGTAGAACTTACCGATATAGTTCAAATTGAAATTATAGCTCTTTTCCGGTTTAAGGTCCTCCAGAACATCCACCTCCCTGGCTCCGGTTAATGCCGCATGGTCCTCAGTGAATAGATTGACGACTCTAAATCCGGTACCGGCATTAAATCTCAAACTGCTATTTCCATCCAAGGCTAGTTTGTAAGCAACTCGAGGGGTAAATATACTTCCGTGATCACTATTGTAGTCATAACGCATTCCTAAAAGCAGCTTATCACTCCGTCTTATGGTGATCTGGTCTTGGACAAAAAGACCCGGGAGCCAAACCTGATCGGGATTGTTGGTGCCATCTTCTATGGATGATGTGGCCGGTGTGTTATCATCATAATAGGTGTACCTGAGTGCGGCACCGATCAGAAAATCGTGTTTTTCCAACGTCTTGTCCCAAGTCAACTGGCTGAAGGCAATCCGTTGACGTGCATCATACGGAGTATCTCCATATCGACTGTTCTGATCATGATCGTTGTAGGAAAAGGAGAGGAGCAGCTTTTCGGAAGTAGGTAGTTGATAGTTCCCTATCAGCTCCCATCGATTGGTGAATATACTTTCTCCATAAATCTCATCACCCCCTCGAAACGATTTGTCCCACCGAACATCACCACCCCATCGATTTTCATAATAGTAACGACCGGCTAACGAAAATACTTTGTTGTCGCGTCTCGAAATGTTCCACTTCTGAAATACAGAGATGCGATCCTGCAAGGTGACATCGGTGAAATTATCATTGTTATTGTCGATGACATTTTGATAGTTGAAATAGTTAACTCCGGTTAATACAGAACTATTTCCTGCATTCAGTTTAATTCCCAAATCCGCATTGTATTCGCCCCAGGAGGTGCCAAAGACATCTGCAGCCAGTAGAGGAGCGTTTTGAGGTTTCTTGGTAATTATATTGATCAAACCACCAACTGCCTCAGAGCCATAAAGTGTGGAAGCCGGACCTTTAACTATCTCGATTCGTTCCACTAATGAATTCGGTATCCCGGATAATCCGTAAACTGTAGAAAGCCCACTTACAATAGGCATTCCATCAATCAATACAGCCGTATAAGGGCCTTCCAATCCATTAATATGTATATCCCCTGTGTTACAAATATTACAGTTCAATTGGGGACGAACGCCATTTACATTTTGTAAAGCATCATAGATATTAGGAGTCGGGTTCTTTCTAAAGAATGTTGGGCTATAGACTTCTACCGGAACCGGACTTTCCAGACGGTTCACCTCTTTGAGTGTTCCTGTGACTACCACATCCTGCAATTGTCGTTCGTCCACTTTTAATGAAAGATTGACAATCAATTGCTGACCTTTTTCTAATGTGACCTTTCTTTTTTGAGAAATGAATCCCACAAATGAGATCTTCAATTCATATTCGCCAGCTGGAAGATTGGAGATTAGGTAATTCCCCGACTCAGTCGTGATACTCCCATAAGAAGTACCGACAAGTCCCACATTCGCAAAACCCACAGGTCCTGCTGAGGAAGTGATTTGCCCTTTTATGGAAGCTGTCTGGCCGTTAAGGTTGGCTGAAACCACAACCAGGATTGCTAAGAGTAGAGTTTTTAGATAATTCAATGCAAATTATTTAGAATGCAAAAATATAAAAGTTAGATATATCTAACAATTTTAATTTAGTCTTTTTCATATCTTCACCATGTGTATACACAGGCGGAAGAAAATTATCTCAAAGCGCTTTTTAGCATCACCCTTGAAGTGGGAAATGAAGAGGGTGTGGGCACCAATGAATTGGCTGACTATTTAAAGTTGACCCCACCGACTGTCAACAACATGTTAAAGAAGCTTAAGACCAAGGAATTGGTGAATTATGAGAAGTATGGCAAGATCACGCTCTCCGATTCCGGACGTGCTCATGCTGTCTATGTGATTCGCAAGCACCGACTCTGGGAAACCTTTCTTTGCAAAAAGCTGGACTTCAATTGGAATGCAGTACATGAGATTGCCGAACAATTGGAGCATATTGATTCTCCTGAGTTAATTGACCGGCTTGATAAATTCCTTGACTATCCTTCGTTTGATCCACACGGTGACCCAATTCCTGATGCCAAGGGCAAGATCAAAACCGGATCACGAAAATTACTTTCCGAATTGAAGCCGGGTGCGCAATGCCGACTAGTAGCCGTAAAGGATGATTCGACTGCATTTCTTGATTACGTTAATCGCCTTGGGCTCAAGATAAATTCCTTGATTGAGGTGGTTGATACTGTTGATTACGATCATTCTATGCACATTGTGGTTGATGGTGGTTCCCATACAGTCAGTAAAAAATTCACAGATTCCATACAGGTTTTGGCAGTCTGAATCATGACTTTCTTGTTCAACGTTAATCTAACCATGCGTTTAGTGGTGTCAATTCCTGAAAATGGAGCGTCCATTGTCCTATTGTGGAAATAATTGCAGTATGGATTCTTTGAAACTATTGTTCTCTTTCTTGCTCGCGACCACAGCCTTTTACGGCCTAACCTTGGCAGTTGTACTTACAGTCAGGAAGAACTATCAGCCCAGAGCAAATCGGACGTTAGCCTTAATTGTCGGAGGGATCTCCTTGCTGCTCCTTCAATATAGCATTACCAGATCCGGGGTTTATCCTCAATTCATCCGATTTAGTCCAATTATTGGTGCTACCTGGTATGTTATTCCGGGATTGATCTTTATACATGCCACATTTCTGATCAAGCCCAAAGCCAAACCAAATATAGTTTGGTTGTTGCATCTAGTTCCTCTAGTCATATATGCCATCAATGTTTTACCCTTCTATATCCAGCTGGATGCCCGGCAGCAGATGAATTGGATTGCCGAGGGTGGACAAGGGAACTGGCTGAATGAACTAATGCGATCTGGATTTGTATTATTGGCTACCTTTTTGGTTTACCTACCTTCCACGATTTGGAAGCTAAATCGATTCATAAGTATCAATAAAAAGAGTCTGTCGAATTCGGGGATAAACAGAATTATCTATACCAGGAATTGTTATGTTCTTTTTACTCTGATTGCGGTCACAATGGAAATGCTGGTGGTGTTGAAAGTGCCTGGGAATTGGTATATCATCGTTCTGTTAAGCTTCGTTGTGGTCATATTCAGTCTTGCCTACCTTTCAATGGCTCGACCATCCACTTTATTCAGCCAGGCCCCATTTAGTTGGTCGTTTCGTTCTCGAAACCTTCCTGAAGACGAGCTGGAGTTATATAGTTCCTTGTTGATCGAACAGATGGCCAATCGGTTGTATCGAGACCCCGAACTGAGCCTGAATAAGCTGGCTGTGTTGTTAAAGCTTCAGCCTCGACAACTTACCGGATTGATTAAAACAAAGTTTGGCAGAAGCTTTCCTGACTTTGTCAACCAATATCGTGTTGATGAAGCTGAACAACTACTGGTAGACCCAAAGTTCAAGCACTGGAGTATATTAGCCATTGGCCTTGAGGTGGGTTTCAATAGTAAGAGCACTTTTAACCGGGCTTTCAAGAAGATCAATGGACAAACCCCTTCTCAGTACCAGGAATCTTTGAATGAAGCAGAGAGCTATCAACTCTGAATCCACTACTTCTTATTGTTCAATTTAAAATCTAAATCATGTTTCTTAGGAATCTCCTTTTCCTCAGCTTATTGCTGGCTGTTAACTTTTCCCAACTCAATGCACAATTTGACGTGCCGGATATGAGTCGAGCAAATACCTTGTTGAGTGCTGGAAAGATTACTGAACTCAAGCAACTATGCGATTCTGTTTTGAACTACGTACCCGGTAGCCTTTTAGCTGGGATTTGGTCGGGTGTAGCCCATTCTATATCCGGAGAGTCGGATCAAGCAGTACGAATTTTTGAAAAACTTTCATTTTCAGGGGCGAGAATGATGGCCATTCAGGAAAGAATGGGTAGGGCGGTTATGGGTGCTGGAAATCACAAAAGAGCCCTTGCCATCTTCAGCTACTTAGTTGAGGGTGGTTTGTTGACGGCAAACGATTTGAATACGAATCCGGTGTACGACCCAGTTCGTGAGTTGTCCGAGTTTGAGGAATTGACCCTACTCGCAAAAGCTGTCGAAAAATCCAAGATTGAAGACCTGGATTTGGAAAAACATCAGCTTAACTTGACAGCAAGGCTGGGCAGTGTGTGGAAGGACAACTGGCCACAGTATGATCTAACCTCAGTTGTTCATGTCAGGCCAGGAAAAACATCAGGCAAGTCCCCATTACTCATTTGGCTCAATCCCGGAAGTGGCCAAAATGCTGCCAAGTCATTAGAAACATTTCATAAACAAACCTTCGATATCTGGGCCAAAGCATTGCCGGAAGATTGGACAATTGCTTCTGGGTCTGTCCTTAATCTGAGTAAAATCGATTTTGAGAATTGGGGCCTCTCTAGTGGGGAGGGAGTAATTATGGTAGAAGAGGTGCTCAAATTCTTGAAAGACAGCTATGCCATCGATGAACGAAAGGTCTTCCTGGGTGGCTATGCTGATGCAGCTCATATGGTGTTTCATTTTGTCCAATCCATGCCCGATCAATTTGCAGGATTTGTCTCCTTTGGTGGTCATCCTGCTGCCTTGGATGCCATCAAACTGAACAGCTATGTGGTCAACTATCGTCATGCCAATTTGCTCGCATACAGCTCCAAAAATGATACGTATTCGAATGAAAGTTATGCACCTTATCGGAATACGATCTCCCGAATTGCTCCGAATGTGGTCTGGAATATCCAGGAGCAACCTACTAACCTCAAAAACCTGGGGGTTAAGGCAGGTGAGATATATGAATGGATGACTCAACAGGAACTGGATCATTTCCCACACATTATTGACTGGCAAACAGGCAACTCTTTTCTAGATCGCAAAAAGGCCTTTTGGGTAAGGATAGATGAGTTGTCCAATCCAATCAAAGGAGGAGTTTTCGATAAACCGAATTTACCCTCGGTTGAATTTAATCCTAAATTGATTTGGGTGTACAGGCAATTGGCAGACAGTACAGTGCCATTGATCCGTGTATTTGAACATGGCGCCTTATATAGGGCAGGTCTTCGAAGAGGAGATGCATTGGTCTCAATAAATGGACATCCGCTATCAAGCGAGAACTTCTACTTGAATACGGAATACTTTTATTCCGAAAACCAAACAAAGACCGTTCCGATCAAATTTATTCGGGATGGAATTATCAAAGAATCGAGCTTAACTCTGGGTTCTAAAACAGCGATCCCTTTTTATAACTCAGACAAAGGTTCCAGAATTCGGGTTGAAAAGAAGAAGAATGATATTGAGGTAAAGGCCGAAGGGATTGGCAGGTTCACACTCTTTATTAGTCCGGAAATGTTTGATATAAATCAAATCATTAGAGTAACTGTTAATGAAAAGGTGGTATTTGGGGCAACGGTTACTCCCTTAAGCCAAATTGTTCTTGAGAATGGCGAATTGTTAGAAAATACCGCCTTGATCAAAGTAGACGTGACCAAATAAATCAGGGACATAGCCTTGACATGATACTTAAGAGGTCAAATCAACAGTCTGCTGATTGGAAACATTATAAATAGAAATCAGGTTTGGTACTCATGGTTCTTCCTACTAATTTTCCGACCCCAATAAATAAATGACTATGGAAACGCAAAGAGTAACGGCAAAACGATCATTAACCGAGGAAACAGAAAAACTATTGAATAGGCAAATTGTAATGGAAGGTGGTTCTTCCGCAGCTTATTTGTCCATGGCTTCCTGGTGTGAAATGATGGGTTATGAGAATTCAGCTGAATTCTTATATATGCATTCTGAAGAGGAGCGAATGCATATGTTGAAGCTTTTCCATTATATCAATGACGCGGGCGGACATGCCCTACAGCCCGAGATCAAGAATATCAAGCACAACTATGGCTCTTTGAGAGAGGTGTTCGAGGATGTCCTGGCACATGAAATCGAGGTAACCAATTCAATCAATGAGCTCGTCAATCATTGCTATGGCATCAAGGATTTCACTACGATGAACTTTCTGAACTGGTACGTGGAAGAACAACGTGAAGAAGAGACCCTGGCGAGAAGAGCAGTAGAGTTGTTCGATTTGATTGGTGAAGATGGTGTTGGATTGTGGACCATTGACAAGGAAATTCTAAATCTTGGCAAAGCTGCTGCGGCTGATGCGGACCAACAGGCCTAACAACTGAGAAAAATCAGGTTTCTGTGTAACTAATATCACACAGTCTTAACGGTAATATGACAAACTTGAGGTGATAACCTTAAGCGTCATGAACGTACATCAGATTCTAATTATTGGAGGTGGCAATGCCGGTATTTCTGTGGCCTCACAGCTACTTATCAAAAACAAACAACTCGATATAGCCATTATCGAGCCCTCCGAAAAGCACTATTATCAACCCGCCTGGACCATGGTTGGAGGTGGATTCTTCAAGGCTAAGAAAACAGAAAGATCCGAAGCCGAGGTAATGCCTAAAGAGGTGACTTGGATTAAACAAAGGGTCACTTCCGTTTCCCCAGAAGAAAAACACCTGGTTTTGGATGATGGTGAACTAGTGCGGTATGAATACCTGATTGTCTGTCCTGGTATTCAGATAAACTGGGATGGTATAAAGGGTCTTAAGGAGAATGTCGGAACCAATAACATCTGCAGTGTTTATGCCTATGATCAGGCACCGTACGTCTTTGAAGTAATTCAATCTCTGAATGGAGGGACTGCTTTATTTTGTAGTGCTGCTACACCTGTCAAGTGTGGCGGAGCTCCACAAAAAATCATGTACCTGGCAGCGGATTATTGGAGACGCAATCGGACATTAGGAAGTATAGATATACGGTTCATGAATGCTGGAAAGATACTTTTTGGCATTGAAAAATACAGAAACGCACTGCAAGGCGCATGTGATCGATATGGGCTGAAACAGTTTCACCGACATAATCTTATAGAGATTGATGCTGAAAACAGGAGGGCAACCTTCGAGGTCAAAGATGAAGAAGGAAGCAAGTCTCTTGAAACCCTTGATTATGATATGATCCATGTTACACCGCCACAAAGTGCTCCTGATTTTATTGGTGAATCAGGACTGGGTAATGAGAGAGGCTGGCTTGAAGTAGACAAAAACACCTTACAGCATGTTCGATATCCTGATGTATTTGGGTTGGGTGATTGTCTGAATACTCCGAACGCAAAAACTGGAGCTGCAATTAGGAAACAGGTCCCGGTAGTGGTAGAAAACCTTCTAGCCTTGATTCAAAATAAAGATATAGCCGGCAGTTACAATGGGTATGGTTCCTGTCCATTGCTCACTGCAAAGGGCAAGGTGGTATTGGCTGAGTTTGACTATAGTGGAGAACCAAATGAGACGTTCCCAATCAATCAAGGTAAGGAGCGATGGAGTATGTACATTCTTAAGAGATACATCCTTCCATGGTTGTACTGGAATAGAATACTTAAAGGTAAAGCCTGATGAGACAGTTTCGAATTACTCAAATATAGCGACAGCCCTGACGGGAGATCCGGTTCCTCCTCTGATTTTCAAGGGAAGACCAACGAACCGAAAGCGCCCACGGCCTGGAAGTTGATGAAGGTTAACCATATTTTCATAGTGTGTAAAGCTCATTTCTCCACAGATATGGTGTACTTCCTTGTTAGAAATACCCGGTACACCTGGCGACATCGTTTCTACACCAAATGCAGCAATACCTTGATTTCCTAACCATCGAGCAGCTTCAACGGTAATACCTGGCCCGTTACTCCAATTTTCTGTATTGAAATGCTTCCGATAATGATCAGTATAGATCAAAACGGTGTCATTTGTTTTGATCACTTCATTTGCTTTTTGACAAGCCTCCTTTATTTCCTTCGCATCGATTAACTCCTTTAAGCCCTTATGAGAAAAATCGAGACAAATTCCTTCAGTATAAAACATAGACAGTGGCATGGTGTCAATTGATTTTCCAACATGCTCTTTGGCCATGTGATTCAGCGCATCCACATGGGTTCCCGTGTGTTCGCCCATTTCTAGCTTATATGTGGCAGGTGTTTGAGTGGAAGAGTTTTCAATTCCTTCCCATTCCTCGTGAGTATTGTGTACCCTCATTTTGACTTGTGCCAAACTCTTATATACAGGCATACCCTCATAAATTTCCTGACTCAGATCGATGATTTCCGGCATGTTAATCTGGAATTGGTAAGTCGTGTAATCTCAAGAACGAAAGTTTGTCCCAGTACCCCCGTTGAAATTTAATCTTTCCCTCGACTATGTGAAAGAAACCACACCCTCTTAATCCAAGTGGATCCTTCCATTCCAGAATGGCCCATTCACCATCTTCGAAGAGGTTTTCAGGAATACAGGTCATTTCAGCATTCGCAAATTCCAGACTGAACATCTCATGGATGGCGTCTCTACCTTTAACCGGCTCATTGGCAACCTGATGATTAATGGCATCCTCATGATAGAGGAGCGCTAAGGCCTGGGCATTACCTTGATTGAAAAATTCAATCCATTGCTTTACGAGTACCTTTGGAGACATGCAAACAAGTTAGCAGAAAGGAATTTCATTTCCTCACTCACATTTGAAGTTGTGGAATTCTGCCAGTTGATGACACATATATTGAATTCCCTTCCAGGAAAATCGACCAAGTGCCTGGAATAGTTTTAATAGAAATACGAAAGTGAATTGCATGATAGTGTTGTTTTGAATTATGAATTGACCTTGACAATGACTTTACCTCTGGCGTGGCCTTTTTCCTGGTAGGCAATGGCTTTGGGCAAATCCTCAAAAGGATGCTCCGAATCTATGACCGACTTGATTATTCCGGAACTTAGTAGCTCTTCCAAAGTCGACAGATCTTCCGTTTTGACTTTGGCAGTAATGCTCCCAAAGACCTGACCATCCTTTGATGCTGATTTGGATTGCATAGAGTACTTCATCATTTTACCGATTCCACCAAAACCAATCATTACCACACGTCCATTCCGGCTTAGTACTCTTTTCATGGATGTGACATCACAGTTGCCGACAGCTTCGTAAATGACATCGTACTTATGCGTTCCCCGGCTAAAATCTTCCTTTGTATAGTCGATCACATGATCAGCTCCAATGGAAGTCACCAATTCCAGGTTTTTTGTACTACAGACTCCCGTGACTTCAGCACCAAGCCATTTTGCTATTTGCACCGCATAAGTGCCAACTCCTCCTGAGGCACCATTAATGAGAACTTTGTTTCCTTGTTTGACCTGACAAAAATCCCGAAGACCTTGCAAGGCGGTTAAGCCGGCTACTGGCATGGCCGCAGCGTTTACATCAGAAGCCTGACCCCCGATCTTTGTTATTGATTTCACCTTGGTGACTGCATAATCTGCATAGGCGCCTGATTGCTCTTTTGGAATGGCTCCGAAGACTCTATCACCGACCTGATAGTCATGGATATTATTGCCCACTCCAGCAATTTCTCCTGCGAAATCAGCACCAAATTGTTTGTTTTTTGGGCCAAATACCCCGGTAATGAATCGAATGAAATAAGGTGTGCCCCTCATGATATGCCAATCCAATGGATTGATGGACACCGCTTTCACCTTGATCAGGACTTCGTCTTCTTTAGGCTCAGGTTTAGGTAATTCTACCAATTGTAACCTTTCCGCACCGCCATATCTTGTTCTGATATAAGCTCTCATTTTCAATCCGTAAGTTCTTCACAATGAATTCCGCAAGTTTGGACAAGTTTGATCACTTCTTTTTGACTGGTGTCGTCTTGGGCTTCAATCCTCAGGACCTTGTCGATATCTTCCATATCAACCGACCAATCGGTGATGGAAGGGTAGAAGGTGAACAGCGATTTCACAGCTCTGACCATGCTATGTGTCGCGATATCGGTTTTTAGAATAAAGAGTTGCATGTTGTTGTCGAGTTTTGATTTTGGGCTCTCTTGAATTAACTGTTTTTGTTGTCATCGTATGAGAATACTTCGTTCAACGGTACCTCGAATACATTAGCGATTCGAAACGCCAGCTCAAGTGTAGGAGAGTACTTACCTTTTTCTATCGCTACGATTGTCTGACGAGTTACCCCGACTAATTCAGCTAATTGTTGCTGAGTCATTTCCTCCTTCATAAAGCGAAGTGTCCTGATATTGTTGCTGATCTTATGTTTTGTCTGCTTTGCCATTAGAATCCTCTTCGGTAATACCTCAGTTGAAGCAAATTCTCTATCACTTCAGACATGATTCCACCTCCTATAATGGCGATGAACATTAGGTTGACACTTTTGTCCATGGCCAGAAATACCATAGCCAAGACGAAACTCAATCCAAAGACCATTTGACCCACGTATTTGGTCTTAAGCTCTATCATCTTGTCTCGCTCATCAGTCCCGGGAATGTTTTCTTTCGTGATGATAGTATTCGATATACCGAAGATGATATGAATGACTATCCTTGCTATGATGGCAATGGGAATACCAATGATGATCGTTTTGCCCCAGAACTTAAGTAGTTCATCAGTATTCATATCTGCTCCGGGGTTATCCCTGAATACATACCAGTAATAGATGCCACTGACCAAAATAGCACTGACCAGATTGACGAGGCTTTTTTTCTCTTGATACGTCATGATTAGTTGTATATAAAATTTGACCTTGTGTAAAAGATTACGTACCAAAGGTATATAAAGTTTTACATAATGTTAAAAATTTTTTACATTAAATTATAAAATAAACACTAATCCATTGACTATGAAATACTTACAGGGAATACCTTTCTTTGATTATGTTGAAGTGTCTCAGTTCATGACCGGCAATATGGTACGCCAAGCCTCTTACTGAACGCCTATTGACCACACTTCCATCATGGTCAATTCCGGAGCCACCCCGAGTGAAACTCTCTTCAGGTAAATGCTCAAACAGTGCTATTGTAGACCTCCTTACAGCCTCGTACTCTTCAAATATGCTGTCAAGACTTCTTTCATTGGCGTTGGAAAAACGGGTATAACTTTCCTGGTCGAAACCATGGAGTGGAGTCTCATCATTTCTTGCAAAGCGGAGTGCGCGATAGGAGAATATGCGTTCATCATCAATATTGTGGACCAGAATTTCCTTTATCGTCCATTTTCCTTCTTCATATCGATAATATAGCCGCTCTTCGGGTAGTGCATAGACATATTCTTTTATATCGAGAAAATTCTGCCAGAGATGTTCGAGAACTTTGCCGTCATCTTCAAGCAGATCGAGGTAAACACTCGAGTAGGTCGGGTATTCTCCGACTTCGGGCTTCTTTATATATCTCATCATTGCTTTTTGAAATTTTTTGACCAACCCTTTGCCCAAAGACCAAGTGGCTCTATCAACCCGTATAATTCTTTTCCCTGCTCTGTAAGCGCATAACCATCAATCGTTTTCACAATCAGGTAACTGTCTCGGAGTTCTTTGATGCGTTTATTGAGGCTGGTAGGTGATATGCTCTCACAATAGGTTTGGAGCCCTCGAAAAGTGCTGGGGCCTTTAGCCAGATGCCAAATGATGCCCATTGCCCAACTTCTACCGAGAAGATCGAAAAGAGCCATGATAGGTTGGCCGGTCTTTGACCCCCTAACTGGTTGTCCTGGAATTGGTAAATTCATTGCTACAAATTATGTAGCAATACTACAAAAAACGTAGCAAAAATCTAAACCTTCTTCTTTGGTAATCATATCTCGTTGTGTTTATTATGCCTCTGTGTGTAAGACTTATGGAATATGGTTTTACTGGTTTTTCACTTTGGATTTTAAGGTTTCAATCCTCCTTTTGTGATAGTCACTTCTACTTAATTCATAGGCCCTGGTCACGTTTTTCAAGGCATTTGTATAATCCTGTTGCGCTTCATAATAATCTGCTAGTGAGTCGAATGCATTAGCGCTTTCGGGATAGTACTGTGTGTTAAACTGAAAGTACATTAGCGATTTCTCAGGGTAACCCATTTCCAAGTTCATATATCCTTGGGCATTCAATAAATCTTCAGGTAATGGTGGCATATTGTACCCCAAATAGGATGCAAGTTTCTTTTCCCTTTTCAGAATTAGTCCCTTGAGTTCTTCCATTGGGGTATCCTGGCGATTGTATTTGTCGGTGTTTTCCAGTTGATACCAATCGAAAAGCTGTATTAGTCCATCCATAATGGAGGGAAGAGGTACTGTACCATGTAAATCGTTAGGATAATACTTCCAATGAAAATTCAGAGCTGTTTCACTTGATCCAACTAGGTCTCTGAACCCAATTTTGCTTCGAGAACTTTGTGTCAGAAAAGAAGAATCTTTCATCACTTCATCTATTCCCATCTCGCTGTCCTGCATATTTAAAGGCCCCGCTAAAGAAATAAAGAGCGATTTTCCGTAATAACTGTCTTTAATCAATAAGTCACGGGCCGCATTCAAGAGCTTTTCGTTGTCCCAATCAAGACTTGGATCGATTGCCAGGTAATTCTGAAACAGGTCTGGTGTGTACAATAGTGTATTAATAGCAAATAGTCCTCCATAGGAATGACCAATCAGTGTTCGATAGGGTGCTGAGGGATACTTATTGTCGACAAATGGGATTAGTTCGTTTTTTATGAAGTTGGTGAATTTCTCCGCCTCCCCGGAGGTCGGGTCCCATGCTACTTTGGAAATCGTCAGATCGCGATTCCTATTTTTGGAGTTGGAAATTCCTACCACTATCATTTCCGGCATAAAGCCACCCCAATAATATTCCAGTACTGTGGCAGCGGCAGATGCGTGAACCTCTCCATCTAAAACATATGCTACCGGATATATAGTTGCTTTTTTAGGGTCATAACTGTGGGGGAGGTGGACAAAAATCTCCCTGGATTCACCAAGAATCTCGGAACCCAAACTATCTCTGATTGCAGCCTTCAAAGCAAAAGACTGAGCAAGAACGTTTTGTGATAGATAAAAAAGAACTAATGAAAGCAAAAGGAATTTTTTCATGGGATTTCGGTTCAAACCAGAGAGCAATATGAACCTATTTTTGACAAAACACCAACAATCACCTAATTATTTAGTTAGTCGATTTAAAAGCTGCACTTTGATGTGCATTTCGGGTTTAAATAAAAGACAAAAGGGTTCACCCGTCCGGGTGAGCCCTGTAGTTTTCCGGAATTTCAAGTTGCGGGATTCCATACTCCACTTGATACTGTTTCATCGACATATTGAGAAAAATTCTTTGGCTTTCTGCCTAGCACCTTTTCGATATCGTGACTTATCTCATTATTACCTTCAGCATCTAAGACGTTGGAGAAGAGGTAGTTGATTAACCAGATATAATCTTCAGGTACCTGATGCTGTCTTAAGGTTTCTATGTACTCTGAGATAGAAATCGGTATGAATTCAAGATCCCTTTGCGTCCGGTTAGCTATTTCTTTGATTACTTCCGGAAAGGTCAAGCCCTTAGGTCCTGTCAATTGATATAGCTTGTCATTGTGTTGATCATTATTGAGCACTTCAATAGCCATTTCTGCAATGTCGTCAGTGTCGACATAGGGCACTAAGGCTTCTGGCTTGGGTAAGGCAATCTGCCCTGATAAAATCGCATCCAAAAAGAAACTCTCACTGAAATTCTGATTGAACCAACTGCACCGTAGTATAGTGAAATCAATTCCTGAGTGAATGATCACTTGTTCACAAAGTTCAGCTTCTTTTTCACCTTTTCCGGAAAGCAAAACAATTTTTTTAATTCCCGCATTTTTGGATTGTTTTACTAATTCCTCAATAGCTTCCAATGCTCCGGGGATAGCAAGGTCCGGTTGGAAAGTCACATAGACTTTGTCCATCCCGTCCAATGCCGTTGCCCAATTTGATGGATCTTGCCAATCGAAAGCTGGATCGGCACTTCTAGATCCTATTCTTACATTATGACCCTGATCTTGAAGACCTTTGGCGACTTTTCTTCCGGTCTTACCGGTTCCGCCAATTACTAATATGTTGCTTTTCATTTTGTTGTTGTTTAAAAGTTAATAATTGAAATTGATGTCTTTGAAAGAGAAGAGGCGACCAGACTAAGGAGAAAAGCCATAACTGAAAAAACAGTGCGTATCAAGTGTAGTCGATTCCACTTTGTTTCGTAAGCCTCCCTAACGCGTTGAATTGAAACACCGGATTCCATTGAAATAGACACCTTATCAAAGGCTTCATTCAATGGGATATTCCCAAATGCGGTAGTACCAATGGTTCCTATCAAGTAAACAATTCCGGCTGTCAGGATTATTGTAAATGTTTTGATATCTCCGGCTTGGAACCTATTGACGGCTGACAACCCATAAAATAGGACTGGCCCAAGAAAGATCACGATGAACCAAGGGTTGATTATCGCACGGTTTATGGATTGCATAGTTTCAACATAGGCCATATCGCCAATGCGCTTGGTTCCGGGTATTACCGATACGGCCCAGGCATAAAATAGGCCAGAAGAAAGTCCGGTTAAGAATGTTGTGATCAAAAGTGTATATCCTTTCATGATGCTATCGTTTAGTTGATAGCTCAAATGTCAGGACATGCTTAACCATTTATTTGTCGCAAATGGAGCCTGATTTGTTCGAAAAGGATTACTGCTTGATTGCGCTGGGACGAAAGCCAAATTTGTCGGCAAAAGCATTGGAGAAGGAGCTGAGACTGTCATACCCTACTTTCCAAGCGGCCTCCTGAATACTCAGCTCTCCGTTTCTGATTAGTTCGTGAGCTGTATTTAAACGTTCATTTTGGAGGTATTTGAAGACCGGTACTCCGAAAAGGGCTTTGAAATTTTTCTTGAGTTTGTAACTATTTAATCCAATTTCTTTGGCCAATTCTGTCAATGATGGTGGGTTGTCCAATTTCTCTGACAAAATTTCTTTGGCAAGGTTAAGCTGAACTCTTTCCCTTTCCGGAATTTTCGATTCTTTCATCAAACTCAATTGACCGAAGAAATGAGAGAGCAACACGGTCATTTGACTACGGAAGAACATCATTCTGGCCTTTCCCTCATATCGGTTGTGAAATACCTGGTCAATGATCAATTGCATTTCTGGAGTCATAAAAAAACTAGGGCCTTCAACATAGTGATCGCTCGGATTTACGAGTTCATTTAACAATTCACCGAAAAGTTCACCTTCTTGATTAGGCAATTTTGCCAGACTTGTAATGGATGTGGCCACAACAATGCACTCCAGCGGCTTGTCGGGTCTGACAGTATGGATGAATTCTACCTTATTATCGGCATAAAATGATAATGCCAGTCCCTTGGTATGATCGAAACCTCTTTCCTGTTGAGGATATTTCACTCTCAGATTGACATTGCCTGAACCGTAAAAGGCCACAGCAATGACGGATTCGTCAAACAAACAGGAATCAATAGTTGGAACAGTTGAATTAGCTTCTTCCACCAATATGATGAAATCATTGATATTGATGATATCACGAGTCATGCTTAACGACTTTTCCAAAGAGGATTGATGATAA
The DNA here is from genome assembly GCA_028281285.1 of Cyclobacteriaceae bacterium. Taxonomy (GTDB): domain Bacteria; phylum Bacteroidota; class Bacteroidia; order Cytophagales; family Cyclobacteriaceae; genus Roseivirga. The sequence goes on from JANQKF010000034.1 coordinate 224,954, forward strand.
AAACCCAATAACTCCAAACACCACGAGTACTGCAAACAAAATCTGATGTCCTGATTCTCCCGGATTGTTGTCCAAAATCACACCCATCAGCGGCCCCATAAAGACATCCGGGGTATACCCAATCACAGAAATAAGACCAATGGCACTACCGGTAATTGCTAATGGAATTTTAGATTCCTGGAAGAGAGCATAGTACAATCCTCTGAGTGCATAGATTCCAAGGCTGGTGGTAGCAATAACTACGGCAACAAATGCAATCATTCCTGGTCCTAAGAAGCCCGAACTCAACATGCCACTGCCGAGGATTAAAATGACAAAGCTGATGGAGGTCATTTTGGAGTGACCATAGCGATCTCCCAGGAATCCTGCCGCAATTGCTGCAATCGGCCTCATCCAAAATGAAATTGTGGCCATATGAGCTGAATTGACATCATTGAATCCAAATACATCACTGGCATACAGCCCGAAGTCATCAGTACACTTATAGCCGACATAGGCGCATAAGACGATTAATGCCTGAAGCCAAACGGACCTTGATTTCATTGATGCTTTAACGCCATCCAGGCTTAGCTTTTCATTGAGTGTTCTTTTCTCAGGACCTTCATTGGGAAAAATAAACCAGACCAGTAGCGCCCCAATTGCGGTGACACCACAGAAGATGAATATTATTTTACCCAATGCATTGGACAGTTGCTCGAGTGAAGCAGCTTCTACCTGATTAGGAAGAAAAACCCCTAGTAAAACTGCAGATCCTGAGGCAATTGCCGCAGCAATAAATCCTCTGCCCCCGTCCACAAGCCCATATGATCTTCCCTGTGTATTCTCACCACCGAATTGTCTGATGGCCTTGATATATCCCGCCCAAAAGAGGAGGATTGTGCTTAATCCCCAAAACCCATAGAGCAGAGTAAGCGTGGCCAGAGAAGGAATTAAACCCATAATCACTCCTGCAGCAGCCGTCATGAGCAACGAAACAATCAGTAGTTTTTTTGGCGAAAAACGATCGGCAATTGGGCCACCTGCGAAGTAAGCGACCATAGCAACAATTCCATAAAGAGAAAAGGCAGTACCCAGTTCGAGGTTAGTAATATCAAATACCTTAAGAAATGTAGGTCTGAAAACCCTCGTCACCACGAAAGGAAGAAGGAAGACCCCTTCACCAATGAGCATAAGGGTAAAGAGTACCAAGGCCTTTTTAAGCTTCATTGAGGGGTGAGTTGTTAATTTTTGAGATGGTCGAGTTCGGCCTCAATTTCTGAAACCAGGTTGAATAATTTTTCCTTTGTGGGCTGATAAAGCTGCTGCAACAAGGTTTTTATCGAGCCAATGCTCGAGGCAATTTTAAAGTTAAGCACCTCGTCATTCAGCAGCTTTCTATAATTTTCTTTGCTGATATTGGGGCCTTGAGCGTTTAGCCCCACATAAGGTGTTACGAATGGCTGCAAGTTCTTATAGGAATCGAAGGGCTCAAGACTATTTTCCGCCTGACCCAGCAATTGATAATCAAACTCATAGAGTTGACTAATAGAAGCCCTTAATTCAGGGTTGGAGATAATGGCAAGCCCTTTGGTTTTGGCCTCATCAAAGCGTGCTCTTCGGAAGTTGATCACCAAATCACCTGATGAAATGCTGAGCAGCCGGAATACGAAACTATTGTTATCGGGCTTTTTATTGATGAGATGATCCAACACTTCCTCACCCACTTCTATGGACCTTTCGTACGCCCTGATGTTAGAGTTTATGTCCAGTGTATCTTGATAGAGGTCGTTTTTTATTCCCTCCAACAGATCGATTTCAACCTTTCTTAGCTTTTTTGCCTCATTCCAATTATTGATCCATAGTGCAATTAGAATACCCACAACTACAAGTGCAATCTCGCTGATCGCATAAATGAAATAACGTCCGGTGAATTTGCTAGATACTTGCTCCTGTCTTTTTTTGCGCAATGGACTGAACATAATTCTGGAAGTTGGTCAAAACTTTGAGGATTACCAATTTGTCTGCCAGAATATACCTATTGGACCTGCTGGATCAATGGTGATTGTTAGACCTGTTTTTTATCCGGACTAATTTGCCGTTGTCCTCATCAGTTAGAATGTACAATTGACCATCAGGTGACATAACTGCTTTTCTAATTCTCACACGATCGTTAACGAAGATTTCTTCCGTACTGATGACCTTTTCGTTTTCAAGCACAATTCTCCATAAGTTTCCTCTACTTAGCCCTGGTAATATTATGTTCCCTTGCCATAAGGGAAATTCTCGACCATTGTAAAAGGCAAGCCCGGTCGGGGCAACGGTTTGTGGAAAGGAATAAACAGGATCAGTGAAAATCAAACCGTCAGGAACTTCAGGCTTATAATTGTTGGTTCGATACCTTCCTGTGGTTTGATAAGGCCAGCCATAATTAGCCGAAGGAGTCAAAATATTGAGCTCATCACCCTGATGTGTTCCGTGCTCACTGAACCAAATTTTTCCCGTACTCGGATCAATGGCCAAACCTTGTGAGGCACGTATACCCAAAGCATATAGTCCGGGGGTGGCTCCCGGGCCAAAATCAGGGTTGTCTTCCGGAATTGATCCATTTGGGTTTAGTCTGATGATTTTGCCTCGTTTGTCTTTAAGATTTTGTGCTACAGGAAGGGCTGGGTTGAGATGCTCATAGTAATTTCTCTCACCAATAGTGATATACAGTTTACCGTCTCTACCAAAGATCATCCCGCCTCCGTAGTGAAAAAGGCCATGACTATAGGGTTCTGCCAAATAAAGTATCTGGACCTCAGTCAATTGATTACCGTAGAGCCTTCCCCTAATTACTTTGGTGGTGCTGGCCCTTTCTTCGTTTTCAGCTGCATAGGAGATGTAGATATATTGATTATTTGAAAAATCCGGATCAAGCAAAACCTGGAACCAACCTGCATTAAAGCTCATTGTTCGTCCATGGGCTTGATGAGGAAATGTCCCATTTCTATGTTCAGTGGTGTCAATTTTTATTGCCCTCGCAACATCAGTCGGTAAACCTTTAATGGGCTTTCTGGTCTTTAGCTCAAGATCTACCAATAGTAGGTCCCCGTCCTTTTCTGCAATGATGGCCTGTTGAGGTGAAATAAAAGCCATGCTCCAGGGATGATTGAGGTTTTCCATTACAACCTCCTTAACTGGTTGACTAAGCATGTCTGAGGGCCATTTTGGAATGGGCTCAGCAGAGGCTGCTTTCGATATTATTTTCCATTGACCTTCGATTTTTTTGAGCAAAACCAAATCGATGAATCGTTTACCAAAGGAAGGCATTAGGGTTTCTATTTTGGCTGACGCAATATCTCCGGCAACATCAATTCCGAGAATTTTTCCATGTCTATTGTTAGTGGTGCCGGGAGCCTTTCTCGAGTACCAGGAGGCATACAATTCAGCGGAAACAACAAAAAGTGTGTCCGCATCATTTTGCAGATACATTGGTGTATTAGGATGAAATGCGCTTAGGATCTTTTCCGGGTAGTTGAAACTAGTACCTTCGATGAAGTTGCTGAGGACGGCTTGAATTTGTTGTTGATCAGACTGACCAAAGATTCCGGAACTAAAGATTACGATGAATAGTGTGGACAAGGAAATGCGTTTCATTGTTGAATTTTTCATTGGTTCAAAGAACGCATTGCATAAAGTTCTGGGACTAAAATAATGTCTGGAATGAGTTCTGGATGATAATTCTGGAGTAGTTAGGCTTCTTTTAATGCCGATTGTGACTGTTTAAAAGCAGATGGCGTTTGGTTGGTAATCTTTCTGAAGGCCTCAAAAAAAGCCGATTTGGAGCTAAACCCAGCCTCAAAACCGATGCCTTCCAATGACAGTTCATGTCTAACCTTTATTAAGTTCTTGGCTTCGTTGACTCGGTGTGTATTGATGTAGCGAGCAAAGCCTCCTTCAAATTGTTCATTTAATACCCTCGATAGAAGGTGCCTGGACATATTGTTCATTTTAGCCAATTCCTCCAATTTTAGTCCCTTTTTGGTATAAGGCTTTTGAGAAATCATCAGTTCTTCGATCTGTCGAAAAAGTGCATTTCCGTTTGGAAGAGGGGAATTGTGTTCTGCTTTTGGAGTCAGCGACTTTTTATTGATCAATGTGCGAATACCCAGATAATAGAAGCTGGCAGAAAATGCTATAGCTCCCCAGATGTAGGTAAAACCTTTCACGAAGAGGGCAAACTGGTAGGTGACAGTGATAAAGGCCGTGCTAATAATGATACCAAGAATATAGCGCTCACGATTACCGAGCTGTTTAAAACTCTTGAAAGCAGTAATCACTATGGTTCGTGAGCTATACAATCCCAAAAGGAAAAAAGCACTCCAAATGACATAAATACCTTGAACGATATAAGTATTCCAAATTTCTGGTTGCGCTCTATATGGCCAAATAATACCGACAGTAATTATTGAGAAGAATAGCAACAATAAGATGGCTTGATCCCCTTTGGTGGCTTTCAGGCTCCCGCTTTCCAGTGATTTCAGAAATAGGTAGAAAAAGGGCCCGATAAAAAGACAGGCTGAAAGACCTATTTGCAAAATAAGCTGATCAACATCCCGATCGAAGTAGAAAAATACCGACTTACCGATCCTTACACTTAAAGAAAAAATCAAGCCGCTAAAGTAGACGTCCGTGATACCACGTTGCTTCTTTAGGAGCAAGTAAATGCTCAAAATGAAACCATTAATGGCTCCGAGGCTTGCGAGAAGAAAGAGTACTGGCATGGTTAAATTCAAATATCATTGATTCCCCGTATATTCGCCAATTCGCTTCAACCAAAATCTGGCCCATGGCATCTTCTTCTCGCGGTGAATTCACCTCATCATTTGGTTTTGTAATGGCAGCTGCCGGATCGGCAGTTGGTCTCGGTAATATTTGGGGTTTTCCCACTCAAACGGCTGAAAATGGAGGAGCGGCCTTTGTATTAATCTACTTGATTCTTGCCTTTCTGGTGGGTTATCCCGTGTTGATGGCCGAGTTTACTATTGGTAGGTACACCCGTCTGGCCCCACCTGATGCCTATAAGAAGATGGGAGGAGGGAAGTCCTTCTTCTGGATTGGAATTCTTGGATTAGTGACAGTCGGATTTATCCTAAGCTTCTATTCTATTATAGCCAGTGGGATGATTGCCTACTTCATTGAACCTGTAGGAAGACTCCTTGGATTGGAAGCTTTCTCCGATTGGGTGATTTCCCAAGGGGCCAGCAGCAACATGGTTTTCACTTCGATCTTCTTTCTACTGACCATTCTAATCGTTTCAGGTGGCGTGAGCAATGGAATTGAAAAATGGTCGAAGCGGTTCATGCCTATCTTATTTGTGCTGTTTGCCGTCTTGGTCGTTTATGTACTGACCCTGGAAGGTTCTGCGGAAGGGCTGTCAGTCTACCTTGTGCCTGACTTTGATAAGATCTTTGAACCAGGCCTTTTGACTAGCGCCATGGGGCAGGCTTTCTTTTCACTTTCACTCGGAGTAGGGGGTATGCTCGTTTACGGATCTTATGTAAACAAAAATGCTAATATGGTGAAACTAGGCTGGTTAGTCACTTTATGCGATATTGGGGTTGCCTTTATTGCTGGTCTCTTGATTATTCCGGCCATGTACGCTGCTGCGAATCAAGGCACTGAAATCTTTGATGCAAGTGGAGCGTTGATTTCGGGTCCAAACCTGATCTTCCAGGTATTACCAAGTCTTTTCCAATCGATGGGGTCGATAGGATGGGTAGTTGCTTTTGTATTTTTCTTGTTGATGAGCATTGCTGCTCTGACCTCTTCGATCGCTATGCTAGAGCCTGTTGTTGCCTATGTGGTGGATAGCAAGAAGGTGGTAAGAAAAAAGGCGAGCTGGATGACGGGTGGTTTCTTTTGGATTGTGAGTTTATTGATCGTTTTCAATTTTGAACGCATCTTCGACTTGGTGGTCACAGTCACAACGGTGTATAGTCAGCCATTTCTTGGTTTGGCCATTGCGATTTTTGCCGGATGGGTGATTAAAAAGAATATGCTGCTAAATGAGCTCAAGAATGGCTATCCGGAAATTGAAGGCACGTTCTTCTATAAAATCTGGCCGATCTTTTTGAAGGTGGTTTGTCCGATTTTGATCCTAGTTGTCTTCTTGCAGTCGTTTTGATTCATTCATGATCACGGGAGGACTCCCAGGAGATTGGGCTGACATCATCATGATCAAGCACTCGAATGGATTCTCGGTCTATCCGCATCACCAGTTTACATTCCGGATCAGGGCAGATTACTCTTGCGTCCGTCTCCATCCAATCTGCGGGGTGATTTTTTCGCTGTTTGGCGGGGAGAAGCGGTAGCGTGGATTGCATGGCATAGACACAGAAATCTTCAGGCATGGATATTTTTCCACCTTTTAAGTGAAAGCAGTCTCCAACTTTCATGGCACAAGTACAGTTTCCATCAATCTTTTCAACTACTACTTTCAAGTCGTAGAGTTCAAATTGATCGGGACGAAGTTCTTTATTATCCATGGTCATCTGGTTTCGATGAATCGGCTTGACGGCCAAAACCGAATATAACTACAATGATCGCCAACAACAACAAGGCCCATGAAAGGAAATTGTGCATCCCCACCTCGAGAGGTGAAACCGTGGGTATTCCAAAGTCGGCACCTGATGAGGTCATATTGGCCATCAAAATGGTGGGTATAAAATAGGGCAGAAGAAAAGGTAATACACAGGCCATTAAGCTTAAGAGATTCGCTCTACGAACACCTGAAATACCATTCTTTTCACCAGTTTGATTGGAGAAATCGGAGATCATCAAAATTGCAACGATACTATGGGTAGTGAGGAGCAAAGCGGCCCCAACAACACTTGCGATCCATGTTTCTCCTTGTCGCTGGTTTTTAATACGATTGGAGGCGAAAACAATTACCTTGTCAATCAAACCGCTCGCTCGAAGCGTGCCGACTAGCCCCATGAGTAGAATGGTAAAAAAGCTAATTCCAACGGCCCGGCTAATACCATCCACGATAAAGCTCTTGGCGGTGAAATTCTCCAGGTCAAGTGAGATCAATTGATCAACAGACAGAAGCCCTAATATCAAGCCAAGCACAATCCCGAAAATCAACCCTGTCAACAGACCATGTAGTAGATGTTTTTTCTTTAAAAACATATAGATGATGACCACCGGGATCAATAACATGGGTAAACCTTTTGGACTCCCCTCGGGGAGTTGACCCGCGGAAAGCCTGGTAGGTTCAGCCAAAAAGCCAAAGGTTGAATAGGCGATTAATGCCAGGGCTGCAGCGGGGATGATGTATTTAATTCTGCTCTTGACAGTAGCCCCAATATCGGCCCTTTGACTTAGCGCGCTGGCGATGGTCGTGTCAGAAATCGGGGCTGTGAAGTCACCAAAAGTTGCACCGCCCAGGATGACTCCTGCCAGGGTTGGAAGATGTGCTTCGAGCAGGCCACCTGCCGGATATAGAATCGGTCCGCAAATCAGGATGGTGGCAAAGCTCGATCCTGTCGACAATGAAACCAATGAACAAATCAAAAAACTGGCGATGATAAAACCGACTGACCTTAGGTTCAATTGCACGGAAATCCAAATCAGTGCATCCACCAGGCCGGTAATCGACATTAGTATGCCTACCGTTGATGCCAGAATCCACGCAGTGATCATAATCATCACAATCCGGTTCGACATTCCATCAATTACGGTTTCAGAAAAAGCAGTTTTATCTTTTGAAAGAAATAGTCCGACAGCTAATGCGATAACAAGCACAGGCCAAAACCCTTTTTCATCGGGTGCACCGGATAAGGCAATCGTGATAACTCCACCAACAAAGACCACGAAGGGGAGCAGTGCTCCGAATGAGCCTCCATGGAATGATAGAGATCTCTTTGGTTTATCTTCTAAATCTAGTTTCATGTACTGCTCTTTTTCCCGTGCATTATCCTGAACCTGTCTGCTGACAGGCAGGCTCGTTTCAGGACCTGTTAGATTCTGAAATAAATTCAGAATGACTTCTCGATATTATTTTTAGGGTATTCATTCCGATTTATTCAAGTTATACCGCATAATTGCCGCATGTTTTCCACCTTTGTCCCTTTCCAAAGCGTAGAACGGGCCTTTTGGACCATAAGACTTGTCCACCACTTTCTTAATTTCGAGCAGATCATTCTCATCAAGATTAAATTCCGATAGCTTCTTGAGTTTTTCAAGATGATTCCGATTTCTGGCACCCACAATCACAGCTCCCACCATGGGTTTTTGGAGGAGATATCGACAAGCCACCTCGGCAATGCCAACCTCATGTTTGTCTGCAACTCGCTTCAATGCCTGGAGGGCTTCTTGAAATAGATCGTAACCTCCAAATTCATCAATGATCAACCGGTATTTGGTTAAAGATCTATTTTCATATGGAGGAGTTGGGTCCTGAGCATTGAGATAGCGATCACTTAAGAACCCCCCAGCAACTGATCCATAGCAAAGAAATGGGATGTCATGTTCTTTTGCTAAAGCCTGCATGTCGAGTTCAGCCCGATGGTCTAGTACTGAGTACTGAACCTGGTTGGCAGCAACAGGCACTCCTGTGTCCAATATTTCCTTTAATCGTTGCCCGTCAAAGTTGGTGACACCAATATGCCTGATCTTTCCTTCCTGTTGAAGCTCAGCCAAGTGTTGAGCTGTTTCTACGTAGTTATTGAAATCATAATCCCACCAGGAGAATTGAACTAGGTCAAGTCGCTCAACACCTAACCGCGTCAGCGACCTTTCAATGATCTGGGCAGTTTTCTTTTTCGTGAGTGATCCCAGGGCATCCAGGTCAGGCACGTATTTGGTATGCACCTGAACATAGGGGAGGCCACCACTTTTGAAAGCATCTTGATGTTGTTTCAGAAATTTTCCAATGAGCTCTTCAACACCGGTGTAGATATCCGCACAATCAAAGGTTGTGATGCCCGTTTCTACAAAGGCACGCATATCGGCAATGGCATCTCGTTCATCAATGCTTCCATGACCACCAGCGAGGTGCCATCCACCTTTGATTACTCGTGATATTGAATAACCCGGTCTGATTTCAATTCTTTCCATTGGTAATCTGTTGTTCCAATCTTGCTTTCATACCAACTGCAATCAAATGATTGGAATCGGCTTCTATTACTTGATTCATCAATATAAGTGCCTCTTCTAATTTTTGTTCAGCCTGAAGAATTTGAGCTTCCAGTACCATTGGACTCAAATAAGAGGGATTGGTGTGAATGCTTTTGTATTCGGCCAATAGTTCTTTTGCTTTGTCTACATTTCCCAGTTCGAGGTTCAAGGCTGCCTGATATGTGATATAGAAGCCAAGTTTTAATTGATTCGGAAGTGCTAGTAATTTCAAGGAATCTAATGCCATTTGTGCACCGTGATTGGCATGAAGAAACTCAATATACTCCGCTTTGAAATAGTTGTCCTCAGGAAATTTACGGGCAAAGGCGCCAAAGTTCTTTTCAGCCAGTACTCTTCTTGACTGATTGAATTCCTGAGAGTTTGGCATGCCTTGATCACGGTTGTTGGCGGCAATATGGCTTAAGATATTGACATCCAACAGCATGCGTTCGTCCGGATCTACTTGATCTATATTCTGAAGGAGAAATTCCAGAATTTCTTTTCGTTCGTCAAGGTCTCGTGTGATTCTTGCGACCATGCTTAGGCCTAAAAGCCACTCCATATCAAAATCAGAGGCCTTTCTGAAAGCGATCTCTGATTCAGTCCAGCGACCATTGTCCAGAATTTCTTCCCATCCTTTGAGGAAGTAGTACCTGGCCGAATCGCTTTGCGAACCATAATCAAACCCGATGTTGGTGGTAGGTGAAGAACAACTTGCTGTAAGGAGAACTATTAAAAAAGAACAACTACCTACCTGGAAAGACCTGAGCATCAATTCTGTGCAGTGATATTTCTGATCTCAGTGTCCACACCGGTCATTTCCCAATGACTGAGTGCCATTGGAATACAGCCAATCAAATTGAGTTTGTCGAAAAAGTCTTTGAGTTGGAAACCGGCTTCATCGTTTTTGGCGTATTCCGCCATTGCCGATTCGAGGAGATATTTTCCGGTAATATAGCTAGTGCCATAGCCTGGTTGGCGCAGGTAGAGGTGTTGTTCGAAAATCAACAATTCTTTCTCGGTTTTCATCCATCCTCTCGGAGTCCATTCAGAATGGATTCCGCCAGCTTCTTCCATGGTCATTTCATTCGCATGAGCATAAAGAGAACCCAAGCCTCTGGCCGCTCGTTGGGCAATCATGATGTAGACGATTTCCCGAACTCTGGGATCATCTTCATACATGCCCGCGTCCATAAACATTTCTTCCACAGCTGTAGCCACACCCTCATTTCTTGAATCCCAAATGTTGTAGAGAAGAGGCTCTTTTCTAATCGGGCTCATATGAGGTTCGAGATCCATTCGTGCCAATTCGAACCAATGATAAAAATGGCAAAACAAAGGGCGCTGATCATAATGCCTTCCAATCACAAAGAAGTTTCGTTTTTGTTCTGGGGTGAACGAACCAAAATGCGGCCGCAAAGCAGGTCCGAAATAGTTTTTCACGGTTACGATATTGTCATTCTCCAGAAAATTGAGAAAGCTGCGTGCGGCACGTTCTGACATGGCATCATATTCGGAAGCATTCTGAACAGGCTTCAATTCTGGAAGATCCCTGTTGCGGTGTTCCTCCAACTTCAAGGCCGACCAGGCTCGGGCCAATTCTCTTTTTAGAATCATCACCTCATCTTCCCACGTTAGCGGCACCAAGTGCACGTTTTGCATGTACCAGGTATAATTGTCTTTCCCTAAACCTGAGGGACCTGTCTTGCTTGCACTTTGCGCTTCCAACCAGGAGGCCAAGTCGTCAGTGGAAGTAATGGCGGCATCAATGGCTGCTTCTAAACCTTGATCTCCCTTAATACCATTCCATTCTTTTATCGTTTTTAAGTTGGCCGATTGCGTGTGAAAGTCACGAATTCCGGCAATCCATAGGTCTCGTGCGTTTCCGGTTAAATTTCCTTTGGCTTGTTCATTCAAAGTCGGAATGATCCCGAGCTCATTCAATAATTTAGTTCGAGTTTCCTCTGTTAATGGGAATTTGTAGGTCCAGATTTCTGTGGTACCATGATGCGTAGGCCCCTCATGAGCCGGTACATCGCTTCTTGCCATCCATAATGATTTGTAAAATGATGGATCCCGAACCCATGGTTTAAGGATATTATGATTGAAATCATAACCATTCATTTCAGCCCAGACTATGTGATAATCCACTTGATTTGGAATTGACCATCCTGAGGTGTCCATGGCTAATAGTCTGGCTTGCAACTTTCTAAATTCAGGCCAGCGCTTTTCAAATGTCGCAGCGGTATAGTCAGGTGCTTCATTGAGCTTGGGAGGGTTTTCAAATTCTCGCCATTCCTCGAAGAGCGACACTAAGTCTTGATAGTCACGAGTAACAGGAGCATCAGGAGTATTTTCTGACGGCTGGCAGCCAAATACAAGAACAGCCAGGCAAAGAAGCAAAATGCGATTCATAGGAATTCATTAAGGTTGATTCCTTAAGATAAGGAATCTCCCTTTTCTGACCTATATAGTCTGGCTACCCTTATATAAGAGGTAATATGTGAACCAATGATGTTTAGCCTCCCTCTTGATTATGATCGTGGCTAATCATCCAGGCAATACCGAATTGATCAACGCACATGCCGAAATAAGAACCCCAGAAGGTGTCGGCCATTGGCATTTCAACCCGTCCACCCGCTGAGAATTCAGCCATCAATCGATCGGCCTCTTCCTTGGAATTTGTGGAAAGAGAAATTGAAAAATTGTTTCCTTCCTTGTATCCAGATGCCCAGGGTCCAGCTGTATCGCTGCCCATGAGGACAGAATCACCACTCAATGGCAATGAAACGTGCATAATTTTGTTCCCGTCTTCTTCGGGCATTGGAGGCATACCTTCCTGAGGAGGCATCTCGCTGAAGCGCGACATCATCTGGAATTCACCACCTAGAATCGATTTGTAAAAATTGAAAGCTTCTTCGCAATTGCCATTAAAGGTCAAATAGATATTTGCTGTGGTCATGATTGGGTTGTTAAGAGTTTTTGTGGAGGAAGACATTACCTCCATTCATGGAATAAGATACCAGTTGTAGACGTGAATTGAAAATGCCTCGATTAAGAATTATAAACGAGCGATCATCTCATTAAAACGCTTAGTAGCGATTTCACTGGGCTTTCCTTTTCTACAAAGATTCATTTTGGCCAATCGTCTATTTGGGTTTTCCACAATCATATTGCCCTCAACAAGTTTTTTCTTCAATGCGCTCAAGGCTTCCAGAAAACGACTGTCATTTTTCGCTTTATTATAGAAAGAGAGAGTGTGGCAATAATAGAACAGGTTGTACCTTAGAAATGGAAATTCGGTTTGCATAAATAAGGTGCCGATACCGAAAGAACAGGGTCCCAATGGCCGTTTTAACTCCCAATGCTCCAATAGAAATTCTACAGCCTCATCTAATCGATCATCATTGTTTAAATAAGGGGTGTGCCTTAAGACATCGAGAGCTTCTAGCGTAGTTCCCGGATTGGAGGCATCTGAATAGGGGTTTTTACCCAACTTGGCCGCTTTACATCGCCAGGCCCCATCCATATGGAGATCATCCAGAAGATAGGCTAATGTTGGTTCTAATCTGGAATCTCCGACATAGCCCATGGCATGCAGAACCCGGGCCATAGTGATGGTATAGCATACATAATGCGTTCCGCTGGGGGAGATTCTGAACTTACCATCCTCCCGTTGGGTCTTGAAGATCGTTTCGGCAATTCCCTTGATGTATTTGTTCTCTTTGGTAAGCCCCAACTCGGATAAGAGTATGCCAGCATCTCTTGTGGAAAAAGGGCTTCCTTTTCCAACTCTTAAATCGGGAGTGGTCCAATGGTCACCGCCAAGATGGTTAATCTTGGACAGGATGAATTCAATATCTTCCTGAGCTTTGGAATTCATGGACCATTAAGTTCTTGAAATTGAAATGAAGAGTCAATGCTTTACTGCATGCTCTGCAGGAATTAACTTATTGATCCATAACCTCATCTCTCATTCGGTGATTCAAACACCAATTAACTACCCGGTGGAGGGTTGATTACCGCAGCCGGCACAGCATTGTCCACTGGATCGATCGACATAAGATACCTATAGATAGCTTCAATTTCAGAGTCCTTCAAATGTTTATGTCCTGGCCACGGCATGGGGGGCAGCAATGGCCTGGTATTGTCCATTCCCTTATATTTTCCTTCACGTAAAGCTTTCGTAAAGTTTTCGAGAGTCCAGTTACCGATCCCTGTTTCATGTGGTGTAAGGTTGGCTGAATAAGAAACACCCCACGGACCCACAGCTGCAGTGAGATGTCCGTTAAAAAGGACCCATTGTCCTGAGGTGATCATTGAGACGTCATATGGCCCGAGTGGCATGTCTGCTGGATGCCCGGACAATCTACGGTTCTGATCTGGCATTGGTCCTTGAGGGGTCATGACTTTTGGCGAGTGGCAATCATCGCATCCCATAATCAGGACGAGTCGGCTTCCTTCTTTGATTATCTCCTCTTGACTGAGCTGGGCTGTTTCATGTTCAGTACCCTGATCATGAGTTGCCGAATTGCATGCGAGAATCAGGAAGGCAGTAAACACTGCCAACAATATAGGTTGAAGTTTCATTTTGGTTAAGGTTGATTAATAACTCCCATAAAATACACATTAATTGAGAGTCTGTCAATCGAAAAATCGATCAAAGTAATTGATTATAAGCTAATTATGGAAATCATTGGTTGTTTTTCAGCTTATAATAGTGATGCTCGTCCCAAACCTTATCATTCTTGATCACTGCCTTTTTGAAGATACCTTCTCTTTGAAAACCATTTTTTTGGAGGACCTTGATTGATCCTTGGTTAAATTCAAAAACCCCAGCGAATACCCGGTTCAGGTTTAGTTCATTAAAGGCATATTCGGTAATCAATCGCACTGCCTCAGTGGCAATTCCTTTTCCCCAATAGGGTTCTCCAATCCAATACCCCATTTCACCTGAGAGTCGGTAGACATCTTTTTGAAGGATTACTCCAATGACCCCGACTAACTCGCCATTATACTCAATTCCAAAATTCTGGTAGGGGTCTTCTTCAAGCGTGAGATTTATGAAGAAATCAGCATCAGTGACGGCATAAGGATGTGGCAGAAGGTCCCGGAGGTTATCCCATACCTTTTTATTGTTAGCAAGAAGTGTAAGCTGGTCCCTGTCGTTGGGCTGTAGTCTTCTTAATTGGATATTTGCCACCTCTAAATATATCTATTCGATTCTAAGACTTTTGAATCAATTTATATCTAAGGTTGTTGGATTTGATAAGACTCAAATGGTAATTCATACATGACTACAAGTTTTCAAGATTTGTTGACCTCCATTGGTTTTGAAGAAGGGTTGATTGCTGAAGTTCTTCAGAATGGATATTTGCTTAAGGTAAAATCTGATATGCCCTTGATAAGTCCGGGAACCAAACCAGAAGATATGCCAATGGTAATCTCCGGGACCTTAAGGATCATGCGTGAAGACGAGGAAGGAAATGAGCTTTTCCTATACTACCTCGAGGGAGGTGAGGCATGTGCCATGTCGATTTCCTGTTGCATGAGTGCTCAAATGATCCAGTTCAAGGCTGTGGCGGAGACGGATGCCGAACTCTGGATGGTACCAATGCAACTCATAGATGAATGGATGTCGAAATATCGGAATTTTCGAAAATTCATCATCGACTCTTATCAATCCAGGTTTGACGAACTTCTCCAAACTGTTGACAGTATTGCATTTATGAAAATGGATGAGCGCTTGTTAAAGTACCTTTTGGATAAAAAGCAGAGTGCCGGGTCCTTTGAAATTCATAAGAGTCATGAGCAGATAGCTAATGAACTTAATACATCCAGGGTGGTTGTTTCACGACTCCTTAAGAAATTGGAGAAAGCGGACAGAGTGTTGCTTCACCGAAACAAGATTGAAATTCTTTAGTAACCAGAGATTTTAGTGCTCTTGTAATCAAAATTTCTCAATCCATTTACTCTACCATTTTGCTATGCTGATCCTTGTGTAACTTTGGTCACATGTTGAGTAAGGCGCTTTTCTTTCTTTTGCACTCAGTATATGAATCGCATTAAATCACTAATCCCAATTCTTAGCTGGCTTCCGTCATATAAAAGGAATCATCTCAATGGTGATGTATTTGCAGGAGTCACTGTAGGCATCATGTTAATTCCACAAGGAATGGCCTATGCCCTGATTGCGGGTTTACCTCCTGTTTATGGATTATATGCTTCTATTGTTCCTCAAATAATTTATGCCATTCTGGGGACTTCAAGGCAACTATCAGTTGCGCCAGTTGCCATGGACTCCTTACTTGTAGCATCCGGAGTATCCGTGCTGGCAACTGAAGGCACTGATGCCTATATCAGTTTTGCGATTCTGCTGGCTTTCTTCATGGGTGTTTCTCAGTTCTTACTTGGGACATTGCGTTTGGGGTTTATCACCAATCTCTTGTCCAAACCAGTTATCAGTGGATTCACCTCGGCTGCAGCTTTGATTATAGGCCTAAACCAACTCAAATATCTTGTCGGAACCGATATTGAGAAGAGTAATCGCATCTATGAAGTATTGGTGAATGCATTCAATAAAATTGATGAAACCCATCTTACTACTCTGATCATCGGGATTGTTGGAATAATCTTGATCAAGGTAGCCAAACGAATCAATAAGAAGATTCCCGGGGCGTTGATAGCCGTGGCCTTTGGAACCATTCTGGTCTATGTTATGGGGTTGGATAAAAATGGTGTAAGTATTGTCAGAGAAATACCCGAAGGTCTTCCTCCATTTTCATTACCTGATTTTTCCTTAGGTCAATTTGGGGAACTGATTCCGTTAGCCCTGACAATTTCCGTTGTTGCCTTTATGGAAGCCTTTTCAGTTGCTAAGGCAATCGAGGCCAAGAAAGGAGATCATAAAGTCATTCCCAACCAGGAACTACTGGCTTTGGGAGCTTCGAATATAGTAGGTTCATTATTTCAATCTTATCCAGTGACCGGAGGGTTTTCCAGATCGGCTGTTAACTATCAGGCGGGAGCAAATACACCGCTCTCATCAATTATTAGTGCTGTTTTAGTGGCACTTACACTCATTTTCCTCACTCCAGCCTTTTATTATCTACCACATGCCATTTTAGCCTCGGTCATTATGGTCGCAGTTGCCGGCTTGATTGACATTAAATATGTCATTGAATTGTGGAAAGTGAGTAAAGTTGAGTTTGCCCTCTTAATGGTTACTTTTCTGGTAACAATAAACTTCAGTATGGTACCCGGTATAGTTTCGGGCATTGTCTTTTCCATACTAATATTGATGTTCCGTACAGCTAATCCACATGTGGCAGTGTTGGGAAGGGTCAAAAACTCTATCGAGTTCAGAAACCTCAACCGGTTTGATCAATTAACACAGTGGAAGAACTTGTTGATCATCAGAATTGATACGCCCTATTCTTTTATTAATATTCAAACGATTCGAGAGCGCATTCTCAGGGAATCAGAAAAAAAAGGGAAAGAACTGACTCATGTCATTTTAGATGCTAGTTCGGTGAATTATATTGACGCCACGGCAGTACAGGGCATAAAAGAACTAATTAAAGATTTAAAAGATAGAGAAGTTCAATTGGTATTTGCCAGTGTTATCGGACCAGTTAGGGACGGATTCAAAAAGAACGGTATCATGGAAGAAATTGAAGGGAACATCTACCTCAATACACATCAGGCGGTCAAAGCCGTATTGGGCGAAGATGTTTATCTTCACAGCGATTTTGCTGTTCAGAGCAATCTGTAACATTGGTTACACAACGGATCGACAAATGAACCGATATTGAAAAAGTTTTGTAGTAGAGAAGAAGTCGGAAAAAATGAAAATAGAACAGATTTATACAGGGTGTTTGGCGCAAGGCGCATATTACATTGAGAGTGAAGGTGAAGTGGCAATCATCGATCCATTAAGGGAAACGAGCCCTTATATCGAGAAGGCTGAAAAGGAGGGTGCCAAGATAAAATATATCTTTGAGACCCATTTCCATGCAGATTTTGTATCCGGGCATGTAGAACTAGCGGAGAAGACTGGAGCGACCATCGTTTACGGGCCTGGTGCCAGGGCTGATTTCGATTTTCATGAGGCAAAAGACGATGAGATATTTGAGCTGGGTAAGATTAGCATCAAGGTACTTCACACTCCGGGCCACACTCAGGAGAGTTCGACTTTTCTCTTAATTGATGAAAACGGTAAGGATCATGCAATTTTCAGTGGAGATACACTTTTCATTGGAGATGTAGGAAGACCGGATTTGGCTGTAAAAACGGACTTGACACAGGAAGATTTGGCAGGCATGCTTTACGATAGTCTTAGAAATAAGATCATGACATTAGCCGATGATGTTATTGTTTATCCTGCTCATGGTGCCGGTTCTGCTTGCGGGAAAAATATGAGCAAAGAGACCACTGACCTATTGGGAAATCAAAAACAGATGAATTATGCCTTAAGAGCGGATATGACCAAGGATGAATTCATCAAAGAGGTAACGGATGGTATTCTACCACCACCACAATACTTCCAGAAAAATGCAATGCTCAATAAAACCGGAGCAGGTTCATTGGATGTGGTTATGGAAAAAGGCAATGTGGCACTTGATGTGGACACCTTTGAGGCTATTGCCAATCACGAAGGTGCACTTGTGCTGGATACAAGGGACAGGTTTCAGTTTGCAGAGTCACATATCCCAAATTCGATTTTTATTGGTCTTGATGGGAGTTTTGCACCTTGGGTAGGGGCCTTGATCACGGATCTGAATCAGCCAATTATCTTTCTAACCGATGAGGGTAGAGAAGAGGAAGTAGTAACAAGACTATCAAGGGTTGGCTATGACAATACGCTCGGGTATTTGAAGGGTGGTATTGTTGCCTGGAAAGCAGCCGGTAAAGAAGTAGATAGTATCGAATCGATTTCTGCTGAGACCTTGGCAGGTAAGGTGGCTACCGGTCCTGTGGATATTTTGGATGTGAGAAAACCTACAGAATGGGAGGCTGAACATGCTGAAGGAGCCGAAAATGTGGCACTCGATTATATTAATGAGAATATGGACAAAATATCAGCCGATAAAGACTATCATGTGCATTGCGCTGGAGGTTATCGCTCTGTTATTTTCTGCTCAATACTGAAGTCACGAGGCTTTGATAATGTCACCAATATAGAAGGTGGAATGGCCGATATGCTTAAAACGGATATTCCAATGACGGAATATGTTTGCCCGACAACTGGTAAATAATTAGAACCAAATCATGTCATTCTGAACTTGATTCAGAATCTATTTCTCGAAGAGTAGATTCTAAAATAAACCTGTCTGCCCTGCCTATGCCGGCAGACAGGCGACAAAGGCAGGTTCAGGATGACTATAATAAGTTATGCTCGAATTTCTAAGTCAACCCTGGCCGTGGTGGGTGGCAGGTCCAATTATCGCAATAGTAATGTTTTTGCTGTTGTACTTCGGTAACAACTTTGGTTTATCTGCCAATTTCCGAAATATGTGTTCCATCTTAGGAGCCGGTAAATCATGCGAATTCTTCGATTTTGATTGGAAAAGGCAAACATGGAACCTGGTGTTTGTAGCAGGCACAGTCATCGGAGGTTTTCTTGCCGTCCAATTCCTAATGCCCGATACACAGATCGGTATTAGTGAAGTAACAAAATTGGAATTGGCCGAACTTGGCATGCCAAATGCTGGTGAGGAGATTCTGCCTCCTGAGATTTTCAACTTTGAATCTCTTCTAACCTTAAAGGGCATTATCATCATTGTGGTTGGCGGATTCCTAGTAGGCTTTGGGACACGCTATGCCGGAGGGTGTACTTCAGGACATGCCATCAGTGGTCTAAGTGATCTCCAACCTGCCTCATTACTAGCCGTTATCGGATTTTTTGTGGGTGGTCTCTTAATGACTTGGTTAATCGTCCCTTCACTTTATACACTCTAAGTCATGAAGTATTTCAAGTATTTGGTGCTAGGGACAATATTCGGTATTGCACTTACAAAAGCCGAGGTGGTTTCATGGTATCGCATCTATGAGATGTTTAAGTTTCAGTCATTTCATATGTATGGTGTTATTGGGTCAGCCGTTGTATTGGGCATTATTTTCACCCAAATCATCAAGCGGATCAGAATGAAATCGATGTCTGGTGATGTGATTGATATTCCACCGAAGAGATTCTCCTATCCCCGCTATTTAATAGGGGGCGCAATTTTCGGATTGGGTTGGGCAATGACCGGAGCGTGCCCTGGGCCAATGTTTATCCTGGTAGGTAACGGTTACCTTGTAGTATTGGTGGCGATCGCCTCCGGTCTTTTGGGTACCTATGTCTATGGCCGAATTCGGCACAAGCTTCCTCATTGATACCTGGGAGTCATCCTGAACTCGGTTCAGGATCTTTCCATTCAACCCTCGGATTCTGAAATAGATTTATATTCAGTCGGGTTCAGATGGCTGAATTAATTCCTTAGGGAACCCTATTTTTAATTTCTCGTACTATCTTGGCGATATGCGAATAGACAAGGAGTTGGGAGCACTTACAGGAATTGTGAAGGCGATATTCGCACTTACAGTGCTCATCTTTGTTGCACTGGTTATTTTATGGACCAATCCTCAATCCTTTATCTCCAAAAAAGTCTCTCCGGAAGATTGGACCCCAAAGAATCCCGAAACAGATATCCCGGCTGATGAGAAGTTAGTGAAGTACGGCTACCAACTAGTAGTTGAGTCTTCCAAGTATATGGGACCACTGGCCAAGAACCCGAAAGTCCGCTATGCTGGTAATAATCTGAGTTGTCAGAATTGTCATTTGAAGGCCGGAACAGTGAGGGGTTCTGCATCCTTTGTTGGTGTTTCTAACCGCTTTCCGCAATTCAGAGGTAGAGAGAACAAGATGGGTACACTTGCGGAGCGTATTAATGGCTGTATGGAACGGAGTATGAACGGGAAAGCTATGCCAGAAGAGAGTACCCAGATGAAGGCAATTATTGCTTATATGGATTGGTTGAGCGAAGATGTTCCGGCTGAAAGAGAAGCAGAATACAAAGGATTTGTAAATGTTGAAATCCCGGATTTCAAGGCTGATTTGGTCAAAGGCAAAACGGTTTTTATCGAGCAATGCATTCGCTGCCATCAGGAAGATGGTCAAGGGATGCGACCTGACCCGAACGAAAAACACGTCTATCCACCTTTGTGGGGTGAAGACACCTATAATCACGGGGCTGGAATGCACAGGATACTTACGGCCGCTCAGTTTATCAAAGCGAATATGCCTTTTGAAGAAGCGACATGGGACAACCCAAAATTGACGGATGAAGAGGCTTATCACGTAGCGGCTTATATCAATAGCTTTCAAAGGCCACAAAAGTCTGACCCTGAAGCTGATTTTCCGAATAAAAAACTAAAGCCTGTTTCGACCCCCTATGGCCCTTGGGTGGACGACTTTTCCGCTGAGCAACATAAATACGGGCCATTCCCGCCCATAATTGAATGGTACGAAAAGGAACTGGGGATTAAGAAAACTAAATGACATTTCGTCATTCAGAGCGAAGCGATGAATCTCCTTTTGCGATAAAGAGATTCTTCAGTTGTTCCTCCCTCAGAATGACGAGAGGCTATACGTCCTGCACAATAAAAACTGCATTATTATTGAGGTCGTAAAACCCAAATTCATGGGTGCCCCAAGGCGTGTTTTTCTTTAGCTTATCTGGGGTAATGGTGCCTCGTTCCACAAATTCTTCAAAATAGGGTTCAATGTTTTTAACGAATATCTTCATGACCCCAGGATGAACGGGGTCTTGCTCATTATTATGATGCCACTGAAGGTGAAATTCAAGGTTGTCCCGTGTAAATCCTGCATAACCTTCATCTCCAAAGTAATACTTAAATCCTGTATATTCTTCATACCATTCTGCATCACGTTTGATATCGGAAGAAGAGAGAACAGGAATAATATAAAGCGTAGAGGACGGTGTTGAAGACATGATGAGTTTCGTTTTCTTAAGAAGTAATAACACCTTGAAAATATCAAATTAACTTATGAATCGTTTTTTTGACCTTTCTCACTTTTCAATTTGAGTCCTATTTTTCCAAATCCATTTCAGAGCTTGTTCAGAGCTTCGATTGATTTCATTGTAATACTTGACAGGTAACAGAGACCTGTCAAGTATAAAGCGGCTTAGCCAAGGAACATCTCCAGGAACTTTTTTTGAAGTGCTTCAGCTTCGTTGTTGTAGGGTTTATATAGTGTTTCTGTCATGGGGTCAGCTACGACACGTATAGGACGCTCTCCATAAGGGGTGTTGACCAACTTCAAAATGGCATCGGCCACCAATTGAGGATCATTGAAATTCCCGCTTTCAATCATTTGGGCCACCTTCTGACCAAAAGCCTGAGGCATATTTGCTAGATCTCCGTAATCACTATTCACTACTTCATTCGGGGCGGGTGAGTTCGACTGCAATTTCTCAAAGAAGTGAGTAGTTGGATAGATTCCGGGCTCGACAATCACTGAATCAACGCCAATTGGAGCTAGCTCGTACTTCCAGGATTGGGACATGCCCTCCACTGCAAACTTGCTTGCACAGTACATGCTGAACATCGGAAATACCGCTCTACCCACTATACTCGAAATATTGATAATGAGACCGCTCCGTTGTCTGCGCATATTTGGGAGCACAGCCTTGGTAACATTGAAGAGACCAAAGACATTTACTTCAAATTGGTTCTTGGCCAATTCCAATGAATAGGTTTCAATAAAACCCAGACCACCCCACCCCGCATTGTTTACTAATATATCAATACTACCAGATCGAGATATAATCTGCCCGATTGCATTCTGAATTGAATCTTCATCGACCACATCCATTTCTAAGGTTTGAAGATTGACCTGTGCTTCGCGAGCCCAAGCATTGAGGGCCTCGGCTTTGACGGAATTTCTTGCACTCATTTCACGCATTGATGCATAGACGATGTATCCGTTTTGTGCTAGGGTTTTGGCCGTGATTTCTCCAAAACCGCTGCTACAACCTGTAATTAGGACTACTTTACTCATGATGTTAGAGTTTATTTTAAATGATTTGTGAATAAATCTGTTTATTGAGCGGGGCGATTACTATTGAAAATATCTTTGCTAATTTTCCATTGACCAGCCACTTGTTTCCAAATCGCTAGGTGATTACCATTGTCTATTATTGATGGCCCTGGCCCAATCAAATTGAAATCAGAGATTTCAATCACTATGTCTTGTACAATTTCCATTTCAGAAACCTGCATACCGATGGTTTCAATACCCATATCCATGAGCGATTGCCAAAAATTCTGAATGGCATCATTTCCCTTTATAGGGCTACTATTTGGAGGTAGAATCAGACCATCCGCTGTATAGAAGGAGGTAAGTGCAGCAGAGTTTCCTTGCCGGTAATAGGCAACAAAATCATTCTTTGCTGTGGCAATAGCAGCCAAAACAAGCTCACCATCCATTATGCTGTACTCAATGTGACTAAGGCATTCTTTCAAAGAGGATGGCTAGTACCGTGGTATCTCCAATGTTTTCAACACGGTGAGTCCATGGACCATGGTGCATTACATGACCATCCGGAATCTCAGCTTCCATAGGATCATTTCCTTCAGTATGAATACGCAACTTTCCACCTTGAATGAAATAGACAGTTTCATCTGGATGAGAATGCTCATTATCTATTTGGCCTGGTTCCAAACGCATTTCTACCACCCGAACCTTGCCTTCCTGTGAAAGCAGCTTGTAGTTTTCGGATGCTGCTATAACTGGGTCAATGTACTTTTCCATAATTTCGTTTTGAGGTTTATAAATTGATACTCCTCGAAATTCAGAATAAGTGAGAATGAAGAAATTCACATATGTTCCAAAAAGATAGACAAATGTTCCAATCATCAATTAGGTGGCGTATGGACAGCTTTTCAGAATAGAATATGATGGACTAGCTATTGATTTGATATGACGTCATGGCGTCCTTTGGAGGGAATCCAAACTTTTCCTGGAAGCATCTCGAGAAATAAGTCTGGCTATTGAAGCCTACGGTATAAGCCACTTCGGTGACATTACCTGCGCCATTCTCCAACAGCTGTTTGGCGGTTTTCAAACGGATATCTCGTACGAAACCGGTGGTCGATTGATTAGTAAGAGCCTTCAACTTACGATGCAATTGCGTTCGGCTCATTCCCATTTCACTGCAAAAGGCCTCCACATCAAAATTCGGGTCATCCAGGAATTTCTCCACAACTCCCTCTGCTCTGGTTAGATAGGTCTGCTCACGACTTACGGTAAGAGAATCATCATACCGATCACCAATTGCACCTGATCGTTGATACTTTTCCTGTAGCAATCTTCGTACTTCGAGAAGTTTGCGAATTCTTAAAAGAAGCTCTTCCTTGTTGAAGGGTTTGGCAAGGTAAGCATCGGCACCCTCTTCCAAGCCTTGCAAACGGCTTTCCAAGGTAGATTTAGCCGTAAGCATAATCACAGGAATGTGACTGGTTCTTTCATCCTGCTTTATTTTTTTACAGAATTCATAACCATCCATTTCAGGCATCATTACATCAGTAATGATCATGTCAGGGACGTATCTCTGGGCGTTTTCAAGTCCTTTTTTCCCATTTTCTGCCTCAATAATGGTGTATTGCTGATGCAGCTGATTTTTAATGAAGTCACGGAGCTCTTGATGATCTTCTACCAACAAGACCATATCTAAACCCTCCTCAATTTCTATTCCCTCTATATTTTCTTGTTCCGGTTTGTATGACTCTTCAATGGGTGGACTTTGAACTAGAGGTTTTGGTATAGTAGTGGGGGGTGTGCTTTCTTCCAGAATGAAAGGAATGATCAGCGTGAATTCACTTCCTTTTGATTTTTCACTACTCACTAAAATGTCTCCGCCCATCAATTCCGCAAGCTCTTTCGAAAGTGCAAGGCCTATACCTGTGCCTTCAGTGTGATGTTCTTGGGTGCTTTCAGCTTGATAAAAACGATCAAAAATATGTTCAAGTTCTTTCTTTGGAATGCCTAGACCCGTATCTGCAATTAATAGTTTTATGTGCGGCTCAGGATCGCGAATGACTTGCGAAAGCTGCACTGTTACCAAGCCTCCCTTAGGTGTGAATTTGAGGGCATTGGACAATAGATTGTGTATTATCTTTTTAAGT
Source organism: Cyclobacteriaceae bacterium (assembly GCA_028281285.1). Taxonomy (GTDB): domain Bacteria; phylum Bacteroidota; class Bacteroidia; order Cytophagales; family Cyclobacteriaceae; genus Roseivirga. The sequence continues at coordinate 249,290 of JANQKF010000034.1, forward strand.
TTCTCGGGATCAAAATCGAATATTGGGATTTGGTGCAGTGCTTGGAATGAGAGTTCTATTCCGCATCGGTGGGCCATTTCGCGAAATGAGTTGGTGATGTCACCAACAAATACCTCCAGGTTTCCGCGACTCAATTCTACGGACATACCTTGATTTTCAAGCTTACTGATGTCCAGCAGTTGATTAATGAGACGTAATAAGTGCCTGGCCTGCCGTTGAATTGACCGCAATGACCCTTGGCTTTTGGCTTCTCCATTCTGCTTTAAAAGCTCTTCAACGGGCCCTAAGATGAGTGTAAGGGGAGTCCTGAATTCATGAGTGACATTCGAAAAGAATCGACTTTTGGCTTGCTCCAGTTCCCTAATGCTTTCTGCATTTTGCTGTTCAAGCCGGAGCTGATTTCTGAGCCGGATTCTGCGCATCTGTATCAACGTGATGGTAACTCCAATCGATAAGAAGAGGAGGGTGTAGATGGTATATGCCCACCAGGTCTGCCACCAAGGAGGATTTATGACTATTCTGATCGAAGTACCCTCTTCATTCCAGACGCCATCATTGTTGGAACCTTTGACGCTGAAGGTATAGGTACCCGGATCCAGGTTTGTGAAATTGGCCACACGGCTGTTTCCGGCCTGTATCCATTGGTCGCTCAAACCTTTCATGCGATAGGCATACTGGTTTTTACCTGGGTTTACATAATCCAAAGCAGCATATACAAAACTGATCATATTTTGCTCATAGGAAAGATTTATCTCATCAGTTGATGATATCGACATCTCCAATGGAGAGACGGAGTCCAGGTGTGAAATACGCTGATTACCAATACGGAATTCAGTAATTGCTATTGTCGGGATGTGCTGGTTATCATTGATTTTGTCAGGATAAAATGCGTTGATGCCATTTACTCCTCCGAAGAATAGTTCTCCTGAAGAACTTTTGAAATAGGCCATTCTGTTGAATTCAGTATTCTGCAAGCCATCTGCTTTATCAAAATTTCTGAAGACATTAGTCTGCGTATTGAATCGTGATAATCCCCTGTTAGTGCTCAACCAAAGTTGCCCAATTTCGTCATCCAATATGCCATAGATTGTGTTGTCAGGAAGCCCGTCTTTGGTTGTATAATGCTCGGCAGCTCCTGTAGTCTTATGCATGCGATTCAACCCTCCGCCTTCAGTACCTACCCATAAATATTCATCCGGGTTTTCAGGGTCATCGAGTATGGATAACACACGGTCACCACTCAAGCTTTTGACATCTCCCACCTGATTTCCGAATACCTTAAGGGACTCATCAGATTCATCAAAGCGGACCAATCCTTGTTGCGTTCCTATCCACAAATATCCTTTGCTTCCATGGCTTAAAATGAAATTGAATGTACCCACTGGATTTGGAGTAGCTGTGGGGTCGTAGACAAAACCCCTGAGTCCAGAGGTTTCCGGGTCAAAGCGGTGTAGGGTGCCCTGACTGCCCCACCACAAAATCGCCTTGTGATCGGCATAGATGGGACCATCCGGGGTGGCATCTTTGTTGAAATTGAACAAACGCTCTTGTTTGTTGTCTGGGTTGTAAGCCCACAGTTGACCGGGTGCTGACATTGCCCAGAATACACCTTGTGAGTCAACAGTCACATACCTGAATCCATCGAGTCTTTGACGAATGAAGTCTGGTTTCTTCCACTCTCCTGATTTTCGATCTACAACATAGTTGTTAGCCCAAAGCCGCCCTTGTTTGTCCTCATGAATATGATTGATATACGCCTCTCTTTGCTCATTGAATAGGCCAACCATCGGATTAAACTGATTCACACTTGGTGAAAACTTATAAATACCCCTTGCTGTTCTGCCCATCCAGATTACGTTGGAGCGATCCACATGGAGCGAATTGATTGCCTCCATCGAAGATTCTGGTAGGATCATGTCCGGAGAGATACTCTCTTTTTTAACCATGAATAACCCTCTTCCCCAACGATCCACGAACCAGAAGCGTCCTTGTTGATCAAGGTTTAATTGTTCTACCCAAACCTGTTTTAAAGCGGGGTGTGGTATGGGGCCTCCGCTCCACTCTCCGGTAACGGTATTGTAACTCTGAATACTACCTGATCTCCCTAGCCACAATAACTCGTCTTCTTCAAATATTGAGAACACACCTGAGTAGGGCATGTTCTCATTGATCAAAATGTTATTATGAATTTTGAACTCGGGATTTTCAGTTGAAATATTGGAAGAGTAAAGGCCCATACCGGTACCTATCCATAATCGATCATCGTCAGTCAGGTGAATAGCAAAAATGTCATTGCTTTGTGGGAGAGAGTCCGGGTCTAATTGATAAGTAGTGAGTTCGAATTGATGGTAATCTCCAGAAGATTCATTAAGCTTTTGAGGGTCCCAACTTAAACGAAACAGACCGTAGGGGAGTGTGGGTGTCTGGCCACCAATCCAAATGTCACCATTAGTGTCATGAAGAAACGTCCACACATCTAGCTCTTCGAGGTGTTTATAAATAGAATCTTTTCCTGTAATACGATAAATCTTTTCAGTCTTCGGGTCTAATACATTAATTCCTTGTCCCCAGGTGCCAACCCAAATAAATCCGTCCCTGTCTTCGTAAAGGGCTGAGATATTATTTCCTGAAAGTGAATTTGGTTGGTCGGGTTTAAATTGATAAACCTGAAAATCATAACCATCATACCGGTTCAGTCCTCCAAGTGTACCAAACCACATGAAGCCCTTGCTATCCTGTATAATGCATGAGATATAACCCTGAGATAAGCCATCATCGATAGTAATAGGTTCTAATAAAGAGGGCTTTGGGATCTGCGCTGTCACGACACCCTTAGAGAGCAGAAATACTGCAAATAGATATTTCAATTTTCGAATGATCATGATCGGGTCGAGGTTTGGGTGGCGGAGTGTTTTAGCCGCTCTCCTCAAGTAAGTTACGAATATTAAGGAGCCACCGAAAACCGCTTTTGATGGTTAGGCTGTTTGGAATTAAGGCAAAAGAGCGGTTTCTCTAATAGGGGATCACCCTTTTCGGTTTATAGATGAAGGCCAGGTGCTTTTGAAGATAGGTGTCCATATCGCTTACCAATTCTGTTGACATATCTACGGATGAAGGAGAGGCTTATTTGAGCTTGGCCTGGCCAAGTACACCAAACGAGAACCCAACACTGAGAGGAGAGATCAATCTGGTTTTCATATGGAGGGTTTTTTCAAGATAAGCATTCAGGAGCCTAGAGAGTACAATCAATCAGTATTTTCCCATTTCTCCCAGGGCCTTCCATATGCTCAATGGCTTTTTGAATATCACTTAGGCTGTAGTAAGCATCCACGTCAACTTTAAGCTCCTGTTTGGTGAGCATTCCTAACACTTCAGGAACGATTTGAAAGCGTTGCTCTTTGGTCAATCCAGCAAACCATGTGGAGAGCCAAAACCCTTTGACAGTAAGGTTTTTAAAAATCAACAAACCACTATTCAGTGGGATGGGTTGCAGACTTAACAAGCCGTAGACAAACATGGTGCCGTTTTGTTTTAGGGCATTTAAAACTTTATCGCCTAATTCACCACCTACTGCATCGAAAGCAGCGTTGACCATGGCACCTTCAGTAATGGTCTTGACTGATTTATAAATGCTTTCGGTTGTTTCATTGATGATTGCTTTTGCTCCCAGGGAGAGTAATCCTTCCTTTTGCTCGTCTCTTCTTACAGTGCCAATCACATTAATTCCGCGTTGCACAGCCAGTTGAATCACGAATTTGCTGAAGGCTGAAGCTGATGCAGTGAGGAGTAGCCAATCACCTTCTTTCAAATTGGCTTCCATCAACATCCCATAGGCTGTGAACGGGTTTACAAATGCCTGACAGGCTACTTCATCAGACATTGGCTCCGGTTTGGGGATGACAGTTTTTGCCGCAACACAGGCATACTCAGTCCAAACTCCGGAATTGGTAAAAATAACTCCCGTTCCAACGGGCATTTCCACTCCTTCACCGCAGGCATCGATGCTTCCGGTAGCTTCAAAGCCACCAATTTGCGGGAGTTCTGGTCTTAGCCCATACATACCTCTGATAAACATAAGGTCAGCTGGAATAATGTTGGCTTTGGTGACCTTGATTCGGACTTCCCCAGGTCCGGGTTCCGGAATAGGGAGGTCTACTACATTCAGAACTTCTTTAGGGAGTCCCAGGCTTTCAAATTGAACGGCTTTCATATCATATTGTCATTGCGAGGCGAGAGTACTGCGACCAACGAAGCAATCTCGAATTGAGAGACTACTTCTCCCGCAAGTTGGAATCGTAGTGACAAGAAATAATAGATACTCGTCATGCATAACAAGTTAATTATTTATCTTACATGAACTTCATTTTGACTTTGAATTCCATGCAGATTTCTGAGAGCTTCAGGTTAGACAGCAAGGTGGCAATTGTTACCGGTGCTAGTAAGGGAATTGGAAAATACATAGCGCTTGCCTTGGCACAACAAGGTGCGCAGGTGGTGGTCTCCAGTCGGAAGCAAAATGCGGTAGACGAGGTGGCTCAAGAGTTTAACAATCAGGGACTTAAAGCGGTTGGAATGGCTTGCCATATGGGTGATGGAGAGCAAGTGAAGGCTCTTGCTAAAAATACAATTTCCGAGTTTGGGGGCATTGATATCATCGTGAATAATGCAGCGGCAAACCCGGTATTTGGTCCTGTGGAAACAGCCGGAGATGATGCCTTTGACAAGATCATGGAGGTGAACGTGAAAGGGCCGTTAAACCTGGCTAAAAGTGCCTTGGAAAGCATGAAATCAAGAGGTGGTGGGGCAATAGTGAATATTTCAAGTATCGAAGGAATCACACCAGGTCAAGGGCTCGGTTTATATTCCGTGAGTAAGGCGGCAATGATCCAACTAACGAAAGTAATGGCGCGTGAATGGGGACCCAATAATATCCGAGCTAATGCGATTTGCCCGGGATTGATTGAAACGAAATTCAGTGAGGCATTGACTTCCAATGAGAAGATTCTAAAGATGGTGATGATGAAACAGGCATTGCCTTTGTTGGCTCAGCCGGAAGATATCGCAGGGCTTGCCCTTTATTTGGCGTCAGACGCTTCGAGATTCACGACCGGATCAGTTATCACTGCTGATGGGGGGTATACGATTTGAAGAATGGGGAATTAGAAATTACGAATGATCAATCTCTTTACAACCGAACAACTCAAATCGATTTATCCGAAGGTTAAAGACTTCATTGAAAAGAGATTGTACCCCATTGAATTGGAACTACTCTTCGGTGATTGGTCAAATTCTGAACAAAAACTCAATGATCTTAGAGCGGAATCAAAATCTTTAGGATTGTGGGCACCGTACCTACCTGAAGAAGAAGGTGGACTGGGACTATCAATGACTGAGTTTGGCCAACTTTCCGAATTAATGGGAACCACACCACTGGGTCATTATGTGTTCAATTGCCAGGCTCCTGATATCGGTAATATTGAGTTAATGCACCAATTCGCATCGGAGGAATTAAAGACCAAGTTTCTTAAGCCTTTAATTGACGGACAAATTCGTAGCTGTTTTGCTATGACGGAACCAGAATATGCCGGTTCGAATCCTGTGAATATGGGGACCACCGCTGTTTTAGAAGGAGACGAGTTTGTCATTAATGGTCATAAATGGTTTACAACAGCGGCAGATGGGGCTTCTTTCTGCATTGTAATGGCAGTAACAGATACAGAAGCTGATCCCTATCAGCGAGGAAGTATGATACTTGTGCCCACCAACACCACCGGCTTTTCTATTGAAAGAAATATCCCGATTATGGGAGATGAGGGAGCAGGCTATCTTAGCCATTCTCAGGTGCGATTTGAAAATTGCAGGGTCCCCAAGGCCCATTTGATTGGAGAAATGGGTTCAGGGTTTTCGTTGGCCCAGCATCGTTTAGGGCCAGGACGAATCCATCATTGTATGCGGTGGATAGGAATTTGTGAACGGGCATTTGACATGATGTGCAAAAGGGCAGCAAGCAGGGAATTGAGAGAGGGAAGGAAGTTAGGTCACCAACAAACGATTCAAAATTGGATTGCAGAATCGCGTGCAGAAATTGATGCGTCCCGATTAATGGTGTTACACACTGCCAATAAGATGGACAAAGAAGGAGCAAAGGCAGCACGAATTCAGATTTCTACGATCAAATTCTATGTGGCAGATGTATTGATGAAAGTATTGGATCGAGCTATACAGGTGCATGGAGCCTTGGGAATTACCGATGATACTTTGCTGTCATTTTGGTACCGACATGAGCGTGGTGCGAGAATATATGACGGCCCGGATGAAGTGCATAAAGCGAGTTTGGCTAAGCAAATTCTGAAGGAATATGGACTATAGTGAGAATGCTTGAACCTTGTGACTTGATGCTTGCCACTTACCTATGATTGACCAACCCCAGGAAATAAGACAAGGAGAAGAGCTTGATCAAAACAAACTGATTGAATACCTGTCAAGAGAACTTGAAGGTTTCCACGGATCGATCGAAGTCTCACAATTCCCTAGCGGGTTTTCCAACTTGACCTATCTTATCAAAACCGATCAAAAGGAATACGTACTGAGGCGTCCTCCCTTTGGTGCCAATATCAAAGGAGGGCACGATATGGCTCGTGAATTTAAAGTACTGTCCACCTTAAAGCCAGTTTATGATAAGGTGCCAACACCGGTGATGTTTTGTGATGATCTTGAAGTGATGGACTGCGATTTCTATTTGATGGAACGGGTTAAGGGAGTTATTCTCAGAGGGCGACCGCCAAAGGATATTGATCTAAAACCTGAAATCATGAAAGCTATTTCTGAAGCTTGCATTGATAACCTTGCCGCACTTCATACGCTCGACTTGGAATCAGCTGGTTTGAATGATTTTGGCAAACCTGAGGGTTACACCGAACGTCAGGTCCATGGCTGGATAAAACGCTACTTCAATGCTAAGACGGATGAATTGAAACCCATGGAGCAAGTTGCCAAGTGGCTTGAGGAAAATTTACCTAATCAGAAATACATCAGCTTTATTCACAATGACTATAAGTATGACAATCTTGTGCTGAACCCTAATCGATTGGATGAAATTATTGCGGTACTGGATTGGGAGATGGCAACGGTGGGCAATCCATTGATGGATTTGGGGACCTCCTTAGCCTATTGGGCACAAGCTGATGATAGTGATGCTTTGAAACCTTTTAGTTTGACTTGGATTCCGGGGAATTATACCAGAAAAGAATTGGTGGATCGATATGAAGAGAAGACGGGGTTTGATCTTTCTGATCAGGTGTTTTATTATGTTTTTGGGGCATTTAAGATTGGCGTTATCATTCAGCAGATTTATGCCCGTTACCAAAAAGGCTTCACTCAGGACCCACGATTTGCCAATTTAATCTATGCCGTGCAAGCGTGTGGTACGAATGCAGTTAAGGCCTTGGAGAAAGGGGGTATTTGATACATCATTCTGAACCCGGCTTGTCGGGAGAAAGAATCTCGTAAAAACTGAATGAGATTGTTTCGGTCGTATGGACTTCCTCACAATGACAAAGAAGAAATGAAATTAGAAGATATCAATAAAGTATTAATCCTCGGTTCAGGTACACTTGGACTTCGGGTGGGTTTGCAATGTGCGATAAGCGGCTTTGATACAGTCATCTATGATATCAACGAAAAGGCCTTTGATCATGCCATCAAAGAACATAGCGGTATTCTGGCGATGTTGATCAAAAACGGAAAGTTGTCCGCTGAAGCAGCAGAAGAGTCAAAATCCAGGATAAGCTTTACTTCTGATCCGGAGTTGGCCGCAGATGATGTGGATTTTGTAAATGAATCGGTGATCGAGAACCTCGAGATAAAGAGAAAAGTCTGGACTCAATTCGGATTGCTTTGTCCTGAAAAGACCTTATTTACCACTAATACATCATATTTGTTGGGATCTCAATTAGCAGATGCTTGCGGTCGACCCGAACGATTTTGCAATTTCCATTTTCACGATGTGTTTTATTCGAATGTTGTTGACGTAATGCCTCATCCCGCGACAGCCACCTGGGTTTACCAACTTTTGATGGACCTGGGGAGAAAACTATGGCAAACTCCAATTTTCGTACAAAAGGAGAATTCCGGATATGTCTTTAATTATATGCTTCTCGCCTTGATCGGTGCGGCTGGATCGTTGAGAACCATGGATGTTGCAACAATTCAGGATATCGATCGCAGTTGGATGGGCAATTTCAAAATGGATATGGGCCCTTTTGGTATTTTGGACTCTGTAGGGTTGGAAACCGCTTGGCACATTACCAACTTGATGCCTGACAAGAAGAGTCAGGCTTTTGCAAAACTCCTGAAATCCTATGTGGATGCCGGTAAACTAGGCGTAAAAACAGGGGAGGGTTTTTATAAGTATCCTGATCCCGAGTATAAGAAAGAAGGGTTTGTCTCCGGCTAATTCAATCGCACAGCGTAGACATATCCGTCATAGTCACCGAAATAGATCAGTTTTCCGTCTGTAGCCGGGGAAGAGAATGACGCTTGAGGTAATTCCATTTTAGTGACGAGTTTGCCTGTGTTCTTGTTCACAACAAAAAGATTTCCCGGTTCCCGGATCTTATAACCATTACCCGTGGTGAACACCAAATAATTTCCAACAACCACTGGTTTTGTGTAAATATTCTGGCCCGCCTTGAATTTCCAATTTAGGGTTCCGTCATCCGGGTTAAAGGCAAACATGCTGAGATTGTCTGAGCCTCCCATGTAGAGTGTATTGTCTTCAATCACCGGATCTCCAATGATCCAACCTCCAGTTGAATCTGCATAAGTCCAGGCCATTTCTCCATCGATGGATTCCATTACCTGGAGATTGTGATTGCGTGCTCCGAAATAGAGCTTTCCATTGTAGAGCATTATCTCGGAGACAATTCCACCAAATGAATCGTACAACTTCTTTTCATAGGTAGTTTTCTTCCAAAGCAATTTTTCCTGCTCAAGGCTGTAAGCATATAACTTGCCCGCCCAATCTCCAAAAAACAACCTTTCATCGGCAATCATTGGTGTAGTTCGTATGGGGCTTCCGTATTCAGAGGAAATCAGCTTCTTCCTTTCACCAGTTTTGACGTCAAGTCCAATTACTCCACCAAGACTGGACCCTGAATAGAAAATTCCTCTATGAACTACACCACTCGATCTTTTATCGTCCCATGGATCTATCTTATACCCCCAAAGGGCAGACCCGGGATCATATTTCCATATTTGTTCTCCGGTTTGTTTGCTTAGTGCGTAGAAGATGTTTCCTGATTCGAAGATAACTTTGTCTCCATGGAGAGTCGCCTTGGCTTGAATTCTACCTCTGGTATTGAAACGCCACAACTCTTTTCCGTCAGAGGCATTTAGCGCATAGAAATTTCCGTCTTCACCGCCTATATAAATGGTTTCATTTTCAATAGCCGGTGGTGCAAGGACCTTGTCATTAGTTTTAAATTTCCATTCTAGCTGTAGCTGTTGTGAATTGACAGTGAAAATTGACCCAAGAAGAATTAGGAAAGAGAGTGTTGTTTTCATGAACCTGATATTGAGTTTTCTCAAATGTGGCCTATGTTGAGATGAATGGATGTTCAAAGTCTTTTCAAATCCTTTGCAAATACCATGAGGAATCGTAAATCCCTATTTTTGAACTATGAGTGAAGACCGAGTCTTTATTGATCTTTGGAAAGAATCAGTGTGCAGCAAGCTGAACTGGTCGGTTGACGAAATAAGGGAACGGGATTTTGAGTATTTGAGTGACGAGATTTTTAAAATTTCGGAAATCGATTTAAGCACTGCCACGTTGCGTAGAATCTGGTCAAACCAATACAAGAAGACTCCTCAAACCAGTACGTTGAACGCACTTGCCCTTTTCATAGGCTTTGAAAACTGGATTGATTTCAGGCAAAGAAGCTTTGAAAGAGCGTCCCAAAACCTTCCTTCACTTAAGTTTCGAGAGCGACCCTGGATTGTGGTCCTCCCTAGCATTTTACTTGTCTTATTGGCAATCCTGGTAGTTACGACTACTTCCTTTAATCAGCCCATAAACCTGCAGAATCTCAAATTTGAAGCGGATAAGTCCGTTTATTATGACGTACCTACCACTGCAGGTTTCAAGTACGATGTTTCTGGCATTGAACGAGACGTATTTATTGAGCTATCCTGGAATCCGTATGAACGGGCTAAACTTGACCCCAAAGGAAATTTTTATACAGGGGTTTATTACTACCCCGATTATCATTACTCCAAGTTGATTATCGATAATCAACCAGTGGCGTTTCAACCGGTTCATGTAATCACTGAGGATTGGCACGGGGCATTAATGAGATCAGCTTACGAAAAACGCCCGATATATCTGGATGAGTCGGAATACTTTAGAAAAGGTCGAATCGAAGTCTCAACCTCGGTGGTCTCGAAATTCGAGATTCAACGGGAAGATACTCTTTTTAGTGAGCTTGTGCTTTCCAACCCTTTACTTGACACTATGGATATCAATAACCTCACTTTTGAGACTTCTATTAAGTCCATTGATTATGGTGCAACTAGGCAATGCGAAGATGTATTGATCTATTTAAAAGGAGAGAAGGGCTTTGCGATGATCCCGGTGACCAGCTCGGGCTGTTATGGTGAATTGAACCTGGGGTTTTCAGAAAACTGGCTTTCGGGTAAATTTCATGACCTATCGAATTTAGAAACTTCTTTAGTGGATTGGCAGGAAGTCCGGATAAGAGTTCAAAACAAAAATGTGGAAATCCGGGTAGCCATGAACAAACCGTTGAAAATGAGCTACGAGAAGGATTTGGGAAGATTAAAGGCCATCAAGTTCCTCTTTACCGGCCTGGGTGCTATCGACTATGTAAGACTTTATAACAGTCGGGGAGAACCGTTATTTATTGATGAACTGAACCGTTCATCTTTAGGTCAATAAAACTGCTTCTTATTTTAATCTTAAATTGAACCTACCCAGTTTTTTGGAGACTTCTATTTAAGGTTCGATGGAGCGTAAACCTGAACATATTTTTGATGAGCTGCTGGTCTTAAAGTGCCAAGACAGGGATACGGAAGCTCAAGGATTGCTTTGGAAAAGATGGCAGCCAAAGGTTTTAAAGTGGTCTTTTGATTTTATCAAGGATCAGGAAAGCGCTTACGAGGTAGCCCAGGAAAGCTGGATGTCCATCTTTAAAGGAATTCGAAGTCTCAAGGATCCTAGCTTGTTTCGCTTTTGGGCATATAGAATCGTGCAACGCAGGTCAGCTGATTGGATCAAGAGAGAGCAACGAAAAAGAGCCGGGATTGAAGAAATCAAAAAATCGGCAGAAGAGGTCGAGCAATCTGCTGACCAGAAAGTTGATCAAGTGGAGTTAATGTTACGGGCGATCAAAGAACTTCCTGAAAGCCATCAGCAGTTATTGCGAATGTTTTATCTGGAGAGAACGCCATTGAAAGCGGTGTCGAAGATTCTGGGTAAGCCGGAAGGAACAATTAAATCACGACTTTTTTACGCCAGAGAACAATTGAAGAAGAAACTAAAAGAACTTAATCATGAATAAATCAGACCAAGAAATTGACAATTTAATTCACGAGGCGCTGTCTAAAGAGGAGGCAGAATACTTCGATCAATTAGGAGAACAGAATATTCCCCAACAGCTATTTCAGCTTTTCAAGGGAAAGAATAGTTGGATGAATATTGTAATAATGGTGTTTCACCTTATCGTCTTTGGTATTGCCATTTGGACATTCACGGAGATGTTGGATTCCGAAGTAGTGAACGACAAGCTTGAATGGATGTTCTATACGGTTTTATGCTTTTTGGTGATGATGATGCTCAAACTTTGGGGATGGAACCAGATGGACAAGAATACATTAATGAGAGAGATCAAGCGATTGGAGTACCAGGTATCACTGCTTAAAAAGAAAGGTTAGTCGTAGGCTTCATTAAAGTATTGTTTTCTAAACCATAACTCGAAGGCTGGGTCAAGGAATTCATAATGACCATTTACCTGATGAATCACATCGCTGTTGACTAGTATGGTTTTGTTCTTACTTACATTTCGTGGTGTTCCAAGTCGATAAGTATTCATGACTTTTGTGCTGGTGAATTGAGTCTCACCTTTAACCACCGCTTTGAGAAGATTGAGTTGTGTAGTGCTTATGCTTTCTACCTCCTTTTGATAGAATGGAGTGTTAGCCCTGATTAGTTCGTTTAATGCACTTGAAATTTGTGTCTGGTCTGCTTTTTTGGTCGTTTTTAACCAGGTATAGTGCGCGAGTTGTTGGACATACCAGGAGTGGTTCTTCATGAGCAGAGGGATTTTGGATGCACATTCTGGTGCAATGGATTTACCAGTAGAAGAGAAACTTTGAATTAGAAATTTTTCCCAATCCTCAGAGGAGATTTTTTGAAGAAGCATGATGTCCCCGAAACGGTAAAAGGGTTTAGACGGATTGTTGAAGATTTCGGACATCATGTGCCTTTTGCTTCCATACAGACAATAGGTGACTTTTTTATGCCGCTGCCAGTTAGCCCTCATTTGCTTTTCGAGATGATTATAACTTTTGAACGTTGCGAGGTTTTGGAATTCGTCCAAACAAACGATCAGATTTATCTTTTTTTGCTGGGCAATGGTTTCGGGTAGGTTCAGAATTTCATCCTTATGTCTTTCCAGGTCGTTCCAGTCAAAGCTGACATTAAAATCCATGGTAGGGTCGGATCCTACGCTGATCTTGGGTATGAGTCGCTTAAAGAAGAGTTTACCAGCCGATACCCATTCCTGCCATTTGGTGGAGGAAGCCTTTATTACTTCTCTGGCGAAGCTTTCCAGAAATTCTTCCTCAGTAGAAACTGTGAATAGATCGATAAGAACCGTTTTGTGAGTTTTCTTTTTGGATTGGATGTCCAGAATGACCTTTTCGACTAATGAGGACTTACCCCACCTTCTTGGAGAAATAATGGTGGTATTGATACCTTGAGTGAGGTTTTGAAATAGCTTTTTGCTGTCGTCTTCTCTGTCAGTAAATGATTGTTGACTGACTGTGGAACCGTAGATAAAAGGTGAATCTGGCATTTGTACTTTTGAGTATTATACTTAAAGGTATTATACTAATAGGTAAAAAACAAATAAAACTTGAGCTGATATAAATCAGGTTTTTAGCTAATTAAACTCAGGGAGATCAGACGAATGTTTGCCTTTTTTTACCAAAAATCAAACCTATGAATATCAAGATTGCAGATTTAATGGTGAAGAATGTAGTCACCACTCAACCCCATAAGTCCATTGGCCATGTTAAGGAAATGATGACGAATAACAACATCAGTTGTGTACCAGTAGTAAATACGGACAATGAGCCTGTTGGAATCGTTACTTCCAACGACTTCAGGCTAAGCCCCGGAGACTCATCACCAGTAAGTACATTGTTATCGGGTCATGTCTATACGGTACCTGCCTATAACGATATCTCTGTTGCCGCCAAAGTAATGAGGAAGCATCACTTTCACCATTTGATTGTGACCCATGAAAAGGAAATTGTCGGGATTATCAGCTCTTTCGATCTGTTGGTGCTTTTGGACGATCATAAGTTTGTGATGAAAAATCCTCCTACACCAAGCAAGAAGAGTAAAAAGAAAAGGCACTAAAATGGCATAATTCTTGAGTATTCTCATCGAACTAATTCATGAGAATATGAAAATAAAATCTGTTTTGGCTGTTCTTCTAATGTTGGCTTTTCATACAACACATGCACAAAAGAACACCGTGGTTAATCAACCAGATCAAGTTGCTATCAGCCTTGACAATGTGGCCTTTGACGAAGAATCGTACATGCGTGTTCTAAGTTCTGATAATGAAGTAATAGCTTATTATACCAGGTTTGAGAATCAAAGCGGGGCTGTCAAATCGATGAGGGTGTTTGATGTTGAGAAAAATCTTACTTACGCGTTGGTTCCATTAATAACTGATAGGGGATTTGAAATTCATATTCGGGATTCTAATGAAAGAAGAGGGCTTTTGAATTTAACGGCTAGTATTAATGGTCTCAGGGTCAACTATCACACCGAGGTTGATTATTTTGATAAACCCTACAGTTTTAGTTATTCCACAAGAATAGGGATTGGAAAAGTGAATATTAACGAAACTGTCCATTATCAAGGACGAGATGTTCTTTCCAACCGAACGAAATTGTCAGCTCTGTCTGGAGTCGACCTATCACCTATAGTGGCCGATAAAGCATTTTATGAGGCAAACAAATTAGATGTCGCAAATTGGGTCTTAATCATTGAACTCCTAAAAGAGTTGTCAACAGAAACCTCCAAATACAATAATTCAAACAATTTCAGGGAATGAACTCATGGTAAACGATTTAGGATATGAGTTTGTCTCTAATAAAAACACTTGGTTCATATTGCACAGCGCGAGTTTTCCATGCATCGGTAATTGCCCAAAAGAATTTGGAGACCATTCGAAATGAACAGTCCAAACGGAGTAAAGAGAGCAAACAGAAAAGCATTAAAAATATTCATATCCTTACGACACCGATATTTCATGTTGCAATTTTTCGATGAGATGCTGCTTTTCCGTGAGAGCTTTCCGTTCATGGGTCATGGGACCTCCCTTCATCGATTCTAGTTCCAGGGATACCTTATACATTAAATCCTCCAGGGCTTCAAGCAAAATGGGTTGGGTTTGTTTATTGATGATCGGCATAATGGATTCTGGTTTCCTGAAAATAATAAAACCCAACCAAAGGGTCTGAATTTCATGGCCTAGAGAATATCTAAGAAATTCAACAGACCATCAAGGTCTCCTGATATCATATTCACGCTTTGTGAAGATCATTCTTTTGCCTATGATTTGTTTTTTTCGGAATCCCATAAGGTGAAAAAAATCGACTACATACCAACGCGCCCAAAACGTGTTCACAGCAAGAGTGTGATTTAGTTGGTTGTACTTACCAACACCTGGAAGCAGATGTAAGAAACGATGAAATTGAGTGACCCTAAGAATAGCTGAAATGGTTAGCCAAAATTTCTTTATGTTCCTGACAATGAAGAAGCCATCATCTCCTTGTGATTGATAGAGCGGCATAAATATTCTACCGCTTTCTTTGGCTTTTATTACCCCATCCTGATCTTTGGCCAATTGCTCATTTTTCTTGATTTGCTGGAAATTCACATAGCCAGGTTTCATCTTAAACTGATCAGCGGATTCGATGGGATGTCGATGACGTAATTCGAACACTTTTTTGCCTTCGACAATTGTCTTTGCCAAGACACCATACGAATGTTCTACCATTGGTTCAGGCAGATCATGATGAAGGCAGCCACAATTATGGAGGCTAAGCCATATAATTGCTTCATGGTTAGTAATGGAGGCAGGATTATCATGTTGTCCGGCCTCGAACCCCAACGCAACATGGCCCAATTCATTGATATAACTTAAAATAGTCCCTTCCAGAAATTCTTCCAGACCCAGGACTATTGGAAGAGGAAAATTCATAGCCAACCTTCTGTTTCTCAACGTGTCATTAATAGAAATGTAGGGCTGGCTTTCTGAAGAAGTGGTATGTAAATCAATAAAGAATGGTTCGTTATTCAACTCAGTCAGTAACTGGTTTAGCTCCTCAAGTAGTTCAAGCTGTTCGTTATCTTCTGAGCATTCTATTTCAACAGTTCCAAATTCAATTTCCTGCATCCTCTTATGAGTCCAGATTCTGTTCATGTCTTTATCAATAAAGCGTTGATGTGCCTTTAATGCGGACAGATTTCCAGCCAATCCGACTAGCCTTCCATGGATTGGATACTCATCATTCTTCAATGTTTGCAAAACTCTTTTGAAGGCGACCACACCCGAGGGTTCATTTCCATGGATACCGCAAAAACAAACCAACAAAGGACCTGCGATACCTTTAGAGTAATTACCTAACACTCTTGAATCAACCTTGTGAGAATTTCTGTTTTTGACTTGACCTATCTTCATGTCGTAATTCAACTTAGGGTAGTCGATCAAGGTCTTTCTGTGTAATGATTCCCAGAACTCGTCCTTCTTTTACAATGGGAAGGCTTCCAATCCGACCCTGACGCATTATTGTTTGAGCGATTCTAATTTCCGTTTTTGGAGCCACGGATAAGGGGTCGTAGACCATAATATCTGAAGCCAATAGATCATCAATGACCATTTTTTCTGACATAGACTCGAGAAGTGATGTAGAAATCAGACCTTTTAATTTCCCTTCTGAATCCACAGCCAGGACGTGATGTATAGATCGCCACTCCATGATCTTCATCAGAAAAGCTACCGGATCATTTGGTTTACACAGAACCATATCTCGAGACATGATCTGATCCACTGTACGATACCTTATCCCTGGATTCGAGACTTCAGGTTTTTCAGCTGGTGTCCATTTATGAACCGGAATGTTTGATTTTTCTCTATTAATCAGCCCTGCTGTCGTCTGAAGCAGGGCATCTTGAATTGATCCCCAATTCTTATAATTTGCGAAAGCATCCAATGTCCATTGTGATCCTGTTTTTTCAGAAATGACCCTTTCCCGGATGACATCCAAATAGGGTTTGGTCTCAGACTCCGGAATGTTGAACATGGCAAGACCATCAATTGCTATGGGCATTAGTTCGTCAAGAACTAGCTTTTTTGCCGGAATTCTATGCCCATTCATCCATTTGAATTGTGCCCCCAGACCCATACGTGCAGCTTTGATAAAATTGGATCGGGCTTCTGAAAAGTCCATTAGGACTGAAATCCTTTTGTAATCGTCCGGCAGACCCTTCATCAGGCCTATCCAAAACACACTATTCGCCACCTGATCAATGATAGTGGGGCCTGCTGGCAGATAACGACATTCGATCCTTAAATGAGGCTTCCCATCTGTGATACCATAACATGGACGATTCCAGCGATATATAGTCCCGTTGTGGATCGAAAGCGCCCTTAGTTTTGGTGGGTGATCAACTATCTCGGGGTCGGGAATTGACGGAGCTCCAAGAAGAACCGGATGGCGAATGATATCCTCCTTGAATATTTCCAGGATTGAATTCCTTACCCAATCAGATCCAAAAGTAACCCTTGGTACTCTCTCCGTTGTAGCGTTGTAACTACTCCTGGTATCAATGGATTGTTGAAACAGTGCTATGCGAGTCTCTCTCCAGAGCCTCTTCCCTAATAGTAAAGGAGAATTGGTGGCACATGACAGTACAGGACCTGCAATTGCCTGTGACCAATTGTACGTGTCCACAATTTCCTCTGCGTTAAGTTGTAAGTGAACTTGAAAACTTGTGGTACATGCTTCAAACATGGTGGTCGGATGGTTACCGATGAATTGATCAATTCCTTCTATCCTGAATTCATAAGGTTCTCCGCGAAGCTGATTCAATAGTAAAGAGAGTGCTTTGTATCTTTCTTTTGGTGTGAGGTTGTCTGCGGAGAGATCATCTTGCCCGATGGTGGGGAGTATTCCTGTCAGGATTATATCATAACCCATTGACTTTGTAATTCTTCTCAACTTTTTAACATGATCCGTAATTTTCTCTTCAAACTTCACAAAGCAGCCGGCTGTCAGAACCAATGGATCAAGATTGATTTCACCATTAAATTTGGCATGTTCGACAGTGAAATGAGGGTCATTGAGTTGTTCAAGAACAGGAATGATAACAGGAGCTGGTTGAAAAAACCGATCAACAAAGCAATACTCCTGCTCAGCCCCAATTCTCTGGACACCTGACTCAATTAATCCTTGTTCAATTAGGTATTCTAAGGTTTCGATATCTCGAAGCAATTCGGCCATAAAGGAGACCGACTTCTCCCCCTTGTTGTAAATAGAAGACACTTCTGATCGTCCCATTTCTTTCCTGTTGAATCTAATTAAGCGCTCTCTTTTTAGAGACACAATGATGTAGATCAATGGAGAAAATGAGCTGAATCAATATGCGATAACTAGTATGGATTTTAGCATTATTTACTGTCTTATGAGCTTTTTTGGCTTTAACTCAGAAAGTGTCTCATCGGAAATTGTGATGTTGTTTTCAGTGAAATGCTTCCTTAAGGTTATACCGGCTAACAAGAAACAAACGGTCGACTCTGCCCCTTGATTCAGGTTTGGATTATCCTCTTCGAGACCGTCATATGCACCTCCTGTCAAGGTGTCATACATGACTTGCTGCAAGTGATTATTACCCAAAAACCAACTGAAGGCAACTTCCATATAATCGAGATACCTGTCGATTTTGAGTACCTTATGAAAACTGCTTAGCGCAAGTATGGTGTAGGTTACGTCAATGGGTTGCTCACCAAATTGATCCTTATTTTCTTCCCCTTTGTGTCGCCACCCTCGGTTTGAAACAACCTTGATTTGGTCGTTGGTGAAAGTTTGAAACAAAAGAAAATTCAAGCTATTTAATGCCACTTCACGATAGATGGTGGACTTGGTGATATCGTAGACCAGGATTAGAGCCTCAGGCAATACACCGTTGGCATAGGTGAGGTAGTCTTCAAACCAGTTCCAACTGTTTTCTGCTGAAATCTGATACAGATTGACCAATTTATTTGCCAATTCCGAGGCGAGTGTTTTGTACTGAGAAAGAGGTCTATGACTGAAAGCACAAACAAGGCCTTTAATGATAAATGCAATTGACCTGGGAGAGCTTATGGTGACTATGCCTGGAATGGCATTTTGAAAACAACCACTGGCTTTGGTAATTATATCCTGCGATAGGCCCTCAGAATGCCCTAAAAGATAACCGAGAGCCCAAATAGCACGAGCATTGGAGTCTTCAAGATTTACATAATGATTTTGCTCGTGAAATATTCCTTGTTGGTCTACATAATTCAGGAATGAACCATCGGGTTGTTGGCAGTAGACAATGAAGTCGAGATAGGTTTCAATGTAGTAAAGGCATTCATTTGATGGTGTTTCTTCATATTGCATTAATGAAGCCACAAGTGCTCTTGCATTGTCATCAATTGTATATCCGGAATCAGGATCCGGAACACTGATTTTAGAAAACTGGATGACCCCAACTTCGGTTGTCAATTTTTTCAAGTGAGAGAAATTGACTTCGGGTCGTTTATAGCTTATGGTTACCATGGTATTGGATATTTTAAGAAGGCTATTGATGAATGAAACAGATACATTTGGCCAAATTGTGCGTTGAGATTGGTGGTAAGCATTTAAGGATTTTTGGTTCAATGTGCTCGAGTCATGAAGAAGGCCTTTGGCTTTCTCCGCGAGATCGGCACTGTCTAAGAAATCAAAAAAAGCCCCGGTATTATTTTTAAGCACCTCTTGGGCGTGTGGAATGGGAGTTGAAATCACAGGGCATGCACAGCTCATTGCATAGGCAAAAGTCCCGCTGACTGCTTGATTAGGATCTTTTGAGGTAAAAAGATAGAGGTCTGAAAGCTTCAGATAATCCAAAAGGGTATTCAGACATAAATACTCATTTAGAAAGATAACGTGATCTTCAATATCGAGTTCATTTGTCAAATTCTGAAGGTACTCTCTGTATTGTTCTCCTTCTTTTTCAATTACCTTCGGGTGCGTTTTACCTAAAATGAGGTAGACCACTTTCGGATATTCTTTGACTATTTCCGGCAATGCGCCTAGTGCCGTTTCTATACTTTTGTTGGCACTTATAAGTCCGAAGGTCGAAAGGACGATTTTGTTCTCCAGCCTATATTTTTTCTTAAGCCTCGCTTTACCTCCCCAGGAAACAGGGTGTGTGCCATGAGGTATGATATTGATTTTCGAGGGATCAACTATATAGTCTGTGTGTAAGATATCTGAGGATGTTCTGGTCATAACAATTATTGAATCAACCAGATCTGCGATACGATGCACTACAGTCTTTAGTAAGGGGTTGGGATTGGGTAATACCGTATGAAAAACAATGGAAACGGGCTTTTCGATAGAGAAGAGGAGAGTCAGTAAATCCTGGCCATATTCTCCTCCATAGAGGCCAAACTCATGCTGTATTACCACTGCAGCAATCCTATGATCATTATTAATCACCTGTGCCAGGCTTAAGTAAGCATCATCATCCGTTGTATTTAGCACATGACTTACTTCTTCAGAGTAGAAACCAGGTAGGTGACTTCCTTCATGCAATGCACATATTTCGAATGTGCAATTCTCACCGAATTGATTTATGAGTGCTTTGAGCAAGTCCTGACAGAAAGTGGCAATACCACATTCGCGAGGTGGGAATGTAGTTATGAAGAGTACCTTGGGTTTGTCCTCTCTGGTCATGTCTTATGTCCGTTTATTAATTAGTAATTCATTAAGAAGATCGGTGAGTGATATGCTTGCGACTGCTACACGTTCGTCTGCAGCCCCATAATAGATGTATAGTAGATCATCATGAATGATAGCCCCGGATGGAAATATTATATTGTTCACATACCCTTCTCTTTCCCATTTGAATCTTGGTGATATTAATGGATGGGGTAGTCTGGCTATTTCCCTGTTTGGATTTTCCAAATCAAGTAGTGCAGCAGCAGCGTGATATTTAAACCCCTTTGGAGTATCCTCGGCCGAATGATAAATAAGGAGCCAGCCCTCTGATGTTTCTATAGGGGGGCATCCTCCTCCAATGTGACTAGATTCATGTTTGAGCTCAGGGTCCATTACAATATGCTTTTCCAGATTCATGAAATAGTCAGTCCAAAAAGCTTGATTCAAGTCTTCAATTTTTTCAAAGTAGACAATCTGAATGCCAGGGTGTATGCGATGAAGTAATGCGAACTTATCCTTTATCTTTTTAGGGAAGAACATCAGATTTTTGTCCCAGACCATTAACTTTTCAGCCACCTCCGGACCCAGGCCATGTTCTTTGAATATTTTGTAATGGAAAAAATATTTTTCGTTGAGCTGAGGACAGCATTCCACCATATGCTTATACTCGCGGTAGGTAAACCTCGGTGTGATAATACCGTGTTTTTGAAAGGTTTTCAAATCCCTGGAAGTCGCTACTGCACCCAGAGCGTTGATTTTGTTATAAGCCGTATAGGTCATGTAAAAAGTATCTTCAATTTTCACGATCCTCGGGTCTTCCATTCCTTGTGATTCGTATGAGTATTCGGGAATCAACACCGGTTTTTTCTTTCGGGTTTTTACGGTAACAGGGTTGCTCAATTCAGCGTAGCCGATTGATGAATAATTTCCTGTGCGAACTGCCCTGTAGAAGAGATGAATTTTGCCGTTTTCCAGAATGGCAGCAGGATTGAATGCCCCGTCATTCTCAAATCCCAATGGGGTTTTATCCAACAAAATACCATGTTTTTTGGCCCTCATCATAGACAAGAATTTACTAGTAAAGCACCTATTATGAGCTTGAACTTCAAATGATGAGCGTCAAGGTCAGCAATGACAGAGATCATTGCTGGCCGGATGTGGTAGAAGTAGATTTACTTTTAGTGTTGAACCAGCATAACTCAAATGGACTTTCTGAAATATGCACATAAGGGAAATCAGTTTTTGGCTGAGGTAGCAAAAGAGCTAGGCGAAGACTACACGATCAACGAATCGGGTAGAATCGTGAGGTCAGTTTTGCATGTGCTTCGCGATATCATCTCACTGGAAGAGTCATTGCAGTTAATTTCTCAGCTGCCCATGGCTCTAAAAAGCGTTTATGTAGATGGTTGGAACAATCATAGGCCCAATAAAAGAATCCGACATATGGATCACTTCATTCATGCTGTTGTAGAAAAAGACGGTCCCCCTGGTCGAAGCGATTTTGGAGCAAAAAGTGATCGATTGTTAAAGATCCAGGTGGTTTTTAGAGTGTTGAAACGATACGTCTCGAAAGGTGAAATCGAAGACATTCGAGCGGTTTTGCCCAAGGACCTGAAAGTACTCTGCGATGCCAAATAATTAGTGTGTGTATGGATGATGTGTTAGAGTTGTTTGGTTTTTAAAACTCCAAGCAAACATCAACCCTTGAAAGGCGGACTTAGTCCGCTTTTCTCGTAAATGCCACAGGGAGATATTTATCATTTATGTGATTGACCCCTGTCATTGAGTTGGGCCAAACTGGGTTCTACTTTTATCGCAATAGGAGATCGAAGCTCTTATATATATCAACTTTTGACATTTACAAAGAACTAAGGCGTGAGGACTACGGATCAAAGCCAAATGCATAAGGATCATATAAACTGGGTTTCAGAGATCGAGATGTGGGAACAAGATATCCGAATGTGGTATCAGGAATTGGAGGCACTTAGAAATGCTCTGACCTCTATAAAAGAGGCATGTGAAGAACATGAAAAAGGACTTGACGCGCATTTGCGATCGATAAAGCGACAGCATGGTTCAGTTCAATTGGCGGAATCCTACCTGGCAATGATTGAACCCGGAGGATATCCGGATGCTGACCTAAATACAAAACATGAGGAGAAGCGTAGGCTGCAAATAATCCATAGAGATGCCCATGACAGACTGAAGCGATACCAACATTTAATAATGATTTTAACAAGACAAATGAAGAATCTATTGGAAGGACCAATTTAAGGTTTCGATGATTTTTGTGGTAATGATCAAAATCTTTTATGAATTAGAAGCCATCTCTCACAATAGAAAGATGGCTTTTAGTTGATTGGACACTTCTTTTGCTACTCCTTTGTTTTCTTAGATCTGGTCATCATTTTTTCTATGAGCTCTGGTACCTTTTCAAAAACGGCTGCCAGGCCTTTGTTTTGGTGTGTGTTCACGAATGAAATCTGATCTCCTTTAGTCACTAAGAAACCAATGGGGTCAATTCCCATTCCGGCCCCAGCACCACCTCCCTCACCTTTACCGGTTTTGGCCGATGTGCCAGTACCTCCACCGCTCCCAAATCCAACACCAAGTCGAATCACAGGGACGCATACAAATTCTCCAAGTTGAAATTCATCTCCAATTACAGTTTCAGTTTTTGCTTCCTTTTGAATAAAATCAGTCAATTGTTGAAGCATAGTTTCAAAATTCATTTCCATATCATTATCGTTTTATTAAGTCCTTAATCAATGCGAGTAGTATGATGTATAATCTCAATTCCATCCTCAAAACGAATTGCAACCGACCTTCGAAGTTGATATTGACAAGTGCGTTGTGAGTCATATTATTAATCAGGTATGCTGCAGGTACGAGTTTGGCATTTAGTATCACATCTCCTGTATCTATGTCTACAATCAAGTCTTTGAGGGTTAAACTTTTCAAACATCGTTGCATCAATTTCCGAGGTCGATTTGGTGACCATGATTTCCTTTTCTTTTTTTTCTTCTTCACCCTGATTTTATCCTTTTTTCCTTGTTTCGGTTTAAACCCAAATATCCTCATCCGACTTTCGATTTTCTCTCCAACGAAAACCCGTACTGAAAATGTGCCTTTCTGATATACTCCGAAGCTATTGGTGGTTGAATCGCAAACAATAACAATGGGGATCAGCAGCACCCATATTATGACTAGAATTAGCAGAGAAAACAGAATGACAATTGACCACAACACTCAATTTCTTTTATGTCCAAAGTTAGATCGAGCGAATCAGAGATGTAATGAGACATGTCATCACGCATAGTGATTCCCATCATTAGCATACCTGCATCTGGTATCTTCTAGGTCAAACCAGCTGCAACAATGACGAATATCATCTGATACAGGAAGCCATATCATTGATCTGGAGTTGTTGAATCCCTTCCTTGTCAGTCAAGAAATTTTGTAATCAATAATTTAAATCAGAAGCTATGGGTGTTCATAAAGTAATTGAAGTACTGGCACATTCCACGGTGAGTTGGGAAGACGCTGCCCAACAGGCCGTCAGTG
Source organism: Cyclobacteriaceae bacterium (assembly GCA_028281285.1). Lineage (GTDB taxonomy): Bacteria > Bacteroidota > Bacteroidia > Cytophagales > Cyclobacteriaceae > Roseivirga. The sequence goes on from JANQKF010000034.1 coordinate 273,119, forward strand.
GAGCTGCTAAAAATGTAAGGAATATCGAATCGATTTACATCGCGGAGAAGAGCGGAAAAGTAGTGGATAATCAGATTGTTCAGTACCGTGTAAATGCAAAAATCACTTTTGCAGTTGAATGATTAAAGGGAGCATTGTGGCTCCCTATCATTTTTTTGATGGCAAAATTATGAGAGAGAAATCACACAAATCGGCATTGTTCTATGCTCCTAGGCTATTGTCAGTTGTGTTATTGGTTATCCTTACTTTTTTTGCCGTGGATGCTTATCAAAGCGCAGAGTCCACCACATTTGGGAATTCACCCTTTGCTATCTACCTTTTTCCTGTCTTCGTACTTCTGATTATTACAGCTATATCATGGAAGAAGGCACGATTTGGCGGCACTTTATTCATCATTGGTGGCTTTTTCTATGCATTTATGGTTGATGAGTTCTCGGTCTCCTCTTTGGCCATGGTGGCTACACCACTGATCTTGCTCGGAGTACTGTTCCATGTAAGCCAATACTTCTATGAAAAATAACTTCCTACAATTGGGTTTGCCGAATGAGCTTACTTCTGGATTGTTGCTTAATCACTCAAGCCTGCAATACCGTGGCATGATTGCTGTTTATCTCCGTAACCATTTGCCTGGGGAGTATACAATGGAAATCCTGGGATTAGTTGAATTGGGAAAGATGTCTAAAACGACCGGAGGATGAAGACACCCGATAAGTATCCTGCAATTGTACTGTCTTGGAAAATCTTGCCGGCTACCTTCTTCTTTGTGGTTTTGATTTATTTGGGAAAGTCATTGCTTATTCCTCTGAGCTTTGGCTTGTTAATCAGTTTTATCCTATACCCTATTTGTAAATGGCTAGAGAGACGAAAGCTGCCAAGTATTATAGCCATCATCCTCAGCCTTACACTTTTCACGGCCATACTCATGATTTTCTTAGGTCTACTCTCACATCAATTCTCTCTTTTCATGCAACAATGGCCATTATTAGAAGAAAAGATATTGTTAGAGATTCAGACCTTGGATGAAGGTATTGCTGAATCTGCATTTCAGTTTATGGTTAGTGATCAGGGGATCATTAAATCCATTCTTATATATGCTTACGAGTTTTTGATTCCTGCCCTACCAGAGTTTATTTATCAATCTTCTATATCACTTGTGTTGGTATTCTTAATCCCCGTGTATGCTGCCTTAATTCTCTATTACAGGAAAGTGCTGGTGGATTTCCTTCACTACTTGTTTCCTAAATCGGCTCATCATTATATTAAGACCATCCTGCCGGATGTTATAGTTACTTACTATAATTTCATTAAAGGGGTTGGTATTGTTTACCTTGTTGTTGGTGTTCTTAATAGTGTGGGCTTGTGGATTGTAGGCATTCCTAATCCAATTTTCTTTGGTTTTGTGGCTTCGATACTCACATTTATTCCTTATGTAGGTATTACGATAGGGGCTCTATTACCAATGGCAGTGTCGTGGCTTCAGTACGATTCCTTGTTTTATCCATTGGCAATCATAATTGTCTTCAGCATAGTTCAAATTCTTGAGGCTAATCTCATTTTCCCATTGGCCGTGAGCAATCGAATGAACATGAATGCACTTATTACTCTTATAGTGATCATTGCCGGAGGAATAATTTGGGGCGCATCAGGTATGATCCTGTTTTTACCCTTTGCTGGGATTTTGAAATTGATTGCTGATCAGGTGGAGAGTTTAAGGCCCATTTCTATTTTATTGGGGACCAACAAGAACCGTGAAGTAAAGATGAGCAATACGGAATCATAGTGGCTTGAGAGGCTGTCCATTTATTCTCCCATCCGCCATTTCTATGATCCTGTCTGTTTTTTCAGCAAAATCAAGATCGTGTGTGACTACAAGAAGCGACATCCCTTTGTCGGTACTCAGCTGTTTCAGGATGTCAAAGACATTCTCTGCATTTTTACTGTCGAGATTGCCCGTTGGCTCATCACCCATGATGATGGTTGGTTCGTTGATTAGGGCACGAGCAATCGCCACTCGTTGTTTTTCACCTCCAGATATACGATAGGCCAATTTTGATGCGAGTCCCTGGATGTCTAACAACTCTAGTTTTTTTAGTGCATCCTCCTTGATTTCAGCATTAGATTTCCTTCCAAGCTTCTTGGCAGGTAGCATTACATTTTCCAGTACCGTAAATTCCGGTAACAAATAATGAAACTGGAAAACAAAGCCAATGTGTTCGTTACGAACCACGGATAATTCTTTGTTGGATTTTCCTTGAAGTTCCTCTCCCTTAAGCAGAAGACTCCCTTCATAATCTGTATCCATTGTAGAAAGGATGTAGAGGAGGGTGGACTTGCCACATCCTGATTTTCCCATAATCGAGACAAATTCACCGGGTTTTATTCCGAAACTAATGTCTTTTAGCACATGAAATAGTACAGGTTCTCGAAAGTACTTATTGATATTTCTGGCCTCCAGAATATATGGTGATGGCTGGCTCATTGTCCGCGGATAATGTCAACCGGATCTATCTTCTCCGCTTTGGCTGCAGGTAAATATCCGGCAAAGAACGTAGCGGCTAAGGCGAAGACGATTCCAATGAGATAAAAGGTAGGGTCATTATTTACCGGGAAGGTTTTGAGGGTGGGGAGCGCTTCTGTTTCAAAAGGAATATAGGAAATCGCCACAGACAAGCCATAGCCAATAATCAAACCCAAAACTCCTCCTATAATGCCTATAAGAAGGGCCTGACTGATGAAGATCATTTTGACATCTTTACCCGAGAAACCTGTAGCCTTGAGAATGGCGATGTCATTCATTTTTTCATAAATCATCATGTTCAGAATATTATAGATTCCAAATCCTGCCACAATTAGAAGGGTTATTGAAACGGCATAAGTGATAATATTCCTGATCTGCGTGCCTGTTTCAAATTGTGCATTCGCAGTTTTGATATCTATGGCTGTCAAATCATACTGGTCACTTATCTGTTTGGCCATCAGTGGAGCTTCTGCCATGTCATAGAGCTTCACATTAATGTCCGAGATGTAATTTTTGCCTTCACCTAGAATACGTTGCGCTGTTGCCAAATTCACGTAACTCTGGACGTCATCAATTTCAGCCAGACCACTTTGATAAAAACCTACAATCTTCAAAGGGAAAAGCCCACCCTTAACTGACGATAATTGAACACGATCTCCGATTTTAAGAGACATTTTTTTGCTCAACCCGGCTCCCAGAATAATGCCGTTTTTGTTTCTGGCAAGATCCTGTGGGTCCCCTTCAATCACATAATCACCAATATTGAAGAGCCTTTCTTCCTCCATGACGTCTACACCAAACACCAGACCATTTAGCTCTATTGAACCCGCCAGGTAAAATACCTGGGCCTGCACCTGAGGTATAGCCCCCCGTACGCTTTCTTGTTGGCGCAAATAATTGAGTAGGGGTAATGCATTGTGAATTCGAAGCTGGCTTTTTTTTGGCTTTATGGAGCGAACCAGATTTATCCCTTCCGAAAACTCTTCAGCAAGAGTAATTGGCTGTTGTTCACTTGGCTCGATTTCGTTATATATATGGACATGAGGAGTTCTATTCAGGATCAGGCCATCCAGGAGTCCATTGAGCCCGGTCATAAAACTTGCCAGGGTAACAAATGTACCTATGCCAAAAGTGACCCCCAAAGCGGCAATGGACGATTGTTTAATACGAGAGCGCAAATGTGTTTTCGAAATACCAAGTATTGTTGACCAGTTCATTTCTTCGGCAAATAAAGGTTAGTTGTACTCTCAATACCTGATAGAATTTCTACTTTGTCCAGGTTCTGTAAACCAGTTTCCACTTGAACCAACCCAGCATCGGTTTTTACTTTGTTGTCACCTGTCAAATAGGTTCTTGGAATTACCAAGGTGTTTTCCTTTTGTCGGATAATGATGTTGGCTTCACCAGAAAGACCTGAGAATAGCTTGTTTGGTGTTTCCAAAAACCTGGCTTCCACTCTGAAAGTTTGAGTCGCCATGTCCTTTCTGGGGTAAATGTGGCTAACAAAGGCATTGAAAACCTGGTTTGGATAGGCATCCAGTGAGATCAAAATCCTTTGTCCATTCTCAACCCTCGTAATATCAATCTCATCGATATCCATTTCAACTACAAATTGCTCTGCGCTTCCAATAATTGCTATAGGCTCTTGTTGAGAAACCATTTCTCCGGCTTCTTTTAACACTTCGTATACACGCCCGTCCATTCTACTCTTGACAGTATGGTCGCTGTCTGTATTTTGAGCATTTTTGTAGTTATTCTGGGCTTCCTGAAAAATGGTTAGAAGGTCTTGTTCTGTCCTATGTAATCTGTTCACTCTTAGGTTATAGTTGGACTTTGCAGTGAGATAGGCTAGTTCTCTCGCTTCATAAGTACTCTGAGTTCCAATATTCTTTTTCCATAGGTTTTGCTGCTTAATGAAATTTAAGGAGTCATTTTCTAGTTGGAGCTGGGCAATTGAAATCTCATCTTTCAGTTCATTCAGCACATTGGCGCGCCCTTCATAATTCCGTTTTGCCAAGTCCAAGGCAAGCTTGGCGTTGTGTAGGTTCAATCGAGGGTTGTTATTGGTAATCTCGACTAATGGTGTTTCCTTATAGATGGTGTCACCTTCTTTGACCAATACAGCTTTAATTATTCCATTGACAGCGGCATATGCACGATATAAATCTTCGGGTTCAATGGCAACTGAAGCATAAACCGACTCAGTCAGAGAAGTCAATTGAGCATTAATTGGTTCTTCACCATTCCGACAAGAGAAGATCACCTGGCAGAACGCGATCAATGAAATACATGCAATAGTTGTTTTTTTCAGCATATGACGTGAATCAATTGTCCGTTAAATCACAGTCTGAATTAAATCATCTAGGTTCAATTAAAAGGACATTAAAATCAGTCTTGAAAATGATCCTGATCATATACTGAGGGAGCTCGGTGAATCAGTATTGCAGATAATACTCCCAGGTTTTCATTGTTTATTTAAACTCTATGACATTGGCACTGACTGTGATAGTTCTCGTATAGTAAAAGGGTGGAATTCCTCCTACATGTTCTTCGGTCACCACATTTATTAATGCTCTGGAGCCAGTTAGTTTGGCCTCTCTTACCATTTTTGAGTACGCATTTTCGTAAAGGCGTTTCTTGTTTATACCACCTACGAAAAGTACATATGATACATCCGAACTTCCTTTTACTTCACCAAGTACCTCGAAATTATTATTCGATAAGTGGACTTGAGTTGAATTCTGATTTTGGTGCTGAATGTAGGCACTATTTACGCCACATGAAGTTAAACCTGTGAATAGAGCAATTGCAATTAATGAGACGATCACCTTTTTCATAACAATTTCTTTGAGTCTACATGATCATCGAAGTTATCATTCAAGGGAGTTAGGGGCGATGACTTTCGTCATCCATGAAGTTGATATTCAACAAGATTTAATTGCCATTCTATAACAGGTGATCCACTTGTAAGGAGTGATCAGGATTTTGACTTTACCAGTCTGATAAGCCTTGTAATTTTGGACTGATCAATTTGCTCCAAACTATGTATCTCGAGGTGTCTCATTGTCTTACCTGTTCCTTGTAAGGCAGACACTTCTTCAGTGGTCAGACTTTTTATAGAAAACCCAATATTGACATGGTATTTGAGTGCTACAATGTAAAAATTCCCATTGTCGAAGGAAGGAACTCCCCATTTCATTTTCTCTTTGGCATCCGGTAAGGCCTCATGAATAACCTTTCTCAATTCCTGGCATATTTCCTTTTGAGGTGAGTCCTGTTTATCGATATAAGCATCTATTTTACTATCCATTGGACGTTTATTTATCTCATGATTTGTTCAATTTTCCTGATCTGATTTCCACATTAAAAAGTATAGACGACTAATGAGCACACTTTCCGACTTGTTCCTGCCTGCAAAAGCCACTGCAATTTTGTTGACCGTGTACATAATTTTGTCCTTTATTTCCTGTGAAAAATCTTCACGATGTCGAATGAAAAAATCACTGAAATTCAGAAAAGCCTTTTCCTTGTCATACTTATTGTCGAACAGTTCTTTCAACCTGGAGAAAATGATTTGTTGACTGTCTAAGTCATTGTTCAATATTGTCCAGTCATTTTCAACTAATTCTTTGATCTTCTTTTTTTCAGCAATTCTTACCCTGTTATCAACCACCGCTATGGCATAGAAAAGGTCTGCCAGGCTTTCAAAAAAAAGAGTAGTGTCATCTCCAAATCTCATTTCTTGAGCAGTAAAATGGGTAGCCTCGAATCATATGGCAACCTTTCGGTAAGACTTTTATGAAACAACCGATTCAATATATTATGAGATTTATCCAAGACGGCCAGCAACCCAACCTTGTTCTCATAAGCAAAACGTAAGACACCCTCCTTAACGTTGCTGTGGCTTATGAAATGGTATTGATGTTTGATACCCTTCATTGCTTCAGCCCAGCCCATCACCTGACTAGGGCTAAGTGAAATATCCGAGACATTTTCGTTTTTTATTATATGAACAATGTGAATCTCAGACTCTAGTGTTCTGGCGAGCTCGGAAAGGGTCTTGATAGACTCTGTTCTATCACTCTGTTCGAAATCAGTCGCCAAAACTATCCTTTGAATTGACTTAACATTTGAAACTTCTGGTACGGCCAGTACGGAGGCATCTGAGTGCTTCATCATGTCAGAGGTGTTACTTCCGAAATAAGCTTCAATGCTTTTGTCTCGACCCTTGGTTCCCATCACGATCAAGTCTATGTTTTCGCTCTGAATTATCCCATGTAATTTTTCAATTGATGAGCCTGTTTCTTGCAGGAATTGATGATTTGTTTTTTCGAGTTGTGGAAATCGTAGAGACAGCTTCTCAAAGGCTTTTCGAGTTTCTGTCTCAAGCGTGATGACCAAGCCTGAATCATCGAAGGATTTACCATCGTTGCCATCGGGAACCTGGTTGATATGGCAAACAATTAATTCTCTTTCTCCACCAGATGCCAATCTTAAACCCAGTTCTAAGGCCTTGTCTGCATACGCTGAAAAATCCGTTGGTATCAGGATCCTCTTGAAGCTCATCTTAAATCAGGAATGGTCAGAAGTGGTAAGTCTGTATGTAGGGCTGATCTTCGGGTGACTTTCTTTTTGAAGAGAGACCCCGGGAATTGATGTTTCCTGGCAATTAAAACCAATAGTTCGTTCTCATGGGTTTTCAGATGATTCTCGATCGCATCATACACGTCAACTTCATCTTTTATGAAATGATAATCGTGTTCTTCATGATTAAAGTATTCAACAATTGCTGCGGCTTCTCTTGACTGGTGCATGCTTAATTCTGACCAGCCATGGCCAACGTGTAGAATTTCTACCTTAGCTCCAAAAAGCGATAGAATTGCCTTGATAATATCTAGTCCATGCACATCTTCGATGTGCTTAAAATCAGCTGCAAATAATACTTTTTTTATGGGTTGAAATTTTGCGATTTCCGGAATTACCAATACTGGAGTTTTTGATTTCTTTATAGTCCCATAAGTATTGCTTCCAAAAAAAGTATCTAAACGGTTGTCTGCACCTTTAGTACCCATCACGATTAAATCGGCTTCAACCTCTTTTGCGGTCTGTAGAATACCATCTCTGATAAAACTTATTTTGATCAGTTCTTCGTGAGCAACATTTCCAAGTGAGGGCATCTTATCCCTGAGAAGAACAAAACTGTTTTCCGCATTTCGGTGATATTCCTTTGCCAATGTAGGTTGTAGATCAATTGTTATATCAGCTGAAGGGATTTGTACAGTATAACAGTTGAGTAACCATAATTTGGATTCTGATTGTTGGACCAATTGGATAGCAAAGAGGAGTGCATTGTTAGAGCAATTGGAAAAATCAACGGGAACCAGAATATTTTTCAGTTTCATTGTGAGCTAGTTTGAGTGAAGTATGAGGAGCGGAGTTTTTGAATGATATGCCATTTTTTTTGTCGTACTGCCTTTAAATATTCGATCGAAAAGATTATGTTTTTTGGCCACAAGGGTTAATAAGTCAATGTTGTTTTCTTCAATGTATTCGTTTATGCCTTCATCTACATGTTTATCAATTTTGAAGTGGAAACTATGTCTGAGATTCTTAAAGTATCTGTCGAGTTTTTGAGCCTCCTCGGTTTCACCCGGTAAGATTTCTGCAGTCTCGCTAATATGCAATACATGGATTTCGGCACTTGATATTCTGGCAAGATCAATTAGAATTTCAAAAGTATCTTTTGAAGCGGTGTTACGATAATCTCCTGCCAGCACAATGTTTTTGAAGAATTTTTCGGGTTCAGCACTTTCAGGAATGGCTAAAACAGGACATTTCACATTTTTGGCTACTTTATAAGTATTGCTGCCCATAAGAATTCCTTTGAGACGACCAGCTCCTGTGGTTCCCATAACGATGAGATCGACACTCTCCAATAGCGCTAACGAATTGATAGCATCTAGTGGGAATGCGTGTTTCACAGAAAATGTGTGCTCTATATCCTGGAGCGATGGCAAGGTCTTTTCAATATTCTCAAAAGCTCTTTTCGCCTTACCTTCAGCTTCTCGAATCAAGTCCCTTGAATAGGCAATCACACTGGCATCAGCATAAGCCACGGGTTTCTGACAGGCATTCATAATTATGAGTTTGGCATTTGTTTTTTTTGCCAATTGAACAGCAACCTCAAGTGCCTTGATGGAACAATCTGAGAAGTCAATGGGAACGAGTATTTTCTTTTGAGTCATTTGCTTATAATTTGGTTGGCCGGTCCAATGAGCAACTCTAAGAATGGTGCAAATGCATGTTTCTTAGAAAATTGAACCGGCCAGAGTGTTTATCAACCAAACCAGTGAGTTATCCCACTTTGATTTCTTTTTTGGTCGAAACCCTTTTTGCTTCCTCTTTTTTGGGTAGCGTTACCATCAGCACCCCATTTTCATACTTGGCTTTAATCTTGTCCTGATTCACGGATTCCGGCAGCCTGAAAGATCTTGAAAAGGAACTATAACTGAATTCTCTGCGAGTGTAGTCATCCGATTCATCTTCTGATTCTTCCTCTTTTTCAGAACTTATGCAAAGTGTTCCGTTCTGGACATCAATATTAAAATCACTCTTTTTCATCCCCGGAGCCGCTAAGTCAATTATGAAATCATTTTCATTTTCCTTTACGTTGGCTGCAGGCACTTGACTTCCCCAGCCATTTCCCAGTCGTGGAAAATCCATGCCGAAAAAGTTATCATCATCAAAAAAGCCAGAAAATAACGATGGCCTTTCGGGAAATAATCGCGAACCTTTTGTTAACAGTGTCATAAGATTGTCCTCCTTTTGGTTTAGTGGTACATCAAATTTTGACTAAAGTTCTTCTGAATGACGTGGAATTGCGATGATGTTCATCAAGGCTATCAATGACTTTGGTCAACGCATGGCATTGACATTAACCGTTATTTTGGGGATCCTCGTGCAGGAAAGTATGCACTATGATTTCTGATTTTTGATTCGAGAAGTGGTGCCTGTTGTTTGTGCGTAGGGGTGATCAAAGGATGTTGGTTGAATAGCTGATAGTAGTATGTTTCAATTCGACCTATATCCCCAAATTAAGAATAGCAGATGCTGGAGAATATCGACATATGGAAATTTGTAGCAGGACTAGGGCTTTTCCTATTCGGTATGGCTCAGTTAGAAACGGGGATCAAGGAACTTGTAGGAAGAGGTTTCAAGGTGTTTATCAGGAAACACACTAAAAACAAAATCAAGGCTATTTTCGGAGGAACGTTTATCACGGCTGTTTTACAGAGTAGTTCGGTAGTATCTTTGATGTTGCTTGCTTTCGTAGGAGCTGGTGTTATCAGCATGCAAAATGCTTTGGGAGTCATTTTGGGCTCAAACTTAGGTACAACGTTCACAGGCTGGTTGGTGGCTACACTGGGCTTCAAAGTGGATATTGAAAACTTCATCATGCCGTTTATTGCCCTCGGAGGATTAATGACAGTGCTCTTTCCCAAAAGGCCACGCCTTTTTAATACTGGTCTTCTGATAATCGGGTTGGCCTTTCTTTTTCTGGGCCTTTCCTTCATGAAAGACAGTATTACCTACTTGGCTGAGAATTTTGATGTAAGCGTATTCGCTGAATATGGATCAATCATTTTTTTATTGGTGGGCTTCGTATTTACCGCGATTATTCAATCCAGTTCCGCTACAATGGTCATTGCTCTAAGTGCGCTCAATGCCGGAATCATAGATTTTTACTCAGGAGCGGCTATGGTAATAGGAGCCGACCTAGGGACAACGATCACCGTGTTGTTAGGTGGTTTTCAAGGGACAGCATCAAAGAAAAGAGTAGCGTTGGGTCATTTCTTGTTCAATCTTGTAACTGATGTGGTAGCGTTTCTTTTGATGGGACCGATAGTTCTGTTTGTTACTAACGTCTTGGGTATTGAGGACGAACTGTTAGGTTTGGTTGTATTCCATAGCTCCTTCAATATTCTGGGCATCATCATGTTTTATCCGTTTTTGGGGCACTTTGCCAGGTATCTCACTAGTAAGTATTCCAGCAAAGACGACCGTGTCGGCCTATTCATTCACGAATCAACCGTGGAAGTTCCCGAGGCTGCCCTTGAGGCCCTAGGCAATGAAACTAAACACTTAATCACCCTGGTATTGAAATTGTACAGTAGGGCTTTTCTAAGAGATTACAAGCAAGATGCAAAGGCAAAGGCAAATGTAGGATTGTTAAAATCCAGGGTTAGCTTCAAGGATCATTATCACAGAATAAAGCGATTACAGGGAGAAATGATCAATTTCTATGGAGAACTGCAGAAACAACCACTGACTGAAAACGAGTCATCCGAACTCTCAAGAATCATTGCAGCTACCAGTAATGCCCTTCATTCTGCCAAGGACGTTAAGGACATCGAAAAAAATCTTGTCAGGTTTCGTAAGTCCGGGAACAATACTATTAATAGACTCTACAGATTTTTAGATGACTCTAGTTGCTCAATGATCAGTGAGTTTCTCGAAATACTCAATTCGCAGAGCGAAAGCATCTATTTTGAGGAGTTGGGAAAATTGATGGTGGACATTCAAAAGAACTACGATACTTTCTTGAATATGATTTATGATCGTTCAAATCGTAGGCATCTTGAGGAAGAAGATATAGCAACCGTGCTGAACGTAAACAGAGAATTGTATTCCGCTAATAAGGCAATGATTTTGGTTCTTAAAGACCACTTACTACACCCTCAACAAGCCATAGAATTCGAAAACCTTCCGGCTTTCAGGTAGGTCGATTTCGTTGAACAAGGCTTTTCCATTGTGGTGTGGCCTGTTTGATCGCAAGAAACTCAATGATATTCTCAAGATTAATTACGCCTATAATCTTACCATCTTCTGATACGGGTAACATAGCATTGTTACGTAGGAGCGGACTAATATAAAGTTCTCTCAGTGGAGTTTCAGCAGGTACTGTCTGCGTTATTTTGGTCATTACCTGGGCCAGGGGGGTACGATGATCCATACTGGATAGTGACTTAATAATTTGATTGCGGTCCAAAGTGCCCAGAATATTATGCTCGCTTGAAGTGATTACAAAATTGGACGATTGACCGTTCAGGACGACTTCCGAGGCTTCTGCAATGGAAATGCTTTGGTCCAAAGAAGCAAAGTCTGTCATTACGATTTCACCTACCGAATGACCATTCAACAATGCCTGAGCCTTAACAATAGACGTTTCGGAGGAAGCTGATAAGATGATAAAAGCTCCAATAAGGATGAGAAAAGGATTATAGAATAAACCGAAAAATATAAACCCTGTCGCTAGTACGAATCCTACTGATGCAGCAATCTGGGTTGCCTTTTCCCGGGGCAGGTACATTGCTAACAGGGCTCTGAAAATTCTGCCACCATCCATGGGAAATGCAGGAATTAAATTAAAAATACCAAGGGAGATATTGACTATCCAAAGCATTACCATAAAGTTGGTGGCATTGATGGACGAAATATCTAAGCTCAGAATATAGTCGACACTTGGCTGAATGATAACATATAAAATAGCCGCGATAACAAAATTGACCATTGGGCCGGCTATAGCTACCAAAAACTCTTGTTTGGGATTTTCCGGTAGTTTTTCAAAGCGAGCTACTCCTCCAATGGGTAGCAGTACAATGTTCTTGGTTTTAAAGCCAAACTTTCTTCCCGTCAAAGCATGCCCAAGTTCATGGAAGATCACGCAGACGAATATTGTTGAAATAAAAAGAACGTGCCAGCCAATTGCGTTCATAGTCAGACCTGCTGATATACCGGCATAGACGATGTAGACGATTAGGATCAAGAATGTCCAATGGACGAAGATTTTGATTTTACTGAATTGGCCAAGATATAATGAACTCTTCATCTTTTACAATTTGAAATCAAGAAGGGGAAGATCAGAACAAATAGAAATGATTGAAATCATTGAAGACACTGATTTTTGATTGGGCCCGAATCCCGATCACATGATATTTCAAAGCAGTGATAAAAATCATTATGGTCATTGATGGACATCATCAGAGGGGCACAATGGGGACTTTAGGTTTGTACAACAATGCAAACTTCTATAAGGACACCTATGAAAAAGCTTATTCTGATGCTCCCTATATTACTATTCTTTGGTTGTTCTCGACAAATACTGGTCAGTTCCGATTATGACAAGACAGCCGATTTTAATGCCTATAAGACTTTTGCCTGGGCTGAAGAACAGGAGGCTCCGGGTAAGTCCAATCCGATGTTCGACAATGAAATGAACAGAAAAAGAATTAAAGACGCTATAGAACAGGAAATGGGTGTTTTGGGCTTCAATAAGTCGGATTCGGATCCAGACTTATTGATCGACTTTCATATCACCATCGATCAGAAAGTGAATTACATGGTTCATGACTTTGAACCAGTGGGGTTCAGTTATTGGCCTGACTACGATGTCTCGGCCTACACTTACAAGAAAGGCGCTCTCATCATTCATCTTGTTGATTCAAAGAAAGAACAACTTGTCTGGCAAGGAATAGGTAGTAAAACGCTGGACGATGTTCCGCCAAGAAATGTTGAGGAAAGAATTCAGAAGGGAGTTAAGGCCATCCTGGCTCAATTTCCTGTAAATAAGAAATAAAGATGATTTTAAGTCAATTACCCCCCAATTTCTACCCAACTTATTCTTCTGAGTTGAGCTCAAAAAAGCTTTCACAACTCCGAATTGTCAAGAGGTTTTATGGAAGTCTTTACCAGGAAGGTGAAATGCTTAACGAGATATTTTTTCTTTTGGATGGGAAGGTGTCATTATTTAAAAAAGATATCTGTGGTCGTAAGGTCAAACTACCCGGAGTAGACCAGGGTAAATTTCTGGGACTTAGATCATTTTGTGGGCAAAATCGGGTTAGTCATTCGGCTCGTGTTAGCAAATCATCAATCCTTTTGGTGATCCCTCTTGTACAATTATCAGGACTTCTTAAACGCTGGCCTATTTTGAAAGAGCAACTAATCAGTCAATTAATCCAACAGACAGATTTGCTCGAGGAATTCTAGTTAAAACTGGTAATCATTTTTTTGTGGTTTACAACGTGTTGCCATTTTGCCTGGTTCATAATTTTCTTTTGATAATCAAATTAGATAATTTGATTATCCTCTTTAAGCCAAATAGATATGCCTCAGGAGTTTGCACAGGATAATTCTGTCTTTGCTCTCATTTTTGAGAACTCAGTTGAAGGAATTCTGGTTACCAATGAGGAGGGTAAAATCGTTCAAGTCAACCCCAGTTGTCTGAAGATCTTTGGCTATGAGAAAGAGGAGATCATTGGCCAGAAGGTGGAACAACTCATGCCTGGCAGATTCAAGGAACACCATATTCGTCTAAGAGGTGATTATGCAAAAACCCCAAAATCAAGGCATTCTGCATCAAGCCTGGAGATACTCGGGCTTCACAAATCGGGTAAAGAAATACCTCTCGAAATCAGCCTGAGTTATGTAAAACCTGGGGATCGACTATTGGTAGCTTGCTTTATAGTTGATATCACAAGTAAAAGAAAGCTAGAGCGTGAGTTAAGAAAGGAGCGTGAGCTCACTCGGCAATACCTAAACGTCACTACTTCAATATTCCTTGTGTTAAGTAGAGATGAGCGAATATTGATGATTAACAAGGCAGGTAGCAAACTACTTGGTTACGCGCCTGACGAGCTCAAAGGGAAAAACTGGTTTGATGAGTTTATTCCCGAACCTGAGAGAAAGGCTGTGCGTGGTGTTTTTTCTCAAATGATGAAAAATGAAATCGGAGTCACTCACTCTTATGAAAATCATATTGTACGAAAAGGGGGAGAGCTACGTCTTATTGATTGGCACAATACCCTTTTAAAAAACAAGAATGGGGAGCCTGAAGCCACGCTCAGTAGTGGAGTGGATGTCACAGAAAAGAGAGCGCTGGAAAAGGAAAAAACTGAGGCCTTGGTGCAGGGTCAGGAGAACGAAAGAAGAAGGATTGCCCAGGAACTTCATGATGGTTTGGGTCAGTCGATTTCTGCGATTGGGCTAAACCTGAATGCACTGGAGCCTGAGCTTAAAAGCTTCAATGAGAAATTCAGGAAGATTTATGAAGAGGTCAAACAGAAGTTGAGCCAGACCATCGAAGAAGTCCGAACCATTTCTCGAAACCTTACCCCAAAGATTCTGGAGGATTACGGCTTAGGCCGAGCGTTGGAGCATCTCTGTGAGACAGTAGATCAATCGACCACTGTAAAGATTACCCTTAATCTACATGGAGATCTCCAGAATTTAGACGAAAAGGTCTCGCTAGGTCTTTATCGAATCATACAGGAAGTAATGAATAATGCCTTGAGGCATGCCGGCCCAAACCATATTAACGTCCATTTAACCAAAGGGAAAACCGAATTGATTGGAATCGTGGAAGATGACGGACGTGGTTTTGATCTGTGTTCGAAACCTGAAGGAATGGGCTTGAGTAATGTAAGGTCACGAGTGGAACTGCTCAATGGGGAGTTGCACATTGATTCGAGTAAAATCGGAGGCACCACGGTTTCAATAAATGTACCGCTATGAAAAAAATTAGAATCTTGTTGGTAGATGATCATCAATTGATCAGATCAGGTATTAAGAATTCACTATTGAGCCATGAACACCTCGATGTAGTGGCAGAGGCAAAAGATGGCTTGGAAGCTCTGGAATATTTAAAAAATGATCAGTTTGATCTTGTTATTATGGATTTAAGTATGCCGAATATGTCCGGAACCGAGGCTACAAAAATTATCAATGAAAAATATCCAGAGGTGAACGTTCTCGTGCTAAGCATGCACAATGAAGAATCTCGCATAAAGGAAGCGTTGAAGGCAGGAGCTATTGGGTATATTTTGAAAAGTGTCGGAATGGATGAGTTTTTAGAAGCCATTGAAATATGCGCGAAAGGAGAGCCTTATTTCACACAGGAAGTGTCAACAAAGATCATGAATCAATTGGTGAGAGGAAAAGAGCATGATCAAACTGACAGCTTGACCAAACTAACCAAGAGAGAGGTCGAAATACTTAAACTCATTTCCGAAGAGCATACGAACCATGAAATTGCGGATAAACTGTTTATTAGTTCTCGGACTGTAGATACCCATCGTAGAAACCTAATTCAGAAACTTCAGGCCAAAAACACGGCAGGTTTAGTGCGCTATGCCATCAGAAATAAAATTGCCAAAGCGTAACTGGTGGTGCCAACTTCATTCGTGATCTAGATGAGAAGTTGATAGATTTCAGAAGAACCCTTTTACTGGAATTACTTAGTCATCTACGAATTTTTCTTAGATAAAAAATACGCTTTTAACGTCTACCCGATTGTTCAATTGAAGACGACCTTTATCGCATCACACACTAAAAGAATAAGGTCATGTTCACAAAAGAAGATACTCCACTTATGCCTGCAGAAACCACTGAACTTCCGTCCTTTTTCCGATTGGCGGCTGATGGTCTCAGTACAGAGGATTTTGAAGAGAGTCTTTATACTAAAGGGCAAGTAGTTTTCAGGATCGACAGCGTTCCTTATGGTCTTTACTATATTAAATCGGGCAAAGTCAAAGTGTTTAAATATGGCAGTGATGGTAAAGAACAGATTTTAACCATAGCCGGTGCTGGTCGGTTCTTAGGTTACAAAGATCTTCTGGCAGACAGGCGATTCACATCTGGCGCTATTGTCATAGAAGATGCGAAGTTGGTCTTTATTCCGAAGAATGACTTTCTGGAAATATTCAAGTCAGGAAACGCCTCGGATTATTTTACCGGGTTGCTATGCAAAGACCTGATTGAGGCTGAGGAGAGAATGGTTTCAATGGCCTATAAACCGGTCAGGGGCAGATTGGCAGAATGCCTCCTTAAGCTTGGTAAAACTTATCAATCGCATGGAATAGAACTTACCAGAGAAGATCTCGCAAATTTTGTGGGTACTGCCAAAGAGACCGTAATTCGATTACTCTCAGAGTTTCGATCTGAAAGTTTAATTCAGATTGAAGGAAGAAGCATCGAAATCCTGAATGAAAAAGGCCTCGATAGAGTGCATAGTATTTATTTATAGGAGTCATGTTAGGTATCCTCACCGATGAACAGATCGATTCTTTGTTGAAGTCTGAGTTAGTAGGACGACTTGGCTGTTGTGTGAATAATCAACCTTACATTGTACCTGTTGCTTATGCTTATGATGGAGATTACATCTATGGTCATACTCGTGAGGGCAAGAAAATTGACATCCTCCGCAAAAACCCTTTGACCTGCTTCCAGGTGGATAGTTTCGATGACATGGCCAACTGGAGGAGTACTGTCATTAATGGTGAATTTGAAGAACTTAAGGGAAACAGCAAGGAGCATGAAAATGCACTGAGGTTACTAACAAGTCGACTGATGCCATTCAAGAATGGTGAAAGTAGTCTCCCCAAATTCGGAATGGAAAAACTTCCTAATCTTATCAGGCCCAACATCAATTTGGTTACTTATCGGATTAAAATTCTGGAAAGATCCGGTAAGTTTGAAAAAGAGTAGGAGTTTACTTAATCAATGGCTTTACCGTTTCTTTTACTTGGATTATTGGCGCTTTGGGCTGGAACCGAGATTCTGCTTAAGGGAGTCATGAAGGTGGCAGATCATTACGAATTGTCACACGTTTTTACCGGCATAGTCATTCTCTCGGTGATTACCGACCTACCCGAAACGGCTATCGCCATTGCCAGTTCTATAAAACAACTGAAAGGAATTGAAACATCGGGCATTATCATTGGCAATGCTATCGGTAGCAGCATTGCGCAAATCACTGCTGTTCTTGGAATCAGTGGATTGTATGGCTATTTCACTCTGACTAAGCGCCAAATGTTCCAGGACGGAGCTTTTCTTTTGGGCTCTGTAGCTCTCCTTTTTTTAATGGCTTTTGACGGAAAGATCACCGTTCAGGAGGGAATCTCCATGGTGGTTGTATACCTGCTGTACTATTGGACCATGCTCAGGAACGAAAAGTTCTCAATGAAGCTAAAGAAAAAGCGGATGAAGAAATTCTACCAGGTGATTCTTTATGTCGTTGCCGGTGCGCTCATCCTGATTACCGGATCCGAATTGGCGGTGAGGAATGCGCTGATCATTGCCGAAAACTGGGGAATATCACAGTCTTTTGTGGGTATCGTGATCATTGGAGTAAGCACAAGCCTACCCGAGTTAGCAGTGTCTATTGCTGCTGCCTTTAAGAAAGCTCCGGGCCTTTCGGTAGGAAACATAATTGGCAGTAATATCTATGATATACTTGTGCCTGTCGGGTTGAGTGCTACGATTTCACCTCTTTCCTTTGAACGGAAAATTGTCAATGTAGATGTTCCGTTTTTGATGTTGGTTTCAGCAATCGTTCTTTTCTTCTTTAGCAAAAAGAAGGGACTGCAAAAGAAAGAAGCAGCCGCTCTTATTGTCATGTTTGTGGCATTTAATCTATACAAGATTATCAATCCTTGAATATTGTTGATTTAAGTCTTACTCGAGGGTAATACAAATCATCGCTATGTACTTATTCACAAGGTAGCTTTGAATAGAGTTGTGACATTTAAAGCCAATATTATGAACCAGTTCAGAGCGTTATACCTATGCATATTCTTGTTGTTATCCCATTTGGCGTCAGCCCAAATTATTCCCGAATCCGTAAAGAAAAGTTTTGATGCAAAATACCCTGAAGCCACCCAGGTAAAATGGTCGATTCTGGAAAGTGGGGTAGGTTTCCAAATTAACTTCTTGGATGAGAAGAAGCATAGATATGCTGTGTTTTCCCGAGAATCCGAGTGGGTACAGACTATCACTTTTATCAATTCTGAAAAGGAATTGCCTAGATTGGTCCGTTTGACAATTGATGAAACTCATCCTAAAAGTACTTATGATTGGATAGAGTGGTTTGAATCACCGGATGAAAACTATTACATCGTTGGTATTACCTCCGGAACCGAGGAAAAAGAGGAAATAATTTTGACCGTCACAAAGGATGGGGAGATCAGGCGATCGGACAAGGGTAATGAAAGTCATCGTTAGCAATGACCTAAGTCATCAATACTTGACTAAATCAGCTCTACCTTTAATTCATCAAGTAAGCGATAAAAGACAAGTGTGCAGACACTAGGGTTAATGATCAGGTAACTTGGAAATTATGATTGTTCAGACGATCATTTGGAAAGGGAAAGCTGATGGTTAATTCAGAATTTGAAAATCATTCTCGAAAGAGGTTGAAGGAGTAAAATAAAGTCACAATAACAGTAGCTTGACATTCCATGAATTCCACGGAGTTTGTGAAATGAAGTGGGTATTTGTTTCGAAAGAAATGGGTGCCCATTTTTTGTTTACCACACCAAAGAAATGCTGGATTTCCATAGGAACTGATAAAGGTCATTGTACAACATTGTGACTTACTCGAAATTCGAAAAACCTCTATTTAGCCGAAGTGTATCAACCGGAAACCCAAACTGTAGATAGTGTACTGGAAGAATTGAAGGTTGATGCTTCAACTGGCCTGACAAGCAAAGAGGTACTGGAGAGACAGTCAGAGTATGGGTTGAACATAGTAAGTTCCATCAGAACGCGCTCATCCTGGGGCATTATCATTGCACAATTTCGAAATACAATTGTCCTGCTTTTGGTTGTGGCAATGGGTGTTTCTTTACTATTCGAGGACATAGTTGAAGCTCTGGCCATATTGGCTGTAATTCTGCTCAATGCACTTATTGGGTTTATTCTTGAAACTCAGGCTAACCGATCCATGAATGCCCTGAAATCGTTGGAACAACCTGAGGTCAAAGTGATTCGTGGTGGCATACTGGTTCATGTTCTCATGGAGGAGTTAGTGCCGGGAGACTTGCTTTTCTTTGAGGCGGGTGATTTGGTTGGAGCAGATGCCAGATTAATTAGGGTGAATTCATTGGAGGTTAATGAGTCTTCCCTCACTGGTGAATCCGTGCCGGTTGAAAAACACAATAAAAGGTTGGAGACTTCGGTCGGTTTGGGTGATCAAGCCAATATGGTTTTCAGGGGAACCTCGGTAACAAGGGGGAACGGGCTCGCAGTGGTGGTTTTTACCGGAAAGGATACGGAAATTGGCCATATCGCATTAATGATGGGGAAGGCCCAGGCGGAAGAAATTCCTCTTAACCGAAAACTCAACAGATTCAGTAAGACCTTGATAGGGCTGACCGTTTTGATCATGGTGCCATTCGTTGTGATGGGTCTCATACAATCAACGGATTTCTATTCTATGATTGAAACGGCCATTGCTCTGGCTGTGGCAGCTATCCCGGAAGGTTTACCGATAGTAGCTACAATTGCTTTGGCTAGTGGCATGCTCAAGCTCTCCAAACGGAAGGTCTTAGTGAGAAAATTGGCTGCAGTCGAAACACTAGGAGGAACGAATGTTATTCTAACGGATAAAACAGGGACCCTTACAGAAAATCAACTCGAGGTAGAAGAAGCTGTGATTGCTTCTAGAGATAAGCTCATGGAGGTAATGGCACTTTGTAATAATGCAACTGTAAGTAACGGAGCCAATGAAGTAGGCGACCCGGTAGAAGTAGCGCTGCTTCATTGGGTTGAAAAGACTCAAAATGGTGATTTAAGATCATTACAAAATCAGTGGTCAAAACTTGATGAAATACCTTTCGAAAGCGATACCCGGATGATGGCCACAATTCACGCCAGGGAAAATCTATATCAAATATCAGTTAAGGGAGCAACTGCAGATGTACTAAGCGAATGCAGGTACTATCAGGCCGAAGACCAGATCATGGCACTTGATAACGAACAGGCCGAATACTGGCAAGAACAAACCGTTCGACTTTCCAAAAGAGGACTAAAGGTGTTAGCCGGAGCTTATAAGATTATTGATAAGCCAACCCTGGAAGTAAAGAAGGACTTGGTTTTGGTTGGACTGGTTGGACTTTTGGACCCTGCAAGGCCGGATGTAGCTCAGGCAATACAAGAATGTAAAAATGCCGGGATAAGGGTGATTATGGTTACCGGAGATCACCCGGAAACGGCTAAATCCATTGCGCAAAAAATTAGGATGACCGATGTCGATGCGTATACTATTCATGGGCAAGACCTTAGATTCTCTGACAATGAGGACGTTGACTTAATGAATGCCTCGATTTATTCCCGTGTCACTCCTGAACAAAAACTTAAGTTAGTAGAGTACTATCAGTCTCAAGGCCATGTGGTTGCTATGACGGGAGATGGGGTGAATGATGCCCCCGCTCTAAAAAAGGCCGATATAGGCGTGGCCATGGGGCTGAGGGGTACTGAGGTGGCCAAAGAGGCCTCGGACATGATTTTACAGGATGATTCATTTTCATCCATTGTTGCGGCTATAAAGCAGGGGAGGATCATCTTCAATAACATTCGCAACTTCGTAATCTATCTTCTCTCTTGCAATCTCAGCGAAATACTGGTGGTTTCTTCAGCCGCTTTTTTGAATTGGGGCTCACCATTGCTACCACTTCAGATACTCTTTCTTAATTTGGTCACTGACGTATTTCCTGCCCTGGCGCTAGGGATGGGACAGGGAGGTAAAAAAACTATTCTGCAACAACCCAGGGTACTCGGTGAACCTATACTTACCAAGGGACATTGGAAGTCTATAATCGTGTATGCCTTTATTATTACGGCATGCGTACTGGGATCATTTTTTTATTCCTGGGAAGTAGAGAACTCAAATGCTACCCAGGCTAATAATGTGGCATTCTTTACATTGGCTTTCGCACAGTTGATCCACCCTTTCAACCTGATAGGACGGGATGAAAATCCTGTGAAAAATGGAATTGTAAGAAACCCGCACCTTTGGGTTGCCATCGCTTTCAGCACTTTGCTGCTATTAGTAGCAGGTACTATAAACCCGCTTGATCGACTGTTAGGACTCGAACCAATTTCCAGAGAACTATGGGTTTTGATTGGAATAGGAAGCTTACTCCCACTGGCTATAATACATCTCTTAAAGCGATTGGGTTTATTAAACTAGATATTGAATTCGGGGCAATTCAGGGCGCTAAACAAAGGGAACTTAGTGCCTCATCGAGAAAGTCCAAACCGGTACCTTGGAATGGTTCACAAGATTCTCGGCAATACTACCACTTAATATATGGCCGAGTCCTTTTCTGCTATGAGTCCCGATTGCGATCATAGATGCTGCTGTGTCTTTTACAAAATCGATCACACCTTCCTCTTCGGTAGCATCATTGTAGACATGGGTAGAACAATTGGTCAGTTGATGTTTTTCGACAAATTTGTCCAATCGATTTTGAGTTTGGCGCGTAGTACGAAAATTATTTGGAGTGTTGACCTTGAGCAAACTTATGTGTGAGTTAGTAAGACGCTGTAATTTCTTAAGTTCTGTGATAAGCTCAGTCTGATCTGTGTCAAGATTAGTGGCCAAGACTATGTTTTCAATCGAATTAAGATTAATTGACTCCTTGACGGTCAGAACCGGGCACTTAGCAAAACGAACCAGTTTTTGTGTATTCGAACCAATGAGAATTTCCTTTAACCCACTGATTCCATGAGTTCCCATAACTACCAAGTCTGCATCTACCTTCGAAATTGCTTTTGAAATTCTTTGATAGGGATTACCTATCATGATTTCAGTGATCATGTTCACACCCTTATGTTTTGGGTCACTTTTCAAGGCCTCCATCTCTGAACGCTTATTCTTTTCTTGTAGCTCAATGAGAGTGGCATATTCTTGATGAGCATAACCATCCTCCAGGCTATCAAGGGAGACAGGGCCAGGACTTTCGATGATATGCAGAACATGGACCTCCGTTGGCTCGCTATTTTTTTTCGCGAGTTGAACAGCCAGGTCGAGCGCGTAATTGGCCTCTTCAGAGAAATCCGTAGGTACTAAAATTGAGTTCATGAGAATACCTTTGAAGACTATAGGAAGATACGAATATTATAGGGCATTATCACTTAAAAGCATGTTTAACCTCTGGAGGGGATAAAGTTGAACCTCAATTTTTGGTACCGGTCCTCCTTAGAAAGCTAAAATCCAACCAGAACGGTCTGATTTTATTTTTTATGCACCTACCCATCTAACATGGACAAGCTGACCTCGAATGATGACGCTCGATAAGTACAGTGCTTCTTAATGCTGTGATCTTGCCATAACAGAAGAATGAGAGATGGTTGTGCATCACAAAGATGTTGGCTTATCTTAGTCGGACATTTGTCTACAAATCCAATGATGAGTAAGCCGGTTTTTAGATATAACGCATTAGTCATAACAACTTTCGTTTTGGCTCTTGCATTAACCCCCCTGAATGGGCAGACACAACACCTTGATCTATTCAAAAAACTCAAGGTGCGTAGTATTGGTCCCTCAAATATGAGTGGACGGATTACCACCATTGATGTGGTCGAAGCCAACCCGAAGATTGTATATGTAGGAGCGGCCAGCGGTGGCGTATGGAAATCAGAGAATGGAGGTACGCGATGGGAGCCCATTTTTGACAACAACCCTACACAAAACATTGGAGCACTGGCCATTCAGCAAAGCCAGCCCGATATCCTCTGGGTTGGGACGGGGGAAGGTAACCCGCGAAATTCCATGAACCTGGGAATGGGGATTTTCAAAAGCTTGGATGGAGGTCGAAGTTGGAAACATATGGGCTTAGAGACAACCAAAACAATTCACCGAATTATTGTACATCCTGATGATGATAATACCGTTTTTGTCGGTGCTATGGGAGATCCTTTTACCCCAGGACCTGACCGTGGTCTCTATAAAACAACCGATGGCGGTGAGACCTGGGAGAAAATCCTTCATACTAATGAGAGATCAGGAGTGGCCGATATGGTTATGGATCCGGACAACCCAAACAAGATGCTCGTTGCCCTATATGATCATCGCAGAACACCTTACAGTTTTGTGTCGGGTGGGGAAGGATCCGGTCTTTTCATGACCTTGGACGGAGGAGACTCATGGACTAAGCTGACTGCTAAAAATGGACTACCGAGAAGTGAATTGGGGAGAATTGGACTGGCCATAGCGCCAAGTAATACTGACCGCATTTATGCCAAAATAGAAGCCGCTAAGAATGCACTTTATCGAAGTGATGATGGAGGTAATAACTGGAAGCTTGTCAATGATAATCCGCGGTACACCAACAACCGTCCCTTTTACTTCCAGGAATTGGCAGTCAGTTCCGATGATCCCAACTTGCTATATAATATTTATCAGCCCTTGTCGGTAAGCCGTGATGGTGGACTCAATTTCGATCCTGTACCTCAGATTCCTGCCGATGAGACCAGAGGAATTCATGCTGACTTTCATGCTTTTTGGATGTCACCGGACGATGCCGATTTCTACATCATTGGAGGAGATGGCGGTATTGGT
>JANQKF010000032.1 GCA_028281285.1 Cyclobacteriaceae bacterium
ACCCTTCTCTACGTACGCCATAGGGGTTTATGCCAAATATTATGGCATTGGTATTGTCTTGGAATGGGTCAAACAAAACAGAGAAACTGTCATTGCCATCTCCAAAAAAATCTCGTCTTAATGATGGGGTTACATATTCCCTATCGGGGTCGGGGTTTGCCATATATGCAGAAACATAAATATTCTGATCATCATACATGATTTTTGCCACTGTCGTATATTCCGCTAGAGAAGAATCATAGGGAAAGAATTGCATAAAATTAAAGGCTGAATCTGCCTCCAACCATTGTGGTTCATCGAGTATTCCATCAATCTTGATGGGGCCACTAATCCTTTTGATCGTAATATTTTGAGCGGTAGCATTAAGCACCCCAAAAAATGCCAAAGCATAGAACAGCTTGGTGAATTTATGCATGGCTGCAAATGTAAGAGTTATACGCCAAGGAAGTTCTCAATTTATACCAGCGGACTATTACTTTCTTCAGCACTGTCTATTTTCCAGGTAAAAAGTCAGGTGGATGCATCTCATCAAATTCTGTCATCTCCTGAAATTTTTTGGCCAAGAGTAGGATTACTTCTTCATCATATAAGTTTCCAATTAAGGTAAAACTGGTTGGTCTGTTCCTTTTGTCCAAACCGGTGGGAACAGAAACGACCGGATGTCCTGTAAGATTGGTGATCATCAACTGACTTCCTCCAAAAGTTGGTGAAATCAATATGTCCAGATCTTTCATAATTTCATGCATCTCATTAATTAATCGCCTTCGGTGACGGTTGGCTTGAAGATACTCTACCGCAGGTATGAACCGACTTTGACGCAACGAATTGGCTCTTGATCCGGGATGTTGTTCCACCATGACGTCCACTCCCTTATCTCTTACTAAATCATCAAAGAAAGTGCCTGCTTCAGCCCTAAGGATGATGTCAAATGCCTGAAAAGGGAACTCTTTTGGCAGGGAAACTTCCACCGGCTCAATGCCTATCCCATTAAGCTTCTCCAAGGCACTCCTCAGGTTATCGCCACTGGCCGTTTTGTCCCGATCTACGAATTCTTTTAGATAACCCACCCGGAGCTGGCTAAAATCCCTCGAGTCTCGAAATCCAAAACTATAATCGCTGGTAGACGGATCTTTGGGATCGTTTCCATTGATCACACTAAAGACTATCGCACAGTCCTCAGCATTTCGACATAGCGGCCCTACTTTGTCCATCGACCACGAAAGACTCATTACACCATGTCTACTGACACGACCATAAGTTGGCCTAAGTCCTGTAACACCATTACGCGTACTCGGAGAGGTAATCGAGCCAAGGGTCTCTGTCCCGAGTGAAAACGCAACTAAACCGGCAGATGTGGCGGAGCCGGAGCCAGCCGATGAGCCGCTCGCACCTTGAGTAATGTCCCAAGGGTTCTTGGTTTTGCCATTAAACCACACATCACCTCTTGCTAAAGAACCGGAAACGAGTTTGGCTATCAAAACCGCACCGGCCGCCTCAAGTCGCTTTACAACAGTTGCAGTATACTCAATCTCTTGATTTTCATAGGGCTTTGCTCCCCAGGTTGTGTTATAGCCTTCAACGGCCATCAAATCCTTTACACCATAAGGTATTCCATGAAGAATTCCTCGATACTGACCCGCAGCAATTTCCTGATCGGCTCGTCTGGCCTGTTCAAGGGCCAGGTTCTCAGTTAATGTGATCACACTTTGAAGTACTCCATCATGTTTCTTGATCCTCGAGATGTACATTCGAGTCAATTCCTCCGAGCTCACCTTTTGGTTCTTTATCAATGAGGCGAGTTTGGGAATTGGGTAAAAAGCTAACTCTTCAAGATCAGAGGGCCTTTCTACTCCCTCCTCTACCTTCCAAATCGGTTTGGCCGCGTAGTATGGCTCCTCGAAACCACTTGGAATGGGATCGAAGACCATGGCAGGAAAGGTTTCCCTATCCACCGAAAACTTACGCATGGCTTCATAGCCGCGTCTGTTTCTTCTCAAGTAGTTATACATCGTGTCGATGTTGGCTTCCGAGAATTCAAGTCCAATCATTTTTTGAGCACCAGCGATATCGCTGGTGGTGAAACTCACATTGCTTGCAGTTTTGCAGCTTACTACAAACATTGCCAGACAGATACCCAGAAAATACTTCATAACAGAATTCATAAGTGTTCTTTTGACCTCAGTTGATGGCCCAAAATGCTCAAAAATTGCCATAATAATAAACCATTGAAATAAATAAGAACGTGGTCAGAATGGTTCCTTGAATCAATCTAGAATAGAAATTTCGAACGACCTTAGATTTATCAAAATCAGAGCCTATTTTTACCAAAATGGCATTGAATCTTTGGTCAGTTTTACTAATTGCTTCCGCATCCCAATGCGTTTTTCTAATAGCACTCTTTGCCATTCGACCTCCGGCAAATAGAAAAGCACTGTTGTTTCTTCTTCTTTTGATTTTAGTCCTTCTTGCCATCAATGTCAATAATATCTGGTATGCCTCCTATCTCTATAGAAACGGGTTAGGGATTGCGGGATTTGCAAGAGGAATGATCCTGCTTTTGGGACCATTATTTTTTCTTTATACAAAGGCGGTTATACGTCAGGACTTTAGTCTCAACTGGGCCCAATTGCTTCATCTCGTTCCTTTTTTAATAGCTTGGGTTTTGATCTATCAGCAGGATAGCCCAAACAATGCTGAGGAGGCGGTCATTGTACTAGACCGTTTTATGTCTGGTGAACTGCCCATAAGTACCTTATCTATTTCCAGGTTCATTCTCTATCCGGTTCATCTGGCCGTCTATATTTATCTAAGCAGACGGGAAATGCTCAGATCTTTACTTCTCGAGAGTAAGGATTTCCTGGTGTCTACCGAACTCCGGGTAAGCTGGTTGCAAAAGGCCAATTGGACCTTAATCCTTATAGGAATTCAACAAGTAGGTTTCACCATTTACATGATCAGCGATGGACACTATACCATTGTGAGTAATTTTGTTCTAACCTTGTTGATTTCCGGGTTTGCCTACCTGATTGCTTATCAGACCATATTCAACTCGAACCAACTGCTTCCCGATTTTAGTGCCAGGTACAAATCGGTAAGAATCAAAGATGATACTCGTGAAGATCTACTTAAAGGTTTGGACAGACTGTTTGATCAAGAAAAGATATTCAGAAATCCGGATCTCAAAATTCAGGAGGTTGCTAACCGGTTGAATACTTCCGCACACATTCTTTCCAATCTCATCAATACATCGAAGGGTAAGAGCTTTTTCGAGCTCCTTAATCACCATAGGATTGAAGAGTTCATTGCTATTGCTCAAAACGGGGAATATGCAAACTACTCAATCATGGGGATGGCCAATGAAGCGGGCTATAAAAGCAAATCTTCATTCAATACAGCCTTCAAAAAACATACGGGTGAAACCCCGAGCGAATACCTAAAAAATCGACCATAAGTACCATTCTGGTTCGATTTTTAGAAAGTCGAACCTCTTGACTTGGAATATATTCTCCAAAGACGACTTATCACCGTAGGTTTGTACAAACGAATCGACTATGGGATTTGCAGAAAAACAGATTTGGTTAAATGAAAAAAGGAGAAGCTTGTCTGAACCTGTGTTCGCGACTACATCCAAAGCCCATATTGAGACTGTAACAATGAAAGTGGTAAATGAAGGAATGACGCAAGTTGAGGAGTATTTGCTCGCAATGGTTAGTGAGTTTTGGAAACATCCTTTGCTCAATGACATCAAAGTAATGAAGTGCCCGGAAAACAATGAAATGCTAATTATTTCCAGCTGGCAAGACAGTCTCGATTCGGAAGAAAGTCCATTAAATCTTCGTGAAAACCTAAAGCCACTTATTGCCGAGGGGCTGATTTTAAAATTTGAGAACAATAGCAACAACTACGTAATCATAGAGTAATGAAAGTGAATATTTTCAACCCAATCACCTTATTCTCACTGATAGCCATCTGTCTGGGAGTATCAACATCGCTGTGTGCCCAACAAGAAACCTGGAAAGGAACGTTGAGCCTCCCTCGAGGAGACCAGAAAGCTGAAACTACCTTGGATTTTGGTGACAGTACGGGTGTGTTTCAGTTACCTGATTTGATCCCCGTTCCCTTACGAGTTACGAATGCCAGTAGGGTGAAAGATTCCGTCTTTTTCACAGTAGGGTTCAGATCAGGACCCACCCGATTCAAAGCCAGAATATCTGGCGACAAGATGGAAGGATTCATGTATAGCACGAGAGGCAATTCAAAGTTCTCAATGAACAAAACTGAAAACCCTCCAAGTATTTTTGGCCGACCAAAACCAGGACCAGAAGTTCCAATGGTCATCACAACTCACGCGAATACCAGCTCTGAAATAGAAGTAAAAGGACGATTGGAATCACTTTTGAAGAAGTATGATCTTGAAAAATACCTCTACACCAAGGAGGTAAAGATTCAGGACAACTCGATTCCTCATAGTCATCCGATACTCGTTTTGAACACAGACTATGCCTCTGATGTGCATTTGTTAAGCACCTTTCTGCATGAACAGATGCATTGGTACACTCTTTCAAAAGAGTACGACAATAAGAAATTAGGAGAAGCAATCTTTACAAAATATCCAAAAGTTCCCGGACCTCTTCCTGAAGGAGCTGGAGATGAAAGAAGTACCTATTTGCACATCTTGGTATGTTATCTGGAATATCACACGCTGGAACAAGTTGTAGGGCCTGAAAAAGCCAGAGCTCATATGGAATACATGGGCACGCAATATTACAAGTGGGTGTTTCAAACTGTTGTGAAGGACTATGGCTACTTAAAAGAGTTAGTCGAAAGTATAGGTCTGCACTTTGACTAAATGTTCATTATGTGTCTCCGGCCCCATTCCCGGAGGCATGTTTTCATCTCTTCATCAACTCTTTTAAAGTGAACATAAGTTCTGTGTAAGCTCCATTAAGCTTATTGCTCAAAAGAATTACAGTCAATCCTGAAGACTTGTCTACATTAAACATGGTTCCAGCTCCAGGACCTTGCCCTCCATGTCCGAACCCTGATTGAAACCCATCATTGATTACAAACCCATAGCCATAAAGCATCCCTCCTCCATTCAAGACCGTCTGTTGTGAAGTTGCCATCTCGAAAGTCTCCTTCTTTAATAACTGGTGGTTCATCAAAGCATTTCGAAATTTGAGTAAATCACGACAAGTGGAATACCCCCCTCCTGCCGAACTACCCATTAGTCCGCCTCTTTCTTTTATCACTTCATCATTGCCAA
Organism: Cyclobacteriaceae bacterium; assembly: GCA_028281285.1. Lineage (GTDB taxonomy): Bacteria > Bacteroidota > Bacteroidia > Cytophagales > Cyclobacteriaceae > Roseivirga. The sequence goes on from JANQKF010000032.1 coordinate 5,267, forward strand.
GTTCAAGGTAGCCGACCGCAAACTTGTCTTCCTGATTTCTTTGGTAATAGCCCGAATTCTCCATTTGTGCTGGACGAAAAATGTTTTGTTCAATGAAATCATAATAGCTTACGCCAGACACTGACTCTATGATCAGCCCCAACAGAATAAAGCCAGAATTACTATAAGAGCCTTGACTACCTGCAGGAGAAAAAACCAGCGGTTTACTGTGGATAAAAGGTAAATATTGTTGGTGAGTTGATACTTTGTCCCAATGCTTCTCAAATTCAGAATCCCAGAATTCACCTACCCCAGAGCCATGAGATAATAGATGAGCTACGGTAGTGTTTGAAGCAAACTCTTTATTAGGATAATCAGGCAGAAACTTTATTAGTGGATCACTCAGACTGAGTTTTCCTAACTCAAACAGCTGCAGGATTCCTACTGCTGTAAACATTTTGCCGGTTGATGCCAGATTAAAAGGAGTGTCTGAATTGATTTTTCTTCCTGTATCATGGTTTGCTATGCCGTATGTTTTCTCTACCAGTACTTGATCGTGTTTAGCAATCAACAGGCTTCCTGACAGTCCATTCTCAGAGCCCAATTGTGTGGCATACTCATCTAATTGCTTTAGGACATTTGTGTCAATAAAATCTCCCGAACCAATATCAGATGGTGGAGCAGCCAGTACAATATTAATGCGCTCAGTTCTCAAGTCTCCGTCATTCTTGAATACAAGCTGGAAATTCCTCCAATCACCTATTTTGGGGATGTTAACAATGACATGAACCGTGGAGTAGTTGTCACCCATTGTGAGCCTCACTTTTCCGGAATTCACAGGACCGAAATCCTCTCGAAACGAGCTGGTCCATTCATCTGCACTTTGCTCCGCAAAAATAGATCGACCCAATTCAAGTGCCCTGCTCTCATCATCCACGTTGAAGAGCTCTAACAATTTCTCTCCCTTTTGCCTCAATTCGGCCTGAAGTCGCTCTTGAATCGATGGGTTACTTTTGTCAACCGTGAAACCTTGACCGAAGGTGCACTCCAACGTGAAAGAGAATAGACAAACGAAGCAAACCATGGCCCGTGAGTTAAACAGTGTTAAAGCTCTATTGATCATAATTGAAATCTGTCGATGTTTGTAGTGCACAACAACGGGAAGTCTCTTTAACAAGGCCACGATTAGTCTCGCCATGTTCTGAACTTCCCGGTTTTTGGTGCGAACAGGTTTGATTTCGGGACTGAATTATGAAGGTAGATTTCTGGTCGGTATTCAAATTGATGGCCATTTGGTCGTTCATCGTTCTTATTTCGTTTCTGTTACAAATCATATTTGATAAAGTCGAAATAGGAAAGCTCTCCATCAGGGAACAATTGAACACATTCGCTTATGGAGTTGCTATAATAATGGTTATTATGTTTTTGCATCGTCACCCTAAATTTCCAGACCTATTTGACACCCGTTGGTTTGTTTTCCAACTCATCCTTGGACTTTTCAGCTATTTTGTTTTCGAAGGAATTTTCATTGAGTCCATCATTCTTCCGGCTGAAAATGCGATGTTCACTGTCAAAGCATCGAGTCTTGGCAGTTCTTATATTGACAAAATACTTGGGAATGGTTTTGGCATCTATGCCATTACCATTGGAACATTTTCCGGACTGAACTACAAAAAAGAACAGATAGTCGGTAAGAAAAAATCAGAATTCCTGACGGAAATCAAAATTAAACTCAGAGAACGCACCTATTTCATTTCCACTGATTCAATATCCTATATCAAATCGGCAAATAATTACTGTGATATTCATACCAAGAATGGCGTTCACGTGATTCGAGAGACTATATCGGGATTGGAATCTGATTTGGACCCATTGGAATTCATGAGGATTCACCGATCAATTATAGTCAGAATCTCCTGCATTCAAGAGTTTTATTCAAAAGAGAGTGAAGTGAAGGTCCTTCTGAAGAATGGTGAAAAACTCAATGTAGGAAACACTTATAGGAAAGCATTTATGGCCAGGTTTGACATTTAGTCTATTCATCCAGGCAACAGTGCTTATATTTTTCATTGCTCCCACATGGGCATTTCGAATTGCGTCCCAATTTGAGTGGTTTCTTTGGATTTCTTCCTAATATCTTATCCGGATTCTGATTAAAAACCATTGTCATCATTTGATAAAGATCCGGGTGTTTGTCTTTGAAGAGATGCGGTCGTTCAAAGAAATACTCTCCGGCTACTGCAAAAAACTCTCTTGAACTCGTTGCCGCATAGCCACGAATGTCTGACTTCCCTTGGTCAATATCCTGAATTTTGGATTTGATCAATTCTAACCAGGGCAAGACATAGCTTTGACTTCTGAAAACAGGAGGTACTCCATCCACACTTCCACTTTCCTTGTCGTAAAGGTGGATGAACTCGTGAATACCGACATTCCTTTTATCCCTACTATTATCAAAACCTAAATGAAGGGCCTTTTTTGATAGTATCATTTTACCCTCCATGGTCCCATCTCCTACCATGCCATTGATAAAAACTTCGGGATCGTGATAGTTAAAGTTCCAATCAAAAGCTCTTGGGTATAGGATTACCTCATTAAGATGAGAATAGTGCCAGTGTGGAAAACCAAACAAGGGAATGACTGCACTACTGGCAACTAAGAGTCGGTCTTCCAGTGATACCTGAACTTCGACACCGGTAATGCTTACAGTTCCCAAAAAGCCAGCAATATCATCTAGAAATTGCTCTTTTCCATTATCGTCCAATGATCGAAAAAAGGACACTTTCTCATTGAGAATTGGTCGCCATTTAACAGGCGCTCCTTCAACTTTTTTCCCTACCCGATCTGACTTAAACAGTAGGTAAACAATAAAGCCAGCCGCAAAAAGAAGAAAGACTACCATGACCGGCTAAATAACTAAAAGTCGTCCGGAAACCTTCCAATTAATCGTTTTTTAAAGCATCCACGGGATTCATTGAGGCAGCACGATAGGTTACATAACTAGCGCTTGCAACAACCAAAACAATTATGGATAGTGAAGATACTATAAAGACACCGGCTCCCACCGAAATCTTATCCGCGAATCCCCGAAGCCACCAGTTTGATAACCAAACTCCGGCCGGAATTGCAATCAACAAAGCCAGGCTAAGAAGTACTAAAAAGTCTCTGGAAAGCAGGTTCAGGAGATTGGACAGATCACTTCCTAATACTTTGCGAATGGCAATTTCCTTTATTCTTTGCTTTGCCATATAAGTGGCCATACCAAAAATTCCGGATACTGTCAAAACGATGGAAACAATACAAAAGAACCACACTAATGAGCGCAGCCTGGATTCAGCCAAATACAGGTTTTCGAATCGATCACTGAGAAATTCATATTCAATAGGCGGAAGGTCAGGGTAAATATCCCTGCTCAATCTTTCAATTCCATCCCTTACTGATTCTACAGAAGCAGGTTCAAATCGTACGGAAAGCCAGGAGTTTCGTCCTCGAGAACTGATCACTAATGGTTCTACTTCATGGTGCAACGACTGGAAGTTAAAATCCTTCACCACTCCTACGACCTTCCCTGTATCCCTACTCCACCTAATCATTTCATTGACAGGGTTTCTGTCTTGAAATATGAAATTGGCGGCAGATTCATTCAGTATATATTCAATTGGCGCATCTGGAGCGTTCTTGATAAAGTCTTTTCCATTAATAATTTCCAATCCGTAGGTGTTTACAAAGTCATCATCAGCCAACAAAATACGGGTAGTAACCGCATCTTCAGCTCCTATTTCCTGGACTCCCTCTACCATGATTCTAGTGCCAGGTACAGAAGACGAAACTGTTGTGGATTTCACTCCGGTCACCCTAAGCAGGGCATCATTAAATACATCAAACTTGCTGGAGAAACTATCATTGAGAGGTCCGCTTTCTACTGGAATTGAAATGATCTGATCTTTCTCAAATCCCAGGTTTTGTTCTTGTATATGAGTGAGTTGATTGTATATAACAAAGGAACTCACAACCAAGACTATAGAAATAACGAATTGTATGATTATCAAGCCCCGCCTTACCAAGCCGAGCTTTGATGTTCTCAAATGACTCATTCCTGTCTTCAGAACCTGAACCGGCTTGAACTTAGACAAAGACATAGCTGGGTATACGCCACAAATCAATAGCAGTAGAAAAATCACCAAGATCAGGGGAATGAGAATTTCCGGACTTTCGAGAACGTTCAAAGGTAAGCTCAGGCCTGAAAAATTTCCAAAAACCGGAGTCGCGATTACTAATAGTAATAAGCAAAACAGGCCCGATAAACCAAGTAATAAGAGATTTTCTCCCAGGAATTGAATGGTTAGTTGTGTTCTGGAAGCTCCCACAGTCTTTCTCAAACCGACTTCCTTTGATCGATCAAAACCCTTCACAACAGAAAGGTTCACGAAATTGATACTGGAAATCAGAAGCACAAAAGCACCAACTGATAAGAGAATATAGACATAGCTCACATTTCCATTGTCAGCCAACTCTTTCTCATGATTGGTATGTAGGTGAATCTTTTGTATTGGAGTGAAAAACGGTTGTAAGTTGCCGGAACCTTGTGCATTGTAGCGCTCCTCATACTCATTGAGCAATATTTTGCTCATATTTTCCAAATCGGCACCATCCTTAACTCTTACATAAGTATAAGTGGCCCAATTCCTCCAGGCATTTCTGAACCGATCCCCAAAGACTTTAATTGGAAGAAGGAAATCAAATTGTAGATGAGATTGTTCCGGAATGTCCTCAATTACAGCAGTCACTTGCCTTGGGCGACCTCGGTCAGTCTCCAGCTCAACCAGCTCTCCAATCGCATCGGTTCTTCCGAAATACTTTATAGCCAGTGTCTCGGTTAGAATTATCGCATTTATTGGATTCAGGGCCTTATCGAGGTCGCCTGATATGATCTTTACTTTAAAAAGATCAAAGACTCCATCGTCTACGAAGAACCCGCGTTTTTCCATAAATATGTTGTCTTCATATTTTATCCAGGTATTGGATACTCTGAAGAATCGAGTCATGCTTTCCACCTCTGCAAAATTGTCCAGGGCGTATTGACCAAGTCCCATTGGTGTTGCCGCCCAAGGCTCGGTCCTTAATGAATGGCCTATTCGGTATACGTTTTGGGGTTCATCATGATAGGAATCATAATTCAATTCATACCTGGCATAAATGAAGGTGAGTAGAAAAATGCCAATACCGACTGTCAGATTGAGTATTCGGAGAAATGCCGAAAGTGGATCCTTCTTGAGGTTGCGATAAGTGAGTTTTAATATCTGTTTCATGGAAATATAGTTTGAGTTTTGACTTAGCTTTTCGTTTGATTTAAGGCGAAAGGACCTGAAATACCTGAGCACATCGATGCCATACATCAATCGAGCCCTACTGACCCCCTGTGTAGCTACTCGATGATAAAACCACTCGTGCAAATCTCCCTGGACTTCCTCGAAGTACCGATCAGAGCAATACCATGACAATAGTCGGTCTGGCCATTTTGGGGGTCTAACGTTTTTCATCTTGCTCATTCAAAGCTTGGTTTCGGTAGTTGCTCCCATATCCTGTTTCTCAATTCTCTCGACTGTTCTAAGGCCTGATAACCGGCCTTTAGAATTCGATAAAGGCGCTTTCGTCTTCCACCCCTCTCTTTGGTGGTACCTCCTACATAGGATTCCACGAAACCTTTTTTCTCCAAACGGTGCAAGGATGTATGTACAGTACTAAGCGTAATCGACCTATCCGATTGTACTTGAATCTCTTTAGCAATAGTGACAGTGTAGGCGTTTCCGTCCAAAAGAGCCGTGGTTAAGAGGACTAGCTCCTCCAACTCACCCAGGTGTGTTCCTTTCATATTTAATTCGTATATGTAAGACTAATATAATAGTCGTAAATGTAAGACTAATGGTTGCACAGATGGTTACAGATTATTTTAGATTTTTTTTGACCTAATATTTAGGGGTTATTCTGATTGAATAATCTTATCTTGATCAAAATCTAAACTCAACTTTTTATGATCACTATCATCCTTTACAGCTTTGCTGGTATTGTCGTTTTGATTCTTCTTATCGGATTTGCTTCCCCACGGGTTGCTAAAATGGAACGCTCAACTACCATCAATGCATCACCAGAGAAAATCTGGCCCTATTTGAACAACCTCAGGAGTTTTGTCGAGAATTGGTCTCCCTGGACTGAAAAAGATCCAAATGCAGAACATGTCTACAATGACATTTCAGAAGGTGTTGGAGCACATTATTCCTGGAAAGGGGAAAAAAAGAAAGTTGGTGAGGGTTCAATGGAAATAAAGACCAGCGAGCCTATGAATTTGATCAAAGTACATCTAGAGTTCAAAGGGCGTGGTGATGCCATGGCCGGTTGGATACTCAGAGATAATGGTGATGGTTCGTGTCAGGTAACCTGGGACTTTGAATCAGATAATGGAATGAACCCCATGGCTCGACTTTTTGGCCGAATGATGGACAAATTCCTTGGTCCGGACTACGAAAATGGGCTTAGCAAGTTAAAGGCTGTATGTGAGGCTTAGACAAGACTTCACCGACTCAACTGAAAGCCTCGTCATTCCCTATTCAGGATTCTGGCGGGGTTTAATTTTGCCACCTTCAGAATCGAACGGATGGTCGTTCCGAACGCCAAAATAATGCTCAGCACAAACGCCAACAATGGAGACCACCACAGGAAGTCTATTCGGAATGCGAAACCATTAAGCCAATCATTAGCAATGAAATAGATAATGGGGATTGCGATTGCATTTCCAATGATCGCAAGCTTCAAAAATTTACCAAAGAATAGGTAGACTACATTCAATACTGAAGATCCGAGCACTTTTCGTACGGCCATTTCCTTTTGTCGCTGTTGTGCCATAAATGACACCAATCCTAACAATCCAAGCATTGAAATGAAAATAGCTAACAACACAAATAAATTGAAGGCCTTTTTAAACTCGCTTTCCCCCGTGTGCCTTGCTTTCAGTTGATCCTCTATATCTGTCCAATCGAAGGGTAATCTTGGAAAATGCTCTTCAAACTCAGTCTGTATTAATCCAAGGTTTTCTTCTCGATTTTCACCTCTTGTACGAACGAATACATATTTGAGCCCCATGTAATTTTGGATATAGGCAGTCGGTTTGATAGGTTCCCTTAGAGATTCCTGATGGAAGTCCTCGACCACTCCAATTACCTGAAGCGTATCGAGGTTTGAAAACCATATTCGCTTATTCAATGCTTCTTCTGCACTAGAAAAGCCATAAACGCCCAAGGCCTTTTCGTTAAGTATAACAGATCTTGTTTCTGAAAGTTGGCGGAAATTACGACCAGAAATAAACTTCAAATCGTAGGTGTCCGCGTAATCCTTGTCTACCACGAGTTTAAAGACCATTCCTCCATTCACATCACTGTTCGTACCAATTAATGTCGAACCACCTCTCCAATTCACCTGCTCCCCCGGGGCATCAGAAGCATAAGACACATTGATAATAGCGCCATGATTGAGAAGGTCGTTCTTGAAATTATTCAGATCGCTGTAAAAGGTCTGGTAATCATTTGTGAAATTTGGTACTCCTACAATAATCAGATCATCTGTATTAATTCCCGTAGGACGGTTTTCCATTTCTGTGAGTTGTTGATGGATGACTAAAGCCCCAACAATCAGACCGGCAGAAGCCATGAACTGCCAAGTCACAATTACCTTTCTCAATTTTCCTGACGATTGGACATTCACGGACCTCAAAGCACTTATTGGCTTGAAATCAGAAATGACCAAGGCCGGATAAAAGCCAGCCAATACTGAACTCAATAGCCACAAGAGAACCATTTCGATCCAGAAAGAAGTAGAATTGAAATAATTCGTTGAGAAATCCAGTCCTGTATAGGTGCTCAAAGGGTTTGCTACCCAATTGACAATCAAAAGAGCCAATAGTAGGCTAATCAAGTTCATTACAAAGGATTCCATTAAAAACTGAAGCCTCAGTAGTGATTTATTTGATCCTAATGTTTTGCGAATGCCTACCTCCTTGCCCCGATCTCTGGCATGTGCGGTATAAAGATTCACATAATTGATCATAGCTATCAGAAGAACGAGAAAGGAAATTATCAATAAGAAAGTGACCACCTGATTGTCTCCGTTCTGTTCCAGTTCCTGGTTGATATGAGATTTAAGGTGAATATCGGTGATTGGTATGACCCCAAAGTTCACTTCCACTTTTGAGTTAGTCTGAGGTCTGTATTTGGCTATTAATTTGGGAAATTGATTCTCAATATCTTCAATCGAAGAACCCGCGCTCTTTTTGAAATAAGTATTGAAATCAAAGAATCGCCAGTTTGTATCAAATTCTGCTTCCCAGGGAATCTCAAGAGTGGACAGAGAAAGGAGAACCTCACCATGAAAATGTGAATCCGGTCGCGACTCGAATAGTCCTGTGACTAAATAGTCGGCTTCTCCATTCACAGATTCCAGCTTAATTGTCTTGCCAATTGGGTCTTCATCACCAAAGACAATCGAAGCCATATTGATAGAAAGAACCACTTTATTGAGGCCTTCCAGACAGTTATCAATATTTCCCTCAACCAGTGGGTAGGAAAACACCTTGAAAAAGGAACTCTCAGTATATTGGATTTCCTTCGTTCTGAGCATTTTGTCACCATACCTGATAATTCCTCCACCATCATACCCCGGCACTATCCGCACCGCAGTTTCCACTTGAGGTAATTCCGATACCAAAGTTGGCCCAACACCTCCAAAGACTGAGGCCCCTACATATGTAGGTTTCCCTTCAGGGGTGTATTCAAGGTTTAGGCGATATATGTCCGCGTAACGATCATGAAATTGGTCGAAGCTCAGTTCATAGCTCGCGTGATTATACATGAGAATAAAAGCGGCTATACCAATGGACAGTCCAAAGATGTTGAGAATATAGAACTTGGGTTTCCGAAGAATCTGTCGGAAAATGGTAATAAGAAAGTTTTTAAGCATGACTAAAAGTTCTTGACTTAAGTAAGTTTTGCATACCAACCCTTTATTTAAATAGAGTTAATTAACCTTTCTTTTGAATTAATTAATTCAGATTGAAAAAGATCGAATGGAGCAAATCAGAGTAGTTTTTTTGATAAGAAGACTTCACTATATTTGACGCTCATTTCAACCGAATCAACCATGAGACTAAGGCAACTTTCTAGGAAACTGGAGGTAAATCCCGATAAAATCATCCGCTTATTATCGGAAGCCGGACATGAGTTGGAAAACGATGCGAACAGCAAGCTTTCGGAGGAACAGGTTGAGATTATCCACGCCTATTTTAGCACTGCAGACGAATTCGGAGATCCGATTGAGAAAACAGAAGAAGAAACTCAAGAAGAAAGTACTGAGGCCTCTGAAGAAGAGGTAAATCAGGAAATGGAAGTACCTCTTGCTCCACCAGCCGATATCACTAATCAGGTTTCCGATTCACACAGAGAAAAAGCCATCGAGTTGACCGAAACACCATCCACTGGTCGCTTGTTCAAAGCGATTGAAGATGAAGAAGAAGACCCTTCCGTTGAATTCATCAAAGCGCCTAAGGTTGAATTGGAAGGTCTTAAGGTAGTGGGTAAAATTGATCTTCCCGAACCTAAACAACCTGAACCGAAAGTGGAACCTGAAGAAGATGACCAAAGGGTAGACTTCAAAAAGGACAAACAAAACCGAAGAAGCCGGTCGAATCAAAGGGGCAACCAAAACAAAGGGAGAAAGCATCGATTAAACCCTGTTGAATATCAGAGGCGAAAAGAAGAACGCGAAACCGAGAGAAAAAAGAGAGAGAAAGCCCGAAAAATCAAGGAAAAAAAGAAGCAGCACTACATAAGTCAGGTCAAAGCCAAACCCGCTGCGAAGAAGAAAGTGAAAAAGATCATTGAAGAAGAGGTATCTTCAGAAGCTCCAATCTTGTACCAAAGCAAGACACCGAAGTCGAAAGAAGTCAAAAAGAAAAATCCTCTAAGAAGGTTCTGGGGATGGTTGAATGGGGAATATGATAATTTTTAGTCTAGCGTTTGGGGCAGCTTTTGCACATTTTCTTACCCTTCTTCTTAAACTTTTTGCAGCATTTTTTGAACATGCACTCATCACGATTGATTAGTGATTTCTCAGAGTCGAGGAAGGTCTCATCATAGTCGGATTGATCGTGAGAAAATTCGGTGAATATCCAGTCGGACAATGCTTGTTCTTATTTAGACTAATTATTGATAGTGCAAATTAAAAACTCAAAATGTCCCTAAACAAGTGAATCGCACAAAAAATCTTTTCTTTGTTCAATGAGGTCATCTCAACAACAAAATTGTGGCTTCGTATATCCTTTGCCTAAAAGATTCGTTACTGGTCTTAACAACACCACAAAAGGGTCAATGATCAAACGCAACATTATCAGCTGCCTGACTATCATTATTGTCGGGTCGGTTTTCTTCTCGTGTGAGGAAGAAAAAGTTCCTAAAGCTTTTTACCCAAGAAATGACCATGAGGCCTATGAACATTCCCTCGAGGAGGCCAATTTACTTGAAACAGCGCTTGGAAAAGAATGGAAACAATCTGCGGAAAGTAGTCTTCAGTCCCCTATTTCCGTGAATGCTCCCTATGAAGAAGCTTTCTACCTTGATCCCAATGAGGCAGATGCCCTAGGCTACCGGTTTGAGGCTAAACGAGGACAAAAGATTCAAGTTTCGGTAAGCAAAGAGTCGCAAGAAGACTTAAAGCTATTCATCGACCTATATCGCATCGAGGAATCCAAACCACTAAGGCATGTAGCCACGGCAGACAAGGAAGAACTCATTTTAGGGTTTGAGCCAAGAAGAGATGCGGAATATGTTCTCCGGTTTCAGCCCGAATTATTGCGGGGCGGTAAGTTCAAGGTGACTATCGAAAAAGTAGCGACACTTAAATTCCCGGTTGCAGGGAAAACCGCCAGGGCGATTGGAAGTTTCTGGGGTGACCCTCGGGACGGTGGGCGAAGAAAACATGAAGGCGTGGATATTTTCGCGAGGCGTGGCACCCCTGTGGTAGCCCCTACAAAAGGCTATGTACGATTTGTGGGAGAAAGAGGTATTGGCGGGAAAGTGGTTTGGCTATACGATTCCGATCGAGGAAACAGTTTGTATTTTGCGCATTTGAACTCGCTCATTGCCAAACAAGGAACTTATGTCGAACCTGGAGATACTCTCGGCACTGTCGGAAACACAGGTAACGCGAGATTTACCCCCTCACACCTCCACTTCGGAGTGTACCGTAATGGAGCTGTTAATCCCTACCATTATTTGAAAGAGCCTCCGGGCAAGGTAAAGCATGTAAGAGGGAGCTTGAACCTCATGGGGGAATATGTCCGGCTCAGTCGTAATACTCAGCTGCGGGAGAGTATGGCGGGAAGATACTATTCGACATCACTTTCCAGAAATGAAATCATGAAGGTGGTTGGGATGAATAACGACTTTTACAGAGTAAAATTGATCGATGGAGAATTTGGCTATGTGCCCAAGTCGAGGATTGAGTCCATTCAACGTCCGTTGGAAGTGCTACGCGTGCAAGTTGACGGTGACATCACAAAGTTCCCCGATAATGACTCTATTTGGCGATACGTGGAGCAAGGCGAGCGGTTATCAATACTGGGTAAACACGACAACTATTGGTTTGTAAAAAATGATTCCGGTGAACTAGGTTGGATAAGTGATGATCAAAAAACAGCCAGAAAACGATTGAGAGTTGATCCTGACTAGTGGTTTTTCTCCTTGATCACCTCCCCCATTATACTTAAGGCGATTTCTTTTGCCGTGTGAGAGCCGATATCCAATCCAATTGGAGCCTTAATTCTTTCGATTGAATCTTGAACAAAACCATAGCCTGTTAGTCTGGCTACACGCTTGGCATGGGTCTTTTTACTTCCCAAAGCACCAATGTACCTTACAGGTCGATCCAAGACAATCTTTAAGGCCTCATCATCGATCTTCGGATCATGTGAGAGAATGACGATATATGTATTTAGGTCAAGATCAAAGTCGTTAAGCACTTCCTGAGGCCAGTTCACGAGTAATCGATCCGGTTGAACTTTATATCCCGTTTTTTTAGCGAAAGTATCCCTCGGATCGATCACAATGGTTTCAAAATCATACATTGAAGCCAGTTCTATCAACTCAACGCTAATATGTGCTGATCCGATAAGGATCATTTTAGGTTTGCTTGGGAAGGAGTGAATAAAGAACTTTCCATCACCATCTTGTCCTGATCTTGCCTTAAAAAGATAATCATAGGCCATAGCTTTTACCTCAGGTTGCAAAGGCTTTCCTACCGATTCGGCATCCATATCCTGGGCTGTGCTCAGACCTTCGGGCAGGGACCTGACCACGACTACACCCTTATTTTCCTTCATTCGTTCGGTCATAAATGTCCAGATGACCGGATCAAAGCTTGGAGTAATCAAAATCTCAATAGCACCGCCACAGCTCAGTCCTAACTCCCAGGCTTCCTCATCAGCAACTCCGAAATTGGCTATTTCGGATTGTCCTGACTCTAATACACTCAAGGCTTTTGCTACCACGGCATTTTCCACACAACCACCGCTTACTGAACCATACATTTGACCATCCTCGGTCACCACTAATGCTGATCCGACAGGTCGTGGAGACGATCGCCAAGTACCAATTACCGTACATAGTGCAAAAGGAGTCCCCTTTTGATTCAATTCCTGTATTTGGTCTATTACATCCAGCATTTCAGCAATGTTATGGCGATTAAGAATTAAAGTGTATTAATTTGCCGTTCACAAGTCATCTTGAACTTGATTCGGGATCTCAGAGTTATAAACTGATAATGACCATTTGATCAAACAGGTTTAAATATAGTACTCTTGCTTTACGATAACCACGGAAGACAATTAAGATATTTAAGATTAGCAGTGACCGACCGCTGCAATCTCAGATGCTTTTATTGTATGCCCGAAGAAGGCTTGAACTTCAGCAAGAGGTCTCAACTTTTAAGCTATGAAGAGTTGCATCGACTTGTATCCATATTATCGGAGCTTGGTATTTCCAAAGTGCGCATCACAGGTGGTGAACCTTTTGTCCGGAAAGACATTATCCCCTTTATGGAGCAACTGACTAAGATTGAGGGCATTGAGGCATTGAGTATTACGACCAATGGCACAGATCTGGTACGACATATTCCCGCTTTAAAAGCAATGGGAATTCGGTCGGTCAATTTAAGCCTGGATTCTCTCAATAAGAATCGTTTTCACAAAATCACCAGACGTGACGAATTCGAAGAAGTAATGAACTCTTACCAAGCCCTGATCGGAAGTGGAATTACTACCAAAATCAATGCTGTTGTCATGGAAGAACATAATTTGGAAGACATCTACCTCATGTGCGAATTGACCCAAAATGATCCTGTTAGTGTTCGTTTCATAGAGGAAATGCCCTTCAATGGAGGTAGTAAAGGATACACGCCAATAAAATGGAATAAGGGCAGGATTCTCCAACATATTAAGGAAGCATTTCCCAATCTTGTGAAATTGGAAGATGAAGAAAGTTCGACTTCCATTAACTATAAGATCCCAGGAGCAAAAGGCGCAATTGGAATTATCCCTGCATACACTCGTACAATATGCGGTTCATGTGATCGAATCAGACTCACACCTAAAGGAGAATTGATGACCTGTTTATACCAAGCGAAAGGATTTAGCTTTCGCGACTTTATGCGTGAAGGTGTGTCGGACCAGGAAATTAAAAACCAGTTTTTGAAATTATTTGCGAACAGAGCAAAAGATGGTTTTGAAGCTGAAGCCATTTCGAACAAGAATGGCTCACTTCAATCAATGGCTACAATAGGCGGTTAAACAAATGGAATTTATTTCATCCCAGGAAGCACTAGATATTATTGCGGATCACAAGATTCAACTTGGCAGCAAAAAGGTCAATCTTCAGGAGGCCTATGGAAAGGTATTAAATGAGGACATTTATGCCGACCGTGACTTCCCTCCCTTTGACCGTGTCACTATGGACGGCATTGCAATTCGCTTTTCGACTTATGAAAATGGCCAACGAACATTCGCCATTGAAAAGACGATTGCAGCGGGTATGCCCAAGTCAATGCTTGATGACTCCCATAAATGTGTTCAGATCATGACGGGTGCTATTATGCCCGATGGTGCTGATACAGTAATTCGTTATGAGGACATTACCATAGAGGAAAATACGGCCAGGGTCAATACAGACAGTCTTAAACCTCAACAAAACGTACATTTCAAGGGCATCGACAGAAATGCAGGGGACGTTGTCCTTTACAAAGGTACGCTGCTGGGTGCTCCCGAGATGAACATTGCTGCAGCGGTAGGGAAAGATGAATTGAATGTATTGACTCCACCAAAAGCGATGATTGTGACTACTGGTGATGAATTGGTTGCGATTCATGAGACTCCTAAGGAACATCAGATCAGGCGATCGGGCAACTACGGAATTCGCGCTTTGGTTGAAAACTGGGGGATACAAACCGAAATGCTCCATCTGGATGATGACAAAAAGCTAATGTCAGATGCCCTTTCGGCAGTATTAAAGAATTATGACCTGGTACTCCTTACAGGAGGCGTCTCGAAGGGTAAGTTCGATTACCTTCCGGATGTCTTGGAGGAATTGGGAGTGGAAAAGCATTTCCATAAGGTAAAACAGCGGCCGGGAAAACCATTTTGGTTTGGACAAGCTCCAAACGGATCTGTCGTCTTTGCACTACCGGGAAACCCCGTGTCTTCATTCATGTGTACAGCAGTTTATGTCAGGGCCTGGTTGGCCAAAAGTCTAGACTTGAAAACGAATAACATGTTTGCTCGGTTGACGGAAGATGTCAGTTTCCCCAGGCCACTCACCTATTTTATGGAGTGTTCTGCATCGTTTTCGGATGACGGCATTGTTCTGGCTACTCCTTCCTTGGGCAATGGATCAGGGGATTTTGCCAATATGGTAAGCGCCAACGGGTTTATTGTATTGCCGCCTGAAAAAGATATATTCAAAGCAGGAGAAGTTTATCCATTCATCAGTTATCGAAATCACTTCTAATGAACAGACTCACACATATTGATAAAGATAACCCGTCTATGGTGGATGTTGGTGACAAAGAGGTCACTACACGAACAGCGATTGCGTGTTGTAAAGTTGAACTTCCTGAAGAGATTCAGCAGTTTGTCCAAGACGGTGAAATAAAAACATTAAAGGGCCCTGTATTCCAAACGGCTATTATTGCTGGAGTTCAAGCGGCAAAAAGAACCTCAGAGCTCATCCCTTTATGCCATAACCTATTCTTAAGCAAAGTGAAAATTGACATAACCCTGGTGGAGTCATCCACTGTTGAGATTCTTTGTGAAGCCAAAACAAAAGGCAAAACAGGTGTGGAAATGGAAGCGCTTACCGGAGCCTCAGTAGCAGCACTTACGATCTATGACATGTGCAAGGCCCTCTCCCATAATATCATCATCAAAGAGACCCGTCTTATCAAAAAGACCGGTGGTAAAAGTGATTTTGAAAATCATGAATAAGCTCCAGACGAAAACGAAGGTCATCCTGAATCCATTTGAGGATGTCTTCACATGTTCTGTAGATTCTGAAACAAGTTCAGAATGACAGAGAGATTGCGACTTATTGCCGGATCTGACAAAGGCCTTCTTGTCTATGAACGTGCCAATTCTCGATGGGAGTTGAAAGACATCCACTTCATCGGCATGCCAATTGCCTATTTCCATCACGATGAGAGAAACGGAAGCTGGTGGGTAGCCATTAATCATAAGCATTGGGGACCTAAGCTCTATCGGTCATTGGATGAGGGAGAAACGTTTAAGGAATTCGAAACACCAAAATTCAATCCTAATTCTGCATATTCTCTAAAATCAATTTGGACGATCAGTCATGCAGCAAATGACGACCCAAACAAATTCTACATTGGTGTTGAGCCCGCGGCTCTTTTTGTTACAGTGGATGATGGAAAATCATTCACCGAACTTCAAGGGCTTTCATCACATCCCAGTAGATCTACCTGGCAAGGCGGTGGCAAGGGATCTTCAAGCCCATTTCTCCATACCATAGTCGTTCATCCTGACGATGCTAGTCATTTGATCGTTGGAATCAGCTGTGCAGGTGTATTTCAATCTTTAGACAATGGAGGGAGTTGGGAGCCTACGAATCAAGGCTTAGAAGCCTTTTATTTACCAAATTCATCCGTGCCTGTAGGTCATGATCCACACAGCATCAAAATTCCGGCTTGCAATACTGAGGTAGTTTGGCAACAGAATCACTGCGGGATTTATCGCTCTAGAGACAGAGGACAATCTTGGACCAACGTCAGTGCTCCTGATGGTCGACCCTCCTATGGATTTTCATTAGTCATAGCTGATGCGAACGATCAGGTAGCCTGGGTGATTCCTGCGCAAAGTGATCACCTCAGGATTCCACATCAAAACAAGTTAGCGGTTTACAAGACAGAAGATGCTGGGAAATCCTGGATTCCGCAGAGAAGCGGGTTGCCCCAAAATGGTGCATTTGATCTTGTGTTAAGAGCTGGCTTCGATGGTAAAAACGACCACTTAGCTTTTGGAACAAATAATGGCAACCTTTACTATTCTGCCAATGCAGGAGAAGACTGGGAAGTTATCAGTCAGAACCTGAGTGCCATCAGGTCTGTCAGGATCATTTGATCACTCCTCGGCCAATGTCTCTACTGGATTGACCAAAACCGCTCTGCGACTGGAAAGAAAAATCGTAATGGCAGTAATAGCAACCAGGATTCCCGTAGTTAATAGGAAGGGTTTTGCATTCAATTCAATGCGATACGGAAATTGCATGAGCCATTCCCTGGCCAGATAAACCCCTATAGAAAAAGACAAGAGGCATGCTAAACCGAAAAGTACGTCAAACTCTCGGAAGATCAGATTGAGTACATCACGATAAGAAGCCCCCAATACTTTTCTGATTCCAATCTCCTTGATTCTGAACTTGACAGTGTAGTTAACCAAGGCAAAGAGCCCCAAAATAGCCAGTAACATGGCGATAGAGGAAAATGTAGAGAGTAAACTTCTTAGCTGTGATTCATCTTCATACGATCGCTGAATTGCCTCTTCGAGATAAAACCCATCAAAAGGCTGGACTTTGTCAAATTCCGACCATAAGGCTGCCAATTCGTTGGCGCTCGCCACTAAGTCTCCCGGGGCCATTTTCACAGCCAGAAAATTGGCCCAGTCGTCATTGATTCGGATTAGTAACGGTCCCATTTTATGGAACAAGCTGGCAAAATGAAAGTCATCAATCACTCCGATCACAGGCCTGTCTTCGATGCCCAACTCTTGCCAATTTCCGTTTTCAAATAGCCTCACCGCATCTTCATTGATGAGGAAGGCGTTTGAATCCGAATGAATCTCAGGATCATAATTTCTCCCCTCTTTCAACTTAATGTCAAACGTTTTCAGGAAATCGAAATCGACTGAAAGCATGTTCATAGGTGTGTCCTCAGTATCATCACCAATCGTAAATCTTCCAAAAACAGTCTTTTCACCGACCACATCTGACACCGTGCTGGCACCTAGAAATCGGGGTGACTGTAGCAGACGTTGTTTGAAAGCCGTTATATTATCCTTCACCGAACTGCCTTTAATTGGAATCATGAAGACCTCTTCCATATCAAACTTCAATTCCTTGTTGATCAACAGGCTGTATTGATTGTTTATGATCAGCGTAAAAAAGATCATCAGACTGGAAATGGTAAATTGAAGCACAACCAACGATTTTCTAACCAACGGACTTTTGAATTTACCCCTTGCAAGTACTCCCAGCCTTGGACCCATTATATTGACTAGGGCGACCGCATGTAGTGCTGGATAAATTCCTGCCAACAATATGATCGTCAAGACAGAAGCCAAATAGATCAAACAGGCTTTAAAAGTAAATAGATCTCCAACCAGCAGGTTCGTTTCAAGTAGTTGATTGAAGTAAGGCAGCAACACAATCGACAATGCCATAGAGCAAATAAATGCAAATAGGACCAACATGCCCGATTCAAGCATAATCTGAGCAATTAATTGCCATTTTGAAGCTCCAAAAATTCGCTTCACAGATAGTTCTTTCAGTCGTTCGGTCGATTGGGAGGTGGACACATTAATGAAGTTAATCGAGGCAATCAGCAAGATTACCACTCCTGCAATGAGATATAGTCTCAGGTCTGAACCCTTTCGATTAGGTTGTATCTCCCCATTCAAGTCAGAACCCAGGTGAATATCTCCTAAGCGTTGAATATCATAACCCGCAACATGAGTGTAGTTCTCAGGAAGATGGCGGTCCTTTAGCTCAGTCAAGAGCCCTCTGAAGACGCTTTCATCTATATCTTCGGGCATCAACATGTAAGTATGCACTGCAGTCCAGTACCATCCATTATGAGGAAAGGTATTGCCGGTAGCTCGAAAAATGTCTTCAATATTTTGCAGCGCTGCCAAGGCATTAAAAGTGAAATGTGCCTTATCGCTGGGATTTTTAGCAACACCAGTCACGGTGAAAGGCATCTTGCCTTCCAGCCAAATTAGCTGATTCATAGGGTCAGCATTCCCGAAATATTTCTGACTCAGTCGCTCCGTAATCACAATGGAACCTGGATTTTTTAATGCTTCAGTCGGATTACCCTGAATCAAGTCGTAGGTGAAAATATCGAAGAAACTTGAGTCGGTAAAGAACAGCTTGTCTTCATAAAAAGCTTCTTTCCCTTCACCTAACGAGAGGAACGGGACTTTACGAAAGGTTTGATACAACCGGGTTTGTATCACCTCAGGGTAGTCGTTTTGCAAAGTGGGCCCAAGCGGAAAGGGCGTCAACGCAAGGCCATAGGTTTGTCCCTCGCTAATGCCCGTTTGCGTGATGCGATAAATTTGATCACCCCTTTTATGAAAATCGTCAAAATGGCTTTCGTTTTCATAAAAATTGAAAAAAAGGATAAAGCAGGTAAGCCCTATCGTAAAGCCCAATAGGTTGATTCCGGTTATAAACTTTCTCTTCTTCAGATTTCTAAATCCATTGAAAGAAGCATTCATCAGGTTCAGGCTTCTGGAAGACGAATATTCAACGTAGTCTTTTTTCATATTAAGCTCATTGATAGAACGAATGGCATCAAACAGGTACATGAATCGTGCGATAATCGCATTGCGCTGCCTCAAGCGCTCATAGAAAAATTCATGTAAATCACCGATGACCTCATCGATGTACTCATCGTTGCAATACCATTCTAAAAGATGATCAACCCATTTGGGTGGATGTATATTATTCATAGTCGTTGACCGATTACTTCATATAAAGACTGTCGTGCTGTTTTCAGCTGTGAAATGGCTTCTAACCCAGAATCCGTCACCTGGTAAATGCGCTTTCTTCTGCCACCTCTTTCTTTGGTAATTCCACCCTGACTGGATTTGAGGTAGCCCTTTTTCTCCAATCTTCGCAAAGAGGTGTGTATAGCAGGAATAGAAATACCTTTCTTGAAATGTTTGACATATTCCGCAGCTATGGATACTCCATACGTTCCCTCCTTCTCACTTGCTACTATCAGCAATATTAGCTCTTCAAGATGACCTATGGTATTTACTGAATTCATATTTAATAAATATTTGTCTTATATATAAACGATATACGATTGGAATTGGAAATTGTTGTATGGTTTTAAATTAATCTTCGTGTGCCTACCAATCCTTCACAAAATCTTCACTCTTCCATGTAGGACTGATCTATTCTAATCGGCAGTTTCAACCTTGAGCGCAAGCTCATTCAAAAACTTAAAATGAATTACATGGAAATGAAAACACTCAAACAGTTTACATCGATTGGTGCCTTAACCTTGCTCTCGCTGCTGGTTACAAGACCGATCAATGCCCAGGGAAAGTTAGACTTGGGAAATCGATACCAAATCAATAAGGACGGATCATTTATTCAGTTCAAAACCACCATGGCAGGTTTTCCCGTGATCAGGGGTTCAATAAGTACCTACCAGGCAACGATCTACTATGATCCAAATGATGTATCAAAGTCCTCTGCTACACTGAGAATAGGATCTGATGGTTTTACCACTTCTCATGACAAACGGGATATTGAACTTCAGGGAGCAGCCTTCCTGAATACCGCCAAGTTTCCAGCTATTTGGTTTCAGGGGGACAAAGTAAAGGAGACTGCCGGTGGCTTTGATCTGACTGGAAACTTGAACATTAAGAACATTGTGAAAGAAGTCACGATTAATATGAATAAACCAACGGTAATGCGGGGAGCCATGAATGGTCAGGATATGATGATGGCGTCAGGCACTCTGAAATTCAATCGCAAAGACTTTGACCTAGGCACATCCGGGCCATGGGGTGCAAATCCTATGCTAGGCAATGAAGTCGAAATCGAATTCAATTTCATGGGCTTCAGCTATACACTACAATATCTCAAAGGACTTTATGTCAAGCAGGTTAATGGGCGTGATCATGCTGTTGGTGCCGTATATAGGGAAACAAAAGCGAATGGGCTTCAGAAAGGTATGGCAAAATTCGAGGCACTAATGAAGGATAAGGCTTACTCTGGAGACAATTGGTTAAGCAATGCAGCCAACATTGGTTGGATTCTATTAGTAGATAAAATGGGTAAGGAAGCGGTAGCTTTTTTCGAAATGGCACTCAAACAGAACCCGAACCATACAGTATCTCTGTTGAGAATTGGTGATGCCTATACGGTAGCCGGACAATATGATTACGCACTCCGGCATTTCAAAAAAGAGCGTTCACTACCTGCAAGGGCAAGGTTTACCCATATTCCCGAGATGATCAAAAAGCTTGGAGGAGACTTTACTCTTAAAAACATGAAATAAAAGAATCTTGATTACTTCCTTTTTTGGATTCTTAAGGTTGTTGGAGAATCTGATTGGATTGAAAAGGGTGCTTAATTGGTACCCTTTTCAAATTTAAACAGCTACTGCTCCTTTAGAAGCATGATATCCGAATCGTTATGGTCGATCTGTGTAAATAATAGTTCGGTACCGTCTACTGACAAACTCATTACATTCCCAATTCTTGGAATTCGAGCTCTCGGTTGAAAAACCATAGAGCTTTCACCTGAGCCCTCATCATAAAACTCAATTCTTCTGGATTGTGCATTGAAATAGTAAACACCCTTTTCAGTGGGGTAAAATGCACCCCAATTACGAGGATGAAATTCGGTAAGGATTTGTTTTTCCAAACCGGTGTCTATTTCAAATCTCCATAATCCCATTTTTTCTTTCTTAACATAATAAATGACTGATTTTTTGCTGTTTAGCTTTGGCCCATAAACATTTCCTTCAATTATTTTTTCAGGCTCTTCACCTACCCTCATTCTGCAAATAGACCAACTTCTCTCATGGTTTAAACCAAAATAGATGTTACCATTTGCATCGATGGAAGGTGCATGTTCATCCTTGTTTTCGGTTTCAGTCAAGTTTTCGGGTATTCCTCCCCTGGCATCAACTTGATAGATATCGGACTGACCATTCTCGAAGCCCTGAAAGAAGATCTTACTATCATCAGGAGACCATACCGGAGTGGTCAAATATTGTCCGGTGAAATTGGTAATTGGTACTGCCTGAGAACCATCACGGTTTACTACCCATATTTGGAAAACACCATCTTTGGAAGATGTGTATGCCACTTTTGAACCGTCATTCGAAATCGCAGGATTCAATTCCAGGTCATTTGAGGCCTTCCACGGCTTGGCTTCTTGACTCTTTAAGTCATAGCTCCATATATTCACGTTGTCCTTCATCTTCGCATAGATCATCTGTCCATTGCTACTAACACGGGGCATTACCATTTGATAATCTCCCGCTGGCATCAAGGAAGTGTTTCCACTAGTCAAATTCACCTCCCAAAGCTTATAGAGTCCACTCTGATCGGAACCAAAAACCAGGGATTTTCCATCACTCGTCCAGTCAAAACCGTTGATCGAATTATGTTCAAAGGTGATTTGCTCGGGTTCCTCCGATTGAAGGTCAAACACCCATAGGTACATGCTTACGGAATTCCTTTCACGAATGAATCCTAACTTTGAGCCATCCGGAGAAAAGGTTGGATGAATGTCACCGTTGTTGCCAATTTCAGGAGCTGTAAGCCATCTGGTCTCACCATTCTCCAATGAGATCAAAACTAATTGGAGTGGTTGCCCAGGCCCTTTGCGCGTATTAAATGCCAACCATTTTTCGTCAGGGGAAACATCGAAATTTCCAGAGCTATACGTTGGGCCTGACAGGATTCTCACTTCCTCCCCACCTGTAACAGGCTTCTTATATATTGTGCTGCCCCCGCCTTCATATCGTAAATAATACAAGTAATTTCCATCTGCAGACCAAACCGCCCTTAAGTCCGTTGCGGGGTTATCTGTAATTCTTAATACAGTCTCGGTACCAATCAGTTTTGTATAGATATCCCAGTTATCATCCGACTCACCTCTCCAGCCATAGGCGACAAACCTTCCATCAGGTGATATAGACGGCCAATACTCTGAATTGGAATAATTAGCAACAGGAATCGGGTTATAGATCTTATTGACAGAAATAGGAAGAAAAATACTTCGCATAGCAAAGGCACCCAACACCACTAGTAATATCACAGTACCTATTGTTATCACCGGCTTTTTAGACAACCGGATAGTGAAAGAGTCTCGCTCTTTCTCTTGAACCGATTCGACCGTTGCAATCAGTCGATAACCAGTTTTGCTGATGGTTTCGATATACACAGGAGAAGAAGTGTTGTCGTCAAGTAATTTCCGTAAAGAAGAAATGGCGCGTGTAAGTACATTCTCCGTAACGATTACTTCGGCCCAGACAGTGTCTCGCAATTCATCCTTGGTGACTACTCGACCAGCCTTAGAGGCTAATAATTGCAGAACAGCCATTAATTGAGGTTCAAGTCTCCGAACTTCATCATTTCTTGAAATCCGTTGTAAAGAAGGTTCTACCAGCCAGTCACCAATATGGAATGATTCCTTGGTCATCATCTACAATATACTTAAATCAAAAGCCAGGGTAATTGGGCTAAGTTCTAAGAACGGCAAAGCGTTCAATTTTGATACTGAAGAAAATATGAGATAATCCTGAAGAAACCGAATGTACCAGCATTGCTACACAAATTTGACTTGTTAAGTTTACGTCAATGGATTTTGAAACGCTTTTCTATGCCGAGGACATTTTGGACAGAAATCATCTTATTAGAAAGAATGAGACGATCATAAGAGCACACCTAAAGGCCCACAATGCGCAATTCATTGTTCATTGGCAAGGCAAACACCTCTTCTATAATCATGAAAAAGAAGTTCAGGCTTATTTCGGTGGAAAAGAGCTTAGTTCTTTAGCCAAAGACAACCTCACTTTATTCTTGGGCATTCATGAAGATCGACCAGTATTTGGGGTCGACTTTAATCATTCTAGTCAGCCGGAAATTTATGACCCTGAAACCAACCCGATATTTGAAGAGATCAGAAGCCATGCCGGACAATTAGATAATAAGCAGGCGACCCTCCTGGCCTATTCCAAAGCGATGTTCACCTGGCATCAGAATCATCAATACTGTGGACGATGCGGGTCTCTGACCAAAAGTGCCTCGGCAGGGCATGAACGTCAATGCCAGAATCGAGCTTGTGGAGCCACGCATTTTCCCAGAATCGATCCAGCCGTTATAGTGCTTGTTCATCGCGCTTTTGAAGATGGTATTAATCGCTGTTTACTGGCCAGACACAAACGAAGTGGACCGGGGAGATATTCAACCCTCGCTGGTTTCGCGGAACCGGGAGAAACGCTGGAGATGACCGTAAAAAGAGAAATGTTCGAGGAAGCAGGAATCCAAGTCGACAATATCCACTATGTCGCTTCTCAACCATGGCCGTTCCCGTCTAGTATAATGATAGGATTCTTTGCTGAAGCTCTGAATTCCAATTTACTATTGGATCAGGACGAACTCAAAGAAGCACATTGGTTTACCGCTAATGAGTTAAGGGATAAGTCGGAGTCAGGAGAAATGGTATTGTCGGGTGTAGATTCGATTGCCAATTTCCTAATCAGACACTGGATGAAATCAGAAGGAGTCGATATTCAAAAACCATGATTGATTATCACAATCGTAAATTCCGCCCCACTAGTAACTCCGAAAATGGAGAAGTCGACAATGACATGGTCTTTCATTATCAACAAGATGGAAAGGTTCTGACTTGTTCCTACTCAGGAAATAAGATCGAGAAAGGCCATTTAATTGGGCTGGTTGATGAAAATGGAAACATCAAAGTGAATTATCATCAGATCAACATCAATGGGGAAATTATAACCGGAACTTGTATTTCCAAACCTGAGTTGATGACAAATGGAAAAATCAGGCTATACGAGTCTTGGCAATGGACTTCAGGTGATCTATCAAAAGGTGAGTCAATCTTAGAAGAGATTTAACTAAATTAATCGCTTTCACAATTTCATAATGAAGCGATTTAGCCAAACTCTTTTCCTCCTGACATTGATTTCAGTCATCCTACATGGGCAGCAACCTGCCTCTCCTCTCCTTTCTTCGTTTGAGGAATACAAGCAAATGAAGGCGTCTACCCAATTTGGGGTGGACTGGATTCCAATAGGACCAACGATCAACTCAGCACGAGCTGATGCAATCCAGGTGGATATTCATAACCCAGGCACCATGTATCTGGCATTCGGTTCAGGAAATCTTTGGAAGACGGTCAACAACGGGCTTACCTGGAAACCTATTTTTGAAGATCAACCGGCATTAGGTATCGGTGATATAGCTCTTGCCCCTTCCAATTCCAATATTCTCTATTTAGGAACTGGGGAAAGCCTCAAAAAACCCAGAAACTTCACTATGCCGGGAACGGGTGTTTATCGATCAGATGATGCCGGAGAATCCTGGAAACATTTAGGATTAGAAGATTCATGGCATATTGGAGAAATCGCGATTCACCCCGAGAATCCTGATATCGCCCTTGTGGCAGTCCTGGGCCAATTTTGGTCAAATAATTCTAATCGTGGAGTTTATCGAACGGAAGATGGCGGGGCGACCTGGAGCCATGTGTTGTACATCAATGACCAAACAGGGGCCAATGATATCGTCATCTCTCCTTCTAATCCAGACATTGTGTATGCTTCCATGTGGCAGCACAGCCCCGAGGTTCACGGTAAAAACAGTGGAGTATATCGTAGTGAAGATGGTGGGAAAACCTGGACCAAGGCCCATTCAGGAATGCCTGAAGATGAAAATGTCGGAAGAATTGGATTGGCAGTGTCCTATGCAAATCCAAATAAGGTCTATGCACTAATGGATCATCGTAACCGCTCTCAGGGTCAAGGAGCGGCAAAAGTCTTCCAGAGTCTTGATGGAGGGAAAAGCTGGAAAAAAACCCATGACAACGAATTGATGTTTTTCTCTGTTATAGGCTGGTATTTCTCGGATTTGTATGTTAATCCTCAAAACGATGATGAAATCTACGGATTAGGGGTCCGAATCGCCCATAGTACAGACGGTGGAAAGACATTCGATTATGTTGGAGGAGATGTATATCACCTTTTCCCAAGCGCGGCTGATCCTCTTCATCTCGATATGTGCGAGCTTTGGATCAACCCTACCAACCCAGATCACATGGCAGTCGCCAACGATGGAGGATTATATACAACATACGATAAGGGAAAAAACTGGACTCATCACAACAACCTTCCGACAGGTGAATTCTATGACATTGCTTTAAGCAATGAGGAACCCTATCAGATTTACGGAGGAGTACAAGACGATGCCACCGTTTACGGCCCGGCAAAGGAATACCATCCGATGTATCACAAGGATTGGAAGTACCTTTGGGTGGACGCTTGGAGTGGTGGTGATGGCTGTGTGACTTGTGTCGATCCCGATGATCCCAATACAGTCTATTTTAGTATGCAGAATGGAGCTGCAAGGAGAAGGGACATGACCACCGGTTGGTCCAAATCCATTCGCCCAAGACTTCCGGAAGGTCATGAAGGTGAATTGAATTATAATTTCATAACCCCCTATTTCATATCTCCGCATGATTCAAAGACACTCTACCATGGTGGTAATTACTTGATGAAGAGTAAAAATCGTGGTGATAACTGGGAAGTGATCAGTCCTGATTTGGCACAATCGTCAAACAAGGAAAAAAACTCGGTAGCTGCAGGAGCAATTGCGGAATCCCCTTTAAAAAAGGGATTATTATATCTGGGAACTGATAAAGGAGCTTTCTGGACTTCACTGGATGATGGGAAGAACTGGACCGAGTACTCAACCGGTCTACCCAATAATTACATCAGGAGTATCGCTCCATCACAATTCGTGAAATCAAGGGTGTATATCACATTATCAGGAATGAACTATGATGACCTCAACAACTACATCTTTGTCTCTGAAGATTATGGAAAAACCTGGACATCGATTTCGGGCAACCTCCCTAACGAAACAGCCAATGTGATTATCGAAGATCCAACAAATAGGGATATTCTTTATGCGGGCTTATATCGTGGAGTCTACATATCAATGAACAGAGGAGAAACTTGGTCATTGTTAGGGACAAATATGCCGGCAGTTAGCATTGGGGACCTGGCCATTGACGCCAAGACCTTGGATTTAGTAGTTGGCACACATGGTAGAGGAATTTATAAAACCAATTTGAAGCCTATCCAGCAAATGTCTCTTATCAATAGAACCGAACCTTATCTCTTTTCTCTCCCTTCATTTAAGAGACCGCGATTCAGAGATACTCACCGCGATCCGGATTACGAGACTTTAAGCAAAAGCACAATCAGTTTTTATTTACCCAATGAGGCTAAGGTAGAACTGAAGATTTTGAAAGGTGATGAAGAAATCTGGAAAAAGGAGTTGGAGGGTCATACCGGACTTAACGAATATCGATGGGACCTCATCACAAACAAGGTAGAGAGTGATCAACCCTATTTCATTCATTACAATCAGTTCATTCGAGCGGGAAAATACCAATTGCATTGGAGCGTGAATGGTAAAGAAATTGATACTCGCAAGATAGAAATAAATAATTATTGATATTTATATATGTTGTTTATTTCATGTAATTAATTCTGACCACTCACATTCCCTATTTTCCATTACATGAAACTGTCGCTGACGGGTTTTAATATTTGCTCTAATTTCCTTCAAACACTTATTGCAATGAAGAAGCTCTCCTTGACACTCTTATCACTTCTCCTGATTGTTACTATTTCATTCTCTCAGGATATTCTGAACAACAATTACAAGTCGCACAACTTTCGATTCATCGGACCTGAAGGAAATCGAGCAATTGCTGTAATTGGCGAACCCGGCAATCCAATGGTGGGCTATATTGGGGCTGCGTCAGGAGGTTTATGGAAAACGGAAGATGGAGGAATTCGTTGGAGGCCAATCTTTGATAACCAAGACATTTCATCAATTGGATCCATCGATTTAGCTCCTTCTGACCCAAACAAAGTTTGGGTTGGAACGGGTGAAACTTTCGTAATCCGGCCTGCACATGCGATGGGCAACGGTATCTACTACTCACCAGATGCCGGTAAAACCTGGGAACACAAAGGGCTCGAAAAAACCGGGCGAATTGGGAGAGTAATCGTTCATCCTACAAACCCTGATATTGTCTATGCAGCCGCATTAGGTCATACCTACGGCCCGCAGCCGGATCGTGGAGTGTACCGGACTAAAGATGGTGGAGATACCTGGGAGAAGATATTATTCATTGATGAAGGAACCGGGGCTTCGGACTTGGCCATTGATCCGAACGACCCCAATATAGTCTATGCCGCGATGTGGTCGGTACATATCAACACATGGGGTTTGAATTCTGGAGGAAATGGAAGTGGCATCTACAAGTCCACTGATGGTGGAGACACCTGGGAGCCTTTAAACAAATACGGTATCAAGTTCGGTGAAGAAAGGCCGGTGGGTAAAACCTCTGTGGCCGTTTCCCACAGTGATCCCAATGTCATCTATGCGCTTTTTGAAGCTGAGAGCCCTGAGGTATGGCGCTCCGGAGATAAAGGAATGAGTTGGGAACTGATGAGCCAGGAACACGATTGGAATGAGCGGGCTCCGTACTATACACGATTGAGAGTTAATACGGGTGATCCCAACGAAATTTATTCGATGTCAGTAAGGTTTGTTCATTCATTAGATGGTGGAAAAACAAGAAATCGCAGACCTCCCAGAGGAGGCGGTGACAACCATGATATTTGGATAGATCCGACTAATCCTGATCGCATGATGGTGGCTCATGATGGTGGAGTAAGTATCAGCATGAACCATGGTCGATCGTTTCAACGAGTAGTTTTACCAATTGCACAGATGTATCATGTTTCTGTAGATGATCAAATTCCCTACAATGTATTTGGCAACAGACAGGACGGTTGGTCCTATATGGGTCCAAGTAATAGTCTGCAGGGCTATATTCCATTAGGTCTTTGGAAAGGTGTTGGAGGCTGCGAAAGTGGTTTTGCCCAGGCTGACCCCAATGACAATAACATTGTATGGTCCGGCTGCTATGACGGTGGTCTCGAACGTCACGATTTGAGGACAGGACATTCAAGAGAAGTTCGTGTCTGGCCGGAAGCAGGTTACGGATGGGCTCCTGCCGATATGAAGTATCGTTGGCATTGGAATTTTCCATTGAGCTTTTCTCCTCACACGAAGCATCGTGTTTATGTGGGTAGCCAATTTGTGCACGCCTCTGACGATGGTGGTCAGAGCTGGCAACTACTTAGTCCTGACTTGACCCTGAATGATAAATCACACCAACAAAGTTCCGGAGGTGTAGCCATTGATAACCTCATGACTTTTGACGGTTCTACGCTTTTTGCCATCGAAGAATCTCCGCTTCAAGCCGGTTTGATCTGGGTGGGTACAAATGATGGCCAGGTACAACTGACCTCAAATAACGGAGAGAGTTGGACGAACCTCACTGCAAATATTCCTGATCTTCCTGAATGGGGCACCATCGCCAATATTGAACCGTCTCGTTATGATGCAGCAACAGCCTATATCTCGGTAGACCTTCACCAGATGGGGGATTTTGATCCATATATTTATAAGACCACCGACTATGGCCAAACCTGGAACAAGATTTCCAATACAATTCCGAAATCAGAATCGAGTTTTGTACATGTGGTGAAAGAAGACCCTAAGAGAAAGGGAATGCTCTATGCAGGAATTGACAAAGGAATCTATGTGAGCTATGATGATGGTGACACATGGAACAGACTAAGAAACAACCTTCCTCCTGCCCCGGTTTATTGGCTCGAAATCCAGGAACGCTTTGACGATTTAGTGGTGGGAACTTATGGTCGGGGCTATTATATCCTTGATGATGTTTCAGCCATTAGAAATGGTGATAAACTGGGAAGTCAGGTTCAACTGTTCAAGCCAAGAGATGCCTGGAGATTCAACAATAAGGAGAGTATCAAGACCGATGGATTCAGTATGAATTCAGGGCAAAACCCTCCATATGGAGCGATTATCAATTATTATATACCTGAAAAGGCAGAGG
This sequence comes from Cyclobacteriaceae bacterium, assembly GCA_028281285.1. Taxonomy (GTDB): domain Bacteria; phylum Bacteroidota; class Bacteroidia; order Cytophagales; family Cyclobacteriaceae; genus Roseivirga. The sequence goes on from JANQKF010000032.1 coordinate 34,855, forward strand.
AAGCCAAGATCGAGATCTATGATAAAAGCAATGGCGACCTTGTTAGAACTTTAAATGCTCGAACCGGTGCCGGTGTCAACAGAACGGTCTGGAACCTCAGATATGAGTCTACGTTCAGGCCTCAATTGCGTGTTCAACCTCCGGGAAGACCATGGGTACAATTAAATGGAGAAGGTTGGAGACCCTTGGTTACCTGGGACTTGGACTTAATGGCAGGACAATTTGGGCCGAGAGTAGTCCCTGGCACCTATACCGCCAAACTAATTGTCGATGGGCAAGAATTCAGCCAGGATTTTGAGGTATTGAAGGACCCATTGTCTGAAGGAACAAAAGCAGACATCCAGGCCCAGGTAGGTTTTGCGTTGGAACTCAGAGATGCCATGAACATTGCGGTGAATAGCATCAACAAGGTTGAAATCCTTAGAAAGGAACTTGAAGAGATAATCGCTGAAGACACGGATAGAAGAACGCAAAGAGAAGCAGTAAGACTAAAAGCTGTTGCTGAAGATATAGCCAGCAAGCTCTATGACATTCATTTGACAGGCGCACGAGAAGATGCATTCCGCTCTCCCATGAAGCTCTACGGACGTTTGAGTGCGTTGGCCAGCGACATCAACGGTAGTGGTATCGACTTTAAACCTACCAATCAGCAAGGCGAAGTAAAGGAAGTGCTAAGCGAACGACTTGAAAATGTGGTGAAGCAATTCCAAAAAGTACAAGACGAAGATATTCAGGCATTCAATAAAGCGCTACAGAGAAAGAACAGACAAATTGTATTGGAGAAGGTAGATAAAGGCAATTGATTTTTGGACAGCAATGCCTCACACAAACATGTGATTGAATAAGGTCTTTTGGCCTGTCGGTTTTATTAGCCTCTGAAGAAGCAGAAGAGGTAACTTTTTAGACTAATAAACCGACAGATTTTAATGAAAAACCTTCTTTTAAAGGGTGTATTGCTTTGTGCGACTTTCGCCCTAATACTACTTGTTTCATGTGGTTCGGACGATTCACCGGCCGAACTATCTCGTATTTCAATCACTTCCTCCAATGGAGACCGGCTTGATTTAAATACCACCACTAGCCTTTCGGTCAATGGGTTTGATGCTTCTAATAATCCATTGAATGTTACTGCAACCATTCAATGGTCAGCCAGCAACAACAATGTGAGCGTTGACCAAAATGGTATGGTAACTGCACTCGCAGTTGGCACATCTACCGTTACTGCCACAGCTGAAACAATTGTAGCTAATTTTGAAATTACAGTCTGGGACAGCTCAGCTCCGCGAACGGAGATTTACGTAAGTGATGTAGGTTTCCCCATAGCTCAAGGTACTTTCCGGATTATGAAATATGATGAAAATGGAGAAAATGGAGAAGTATTTGCTACTGAACGAGTCAACGCTCCACAGGATATCGTATTTCTGGAAGAACAGAACGTGGTGTTGATCTCAAATTTCAATTCGAATACAATAACCAAGCACAATATCAACACCGGTGACTTTATCGAAAATTTTGCCACAGGACTTAATCAACCAACTAGAATGCGTATTGGAGCTGATGGACTGCTCTATGTATTGCAGTGGTCGGGAAGTGGCAAGGTCATCCGTTACCAGCTAGATGGTACGCGAGTCGATAACTTTACCGATACAGGAGTTTTCCAAAGCATTGGTATGGACTGGGACGATGAAGGAAATTTTTACGTGTCATCATTCAATAATGGAAATGGTGGATCTGTAAGAAAGTTTGACAAAGACGGTAATAACCTGGGGTTATTTATCAGTTCTGGTCTTACGGGGCCAACTGACATATGGTTTGACAGCAATGGTAATCTTTGGGCTAATGATTGGCAAGCCGGTTCGATTAAGCGTTTTGGTCCGACCGGAAACTCTCTTGGTGTAATTACCGGTGGTCTAAGTCAGAATGAGGGTGTGGCCTTTCTACCCAATGGTAATATGTTGATTGGTAATGGTGGTCAGGGCAATGGTTCGATCAAAATGTATACCCCAACAGGGACCTTTATTCGGGATTTGGTCCGTGCGGGAACAAGTGAGTTACGCACACCGAATGCGGTTACCGTGAGGAATGTGAATTAATGTCGTCACTTCGAACAGAGTGAGAAGTCTCCTTGTTCCTTATCCGAGAAACTATTGAGGAGATTTCTCGCGACACTCGAAATGACGTTTAACTGTATCGATGATCAGTGTTTCTGATCTGTTTCTACGTCCTTGTCCTTTTCCTCCTTGTCTTCAGGAAAGAAGTACTTCTTGTAGAACTCGAACATACGATTCCATTGGTCGTGGTAATCATTCTCGTCACTTGCCCAACCTGCGCCATGTCCACCATTCATATAGTTCACCCAAGTCACGTCTTTGCCAAGTCGCCTCATGGCATAGTACATTTCGCGCGTGTTGGTCCCCGGCACGTTCCAATCTCCTTCGCCAGTCAATAATAAGTGGGGCGTTTTAATACGATCGGCATAAAGCACTGCCGTGGTCTGGAAGTATTTGAGAGGTTCATCCCAGAATTGTCCTCCTATTCTATCCTGACCCACTTCAGCAGCGGCATAGTTTCTTGTACCAATCTTAGGACTGTCTCCAAGGAATGAAATGATATTCACTTTACCTGAAATATTGATGGCAGCAGCAAAACGATCCGTTTGAGTGATTATCAATGAAGTGGCATACCCTCCATAGCTGGTGCCATGGATTCCTACTTTATCATTGTCGACCTTACCTTCTTCCACAAGTTTATTCACTGCTGAAGTCACACCTTTCATCCATGCTTCTCCGGGATAACCCTGCTCCAAATCAACCGAAGGCCGTAACCCAAAATACCCTTGGTTGGCAATTAAATTCATCGATGAGCGATATCCATTGTTGAAGAAGCGCTCGTACACCTCCACAACAAGTGGGTATTTCTTATTGGGATCATAATCTACTGGATAATAAAGAATCCCTTTCAACTCCTTTCCATCGACATTTCTATAGGTAATAAGTTCAGATTTGGTCCATTTCTTATTCATTACCCAATCGTTCAAGTTGGTAAGGCGTTTTGGCGATTCGAATTCCAAATTGTTTAAATACACCTCATTAGGGTGGTCACCATCTGAGAAGTTATAAGTTACCTTATCGCTGTTTTTTGCAAACCTCCAGGAGGTATAAAAACTCGAATCAGTCATCAAGTCTTCAAACTCACCAGATCCGATATTATACCGCTGGATGCCCCTGTTCCATTTTTCTTTGTCGGAGTATGAAACATAGAGATAATTACCATCTTTCGACCATTTTACCACATTTCGGTTCGGCAAAGCTTCTTTTTCTTCTTTGTCTTCAGGCAGTTCAAATATGAGTTTGAGGTCACTTCCATCAGCGTTGATTGTCCACCACCCTTTCTTGGAGCTTAGCAATAACGTGTTGCCACCTGAATGCCAGCGCATCATGGAAAACTTGACAGCTTTCTTCTTCTCATCATCTTCAAAAGCTAAATCTTTGGTGAGATTCTTGGCCTCAGCATTATAATTACCAATGTTGTTTACATATACATTCCCTGAATCCACGTAGGCGTAGTTCATGCCTGACGCATCCCACCAGAAATTTCTTCTCTTCTCATTACGCTTATAGATTATGGTAGCGGAATCTAATGTGGACAAATCGATAAACGAGGCTTGATATTCAGCACCGTCACGTCTGGTGTAAGAGGTTTTTGTTCGGAATGCCTCATTATAAGACAGGTACCGACCATTCTCACTCACTCTAAGGCCTCCATAAGGTCCTTCTTCCAGAACATTGGTCACTTTGCCGTTGGTCGGATCCAACATTACCACTTCTACCATCGAAGAATTGAGTCCGATCTTATCCCATTTCAAAAAGTCCTTACTTCCGTCATACACTACTATTGGTCCTTCGGTCGCCTCCTTATAATCGGCCATAGCCTTATCCATCCACCCTTTTTTGCGCATTCCAATCACCAACTTGTCACCCATCGCAGAATAGTTGATGCCAAAATTGGCAGCTATCACGCGATCATCCTTAATTTTCACATAACGCACCTTCTTATCGGAAATATCATAATATGCCAACACCATTTTGTCATTCTTCTGCTCGAAGAAAATCAGGCGGTCGTTGCCGGGCCACCAGGTCAGGTTATTCACCCGGACCTTTTCGTCAAACACATTCATTTTTGTTCCTTCCTTTGTGTCATAAATCACAAGTTCACCGGCTCTGACATTCAAATAGCTGGGATCCCTGAACCGAAAATGATCCGTACCAAAGCGAGCTCTTGTATCGGCAATAATACCGGCCAGATACCTCCCATCATCAGAAAGGGTTTGGCTACCGAGAGATTTGATATTTATGGCGTCAGATACCGTAAATGGTGTTTTCTGGGCATAGATTGAACCACAGACCAGAAGGGCCAGGAATGAAATAAGGACAGTATTTTTCATGATTAAGTCATTTGAAGCAATTGAATGTACTGAGAAGCTGTTTAAAATGATAAACCAGATGTGACCAATGGTTCCAAACAATTAAAGAAAAGGTAATCCAAGATTGTAGGCTTTTTAGTAAGCTTGTATCTCAAAGACTTTCGATATGGTTAAAATCTACTCCGTTTTTCTCTCCTTATTTCTAGTAACAGGAAATGTTGCCCACAAGGAATACCGTTGGGGTCAGATAGGACATCGAGCAATCGGGCATATTGCCGATGGCATGTTGACTAAAAAGGCACGCAAAAATGTAAGACGTGTGCTTGGCAATGAAACTCTCGCTGAGGTAAGTACTTGGATGGATGAAGTGCGCTCGGACCGTTCCTTTGACTATGCAGTAACCTGGCATTATGCTACCATACCGGATGGTGAAACCTATGAAACAGCTGAAAAACAGCGAAATGGAGACGTAATATGGGCAATCGAAACGATCATTTCGGAATTAAAAGCTGGGGATCTGTCCCCAGCGAATGAAGCCATCAAACTTAAGTTTTTGGTGCACCTGGTAGGTGACATTCATCAACCTCTTCATGTTGGTAATGGGACAGACAGAGGAGGAAACGATGTAAAAGTGCAATGGTTTGGCACTAACACCAATATTCACAGCGTATGGGATACGCGAATGATTGATGGCAAACAATATAGTTATACGGAGTTTGCAAAAAGAGTGAATCATGCCACCAAAACGGAGATAAAAGAATTACAGGCAGCCACGGTAAGGGATTGGGCAATGGAGTCAATGAAATACAGAAACCAGGCTTATAATCTTCCCGAGAATGGTCGAATTAGTTATAGGTACAGCTATGAGAATTTCTCTCTTGTTGAACAGCGAATTAAGGAAGCCGGCATTCGTCTAGCCGGGGTGATCAATGATATTTACAAATGATTACTCACGCTGTTTTTTAAGCCAGTTTTGAGCTCTTTCAATACTCTTAAATGCCTTATATTCAATGTCTTGAGAATTCAAACTTGAAGTAATTTTATCAACTTTCCTTTGATCTGCTACGGTAAGGTGAGCATAATAATCCAAGCCAAGGCTGCTAAGCTCTTCCATCATGGTTGATACCGTCCAGTATTTTGCTCTATGATACTCCCCTTTTACGTCCCGGGTATCATTGATCAGTTTTTTCACACCGGATATCTTGAAAAGTTCGAGGAATGAATCACCTGCTTTCTGGATGTCATCCAACGTGAGATTCCCTGTTAATCGAACATAAATCCACTGATCTATCGGGTTGAACTCGGCCTCATAAAATATCTCGCCCTCTCTGTTTCTAATCGACTGCTTCATCTCTGCCAACTGCTTAGTCTCTTAACACAATTTCTGTAAAAAAGATTTGTCATTTTGAGAAAATCCTAAAAAAACCGCTCTGAACTAAAGAGCGGTTGACAATTGTGCTTAGCACCATTTCATCGATCTCCGTCAATGAGTCTCCCCAGGCCTCCTAAGACAGAGCCCTCTCCTTGAGAGGAGCCACCATGCCTTGGTGCATGTGCAATAATTCGATCAGCCAATCTTGAGAATGGCAAGCTTTGCAGGTAGACCGTTCCATGTCCTCTTAAGGTGGCTAAAAACAACCCCTCTCCTCCGAAGAACATTGACTTAAGATTACCGGCTCTTTGAATATCATAATCGATCCCTCCTGAGAACCCCACGATACATCCGGTATCAACCCTAAGGGTTTCACCATTGAGCTCCCGCTTTACAACAGTGCCGCCAGCGTGTAAAAATGCCATTCCATCACCCACAAGCTTTTGCAATATGAACCCCTCACCACCAAAAAATCCAGCTCCAAGTCTTCTATTAAACGCTATTGAGACTTTGGTACCTAAAGCGGCACAGAGGAATGCATCCTTCTGACAGATGATCTCGTGGCCAATCGCATTGAGGTCAACTGGAACTATTTTACCGGGATATGGCGCAGCAAAAGTCACCTTACGTTTACCATGACCATGATTGGTAAAATGCGTCATAAAGATGGATTCACCTGTAAGTGCTCGCTTTCCCACATCAAGGAGTTTCCCAAAAACTCCCTTATTGGGCTCCGAGCCATCACCCATTTTGGCCTGGAAATCGATATTTTCCTCCATCCAGTTCATTGCGCCCGCTTCAGCAATTACCGTTTCATGTGGATCTAACTCCACTTCAACCATTTGCATGTCATCACCATGCAATTCATAATCTATTTCGTGTGATCTCATTTCCTCTTATTCTTCTTTCGTTTTTTTCTCTCCTTGTTATTTAAATATTGTTTAGGAATGGGAAGAGCTTCTGTCTCTCCCATCCACACTATATTCACAATCCACCACCTCGTGTCATCACTTATCAATTGAATGCTATTAATCCCCCGGGCAAACGGGTCTTTATCTTCCAGAGTTCTCCTGGAATCGTAGGTGCTAAATATATGCGTTATAGTGCCATATTGCTCAACGATACGGTGAGTTTCTATCTCGAAGAACCCATTCTTTTCCAGGTTTGCTCCGGCTGTCTCAACGTATTGATCGACCGTCCAAACTCTTCTTTGTAGTTTGCCATTCTCGTCCTTCCAGGTTGGAATTAATTTGGCTTCGTCAGCAAACAAGGAGCGCATGCGATCCCAATCTCTTTTTTCTCCGGCAGGTCCGGAAATGACATCATATAAAGCGGCAATGATGTTATCCAGGGAACTGACGTCATCCGGTTTTGGAGTTGGAATATTCTGAGCGATTAACCCAGTGGTAATGATTCCTAAGATCAGCGTTGAAAAATATCGTTTCATTGATTGATTTGTTTTTTTCTGAAAAACCCGTGACTAATTTGACTCATAAATCGTTTAGGAAAACTGGCTATTCCAGGGAACCCCAATCTAATATCTTTACCGCTATACGGAATATAGGCCGTACGGAATAGGTAATCCCACAGACTCAAGGTCAATCCAAAATTCACACCTTTCTCTCTGCCTTCTGGCAAGTCATGTGCATGATGCCACATATGCATATTAGGGTTATTGAAAATATACTTGAATGGCCCCAGATTCACCTTGATATTTGCGTGGTTCCAATGCCCAACTGCCAATGTAAACATGTGAACGAAGAAAAAATCATCAATCCCAAATCCAATCATAGCCAGTGGAATGTATTCCAACGTTCGGTACACAATCGTCTCCATCCAGTGGTACCTAAGGTGAGCGGCAAACCCCATTTGCTCCACAGAGTGATGAACCTTGTGGTACTCCCAAAGAAACGGCACAGCGTGTAACAATCGATGTACCCACCACTGGACAAAATCTCTAACCACAAACAGTAAAAGCAACTGAGTCCATACCGGCCAACTACCCACTTCAAGAGCTACTGTATTTGTTAAGCCAATAGTAGCCAAGAGATCGTTGAACCAATTGACCACAACGTTGGACAAAGCGTTGAATACGATCAAAGAAAACAGAAAGAAGTTGAAGAACATATAAAAGGCATCTAGCCAGAAGTCCTTTCTAAATTTAGGTTGATTTTTTCTCCACGGTCTGAGCCATTCCCAAGCAAAAAAGAAAATCGAAATACCCACCAGAGCCCAAAAGTAGTTTTGCCACCAAGGCTTATATGAATACTGAAAAGTGATTTCCTGCCACAGGTAATTAGCATAACCAGAATATGCTTCTTTAATGATTTGCCAGTAATCCATTATCACTCGTCAAATTAGCAGTTTTCCCCTTACCATTGATATAAGCATCTGCCCTTTATAAGAATATCAACTTTCATCCATAACTTATGAGGTTTTGTTTCAGGTCTTAGTTTAGACACTACCTAATACCAAATTATATGACCAACTTATTGAAAGGGGGTTCCTATCTCCTAGTTGTAATCGCTTTACTCTTCGGTACAATTGATGCAGAAGCACAGCGAAAAAGAAGGAATAACAAAAAAGAAGAAGAACCCCCTGCTGAAAAGGCGAAAAAGAAAGAAAAGACCTACGAATCAGTTATCAAAGGACTGGATCTGGACGAAGGACTGTTCAAGGTGTATCAGAATGACGAAAAAGTGATGTATGAAATTCCTAAAACAGAATTAGGAAAAGACATGCTGTTGATTACTCGAGTTGTTGCGGTTCCGGAAAATTTCAATGGATTCCGTCCCAGCGGCTCCAAGATGGTAGAACAGGTAGTCCGTTGGGAAAAAGTGAAAGGAAACATTCACCTAACCAAAGTCTCGTTCAACAATGTGGCTGACAGTACTGATGCCATCTTCGAATCAGTCAAGAATAATAACTTTGCTCCGATTATTGGGTCATTCAAAGTTGAGGGCCAGCCGAAAGATTCTGCATCCTATCTGATCAACGTTACCAACTTCTTTAAGCAGGATACCAAAGCCATAAGTGCCCTTCCCTCCTTCTTTAGAACACAATACCAGGTTAGAAGACTGGACGCGTCCAAGAGCTACATAGAATCGACAAAGAGCTTTCCCATCAACATTGAGGTAAGGCAGGTAATGACTTATGATGCAGGCAGGCCACCCTCAAGTTCAAATACGGGCTTAATTTCCATGAAAGTAAGCCAGTCGATGATCAAATTACCCGAGGATAAAATGGTACCCAGATTTCAAGATGATCGGGTGGGTTATTTTTCTTTGAGAAATATCAACTATAGTTCGAATGAGCTTAAGGGGGATCAGGAAACGTTTATTCGTAGATGGCGACTTGTGCCGAAGGATCCTGCGGCTTATGCAAGAGGAGAACTAGTCGAACCGGTGAAGCCTATTGTATACTATCTTGATCCAGCTACTCCCGAAAAGTTCAGAAAGTGGTTCAAAATGGGTATCGAAGATTGGCAAGTGGCCTTTGAAACAGCCGGATTTAAAAATGCCATCATCGCCAAGGAGCCACCATCGCCAGAGGAAGATCCGGATTGGAGTCCAGAGGATGCCCGATATTCTACCGTGAGATATATTGCGAGTATGGTCCGAAATGCTGTGGGGCCGAGTACATCTGATCCTCGTACGGGTGAGATTATTGAGAGTGATATCATTTGGTTTCACAATCATTTAAGATCATACCGAAACTGGTATATGATTCAGACTGGCGGTTCTAATCCGAAAGCGCGAACGTTGAACACCCCTGAAGAAGAAATTGGGGAAATGATGCGGCAGGTAATAGCTCATGAAATTGGACATGCCTTGGGCCTTCCACATAATATGAAGTCCTCGTCTGCGTATCCGGTTGACTCTCTGAGGAGCCCAACATTCACTTCTGAGTATGGTGTGGCCCCAACAATTATGGACTATGCCAGAGTAAACTATATCGCCCAGGAAGGTGATGGTGTCCAGCGATACATTCGTAAAATCGGACCTTACGATAAGTATTCCATCAATTGGGGTTACAGGTATCTGGGAGCTCAATCTCCCGAGCAGGAAAGAGCTACTTTGAACCAGTGGATACTGGATGCTGCGAACGATCGTATGTTGCGATTCGGGGGTGGAAGTGCTGCTAATCCCGAAGAGCAAACAGAAGACTTAGGTGATAATTCGATGAAAGCCAGTACTTACGGCATGATTAATATCATGAAAGTGATCCCTAACCTATTGGATTGGACCACCAAGGACGGTGAGGATTATACAGACGCTCAAGAAATTTATGGAGAGACAGTCTTTCAATGGAGACGATTTGTAGGCCATGTGATTACAAACATTGGTGGTATCACAGAGAACTTAAAAACTTCCGACCAAGCAGGTGCTGTCTATGAAGTAGTTCCCGAAAGCCAGCAGATCGAAGCTATGAAATGGCTTCAGGAATATGCATTCAGCACACCGGAATGGCTACTTAATAAAGACGTCTTGAGCAAAATTCAGGAATATGGTGCCGTAGAGAGAATTCGCAGCACCCAAGCTTCCTATGTCAATCGAACTTTAGACCCTACGCGTATGCAGCGCTTAATTGAGGCGCAAGCTTTCAAAGGAACAAATACTTACACCATCTACCAGTTCTTGGGTGATATGAGAAAAGGATTGTTCTCTGAATTGAGTAGTAGGCAGGCAATTGACACTTACCGCAGAAACATTCAACGTGCCTTTGTGACTCGTCTCGAATTCCTCATGACCAATGAGGCCTCGCGGTTCCAAAGTGCACAGGTGAATATTGGTCAGTCCGATATCAGACCAGCGATAAAGGCTGAACTGAAAGCACTAAACAGGCAGATTCGATCAGCGCTTTCAGGATACAGCAATCGAGCCAGTCGAGTTCATCTTGAGGACCTTCTGGACAGAATAGACGATATTCTAAACCCCAATTAAGTAGGGTTTTAAAAACGGAAAGGGCCCCTTACGGGCCCTTTTTTTATCCACAGAAGTCTTCTAACCGTACTTCTGTCCTCAACTTATTTTAATTTCCCTAAAACAATCAATTAAGTACTCAAGGGACTCCAAGGAATCCCTTGAGAGCACCCATTTTACTGACCAAACACTACTGCGTTCTCAACCGTAGTATCAATTCTTACCCCAATTACTTGAGAAACTTTGAGAGTTGTTTGGTGCAATTTATGCCCGCAAATGAAGTGTTAATAAGTGTGGCTTACAGATTGATGTCCGTGGCATTATTCCAGTTCTTCAACACTTGCATAAGGTTGTCTTTTTTTCTCACAGAGACCGGAAGAATACCTCCATTATCCATAACGACCATACCCCCCTCACTCCGTTCGAATCTTTTAATGTGGTTGACATTGACCAGATATGAATGATGTGTCCTGATGAATTGTTCGGGATCAAGAAGGCTTTCGTAAAATTTGAGGTTTTTCGATACGAGAATTTCCGAGCCATCCTCGAGAACAAATCGGGTATAACTACCTTCAGCACAGCACCATAAGATTTCTGAAATTCTGATAAGATAAATGCTTTCCGAATCACTAAGAACAATCTTTGCGTCTGGGTCTTTCTTTTGACTCATATATTGTTCCAAGACATCAATTTGCTGCTGCAGATGATTCGCGCTTTTACTCATTTCTGCTTTACCAACTGCCCGAACAAGGTCATCCGGATCTACCGGTTTCAGTAGGAAGTCCAAGGCGCTACATCGAAACGCATCGACTGCATATTTATCATGGGCAGTGATGAATATAACATGACCGTGAATTCTTGGGTAAGATCGAACAAGATCAATTCCCGTTCCATCGTCCATCTCGATATCCAGAAAAATAACCTCGGGTTGATACTTTTCAATCAAATCTCTCCCGGAGCTACAACTCTCAGCCTCTCCTACTATGGAAATTGTAGGGCAATAGAGCTCAAGAAGCCCCACGAGTGAAGCCCTCACTTTTGGTTCGTTATCAATAATCACTGCTCTCATAAACTAAATTCGATTGGCATTTCAAATCTCACCTCGGTACCTATAATCACTTGCTCGTGATTCAATCGATCCTTGATTTCGAATGTGACTTTCTTTTTCATGAGTTTTCTTAAAACCTCTATGCGGTCATAGGTGATCTTGGTAGCCAGGGATTCGTGCTCTTTGCGCTTATCCATTTGCAATGATCGGGATACTCCTATTCCATTGTCCTGAACACTAAAATGCAAATTATCGCCATTCTGGTAGAAATTGATTTCGATCATGCCGTCCTTAATCTCGGAAATCCCATGCTCCAATGAGTTTTCAATAAACGGTTGTGCAAACATTGGGGGAAAGAGAATTTCCTCAGGATCTGCTTCGGTGTTTATATCAATTCTATAATCGAAACCATTATCGAACCTGAGTTTTTGAAGATCCAGGTAGTGTCTGAGTGTTGACACCTCATCCGCAAGTGAAACCACATCCTTTCGGCTGTTTTCCAAAATTCTCCGCATTAGCTTGGCAAATTTCGACAAGTACTCAAGCGCATTTGCCCCCTCTCCTTTATTAATCAGAAAGAGTTGAATTGATGAAAGCGCATTGAACAGGAAATGTGGATTGAGCTGAGATCTAAGCAACTCGTGAACCGCCTTTTGACGGCCCATTGTTTCTCGTTCGACTTTGCGTTTCAGGAGTATGTAGATTAAGCAAACTGTTACTGCGAGAAATAAAATGACGGCCACGAACATCAAATTGCGAAATTGTTGTTTCAGCTCAGATTCGGCTTGAATCTCCTCGAGTGCCGAAATCTTCTCCTCTTTCTGCCGTGTTTCGTATTGAGTGGTCAATCGATCGAGGATTCGATTCGATTCTGCCTTGAATACCGTATCCTGATAAAGGTTCAACTCCTTTTGATAGTCAAGTGCTTCCTGGTACTTTTTCTCACCTTCCGTAAGTTCCACCATCCATTCCAAGATTTCAAGTTGATGGTTTGGGCCTTTGAATTCCTTGGTGAGCTTAGCACTTAACTTAGCGCTCTCAAGCGCTTCATTATATCTATTCAGTGCCGCCTGAGCCTTACTTCGGTATAGATAAGAAGTTGCCATAAATCCCAGTTCGCCCAGTGGCTCAACAAGTGATTGGAGTTGTTTTGAATATCGAATGGCCTCATGATACCGGCCTACCAAACAGGTACCCATCGTAAGGGTATTAAGTGATTGATAAATACCACGTACGTCATCAATCCTAACGGCTATATCATAAGAGGGACGGGCATAATACAGACATGAATCACCTTGGTCTAATCTAGCATGCGCCAGAGCCAGATTGCCCATGACTAACTGAATTTGCAACGAGTCACCTCCAGCTTCAGCCAGATGGAGAGCCTTACTGTAATAATTCTTGGAATCCTCGTAACGATTCAAATTGGCATATGAGACTGCAATAGCATTTATTGAGGTGGCTTCAAGACGTTTATCTCCTAACTCCAGCGCAAGATCTAGTGATTTCCTAAAATATACGATGGATGAATCATACCAATACATCCGATGGTACAAATTGCCGACCAAGTAAGTAAACCGCGTGTAATAGGTGGAATCACTCTCAGCCAATGAAAACCGTCTGGCTTCCTCAAGAGTTCTTTCTGCCTTTTCGTACTCGTCTTTGTACTTATGAAAATTGAACCTGGCATTTCTGGCTTTGTAGAAGGCATTTTTCTCACCTGAATTAAGGGCCAGATCAGCAAGTGAGTCTATGGTCTTAACGTAACTGAAATACGACTGATCATTCTGTATTGTATCAAAGTAATTGTAGGTGTAAAGAAGCTTGTTCATTGAATCGACCGCACTTTCAATCCTAGATTCTTGGGCCTGGATGTACTCTGCTGAGAGGAAAAAAAGAAGACAACTGCCTAAATGTATGGATCTGAGCATAGTTAGTATTTTGGTTAGTAGCAAGTTACGACAAACGGTATACACCCATTCCTACAGAAGACCCGAATTGATAACTGTAAGGATTCAATTGACAGCTGTATCGCCTTGTGACCGTTCTAATTACCCCAAATCTTACTAATCAACCATTCTCATATTTGGCATTGAATTCAATAACCCTTTAGATTATATTACAGAGTTAAATTTTAAAGAACCCAAACGCTTAAGAATGAAGTTACTTCGAAAAACATTTTTTCGTCTGACACTAATTCTTCCCCTGTTGTCATTAACTCTGGTCAGTTCTGCCCAAAGTGATCCAACAGGCAAATCCGCGGCTACACGAACCTATGCAATCACCAATGCAAGCATCGTGCAATCCCCGGGGAATGTAGTGGAAGGAGGTACAATCGTTATAAAAAATGGCCTTATAAATGCCGTTGGAACGAATGTCAATGTGCCAGACGATGCCCAAGTATTGGATGGAACAGGAATGTATGTATATGCTGGATTTATTGATGGCATGTCTAACACTGCCGCAAAACGTCCAAAGGCGATGGAAAGACCAAGCAATCTCTTTACTCCTGACCCTCCTAATGACTATGCTGGGATTACTCCCGAACATCACGTGGTGAGTCAGATCGATATTGGATCAAGTAGTATTGATGGCATGAGAAAAGCAGGTTTTACAATTTCTCATACTGTGCCCTATGGAAGAATGCTTCCTGGTTCAGGTGCCTTAGTACTTTTAGCTGATCGAGATCATGCAGATGAAATGATGTTACAGGAAAACGTTTCCATGTTCACGCAATTTGTTGGCGCACCTGGCTCCTATCCTGGCAACGTACTCGGAATCATGGCAAAATGGAGAGACCTCTACAGGAATGCTGTGAATGCCAAGCAACATCACGAAATGTATACTGAAGACCCCAGCGGTTTGGAAAGACCATCTCAGGACCGCGTATTGGAAGCTTACTTTCCCGTGGTGGCCGGAACAAAGCCTGTATTTTACAACTCATCTACCTTATTGTTAGCTCAACGAGCTATGAGACTTCAGAAAGACCTTGGTTTTGCTAAGCTGGCCGTAGCCAACCTGAAAGAAGCCTGGGATTTGATTGATGATTTCCAAAATAACAATGCCATGCTCTTTATGTCAATGGACTTGCCAGATGAGCCTAAAGACGGCAAAGATGATGATAAATCGGATGAAGTGAAGCGTCTTGAAGAGCGTAGAATGGAGTTTTACAAAAAGTATGTTGAACAATATGCAGCACTGCAAAGCGCAGGAATTAAATTCGGATTCTCCACTATGGGAACACGTGCCAACAAAGTGAAGACCAACGTCATGACTATGATCGAGAATGGCCTCAGTGAAGATGCTGCACTTGCCGCACTTACTACCAATCCTGCAGAATTGTTGGGAATTGATAAGGTAGCAGGTACACTTGATGCGGGTAAGCTTGCCAATGTGGTGGTTTCAACCGGACCCTTCTTTGAAAAGAAATCTCAAGTTAAGTATGTCTTTGTAGACGGAGACAAATACGAATATGAGGTCAAGGAGTCGAAAAAGAAGGATGACTCTGCCGAAGAAGCCGCCCCTGCTGCTTCAGCTGAAGGTGGTGATGCTCTTGTGGGCACCTGGACTTATAGTCTAAACACCCCACAAGGAGAACAAGGTGGGAAAATGATCATCAAAAAGAATGGCGATTCGTACGAAGGAACCCTGACTAGTGATGATGGAAGCCCGGACAACGATATGAGAAACGTCAGTTTCAGAGATGGCACACTGGCCTTTGACTTCAGCATTGACGCAGGAGGACAGGCACTTGACATTGTGGTAACCGGTAAGGTTGAAGGAAAAGAATACGATGCCACAGCTACAGTAAATTTTGGAGGACAAGAGTTCGCTATGGAGTGGACAGCCTCAAAAGATGACGGTAAATAAGAACAGATATGAAAAGAAATATAATAATAATCGGCCTTTTGTTTCTTGCTGCCTCTTTTGCTCAGGCACAAGTTCAAAAGGGAGACGTGCTCATTAAGAACGGGACCGTCATTACGATAACCAACGGAACTCTTGAGAACACGGATATTCTCGTAAGAGATGGAAAGATTCAGAGAATAGGCAAAGACCTCAGAACACCAAGAGGTGTTGAAGAGGTCGATGCAACCGGCATGTTTGTAATGCCGGGTATCATTGATGCACACTCTCATATTGCAGGTAGTGCAATCAATGAAGGAACAAGTCAGGTAACTTCTGAAGTAAGCATGGAAGATGTGGTAAATCCGCTTGATATATCCATCTATCGCGCACTTGCAGGTGGTGTTACATCCATTCACCTGATGCATGGGTCTGCCAACGTAATTGGTGGACAAAATGAGACCATGAAGCTACGATATGGAGCTTCCAACCCCGATGATCTAAGGTTCGAAGGTGCTCCCAGAACAATCAAGTTTGCTCTAGGTGAAAATCCTACCAGAGGTGCAAGAGCAAGAGGTATTCAGCCTCAGAGTAGAATGGGTATTGAAGCCATGATTCGAAACTCATTCTCTGATGCCCTTAATTATAAGGCAGAGTGGGAAGCTTACAGAGCAGACAAGAATCCAAGAAAAGTTGCCCCTAAGTACAGCCTTAGAATGCAAACTCTGGTTGATATTCTCAATGGTGACATCATTGTTCACTGTCACTCCTACAGAGCGGATGAGATTTATATGCTGTTGAAGGTGTTTGCCGATTTTGGTATTCCAAAAATCACCTTCCAGCATGCTAATGAAGCCTATAAGGTAGCTCCGGAGCTCGCAGAATTTGGGGCTTATGCCTCCGTTTTTGCAGATTGGTGGGCCTATAAATTGGAAGTTTACTATTCCACTGCTTACAACGCAGCCATTCTTACTCAAAATGGTGTGTTGACATCAATCAATTCTGATTCCGGAGAGTTAATTCGTCATCTCTTCCATGAGGCCGCCAAGACTCAAAAATATGGTAACATGACAGACGATGAAGCGTTGGCTATGATCACACTTAATCCTGCCAAGCAATTAGGTATTGATAATAGAGTTGGATCAATCGAAACTGGAAAAGATGCAGATATCGCCATTTTTGACAAGCACCCCCTATCGGTGTATGCCATTCCTCAGATGACTTTTGTTGATGGGGTTAAGTACTTTGACAGAGCAACTGACAAAGCTGATCAGCGAATCTACATTAATCCTGAGAGTTCTATCGAGGAGGTTCAGCTTTTCGATTTCCACGATACGCATCTATGCATGGAAGGTGTGGAGATTGCTCATGTATTTGGTCTTGGTAATTTTAGGAGACATAACTAGAAATCGGTATGAAAAAGTTATTCACATTATTTCTAGCGTTCACCTTAATTCCTCTACTCTCTTTCGGACAAGAGGATGATGAGGTGATGAAAGCCAGAAGCGGCAAATTTGCGCTGACAAATGCCAAAATCTTCACCGTAACAAACGGTGTGATTGAGAATGGCACCATCATAATCAACAATGGGGTCATTGAAGCAGTAGGTGCCAATGTAACCATTCCGAATGATGCCGAAGTATTCGATTATGCAGGCAGAGAGATCTATCCGGGTATGATTGATTCTGGTACACAGTTGGGGCTCATTGAAATCGGAAGTATTCGAGAATCTCAGGATTCACGAGAGTTTGGAGCCATTACTCCTCAAATGGAAGCACTGACTGCTGTTAATCCCAATGCAGTGGCTATTCCGGTGACAAGAGTAAGTGGTGTAACCACAGTACTTACCATGCCACAAGGTGGTATCCTTCCGGGAACTGCCGCCACAATCAACTTATTCGGTTATACTCCGGATCAGATGTATGCAGGTAATCGAGCTATGGTGATGAATTTCCCTTCTTCTGCGCGAAGAGGACGTAGAAGACGTCAATCTCCTGAAGAGGCTGAGAAGGCACGCCAGAGAGCTCTTAAGAGCGTCAACGAAGCTTGGGACAAGGCTGAAGTATATGCCAAGATCAAAGATTCGGAAGATGCCCGCTACTATCCTGAAATGGAGGCTTTAGTGAGAGTGATCAATGGTGAATTGCCATTGTATATCGAGGTAAATGCTGCTAAGGACATCATTAGCGCTATCGATTGGGTGAAAGACAGAGGTTATGAAAGAGTGGTGTTTACAGGTGTAGCCGAAGGCTGGAGAGTAGCTGATGAGATCGCTGCATCTGGCATTCCTGTTATTACAGGACCGGTTCAAGCTATACCAACCAGGCAGTCCGATAGTTATGACGCTGCTTATGCCAACCCGGGAGCCATGCAGAAAGCCGGTGTGAAAGTGGCCATTCGCTCAGGAGATACTGAAAACTCCAGAAACCTCCCCTACCATGCTGGATTTGCTGCAGCGTACGGAATGGGACGAGAGGAAGCGTTAAAGGCAATCACAATCAATGCTGCTGAAATCATGGGTGTGGCAGATCAAATCGGATCGATTGAAGTTGGAAAGAAGGCGAATATTTTCGTAGCCACAGGTGATCCGTTTGAAACATCGTCTAAGGTTATTGACCTCTATATTGATGGATACAAAATCCCTATGACGAGTCGTCAGATCAGGTTGTATGATGAGTTCCTTAACAGAACTCCTTCATTGAAGAAAACCGACCCTGCCATTCAGATCAAGAAAAAATAGTTACCTAATCAACCTCAATACGGAAAGGCGATTCAAATTTGAGTCGCCTTTTATTGTCTTGCTAAAATCAAATAATTACATTGTATAATTCATTTATTGAAATCTAAGACATGCAATCATTTGATGGCTTTCAGTTATCATGTTTACCAAGATTTCATCAAAAGAACTCGTATCATAAGTGGAAGAGCGTTTAAACTTCTTTGAAGCCAGGTGGAAGAACTTTAAGAATTTTAAAGACACTGGCTGGATCAAAATCAAGCCAATAACAATTATTCTTGGCCCCAACAATGTGGGGAAAACAAATTTCATTGCCCCATTTCTTCTGATGAATCAAACCTTAACTTCTCGAGATACTCGGACACCTCTCATTCTGAAAGGAGATGTCTACGATGGTGGAAGTTATCGAGAAATTGTGAATGACTACGATTCAGAAAAGGACGTCTTTTTTGGTTTCAGATACGGAACTCACAAAACCGATAAGGAATTGGAGGAAGTTGGTGAGTATCCGCCTGGATCGTTCGAAATCACATTCGGCTTGGGAGAAGAAGGTAATAAGCGGATGGTCTTAAAGAAAACAACCGTGTATGACATCTACCTCAGGAGGTTTTTCGAAATCAGCAAGGGTAAAAGAAAGGGATATAACTATAGTGGTTTAGGGAAAAATAGTATTTCAAAAGAAGAACTTAAAGCTATAAGAACAAGTATCCCAATTAACTTTGTTTTCTCCCCCAACTCCGTCCTCTACAACTATGACAGTACAGAAGTTGAAGATGAAAGAGAGCAAGATGATGACGTGGGATTTTCCAAAGGCTTTTCTAACATTCTGTCAGCCCTCTCCTTTAATTATACCATGTCTAGAAAATACTTAGGAGACTTAAGCTTCATTGGCCCATTAAGGGAGCATCCACGAAGAGTATATGAAATAACAAATGAAACCTACAATACGGTTGGTACGCATGGGGAGAATATGGCAAACCTGTTGAATAAAATTGGAGATAAACAAGAAGTGCTCGATTCATGGGTCAAAAAATTTGGATTTGGTGATTGCCTCAAAATGGAAAATCTCGATAGCAATTTGTATGCCATTGGATTCGGTAAATCTAACTCTGAAAGATACACAACTATAGCAAATTCTGGCTTTGGGGCATCTCAAGTATTGCCCCTTATGGTGCAGGCTCTGATTTCTACTGAAGGAAGTCTTACCATTGCAGAACAACCGGAAATTCACCTAAACCCAAAGCTACAATCCACCCTTGCCGACCTTTTCGTATATATGGCTAATAACAATCAAAAAATCATTGTCGAATCTCATAGCGAGCATATGATGTTGAGGCTAAGACGATTGATAGCCGACAAATCCATATCAGCTGATAATGTTGCAGTTTATTTTGTTGATCAAAAGGAGGAACAAGCTAATATTAGAGAAATCAAAATCGAAGACGATGGTCATATAGAGTCACATGAATGGCCTCCCAATTTTTTCGATGATGCTCTCACTGAATCAATGGCACTAGCAAATGAACAGTTTAAAAGAAACAATGCCTAAGAAGTATGGCTTTGGAGGATATAACTATAGATACAAATGTTCTGGAACACGCCAATAATACCCAAGAAGAAAGATGCGCAAGTTCTATTGAGCTAATCAATTACCTCCTGACCTCATCGGAACTCCTATGCTTAGATCATCAACCAAGTCGTGAATTCAAGATTGAAAACAGCATTATTTGGAATGAATATACGTCTAGACTAACTCCAGGAATGCTAGGCCATACTTTCATTACCAGGGTATTATCACAAAAAAGAATTAAGCCAGTATCTCGAAATGTAAATCAGAAAGCTAGAAATTCATTTAGACAAAACGTTAAAAAGCCAGTGGATATCGTGTTTCTGAAAGTGGCATTTAATTCAAATAGCAAGATTCTGGTATCCCATGATTTTGAGGATTTTCAAATACATAAACGAGAATTGTTCAACACCCAACTAAACATTCAAATTCTTGTGGCCCAAGAAGTGACAGCATTGGTCTCATAACAGCTGGACTAAAAGGAATTTAATCACTCGAAATCCTCTCTTTTCATTTTTTGACGACCGGGTCAACTTCGTTTCCGTATATTTCATTTTGAACTCAATTCATTAATGGGAACCCGAGACCTCTTTTTGATCATCTGCAGCATCGGTGCAGTACAAAGTCTCTTTTGGGGGATTTACCTGATTGTATTTGACAAAAGAAGTCTATCCACCAAATTACTGGCTGGTTTCTTCCTGGCATTGGCTATTCGCATTATTAAATCCACACTGTGGCTCTTTTATGATGAAGTACATTTGATCATTCTTAATCTGGGCTTTGCCGCGCACCTGGCCATAGGTCCATTTTTGTTGCTCTATCTAAGAAGCCTGGAAAGGGAATTTGAAATGAGGAAGTTGTATTTCCTTCATTTTATCCCGGTTGTTGCCGTACTTACCTTGAGCACAGTACTTCAGTTGGAAACATTCTGGAATATTGGTGGCTATACCATCCTGGCCGCACAATCGGTGGTTTACTTCTTATTTGCTGCTTACTGGTTTTGGAATAACAGAGGCCAATTCACGAAAAAGGAAATGGAATGGTCTACTCTCTTACTGATCGGAACCGGGATGGTGCTGGGTGCTTATTTCACCAACTATATCTCAGGACCACTTTTTTATGCTGTTGTCATCTACATCTTCAGTTTTTACCTACTTAAGAACCTCACAGCATTATTTGGAAAAACGAAGAAATACAAAAACATC
Source organism: Cyclobacteriaceae bacterium (assembly GCA_028281285.1). Classification (GTDB taxonomy): domain Bacteria; phylum Bacteroidota; class Bacteroidia; order Cytophagales; family Cyclobacteriaceae; genus Roseivirga. The sequence continues at coordinate 55,975 of JANQKF010000032.1, forward strand.
AACCTCTCAAAGTCCCGATACCAGGAGTATGGTAATAAGATCAAGTCTCATATAGACGACAATACGCCCTATTTGGACCACGACTATACTTTAGGCTCGCTCTCTGAAGACTTAAACATCCCTAAACACCTGCTTAGCAATGTGTTTAGCGAAGAGTTGGGAATGAGCTTCACCGACTTTATGAACTCGAGGCGAATTGAAATTGCCAAAGAGAAGCTAATCAACGAGTCCCACCTTACTGTTTCAAGTATCGCCTATGACTCGGGCTTTAATACACTCTCTTCTTTTAACCAAGCCTTTAAGAAGTTTGTCAAGACCACCCCTTCCAAGTTCAGAGAAAGCGCCAAAGCCTCTGCTTAATTAATCCCTCACTGCCATTAATAAAGTTCTATCGTAATTATTCCATTTGATACCTTCTTTATTTCATCAAAATGGAGACGAAGAACATTCAAAAGTGCTCAACTTCACTATTCTTCCTTTTAGCAGCGTTACAAATCCTGCGTGGGTTACGAGATGTTTTCGCGCTCGAAATTGGCCTGGAACGTCTTGAATTTCTGATTTCAGGCTCCTTTGTAACAGTCACAATACTAAGTTTGATCTCAACAAGACTACGAATTTCAGATAGGCAGTGGTTAAGTGCTTTGTCTGGATTTTTGATTTTAGGTCTTCTTGTTTCAATTCAGCAATCTCTTTATGAGTTCGCATATATACTGATCGGTGGGTTCAGTCTGATTCTAATTTCTCAACTCTGGAAAACGATTTCCGGCACTACTAAAAGTAAATCAAAGCGATCGTACATGTCAGTTGCCATATGGGGAAGCCTTGGAGCAATTACAGGTCCTTTCCTCCTGATTATGCTACTGCCAATCCTTGGACATAAAGGTCTGATTGTGATGGCTTTACTCTTCCTGGTATTATCCTTACTAGTGATTCTGAATACAAGACCAATCACCCGGTTCGCGGATGTCTTTCCAAAAAGCGAAAAGCCGAAAACAAATGGTTTATGGTTGTCGACATTCGTATTTGGTTATGCGCTTCTTTCCACCTTTATCTACGTCAAACAGCTTGAAATTATCGACTCTTATACCGCTTCACCTGTTGTCAGAACGTACCTTTTTGCATTGAGGGATCTCATCATCGGATTTGTGCTGATAATACTCCAAATCTATATTTCCCGGTACAAAGTCAATTTCGACACGAAACCCATGACCTTCATGCCAATACTGACCTTCTTTGGAATCATTGTAATCAGTTTGATTCCTACGATAAGTGTCCTGATAGTGAGTATTGTTCTTTTGAAATCTTACAATTATGCGCTAGTGAGACCATCGAGAGAACTATATTCAGCAGTCTCACCATCAATTCTGAATTACAAGAACGGTATCGATTCTATAATTTATCGATCTGGTGATTTGGTCGCGATTTGGCTGATCACAACATTCAATCTTACGAACAAATCAATCATCTGGCTTGCATTAGGAATTTTGCCGATTGTCTTGCTCTGGTATCTGTCAGGTAAAAAAATTGAAGTACATTTAAATAGAATATCATGAATAGAAGAAAATCACTTAAGTTACTGTCAACCATACCATTAGTGTCGTTGATTAGACCTGATTATTCAATATTCGAAGAGGCTAAAATACTGAAGAGATTGATTCCAGGAAGTAATGTTTCCATTCCTGTTGTGGGACTTGGCACTTGGCAAACTTTTGATGTGGGCAACAATCAAAAAGAAAGAACGGTAAGAAGGCAGGTACTATCAAAACTTGTAGAATTGGGTGGTAGTGTGGTTGACTCATCCCCTATGTATGGTAGCTCGGAACAAGTGGTTGGTGACCTAGCCACTTCTTTAAAGATCAATGAAAAGCTCTTTATGGCTACCAAAGTCTGGGTTTCAGGAAGAGATGCAGGTATTCGTCAGATGAAGTCCTCAATAAAGAAGATGCAAAAGCCGGTGATCGACCTCATGCAAATTCACAACCTGGTCGACTGGAAAACACATATAAAGACACTCCAACAATGGAAGGAAGAGGGAAAAGTTCGCTTTATCGGCATCACACACTATGTAGAAAGTGCCTATGATCGAATGGAACAAATCATGAAGAATTATCCTGTCGATTTCATTCAACTCAACTATTCAATACTCAGTAGAACGGCAGAACGAAGCATTCTCCCATTGGCAAAAGAGAAAGGGATAGCCGTGTTGATCAATCAACCCTATGAAAGTGGTAGCCTTTTCAGAAAGGTTCGTGACCAGGAACTTCCCGAATGGACAAAGGAATTCGGTTGCAAGAGCTGGGGACAGTTTTTTTTGAAATACATTTTGTCCAACGATGCAGTTACTTGTGTAATTCCAGGCACATCAAAGCCACATCATTTAGTGGATAATCTTGGCGCTGCATTCGGTAGGATGCCGTCAGAAGAAGAAAGAAGAAAGATGGTTCAGCTTCTCTCCTGATTGATCATTAGATTTCTTGTCGAAGATTCAACTATTTTTGCAAAATCATTGTTACCCTCTTCGATCAGGGAATTTAAGATGGCAAAACGAGTAGTTGTAGGACTTTCCGGTGGAGTAGATTCAAGCGTGACTGCGCACTTGTTGCTGGAGCAGGGTTATGAGGTAATCGGCATGTTCATGCGGAATTGGGTAGATGATTCAGTGATCATCTCTGATGAATGTCCATGGGTAGAAGACAGTAATGATGCGTTAGCCGTTGCAGAAAAGCTCGGTATTCCCTTTCACGTCATTGATTTGAGCGCACAATATAAGGAGCGCATCGTGGACTATATGTTTGCAGAATATGAAAAAGGTCGCACGCCAAACCCTGATATACTGTGTAATAGAGAAGTCAAATTTGATATCTTCTTAAATGCTGCGCTTAAGCTCAAGGCCGATTTCGTGGCAACAGGCCATTACTGTCAAAAAGAGACTATTGAAGTGAATGGAAAGCCGGTTCATCGTCTATTGGCCGGTGCAGATAACAATAAGGATCAGAGCTATTTTTTGTGTCAACTGAATCAGGAACAGCTTTCCAAAGCACTTTTTCCAATTGGACATTTACAGAAGTCTCAGGTCAGAGAAATCGCCAGGGAAGCCGGTCTTGCAACTGCTGAGAAGAAGGATTCTCAGGGGCTTTGTTTTATTGGAAAAGTGCGACTCCCAGACTTTCTGCAGCAGCAACTGGCTCCGAAAAAAGGAGAAATCAGAGAACTATCTATTGAGGCCGAAAATTTTTCAGATTTCAATCAGGAGGTTGAAGCTTTCAACAACAAGAAAGAAGAACTCGATTTTCTTACCAAGCCTTATAGCTATACTCCCACTGATGGCAAACTGGTGGGCGAACACAATGGTGCACATTACTACACTATAGGACAGCGAAAGGGACTCGGTGTCGGAGGTACTCCCGAGCCATTATTTGTCATCGAAAAAGACACAAGCACTAATACGATCTACACAGGGCAAGGTGAAAACCATCCCGGATTGCTTCGCAAAGGGCTTTTCGTTGAGCCGGATGATATTCATTGGGTACGTCCCGATTTGCAATTGAAAGAAGGTGAATCACGAATATACAAAGCTCGAATCCGGTATCGACAGTCCCTGGTTGGGGCGGAACTCTTTATGCAGTCGAATGGCCTTTATATCATCTTTGATGAGCATCAGCGCGGAATTGCTCCCGGGCAGTTTGTGGCATGGTATGAAGGTGAAGAACTGATTGGTTCCGGTGAAATTGCCTGATCTTGATTTGATTGAGGGTAACCTCAATTAAACCTTTTGTTTTTATCATAGTCTTAGGTTTCAAATCTACTTATGAAGATGAAAAGAAAATTAATTCTACTGTGTCTGCTGCTATTTGTTGGTGTAATGTATGCAGAGGCACAACGAGGTCAGCGAGGACAGCGACCTGACCCGAAAGAACAGGCAAATAATACTGCCGATACCTGGCAGGAGGAATTCGGACTCTCCGATGAACAAAGGACAAAGGTGTATGATTTACTTCTGGAAACGTCTGAGCAACGTATGGAAAAGATGCAGGAGCTAAGAGCCAGCGGTGATCGTGAAGGTATGCGTGACGCCATAATGGAAATCCAGGAAGAAATGGAGGAAAAACTCAAGAAGATTCTTACGGATACACAATGGCCGCTTTATGAAAAGTGGAAGAAAGAAAATCCACCGCGAGGTCGAAGAGGCGGTGGAGGACAATAGTCTGTCTGTAGAGTGTTGTTCTAAACGACCCAGCCTCCCCGGGTCGTTTTCATTTATTCATACCTCAATGCCTTAATCGGATTCTGATTTGCCGCCTTGATTGACTGCAACGAAATGGTGGTCAAAGCAATTCCCAGAAGTACTATTAAAGGAACAACAAATAAGATCCAATTTATTTCGATTCGATAGGCATATCCATTCAACCATTCTCTAATGCCAAAGAAGCTGACCGGCAGCGCCACCAAAATTGCGATTAAAATAAGGGACAAGAAATTTCTCACAAAAAGCATTACAATGGCCGGAGGTTCTGCGCCCAGAACTTTTCTGATCCCTATCTCTTTAATTCTCTGCTGAATTTCAAAAAGTACCAATCCAAATAACCCCAATATGGAAATGAAAATGGCTAATGCGGAAAACGTGGTAAACACTTGACCAAATTGTTGATCGGATTTGTATTGCTCGTTGAAATGATCATCCAGAAAGTAGTAATCAAAATCGCTGGATGGATATACGTTTTGGTAGGCAGACCGAATGTCAGAAACCAAATCCTTATATGACCGAATTGGATCGTTTCCACTATTTATTTTAATGGAAGTATAATTCGAGTCTACCCCCTTTTTATCAAAGAAGAGTACTGTCGGATCAATTGCCCTCTTCAATGAGTGGTGATTGTAGTTATTGATCACCCCAACTATGGTGAAGATCCTTCCCCACCTATTTACTTTTTTATTGATCGCCTCTTCATTACTCATAAAACCAAAGATTTCTCTAACTCTTTCATTGATTATAATTCCATTGTACAGGTTTCGCGCATCTTCAAATTTTACTTCAAACTCATCGTTGAACGCTCTGCCTGCGAGAATTTGCAAGCCAAATGTTGGAATAAACTCCTCATCAACCTTATAGCTGTAAAAGTTATTCCCCTTTCCCTGTTCAGTCTCAACTGCAAACATTCCCGTAGTCGTACTCATGTCGGTTGTCCCTTGACCGAATATCGTTCCCGAATATGAGATTGACCGCACTCTTGGAATCTTCCTCAATTCTGCTTTGAAACTCGACCGAAGCTCAGTCTGTTTATTCTCATTACCAAGAACAATCGGGGCTTTGATCACTATCGTTTGATCAATATCTATTCCGAGCTCCTGGGAACGCATATGATTAATTTGCTTGTAGATTGTAATTGTACCTACAAGTAGAATCATGGTCATTGTGAACTGAAAAACAACGAGTCCTTTCCGCAACAACATTCCTTTTTTTGAATCCTTAAACCTTCCTGTAAGTACTGTTAGTGGTTTAAAATTGGCCAATACCAGAGCTGGATAAGTCCCCGCCACTATGGCTCCGATCAAAAAAACACTCAAGAGCAGAATAAGCAGGTTCAGATCATCAAAAACCTTGAAATCAAGTTGAAGTCCTGAGACTTTATTATACGCAGGAAGAACTCCCTGAATGCATGTAAATGTGAGAATTAAAGCGAAAAAATTAATCAAAAAAGATTCGGTAAGGAATTGCCTAAATAATGCCAATTTACTTGAGCCAAGGACTTTTCTCACTCCCACTTCCTTTCCTCTATCAAGTGCCCTGGCTGTAGCCAGGTTGATGTAATTAACCCAAGCAATAATCATCACGAATGCTGCTACAATCAATAAAGTATTCACGATCTGATCGCTGCCATTAGCTTCAGCCTCGAAAGTTTTGTCCGATTTTAAATGGATATCGGTGAGTTTCTGAACCTCCAACCGATTCGTCCTTTCACTACTCGTTCTCTCGAGATATGCTTTGTTGAGTCTGCTTTCAAAATCTCCTTCAAGAAGTTTGTCGGTATTCGCAAGGACATAAATGTATTCGTTGTTACTACTCCAATTCTCATATGTCCACTTTAATCGCGTAATACCTGTTTCATAAGATATTAAAATATCAAACTTGAGGTGGGCATTTAAGGGAACGTCTTTCACCACACCGGATACCATTAGGTTCACCTGTTCTCCATCAATCACCACTTTAATGAACTCGCCCATAGGGTCTTCATCACCAAAGTATTTTTCCGCAGCGGTTTCTGAAATGACCGCCATATCCGGGCCATTCAGAGCAGACTGTTTATTGCCACTAATGAAATCCCAATCAAAAAGTGTAAGCCATCCTGAATTGACAAAGTAAGCCCTATCTTCATTAAACGACCGTTGGTTACGTGAGAAGAGCAATCTTCCCCAATGTCTTGCCATGGCATATTCCTCGATTTCAGGAAAAACCTCTTTGGCCATTAAACCAGCTCCGGGATATATCTCAGCATCTTGAACACTAACCCCATCATCTCCATGATAGATTACAGAAAGCCTATAAATTTCATCAGCATTGGAATGAAAGCGGTCGTAACTCAATTCATATCTTGCATAAATTAAAATTAGCATTGAAACGGTCATTCCTACCGTTAGCCCGAGGACATTAATTAAGGTAAACGTGATCCTTTTCTTAAAATTCCGAATAGCAATAAGAACGTTTCGCATCCACATAGTTATTCGTACCTAAGCGCCTTTACGGGATTCTCATTAGCAGTTTTAATCGATTGCAAAACGATCGTAATTAAGGCAACCGATAATAAGACAATAGCCGGTATTAAGAACATGTACCATGTCATATCAATGCGATTGGCATAGCCGTCCAACCACTTATTTGCTCCGAAAAAGGCCAATGGTAATGCAATGATAATCGAAATGGCAATCAGCTTCATGAAGTTTGAAGACATCAAACGAATGATATTAGCCGAAGTGGCGCCTAGCACTTTGCGAATGCCTATTTCTTTGATTCGCTGTTGCATCTCATAGAGCCCCAGCCCAAAAAGTCCAAGGATGGAGATGAATATCGATAAGCCCGAGAAAGTAGTAAATACAAACCCAAATTGTTGATCAGCCCGATATTGAGCATCGAATTGCTCGTCTAAGAAGAAGTAATCGAAATCGCTACTTGGGTATACAGAAGTGTACAATTCTCTTATTTCATCTATCACGGCCTTATAATCACCATCTCCGGCATTTATCTTAAACGAGTAGTAATCACTACCAGCACCACTTGCATTCAAGAAAAGCACCATAGGTTCGACAGCGGTTTTCAAAGAATTATGATTATAATCTTCAAAAACACCAACGACTGTATACTGATCACCACTCCCCCATGAAATTTTTTCTCCGATGGCTGCCTCGTTGGTAGCAAAGCCAAACTTCTTACGGGCGGTTTCATTAATCAACATCATCATGTACCACTCTTGATCTTCCTGTTTAAATCCGGAGTGCTTGGTTAGATCGAAATTCTCACCGGCTGCCATTCCTAGCTGAAATGCCGGAACGAAATCAGAATCAACTCTGAAATTCGAAAAGTTGATACCAACACCAATATCAGTGCTTACCGCTCGCAATCCCGTGGTTGTACTCATATCTCCAGTGCCTTGACCAAACACTGTCTCAGAAAATGTGACATGAGTAATTTTGCTGCTTCGCAATGCCTCGGTTTTCAAAACTCGCTGTTTTTCGATCCTTGCATCTCTATTCTCAGCCACTAAGGGAGCCCTCAAGACAATGGTTTGATCAATGTTCACTCCCAGTTCCTGACTTCTCATAAAGTTCACTTGTTTGTAGACAGTGATAGTGCCTACCAACAAAAGCATTGTGGCCGTAAACTGGAATACCACCAGGCTCTTTCGGAGAAATCGGCCTTGGGATGAATTTCGGAGCTTACCGCTCAGCACGGTCATGATCTTATAATTCGAAAGAATCAGAGAAGGATAAAAACCTGATGCAAAAGAACCCACAACAAACAATGCCATGAGCTGCATCATCAATCCAAGATCTCGTAATGGATTGAAAACCAGATCAGCTCCTATTGCATTATTGAAAAGTGGCAACACCATTTGAATACCAGTCACAGTCAATACTAAAGCCAGGAAGTTTATAATCAATGCTTCTGTGAAAAACTGAGCCATCAAGGATTTCTTTTTTGAGCCTAATACCTTCCTTACTCCGACTTCCTTACTTCGCTCTAGCGATTTCGCTGTTGCCAAATTGATATAGTTTACCCAGGCAATCGCTAACACAGCAAAGGCCACAATAAAAAGGATATCGACCATTTGGCGGCTTCCATTAACCTCAGCTTCAAACGTTCGGTTAGACTTGAGGTGGATATCAGTAAGCGGGTAAACTCTTAGAATTTCATCATTTGCATCATATCCACTCCTTTTGTAGAACGCCTGATTGAACCGCTCCTCAAAGTCTGCATCGAGATCTGAACTACTCAAGAGATATAAAAACTCGTTGTTCTGATTTAGTACATCATGCTTCCACCCCATGTACTTCACCCCTGTTTGCCATGACACCAGAATATCAAAACCCAAATGACTGTTTTTGGGAACATCCTTGAAAACACCGGTGACCATCATTGGAAGCTCTGCTCCATTTGGAATTACATTGATCATTTGTCCGACAGGATCCTCGTTCCCAAAGTACTTCTTGGCTGCCGATTCTGACAACATCACCTTATCGGCTTCCTCTAAAGCAGTATTTTTATCCCCTGCTATTACATTCCAATCAAAGACGTTCAACCAACCGGGATTGGCAAAATAGACTCGATCTTCATTGAAGGAATTGTCTCCGTTCTTGAACAAAAGTCTGCCAACATGACGAGCCATCGCAAAGTTTTCGATCTCTGGAAATTCTTCGATAGCCAATAGACCAACACCAGGGTACATTTGAGCATCAGCTACCTGGAATACTCCGTCATTCATCACATCGAGAGACACTCGATAGATATCATCGGCCCTTGAATGGTAGCGATCATAACTCAGCTCATAACGGGCATACGTCAGTATAAGTAAGGCTACAGTCATGCCGAGTGTAAGCCCAAGTATGTTTATTATCGTAAATGACTTCCTTTTTTTGAAGCCTCTTATCGCGAGTAAAATGTTGTTTCGAATCATGCGTATAGAATTATTCGTAGCGTAATGAATCAGCAGGGTTTGAAAATGCTGCCTTGACCACCTGATACCCCACTGATAAAAATGTGATCATTAAAATAATTAAGATGGGTGTAATAAATAATAAGAGATGAATTGGCATTCGACTGGCAAAATTCGATAGCCATTGATCTACCATAAAATAGCCAACTGGCATCCCCATAAGAGAGGCCAATGCCAACAGCCAAACGTATTCTCTGCTAAGTAAGATAGAAATATTGCTTACCGAAGCTCCTAGTACTTTTCTTATACTCACCTCCTTACTTCTTTGACTAATATTGTAAAGGGATAAACCAAACAAACCAAGTCCTGTGATCACCACCGCGAGTACTGAAAAGAAAGTAAAAATCTCTCCGAAAAGGCGGTCATTCTGATATTGACGGTTGAAATACTCATCCATAAAAAAGTAGTCGAAGTGGCTGGCTGGAAAACTGGTGTCAAAAGCCGCTTCTATCTCCGTAATCTTCTGACCTATATTGTCACCTTGCAACTTGATCGAAAAGAATCGGGTGCGCCCAAATGAGCTGTAAATATGCGGTTCTGAACTTACCTTTAACGATTCCTGGTTGTAATCGGCCATAATGCCGATTAACCTCTGTGGCCGGTCCAGGTAGTAATAGGTCTGATTAATTTTAGAGGCCAAATCATCTGTACCAAACAGGTATTCGGCTGCAGAAAGGTTCAACATAAAACAGTTGGTTTGATTGGAACCATCAAAGCTTGTCCCATAGAGCAATTCGACATCATATATATCCAGGAAGGATTCATCAATATCGATATCCTTGGCATAGAGGTAATGACTATTGTCCTCTGGCCCTAATGACACCGCTCTCATTCTGGTGATCACATTGCCAGGCACTTCGGAGGAGGCTGTAATTCCATTCACTCCACTAATCTGATTCACCTGATTAAGGAATGAATCATGGCTACCAGCTCTGTTCGCTGAATCCATAAAAGGTTTCTTGATCACCAAGGTTTGTTCAATATCCATGCCCAGTGATTGATTTTGGAGATAATTCAATTGCTGGAAGACTGAAACTGTACCAATGATCAAAATGAGCGCAACGACAAACTGAAATACAGTCAACCCTTTTCTGAGTACTAAACCGGACTTCGTGGATTTGCTTCTCCCGGTCAGCACCTGAGTGATTTTCAACCTTGAAAACAACAGAGCCGGGTATAAACCGAACAAAAAGGAACCTGCAGAAAAGGCAAGAATGAAAATCAAAGTTGTTTGAAGTGCTCCGCCTGAGAAATAGGCCAATGGAATACCGAGCAATCCCTGAAAAAAACCAATAGAAAGTTGCAGTAGTGTGAACGTCAAGATAATCGCAATTAGGTTGACGGTCAGAGACTCGGTCAAAAATTGACCTATCAATTGCCGTTTGTAACCTCCCAATACTTTTCGAACACCAACCTCTCTGGCCCTGTCGACCAACTTGGAGGTACTGAGGTTGATATAGTTCACCCAAGCAATCACCATGATAAACACACCAATGATTGAAAGAAAATTTACTGTTCTTTCATTACCATTTGCCTCCAATTCGAAGGTAAGGTTAGACTTTAGATGAATATCCTGAATAGGTTGTAATCGAAAGGTAATTCCTTCCTCGCTATACCAGGTCTCCTTGTCTTCCAGAAAGATGTTGATCTTATCATAAACAACTTCAAGATCGGCTTCAGGTGCTAATTTCAAATAAGTGTAGAAATTACCCCATCCATAGTCCTGATCCAGTTCCCAGCCTTGTGGCAACGAGCCGAAAGAGCAAAGCAGGTCGAACTTAAAATGAGTGTTATCTGGTAAGTCTTCGAAAACCCCAGTGACCAGGTACTCCTGTCGCATGTTCTTAAACTGGAGGACTTTGCCCACGGCTCGCTCCTCACCAAAAAAGCGTCTGGCAAATGATTCAGAAATCACCAATTCATTTGGATTCTTTAGAGAACTGCTGCCGTCATTGTCGATCCAGTTAAGGGTAAGAATCTCAAGGGCATCTCCATCTGCAAAGAAGCCTCTTTCAATGTTGAATGTCTTTATTGATCCCGTTTGAGGGATATAAGAGAAAGCAAATGATTGAAAAATCTTTGCCGAGCCTATGAATCGAGTAGCCTTCTCAATCTCAGGGATATTAGCCTTGATATTGGGTGCAATTGCAGGAAATATAGAAGCAACAGCGCTGAAATCATTAGGAGACTCAGAATGTCGATACAGGCGATAGATATCTTCCACATTCTCATGATAGTCATCATAACTTCTTTCGAACGTGACATATTTGTAGATCAAAAGGCAAGCGACCATTGAAAAGGACAAGCCCACGATATTAATCAGTGAGAACACTTTATTGTTCTTCAACTGGCGAATTGCAAGCAACAGATTTGTTTTGACCATGATTGTTGAACTTATGGCTGATCTATGGCAATAGCAATACCAAAAACCTATCTATTTGTATTTGAGATAGTTATGAATTGAAAGGTAATATTTGATTGTGTCAGCCTGATACGCAATTGTCCCAGACTGACACAACTTGTTATTCATACCTTAACGAATCTACGGGGTTTCTCGAAGCTGATTTAAAAGCCAACGATCCGGTCGTAACCAAGGTGATGATCAATATTATAGCCACTGGAAATACAAAAACCATAAGACTCAGTTCTGTGGCGAAAGAATATCCACTTAGCCATTGCTTGGTGGCATAGTAAGAAATCGGGATTGATATCAAAATTGACAGGAAGATCATTCCTATAAATCTTTTAGAGATGAGGTTGATAATGCCCAATATACTTGCGCCCAAGACTTTTCTAATACCAATCTCTTTGCTGCGTTGTATCACAGAATAAGAGACCAACCCAAACAGACCAAGGCATGATATCCAAATCCCCAACAATGTAAAAAAGTTGAATACGGTCCCGAACCTTCTATCCTCTTCAAATTGTCTCTCGAAGAACTCATCAAGGAAGAAATAATTAAAGGTGTCTGTTGGATAAATGGCACTATATGTCGATTCCAATTTATCCAGCAACAATTCATAATCATCACTCATTGATTTGATAATCATGTAATTATTAGCTTCAGGCAAATGCCTATAAATAATAGGGTCGTAGCCTGTTTTGAAAGACTTCTGCAGGTAGTCTTCTACTACTCCAACCACCAAAAACTCTACGCCCCCATCGAGGATCTTGATACCAACTGCGTCTTCAGGATTAGTGATTCCGAATGCTCTTGCTCCTGCACGACTGAACATGACGCTTGCAGTGTCCGACTTAAGTTCAGCATTGAAATTTCTTCCAGCTATTACCTTCAATGAGAGGTTATCAACAAAGCGATCATCTACCCCAAGAAACGGAATGGAAACGATTTCATCTTCATTGGCAGTAGCCAGCCTTACATTGTTGTTTACCCAGCTAATTTCTCCACCAGGAATCATGGTTGAATTTGAAACACCCATGACCTCTGGATGTGCCAGTAATCCAGCTTTGAACGACTTAATTAGAGATGCACTATTGTTACCAGACGCTGGTCCATTGACAACAATCATTTGTTCCGAGTTGAATCCGCGATCAGAAGTAAGCATATACTTAATTTGACTTCTCACAGCCAGACTGCCAATAAGTAGAAAACACAGAATTGTGAACTGTAAAACCACCAATCCCTTTCTTACCAAACCATCGCTACCTGACTTTATCTTTTGACCTTTCAACACTTTTGTGGCATTCATCTTTGACATGATCCAGGCAGGATAAAACCCAGAAAGCAAAGTACCAGCGGTGATCATAATTACCACCAATGTGAAAAGCTGTGTTTTAATGGTGGAAAATTCACCAAATGATTTCCCTAAAGCGGATTCAAAGAACGGTAGCGTGAGTTGCATCAATGTAAACCCAAGTACTATACTAAGAAAGTTCAGTAGAAATGCTTCGCACATGAATTGGATCAAAAGATTGAGTCGATTAGCCCCACTCACCTTTCGTACCCCTATCTCTTTGGCTCTTTCCATTGATTTTGAAGTCGAAAGATTGATATAGTTGAAATAGGCCAGGACAACAATGAAAATTGAAATACCAGTTAGGATCTTTACTACTCTGAAGTTGCCTAATGGCCCTACTTCAAACCTTAAATTGGAATGCAAATAAATATCCTGAAGGGGCTGTAACTTCAACACTGGTTTGACACCTCTTTCAATTATACTCGTGTAATTTCGTTGAGCAAACTCCGGAAACTTCGCTTCAAGTTTTTGATAATTCGCACCTTCAGCCAATTTGAGATATGTTGGGAAGGCATTCCAGCCAAAAGACCGATCTGATTGCCCGCCAGAAAGCTTGTGCAATGTTTCTAAAGAGATCAACACATCAAATTGGAAATGAGTATTTGAAGGAAGTTCATTGAAAACTGCCGTCACTTTGCATTGCTGAATACCCCATCCATTTTCAACTTCAATGATCTCACCAATCACGTCAGTTTTACCAAAATAGCTTAACGCTCTTTCTTCTGAAATTACAATGGAATTCATCTCTGCAAGTGCTGAATTGCCATCACCTATTTTCAATTCAAATGAGAAGAGGTCAAAAAATGAGTGATCTGCATAAAAGATATCCTTTTCAATAAACTTGCTCCCGTTAATCGACAAGGTATTTGTCATGTATCCTGCCGAATGGATTTTTGTATAATTGACTACCTCTGGAAACTCGTCCTTTAATGCCTGCCCCGCTCCAGCGGTAAGTCCCGCACTCTTATCATGACGGTCTGAATAGATTCTCTCAAACTGTACGCGATAAAGATTGTCGGCATCCTCATGGAAGTTGTCAAAACTTTGTTCGAACGTAATGAATTGAAAAATCAACAGGAATGCACCGAGACCTATAGCTAAACCTGAGATATTAATAAAAGAGAAGACCTTATTCTTGAAAAGACTTCTAATGGCTGTTTTGAGATAGTTTCTGACCATAGTTTTTGAGTTTATTCGTGTCGTAATGCTTCGACCGGGTTGGATCGTGCAGTTTTCCAGGTCTGCAAGCCTATAACCACAACTGACGTAGCTAATATCCCAGCAATTGGGAGCAATACCAGACCGACTCCGATATTGATATGGTTCGCATAATTGTCTAACCAGTTCCGAAGTAAGTAGAAAGCAAAAGGGACTGAGATTAATGTAGACAGCCCAATGAGTCGCACATAGTCTGAAATAAAGAGTTTCAGAATTTTCACTGCACCAGCGCCAAGCACTTTTCTAATACCCACTTCTTTCATTCGAACTCTTGCTGCATCAAAAGCAAGGGCTAGCAGACCTAAAATAGCAACACTAATGCTAAGAATAGTCAGCAGCACCAACTGCTTTTCAAACTGCTCAAATGAGCTGTACTGAAGGTCGAAATGCGGTTTAGCAAAGAAATAGTCAAAAGGATTTTCTGGATAAACAGACGCCCATTTGTTGCTTATTCTTTCAATGAGTTCGCGGCTTTCGCCATGAGCAAGTCGCATTGAGAAAAACTTGGTATCCAAGGTTGGGAAAAAGAACATTGCCTCAATCGGCTGATCCGCAGATTCCATTCTGAAATCCTCTACCACCCCGATTACTTTAATTTTTTGATCCCAATAATTAATTCGTTCACCTATAATCTCCTTAGGAGAAGTGTATCCCAATTCTCGAACAGCAGATTCATTGACGACAATTGGACGTGTTTCTATATTCTCCGTAGGTTCTGATGTAAAATATTTCCCGGCAACTATCGCGATGTCAAACACTTTAGTAAAGGATTCGTCTGCGAAGATTCTTTTGATATAATGAGGTTCCTTACCATGAATTCTCGGGTTGCTCAAGTTGGCTGCATAGTCCATTTTCAGGCCCGGAATAAAATTGGAAGTAGTCACTGTCTCAATACCGGGAATGCTCTTCAATTCATTTTTCAAGAGTTCTATTCCATCCCTAAACTCAGTAAACTCCGGATTTCTCACTCCTGGCCCTTTCAAAACCAATACTTGTTCAAGATCAGTGCGAGTCTCGATCGACTTGAGATGTTTAATTTGTTGTATGACTGTGAGGGTTCCAAACACCAAACCAATGGTGATCATATATTGACAAACCACAAATGATTTGCGAATCCAACTCTGGTTACCTGAATTCCCTATTTTACCCTTAATCAGCTCCGGATTTTTGAATGCGCTTAAGATCATTGTAGGGTAAGCGGCAGCCATTAAAACACCTAACAACATAAATCCAGTAAGTCCAATGACTAACCGTGGATTCCCCATGAGGTCTGATATACTCCCCTTTCCTATTATTTCGACAAACCTGGGATTAAGTAATTGATTGCATGTAATGGCCAAAGCCACAGCGACTAGTACAATGATGAACGAATCTAACAGTAACTGAACAAACATAGCATAGCGACCAGCACCGTGAATTCTTCGTATGGCAACCTCTTTGGACCGTTGAAGGCTTCCTGATGTAACCAGGTTTATGAAGTTAAACCAAGCAATAAGCAAAATCAAAGCAGCCAAAACAACAAGAAGATTCAAAGCCTTTCCGTTCTTCACAACAGCCATGTCGGCCATCATATGACTTGCCTTTAAATGGATATCATTGAATTCCATCAGATGGAGTTCTGCATCCTGAGAATCTTGTGGACGAAGATTCCTTTCAGTAAACGATTCTAACTTTTCTGAAAGGATTTGGGAATCGAATTCTTCGGCCAACTTCAAATAGGTGTAAAACTTATCTCCTCCCAAAAAATGCAAATGGGGTCTTGCCACTTTTACTTCCTCCAAAAATCGCATCTGAAGCAATATCTCAGGGCGGAAATGTGAATTTTCCGGCCAATCTTCAAAAACTGAAGAAACCACAAAATCAAGGTGACCATTTTGGGTGACGATCTTTCCAATCGGATCGACTTCTCCAAACAGAGATGTCGCCAGTTTATGGCTTATTGATACGGATCTAGAGTTATCGGAAAATCCAGTTGAACTTCCATCCAAAATTCTGAAGGTGAATATCTCAAATGCTGAGGGATCAATTCCGAAAGCATTCGGTACATCCAGTTCAGCAGAACCCGAGCTAAATATCGTATGCCGCATGGCTTCTCTCAATGGAAACACTCTCACTGAAGAGACAATTTCAGGTATCTCTTCATTCAGCTTTGGCCCCAACACGTTGGATAGTCCCGGGTATTCCCCGAAAGTTCCTGATAGGTCGGTATAGCTTACTGAAAGCCGATATAGATTTTCTGTTTTTTTATGAAAACCATCGAAACTTCTTTCATAAGCGACATGTTTCAAAATCACTATTGCCGCCAATAGAGACATTCCCAGCCCCAGAACATTGACGATAGTAAAGACTTTGTGTCTTCTTAAATTTCGGAATGTCGATATGAAATAGTGCTTAATCATTTTCCCTACTCTTGCCTTAGCGAGTCTACCGGGCTCGAAACTGCCGATCTGTAAATTCTGTTGCCTATGGTCCCGAAACAGATCATTAAAACGATCACCAAGGAAATTGCCACCATCCACCAATCAACGGAAATACGATATTCAAAATCGCTTAACCACTCTGACATATAATAGTATACCAGGGGAGCGCATACTACAAATGATAGGACCAAGAGTAACAAGTACTCCGCTGACAACAAGCGAACTAATCTCCAGATTTGTGCACCCAACACCTTTCTGATGCTCAGTTCCTTCATCCTATATTGGATCATTAACTGGATTAACCCATAAATACCGAGCGCTCCAATGAATAAGCCCAAAAAGGTGAAAATGACGAATAGATCCCCAAACCGTTGATCTGCAGCATATTGTTTTTCAAAGTCCTCATCTACCAATGAGTAATCGAAAGGCCATTCGGGATATACGGATCTCCAGGTGTCTTCAACATTGGATATTGCCTGAGAAAAATCCCCTGTCTCAACCTTGATAGCAATTTTTTGGTAAAAATCAGGAAAGATCGTTAAGACAAATGGTCGAATGCTTTGCTTGAGAGAATTCAAATGAAAATCTTCAATCACCCCAATTACCATTCCCGGAGTGATACCGTCACCTCCAAAATCATATGACTTGCCAATGGCCTCTTCAGGTGACCACCCCAGTTCAGTACTCAATTTTCTGTTGATGATGACCCGCTCAACTGTATCAGTAGCTATCGCTCGGGAAAAATCACGACCGGCAAGAAGTTGCAAACCATAGGTCTTAACATAATCGTGATCTATCCCAGTGGTGGTGAAGCTCTGATTGGAGTCCGTTCCCTCAAATCGCCCGATAACGCCAAAAGCATTGTCCCCAGGTGAAAGCTCGGACAATGTAGAGAACTTTACCTCTGAAAGGCGTGAGAGTTGGTTTCGGAAGAGATCATAGCGTCCATGAATGTCAGAATTTCCATAGGTCGGGATGATCAGGATTTGCTCGGTGTCAATTCCAAGTTCCTGACTCTTCATAAACTGTAGCTGTGAAAAGACGACCACAGTACAGGAGATCAGCATCATCGACACAGTGAACTGAATGAAAATCACCGCCTTTCTAAAGCCAAACTTTCGCTTCCCGGTTAATCGGTTTCTGAATAAACTGTCCACCCCAAATGCCGATAAATATATGGACGGGTAAGCCCCTCCAAGAAAACTCACAACAACCAGTATTAAAATTAGGTACGGGAATAATGGCCCATAGATGGCTTTAAACACTCCCGGTTGTAGACCAAGTATTGTTATAAGGTCGTTCTGGAACAGCTGAATCATTGACAAAGCCAGAGCAAAGCCAATTAATGTAATCACGAATGACTCTCCCAAAAACTGCAGAATAAGTTCTTTTCTTTTGGCCCCTAGAGTTTTTCTTAGCGCCACCTCCTTGATTCTGCGTATGGATTGAGCGGTGGCTAGATTAGCGTAGTTTATTATTGCCAATAGCAATATGAACAATCCTGCTGTCGACAATATATATAGCGATCCAGAGTCTCCCTGAGGGCCGATTTCACCATATCTTGGATTTAAGTGGATATCTTCCAGGGATTGTAAATACAGCCCCATGTTGGTGCCATACAGTTCGTAATATTCGGGTGGCGATAAAGTCTTTGAAGCTTCTTCCAGTGATTCTCCCAACAGCTCGGCATCAACACCATCCTCCAACAATAGAAATGTGTAATAGTAATGAGCATACCACTCGAAAGTTTGATAGGTCTTTAAGGGAACATTATAGTGATTCGGGATCGAGGCTATCGAAGCGAGGTAGTCAAAATCAAAATGAGAGTTTGTCGGAGAATCCTTAACCACACCATCAATTCTAAAATCCAATTGATTATCTACATTAATTACCTCACCAACGATTTGATCAGACCTACCTAAAATTCGCTTAGCAGCAGATTCTGTGAGGATAATGGTGTTCGGTTCTCTCAGAACATTATCAGGGTTTCCTTCGATGAGATCGAAAGAGAAAACCTTGAAAAAGGTTGAATCGGTAAAGTAAAACCCATCTTCGTGTATCCTTGTCTCTTTGAAGCTTACCAGTGAAGGAAACTTTCTTAACCTGGCATAAGCTTCAATTCCGGCATAGTTATCCTTCAATATTGGCGCCATTACTCCTGCACTTTTCGCCCCTCTTCCATAGCCTTCATCCAATCGCCCCAGGTTCAATCTATAGATCCGATCCGACTTCTCATGGAATCGATCATAGCTATATTCGTGGGACACATATTGAAAAATGACCAGGAAAGCCGCTATTCCGAACCCCAGGCCCAAAACATTAATAATAGAGTAAAGTGTATTCTTCCGAATATTGCGAAAAGCAGTAATGATGTAGTTCCTGATCATTCGTGTCTGAGGGTTTGAGCTGGATTTGCGGTTGCTGCCTTGAATGTTTGAAATCCAACGGTGAGAAAAGCAATCAATAAAAGTAATCCTCCGGCTATAGGGAGTATCCAAATTGGAAGATCAATCCGGAAAGCATAGTTATCCAACCACCCATTCATGATGATATAAACCAGGGGTGATCCTATCAAAAATGCCAATACAATTAATTTGAAAAAATCTTTAAATAATAACGAGACAATACCCGGAATTGAAGCTCCCAACACCTTTCTGACACTAATTTCCTTGGCTCTTTGTGCCGCTACAAATGAAGCCAATCCAAACAAGCCAAGTCCGGCAATTGCAATGGCCAATATTGAGAAAGACGTAAATATTGAACCAAACTGTTGGTCTTCTTTATAGGCCTCATTGAACTGACTATCAAGAAAATTATACTCAAAAGGCGTATCTGGGAATTGTGCTGTCCATTGACGTTCTATTTCTGAAATTGTTTGATCCAAGTCCGAAGTAGACACTTTCAAAGTGATGTACATCAAAAAGGAATCATATCCCATAAGATAGCTGGTAGGTTCAATATCATCCTTGAGTGATCGTCTATTGTAGTTGCTCACCACCCCGATAATATTGAACAAGCGTTGACTATCCTCTCTACCAAATCTCAGTTTCTTTCCTACCGCACTTTCGACATCCGGATATCCCATTTTGACTAACGCTGCTTCATTGATGATTACCGACAATGAGTCAGTTGCCCTGTCCCGTTCGAAGTTTCGTCCAGCCAGTAACTTTACGCCCATTGTAGGAAAAAAGCCTTCATCAATATTGGTGATATAGTAGGTCGATTGATCGACTAAGGTTTCCCCTACAATGCTCATTCCCCCACTCGTAGAGGCTATCACGCTTCTTCCACCTCCAGGAATAGACGAAGATGTCCCGAAAGACATGATATTAGGACTACGCAGCAGTTCGTTTTCCAAGGTTCTGTACTTCTCGTACCGCATTTGGGCCAATTCTTCGTCACTGGCAGGAACCTGGAGTGCTACAATTTGATCCAGATCGATACCCAGATCCTTGTCCTTCATATATTGTATTTGAAGAAAAACAATGGCAGTTCCTGCAATAAGGATCAGCGAAGCAATAAACTGAAATACGACCAATCCTCTCCTCAAGAGTAACCCACTTTTTGAATTCCTAAGCTTACCCTTAAGTATACTTACAGGTTTGAATGACGACAATACTAATGCAGGATATATTCCTGAAAGAAATGAGCCTCCCAAAATCAGCAGGATCAAAATCAGAACTATCTTCTCACTCACCCAAACATTCTGAATAAGTTCCTTACCCGTCAAATTATTGAAACTTGGTCCAAACAGCTGCACAGCTGTTAGTGCCAAAATACCACCAATAATATTGATCAAGAGTGATTCTGTCATGAATTGCCGAATGAGCTGTCCTCTTCTGGCGCCCACAACCTTTCGAAGACCTACTTCCTTAGCCCGATCCATCGATCTGGCCGTAGAGAGGTTGATATAATTGACCCAGGCAATAGCTATAATGAAAAGGGCTATGACAAATAAGAACCCTACCGTCCGTGCATTGCCTGTAGCCTCAGGTTCATAGGTTATTCCGGACGTCAAATGAATATCTGTCAAAGGCTGCATGGTGAATTCAAGAGTGGATGTAGGGTCCAGGTATTTGTCGCTAAATGCTGGCAATTTGGCTTGAACTGTGTTTACTTTTGTTCCAGGTTTTAGCTTCACATAAGTGTAGAAATTATACCCGTTCCAACCATCAGCAATCGCCCGATCCTCTATCGTTTTGAAAGACATAAGAATGTCAAACTTATAATGCGTATTTCCCGGGATATCTTCTATCACTCCGGTTATTTTGAAGCTCCCATCATGGATTCCTCTTCCTTGTAGTGTCCTGCCTGTTGGGTTTTCTTCTCCAAATAATCGCCTTGCTGCACTTTGGGTAAGAACCAAGGAATTGGGTTCTGTCAAAGCAGTTTCTTTATTTCCATAAATCAGTTTATAAGGAAACATATCCAGGAATCGTTCATCAGCTGCCGTCACCTCTGTCTCCTTGAGCAATTCATCGCCTTTTTGGAAAATCAGATCTTCAAACATCTGCATTGAGGTGGTGTAAAGTTCTACTTCGGGAAGCTCATCGTACATGGCCTTACCCAATGGGCTGAATGACATTGCATCCCGAGCCCCGTTGACCCCATTGACTATGTTATCTGTTATTACACGATAGATACGATCGGCATCAGAATGGAATTTATCATAACCACGTTCGAAATCCACATAAGAATAGATCAGGAGAAAGGCGGTCAAACCGATAAATAGTCCGAACGTGTTTATCAGTGTGAATACCTTATTCTTGAAAAGGTTTCTTACGGCAATTTTGAAATAGTTCTTAATCATCTATTCGTATCTAAGTGATTCAATCGGGTTTCGATTCGCAGACTTGAAAATATGGAATGAGATAGTGATCAAGGCTACCAGTAGTACCCCACCTATTGGAATAGCATACAACCAAACTCCGGGAGTAATTTGGAAAGCATAATTGGCCAACCATTCTTTCGCCCCCAAATAAACGAGAGGCAAGGACACCAGGCTGGCCACAATCACCAATTTCACAAAATCAGTGGAAATCAGACGAAGAATATCTGTTACAGAGGCACCCAAGACCTTACGAATTCCTATCTCCTTGGTCCTTTGGATAGCAGTATATCCTGCTAGCCCGAAGAGCCCTAGACAAGAGATAATAATGGTAAGGATGGAAAACAGGTTGAACACCTTTCCGAATAATTCATCGCTTTTATATTGTTGATCAAACTGTTCGTCCATAAAGGAGAATTCAAAAATGTTGCCCGGGTAGAAGTCATTAAAAACTTGTTCAATTGCAGCCACGGATTCCCTAATGTTTTGACTCGAAAGCTTGATGTTATAATAATCGTAAGAGGGGTTGTAGAATGGCACAAACACTATTGGTTCTATGGTCTGCCTTAAAGAGCGATTATGAAAATCCTCGGTAACTCCCACTACAAACCAGTCTCTACCCCAAAAATTAATTTTCTTGTTGATCGCTGATTCCGGACTCCCGAGCCCTAAGAGCTCAACAGCTTTTCCGTTCAAGAGCACATTTTTCACCAAGCTGCCTTGTGTCTTATGATCAGTTTGCAGAAAATCTCTGCCAGCAACCATTTCTATATCGTAAGTCTTCGCAAAACCATAATCAGCATGAATTCGATTTAACATATAGCCTTCGGTTCCTCCTTCAGGTCTGACATTAAACGTTCTTGGTAAACGGTCACCAAACAGATTGGCAGAGGTTCCAACCTCTTGAATATTTGGGTTCTTCTTCAGCTCGCTTTTAAAAGTAGCAATCCGCTCAATGAACGTTGTGTCAAAACTGGTTAACATTGGTCCATTCACAACCATCACCTGCTCCATTTCAAACCCGAGGTCCTGGTTACGCATGAACTCCACCTGCTTATAAACCAACAAGGTTCCTGCAATCAGCAGTGTGGAAATACAAAACTGAAAAACAACTAACCCCTTTCTCAGAAGATTACCTCCCGAGGACCGTTCAAACTTTCCCTTTAGAGTTTGTGAAGGTTTGTATGATGATAATACCAATGCAGGATAAGCACCTGATAACGCAATCCCAATCAACAAGAC
Source organism: Cyclobacteriaceae bacterium (assembly GCA_028281285.1). Lineage (GTDB taxonomy): Bacteria > Bacteroidota > Bacteroidia > Cytophagales > Cyclobacteriaceae > Roseivirga. The sequence continues at coordinate 78,647 of JANQKF010000032.1, forward strand.
TAGCCCTAAAATCAGCGCCACAGGAATACCAGCGTATACAGATTGAATAAAATTCAGAAGAGACAAATCCATCTCAACAAGGGAGTTGAATCTGGCCTGAAAAATTTGAATCAAGGTGAAAGAGATGACGATAGCGATCAGATTGATTACTACAGTCTCAGTCATAAATTGCCTGATTAGTTGTCCTCGTTCAGCACCTACCACTTTCCTAATTCCAACTTCTTTGGCTCTCTCAAGTGCTCTGGAAGTAGTTAGGTTTATATAATTGATCCAGGCCATGAGTAAAATAAACGAAGCTACTGTAATCAATGCCCAGACCATTCTTCCATCCCCTTTTACAGCAAAGTCATACTCATAGTCTGAGTAGAGATGAACCTCGTCTAGTGGTTGTAGATGGAATTTTTCAAATGTCCCTGTTACCTCGTCCCCTTTGAAATAGGTATTGCTGAAATCTTCAAATTTGGCTTCCAGTTGCTTTTGATCCGTACCCGGAACCAGCTGTACATAATGGAAAAAGTCTGAACTATTCCAACTTGATCTTGCCTGTGGCCAGGCTTGGATCAATGTTGCTCTGGAAACCAAAACCTCAAAATCGAGATGACTGTTTTCAGGGACGTCTTTGATTACGCCCGTGATTTTAGTTGGATTTGTTTCCCTATCCAACAGGATTAATTCTCCTACTATACTTTTGAAATCATCGTCCTTAATTTCAAAAAGCCTCCTGGCAATAGATTCTGTGAGAACAATGGCATTCAAGTCCGCAACAAGATTTGAAGCATCACCAGCAATCAATTCAAAGTCGAACATCTCAAAAAAGCTCTGATGGACATAAAACCCACGTTGTGCCTCTATAAGCTTATCATCTAAGCGAAGGATGATCTCACCAGTATTATTCACGGTAGTACTCCTGATAATCTCAGGGTAATCCGCTTCCATCTGCGGTCCAACTGCGGAATATGTGATTTGCCCACTCTGAATCAGTCGATCACCCTCATAGCGATTGTTCATGACTCGGTAGATATCGGCCCTATTGGTATGGAAGGAATCAAAGCTCAGTTCGTAGAAGGAATACTGCAGAATAAATACTGCAGCAGTAATTCCCACCGATAAACCAAGGATGTTGATTAGAGAAAAGAGTTTGTTCTTTCTAAGTGACCTGAAAGCGATTTTGAGATAGTTTTTGACCATGTTTATTCTTCTTTTATAAGCTCAGCAGGGTTGACAGTTGCTGCTTTTATTGTATGTATCATTAGAACAGAGAGCGAGACTAACAGTCCGATAATGATCGCAATCGCGAAATAATACCATGAAAGACTGATGTGTGCTGAGAAATTGTTGAGCCAATCACTCAACAGTTCGTGTGTTATAGGAATTGCAATAAGCGCTGAAATTGACAAGATCAGCATTACTCTAGTATTGAGTAACTTCATTATTTGCCCTATCGAGGCTCCTAGTATTTTTCTAATTCCGATTTCCTTGAGTTTGTTCTGAGCAATAATTCCATTGAGAGCGAACAGGCCCAAGCAAGAAATCACAACACCAAGAAAAGTGATGAAATTGATCAAATTGGTAGTCACCAAATAAGAGTCATAATTCTCAGAAATGTATTCATCCAGAAAATCGTATTGCAGGGCATTATTGGGATATAGATCGTACCAAACCTCTTCTAATTTTTTAAGTCCGGCCTGCATCTGCCCTGCCTGAATTTTGACAAATGTTTGTCTCAGCCTTCGTTCTTCTCTGGTATTAGGAGTAAGATAATAGTACTCATAATTATTCACCGTAAAGGGCTGAAAATCAGTGTTGTGAATTATTCCTACCACTCGTTGCCTCATGCCTACTTTCGTTTCAGCAAGCTTTTCTCTACCTATTAAATCGGCTGCCTTCTCATTAACTATAGCAACCAACTCATCTCCATAGTCGGTGTCCAACCATTCTATGTCCAAGTCAAGAAGTTCAAGCATATCGGGCTCAGCATCATATTGAATCAATTCCAGGTCCTTGCCATCCACTTTGTTTATAAATGTCATCAGACCATGCCCAAAGAGCCAACCACCCGCGCGGGCTGCATGAGAGAATTCGGGATTACTCAAGAGTGATTGCTTCAATTCCTGAGATCCGTTCCTCACAATTATTACTTGCTCCTGATCAAAGCCCAAATCCTTGTTAAGCATATATTTCATCTGGTTATTCATTACCAAACCAGTGATGATGAAACCGAAGCATAAAATGAATTGAATAGTGACCATCCAATTGACAAAGCCTGTTTTCAACTTGCTTGTCTTATTACCTTTAAGAGTATCTGACAGTTTTAATCTTGATATGAGACGAGTTGGTTTCAGGCTAATCAAAAGACTGACTAATATCAGAACAGCTACGAGAAAACTACCCGCTTTAAATAATTGGGGGAAGGTGGAGAAAATTGTGGTCTCAGTTTTTTCCTCTATAAAAGGAATAGCAAACTGTAGAACACATATAGCCATTAATAGGCTAATTATGAGAGTAAGGGCATTCTCGAGCCAGAACTGAAGTAGAACATGACTTTTCTGAGCCCCTGAAATTCGTCTGATACTTATTTCTGAAATCCTACCGGAAAGCATAGCCAGTGAAATCAATAAGTAATTAATACCGCTAACAACAAGCAGTACAACTGCAAACAATCCAACCAACAAAATATGCTGGATCTTAGCATTGCTTTCCATTTTTATATGTGGATCCAAATGAATATCGGATACATTGACCAGATTGATATCAAAAACTGGATTACCAGGACTTACCTCAGTCCATCGCCTCTTGCTTTCTATGTACTCCGCGTATTTCTTCTCAAAATAGGTTTGTAGCTTTTCTGAGGCACTTTCGGCACTCACACCATGCGGTAAGCGGGTCAACATTTGAAATGAAACATTGGATTGCAGTCTGAACAGATTGTCTCCAATATTTTTGTTCGCCATCAAGTTCATCAGGATATCAAATTTGAAAGTCGACTTCTGCGGAATATCAACTACGGCTCCTATCTTAAATTCTTCAGGCTCACCTTTGAATATTACCTGAATTGTTTCGTCTAACACATCAACTTTCCCAAAATGCCTTTTTGCCAAGCCTTCAGAAATAACCAAGGTCTTAGGGTCTTTCATCGCCTCTTCTACATTTCCGGCAACCCACTTATAGTCGATGAAATCAAGGAAATTATCATCTGAACTCGAGATGGCTTCTCTAAATACGTTTCCGTTGATCTTCACATCTGATTTCCATCTTGTTCCGATGTCATAGAATAAGGTAGATTCTTTTAGTTCAGGAATGTTTTCCATAAAGTCCCTGGCATGGATATAGGAGATCAAAGAGTATCGAGTGAAAGGCTTTTCTGAAAAATCAAACAAAGAAAAATCCGTATCCACATCATCTTGCTGAAAATAGTCCATGGTATACAGATGGGTTCTTTCCCAATCAGGATGACTTTGATCCCAACGCAACGCTCCATCAACGTAAAGAAACATGAGTAAGCAAAACGCAAGGCTGACCACCATACCCGTAACAATGACGAATGAGTTGAGCTTTCTCTTTCTGAAATTCCTGAACGCTATTTTTAGATAGTTTCTAAGCATAAAAAGCAATTATTCGTCTCTCAAAAGTTTAGTGGGATTTATTAAGGATGTCTTCACCGAATGGTATGAAATGGTGGCCAGAACGATCACTAGACAAACACTGATCGCTACGGCAAAAATGTCCCAGGTGATTGAAATACTATAAGCAAAATTCTCCAACCATAGATCAATGAAATAAGTCGCTACGGGCACTGCCACCAATGTAGAAATCAGTAGGACCCAAAGGGTGGACTTATTTAGCAGAACGGCTATTGAACGCAACCCTGCTCCCAATACTTTGCGGATTCCTATTTCTTTCATTCGGTTCATTGCGTTAATACCGGTAAGACCGAACAAACCAATACAGGCAATTAATACCCCAAGAAAGGATGAAGTGTTGATCACTTTATTCCAACGTTTTTGGCTATCGTATTTAGTTTCCAGAAAAACGTCTAAGAACTTTAAATCAAACAGGCGCTCTTCAGCCAAACTCGTATAGGCAGCTTGAATTTTCTCTATTCCCTGCCCAAGGGTTTGTGGGTTAAGTTTGAAGAAGGTCTTAGAAAATGAGGCGGGTGAACCCATTTTAATATAGAGTGGGTTTATCTCTTTCGTTAATGGTTCGAAATGAAAATCTTTTATAACTCCGACTACATTCATCCCATGTACCGAACCTGTGTATGTGCTGTCTTCCTTAAGTAAGTTCCAGTAGGTTTCATTGATCAGGCAGTTACTTCCCTCAACATCTTCACCAAATTCCGGACTCAAATCCCGTCCATCAATTACTTCCATGTTGAACGTCTTGGCGAAATCCATATCCGTGAATACGGCACGAATCGAATAACGAATTCCGTTAATTGTCCTGGAACCGCTATAGCTGCTCCCCGAAAAAATGCCCTCTGCACCACTAGTGGAAAGGATTTCTGGATTTTTAGCCAATTCCTGCTTTAGTTTTTCTGACAAACCGTTCGAGTTATTGACGTAAACGACCGCCTCTTCCTCGAAACCAAGATCCTTAGAGCTTATGTATTTAAATTGCTGATGCATACTTGTGCTTATGGTGACAAAAAGAATGCATAATGCAAATTGGAAGGCCACCAATCCCCTCATAAAGTAAGGGTTCACTTTGCTGGAAGACTTTGAACTCAGTGCACTTAATGCCTTGAATTTGGCCAACATTAGAATGGGGTATATTCCCGATATAACACTCACAAACACAGCGAAAGCGACACTGAATACAAAGAGCACCAATGAATCCATTGGAGTGGTAGTAATCTTAACACCGGTCAAACCATTAAAGAAAGGAAGCAAGACTTGAGTCAGTGTGAAACTTAATAGTCCTGCGATTAGGGACAGGAACAAAATTTCAAAGTATAGCTGTTTGAAGAGGTGCTTTTTTGTTGCCCCAATCACCTTTCTCACACCGATTTCCTGCCTTCTCGAAGAGGATGTTGCAATTGAGATACTGATATAGTTAATACAACTGATAAACAAAATCAGCACCGCAATGCCCAGCAAAATTAAAGAATACAGTCGTTCACTACTCTCACCAATTGCCGCCTCTGTATTGAAATAGATATCCTCTAAGTTCACCAACTCATAGGCTCTCACCCTGCTTTCTTCAGCCATTCCTCTGAATGCCCTAATTCCTTTCAATTCCTGCGAGTAACGTTCTTCAGCGAAGACCTCAAGTTTCTCCTCCAACGCTTCAGAATCCACGTTTTCATTGAGATAAACAAAGAAAGGTGTGTTATAACTATTCCAGTCCTGACCATCGTTCCTGTAAAACCGATTGTTTTCATATCGAAATAGAAAATCAAACTTCAGGGATGAATTCGAAGGTATCGTAATTACACCTCCCACTTCGAAGATAGATTGTGCGGTCGAGTCGCTCACATCCAAATTGAGTAACTGGCCTATTGGATCATTTTGCCCAAAGTATTTAGAGGCCATCTCCGCGGTAAGAACTACTTTGTCGATTCGGTTCAAAGCTGTTTCCGGATTACCCGATTCCAACTCAAAGTCGAACAGGTCGAAAAAATTGGCATCCACATACTTAGCCCTCTCACTGAACACTTTAGAGCTTTTCTTGACCGTAATATTGCCGAAGCCATATCTAGATATTTCAGCAATCTCAGGAAATTGTTCTTTCAATGTTGGGGCCAACGGAACTTGCAAATAGACCGATTTGCGATAGTCTTCTGAAGGCTTTGTATCAAATATGCTCCGTTCCAGGTTCGGATTGTCTTTCAAAAAATTCACCTCTTGAACAGCAAAAATCCGGTCTCCTTTAGAGTGGAATTTATCTCTTGAGTGCTCATGTCTGATATACAGGAACACCAGAACACAAAGGGTTAAACTCACTGATAATCCAATGATGTTAATCAGAAAATGAAGTTTCCTCTTTTTGAATGACCGTAAGCCGGTGCGTATCAAATCCAAAAACATACTATTCATATCGAAGAGATTTAATTGGGTTCACCAATGCCACCTTTAGCACCTGTGTACCAACAATGAGTAATGAGACAAACATTATAGCTAGGAAAGGAAGTAAAAACAGCATACCTGACATTCCAATCTTATACACATATTGATTCAGCCAACTCTGAAGCAAATAGTAACTAATTGGAATTGCTACTATTCCAGATATAACAATCAGCAATACAAAGCTTTTAGAGAGTGTTAAAAATAGCTGTGGAAGACTTGCTCCTAACACCTTTCGTATTCCTACTTCCTTCGAGCGCTGGATGATGACGAATGAGGCAACACCTAGCAAACCAAGAGCCCCGATGAATATTGCCAACCCGGAAAAGAAGGAGAACAAGCGCCCGGCATTCTCTTCACTTTTAATGACAGAATCGAATAGATTGCTAGCAAATGTGTAGCTGAACGGTTTATCCGTGAATTCCGACCAAATGGTCTCAGCTCTTTGCACCACATCACCCCAGTTTTCCCCAAGAAATCTTACTGAAACTGCTTCTTGAGGGTTGCTGAATTCAAAAATGAATGGTTCTATTTTGTCTTTCATTGATCCATGCTGAAAATTCTCGACCACACCAATCACCGTCAGAGGCTTTCTCAACCCAATGTTTTCCACCTGTTTCCCTATCACTTCATCAATAGGCCAGCCCCAGACCTCCAGGAATCTTCTATTCACGATAATGCTGCTCGAATCATTAAAACTGATTGAATTAAAGTTTCTCCCGGCAACAAGCTCAATATTGTAGGTGTTCAGATAGTACTCATCAACAAAAGCGCTTTTGATCCTTAAGGTCTGATCATTTTCATCGTTTAAAGCGTCATAACCGGACATACCATATTCATTGCTACCAATGGGCACAAAGCCGGATAGGCTGGCGCTCTCGATAATAGATTCATTTTTTAGCCGATCTCTTAATGTTAAATTGTTCTTCCCTACTTGTTCTACATCATCAATAATAAGCACCTGATCTTTCGCATAGCCCAAGTCATGGTTTCTCATGAGCTCAATCTGGCTCTTAATACCGGCCACACCTATAATCAGCAATAGGGATATGGAAAACTGGAAAATGATCAATCCGTTTCTGAATAGACTTGACTTACCAGAGCGTTTTATTCCTCCCTTTAAAGCTGCACCCGGACTGCAAGAAGCTAGCGCAATTGAAGGGTATAACCCTGAAAGCATTCCTAAACCTATGGCACCAAGGAAGAGCCACCCAACTGTAGTCAACATTTCAACCAATGGCGGAATTATCTGCATGCCAACCAACTCATTAATAATGGGTGCAGTGACTTGTATGGTCGTGATTCCAAGAAACAATGACACACAAACGATTAGTACCGATTCAAAAAGGAACTGGAAAATCAGTTGGCCCCTCAATGATCCAAGGACCTTTCTTATTCCAACTTCCTTATGTCTTTTTAAACCTGCAACAGAGGACAGATTCATAAAATTGATCGCTGCCATCAGAAGAACCAGAAGCGAGACTCCAGTGAAAATTTTCACATAGGTCTTATCCCCGTTTTCAGCCAATTCTAATTCGTAATGAGAATTAAGATGGATAGATTTCAGTGGTTGATAGAAGAAATCGAAATAGGTGCCCTTTTGAGCGAAATATTCTTCATAAGTAGTTCCTAAAAAGTCGCGCATATCTGAGGCCAGATAAGTTGAACGCTTATCAACCAGCTTTGAGACAAACTCGTCAGCATCAGCATCAGGTCTCAACTGGAAGTAATGGTAGAACGCATTGCTAAGCCAATGGGTATCGCTTGCCTCCGCACCAAGTGTGGTCATCGAAATCAGGAAATTATAAGTGTAGTGAGTATTGTCTGGTACATCCTCGCTTATGCCGGTGATTTTGAGTGGGTCATCAATTTCCTGCACTTCAATAAACTCACCAATGACCGGCTTCTTCCTCCAATCCTGTCCAAAATATTTGGCGGCCATGGTTTCAGTAATCACCACCAAATTGGGTTCTGAAAGCGCCCTGTCCTTGTCTCCTTCCAATAGTCTGATATTGAAAAAATCAAAGAAATTACCATCGGCAAACATTCGAGTCATGGAAGGTTCCTTGATCTCCATATCCTTATACTTCACATAGTATTCCCTTCTGATCCAGGGATACAAACGCGTAGCATCAACAACCTCTGGGAAATCTGCCTTAATCGTTTGGGCCACAGGTGCTCCCCAGAACGGTACTGCTATTTCGCTACCTCCTAGGTTCGTCTCCAGACCTAAACGAATAATATCTTCGGCATTTGGATTGTAGCTGTCATAACTGGTCTCAAATCGAACATATTCAGTGATCGCGATAAACGAAGCCAACCCCAGTGATAGTCCAATAACATTGATCGCAGTGAAACCCTTGTTTCGCTTAATATTTCGAATGATCGTTTTTAAGTAGTTCTTGAACATTTCTATTCCTGTCTTAAAATTTCTGAAGGGTTTTTTCTGGCGGCTTTACCAATTTGGCTAAGAGCTGTGATTGCCGTAATTCCAAGACAAACCATCAGGGCCAAAAAGTAGACCCACCATTCTATGGATGTTCTATAAACAAAGTCTTCCAGCCAATTGGACATTCCTATATAGGAAATGGGAATAGCGATTAACAACGCAATCAGAAGGAGTTTGGCATAGTCTTTCGATAAAAGAATCACCAACGATTTGACGTTAGCACCAAGAACTTTTCTGATGCTCATCTCTTTCAAGCGCTTCTGCAAAGCGAAGTGAACAAGAGCAAACAAGCCTATAAAGGCGATGAAAACGGCAATAAATGCAGCAATAAAGAATAAATTACTTCTCTTCTCATCCTCAACATAATAGCGATTCAGCTTCTCGTCCAGGAAGTTAAACCCGAATGGGCTTGGGTCAAATTGCTTCATCACTCCTTTAAGGCGTTCCATAGTCTCACCCATTCTATTTGCATTCAGTTTTACCACATAGTAGTCGATGTTTTGAAGGATGTTATGTTTGAAGCCAAATAGCATTGGAGGAATTTCCTCTCTCAAGGATTGAAAATGGAAATCATTGATCACCCCAATGACCTGAAAACGTACCGTATGTCTAATTCCCTGAATCTGGGCTCCCGTACGAACGCCATAAAGCTCCAATGTTTGACCAACCGCATTTTCAAGACCCAATTGACGAGCCATCGTCTCATTGATCATCACCTTTGTAGAATCACCCTCACCCGACCTGAAATTTCTTCCCTGGAGTAAATCAATATCAAATACATCCAAGAAATTCTCATCTACTCCCAGGAAGGGGACATCTTCAATTTCAAAGGCTTCATTGCTCCGCAGTGACACTTGGTAATAACTCTTCCATTCAGCAGGAACTCTGCTCACAGCAGATGCACCAATTACGTCCGGATCTTTTCTAAAACCGTCTAGAATTAAGGCCTCGTTTTCCCTTGCTTTGTTGCTGCTGATCTCTATGACGGCAAGTGCTTCCTGATCATAGCCCAAGTCTTTGTCATTGATAAAACTTAATTGGTTGTAAACCACCAAAGTGGCTACAATCATTACCAAAGAAGTAATGAATTGAAAGAGGACTACACCTTTGAAAAAGGTTTGTTTCTTACCTCCAAAGGTTTGATTTCTAAGTGATTCGACAGTTTTTCCCTTGATGACTGTCAAAGCCGGGTAAACACCAGCGGCCATACCCAAAACGAGTACAGTTCCAATAAGTCCTCCAAGGAACTCTGTGGTATAAATAAATCGCAGCAGATTACTTTCAAAAAGAAGAATTACCAATGGACCTGAGAATTGAATCATTGTAATAGCCAGGATAAGCGATATCAAGGAAATGAAAACCGATTCACTCATAAATTGCATGATCAACTGATTCCTATCTGCTCCGACAACCCTTCTAAGACCAATCTCTTTGATCCTGTCCGTAGCTTTAATTGTCGATAGATTGATGTAATTGGTAAAGGCGATTGCAAGAATTAATACTCCTATAAATGCAAAAATGTACAGATAACTCAGATCACCTTTTCGGTTGTTCATATCACCCTCGAGATGGGCTGATCCAAAGTGGATATCTGTTAGTGGCTGAAGACTAAAAGACCTTTCCCAAGTGAGTTCCTCAGGCTTATTTCTTTTCGCCATTTCATTGATTTGAGCTTCTATCGATGTAAGATCAACTGCATCATTAAGTTTCAGGTAGGTGGTCATACTTTGTTGGACCCAATCACCATCATAGTATGAAGTGAATCCATTGAAGAATGAATTGATTGTGCTGAAATCCAGAAGCATGTCCACATCCAAGTGAGAGTTATCGGGCATCTTCTTCATCACACCGGTCACCTTCAATAGATAATCCTCTCCATTCAGATGAGTTTTGATAGTTCTGTCGATTGGGTCTTCACTACCAAAAAACTTCGCTACCAGGGCTTCAGACATTACAACATTCAACGGATCGCTGAATACATCTTCCGGTCTGCCCGATATTAAAGGAAAATCAAAAAATGAGAAGAAATCTGAATCTACTACCATAAAAGGAGTCTCAAATTCATTTTCACCATATACCAAATTGAGTCCGCCAGAACCAAGACTCATCATTCGCATGTGATTGGTCACCCCCGCGATTTGTTCAGAACTAGCCAGCCCAAGTGCTCCCCCAACTCTGGCTACCTTACGATCGGGTTGGCCCGGGTCTTCAATATGTTCAATCATCCTGTAGGTTCGGCTGGCATCCTTATGGAATGCATCGAAGCTCAGTTCACTTATCAAGTAAGCGGAGATGATCAAAACCGAAGCCAGGCCGATTGAAAGCCCCAATATGTTGACCAACGAAAACACCCTCTTTCTAAGAATGGTGCGACAAGCTATTTTGAAGTAATTTTTGAGCATGACCTTGTTTTTATTCTTCTCTTAGCGAATTCACGGGATTAGAACTCATCGACTTTTTCAATACTATGACAATGGCCGAGAATCCAGCCAAATACAAAAGGAAGAACGGTATTGAAAAGTCAAACAGACTAAGTCTTATTCTGGATTCAAACCCATTTAACCAACTGATTATCAAATAATATGATACAGGAATTGAAATAATAGCTGCAATAATGTAGGCCCAATTGCCATGACGTGTGAAAAGGCTCAATAAATTAGACCAGCCAGCACCGAGTACTTTCCGAATACTGATTTCCTTAGCTCTTCTGACCACAGCAAAATAGGTAATACTGGCAAGCCCCGTTAGTGCCAGAATAACCGTAAGAAGCCCAAATCCGGTTAGCAGTTTACCAAGCCTTTCCTCTTTCTCGAATTGTCTGTTATAATAGTCATCAAGAAAGAATGACTTGTAGATATTTCCCGGAAAGACTTCATTGAAAGTTTCCTCAATGGCTGCGAGTGTTGATTTTAAATTATCAGTGGATAGGGCTAAAGAATAGTAACCTCTGCTTTCTGTGTCAAGGGCTATCAAAATTGGCTGCCTTGGGTACTCAGCAGACTGATGATGGTAATCTTCAACTACACCAATGATATGTCGTATGTACTCCTCTTCCGGGCTGGTAACTCGTTTTCCGATAGCCTCGGCTGGTGAACCAAAGCCCAAGGCCCTCATTGCCGACAAGTTGATGACGGCAGCATTATCGTCAGTCGCAAGTTCTCTGGAAAAATTCCGACCTTCCACAAACTCTAATTCGTAGAGATCGATAAAGTCATAGTCGACCGTGTGTTCATGGATATTTACATTAGCACTCTCAGGTTTGCCAAACTCTCTAATGCCATAGTCGGCTATTCTTCCTCCGGGAACGGCATACGATGAAGCTACTTGACTCACACCCGGAATTCTTCGCCACTCTTCCTTTATAACATCCGGATTGGCGGAAAAGGTATCATAATCAAATGCTCTTGGCTCTCTAACCACATAAACCCCTTCAATTCGTGTTCCGGCATCAATTGACTTGAGGTGACTCAGCTGTTGATAGACTACAGAAATGATGATCAACAGCATCAACGATACTGCAAACTGAACTGAAGTAAGCCCGTTTCGAATTGTGTTCAAACCAGCTCCGAGGTTACTGATTCTCTTTTTAAGGGCTACCAACATGTTTATTCTGCTCAGCAGAATGGCTGGATAAAACCCCGAAATCAAACTTCCGAAAAGGACGCCTGCAATCATCCAAATGTATATAGTGAGATCTTCTGCGTAGGCGGTGGGAATACTGGCAAATCGGTGAAGGGAAGGCAGCAATAGCTGATAAAGACTTAAGGCAAAAAGAAAGGCCAGAAAGTTCACTCCTATCGATTCCACAAAATGTTGGCGAACGATATAGCCCCTCGAAGCTCCCAACACCTTTCTGACTCCGGATTCTTTAATTCTATCCAGGCCTTTAGCAATAGTAAGATTAACAAAGTTGACCCATGACATGCCAAGAATGACAAAACCAATCAGCAAAAAGATAATTACCTTCGTTTTTGCCTGATTGAAAGTTCCGACCGACTCAAAATCAGATTCAAGCCGAATTTCATCAACTGGCTGAAGCGAAATAGTCTCATCTACCGAAGCACTTCCTCGAATCGGTTTATTTTGATTGACCACTTGACTAATGTTCCTTTCAAACTCAGTCACATCGACACCCTGTTCAAGTTTTATATAGGTCTTCATCCTTGGCCAATCCCAGGAAGTCTGATGAAAATCAACATTGTGTCGTGCCCCTATGCTATTAAAGGATTTTACCACATCGAAATCGAGATGGCTATTTTGATCCCATCGTTTAAAGACGCCCACTACTTCGTAATCTCGTCCGTCATCTTCCTGAATCAACTCTCCCACTGGATTACGATCGCCATATATGTTTTTAGCCAGGCGATCAGAAATAAGAACGGTAAATGGTTCGTCCAATCTCCGATACTCACCTAACGTCAATCTCAAATCAAAAACATCGAAGAAAGCCGTTGAAGCAAACAGGGTTTTGAGATCATCTCTGAGCTTTTCCTTGTCATCATACCTGAACTTGGTAAGTATACCACCGCGGCTATTGTACATCACTTTTTCAATACCATCAATTCCCGGATAGTTCTCTGCAATTGCCCTGGCCATTGCGGGATAGGTATCACGAGATATTGAAATAACTTCTTCATCTACCTCCCGAGTCATAATCAGTCTGAAAATTCGATCAGACTCACTGTGGAATTTGTCAAAGCTATATTCGAACCTGACATAATGGAGGATTAAAAGAAAAGCGGCCATACCAACAGCAAGGCCACTTATATTAAGGATAGAAATGTATCGGTGCTTAAGCAGTATCCGATAAAATATTTTGAGCATTTGACCCTCCATCGCCTCTTTTTAGGCTAGAACTATGCCGAATTCATAAGTGATTGAAATACAGAATTATACAAAATAGGTGGTGCAAGAAATTTTGGTTTTTGTCTCAAACTGACACAAAGACTTGTTTCATATTGACACGATTTTCTATTTTTAACAAAACTTCAACCCTTAAGGCCCAGGAATGTCCAAAACAGACGGCAAAATTCTCGTCTTAGACGATGACCAAGGTGTGCTGTATACAGCCAAAATGATTCTCAAACAGCATTTTGAGACTGTCATCACTGAAAAAGATCCAGCCAAGCTTGATTTTCTTCTCAACCAACACAAATACGATGTGATTGTGCTGGATATGAATTTCTCCTATGGTCTGACTAGCGGTAAGGAAGGAATTAAACTCTTGAAGAAGATTCTTCAAAAAGACCCCGATGCCCATGTGCTGATGAATACTGCCTATGGCGAAATTGAAATTGCTGTCGAGGCAATGAAAGAAGGAGCCGTGGACTTTTTGGTTAAACCCTGGCAGAAAGAAAAGCTGCTGGCCACGGTTCAGGCAATTTACGCATTAAGCCAAACGAAAAAAGAGGTGGAAGACCTGAAAACCTCTCAAAAAATAATTGTCAAAGATCAAGCGAAAGATTATTCCAAAATTATTAGCGAGAGTCCAATCATGAACCCGGTCTTCGATGCTATAAACAAAGTAGCCCAAACGGATGCTAACGTATTGGTTCTTGGAGAAAATGGGACAGGTAAAGAATTAGTGGCCAGAGCAATTCATGATAAATCTAGTCGTGCCGGAGAGAATTTCATCAAGGTCGATTTGGGAGCTATTCAGGAATCTTTGTTTGATTCTGAGTTATTCGGTCATGTGAAGGGAGCTTTTACTGACGCCAAGGAAGATCGGCCCGGTAGATTCGAAATGGCGAACGGAGGAACGCTGTTCTTAGACGAGATCGGTAATCTCTCTCTCCCACTACAAGCCAAACTCCTGACTGCTCTGCAATTCAAACAGATCACAAGAGTCGGTTCAAACAAAGTGATCCCTTTGGATATTCGTTTGATTTGCGCTACTAATATGCCCCTCTATGAAATGGTGGCCGCCAATGAATTCAGACAAGACTTGTTGTATCGTGTAAATACAGTAGAGATCAAACTACCTCCACTACGCGAACGTGTTGAGGACATCACGCCTCTGGCAAAACATTTTCTTAAGCTATTTGGCAAGAAGTACGGAAAGCCAAGAATGCGTTTAAATGAAACAACACTCAACAAACTAAGAAGCTATTCCTGGCCCGGCAATATTAGGGAGCTCCAACACTCTATGGAAAGGGCGGTGATAATGGCCAACTCTCACTTGTTAGCCCCTGAAGATTTTCTTCTACGCGATGAGCCGGCCGAGAATAACATTGCAATAGACTCATTCAATATAGAGGACATGGAAAAAATAGCCATTCAGAATGCGGTCCGCAAAGCAGGTGGCAATCTTACTCAAGCCGCAAGACAATTGGGATTCGGTAGAAGCACACTCTATAGAAAAATGAGCAAATATGGCCTTTAGTGCTAAAATTATTGTAGTATACCGCTGATTGTACTCACCTAAAATGAGAATTGCTATAACCCTTTGTTTGCTTATTCTCAGTTCACCATTTCTTTGTGGACAGTACTCATTAATGGACGTTCATGATCAAATCAAAAGAAGCCAGTTGGAAGATGCACGTTACAACTGGAAATACTTCGGCACATTGAACTATACTGTTGACGGAATCGAGAATGCTGGTAACTATCAATTGAACATCAAAGAAGGAGTACAGGTACGTTTATATCTGGTTTCAAAGACAGAGTGTATAATTTACTTTACGGTCAGAGATGAACGTCAGAACTATCTCTTTGGTACCGAAGATATAGAGAGTTTAAGAACCATATTAATGGGAGGTCACAAGGTGGCGACTGCAGTTCATGACTTTGAAAAGGCAGAAAGAATGCTCATTCGTTTTGGAGTCCGCTGGGGTTGTCAGAAAATGATCAACACGGAAATGAAGATGCTTATTTTTTATAAGGAGAATTAATCGTCATGGAGTATAAGTACTTCCGCTGGCAGGTAATTATTAGAATCATCATCATCCTAATCTTGGGATACTCCTCTATTTATGTCCTCACTCAAACCCATTTCTGGTTAGTCTCTTTCTGGTTGGTGCTCGCCCTGGGAATCACATTGTACAATCTCATTAAGTATGTAGAACGATCACGCAGGGAATTGGCTTATTTTTTACTGGCTATCAAACAAGGCGACTTTACCAATACCTATCATTACAAAAAGCAAAGTGATCTGAACTACGCCTTTCACGAAATCAATCAGGTGATGAAAGATTTGAGGAACGAAAAGGCCTCAAATCTCCTCTATTTACAAACCGTTGTTGAACATGTACGTGTAGCTGTTCTTTGCTTTGATGAAGAGTACAAGGTTCAATTAGTGAATAGGGCAGCCAAAGAGCTATTTCAACGCCCTTATTTGACTTCAGTAAATTCCCTGGAGGTAATATCTCCCGCACTGGTACAGAAAATCATGGATTTAGAATCAGGACAGCGAGAACTTTTGAAGGTTCAAATTGGCGGACAACTGCTCAACCTGTCAGTGCTTGTTACCGGTTTTAAACTGCAGGGGAAGTCATACAAGTTGGTTTCATTTCAAGACATCAAAAATGAACTCGAAGAACAAGAGATAGAATCATGGCAGAAACTAATCAGAGTACTCACACATGAGATCAAAAACTCTGTTATTCCCATTTCGACATTGTCGGACGTTATCCTTCAAATGATCAAACAGAACGGATCAAAACCAGACTTAAGCAAGTTGGATGATGAATCTATTGAAGACTTAATTGGAGGTTTGGAGACTATTGAAATAAGAAGCAAAGGACTTGCTAACTTCGTGAAAACCTATGACCAACTCACCAAATTACCCAAACCGAATTTCAGCGAATTCAATGTCCAAAAGCTTATTGAACGTATTGGCAACCTCTTCAGGCCTGAACTGGAAAAAAGAGTCATCGAATTAAAAATATATGGAGATGAAAACCTGGAGCTGAATGCCGATCCCGACCTCCTTGAACAGATATTAGTCAACCTTGTAAAGAATGCGATTGAGGCCCTCGAGCAGGTGGCCAATCCAATTATCACACTTTCATCTACAACAGGTGAAGAAGGAAACATAATCATCCAGATCAGAGACAATGGACCAGGAATCCCGGATGAAATACTGGACAATATCTTCGTCCCTTTTTACACTACAAAAGAAGGCGGATCAGGGATTGGGCTTTCTCTCTCTCGGCAAATCATGAGACTCCACAAAGGTAACATTGTAGTCAACTCTTCTTCAAACCAAGGCACTTCATTCTTACTCAAGTTTTAGCAGGAACCAACATGCAAAAACTCTGTTTTGACTCGTTTGACTGAAACATAGCACTATATTTGTCAGTCTTTTTTTAAAACAGAATATCAAATAGCGTCATGAATAAACTCAAATTTTTAATAATTGGTATGTTGGTGAGCACAGCAGTTTTTGCTGTTGATCCCTATGAATACCTTGTAGACCTGACTAAGGTGGTTGATGATAAGGTCTATGTTGAATTGAAACCACCAAAGATCAAAAAGAAGGAAATCACCTTCTATCTTCCCAAAATTGTTCCCGGGACTTATGCAATCGCAGATTATGGTCGAATGGTCTCAGATCTGAAGGCTGTTGACAAAAAGGGTCGGGAGATAAAAGTAGAGCGATTGGACGAAAACTCCTGGAAAATCTTCAATGCCAAAAAACTTTCAAAAATCTCTTACTGGGTCGAAGACACCTACGATACTCAGCAACCAGGTCCTGGAATATTCCAACCTGCCGGAACAAACATTGAAGAAGGAAAGAACTTTGTTGTCAACACCAGTGGATTCTTCGGCTATTTCGAAGGAATGAAAAAGCAAGAATTTCAAATAGATTTTCTAAGAGACAAGGATTTTTATGGAGCAACAGGCTTGAAGCCTCTTGATAATCCTCCTCTTGTGAGTTCACTATCTAAAGAAGGTGTAAATGCCAATGAGGCAGCTATCGATAGGTTCAGCGTGGATGATTATGATCGCCTAATCGACTCGCCTCTGATGTATTCAAAACCAGATACGGCCATTGTCAGGGTTGCTGATGCAGATGTTCTTATCGCAAGCTACTCTCCTAACAGCATGATTACCGCAAAAGAAATTGCTACAAGCATAGAAGAGGTCCTGGAAGCCCAGAAAAAATATTTGGGTGGAAGACTCCCGGTAGATAAATATGCCTTTATATTCTATTTCACCGATCAGCCAGTTACTTCTTACGGTGCACTGGAGCACTCTTATAGTTCGCTTTACTATATGCCCGAACGAACAATTGGACAAATGAAACAGCAGCTTAGAGATTTTGCTGCTCATGAATTCTTTCACATTGTCACCCCATTAAATATCCATTCACAAGAAATAGAAAACTTCGATTTCAATGACCCAAAGATGTCTCAACACCTTTGGCTGTATGAGGGAATGACTGAATATTTTGCAGGAAATGTTCAGGTGAAACACGGCTTGATCACTCAGGAACAATACCTCAATATCATTCGACAGAAAATGCTTACGGCCTCTCAGTTTCAAGACAACCTTCCCTTTACTGAACTAAGTAAAGGTGCTTTGAACACTCATGCCGATCAGTATTACAATGTATATATGAAAGGTGCCCTCATTGGAATGGCGCTGGATATCAAACTGAAGAAACTATCCAATGGCGAATATGGTACTCAAGCACTTATGGCCGAATTATCTGAAAAATATGGCAAGAATTCCGCGTTCAAGGATGATGAGCTCTTTGATACCATTACAGAAATGACTTACTCGGAAATCGGAGAGTTCTTTTCAAGATATGTGGCTGGTGAGGAGTCCATTCCTTATGCCGAATTCTTAAAGGAAGTGGGTGTTAAGCTAACGGATGGACAAACCTATATGACTTATGACATTGGTCTCGAGAATGGAAATGTGAATGTGGCCAATCATGAAGGAAAACAATACCTGGTCATTCAAAATGATGATCGATTGAACGCCATGGGAAAAGCGCTCGGTTTAAAAAATGGAGACTTGCTCCAAAAGATCAATGGTGAGGACATACCGAGCCTTGATCAGATTGTGGCATTTATCCAGAAGCATGTTCAAAAACTACCAGAGATTGAAACATTGAGCTATACAGTGTTACGTGATAACTCTTCGGGTGGGAAGAAAAGTGTTAAGCTTTCTACCAAACCGGTTCAAATTGAAAAGGTATTACCAACCACGATCTCCTTTGATCCTAATGCTACAGAAGAGCAATTGAAGCTTAGAAAGTCTTGGTTGGAAGCATCCAAATAGATCATATCACGACATCTTAATTCAAGCTCTCCCTAATTGGGAAGAGCTTTTTGTTAATATTCATCAAAAACATGTCGGAAATCTTCGTGTAGAACAAGAATGCTTTCTTCGATCGATTTACTAAATTGAAAATCGACTTTTTTGAGCATACTGATGAAAGACAAAACTCCTAACAACGTCACACGAAGAAATTTTCTTAAAACAGCAGGATTAGCCGGTGCAGCATTTACTATCGTTCCAAGATCAGTGCTTGGCGGCTCGGGTTATGTAGCCCCCTCTGACACCCTGTATATTGCCGGTATAGGTGCAGGAGGTAAAGGTTATAGCGACCTGGCTAGTTTTGCCAAAAGTCCAAACGTGAAGATCGCCTATATGTGCGATGTGGACGCCAGAAGTACCAAACGAGCAGTCGAGGCCTTTCCTGAGACTCCAATGTATGAGGACTATAGGAAGATGCTGGATGAGAATAAAGACAATATTGATGCGGTATCAGTCTCTACACCGGACCATATGCATGCAGTTCAAGCAATGGCTGCCATGGAACTTGGCAAACATGTTTATGTACAGAAGCCACTAACCCATGACATTGCTGAAGCCCGACAATTGACTGAGGCTGCCAAGAGATATAAAGTGGTGACCCAGATGGGAAATCAAGGTGCATCCGGTGATGGGGTCCGCAAAATGCAAGAATATTATGAAGCTGGATTCATCGGGGAAGTCCACACCGTAAAATGTTGGACCAACCGAGCGATATGGCCCATGGCCCTTGAAACACCAGCAGTAAAACACAAAATCCCAAAAGAACTTAATTGGGATCTATGGTTAGGAACCGCAGAATCACGTGATTACAATGATGCCTACCTGCCTTTTGACTGGAGAGGATGGTCAGATTTTGGGACAGGTGCCCTTGGTGACATGGCCTGCCATATCATGGACCCAGTCTACAGAATACTTCCGATTTTATACCCCTATCAGGTTGAATGTAGTGTTGCTGATGCCTTCAAAGCAAATTTTGAAACGGTGAGCTACCCGAAGAGTTTTCCAACAGCAAGCAAGATTCATTTGAGTTACCCAAGAACTGATGGCAAGGGTAGAATCAAAGTATCCTGGATGGATGGTGGACTAATGCCGGAACGACCTGAAGAATTAGGGGATGATGAGGCCTTCGGCAATTGGGATGGAGGAGTATTATTTATTGGGACAAAGGGAAAGCTTTTGGCCGACTGTTATGGAGCCAATCCAAGATTACTTCCTCTATCTCTCAATGAACAAGTCAATGTAAAAGAAACGATCAAGAGAGTCCCTGAAGGTCACTACCTGCAATGGGTGAATGCTTGTATCGCTGGATATGGCAATGCAGAAACCAGTTCTTCATTCGACTATGCAGGTCCGTTTACAGAAAGCATACTCATTGGTAATCTCGCTCTCAAAGCTTATTTCGAGGAAGATCCGAATGCAGAGAACAAGGGTTTCTGGGGAGGCACGAAATACTATGGCCGAAAAAGGCTGCGCTGGGATGCCGAGAACATGAAGGTAACGAATTTTGAACCAGCCAATAAATACGTTAAGAGAGAGTACAGAACTGGCTGGTAACCAGCAGTTAATGAAATTTAATTATTACTGTCAATTATTTCAATTTCGTAAAAGAGTCTGGAGTTTGGATTTATAACAAATCGCTGATTTTTGGGTTTATAAGGTCCGTAGTGTCCACCACGCCCATAGGCCATTTTTGAGGGAAGTATCACTACTCTCCTGTCTCCTACTTTCATTTGAGGAATTAGCCAATCCAACCCAGAATTGATTTTCGATGATCCGACAGTATATTCAAAAACTGTTGGCTCCTGATTGTCAAGAGGATCACCACTTTCAGTACTTACAAAGGACACACCATCCATTAATACGCGCCCTGTATACCTTATCTTAATTGTCTGCCCGGAATTAATCGGCCTACTACCCTCTTCAATTATCGACTGGACCACGTCATTATGCTCCCAAACAGCGTCAGGGTATGTCTTGATAATGAATAGATCCTCTTGCTTTTTCTTCTGCTCTTCCAGTTTCTCTACCCTGTCCTTTGCCTTGTTAACCATTTTCAAGAACGTCCTGGTAACGGGTAAAAAACGTTCTGCTCTTCGCCCGATACGTTCGATTTCTATTCGTTCGATAACATCTCCCTGAATAATGTCATTAACCACATTCATCCCACGAACGACTTCACCAAATAAAGTGTAGTTTCCATCCAGGTATGAGCGGTCGCCAAGAGTAATATAAAACTGACTTCCATTGGTATGTGGGCCAGCATTAGCAATGCCCAGCATGCCAGCCTTGATATGGCTTAGGCCTTCATAGATTTCATTGGGATACGCATAGCCAGTACCCGCTCTTCCCTGAACATTAGGAGAACCGCCCTGAATTACATGACCTGGGACCACACGATGCCATTTGGAGCCAGTATAGTATGGTCTGCCCAGTCCAAATGCCTCATTATCAATAGTACCCTCGGCCAATCCAACAAAATTAGCCACTGTCATAGGAACGTTCTTGTAATCAAGTGAGGCAAGAATCTCACCTTTATTCGTATAAATTCGGGCATAAACTCCTGGGGCGAGTTCTGGAGTGAATTGTTGCGAAAAAAGTGAATATTGCCCCATAGCCACTAACGCGGCCATCAAAAAGTACTTCATTGTTCGTTCGGTTGATGATTTGGGTTCATAATATTCCTTAATTTTTGACAAATTCGAAAGATGAAATTAATTCAAACCATAGTATTCACCTTTCTGACCCTCAATATTGTCGCTCAAACAACACAATTTACACGTCAGGACACCCTCAGGGGTTCAATTACACCAGAAAGAGAATGGTGGGATTTGACCTACTACCACCTTAGCATGTCTGTCGACCCTGAAGAGAAATTTCTAAGGGGGTCGAATCTTGTTCAATTTAAAGTCATCAAGAATTCCCAGATCATGCAGATCGATCTACAGCCTCCCATGAAGATCACAAAAGTAACAGAGGAAGGCCAGGATTTACGTTTCGAAAGGGATGGCAATGCCTACTTCATCACATTGAAAAACAAACAGGTTAAGGATGATGTGAATGAGATTCTGATTGAGTTTGAAGGAAAGCCCGTAATAAGCAGAAACCCGCCATGGAGCGGTGGGCTAACCTGGAGAAAGGATGGTAACGGAAATCACTTCATAGCAACAAGCTGCCAAGGCGATGGCGCTAGCCTCTGGTGGCCCAATAAAGATCATATGTATGATGAAGTGGATAGTATGCTAATGAGTATCACTGTTCCTGAAAACTTAATGGACGTATCCAATGGCCGATTAAGAAAGGTGGAGGCCAACCCCAACAAAACGAAAACCTATCACTGGTATGTCGACAATCCAATCAATAACTATGGGGTCAACATCAACATTGGTGATTATGTGCACTTCTCAGAAATCTTTGATGGCGAAAAAGGTAAACTTGACCTGGACTACTATGTGCTTCGAGATAACTTAAGTAAGGCACAGGAGCAATTTAAACAAACAAAGCCTATGCTTGAGGCTTTTGAACACTGGTTTGGTCCATACCCGTTCTACGAAGATGGATTTAAGCTTGTAGAAGTCCCCTATCTTGGAATGGAACATCAAAGTTCAGTCACCTACGGCAATGGTTATCAGAACGGTTATCGCGGAACCGATCTCAGTGGTTCAGGTTGGGGTTTGAAATTCGACTTCATAATTATTCATGAAGCCGGCCATGAGTGGTTTGCTAACAGTATTACTTATCAGGATGTGGCCGATATGTGGATTCATGAGAGTTTTACAGCCTATTCGGAAAATCTCTATCTCGACTATCACTTTGGGAAAGAGGCCAGCGCAGACTATGTAATCGGTACAAGGAAGAACATTAACAATGACCGCCCTATTATTGGTCCCTATGGAGTAAACAAGTCCGGATCAGGAGATATGTACTATAAGGGTGCAAACATGCTTCATACAATGAGAACGATCGTTGATGATGACGAAAAATGGAGGAGCCTCCTTCGTGGCCTCAATGAGACCTTTTATCATCAGACGGTAAAAACCGAACAAATTGAGAACTATATTTCTCAAAAAATCGGGATCGACTTTTCTAAGGTATTTGATCAATACTTGAGAGATACGCGAATTCCTAATTTCAACTATAAGGTAGACGGCAAGAAACTCACCTATTATTGGTCAAATGTTGTGGAAGGCTTTGATATGCCCCTGTTCGTGTATATCAATGACGAAAAAATAAAGCTCGATGCCACATTCCATTCTCAGACTTTAGAACTTGATGGCAACATCGATACCTTTTCTATACCCAGAGACTTCTATATTACCGACTCAAAAATTGATAAATGATCATTCATGGATGGTAAGAAGACAAGATCGATAAACTGTTTTATGCTATTCCTACTCTTAGTTATTGGTTGCAAAGGGGGATCGGGTTCGGATAAAGAACACTTTGTCGAAATTCGAAAGGTCATACCAAATGTGGAGTATGAAATCAGGTACTTCGGGACGGACAACTTCGTTGGTCAAAGAGTTACCGGATACGAGGCGTCAAAAGCATATTTGACGATCCAAGCTTCTGAGGCACTCGCGAAAGTTCAAAAGCAGTTGAATGAAGAAGGGCTCGGGCTCAAAATCTTCGATGCCTATCGGCCTCAGCAGGCAGTAGATCATTTCGTTCGTTGGGGAAAAGACATTTCAGACACACTTACAAAGGCCAAATTCTACCCTGAAATAGACAAAGTCCAAGTTTTTGGACTCGGTTATGTAGCCACAAAGTCAGGACATTCCCGTGGAAGTACAGTCGACCTCACTATAATAAGTTTAGCGACCAAAGAAGAGCTGGACATGGGTAGCCGATGGGATTATTTTGGCGAGATTTCACATCATGACAGCCCTTTGGTTGATGCGAGACACACAGCTAACCGAAATAAATTGAGAGATGTAATGCTCAGAAATGGATTTAAACAGTATGCCAATGAATGGTGGCACTACACCCTGAAAGACGAACCATTTCCAGATACATATTTCAATTTTCCAATTCGATAAACAACTCAAAATCAGGCTATTTTAGTTAGATTAGTAAGGTTGGTAAAATTACACCTTGAGGGCCCTATTATTTCATATTACTATTCTTATCAGTCTGCTGAGTGTTTGCAAAGGCCAACAGGCACCAATGTCTCTCGATGAAATCAGAGATCGCCTTAATACGGCTCAGGTGTTAGAAAGAGAACTTAAGGTGAAAACAGCTTACTCCTATTTCGAATCACTGATTCAGCCAGTCGATTCATTGATCAAAATCAACGCGTTGAATTCGGAATATTGGAAAATTCAGGGACTAATATCGGCCAAAACAGGCAGCCTGGAAGAAGCGTATGAGTCCTTCAGAAAATCAGTGGTTTTGGATTCTACAAATTTGGAAAATCAAATCGAATACATCCGCTTCACTCTCAATACAGCTCGTAACTTCGCAAATAACGGAGAACAATATAAGAGCCAACAGTGGCTTCAAAATTCCTATGATGTACTGGCTGACGCAATTCGTGTCAGGCCCAATAATCATGAACTCCATGAACTAGCGGGAGATATCTACGCCTCAACCAATGATATTGAAAATTGTACATATCATTATCAAAAAGCATTTGATTTAAAGAAAGACAAGGAAATTGCTCTACGACTGTACCGGCTTTATGCCGTTACCAGAGACTATAAGAACGAAGTTAAGATGGCGGGAATCTTAAGCGAGCGATTTTCAACTTATCCCGAATACTATGCTGTTCAAGCCGAACTTGGTATAAAAAACATAGAAAGTGATTTTGAAGAACAAAGCCGCTATCTCCCTGGGGTAAAACGTACCCTTATGATGGCCATTGAATACGGTAGCCTCGACCCTGATACTTATCGTAATTACTTCGAAATCATCAAAATGGGTTACGCATTTGACAGCACTTACCAAGCCGGGCGCGAAGAGATTAAAATGGTCCTAAATCAGGCCAGTCTTGTTCTGGATGAGATTGATATTGAAAAGGCCGATATTTTGGTAAATGGAGCCCAACTTCTCAAAGATTTGGGCTTTGATGATGATGCTTGCCAGGCATACAATAAAGCCAAGGCATTGAACACTACGAAAACAAGTTTCTCAAATAACTTGTTTTGCAAATAGCTTAAGGAGCTTAGATGAATGAAATTAAAACCATAGCATTCGATGCGGATGATACCTTATGGGTCAATGAGCCAATCTTCACTAACACCCGTCTTCGATTTGAAGAGCTCCTGGCAAACTACATCAGCCAGGAATCTTTGGAAAACGAGCTCTATAATGTTGAACGTAGAAACCTAAGTCTGTTTGGATATGGAATTAAGGGCTTTATGCTTTCAATGATCGAAACAGCGATAGAACTCACCGATGGCAAGGTTTCAGGTGCTCATCTTCAGCAAGTAATTGATATGGGTAAAGAAATGCTCGCCCATCCCGTACATCTCTTGCCAGGAGTGGAAGAAACAGTTCTACAATTAAAAGAAGACTATAATGTAGTGATGATCACGAAGGGAGACCTTTTTGATCAGGAAAATAAGATTGCGAGGAGTGGGATAGCTCAGCATTTTGGCTGGATCGAAATTGTTTCAGAAAAAGATGAGGCATCTTATCAAGAAGTCTTTCATAAATACCAGGTTGATGCAGATTCCTTTTTAATGGTTGGTAATTCACTAAAATCCGATATTCTACCCATCTGTAACCTGGGTGCCCGAGCCATACACATCCCATTTCATGACACATGGCAACACGAATTGATTGCCGATCTGGATTATGATGCAGTCTTTAAGACTGCCAAAAAAATCACCGAAGTGCCCAGGATCTTAGCCCAGTATTGACTGGTCGCTATGTAGGATTTCGAGTACTTTTTCCTTGTAATTTCTGCCAATTGGAAGCTCCTTAGCCCCTACTTCAATACTGTGGTTAGAGAAAGCTTTGATCTTCTTGATCGGAACGATAAATGATCGGTGTATTCGCATAAAACAGTCCTCGGGAAGTTTCTGCTCGAGATAGCTGATCTTTTGCAATGATATAATTTCCTTCTCTTCTGTCTTGATTCGTACATAGTCTTTTAGACTCTCTATGTAGATGATATCTTTCAGATAGATCTTCACCATCTTGCGATCGGCCTTAAGGAATATGTAGGGTGGATCTTGATTAGAATTAATCGAAGGTTCCAGGACCGTTTCATGTACAGGGCCGCTATCTTCCATTGCCTTGTTTACTGCCATTAGGAATCGATCAAAGGCAATCGGTTTCAACAAATAGTCTACCACATTGAGCTCGTAGCTTTCAATGGCATAATCTCTGTAGGCCGTAGTAAAAATGACTTTGGGTGCCGGATTGAGCACCTTTAAAAAGTCAATCCCATTCAATTTGGGCATCTGAATATCCAAAAATATGAGATCAACCTGTTCTTCTTTGAGAATATCAAACGCCTGAACAGCATTGTTTCTGGATGCCAACAGGTTGAGTCCTGCTATTCGTTCCACATAAGATTCCAGAACCTCGACTGCCAAAGGCTCGTCATCAACTATTATACAATTCAGTGCCATAAAAAAAAGTTAAAGGCTAAGCTTAAGCACTACTAAATAAGACTCTTCACTGTCCAAAATATTCAGGTCATGGGATTCAGGATACAACAACTCCAACCTCCTTTTCACATTTTTCAATCCAATTCCCTGCTTGTATTCAAATCGATCTTCTTGAATACCATTCTTACTTTTACTGTTTTCAACCTTTAAGGTTAGGTTTTTTTCTTTTGTGTTGATATCGATACTCACCCATGATTGATTCAATTCTTCACTCACCCCATGCTTAAAACAGTTCTCTACAAAAGGCAAAATCAATAGCGGAGCAATCATTTTATTACTTGTTTCTCCTCTAACATCCAAGGAGACTTCCAGACGATCACCATATCTGATTTTCTCAAGTGAGATATAATCTTCGACCAGCTTGATCTCCTTAGAAAGGGGAACGCTTTCCGCATTTCCCTCATAAAGCATGTAATCCAGCAAATCGGACAACCTCAATACCACCTCCGATGCCTCCTTGCTCTGTTTTAAGGTAAGTGCATAAAGGTTGTTGAGCGTGTTAAACAAAAAATGAGGATGTACTTGCGCTCGTAGAAAATTCAATTCTGCCTGAAGCTTTTCTCTGGCCAATTGTTGGTTACTCTTCTGCTGAATGTACCAGTATTTAAACCATTTTATTACCATGGCAAGTGCCACCACTGGATAAATTTTGGTCGTGTACTTCAAAATCTTGCCGATATTGATAATTGGTATTTGCGAGGTGTCTTCAGGCCAAAATATAGGACGATGAATATAGAGATAGTCAAGCCACACTAAGGTGCTCCCAACAAGAATCAAAAGTACGAGATAAACAAAAAACTGTCCATAGTACCCCTTGAATAGGAATCTCGGCATTAAGAAATATAGCGCAAAGTAAACCACCGGTATCTGAACCAATGCATCCGCCATTTGAATCTCGAACTGTCGCGCGTAGTCTTCCTCGAAACTACCGTACACCAGGGAGAAAAATGAGATGAAAACAGCCCAAAACACCAAATGCCAAAGAAGCCTTGGTGTCTTAAACAATAGATTTTCAAAATTGAGTTTTAACATGGAAAATGTTACCAATCTGACCCCAAACTTATCCATAAAGTTTCAATTTCCTCAGTTCTTCGACTAATCACCTTGTTTACCATATCAGCATCAGAAAAAGGCCCATAAACAGCAGCAACTTATCAAAATCCAGCATTCGTCTAAACAATTCCCAAGTCTGTCTAAAAAGCAGAACTGCCCGAAACTAAGAATTTCGTTGTGAGTATAAGCGGGAAACTCAAAACCACAACATGAAATTTTTTTCGTCACTACTGCTCGCTTTTTTATGCTTGAATTCGGTAGTAGGTCAAAACGACCAAAACACACGAACCAGATACCAACTTCCCATTCAACGAACAACGACACCGGTATTATTGGATGGCAAGGATGATGATGAGGCATGGAAAACGGCCCAGGAAATCGAAGCCTTCCAAAATCATTGGCCATTGGATACAGGACAGGCAGATGCTATTACTAAAGTTAAATTAACATATGATGATAATTTCATATATGTATTGGGAATCATTCAGGACGATGGAACAAGAATTGTCCAGTCGCTGAGAAGAGACAACGAAGATGCACACTGGAATAGCGACAATTTCACTTTTGTCGTTGATCCCATCAACAATAAACAAAATGGCTTCTTATTTGGAGTAAATGCGGCTGGTGCCCAAATAGAAGGCCAAATAAATGTGAATGGACGCCAAACTAACACTGATCCAAACTGGGACAACAAGTGGTATTCTCAAGTCCGGCAATACCTGGACCATTGGATTGTAGAAATGGCCATCCCATTTAAAACACTTCGGTATAACACAAATACCTCTGAATGGGGCATGAACTTCATCAGGGGTGATCTTAAGAATAACGTATACTCTACCTGGACACAGTTTCCTCTTAATTACGGTGGCACCGACCTTAATTTTATGGGCACACTCAAGTGGGATCAAAACCCAAAGAAGGCCAATGGCAAGGTGGTGCTTATCCCCTACCTGGCTGGTGGAACTAATCGAGATTTTGAAGACGAGGGTCAGGATACCTATAACCAGGACTTTGACGCGGGAATTGACGCTAAGGTAGCCATCACAGGGTCGTTAAACCTCGATCTTACAATTAACCCGGATTTTTCCAATGTGGATGTAGATCAGCAGGTTACCAACCTGACTCGTTTTTCGATTTTCTTCCCTGAACGCAGAAACTTCTTCCTGGAAAACGGGGATATATTCTCCAATTTCGGTGGTTGGGAGGTTCGACCCTTCTTTTCTCGAACCATTGGTTTGAACCAAGGCAAACAGGTGCCTATCACCTATGGAGCTCGGCTTACAGGCAACGTTACGAACAAGACTCGCATCGGTCTCATGAACATCCAAACAAGAGAATTTGAAGAGCTGGAGGCACAGAATTACACCGTTGCGGCAGTGCATCACCAAGTGCTGCAGCGATCGGTAATCAAAGGGATCCTTCTAAATCGACAAACTGGAGCAGATGTAACCGAAGGCAAATACTCACGAAACGGTGGCCTTGAATTTGCCTACCTATCACCAAATGGCAAAGTGAACAATACGGTCCGATTTCATGGTGCAATTACAGATGAAAAGCTTGACGACAATTATTATTACGGCTTTGATGGAAACTACAATGGCCGTAATTACCGGGCGGGATGGTCTTTGGATTTTGTTGGTGAAAACTATATTACTGAGCTGGGCTTTAATCCGAGACAAAACAATTTTAATGCAATCACCGAGGAAGTTACTCGTCAAGGGTATACCCGGATCAACCCATGGAGTGTTTATCGGTTCATTCCGAAAAACTCAAGCCTTAACCAGCATGGACCAAGAACCTGGCATATGGCTTGGCTGGATAAGTCCGAAGGTGGTTTGATTGAGCGATCTCACGGATTTGCGTACGACTTTATTTTCAAAAATACTACAGAACTCCGATTGCAGGCGCAAGTCAGAGAGGTCAACTTACCCGTACCCACCTCCTTTCTTGGAAGCGATTATACTCCCCTTCCTGCTGAGAACTATTATTTCACTCAATACTGGGTGAATTACAATACCGACCGAAGAAAGACGCTTAATGTGGACTTCCGATTACAGTATGGCAATTTCTTTAATGGTAATCGCTTCAACTCCTCAGTGGGGCTTAACTATCGCGTTCAACCTTGGGGCAGTTTCGGAGTAAATTATGATTTCAATAAAATCGATTTCCCAAATGAGTTTGGTCAAACTACCCTTCATTTAATCAGGGCCAACGCAGAGATCAGCTTCTCCAACAAAATGTTCTGGACCACCGCTGTCCAATACAACTCTCAATCACAGAACTATAATGTATTCTCGAGATTTCAATGGAGATTCAAGCCCATGTCAGATTTCTTCTTGGTATACACTGACAATTATACCACAGATGGACTGAATATCAAGAACCGACAAATTGTCTTTAAACTCACCTATTGGCTGAATATGTAATTACCGTCAAGAGGACTAATTACCTCACCTAGTCCGGTTGTTCCGCACGACATGAGCCAGCGATATTAGGCTTACAAATAGGTCTATATTTGCTCGCACCATGTCTCAACGATCGAATTATCTGCTGTTTGCAATTCCAGCCCTCATCTGGGGTTCGACATGGTATGTGATTAAGTTTCAACTAGACACAGTAGAGCCATTAATGTCGGTTTCTTACCGCTTTTTTGCCGGTGGATGGATTCTTATTTTATTCTGTCTATTGGCCAAGAAGCCCTTGAAATTCAGTCTTGAGCAACACCTCAGATTAATGCTCCAAGGCATTTTGCTTTTTGGGATGAACTACTGGCTGGTATACATGGCAGAAGAATATATTGCTTCCGGTCTGGTGGCTGTGGGGTTCTCAACGCTGATATTTTTTAACATCTTTTTTGGTGCCCTATTTATGGGCAATTCGATCAAAAAGCGTGTTTTAATTGGAGCTGCCTTTGGCTTAATAGGAACTTCGATCATTTTCTGGCCCGAACTCAGGGCATTCAGCTCGGAAAACGGTGGCTTTTTGGGGCTGACTCTAATGATCACATCGGTAATCACCGCCTCATTGGGCAATATCACTTCTGCTTATAATTCCAGATTGAGAATCCCTGTAATTCAGGCAACAGCCATTGGAATGTTGTACGGTTCCCTGGTAATGTTCGCCATTGCAATGATATTGGGAAAACCCATTACGATTGACACAAGTACCGAGTACATCGGTTCACTTATCTACTTGACAATTTTTGGTTCTATTCTTGCCTTCAGCGCATATCTCACACTGATTAGTCGAATCGGGCCGGACAAAGCGGCTTATGCAATCGTTGTGGTGCCTGTAGTTGCCATACTGATATCCACGGCTTTGGAAGGGTATAGACCCACACTCTACACATTTCTTGGAATGAGCTTACTGATTGCCGGAAATGTATTCGCTTTATACAAGAAAAAAGTAGCTCAACCCTCCAACTAAGAATAGGACTTCTTGCTATCTTAATTGCATGTTTATTAATAAGAATTTTAACCTGAAAGGAATTTTAACCTTTTCCGGTGTACACATTATTTGGCTTACCCTTTGGGCCTCTTTATCCGTTTTATTACTTGAATATGCAGACCTGGAGTGGCTCAGAATCCCTTGGCTTCCATTATCTGTAATTGGCTTGGCGGTAGCCTTCTATATTGGTTTTAAGAATAATAGTGCCTATGACCGACTCTGGGAGGCTCGAAAGATATGGGGAGGTATCGTGAATGATAGTCGAGCATGGGGTTCTACTATTAAATCATATGTGAGTAATCAGTTTCTCGCTCGCACAAAAAGTCCGGAAGAACTTCATGCCCATCACAAAAGACTAATTTACCGTCATATTGGCTGGCTATATGCACTTCGAAGACAGCTTCTAATCCCTACTAACTGGGAACATGTCAATCAAAGTAAACACGTAAGACGGGTGAATGAGAAGCGAATGAATCGCTACGGAGGGGTAAGTTCGAACCGTGAGGGGGTCACAAAAGAAACTATTGAGGGGTTTGTTGGCAAGGAGGAGTTGGAAAGGTTATTAAATGCAAAAAATACAGCGACTCAAATTATTGATCAGCAGTCCCAGGACTTAAGGAACCTAAGAATGCACGATCTGATCGATGATTTCAGACACATGGAGTTACAAAATTTACTTCGTGAGTTCTATGCGCTTCAAGGAAAATGTGAGCGCATTAAGAAGTTCCCTCTGCCTAGGCAGTATGGAAGCATGAGCTTTTACTTTGTTGCAATTTTCATCTTCTTATTACCCTTTGGCATGTATGGCGAATTTGCCAAGCTTGGTGATTTTGGTGCCTGGCTGGCTATTCCCTTTACTATCCTGATTGGCTGGGTCTTCTTAATGATGGAATTGATTGGAGACTATTCGGAGAACCCGTTTGAAGGCTTAGGTAACGATATCCCAATGCTGTCCTTGTGCCGAACGATTGAGATAGATTTGCGCGAAATGTTGGGCGAAACTGAACTTCCTCCACCAATTGAAGCGAAGAACGGTGTCTTAATGTAACACTGTCTCAAATTTGCCGGGCAAAGATACTTCCAACAACTTCAAATTTTCAGTTGCGGATCGGTAACTGACTGCCTGACCAGGGGGGATAACAAAAGCATCTCCGGCCTTTAGAGGGAATGTGTCCTCCCCTATTTTTTCCAGGACCAATTCACCTTCCAGGACGAAAGTAAACAGGATTTCACAGGTATGGTGAGAAATGGTCTCTTCTTTTGTTATTGCCTTCACCACTTGAACTGAGGCCACACCAACTGTAGCCTCATTAATTCCGGTTTCTTTGACTTGAAAACCCGGTATTCTCCATGCCTCCCAATCGACTTCATCAAACTTAAAATGGCAGAATCGCTGCCCTCTAAAATCTCTTTCCGGTTTCAGTTCTGTGGTTGGTAGCTCCATCTCATGATCAATCGTGGTCATATGTTCTGCAGGAACCCCAATTTCAATTACTTCTAAGGCCTCTGAAGCCTCTAAAACACGATGCCTTATCTCAGGGGGCTGAATCACACAATCTCCAGCCTTCAACCAAAATGGAGGACCTTGATCCTCATATACAAGCTTCACTGATCCTTTGTAGCAGTAAATCAATTGAAAACCGACTGTATGATAATGAACCATATCGGGAACAGGACCAGCATCAGGTATTCGTATATGTGAGGCAATTATACTTCCACCTAAACGATCGTGGATCAGATCGCGATAAAGCATGCCCGCTCTTCCTATTATCCATGGATCTTCGTCACGAAGCCGCCTCACCTCAAACTGAGGTAAAGCCTGAGGAGTCTCAAACCGCTCTTCATGCGCAATAAACCTAAATACGGTTCCACCGGGACTCTGGATTTCATCTTCTTCAGGGACGTCATTACCAGAAACGGGAATCAGTATCGTAGCACCAGACCGTGAAGAATTTCGCTCAATCCGGACCTTAAGGTTTCCCTTTGTCATTCGGGCCACCTTAGGATCATCCGAAGGATATATTTGGTCTAATTGAAACCCACAATCATGGAAGAATCTCATCTCCGCATGTAAGTCTAATGTTGGCACCAAAATCTCATGAATACCGAGGTCCCAATTCACACTGTCCTTAGACATAGTCTATATATTACTTACCCTCCAAATTAATCAAAACCTGTTTACCGGAGACAGAAATAAATTCGCTTTTTCAACTGGGGTCCTATCCTTATTTTAGTGTCAATCATATGTCCATGAATAGATATTTGTCTCTTCTTTCAATTCTGTTTTTCTTCTACTCCTGCCGATCGAATTCAACTTCTTTTACACCTGATGAATTGACTATAGAAATACCCACTCAGGGAAATACTTGGATACTGGAAACAGATGCCGAAATGGATCGACAAATATTACAACATGGCATCAAAGATTGGGACTTATCAGGATTAACAGCTCGTACCTATTTCTACATTGGGCGAACGGGAAGAATAAAAATTGGCATACGAGCCAGGGCGAGTTCACCGACAAACATTCACGCCAATTTCGAAGGACAAGCTACTGACATTCAACTGAAAAATACTACGTTGGAAGTGATCTCAGTTGGTGAGTTTGATATCGATTCTCCAGGGTATTACTATCTGGACCTTGTTGGAGACAGAAATATGAACACAAGTGTTGAAATCTCCAATGTACTGATTGGAGGGGAAGCCACCCAAGGCAATATTTACTTTGCACGCGATGACTTTTATTGGGCCAGAAGAGGACCATCAGTTCACCTGACCTATGAAGTTCCGGAACCTGCCAGTGATGTTGTTTATTTCTACAATGAAATCAATGTTCCTGAAGGCCAGGATGTCTTGGGAAGTTATTTCATGGCTAATGGATTTGCCGAAGGTTACTTTGGTATACAGGTGAATAGTGAAAATGAAAGAAGAATTCTATTTTCGGTTTGGAGCCCGTATAAAACGGATAATCCTGAAGAAATTCCTGAAGACCAAAAAATCACAATGCTAAAAAAAGGAAGCAATGTGCATACCGGTGAATTCGGAAATGAAGGCTCTGGTGGTCAGAGCTATCGAAAGTATATGTGGAAATCGGATATTAATTATCGCTTTCTATTGAAAGGAGAGCCTGCCGGGGATAACTCGACCGACTATACCGCATATTTTTTTGCACCTGAAATTGGAGAATGGGAGCTCATCGCTTCATTCAGAAGACCAAAGACCAACACTTACCTTACCAGACCTCACTCCTTCCTGGAAAATTTCAGAACTGAAACGGGGAATCAATCACGTATGGCGTTTTGGACCAATCAATGGGTCTACGATACAAATGGAACATGGCATGAATTGACACGAGCCCGGTTCACGGCAGATGCTACCGCGCGAAAGGAGTCAAGAATGGACTATGCAGGAGGAAGTGACGGGGCAAATTTCTTTATGAGAAATTGTGGCTTTTTCACTGGGTGGACCGAAATCGAGACTACTATCAACCGAACTTCGTTGGGAACCAGTCCATCAATTGATTTTAGGGTTCTACCCTAATAAGCGATGATCGGCTAGTGATTACGAATAACAGCATAGATCTTAAGACTCTCATTTTTTCCTCGAAGAAGTTCCTCTCCCATGAGTTGTACCTCAAAGATTCCATTCATTTTAAGTTCTGCGTGGAAATGCTCTGAAATCAAAAGGGTTTGGCCAAAATCATTGCATTTATCCTGTATTCGGGCCGCGATATTCATGGTATCGCCATGATAGGCAATTTCTTTCTTTATCTCTCCCACCTCCGCTGTGGTGACCTCTCCAAGATTAATTCCCGCCTTAAACGTAGGTACCACGCCATACTTTTCCATATAGTGGTTATGGCGAGACCTCAATTGGTCTTCAAAGGCCCAAAATGCCTTAATACATTTGGTTAAATCAAGGCTCTTTTTCACTCGCCAACTCAAGATCACCTCATCGCCAACATATTGATACACTTCCGCATCATACCTTCTAACGGCATTTAAATCATAAAAACAATCCTGCAGAAATCTACTGTATTTGATATGTCCCAGTTGTTCGGCAATTGTCGTTGAACTCTTCAGATCGATGAACATGAAGATTCGATTTTCTACGCGCGGTGAGTAAAAATCGCCCCTAAGAAATCTCCACAAATTACCCTTCCCAAGAAGCAGGTTTATCTCCCTCAAACTAGCCAGAAAGAAATTGACCAGAATTGAATAGAGAAATGTGAGTATCGCACTCGGATTGGATACAAATTTTCTAAATGTTGTTGGCTCATCAAACCCAACTACATTCTCAAAAAAGTAAAAGGCCAACACAAAGAGTGAGGCCATAATCAGGGTATTCAGAAGTAAGCCAATGATGAGCAACTTCCACATCGGCACCCTTCGCAATAAGTACTTTTCAAACTTTATTTGACCGAGCCCAAACAAAAGGCCGCCTAAAGGGCCAAAAATTAAGACCATGCGGACATTGTCCTGCCATTCTGGAGTAGCCGGAACATCGGCAGTTACGCCCCAGTTTCGGACAATGGACCAGCAGGCTAGTGCCAGAACCCAGCCTATTACGAAATCGCGTATTATTATTAGGTCTTCTTTCTGCATCGAATATCTAATCGATGCAATTTAAGGAGTATTTTAGAGTAAGACTTAGTTTGTTGTCAACAACTGCAATCGCCACAATCGTGATCTTCAATTAAATGTCCACAATATTCAGCAAAAAGGTCTTTTAACATTTTTCTGCCGCGCTGAACTCTTGATTTCAGACCTGATTCACTCATTTGATAATCAATAGCGAGCTGCTTTTGAGGGATTCCCTTAAGTTCATAAGCTGCCAGTGGTTCAGCATATTTTTCAGGGAGTTTTTCAATAAGTGACGGAACGCATTGTTCCAACTCGTGTAAAAAATTCTTTTGGTCTTCGCTTGCAATATTGACTGGCATTAATGCAACGGGTTTACGTTGCTGCTCGCGGAAATAATCCGTTATGGTATTTCGAGCTATCGCAATTAACCAAGCCTCCGTATTTCTAATTCCCTGAACCTTCTCGCAGTTGTCATAAATCTTCATCATGACCTGACTTAGCAACTCTTCACTATCAAGAGGGTCTTTAACCCGACTCTTAATGAATCGGGCTAAAATATCTCTGTATTCCTGAAATACAGGGCCTACAACTTGACAATGTTGGTTCATGCTACACAACAGTTATCATCACAACATTCAGAAGACTCCACTTTGTTCACTTCAGATTCTCCGTAAGTATAAAAAGCTTCCCATTCAACATTCTGCGGATCCTTTACCCAGGATTTTTCAGATTGAGCATAGCAACAGACCGTATGCCCTTCTTCCCTCATTTTGGTATCCGCCTTTTCAATATTAGCATAGATCTCCCTCAATTCCGATTCGTTTTCTGCCTGAATACCCAAATGTCTGACCCCCAATTCATGCCCTCCAAGAGAAATTGAGAAATTTACTCTGGGATCCTCAAGCATCCATTTAGCATAATCTTCTTTTCTGACCGTGGGCTCAGCATTGAACAAAGCGTTGTAGAAACCGACCGATTCTTCTACATTATTTACATGAAGGTTTACGTGTAATCTTTTCATTGTATCTAATTTAAATTCACCCCGTAGACGAGTGTATTCAAAAAAGACGCAAAAAAGATTTTCGTCATTCTATTCGGAGAGTCTCAACAGGGTTAGTTTTGGCCACCCGCAATGATTGAGCACTCACTGTGAGTAGAGCAATTACCCAGGAACCAAATCCCACTATAACAAAGACCAGAATTCCAATATCAATTTTATAGGTATATCCATCCAGCCAACCCTGCATGATAAAATAGGTCACGGGAGCGGCAATCAGAAATGCCAGAATCACCAAAAACGTGAACTTTCTGGATAAGATCATTACGATTTGACTTACTGAAGCTCCCAATACCTTTCGAATTCCCATTTCTTTCAATCGTTGACGAACAATGAAAGAAGCCAAACCGAACAGGCCCAAGGAAGCAATCACAATAGCAAGCACCGACAGAATACTGATCACCTTAGTAAGTTGTTGTTCGGATTTATACATCTGATCGATATGAGCATCCAGAAAACTAAACTGAAAAGGCCGGTTTGGAAAAAGATTGGTCCAAACTGCTTCGATCTGATCCAGCCCTGACTCCGTTTGATTCGCTTGAAGCCTCACATTTACCTCGCTCCAACCCCATGGTTGACGGCTCATAAAAAGCGGCTCGACCCTCAGATTTAACTTGTTATAGTTGAAATCTTTAGCGACACCAACGATCCTTCCTAATGTATCTGCACCACCAAAATGAAAAGGCATCCCTACCACATCATGGCCTCCAGCGCCCAATTCTTTGGCCAGAGTCTCGTTCACGATAAAACTTCTTCCCCGCATATCGTCAGCAAATTCATCACTCAATGCCCTTCCATCGATAATCTCCATATCGTAAAATTCGAAGAAGTTATGCTCTACTGATACGAATGAACTTGAACCTCTAATCAAAGCAGTGTCAGCCCGATACTCCATTCCGGTTTGATGCAGGTTATTCCCTAACCGCTGAGATGTACTGGTTACTCCCATGACATACGATTGCTTCTCCAACTCACCTTTCAGCAAATCATATTTGTCGTTGGTATCGCCAAACATGTCCAGAACGACAACCAGATCCTTGTCAAAGCCCAGATCAAGGGTTTGCATATGATTAAGTTGTCTGGTAGCCACGGATGTGCCTATAATGATGGTGATGGCAATAGCGTATTGAAAAACAACAAGCACATTTCTGAAAATTGACTTACCTCCGGATACACCGTTTCCTTTCAGTGCCAACACCGGGTTAAACCTAGACATTACCAAAGCGGGATAAATACCAGACAAAAACCCAATAGCCAAAGTGACCAAGAGGATCGTAGCCAAATTAGAAGGTTCCAGATAGATGCCCAGATCCAACGGGCGATCAATTATCTGTGATAATGCATCGATAGAAGCCAGACACATTCCAAAGCCAATGATCAAGGCCATTAATGAAAGAAGAACCGACTCCATAATAAACTGACGGGTAATCTGGCTTTTAAAGGCTCCAATAGACTTACGGACTCCGACTTCCCTGGACCTTGTAGCAGCTCTTGCGGTAGACAGGTTCATGAAATTGATGCTGGCAATAAGCAAAACAAAGAATGCCAACATCAGAAACACATTAACTGAGCTTCTTGCAAATTTTTTGTGATTATTATAATCATGGGTTATGTCCATTGAACCCAAGTGCACATCCGTGAGGGGCTGTAAAAACAATTCGTAAAATTCAAGGATTCTTTCATTTGTATGACGAACCAAAAAGTCATCAAACTTTGACTCAAGAGCCGCAACATCAACCCCATTAGCCAATTGCACATAGGTGTTGAGGTAATTTGAACCCCATTGCTGTCTTCTTTCCGTATCCCACAATTGGATGCTCATCAGGGCATCAAATTGGAGATGGGAATAGTCTGGGACATCCTCAAAAATGCCAACAACCTTATATTGATTGTCACTATCTGCAGATTCCAGAACCTCACCAAGCGGGTTACGATCTCCAAAAATTCTCTTGGCAGTCGTTTGACTTAGGATGATATTGTTAGGGTCATTAAAGACTTCTCCTTTAACTCCATCAATTAATGGGAAGTCGAACATGTTCAAAAAAGAAGTATCGACTCGAGCCAGTGTTTCGATATAATGTTGTTTGTCATCGAATTCAACCAAGGGTCGGTTAGAGAACGGCCAATAACGGCTAAAATTGACAACTTCAGGAAAATCCTCGTGCATGGCAGGCCCCATAGGAAACATAGTCAGGGCCACCTTTTGGGCAGAAACGGCACCGAACGTCTGGACTTCATCCAAACGGTAAATGCTTGCTTTTTTCTCGTGAAAACCGTCAAAGCTTAACTCGTTGTTCACAAATAATAAGATGAGCAAACAAGAAGCCATGCCAACGGCAAGACCAAAAATATTAATGAAGGAATAGCCCTTGTGTTTCAAGAGGTTCCTTACTGCGATTTTGAAATAATTTTTATACATGACCAGTGGATTATAATAATTGAGTTTTCGTCTTAAATGAACGTTTCTTATTGACAGCAAGACGGTAACCAAATACTTCCGCCTTGCATATTTCAAATTGACCTTTTCGATATTGTCGTGATAGATTTCAGTCAAATCACCATCAACATCATCAAAGAGCTCCTTTGTGATCAACCACTCTAATAACTTCCTAGCATATTTCGGAGGGTTAAAGGTGCTCATGTATTGGCAGAAAGTTGTGGGAGAAGATTCCAAAAAGTCTCACGTGTATTTTTTGATTCCCTTAGCATATTCAACCCGTAATTTGTCAGTTTAAATATCCTTTTATTCTTACCCCCTCTTTTGGCTACTGCCCCTCCACGATAAGATTCAAGTAATCCTTTATCTTCCATCCGATAAAGTGCTGTATGAATGGCGGAAACATTTGCCTTTCTATTTACTTTTTCTTCAAGTTCGATTTGAATCGTTACCGCGTAAGCATTGTCACCTAATGAAGCGACTGCCAGCATGACCAATTCCTCAAATTCTCCTAGATGCATTCCTTTCATAATGCTAAGGAAGCAATATTCATAACATTTGTAAACTTTATACAAGTTATTTTCATAACATTTGTAAATAAATTACTTCGATTTTGCCCATTGGTTACGAACGAAGAAAAATGTAAGGGGATGATAGTTTATTTGATCCTATATTTATTCGCCCATGAAGTACCAATTTGTGCCTCCATCGAACGACTTGTCTGTTTTTGTAAATGGATTCTGGCATGTTGATAGTGAAGGCGATAAAGAAATAAGGAGACAAAAGATTATTCCCGATGGGTTTCCGGAAGTCATCTTCCACTATGCTGACCCCTATCGCATTAACATTGGAGGAGACTGGGAAACTCAACCTAAATTCCTCTTAGCCGGACAAATCAAAAATCACTTTCACCTGGAGAACACTGGTAAGTCAGGAATGATCGGGATAAAGTTCCAACCTGCAGGGATCGCGCGGCTCTACGGAATTGATATGGGCAATCTTACCGACAAGGTAATCGCTCTGCCCGAAGAGATTCTGGATCAATTTTCTGACTTGACCCACAGAATGGGTCGGGAAGACGTTATCAACCTTATTGAACAGAAGCTAGTTGAACACATAAAAAGAGCTAGCCCTTTTCTCAGACAGGTTGACAAAGCAATTGAGTTGATTCTGCTAAAAAAAGGCATGGTCAGCATATCCGAGCTTTGCACTGAGGCAGGTTGTAGCGAACGACAACTTGAGCGACAATTCAAAACGGACGTGGGTGTCAGCCCTAAATTCTACTGTCGAATTATCAGGATCGGTCACATTTTCGAATTAATGCAAGAAGGTGACACAAGCTGGGCCGATCTTGTCTATCGTTCAGGCTTTTACGACCAATCACACTTTATTAAAAATTTCAAGGAATTTACCGGGGAAGACCCTTCTTCTTACGGTTTTGATGAAAGAAGCATGGCCAATTTCCACTTCAATAAGAGATGATGTCGGTTTTTTACAATACGTCAATCGTATTGATAAATATATTGCTGCAAATTAAATAGAATGAAAGCAGCGATCTTATTCCTAAGCTTATTCCTGTTTACCAGTATTCAGGATAAACCTTCTAAACAAACCAAAAGGGATTTCAAAAAACTGGAATGGATTCTATCAAAATGGGAGCGTACCAATGTGCAGCCCGGAACGACCGCCTTTGAATCTTGGCAAAAGAGCTCAAAATACGTCTACACGGGAATGGGAGTTACATTGAAGGGGTCTGATACGACCTTTGTTGAAAAACTTAGAATTGAAATTAAAGGAGATGCTATCTACTATGTGGCTGACGTAAAGCAAAACGCAGCTCCTACATATTTCAAAATGACTAAGATTTCCGAAAGCGGTTTTGTGAGCGAAAACCCGGATCATGATTTCCCAAAAATGATCAGTTATGAGTTGGAAGGCAACAATCTTACAGCTGTTATTTCCGATGGCGGAGACCAAAAAATGGGATTTCTCTTTGTTAAAGGCAAATAGGCGATAGCTGCAACCTTTCGGGGGAAATACCTATCTACTTCACAGATGGAAAGTGGTAGTCCCTCAATCAATCTTATAGCGGTCGGCATTCTATTTGGAGCAGTTCAGGTACTATTCCTGATCGCTGTCATTTGCCTTAGAAAAGAGTATCGAAAACATCGCTACTTCGCCCTTTTTCTTATTGCCCTACTCATTAGTCAGGCCGAAGCATTCCTGAATCGTTCCGGCTTAATGGCTTCTACCCTTTTCTTTTTGAATGTCGCCACACCATTTGTATTTCTTTTTGGTCCGCTCTTCTACTTGTACACTCGATCATTACTAAGATCACCTCTGAGCTTTAAGAGAAGTATGATCCACTACATCCCCTTTTTGGCTTATTTTGGTTATTCCTTTTTCTTTTTTCTTCAGCCTGAGGCGTATAAATACAATGCCTTTGTTGAGAGCTTCCACCCTCACCTTCCATTGATTCCGGTGGAGTCGCCATTCTCAGCCGATCCTTGGAATCTTCAAGGTATTGTAGTGGTAGAATTGCTCGCATTACACATGCTAGTGTACGGGATGGTTACCTTGCGAAATCTTCTGAGATTGAAGAAGAAACAAAAGAAAATTGATTTATCGTGGCTCCTCTTTGGCAATGTTTCGCTTGTAGCGGGCAGCCTGATCTTACTGTTAAGCCAAGGCGGAGTAATTAATGGAAATCAGATATTTCAAACACTAATCCCCAACTTTTCGGCCGATTTATTTCCTACTATAGCAACCTATGCCATTTCCATTTACTTGCTTAAAAATGGATTTCCATCAGAAATCAGATTGCGAAAATACTATAAGTCAGGGGTTTCGAAAGAGCTTAGAAACAGTCAACTTGACAAGGTGATAAGTGTCATTGAGGAAAACAAATTGTATGCGAGTCCCAATTTCTCTTTGAAATTATTGTCCGAGTCCACAGGGCTTAGTACGCATCACATTTCCGAAGTTTTGAATGAAGGCCTTGGGCTCACATTTTTCGAATTGACAAACAAGTATCGTATTGAAGAGGCCAAGAAGCGTTTGGCAACATCGCACGATTATATCAAAATGGAACAGTTGGCCTATGACCTGGGCTATAAATCGAAGTCGACTTTTTTCACCGCCTTCAAAAAAGCCACACAAGTCACTCCCTTAAAATTTCAGCAAAACTCAGCTGCTTGAGTTTTTTCCGTTCGGTTCGAACTCATCTTTTTCTTAAGTGGTGAGGTTCGATTCTGTATTCACGTATGATTGAAAAAACTCAAACGATGAAACTCAAGTATATTTTCATTCTTCTTCTCTGCTCCGCAAAGATTTTTTCATGGCAAAGTCCAATAGACACCATGTCTGCCCAACATTGGGTGAATGATTTAGATTACCTGAACAAGAGAATCCAGGAAGAATTTGTCTCTTTTGATACTACCGTGAAACAACGTTTTAATGATGGAATTCAAGTATTGAAAAATGAATTACAACTGGAATCAGGACCTATAGACAGTAACAATATCTCCTTTCGAATCATGCAACTTATGGCTGGCTTAAAAGATGGTCATACAGAATTGCAGGTTTTTGGCAGTGACCTGAAATTCAAACGACTACCTCTTATACTCTATTATTTTGAAGAAGGTCTATACCTATTAGGTGCACACGAAGAATTCAAAGAACACATAGGTAAAAAGGTGAGATCGATTGGAGGAATTAGTACAAGCCAATTTCTCCCCCGTCTTCAAAACCTGATCGCTCATGATAATGAATACGAACTGCTGCATTCCCTCCCTTCTTATTTGATCCTGCCCCGTGCCATGAAATTTATGGGACTTACCAATAGCATCGATCGAGTTCAGTATGAATTCGAAAGTGATGATGGAAAAACAGAACTTGTGAATATTAGAGCATTGACAATTGATGACTATGTCAATGGCAATTGGATTAGATATCGAACCATGCACAAGGTCGAACTTCCCCTTTCGTCATCGGAAGACCCAAGGTGGTATTGGTATAAGTATCTTGAGGAAGACAGTACCATGTATTTCTACTATGGTGTTGTCAATAATCAAAAAGGTCAAACTACCCTAAGGAGGGCCGTACGTGCCATGTTCAAGGAAATGGATGAGAAGAAACCAAAAAAATTCATCATCGATCTGAGAAGGAACCGAGGTGGAAACTACAACTACAGTCGCCATTTACTGCAGGGAATCAAAGAACGAGACTGGCTAAACCAAAAGGGTAAGATCTATGCGATATCGGGTAGAACCACGTTCTCAGCAGCCATGGTCACTTCAATTTGGCTAAAACGCGATACTAACACCATTCTTGTCGGAGAACCATCAAGAGGACATCCCAATAAAACGAGCAATGTGGAGCACTTCAAATTGCCAAATTCAAGGCTGAGAATTGAATATACCACTCGCATAAAGCGTCACTGGGCCGAGCTTGGGCTAGCCGATCATGTGCCCCTGGATGTTGAACTCCCTGTTAAATTTGCCGACTACAAGAATGGGAATGATAATGTCCTCCAATACATCAGAAATAAATAAAGGGGTTAGTACCCCTTTTATTTACTCCGTTCTTAAAGCCTTCACGGGATTGGCTCGTGCAGCCTTAATGGTTTGAAAACTTATGGTCAAAGAGGTGATGAGTGCAGTAATCAAGATAGCTAAGGCGAATGGACTCATTCCTAAATCGATCCGATAGGCAAACCCTTGCAACCAGGCATTCATCATGGTATAGCTCACCGGGATTGCAATCAAAAGCGCTATCAGGAGAGTAATTCCAAACCTCCTATTAATTAAATAGATCACGGCCGACTCTTTAGCTCCTAACACCTTTCTTATGCCAACCTCTTTAATCTTTTGCTGTACTGTATAAGACGTCAAACCATAAAGTCCGAAGCACGAAATTAGAATACTGATCACAGCAAAGATGGAAATGGCTTTGAAGACATTGTTTTCAGAATCGTATCGTGCCTTCAGGTCCTCTTCCAAAAACGAGTAGACCAATGGTTCACGATTCTCAAACTTTTCCCAGGTCCTTTCCAATGCTCCAATAACCTCCTTCACATTGTCTGGTCGGGTTTTTAAAGCAAGACTGTATGGTCGTGAGGTCATTTCCATCACTATGGGCTCAACTTCCCTATGCAAGGACCGAAAATTAAAATCTTTGACCACGCCAATGATAGTCAAGGCTGGGTCATCTCCTCCTTGTCCGAGTTGACGGCCTATTGGCTGATCCCACCCTAGCTTCTCCATCATGGTTTCATTTATCACGGCTGTGGTCAAATCAGAAGATATATTACGATCAAATCCCCTGCCTTGAACTATCTCCATTTGGTAGAATTTGAGAAATCTGTCGTCTATACTGAAAGTTCTGGCCTCAACTTCCTTTTCCCTGATCCCATCTGGGTAATAGCTATTTGACGCGTTACTCCACTTTGGCGTTTGCTGGCTTAGTGCATAATCAGTTATACTATTGTCCTTGACCAACTCATTAATAAATGGCTCATGATTGTAGTAAATAGCATCACTGAATTGAGTCATTAATACGTTCTCTTTCTCGTAACCAAGGTTTTTGTTGTTCATAAACGCAGTCTGTCTGGAAATGAAGATGGTGCAAACGATCATCACAATGGTAATAACGAATTGGAAGGTGATCAATACTTGTCTCGGTCCGTTCCCAAAAGATTTTCCGGAAATGCTCCCCTTCAATACCTGT
This sequence comes from Cyclobacteriaceae bacterium, assembly GCA_028281285.1. Classification (GTDB taxonomy): domain Bacteria; phylum Bacteroidota; class Bacteroidia; order Cytophagales; family Cyclobacteriaceae; genus Roseivirga. Next base: position 123,350 of record JANQKF010000032.1, read on the forward strand.
ACAGGCTTGAAGCCAGACATTATCATAGCAGGATAAATTCCCGAAGCAACAGCAATAAGAAGAATGATGATCAGCGTCAGTATTACCAATGAAGATGAAATGTCGGTTAATAAGATATTTCTTCCTGTAAACTCATTGAAAAAAGGTAAAGCCGTTTTGACCAAAAACGCCCCAATTAAACTTGCCAAAAACACCAGAATAAATGATTCCAGCAGATGTTGGATAACAATCTGTCTCTTCAATGCTCCAACTACTTTTCTGATACCAATCTCTTTGGCCCTTGAAGCAGCTTTTGAGGTGCTGATATTGACATAGTTGAATACAGCAATCAAAAGGATCGCCAGTGCTATTGAAGACAGTATGTACAAAAACTTGGTCCCTGACATTGCCGGACTAAACTGTACGTCAGCTGATCCCAGATAAACCTGCTCGAAGGGTTGCAAATAAAAGTCATACATCTCTGCTCTTTCCGGTATATTCTTCTCCTCAAATGCGGGCAGTTTGCTGTCCACAGATGCAGGAGAAGCCGAGGGCTCTAACATTAAATAAGTTGCTAAACCTTGAGTGTACCAATTATTCATCCAACCAATTGAAAGTGGTCCGCGATCAGGAACAGTTGAGATCCAGGAGGTAAGCATTTCAAATTGGATATGGGAGTTCTTGGGACAATTGGCTGCAATACCTGTAACGGTATAATTCAGACCCCGAATGCCCACAATCGACTTTCCTATCGGATCCTCATTTTTGAAAAGTGCAGTGGCAACCCTTTCCGTTAATACCACTGACATTGGTAGTTTAAGAACCTCTTCAGGGTTACCTCTTTTTAGTTCGAAGTCAAAAACTTCAAAGAAATTGTCATCCACATATAGGGCGCCATTTACTTTGAAATTAGTCTCCTTATAATTCAGAGTGGTTCGACTCCTTTGACTTACTCTGACTACCTCACTGACTTCCGGGAATTCTTCTGCCAGGGAGGGGCCAAAAAGCCCCGAACTCTCAGCATTCTTAGTAATCTTCCCGTCCCTGTCTACCAATTTGTTCAATCGATAAATCCGAGGTCCATTTTCATGAAAGTTATCATAAGATAACTCCTGCTGCACAAAAAGAGTGATCAGCATCACACTAGCCAGGCCGATGGATAGACTAATTGTATTCGCAAGAGTGTAGAATTTGTGCTTTAGGATGTTCCTGTAAGCAATTTTAAAGTAGTTCTTAAACATAGCTGTTGAATTTTGAGTACGGTAATTTCTTCTGAGAGGAACATTTCTTAGAGATAACACCACGTCCTTATAGAAATACAGGCTGGCGATCAGAAGTCCTTTGGAATCTAGCCTTGCTCTATAAAGTTCCAGCAAGTCTCCATGAACCTCATCAAAAATGGCTTCTGAAATAAACCATTTGAGCAGGCCTGAAGCTATTTTAGGTGGTTTAGGCTCTTCCATCTACTTTGATAATTCAGGGATTAGACCTCTGAAGGTGTTGCGCAATTCTTCAGTTTCGCGAAGGGTTTTAAAACCAAACGCTGTGACTTTGAAGAACCGCTTGCTTTTACCACCCCTGGTATTTGTCGCTCCTCCTATTTCAGATTTAAGAAGTCCCTTGTCTTCTAGTCGATATAATGTGGAATGCACCGCACTGATGTTTGCCTTACGTTTCGCCTTTTCCTCCAATTCGGCTTTTACCGAAACTGCATAAGCATTTTCACCCAATGAAGCCACCACCAATAACAGGAGCTCTTCGAACTCTCCCAGATGATTTCTTTTCATTACAAAAAAGTATTATCCTCAATTTTGTAAACATAATACTTCATGATCCACAGCCGGTTACAGAATTCCTGATATTTTTTTATAGATATAAAAAAAGCCCCGTTTGGGGCTTGTCCTACTCTGTTCTGAGCGCCCTTACCGGATTAGCTCTCGCAGCATTTATCACATGATAGCCGACAACCAGTAACATTATGGTTAATGAAAGTACTCCACTAAAGACAAACATTTCTACTCCTATGCTGATCCTATACTGAAAGTCATCCAGCCATTGATTCATCAGGTAAATGGTTATTGGTACCGACAAAATAGCTGCCAATAGCAATTGTAGGGAGAAACCTCTGAACAACAGACTAAAGATGATTCGTGGTGAAGCCCCCAGTACCTTTCGAATACCGATTTCTTTCACTTTCGTATTAACGACAAGGATAGCCAGTCCTAATAGCCCCAGACTTGCAATAAGGATACTGAGCGCTGTGGCAATGGAAACAATTTTGTTCACTCTTGCCTCATTCTGATATTGATTTTGGAGCCTTTCCTCGACAAAGGAAAAGTTCAGCTCCTCATCCGGAAATATCTTTGACCAGGCTGGTGAGAGTGCATTTTCAACCGCCAGCAAAGACGCTCCATGATATCTAAAAACCAGTTTCGGAACTACGGTATCATTGCTATTAAAATCGTTAATGCCCATAAAGATTGGTATCGGGTTCTGAACAATTACCAGTGGTCTAATTTCACTATGTAGCGATTCGAAATTAAAGTCTTTAGCCACTCCAATAATCTGATGATCACCAAATTCGTCCCCGGGTAACTTCTTGCCTATCGGGTCTTCGGATACCCCAAAGTATTCTGCAGCAGTTTCATTCAATACCACCCCGCGCTCCTTATCAGAGGCCAAAGAGCCATCGTAAGAGCGGCCTTGTGCCATTTCTATCTCGAATGCATCAAGGTAGTTTGGGTCAACAATCAGCAAATTAAAAGTCAAATAAGTCCCGGTATTGGCATCAAATCCTAATTGTACCCAACCCGGTGTCCCGAAGACATGACTACCCATGGCAAAATCAGTCAATTGAGGATTTCTGCTAAGTTCACCAATCAAAGACTCACCATTCTCCATGGCAGTGGTGATTTGTTGACTCAAGCGTGTACTACCGTCTTTGGCGTAAAGCGGAACCGATATCATAGCGTCCTGATTGAATCCGAGATCCTGATTCTGAAGATATACAAGCTGCTTTCGCATAATTAACGTGCTGGAAATCAGGAATACAGTGAGCAAAAATTGAAAAACCACCATTCCCCTTCGAATCATTTGTCGGTTGAAAACCGATTGTGTCGTTCCTCTCAACACGTTGATCACTTTCAACTTGGACAGAATCAGTGCTGGATAGATGCCAGACAGAAGACCGATGGCAGCCACTAAAACCAACACAACAACAATGCTTTCTAGATTAACCGGAATCACCAAACTTGTCTGCGCCAAATCGTTAAATATAGGGAGCATCAGGAATGTAAAAAGCACTCCAAAAATCATTGACAATAATGCCACCACTGTACTTTCAGTGAGATATTGCCATACCAGAGTATTTGACTCTGCTCCTACCACCTTGCGCATTCCTACCTCCTTGGATCTTTTGAATGACTGGCCTATTGATAATGTAGTATAGTTAATACATGCGATCACTAATACCAACAATCCGATAGCTCCCAGTATATAGACATATTGCGGGTTACCAACCGCCACCCTTCCAGAGGGTACCTCGTCATCCAAATGGATGCTTGTGATCGGTTGAAAACCGACCACATAGTGGTCTTCTACCGGAACATCACCGAATGTATTGGTACCATCCAATACACTCTTAATCATGACCTTTGTCTTCGGGCTCAGGTCTTCTGGGTTCGTACCTTCCCTAAGTAAGACATAAGTCTCGGGGTTGATACTGAACCAAGCGTTCAGTGCACCAGGACTGAACAAAATATCTTTATTTTCCATTGAAATGGCGAGGTTGAAAGGTACGTTGGTATTCAACGGTGGATCTTCTGACACTGCAGACACAATAAAATCCCTTATTTCACTACCGATTTGAACAGAAATGGTCTCACCAATTGGGTCGTTATCTCCAAAGTACTTTCGTGCATAGCTTTGTGTCAGTACGGCATTGGTTCGCTCACCTAAGGGATCTTGACTGTTTCCAGATACGATTTGAAAGTCAAAAACTTCAAAAAAGTTACTGGTAACAATATCCAATTGATCAGCAATCCTGCCCTCTCCTCTTCCTACCAGCGTAGGACGACTGGAAATTTGAACGAATTCTTCTACCTCAGGAATGTTTTCACCCAAAGTCGGCCCAAGTGGCAACGGAGTGGCAATATCCCAAAATACTCTACCATCCGTATAGATCTCTTTGACCCATGCCCTATAGATATCGTCTTTCTTGGAATGAAATCCATCATAGGTAACCTCCTGTTTTACATATAGGCTGATTAGCATAAAACAGGCCAGGCCTATCGATATTCCCAACACATTCATCAACGTATTGGCTTTCTTCCTTCCTAAAATTCTAAATGCAATTTTAAAGTTGTTTGCTGTCATAGCGATAATATTTGAGTTTACTTTTGTTGTTCTGATATTAGACCACTTGAAGAAGCGAAGTATGTCCCAGATAAAAAGGAGCTTAGCTTTTCCAGCACTTAGTGAAGCCACCCTAACCTCAAAAAGCTCGTGCGCATCGCCTTGAATTTCTTCAAGAAATTCAGGTTTGCAGTATAGCTCAAGAAACCGATCGGCCCACTTTGGCGGTACTATTGTTCTCTGTGATTTACTCACTTCGCAAAAACTTCACAGGGTTAGACTTGGCAAGTCGCATAGACTGAATAGCTATCGTAAGCAATGCAACTACCACCGTTGTCAGTGATGCGATAACAGGGATCTGTATATTCTCTACTATTTGTATGCGATAGGCAAACTCCGCGAGCCAACTATCTAAATAATACAAACTGACCGGAATGGCGATCAAAATTGAAATGAGAATTATGATAATGAACTGCTTAGAAAACAGTAACCAAATTTGGTTCAATGAGGCTCCCATTACCTTTCTGATACTCACTTCTTTCATTTTCTGCTCTGCAGAAAATGTTGCCAATGAAAATAATCCTATGCATGCCAGAATAATGGCAATTGATCCGAATGTAGTCGCTACTTTAGACAACCTGACTTCGGCCTCATATTGGCCTTCCAACATCTGGTCAAGGAAGTAATATCCAAACGGAATATTGGGCTCTGTAGCCTTCCATGATTCTTCTATAGCTTCGAGTACCTGATCCGTGGATCCTGGGTTTAGTTTTATAAATAGCGTGCTTGTCCAGTCCAATTTGTTAGCGATTACCAAAGGGCTGATTTGATTGTGAAGCGAGCGAAAGTTGAAGTCTTCCACAACACCCACAATTCTTCCCGGACTCCAGGGATTATTCTCATCTCTGGTCGGCATTTCGATTCGCTTTCCAAGTCCTGTCTCCCAACCCACAGATTTCAAGAACGCCTCATTGACAATAAAACTGCTTTCCGTGTCCGTTGCCAATTCTTCTTGAAAGAAACGACCTTCTATTAATCTCAAACCCAGCGTCTTTCCATAGGCTGCATCAATCGACATAAACCTTACGTTTAATGGCCTATCACCATTTTCATATCTAAATGGCATTCCCCAATCGCCACCCCCCATTTGATTGGCCGTCAACGCCACATCCTTTACTTGTGGGAATGCTCTGATTTCATCCGCAAAGACATTCTTGTTTCTCCATACTTCAGTTGATCCAAGAGGAACCACTACGACTTGCTCCTTATCAAAACCAATGTCTTTGTTTAACATGTACTGGAGTTGTTTGTAAACCAAACCGGTGCCAATGATCAGGGCAATAGATATCACAAACTGAAGTGTTGTTAGCGACTTTCTCAAGTACCCCTTTCCTGCAAGGCCCACAGTGTTATTCTTCACCAGGTTAACAGGATTAAGGGAAGACAACACAAATGCAGGATAAAAGCCTGATAAGAGGCCTATGAGAAGAGTAATAGCCAACATGACCGTAACAAGTGGCCAATTCTCAACTAAACTAAATTCCAGGCCCGAATTCATCAGCCTGTTGAATCCTGGAAGAAATAGCCGGAAGGAAAGCATTGCCAACACAAACACCCCTAAACAGACAATTGTGTTTTCAACCAAAAACTGATATCGCAGTTGTCCCTTCGCAGCTCCGATCGACTTCCTAACACCCACTTCTTTGAATCTCTTTGCTGATCTTGCTGTAACCAAGTTTACGTAGTTAACAAGTGCAATCACCAGTATGAAGAGTCCGATCACACCCACTAACGTGACTCGGCCAATCTGCGGATTCTGTCCTGCTGTGTCATCATATAAATAGATATCCGGAACCGGTTGGAGAATAATCTCTCTCTGAAAAGGAGTTTCAGGACTTTCAAATCGTGCCTTAAAGAAGGCGGTAAGTTTTCCTTCGGTGTCTTTTACATCAACATCCGAATTGAGAAGAAAATAGGTAGTGTAATTCTGAATAAACCAGTCCGTCTTGAACCACTCATTGTGAGAATCAAAGGATGCAATAAAGTCAAAAGTCAAATGACCGGGATTCTGATCGTTTGCAAGGACACCCGTAACGGTATATAACTTTTCGTTATCGATCTTAATTACTTGTCCTACCGGATTTTCATCGCCAAAATACTTCTCGGCTAACCATTCTTTGATTACGACTTGATTAGGCTCAAGCAAAGCGGACGTTGATTCTCCGTTGGTCAGTTTAAGAGCAAAAACCTCGAGGATTGAAGCATCTGCGATTATCCCTCCTGTTTCGTAGAATCGATTGTTCTCTACTTCGAATACCGATGCACCATGCCCGATAATTCTTACATAATCCTGTATTTCAGGAAACTGTTCTTTCAAAGCAGGCCCCCATGGCGCTGCAGACTGATTACCTGATCCTCCATTCGCTGTATTGAAAGATGTAAGTCTGAATGTATCATCAGGCCTTAACAGTTCCTTATCAAAGCTGAATTCATAATTCAAATACAGTACTGTAAGAACCATGCAAACAATTCCAATATAAAGCCCTGATAGATTGAGGATGGAATAACCTCTATCTTTAAACAAATTCCTACGAGTGATTTTGAAGTAATTTCTTAGCATACTTGTGTTGTTTGAGTTGTACCCTTTAGTCTTTTTGACGTTTGACCACCTGAAAAACCTGACTACGTCCCAGATAAATTTTCTTTTGGCCGAACCGAGGCCTTCATTTCTCATCCTTGTTTGAAAGAGCTCATGGAGATCCCCTCTAATCTCTTCCGCATATTCTTCATTACAGTAGAATTTCAGGAAACGATCTGCCCATTTTGGTGGTGATATGTCCTTATTATTTTTCACTAATTGCCAAAAGCGACATTCGGAATTCTATCATAGAGCTTCATCCTCAACGACTGTGCTTCATCCAATGCCTTCTTTCCATATGAGGTCAGAACAAAAAACCGCTTCCGCCTTCCCCCTCTTTCATTGGTCGCGCCTCCCATCTTTGATTTGACAAAGCCTTTTTCTTCAAGTCTTCGCAATGCCGAGTGAATGGCCGATATGTTTACCGACCGGCCTGTCTCATTTTTGATCTCGTCCATTACAGCAACTCCATAGGCTTCATCATAGAGCACCCCCACTGTGAGTAAAACAAGCTCCTCAAATTCTCCAAGGTATGTACCTTTCATAATCTTCAAATTATTAGTTGTACAAATATAAAAGAAATATTTAATTCATATTTGTACAACTAATATCTCAGACTTATGTATTGAATTGTAGGTTACAGGTTGTGAATTGAATAATTTAAGATACCTATTCGCTTCGAAGAGAATCGACAGGGTTAGAATAAGCTGCTTGAATTGACCGATGACTCACCGTCACCAATGCAATAAGAAGAGCAAATCCACCAGCAATCAAGAAGGTAACTGGTCCAAGGTTAGTCTTATAGCTGAAATTATTAAGCCAATTGGCCATCAAAAGGTACGCAGCAGGAGAAGCGATCAAGAAGCCCACAATCACTTGTTTGACGAAAGATGAGGAAAGCAAAAAGAAAATATTCCATTCACTGGCCCCCAACACTTTACGAATTCCCAGCTCTTTCGCTCTCTTTTGCACGGTGAACGCTGCCAAGCCAAAGAGACCCAGACAAGCAACTAAAATGCTCAGTCCAGCTCCAAGTTGAAAGATCTCATTGGCAGTCTGTTCTTTCTCATATTTCATCTCAAGTTGAGTATCAAGGAAGTTGTACTCTATGGTTGTTGCAGGGTCGAATTCATTGTGAACTTCAGTCAGACGATCGATAATATTGGCCACATTGTTAGTATTTAACTTAAGGGCGAAATAATCAATACTTCGGAGCCCACTGTTCCATGCCCCTATCACCAGGGGTGCCACACTTGAATGAAACGACTGGTAGTTGAAATCATCAACTATCCCGATTACCGTGGCATCCAATCTCCTTGTCGCTGTTCTGTGTAACTTAATTTGGGCACCGATCGGATTTTCCAAGCCAAGTGCTCTCGCAGCAACTTGATTTAACAATATCTTGGTGGAGTCGGACTGGTCATTGCCCGAAAAATAATTGCCTTCAACTATATCAAATCCGAAAGTTCTTTGTACATCTGCATCGAATCCCATATAAAAAGACCTTAGTGAATCAGGAGATTCATTGCTGGTTCCCTTTCTAATATATAATTCCGTTAAAGTTTTCCACTCACCCGGTACCCTGCTGGCAACTGAAACACTTTCGACTCCCGGAATAGCATTGAATTGCTCCTTCATCAAGCGGAAATCTCTCCTTGTATAGAAGCTGTTAATATCAACTACCAGAATGCCTTCCGTATTGAACCCTACATCAGAGCGTTTAATGAATTGCATTTGGTTAGATACCACCAACATCGCAACAATCATAACAATGCTCATGGCAAATTGAAGTATCACTAAAGTCTTACGAAAAGACAATTTACCTTGTGCTATTCCTTGTTCACCTTTGAGGACTTTGACCGGTTTGAAACGAGTGATAAAAATAGCCGGATAAAGCCCTGCCATTAGTCCCGATAATAATGCAATTGTGACGAGCATAGGAGCATATTGCGAAAGCACAGACAAACCAAATTCAAAATCTTTATTGGTAATTTGATTGTAGTATGGAATAACAAGATCAATGATACCCACAGAGATGATGGTTGCAACAAACGTGATCACTAAAGACTCCAGGAAAAATTGTAGAGCCAATTGTTTTTTCTGAGCACCTACCACTTTTCTTACACCTATTTCCTTTGCCCTGAACAATGCTTTTGACGTGGCGAGATTTGTGTAGTTGACTGCTGCAATCAACAACAAGAATAAAGCAATCGAAGTGAACACCAGCACGTAAGACTTATCTCCTTTAGCAAAGCGTTCTACTCCTTGTTCGATTGAAGCCGAGCCAAAATGTATATCTCTCAAGGCTTGAATGTCTAATTCATAATCTTCTGAAGACCCCGGCCCCCGATATTTATCCAAGAATTCAGACATCTTAGTCTCAAGTTCATCACCATTTGACTCGGGCAATAATTTTAGGTAGGAATATGCTCTGGGTTGCTCCCAAGTATTCAGATTTTCTCGCCATTCACTTTCTGCCGTAAAGTTGACCCCTACCACTAAATCAAACTGAATGTGAGAGTTGCTTGGAACGTCTTTTACGATACCAGTCACCTGAAAATCTCCCCATTCGAATTCATTGATGGTTTTGCCAATTGGGTCTTTGTCTCCAAAATACTTTCGCGCTAAGGACTCGGATAAGACAATGGAATTGGGCTCTGATAGTACTGTTTCCGGATTCCCTTCTATTAATTCGAAGTCAAAAAACCTAAAGAAGTTATCGTCAACCATCCACCAGTTTTCTTCCGTGATTCTCTTTCCATTCAGCCTGAAATTTATCTGATTACGCGTTTGATATAACGTCACCTGATCTTCGACTTCAGGAAGTTCTTCTTCAAGAGTTTTGGCGAGCAAGGTGAACGTTTCTCCATAAAGTCTGGAGACTTCAGCCGTCTTGTCCTCAGTAACTATTCTGTAAATGCGATCAGCGTCCCTGTGAAAAGCATCAAAAGACAACTCATCATTAACATAAATCAATAACAACGTAGCCCCTGATATGCCTATGGACAACCCTAGGATGTTAATAAAGGAATAAACCCTGCTTCTCAGAAGTGTTCGAATCGCGACTTTAAAGTAGTTTTTGAGCATATTATTCGTTTTTCAACTCATCAATAGGATTGCTTCTTGCTGCAAGCATTGATTTGTAGCTAATGGCCAGAAATACCATCACTAACGCGGCTAGAGCAGCAATAATGAATATCGAAGGAGTAATCGGAACACGATACGCATAATGAACCAACCAGTTTCTCATCATTACCATAGCCACCGGTGTGGCTATCAAAAAAGCCACCGCTACCTGACGAATAAACCCCTTGGATAGAAGGAAAAATATGCCTGAGATACTAGCCCCTAGTACTTTCCTTATTCCAATTTCTTTCGAACGAAGCTGAGTAATGAAGGTCGCCAAGCCAAACAGCCCAATACAGGCTACTATTATACTTATTACCGCTCCTAGCTGAAATATTTGACCAGATTTATTATCTGCTGCATAGAAATTTTGAAGCTGGTCATCAAGGACGTGATACTCCAATGCAGACCTTTGATCGAATTTCTCATGTACTTTCTTAATCTCTACAATAGTCTCTTCCAGGTCACCATCAACTCTCAATGTAAAATAATCAATAATAGATGCTGGATGATTCCATGTTCCAATGATCAATGGTGCAACCGGAACATGCAATGATTCAAAATTAAAATCCTTGACTACTCCAACAATTTTATAGGTACCTCCCTCCCACTTCTCTCTTCTAAGTTGTCTTCGACTTATATTAACACTTGTACCAATTGCTTCGGTCAAATCAAGGGCCTTTTGGGCTGTTTCGTTGATCAATATTTTATTAGCATCTCGCTCATCATTTCCTGTGAAGTTTTCGCCTTCAATCAACTCAATCTTAAAGGTGTTTAACATCTTTTCGTCAAAGCCCATATAAAACATCGAAGTCGATTCGGACAGTTTTCTACTCGATGAGGGCACGTTTGCCATTACTTCGTCTATCACCTTCCATTCACCTGGCACTCTTGAAGATACTCCAACACTTTGAACACCTGGAATTTGTTCCAACTCATTCCTCATTGCACGAAATGAGAAAACCACATTTCTATCATTAATGTCAATAACAAGCAGGTCTTCAGAGCTGAAGCCAAGCGGTCTGTTTTGGAGGTAACTGACCTGTTGAGACACTACTAATGTGGCAATGATCAATACAATTGACACTACAAATTGTACGACCACAAATAGACTCCTAAACCTAAACGAACTTATGCCACCTCTTCGGCCCTTTAAGGCTTCCACAGGTTTAAATGCAGACACAATCAATGATGGGTAGATACCCGCAATCAAACCAACAACAATTGCCACTATTAACATCATTGGTAGATAGCCTAAAATACCTGTAGAATAACCCATATCGATCCCAATTGCACTGAATTGCTTCCCAAAGACATCAATGAACCCTATTGATAATATGAAGGCCGCCAACGTAACCATGAATGATTCGGTCAGAAATTGAGTTGCCAATTGAAATTTTGAAGCACCGATCACTTTCCTTACCCCAATTTCTTTAGCCCTTGTCATAGCTACAGATGAAAATAAGTTGACAAAATTGACTGTAGATATCAACAGCAAAAAAATGGCAACGAGGACATAAATTTTAAGTTGGCCTTTATCCCCCTTGTTATGTGAAAAATCCCTCTCTGTTCTTTGAGACTCCAAGTGAATATCGGCCAGAGGCTGGAATTTAAAGTCCATTCTAGACTCAAATTGTTTAGGAAGGCTCTTGAGCCAAATCCTCCTGGCTTCTTTTTGAAACTCATTTGCCTTAACACCTTCTTCCAACAACAAGTATGAATTTGAATTATAAGAAGACCAAGTGGTCGTATAGTCCCTCCAACTTTGAATTGGCTCATGATAGGAAACTAAAAAGTCGAAATCGAGGTGAGAATTTGAAGGGATGTCCTTCAAAACTCCTGTGACCTTAAAGGATCCCGTTTCAACTACCTCCACCACTTGTCCTACAACATCCGTATGACCAAAGAATTTAGTGGCCTGTGATTCGGTCACCACCATTGAATAGGGATTCAAAAGAGCAGATTCACGATCACCTGCAATCAACTCGAAATCAAAGACATCTAAAAAGCTCGAGTCTGTAATGAAATAGTTTGTCTCTGAAAACCTCCTATCTTCTATTTTGATGTCGAACCGATAGAATCGGGTCAATATGGTATAGGATTTTACGTTGGCACTCTCTGACCATAAACTGTGCGCCAATGCATTCGGGCTCCACCCGAACTCTCGCTCACTGTCTGCATCTGTTTGAATTGTAATCGGCCTAACAATCGACTTATAATTGCTATGAAAGCTGTCATAGGAATTTTCATAAACCACGTGATAGAGTAGCAATGAACCACAACCTATGCCCAGTGTTAGACCAAGCAGACTGGTTATTGTGGAAACTTTGTTTTTCCAAAGAGTCCTAAGTGCTACAAAAAAATGGTTACGAAGCATATCACTCGCGTCTTAACGATGTCACGGGATTGGAATTTGCAGCCTTAAGCGATCGATAGCTGACGGTTAACAAAGCGATAAGTATGGCGGCCAATCCTGAAATCAAGAACACCCCAACCGTTATGTCTACCCGATACACAAATCTTTCAAGCCAGTTTTTCATGATCAAAAAACCAAACGGACTTGCCACCAAGAAGGCAAGAAGTACCTGTTTCGTAAATGAAGATGATAGCAAATAGAACAAATTCCATTGTGAGGCACCCAATACCTTTCTAATTCCAAGCTCTTTGATTCGCTTTTGTACAGTAAACGAGGCCAAGCCGAACAATCCAAGGCACGCGACAAAAATACTCAGTCCTGCCCCGGCTCTGAAAATAGCACTGGCTTCTCGTTCCTTTTCATAAAACAGTTCCAACTGACTTTCAAGGAAGTGATATTCCATTGCTGTGGATTGATCAAATGCTTCATGTACTGCAGTGGCACCTTCGATTATCCGGGGTATATTTCCGGAAACCTTAAGAGTAAAATAATCAATAGAAGCTGCTCGATTATTCCAGGCCCCAATTACTATCGGGCTGATTTCGGCATGCAATGACTGGAAGTTAAAGTCCTTCAGCACCCCGACAACCTGCACCGTTTGGATTCCATGCCTGGTTCGCAATTGAACTGTCTTTCCGACCGCCTGGCCAAGTCCAAAGGATTCGACCGCGGTCTCGTTGAGTAACACCTTCAAGGAATCAGAAGATTCGTTTCCTGAGAAAGCCCCTCCATCTATTAGCCTGAAATCGAAGGTCTCTATCATGCCCGTATCAAAGCCCATAAAGTAGACATCTGCTGAATCCCTCACAGCCCCATCTTCCCCCAAAACTCTCATTCCCAGCTGAGTTATGTTCTTCCATTCGCCTGGTACTCTCGAAGAAACCCCGACACTCTGAACACCAGGGATTTGAGCGAATTGAGTTCGCATGGCTCGGAAGTTCCTTCGAACATTTGAATTATTGATATCGATCACCAGGAGGTCTTCTTCGTTGAATCCAAGATCTCTTTCTTTGACGTAATTCATTTGATCACCAACAATCAAAGTGATGATTATCAAAAGAATAGATATTCCAAATTGAAGTATTACTAAAAATTTTCTTATCGAAAAAGATCCTGCAATCTTTTGCTCTCCTTTCAATACATCCACAGGTTTGAATCGTGTCATGAAAAAGGAAGGGTATATTCCTGACAAAGCACCCACAGAGATTGCGATAATGAGGAATAGGGGTAAATATTGAACCAAAGTCGTCCTGCTGAATTCGAATTCTTTGCCAGTCAATTGATTGAAAAACGGCATGATCAAGTCCGTCAGACCTATAGATATCAGCGTTGCGAGAAATGTGATGAGTATAGATTCCGTCAGGAATTGAAAAATCAACTGTCGCTTAACCGCTCCTACTACTTTCCGAATTCCTATTTCCTTGGCTCTGAATACGGCCTTCGATGTAGCAAGATTCATATAGTTTACCGCTGCAATTAACAGGAGAAAAACAGCGATTGACGAGAATATAATGATATAACTCCCATCTCCTAAACTAGACTCAAAACCAGCTTCTATATTCTCCGAATTGAAATGGATATCGTGTAACTTTTGAAGGTCACAGTCCAAGACCTCCGCGAGTCTGTCTCCCACTCTCTGATCAAACAGTTCGTTGATCTTGATTTTCAGCTCGTCAAGGTTTGTACCTTCGGCAAGGACGTAATAAGCGGAAGCGTTGAAATTGTTCCAACTCGTTTGGCTTTGTTCAAACTGTGGACTATTGATTCTGGAAAGGATAACATCAAACTGTAGATGACTGTTGGTAGGAGGACTTTTGACTATTCCGGTAATCTTCTGATCTCCCATAAAAGATTCTCTCAATATTTCCCCTATCACATCAGTTTTACCGAAGAATTTGATGGCTTGTCTTTCGGTAAGAACTACAGAATTAGGTTCAGAAAGCGCCTTATCGGGGTCGCCCATTATCATTTCAAAATCGAATACGTCAAAGAAGGATGAGTCTGCAATAAAGTATTGTCGCTCTGAATATCGTACGCCATCAATAGTGAAATCGACATGTCCGCCAGTTTGCTGAACTACGGTAACTTCTTCCACCTCCGGCATCACATCAACCAGAGTTTTTGCCAAAACGGGTTGATTCGCGGAATAAATCCGATCCCCATCAGCGTTGTGCTGAATTAATAACCCCCGAACTATTTGATCCGATTTGGAATGAAACTTATCAAAAGAGGTCTCATCTTTCACATAAGTCATAAGCAATGTGGCACCGGTGATCCCAATTGCAAGGCCTATAGTGTTGATCAGAGCATACCCTTTACTTCTCCAAAGGGTTCTTACTGCAATTTTTATATAGTTTCTTATCATGTTTGTTGTTTTGAATTTTATTCGTCTCTCAGGATTTCAGATAGGTCTTTCTTACCAGCTTTCATCGATTGTCCCCCTACGGTGATTGTAATTATCAAGACAGACAGAAGGAATGCAGCTATGAAAGGAAGAACCGAGATGTCTATTCGATAGGCAAAAGCTTGAAGCCAATTATTACCTGCATAAAAGGCCAAAGGCGCAGCGATAGCAAAGGCGATAAGAATAATGGCCGTGAATTCTCTAATGATCAGCAAGTTGATTTGAGAAAGTGAAGCACCCAGAACTTTTCTCACACCAATTTCTTTCATTCTCCTTTCAATTACGAAGGTGGTCATCCCAAATAAACCAAGGGCTGTGAGGAAAATACTAACCATTGAAAAGAAGGTAATTGCCTTTAGCAATCGCGTTTCAGATCGATAAAAATTGGCAAATCTTTCGTCTATAAAGGAGTACTCGAAATTCTCATTGGGCTCAAATTCCTCCCATTTCGACTCGATGAACTCGATGGCCTGTCTTGTATTCTCGGCCTGAACCTGTACCGACATATTCCAATGATTCCTTTTGGCAATGCGCAACATTGCAGGAGTCACTTTTTGGTGTAAGGCCTTGAAGTTGAAATCCTTTACTACACCCAAAACCGTGTATTCCAGTGTCCCGATTTTGACCTTCTGGCCAATTGCATCTTCAAGCCCCAGCTGCTTCACAAATTCCTCATTGACCACTACTCCTGTACTATCCGATGACAAATCAATGTCAAAATCTCTACCATCAACTATTTCCATTGAATAAGTCTTCACAAAATCATGATCCACACCGAAGATTGTGGTCATGGCTTTAGTATCAGGTTCCTCTGACAATTGGACGTATCCGGAATTGTTGGTGTAGCCAGAGCCAAGATTATCGGTTCCTATGGTTGCAGCAACAACATTAGGGTGCTGAATCAGTTCGTTTTTGAAAATACGTTTCCTTGGTTCAAGGTTTCTTGTCGATACGTTAAAGGTGATTACTTGCTCTTTATTGAATCCCAGATCTTTACCATTAATGAATTGATTCTGCTGATAAGTGACATATGTAATCGAAATCAAGAACATGGATATCCCGAACTGAACCAGAAGAAGCATTTTCCTAAGCCTGCTACCACGAACCCCTTCAACAGTGGCAGAAGACTTAAGCGCCTTAGATGGTTGAAATGAGGATAATACGAAGGCCGGATAGAGCCCTGAAAACAATGCTGTAATTAAGGTGATGATCACCAGCAACGGCAACAAGCCTTCTGCGAACAGCAACTCCATTGAAAAGAGTTTACCTGTTAATTGGTTAAAGTACGGCAAGACCATATCTATAACCAATACAGCCAAAACTGCAGCCAACAAAGTCAACATTAGGGATTCTCCCATGAACTGATAAGTCAACTGTCTTTTATGGGCACCCATCACCTTGCGAACACCTACCTCGCGTGCTCTTCCTGTGGCCCTGGCCGTTTGAAGGTTTACATAGTTGATGCATGCTACCAGGAGGATGATAATCGCAATAGCAAACAGCGTATTAATCGTTGATTTGCTTCCGGAAAGGAATGCCAGAAATTGGATATTTCCTGCGCCCATATACATTTCTCTGAAAGGCATAAAGAAGAGCTCATAGTTTTCAATCTGGCCATTTTCTATAATAGGCTTATTTACTTCTTCCGTTAATTCCTGAATATTCACTCCTTGCGGAGTTTTCACATAGGTAAACAGAGAACGCCCGAACCACATGTCGGCAATCTTTACTCCATCCTTTCTTGTTAAGTCCCACGGAAGAATTGCTTCAAATCGCACATGTGAATTTTTAATGTCTTTGGCTATACCCGTAACGATAAGATCTTTTGAAAGAAAGCTCTCGTCTATTGTTACCGTCTTACCAATGGGGTTTTCATCTCCAAAAAGACGTTGAGCAGCACTTTCCGTAAGTACGATCGAAGTAGGATCGCTCAATACAGACTCCTTATCGCCTTGAATGAGCGGATAATCAAAAAATGAGAAAAAATTGGAGGTGCCAAACCATGAGTCAAGCCTCATCTTTTTTGTCAGATCACCCTCCGGGTAAAGCTGATAACCGGAGTTTCTGATCTTAGCTGCATCCAGAATCGAGGCATAATTTGCTTTCAGGTCATCGAATTCTTCATTTGAGCTCAAGCCCACGAAACGAGAATTGGCTCCTTTTTGCTCATAGTAATGGAAATATATGTTTTCGGTTTCCTGTGAGAATGTGTCGAAGGAATACTCATATCTCACAAAAAGTAGAAGTAGCAGACAACAGGAGATTCCTATTGTCAAACCGACCAGGTTAGTAAGCGAAACGAGTTTGTGTTTCCAAAGATTTCTAAATGCGATTTTGAGATTATTTTTTAGCATGACCTTGTATTTATTCAGTTCTCAATGTTTTTGATGGATTTGAAATCCCTGCCTTTATTGCCTGTGAGCTGACCGTAATCACGGCAATGAGTAATACAATCAATGAAGCGAACAAAAAGCTATCTAAACCTATGGCTATGCGGTAGGCAAACCCATTCAACCATTGTTCGATCAAATAATAAACCAGAGGCACTGCGCCAATCCCTGAGATCACCACAATCCACACAAATTTCTTATTCACCAACCAGACCAACTGCCTCACTTTTGCTCCCAGCACTTTGCGAATACCTATTTCTTTTGTTTTTCTTTCAATAGTGAAAGCTGTCATTCCATATAAGCCCAGGCAAGCGATGAATATGCAGATGATTGCAAAGGTCTGAATGGCTGTTTGCAGGCGTTGTTCTTCACCATAGTATGATTTGAGGGTATCTTCAAGAAACCATGACCCCATCGGGTAGTTTGGCTCAATTGATTCATGCACCGTTCTGGCATGATCAACGGCAGACTTCTTGTTATTAGGGTCTATTTTCAAGGTGAAAAACCAGTTTGACCAACTACTCACCTGGAAGATGGCAGGCGAAACCTCTGAACGAAGGGAACGGAAGTTAAAATCCTTTACCACTCCAATAACCCTTCTTGGCTCATTCTCGGTGGACCACAACCGGACTGTCTTTCCAATTGGATCAACGTCTCCATAAGCCTTAACAAAAGCCTCATTTACGATTATTGCGGTACTGTCGGTTGTAAATGATGGGTTGAAACCTCGACCTGAAATTACCTCGATATTCTGGATATCGATGAAATCCATTCCAACCGTAAAGAAGGACGCTACCGGGGCTTCATTCGGACTAAACCCTTCCAAGATTACAGCCCCGGAATTGTTGGTATATTCAAATCCTAGTACGTCCATTCCGGCTGTCACTCCATGGATATACGGGCTCCTCATCAATTCACTTTTGAACGTCTCTATTTGTTCGGCAACTTTCGGTGAATTATTCGGAATAATGAGGATGTCTTCTTTGCTAAAGCCAAGATCCTTATCATTGATGAATTGACTTTGCTTGACAATCAACAACACCGAACTAACCAATACCATTGTCAAAAACAGCTGGACACC
This sequence comes from Cyclobacteriaceae bacterium, assembly GCA_028281285.1. Classification (GTDB taxonomy): domain Bacteria; phylum Bacteroidota; class Bacteroidia; order Cytophagales; family Cyclobacteriaceae; genus Roseivirga. The sequence goes on from JANQKF010000032.1 coordinate 141,737, forward strand.
CACCAATAAGGTTCTTATGCTATTACCCTTAAGCATTCCTTTACCTTTCAAGCTCTTCAATGCTTCATTAGGCTTAAAACCACTTAATATCAAAGACGGATAGGTTCCGGACAGAATGTTCACGGTGAATAGAATAATGACAAGAGAGATCAGGTAGACGGGGTTTTGATGCAAGGCGAAACGTAATTCTGTTTGCATCAGATTTTCGAAAAAGGGCTTACCAAGATCAGTCAGCAACACAGACAACAATACCGCTGCAAAAGAAACCATAAAGGCCTCTCCCATAAACTGAAGGATCAATTGTCTTCTGAACGCTCCAAATACCTTACGTACGCCAATTTCCTTGCTTCTACTTATTGCCTTAGCCGTAGTGGCATTGATGTAGTTCATACATGCAATTAGAAGTATGAAAATCCCTATTGAGGCAAGTAGATAAAGATTTTGCTTGTCCCCGGATTTAAAGCCGTTGAAGACGACATCTCCTGAGTCAAAGTATATTTTATCGATTGGCTGAAATTCATAGGTTTCTTTGTCAAGAGCAGCCAATACATCCGCATTATCTTTGTATAAATCGTCAAAATATTCCTCAACCCTATTGACAACATCTGCTGCTTCTACACCTTTCTCGAATTTGTAGAATCCATACACAGAATTAGCGAAACCTTCTCTCAGAATGATATAATCATTGGCCTCATCTCTTAAATCAAAATTGAAAAGGAATTCAAAATCTATATGAGAGTTTTTGGGGTCTTCAATAACTCCGGTAACTATCCAGGAATAACTCATATTCCCTGAAACCTTCAACACCTCGCCCATAGGATTGGCTTCACCAAAAATCTTCTTGGCAGTGGATTCGGTAATTACCACGTTGTTTGGAGCGGAAAGAACTGTTGCCGTGTCTCCTTGAATTAGCTTGAAATTAAAGTATCTAAAGAAGTCTGGTTCCGCACCAAACAATGCCCTGGACTTAATCTTTACGTCCTTATATTCAATCAACTGCGGTCCAGCTCCCCAATCTCTGACCAAAATCATGTCTTCAATGCCCGCAATGTTATCAGCAATCTGATTGTGGCTTTTCACAGGAACAATTCCGAATCTTCTGGTCTCACCATCACCGGTTTGCTCATTGACCATGAATCGGTAAGATTCCTCAGTATGAAATTGATCAAAACTCAACTCGTTCTCGACATAAATCAGGATCAGAGAAAAACAGGTAATCCCGATCGTCAATCCCAGAATGTTAAGACTGGCATATACCTTATTTCTCATAAGGTTTCTCAGTGCAGTTTTGAAGTAGTTTCTAAGCATTGCGAATTGTTTTCATCCTTATGGTGTCCATTTTTATACCAGAATCATAAATAATTGATTATCAGATAGTTATTTATGCTTTTAAGTCATTCAATCTCTTAGAATTGTCCATCACTAAAAAACAGTGCCCATTAATGGGCACTTTTCAAGTTAATTATGGATCGATATAGCTGCGAATTTTTGTAATTACAATTTAGGGAATGGGCCACCACCACCCCAGATTAATCCGGTAACGACACCATTCGAATCTCTTTCGAAGCTAATAGTCGTATTCCCTACACGGAAATAAAAATTATCATTGCCTAGTGCATCTAAAGTTCCATAGCTCAGGTTATCACCTTTCCCTGTGGCCACTCCCAGATACCCATCCTGCACAGCCACAGTGATCAAAAAATCGGGTGTGATTTGGTAAACCCCTTCATAGCCCTTTATGACTTCATTTGAGAGATTCACCAGTTCTCTGACCTTTGGAACTGATACCTCCTCACCCATCACAAGAGCAGATATACCCTTAGTTAGCATGTTCACTGCTTCAGACTCAATTCGACTTAAGGCTATGGCAACCAAATTGCTTTCGGGATAGATTTGAAGGCTTGAAGCGTAGCCGGGTATTCTTCCCGTTTGTTCTAAGTACAACTCCTTACCCCTCTTCCTTATCCCCCATCCATAGGGTTTCCACTTGGGTTGGTTTATCAATCGGCTCTTAATCTCATTGCTCCATTTCAACAGATCGGAAGCCGAAGCATATACTGAACCACTTCCAACCAACCATGAAGGATGAGTAGTTTGAGGCGCTTTGATTAATTCCGGCAGAGGACCAGGTTCAAAACCCTTTGGAATATAGGGATAAGCATCGGAGCTCAACGAAGCACTCTTAGCCATGTCTAATCTTTCGAAAACTTCACTTTCCAAGTATTCATTATAGCTCTTGCCTGACAGCGTCTCAATAATTGAGGCCAACAGATTGTATCCAGAGTTGCTATAACCATTTCCTCGTCCAGGATCAAATGCGAGAGGGTGTTTCGAAACCCAGTCACCAAAGTCCTTCAATGAAACCGGTGTAGTTCTTGCAGTCCGAAATTCGTCAATTGAATAGTAATCGGGTACACCGGATCGGTGGGTCAACAGATGTCTTATATTAATCTTTTCAGCTTGCGGGATTTTTGGAAAGTAATCTGAAAGAGGAGACTTTAGCGTAATTTGTCCTGATTCAATAAAGTTCCCAATTCCTTCTGCAGTCAAGGTTTTAGTCAAAGAGCCAATAAGAAACGGTGTCTCATCCTTGAACTCATCACCTAAGGTAGTGTATGACTTTGAAAGCAAGATTTGACCTTCATATTGAACTAAAATGTAGCCATCGAACTCCCCGTTCTCAAGAAAGGGTTGAACGAATTGATCAACCTTCTCTATTGTAGTTTGAGCAATCGACTTTGGCTGATAAAGAATGACTAGAAAGGTCGATAATAAAACTATTTGCATGACCTCCCTGACTAAAGAAAGAGTTCTTTGATTCTGATTCATGATTAAAAAGTTAGCGTTAAAAAGAACCTGAATTACTCGTAACGCAGGCTATTCACTGGATTTCGCCTTGATGCTCTCAAAGCCTGATTATTTGTGGTAACAAGTGCAACAAGGGTGATCAAAACAGCAGATAATATGAAAGGCAAGGCACCTAGGGTGACTCTATTGGCAAAGTCCTCTAACCATTTGGACATTAGCCAGAATGATACAGGAATACTGAGCACCAGAGAGATGCCAATAAGCTTGAGAAAGTGATGATTGATCATTAGGGCGATTCCCATTACCGAAGCCCCTAAAACCTTTCTTATTCCTATTTCCTTGACCCTCTGCTCAATGAAATAGCTTACCAGACCATAGAGTCCAAGAGCTGAAATCACGATACTTATAAGGGAGAATACGGAAACAATGGTTAGGAAATTTTGCTCGCTGGAATACTGACGGGCGAAGTAATCATCCACAAAGTAGTACTCAAATGGGTATTTGTCCTCTACAGAAGAATAAACATTTTCAATATGGACTAGCACTTCTGCCGTGTTATTCGCTGTTATCCTCACCGAAAGATTATTGTTCCCTTCCTGAATGGACATAACCATTGGTTCTACCTGATTCTTATTTGGTCCATAGAAATTGAAATCATCAGTTACACCAATAACGGGGTATTCACGACCGTTTTGGTTGAATCTTATCGTTTTGCCAATTGCATCCGTCCATCCCAGAAAATCGGCCATCGTTTGGTTGATGACCACCGAATTTTCATCCGTCTCCAGTTTGGAATCAAACCCTCTCCCATCATTCATTTTGATTCCGTAGACATCAATAAACTCAAAGTCCACTCGGAAATATCGGATGTCTATGTCCTGCTCAAAACCTTCAGGAAAAACAGTGGTGCCAAACGTTCCACCACCAATAGCCGCAGGACTTGAAACGGATTCAAGAATATCGGGGTGCTTTTCAATCTCATTTTGAATGTAATCGGCTTGATTGGCAGCTTCCCCTTGAAGTTCAACTACCACTACTTGATCACTATCGACTCCCAGATCAAAATCAAGCAAAAACTCATTCTGGTCTTTCACCACGATTGCTGAAGTAATCATAAGAGTGGCTAAAAAGAACTGAAAAACAATCATGGTCTTTCGTAAAGCTCCACCATGAAGTATTCCAGTCTTACCTGACTTCAAAATCGATGTCGGCTTATAAGAGGAAAGCACCAATGCAGGATAGGCCCCTGACAACAGGCTGGTGATAACGATTATTCCCAAGAAAAGAATCGCAACATCCCATGACAGCAAAGAACCGGCCGACAAATGGCGATCGGTAACCTGATTGAAATAAGGGATCGAAATATCAACAATAAGGACTGCTAGCAAACCAGAGATTAAAGTGACTAAAAAAGCCTCTCCCACAAATTGCACGAATAATTGTCTTTTCTTAGCTCCTAGTACTTTTCTCACTCCGACTTCAAGGGCCCTTCGCATTGCTTTGGACGTGCTGATATTGATATAATTAATGGCTGCAATGAGGAGTATAAAAATTGCTATGAAATTGAAAATCATCACAAAGTTCTGACTACCCAATCTCAAATTGAAGTTCCCGAAAGAAATGTCCTCTGACCCCAAGTAAATCTCCGAGAACGGTTGTAGGTAAAGCTGATACTCATCTTTCCGCTCCGGAAGGTTCACAGCGATCATATCAATCAACTTTTCTTCCAGTCCAGGAATATCTGTACCCTTATTTAATTCCACATAAGTGTTAAGCGCCTGTGCAAGCCAGTTGTTGAAAAAGCTGAAATTGAGTCTACCATTACCATTTTCCGTACTCTCCCAGGAAATAATTGCAGTAAACTGCATATGTGAGTTTCGGGGCGTGTCCTCTGTGATCCCTGAAACCTGAAATGGCAAATTAAAGAGGGTCACTGTCTGCCCTATGGGCTCATGATTCCCAAAGATTCTCTGCGACAGGCTTTTGGTCAAAACAATTTTGCCAGGTCCTTTAAGAACATCTTTTGGGTTTCCCTTGATCAACTCAAAATCAAACAATTCGAAATAACCGCTATCTGCAAAGGCAATACCCTCTTCCTTGAAATGCTTTTCATTATAAGAGATGACTTCTCCATCAAACCAAGGTTGAAACCTGACCATTGATTTTACCTCAGGATAATCAGCAAGCATCTGCGGCCCCATACTTCCCGAAGACTCTGCCGATTTCAAAGTCACTCCCGCATCGTTAGTGAAATATTTATTGACCCTATAAATACTCTCTGCCTTCAAGTGAAAGGCATCAAAGGAGGTTTCGTCCAGCACAAACACAATCGCGAGAAAGGTACATGCAAGTCCCAATGATAGACCAAATACATTGACTATCAGGTAGGTCTTAAAACGGAGCAATGAGCGAAAAGTGATTTTGAAGTAGTTTTTGAGCATGACCTTTACATTATTTTCACATCTCTTGAACCATAAGCTATACCATAATCATATCTCACTGATAATCAATTAATTAGATTCAATAGGCAAAAACGCATGTTTTATTATTGTCCATGCTCACAACTCCGCTGCCCAAAATTGGGCACTTTTCAATAAATTGAAAGCCTCAAATTAAGCGCTTTACCCAAATTTCTCAATTGGTATAAAAATCGCCATTGACAAATCCATGAAAGAAAAAGGCAGAATACTTATTGTCGATGATGATAACTACGTGATGTTATCGATTCGAATCATGCTCGAACAACATTATGAGGATGTAAGAGGAATCAACAATCCCCTTCAAATTGAATCAGCGCTGTCCGAAAACCATTACGATGTCATTATTCTGGATATGAACTTTCAGGCAGGTGAAACAAGCGGTTCGGATGGATTAAAATACCTAAAATTAATTAAGGAAATATCACCGACAACTAGTGTAGTTTTCATCACTGCCTATGGTGAAATAAATTTAGCGGTTGAAGCCATCAAAGAAGGAGCCTTCGACTTTATCGTCAAACCTTGGCAAAACGAAAAGCTGTTAACCACAGTGAGCGCTGCCTTTCAACTGAATCGGTCTGCAAAGAAAATTCAGTCACTTACCAGCAAACAGACGGTGTTGAAATCGATGCTCGATGCTCCGTTTTCTGACATAATTGGAGAGTCAGATGCCATCAAACGCGTATTCGATCAAATTGAGAAAGTAGCCGTAACCGATGCCAACGTTCTAATCACCGGTGAAAATGGAACAGGCAAGGAACTCGTTGCCAGAGCCATTCACAGGGCCTCAAATCGATCAGATGAAGTTTTTGTGAGCGTAGATATGGGGGCGATTACCGAAACGCTCTTTGAGAGCGAATTATTCGGTCATAAAAAGGGTGCATTCACAGATGCCAAAACTGATCGCATTGGAAAATTCGAAGCGGCTAATGGAGGTACTATCTTTTTAGACGAAATTGGCAATCTCATCCCTCCCCTTCAGGCCAAACTACTTCGAGTTATTCAAGATCAGCGAGTAACTCCAGTGGGCTCCAACGAACTCAGAGAGATCGATGCTCGATTGATTTGTGCAACTAATGCCAATCTTCCTCAAATGGTCAAAAATGATGCATTCAGACAGGACCTGTTGTTCAGAATCAATACCATTGAGATCCATTTACCTCCTCTTAGAGAACGTGAGGACGATTTGATCTTATTGGCCGAACACTTTCTTAATGTTTACAAAGTCAAGTATGGTAAGAAAGGGCTATTTGTACCCGATTATGTTTTGAAGAAGTTAAAGAAATATGATTGGCCGGGCAATATCCGTGAACTTCAGCATTCAATAGAAAGAGCCGTAATTATGAGTGATGGCAAGCAATTACACGTAGGCGACTTCAGTCTGCTTGACACCAATACCACCTCTGATAGTAACTTCGAATCACTAAACCTGGAGGATTTGGAAAAATGGGCAATTCAAACCGCTATCAAAAAGCATCAGGGAAATGTGAGTAATGCCGCCAGTGAATTAGGGCTTAGCCGTGGGGCCATGTACAGACGAATGGAAAAGTATGAGCTTTAAGAACTTCGGTATTCAGGTCGTTCTTCGGCTGTTGTTAATAACCATTGGTCTCTTTGGGCTTCTTTACTATTCTTATATCGAGCTCAATTATATTCGCATATTCTTCATAGGAGTGTTTATAGTGATCGTGGTAACTGAACTGTTCTACTATATTAATCGAACGAATAAAGACACTTCCAACTTTCTTCAAGCCATTATTCATAATGACTTTACAATTAAGTATTCATCTGAAAATAAGGGAGGTAGCTTTCGTCATCTTTATCAAACCTTTAATAAGGTAAACGACAAATTCATTGAGGTAAGTCAGAAAGAAGCCACGGAATATCAATACTTGAATACATTGATCCATCAGCTCAAAGTTGGAATCATTTCATTCGATGATAAAGGTCGCATTGGTCTTGCCAATGAATCCATTAAAGACCTTCTGGACAAAGAAGAACTAATAAATTTAGAAAGTATCAAAAAGGTAAATTCAGACTTGTTCGATACTCTTAAGAAGCTGGAAAGCGGTCAATCAGAAGTATTGAAGGTGACACTTCGAAATAAGGTCTACCAATTGGCCATTAATGCTTCAATTTTCAAGTTAAGACAGAGAAACTATAAGCTGATCTCAGTCCAGGACATCCGTGGAGAGCTGGATGAAAATGAAATGGGTGCCTGGCAGAAGTTGATACGTGTTTTAACCCATGAAATCATGAATTCGGTAGCTCCGATAACCTCATTGTCGGGAACTTTGAACACCATGGTGACCAGGTCTCAGAATTCGGGTAATCCCTTGAGCAGCTCCGAATTGTCTTCATTACACGATGGATTGGACGCTATTGAAAATCGTAGCGATGGATTGATGAACTTCACTCAAGCCTATAGGAGTTTGACAAGAATCCCTTTGCCCAACATTAAAGCCACTGAAGGCAAACTCTACTTTCAGCGAATCATCTCATTGTTTACACCAACACTCACAGGCACATCGATTCAATTCAATGAACAGCTGCCAGACCATGAATTTGAGTTGAATATTGACCCGGACCTTATGGAGCAGGTTTTCATAAACTTGCTCAAAAACGCCAAGGAAGCCATTTTGAATAACAAGTCAAACGAAGGACAAATTGATCTTTTTGTGGACTGTTCTGGTAGAGGTGAAGGAGAATGTACTATCACCATTAAGGACAACGGAGGAGGAATACCAGAAGACATTCGGGAGAAAATTTTCATTCCATTCTACACCACCAAGGAACAGGGTTCTGGTGTTGGGTTGAGTTTGGTACGACAAATAATCCAGCTCCATAAAGCAGAAATCTTACTTGAAGTGGATGATCAAGAAGGCACGACTGAGTTTCGCATCATGCTCTGACAAGTCAAATAAACCTCATTAGTTCATACCCTCAAATTTCTTACATTAGGAACAAACAACCTTATTCCAGACTATGAAGAAGATCTTCGCTTCCCTCCTGTTCCTTGGGCTTTTTATGACCTTAACCGCTCAGGAAAACTCTAAGCTTAATCCTGTCATGAGCGCTGAAGGGGTTTCTACCACTACAGGCACTGCTCGGATTGGAGGTAAAAACATCACCTACACGGCCAATGCCGGGACAATACCGGTACGAGATGAGAACAATCAGCTTATTGCACATTTCGGATTTACGAGTTACACAAAAGAAGGCAATGATAAGAGTAGACCAATTATGTTTGCTTACAATGGAGGCCCGGGGTCTTCTTCCTTTTGGCTCCATATGGGGGTACTTGGTCCTCGAAGAATAGCGGTGGATGATCCTAATTTCAATAAGGCAGCCCCTTATCAAATCGTAAACAATGATTATTCGGTGCTGGATCTCGCGGATTTAGTAATGATTGACCCTGTAGGAACCGGGTTGAGTGTTCCTGCCGGAGATGCCGAATTCAAGGATTTTTGGGGTGTGGATCAGGACAGCAGAAGCATTGCCCTATTCATAACCCAATATCTCATCAATCATGGCCGCATGAATTCTCCAAAATTCTTATTAGGAGAAAGCTATGGAACGTTTCGAAATGCGACAGTGATGAATCGGCTTTTAGGTCAGGGAGTCGCAATGAACGGCATTATCATGGTTTCGGCAGTATTTGACCTTAGAACCTTGATGTTTCCACCGGATGATGATATGCCTTATATCGTTCATTTTCCAACCTACGCAGCTACCGCATTTTATCATAAGAAAGTATCCGGACAGTCAGGAAGTATGGGTGATTTTGTTCAGGAGATCAGGGAGTTCACTGAAAATGAATACATGCCTGCATTATTCAAGGGAGATCAATTAACGGATGCCTCCAAGAGAGAAATAGCCGGAAAACTGGCCAATTACACTGGAACAAAGGCCGATTATTGGATAAAGGCGGACCTAAGAGTGACGGCAAGTGAGTTCTTCGCAGAATTCCTCAGAGATGAAGGACAGACTGTGGGTAGACTGGATTCAAGATATACAGGGATTAGTCAGGATGGTATTGCTCAGAATGGGGCTTATGACCCTCAAAGTCTGGCCATATCGCCTCCTTATATACAGGGTTTTCTGGATTACTTTCATAATACATTAGGGGTAGACAAGCGAAAAATGTACTCGATTACTGCAGGAAGACGACCAGGATTTAATTGGGACTGGAGTCACCAGGGAAATGCAGGCTGGGGAGGTAGTATGGCCGCCATTAATACCGGGCCGGATATGGCCCAAGCCTTGACTCGAGACCCAAATATGAAAGTATTAATCATGAACGGATATCTCGATATTGCCACAGTTTTCTATGGAGTCGAGCACTCGATTAATCATTTAGGACTGCCCAAACATATCAAAGACAACATCACAATGACCTATTACGAGGCAGGCCATATGATGTATACTGATCAGGCCTCACTCGTTAAGTTCAAGGAAGACCTTGCTGTATTCGTAGAAAACACCTTAAAACGATAATTAATGGAAAAATTGAATAAATCTCAGCGAATGAGTCAGATTGTGGTTCATGGAGACACTATTTATCTGGCCGGCCAGATTCCGGCAGATACTACCGTTGGAATGAAGGAACAAACTGCGAGTGTTTTAGGTAAGATCGATGCTTTACTCGAACAGGCAGGATCGAACAAATCGAAAGCACTTATGGCCACTATTTATATATCAGACAAGTCTCAAGTGGCAGAAATGAATGCCGTTTGGGACGCCTGGGTCGATCCTGAATCTCCCCCGGCACGAGCTTGTGTAGAAGCACAATTTCCTCGCGAAGGATTATTGGTGGAGATTGTAGTCTCTGCAGCAAAGTGACCAAAAGAGGATAACACCCCTCCTCTTATCACATTCCTTTTGAAGTAATGGGCTTTATTGGTCAAATTAAGGATCAACCCTAAGCTTTTGACCATGAAAAAGTCACTTTCAATTCTATTGGGACTAATCCTCCTGACTATTTGTTCTATTTCCTATTCTCAGACTGAGGATCCAATGAATCCTCGTTGGGATAAATACCATTCCACAAAAGACGCATATGCTCTCCTAGAAGGATGGAACAAGGCTTTTCCAAATCTCACCAACCTTTATTCTATCGGAAAAACCTTGAAAGGCACGGAACTCATGGTGCTAGAGATTTCGAATAAGGCCACAGGTGCACCAGATACCAAACCGGGTTACTATTATGATGGCAATATTCATTCGGGAGAATTGACAAGTGCGGAGGTGGCACTGCATTATGCCTGGCACCTTCTTTCAAACTATGATAAGAGCGACAGAATAAAGAAACTGATCGATACCCGAGTAATCTATATCCGTCCCAAATTCAACCCTGACGGAGCAGATTTGGCACTTCTAACTCCTACAATTCTTCGTAGCACCCCTCGACCTTACGATTCCGATTTTGATGGGCTATTGGACGAAGACCCGGGTAATGATCTTAATGGTGACGGAATCATCACCCAAATGCGGGTTAAAAACCCAAATGGCAAGTTCAAGGTCAGTTCCAGAGACCCCAGGGTAATGGAAGACCGTGAACTTGGTGAAACTGGTGGCACCTACTATGATATTTATGGAGAAGGTATTGACGATGATAAGGACGGGAAAATTAATGAAGATGGTACAGGTGGAATAGATATGAACCGGAATTTTCCACGCAATTGGGGACTTGAGATTGAGCAATTGGGTGCAGGGCCTTATCCCCTTTCCGAGCCTGAAACCGCGGCTACCATCAAATTTATCAATTCGAAGAGGCATATAGGTGGAGTCTTTCATGGTCATACTTCCGGAGGCTTCCTATTCAGGCTCCCCTCTACCACAAACTGGGACAATTACAACATGCACGATCAGCAACTTATCATGGAACTCTCCAATATGTATACCACTACAACTGGTCAGCGTGTAATTCCTAGCTACAGCAATCCTCGATTACACCGTCATGGTACTTTGATCAGCTGGTCTTATTGGGATTTTGGCGTAGTGGCCTATGTCCCTGAATTCTGGGGCGGGTTTGTACAAGATTATGACGGTGATGGCCGAGTAACTGAGTACGATCGATTGACATGGAACGATCGCGAATTGAATGGAGATGGCTTTGTCAATTGGACAACCGTAAGTCATCCAGATTTTGGTGAAGTAGAAGTGGGTGGTTGGAATAGAAAGTTCACTTTTCAAAATCCTCCTCCGAAGATGTTGAAAGGTGAAATTGAGAAATATGTTGAATGGATGTTGTATCTGGCAGAGACAACACCTCACATGGCGATCAATTCGACTGACCTCCAGGTAGTAGAAAAGAATAAGGTGGTTAATCTGACCGCTGAAATACAGAATGTTGGGTATTTGCCAACGAATATTACTCAGAGATCTATTGATATGCGCCTGTATCATCCTGTCAGAGCCATAATTGAGCTTAGTAATGCAGAGCTCATCTCAGGTAAGCACCGTACTGATTTGGGACATATCCCTGGTTCTCGCGAAAGCAGTGATTCGGGAGTAGAAAGCAAAAGACATCTCTCCTATGCCATTAAAATCACAGGCCGAAATGCGACTGCAAAACTGGTTATCCACTCTGAAAAAGGTGGGATTGTGGAACGAGAAATAAGATTGAACTGATAATCGCAGGTAACAAAGTCAAAAAACTTCGTTATAGAACCATCCAGAGAAGCAAAAGTGCAATGAGAAGAATGGCTACCACAGTAGTCAACTTAGATTGGGCCGGAAACTCATACTGACAAATAGGGCAAGTTTTCTCTTTCGAGTTGATTTCCATTGCGCAGGATGGGCATTCTTTGGTTTTCACATTCGAACTTTGTTGAAAGTAAGTATTTCGTAATTAATACCATGTTGCTTAGAAAGCTTTTTCCTTTTGTCTTCCTGGTGCTACTCTCTGCCTGCAGTGAAGATGATAATCCGACACCTGTTAATGTCGAATATCTCTTCTCCTTAGCTGAGGTTTATGACCTTTCAAATCAACTGGCACCTCCCACATTGGAAATACAGATTGAGACGATCGAAGAATTTCCTTGTATCAATTATGAAATAGACGTCAATGTTGAACAGCAAAGCGGGATACTGACAATCAATATTCTCGGTATCATTGAGTCTAATGCTTGTCTCACGGCAATTGGACCAGCAACACGAAGAATCTCAATCAGCGAAACTCTGAATGAGATTGTGGTTAGAAAAGATGGAGTTGAAGATCGATTTTCAGTGAACATTACAGAAGAGTCGATGACCGTGGCTCCAATAGTTTCCTCATTTATTGACAATGAGTTTAACGTGACATTCAGGTATCCGGAACGCTCCTTTGAATGCGTTTGTGGAACTACCATAGCTGAAGCACTTCTGTGTGAAGAGTTCAGGGATGAGTTGCTATTGGCGGTGCCAACATTGGAAGAATTCAACTTTGGTGCGGGCAAAATCCCCTATACCACCGGTTCGAGTGGTCATGAAGCAGATACACCCACCACATATTATCGCTACAATTCGGAAAATGATTTTGACTTGGCCGGCCAGTTTCTGGAAACATTCACAATGGAAAGGATTGGCGAAAAAGACGGAATCACGATTCGTTTGACCAATTGGCTGAACAAGAGTTTCAGAAGCTGGCAACTAGGTGGATAACAAAGCCCCAACTTTGAAGTCAGGGCCTAAACTTTTTCAACTATGATGCTTATTCGTACCGTAATGCCTTCACCGGATTGGCAATCGCTGTCTTGATAGAATGCCAGCTCACCGTGAGAAAAGCGATTACCACGGTAATCACTCCCGCCATTACGAACATGTCCCACTCCATATCGATATGGTAGGCAAAGCTAGACAGCCATTCTTTTCCACCATAGTATGCCAAGGGTGAGGCAATAATGAAGGAGACGAGCACCAAAGCCGAAAAGCCTCTGGAAAGAATGAAGATGATATTGGGAACGGGTGCACCCAATACTTTACGCACCCCTATTTCCTTCGTTCTTCGCTGCGTAGCCATATAAGCCAATCCGAAAAGTCCAAGACAGGAAATTGAAATGGCAATTAATGACGCAGTGACCAACATGCTTCTCCAACGCATTTGATTTCCATACTGGTCAGCGTTTCTCTCTTCAAGCAAAAAGTATTCGAATGGCTCAACGGGATTAAGTTTCTCCCAAGTGGATTGAACTGCTGCTAGTGTTTCCGTCAAGGTTCCTTCCTCGAACTTGACGTAAATCTCCCCGATAGGTTGAGTCAGGTTCAGGTTAATTATGATCGGATCAATCTCATTTTCAAGTGATTGAAAGTTGTAGTCTTTTACCAATCCAATCACCGAATTACTACCGAACGTTCTGCCAATCACTGAATCGCCCCAATTCATTTTCTTAGCAAATTGTTCATTAACCAGCATATATTGGCGTTCTGTTTCTCCTTTTTCAATATCAAAACCTCTTCCTTCAAGTACCTCCATATTCATTGCCTTGATAAAGTCATGATCAACCCTTTCCATAAATGTTCTGACCTGTTGATTCTCACCAGTCTCCTGGTTCACGCTCATCATCATCATCATCATCAGACCAGTACTTTTGCCAGTGACATATTCAACGCTCGGAATCTGGGCTAATTCATTTTTCATGAGGTTCATCATGCGTTCTCCGGGTCCCATCACCGGTTCTCCCTGTCCCTGACCACCATTCCCTCTCGGCTCATTGTAATTCAGGGTGATGCCCAATAGGTTTTTGTCATCATAGCCCTTGTCCTTATTGATCATATAGGTGATTTGTCTATTCATGGTAAGCACTCCTATGATCAGGAAGGCTGCAATCGTGAATTGAAATACTACAAGCACTTTTTGCATCCAGTTCTTACCTCCTACGCTACCGACATTCCCTTTTAGTGCTCCAACGGTGTTGAATCTGGAAATCATTAAAGCAGGATATATTCCAGCAACAAAAGCAGCAAAAATGACTACAATGAATGCGACAATAATGTATATCGGATCATCAATTATGGCTACACTGAACTCCTTTTCCGTCACTCGCTCAAAAGTAGGAAGAACCAATTGAGCAATTAATAAACCAAGAACAAATGCGATAACACTTACAAACAATGCCTCACTTAGGAATTGGCTGACTAACTGTTTCCTCAATGCACCTACTACCTTTCTCACCCCTATTTCCTTGGCTCTAGGCAAAGCCCTGGCAACCGATAAATTGGTAAAATTGATACATGCCAACATGAGAATTACAAAGGCAATTCCACCCAACAGTATTGAATAGATTTTATTGCTGGCTTCGCGCATACCCGAACCATTTGTGATCGTAGCATCATAGTGAACCTCCTTCATCGGCTGAAGCTCATATTCCAACATAGACGCAATTGGGCCATTCATTTTTGACTTTCTTACCGTGTTCATTCTAGATGCCAGACTGTCCAATCGTTGCCCCGGTGTGGTCACCACGAACGTCTGAAACCCTATCTCCAATTGCCTCCAATCCTCAGCGTTATTGCTTTGACGATTATTTGCAGTCAAAAAGACCTGGAACGGCAACAAGACATTGAAATCCAGGGTAGAATTACTCGGCACATCTTTTAAAATACTGGTTACCGTGAACGCTTTCCAGTCATCATTGATCTTGACCTCAAGACTTTCTCCGACTGCATTTTCTTTACCAAAGTATTTGATTGCAGCCTCTTTGGTCATAGCAATTTCAGAAGGTTGCCTTAACGTAGTTACCCCGTCTCCGAAGGCATTAGGGAAGTTGAATATCTCCAGAAATTCAGGCTCTGCATAAAAGGCACTGCCCTCGTCATATTCCTTGTCTCCAATTCTCAGTTCAAGTGCACTGAACCTGAACCTCGTCTGATTTACCACCTCAGGCATCTCATCAAGCATAGTCGGGCCCGTAGGCAGTCCTACCGCGTTAAACACCTGCTTATTGTCATTCATCGTTAGTGCACTTTGCATTCTGTAAATGTTCTCGACATTCTTATGAAAGCGATCAAACGTGAGTTCATCCTTTACATAAAGGATGATTAAAAGACAACAGGAAATACCTAGTGCTAGTCCTGTGATGTTAATAAAGGAATACCCTTTGTGCTTGATCAGGTTCCGGATTGCTGTTTTGAAATAATTCTTAATCATGAGTGATGTAGAGTTTCCACAATGATACGGAGTCCTGTTAAGAGCGTGTCATAAAGAAGGTTAAACAGTGTTAAGGGTTTGTTAAAGACAGTTATTGTGCAGTGAACACACTCATTCATCTTTTAATACTTCCACAGGATTAACCAAGTAGGCCCTGATTGTATGAACCGACACGGTAAATAGAATGACTATTGAAGCCGACATAACAGCGAGTACGACAATGACCAGAGGCATTTCAATTCGATATGCAAACGAACTCAACCAAATGTCCATCAAGTAGATCGCAACCGGCACAGAAATCAAAATTGCCAATAGTAACTTAAGGAGGTTAGCTGAATTGAGTTTTTTCTGAATTTCGAAAAAACCAGCTCCTAATACCTTTCTTATCCCCATTTCCTTCAACCTTCGGCTGGTTGAATATCCAGAAATCCCAAACAACCCAATAAAAGCAACAAGTGCTGCCAATCCCGCAAAAACATTAATCATTGTGGACATAATGGTCTCTTGCTCATATTGCTGGTTAAACCTATCATCTAAGAAGAAATAGTCCGCATCAGATTTGTCGGTAACGTCCTGAAAGGTTTTCTCTACGGCAGCAATCGTACCTTTGAGGTCCTGAGACTTCAGTTTCATGATAAGGTTTCCATAGGCTCTGGAACGAACATTTCTGAACATTACTGCTTCTATTGGTTGTTTTTTCGATACGAAATGAAAATCGTTTACCAATCCGACCACAGTGATTTTGCGCTTGCCATTCATAATTACATGACCAATGGGATCATCCGAAATTCCGAGTTTTTTAGCAGCAGTTTCATTGATCAAAACGCTGAATGTAGAGTCAGTATCTGTACTTCTCAGGTTTCTACCTTTTAGTAATTTCATCCCGAGAGTCTCCAGATAATTCTCGTCCACGGTGAAATTGAAAAACGTGAAATCATGACCATTGAAAGATTGTGAACTACCCCATTGTGTAGGGAATGAACTGGCAAAGGAAATTCGCTCAACGTTTGGTATTTTGAGCAGTTCGTTTTGAAGCACATCCACCTTCTCTCTGACTCCTTGTGAACTTGTTCTCAAAATCATGATCTGTTCATTGTCGAACCCCAGGTTCTCATTTTGCATAAATTCCATCTGACGTTTAGCCACAAAAGCTGCACAGACTAACCCGATAAAAACAATTGTTTGAAACACGGAGACAGAATTCAAGATTCGATTTGGGGAAAACAATGTTTTTCGGATGCCTTTAAGAATACTTGCCGTTTGCATTCTTACAGATACATATGCAGGATAGAGAGATGCCAGAATTGCGAGTAAAACAACAAAAAGAAAAGCTTGAACAATAAACAATGGCTCTTCCAACAGATTAAATCCGAGAGCGCGACCAAGAAGCTCTTCCAAAGCGGGTAATGAGAATAGAACCAATAAAAAGGAAATCAGCCCACTGATTAAGACAAACACCAGGGATTCGAAAATAAATTGTCTGAATAACTCACGTCCGTTTGCTCCAATCACTTTTCTTATACCAACTTCCTTAAATCGTTGAACCGACTGCGATAAAGACAGACTTACATAGTTGAAAACTGAACAGAGTAGAATAAAAAGTGCAACGCCAGAGAATATACCAATATATTGACGGTCAGATTTTCCATTCAGGCCGTCACTGACATCAAGCGAAAAGTGAACATCATTCAAGGATTGCAAAGACATTGTTGCATTTCCATACTGCATGTTCTGTTTATAGAGTGTGTCTATTTCTACACCCACGGCTTCTGGGTCAGCACCCTCGTGCAATTCAAAATACGCCTGATCAAAGTAGCTAATATACCAGCTACCCTCTCCGCGGCTGGATTCTGAAGTATTGAATGGTAGTAGCATTGAATAGTCTAATGACGAATTGGGAGGTACATCCTCAAAAACCCCATCAATTCGAAATACTTGATCCTTTAGTTTAAACTCAGCCTGATAGGCACCTTCTGCACTACCAAAAATCTGTTCTGCCTTTGAACGATTAATCAAGGCAGAATTCTCCGATTTGAACGAACTTTCCTTATCCCCAACGATGAAGTCAAGATCAAAAATCTCTATAAATGACAAATCCACAGACTTCGCAGGAACACTAAACAAAGAGTCTGGATTTGATAAGAGACTTATCCTTTTCGCAAAACCACCATATCTGGTAAAATTCTTTATTCTTGGAATCTTCTCGGCTGCCTTAGGCGCCAGAATCCACGTCACCCCAGCTATTTTATCAACGCCATTGTCTTTCTCGGTGGTTTTAATTACTCGATAAATCCGATCCTTGTTTGTATGGTACTGATCATATGACAGTTCATTCTGAATAAACAGGTAAATCACAAAGAAACATGACAGGCCAATACTTAAACCCACAATGTTCAAAATCGAATAGACCTTATTCCTACCTATTCGTCTGAAGGTAAATTTTAAATAGTTTGAGAGCATTTGACGTTGATTATTGGTTCATAATTGTAACAACCAGGCAAACAGCTTTACCTACCGGGCAACCATGCAAATCCGAAAATTCTCAATGCAGAGAATACATCCTTCGGTTAAACCGCAGTTTTGGTTAAAATAAGTTAATCCTGCTCGACCTGGATCACAAATAATTTCTCCAAGCTTTTATTTTTATAACTTGCTCCACAAAGACAACTAACAACTGACATGCAACATCTTAGACGAGCAATTTCCTTATGTTTTCTACTATTAATATTTCAGTTGCCAACACTTGCTCAAACAAAAATTGGCTATGTGAATGTGGAACTGATTATGCTCAGAATGCCAGAAATGCCTGCTGTCAATAGCACAATACAAACCTTTGAGAATCAGCTCGCTAAACAGTTGACCACAAAACAGCAATACGCTCAACAACGATTGGAAGAATATCAGAGAAAGCTGGAGGCAAATGAGTATAACACAATCACCAAAAAAGAAGCCGAAAATGAGATTCTAAGATTGGACCAGGAAATAACCAAGTTCAGTCAAGATTCCCAGCAACGCATCATGGAGAAGAGATCTCAATTGATGGACCCATTAACCACAAAATTGCAAAAAGCTATTGATGAAGCCGCTGCAGAGGGTGGTTTCACCTTTGTGCTCAATCAAACCATCAATGGAGTATCCAATGTGCTTTATGCTCCTGATAATGCGAATCTCAACCTTGTAGTTATGAAGAAATTAGGTATTCAGGTGCCTGACGGGAATTGACTTACTCAGACTTCAATACGTTAGCAGGATTTATACGGCAAACCTGCAAAAACTGAAAGCCTATTGACAATAAGATCGCTATTGACAACAAGCCAGAGACTACTAACCCATCTTTGAATGTTAGTTGGACACGAACGGCATAATTATTCAAGTAATCATTCATAAGCCAATACGCAATCGGCAATGCA
>JANQKF010000006.1 GCA_028281285.1 Cyclobacteriaceae bacterium
AATATGCCCCTGTATGGCTTGCAGAAGGAAACAACTGCAGATGTTTTTGTGAACATCAAGAGAGCCTAAACAGGGGTTTTTTCTTACTCTTAAAATCACGAAAATGAAACATCCTGAAGACGCAGCCAAGCTGGCTGCACTCACTGAATTTATAGATACCTATTATGGTGGCGAGCTTGACCAGATGGTCAGGCAACTTTATGAAACGATCTACATGCTCCATTACCTGGGACCCGATTTGTTTGGAGAAGAAACCAGATTGGAAAAAGCCTTTTTGCTCTACTGCATGGCCGAATCACTAAGCAGTTAGAAACTATCAGAAGCCCTCACAGAAGTGAGGGTTTTTTAGTGTCTAATCAGCTTTTTTGCTTGAGATAAAATGATAATAAACACCCAGAAAGATTAATAAGATGAAAGCTGCTCCAAATAATTTAAAGTCCATATCTGCATAAGAGATAGGTTCTTTATCTAGAAGTTCTCTGAATAAATTAATAAGCTTTTTAAGTGATATAGATAGGAAAATAAATAGTCCGATAATACCTAAAATAATCCAGTGATGCTTTTTCATAAGAATGAAAATAATCAAATCAGCGGATAATCTGAAACGTTATCAGTTGCTCCCTTGTGGTCGCAAGGGAGCATCATCAGTAAAGAAACTTTATCAGGTAAAGCGGAGTTCGTCCGTGTCCTCGGTCAGGCTTCGTTCCAGCAAAAAACAAGGGTAATACAAAGCTCATCCTTCGCCCTTGTTTTTGCTTCCACTTGCTGCCCTGTGGTACTCCTCACGGCTGTTCCCTTTTGGCTTTTGGATTGGTTGATTGCCCGCCTGCGGACGGGCAGGCCTTCGGCAGAAAGGACAAAAGCCAAAACCACAGCCCTTGTTTGGGCGGGCCTGCTGGCCACCACCAGTTCCTCACTGCGTTGCCTTCCTAATGTCAGGCCTCTTGTTCGCACTGCCAGTCGTTCCCCGACCTGTCGGGGCCCTGTTCCTGGCAGGCTGTTGGTGGCACCCGCAGACGGCCCCGCAGGGGATGCATTCCATAGAAACAGTATCAGTTAGGAAATCAAATGGCATATCTTCCGCCCTCAAATGGCCGACCCGACCTGAACAGCTTATGGCAGTTCGGTTGGATCATTTTTTGAAGTCCAACGGCCGCACAGATCAACCCACAATCCAAAGCCCTTGCCCGTCAAAAAACGGCAACGATATTTATACTTATCTTTGTAATGCACTAGAAAAAATCTAGCCGCTCTTATGTTTTATACCTCTTTATAAGACACTAGCCATCTAAGGATACTAGCCGTTTTGAGGACAGAAAGTCTTTATAAAAACAATGGCTATTTATGTACAAATGACCCTAATAATCTGTCTAACCTTTATCATAACATTAATGATATTGAGGTTTACTCCCAACAAGAAAATCTTCTTACTAGGTGAGTTCTTCAAAAAGATTATATCTAGTCTTCCAGTGGTAAGACTGAAAAATGAAAATCACTGAATAAACGTTTTTGCAGTTGGCATAAAACAAGCCTTGAAAATAGATAACTTGTTTTGTGCTGACTGGAAAAATGAGCCTGCGGCAGGCATACGTCCTGCAAGTCAAAAACCAAAGCAGTTATCGCGAAGCAATGCGAGTCCGAATGAAGCCTGCCAGGAAAAGCCCATCAGGGCGACTGGTGGTGAGTGCAGCGTAGCGAAACGGTCTGAATGAGGTTAGCTGCGAGCACAAACACGGGCAGCGTCCGAGGAACGAGGCGAGAGCTGCTATGACAACTGAATGGTGTGTGTGAAGGAAGGCACTGGCACAAGGCCGACCCCGACTTGTCGGGGGAGCTTCGTATTAGCCTTGTGATCTGTGCTGACCGGAACAAAATAGAATGAAGGCGGAATACCTTATAACTGCTATTGCATGCCGAAGGATGCACAGCCACGTGCGATGGGGTCTTGGGTTCTTTATTAACTTAGATCAAACTCTTCATTATGAATAACCTATTGATGGCTGGTTTACCCTTTTTAGGGGTTGTAGCCGGTGCAATCCTCCAATACATTTTTACAAATATCAGAGAGCAAAAGAACCAGAAACAAAAGCTTAAAACCCAGGCTTATGTGGACTTCCTAAAGGGCGTATCGGGTCAAATGCTGGACAACCCCGAGCAATCAAAGCTAGAGTATCGAACCTTATTAGCTGATGCTAAAATGAGAATATCAATCTATGGCAGTTCAAAAGTGATTAAGAGTATTGCTGATCTTACTCGGTCAGGAGCAGTTTTAGATACACCAGAACGTCAACGGTTATTTATACAAATCTGTCAGACAATGAGAGAAGAAAGTAACAAAGAACCGATTCCGTTCTTAGATACTTCACAGATCATATTTAATAGAGACATTGAATAGAAATCTTGTAACTTCAATCTATCCTCAGAAGGGGGATAATAGCTTGTTGACATCTTGACTAACACCGGGAAAGAGCTTAGAAAGTTTTGCTGTTTTTGGTGGGGAAGGCTAGGGAAAAAATGACCTCGCGTTAAAAAAGTGAGATAGTTATACTCCTTTTGGGATGAATATAAGTGCACTGAGTAGTACTGCGCCTTTAAGCAAGCCTAATCAGTTTAAGTATAATGGGAAAGAACTCCAGTCAGATTTTAACATGGATTGGATGGATTATGGCGCTAGAATGTATGATGCTCAGATTGGTAGATGGAATCACGTTGACCCCGAGGGATTAATGCCTTATTCCTATGATTGGGATAAGGGTATTTATGTAGATAGAAATGGCGGTGAAGTAGGTTGGGATCAAGTTAAAAAGTCCATAGACCAAGATTCACAAGTTGAAAAAGGTATGGCCATTTTTGTAGCTTTCCCTGATGATAGACCGAAAATCCCGTCAAATCAGAAAGCTGCAAGCTGGCTTGAAAGAAAGCTGGGTAACGGAGATGGTCAAGTACCATTTGGGCATGCCGGAGTAATTCTCATAAGTGAATCAGGTGTAACCAATTACTTTGACTTTGGCAGATATAGCAGGCCAAGCTTAGGTAAGAGAGGAGAAAATGAGGGTTCCGTTAGATCAAGCAAGAACTTTGAAGAACTGGAATTGTCGGATTGGGATTTTAACCTGAGTGATAAAGAAAATGTGACTAGACTTTTGAAAGAATTACATGCTTCACCTCTACTCGCGGGGTATGGTAGAGTAGTTGGTGTTCTTGCAAAAG
This sequence comes from Cyclobacteriaceae bacterium, assembly GCA_028281285.1. Taxonomy (GTDB): domain Bacteria; phylum Bacteroidota; class Bacteroidia; order Cytophagales; family Cyclobacteriaceae; genus Roseivirga. The sequence goes on from JANQKF010000006.1 coordinate 3,211, forward strand.
ACTTGGATTATAAGGCCATGATGAGTTACGCAAGAGGTGCTGAATCTAAAGGCTACCTGCCATTTGGGGGTTATGCAAGTGGATATAATTATGAAAATTGTGCCACATATTGTGCTAAATTTGCTAGAGGTGTGGGAAATGCCGGAGGAGTCAATTGGGATTGGAATACTTTTTCTGGAGCCCAAAATATTTACGACATAGTGGATGAATATGATTCAGAATATATTGTCGTTGGAACAAAACCTGGAGGAAGTTTAAATCGAAATAGATAATGCTCAAATCCAAAAGAACGTTTATTGTTATGATTACAACTTTTGTTGGTGTCGCACTTTACATGACATTTATAGGAAGTGCACCATTAGTAGAAACGGAAACATTGTTTGTAGAAAGTGACTCCATTCCGCGACCAGAAAATGTATCGCCAAGAGCCTCACTTATTGACTTAGGTTTTGTAGAATTACCAGTATATAAATGGGTACAAATTGATGGTAACCTCAGCATCAATGGAGAGAGGTATGACCATATTCTTAAACTGCTTTTCTTTAATGTTGATGGAAGCAAGGTGGATACCGTATTCTATGAAAGTCGCTCTTTAAGAAAAGAAGGACTCAAATTCAATTTTGACAGTGATTACAGAGTTGAACGCTTTCCTGGAGATTTAACACTGAAAATTACTACAGAAGAATCCTCCATTGTTGTATTCAGAGTTATGGATAATGGAAGGTTTAAGACTGTCTACAAGGGCATGGAATACTCGCGACTACCTACGACCTCCTTGAGGGAATCAACAGGAGATCTGGTGTCTGATGAAAAGATTCGATACAATCTAAAAAAGAGTACCAAAGGCTTTATTGTCACGTATTTTGGGGTTCCATTGGAATACGAATTTAGCTCTGGATGTCCATCTTCACCTGAATTAGTTAGTTACATGGATAGATCGAATGGAAATATATATTTTGTTGAGAAAGGCTGTTTTTTGAAACTTGTAAATCCCAAGGATGTGGAAAAAATAAAAAATTAATTTGCCAAAAGCTTCAACAAACTATTCAGATAAAGAGCCTTCTCGTTGAGAAGGCTCTTTTCTTGCCTTTAGTCAAACCCAATAGATATAAATTCAATGGCAACGAAGAGCAGCGAGACTTTGATTGGAATATCTATGACTTTAACTTTAGATCATATGACCCGCAGATTGGAAGGTTTAATAGTATTGATCCTTTGTCTGATACCCAAGATGGGCTAACTCCATATCATTTTAGCTACAACAATCCCGCTGCACTCAGTGACCCATCAGGTTTAGATGCTATGTTAGACTGGAGTTGGACTTCTGATGGAGGGGCTGAGGTTTATAATGCCGCTGAAGCATATGGTAATTGGGCTAGAGCAGTAGAAGACAGAAGACAGGAACAACAAACAACTTTTGAAGTTGCTAAGTTTGTTTCAAAGCTTCAGGATACAAAGTTGAATGAAGTTAAAAAGGTCAATTTAACTTTGACAAATTCAGGAGAAGAGCTACTTGCCCAATTATTTAATGCTATGGAAAATATGAGAATTGATCCAGCTTTGAAATATAGGAGTAATGAAATCGCAGATTTCTACACTAAATTTTCAGGGGCAATTGGAAGTTTCTCGGGAGATAATTCTCCTGGTACAATTTCAGGCCAAAGGGATATAGGTGATTTCAAGGATGTGGACATTACCATAACAAAATATGGTACCTTTAGTAATAGATACGACCCTAGATTATCAGCCAATTATATTACATCAACCACTAAGGCAGATGCAAGTAGATTACACCAGCGAAAGAACAAGATAATTACTAATGGAAGAACAATGGTTGGTGACAAGTTTACATATACTCTCGAAGTAGGTCCATTTATATTTAAATTTGCTCGTAGAATGTATACCACTCAAGATCAGGTTAATGCCCAAAGGTTCTTCAAATTACTAGAAGGAGTGCTTAATGGAAGAAGACCAAGAACCACATATGACAACCAACAAGGTATTCACAAGTATGTTAAGTTTTAGAGCATTCATGATTCTGTTTGCATTCACAATATCTTCGATATTTTGGGTATCATGCCAAGGTTATGTTTCTGTGGAACAGAAGGCTGTCGACTACTTTTGTTCAGATATTCTCGGAAAGGATATATTTGAGGAACTTGACTTAGAGGATGATGAATCTGAAGTGCGTATTCCGCCAATGGACTTGCCAGAAGCAATGTATACGAATGGGTTTTTGACTGATATCACTATATTTTCTTCTCTATATGTTGATAGCCCTTCGAGACCTCCTTACTCATTGAGTCTACTAAGAGAATCAAAGGATTCTTTTGATAGTGCGAATTACGTGAAACTAAAGCAACTTGCTGAAGATTACATTTCAAAAACAGAGATTAAGAAGTCACAGTTAAGCAGTTCTTGCGCTTCAATTTTTAGCAGTGAGAACATTGAGAATGTATTTAGGAATTCAAATTCTAACGATAGAGTTTTGCTAACCATTCATTCTTACCTTACCACTGACAAGATTAAGTTCGTTGAACTATCATTTCTAACTTTGGAGGAAGACGAGTTCAAAATTTATTTCGAATTTGATCACAATGATAATTTATTGGATTGGTACTTAAACTGAATTCTAGTTTTGCCATTCCCAATCAGATATTTAAAGCTCTCAGTCATTGGCTGGGAGCTTTTTTATTTTCTGAAAACCAACCAGGGCCAGTTTCCAGAAAATAAAAAGGCTATTCCCTTTTGCGGCCTAAGAAGGAAATTCCACAAACCCCTTCCCTTGCCGGCCATCGAACAGTAATCTTTACGAGTCATATTTGTGTGGAGTTCAAACACATATCAGGAACTCTTCTTCGACTTAGCTGGAGCCAGTCATAGAGGTGTAAGAACTCCTCATATCCAAAGGGCTCTTAAAAACTTTAACCCTAATGGCAAGCATTCTTTAATAAAGGCACTAAGTTTGTGAGACAAATGACTCAGAAGGATATCATAATTTTATTGAATTATTTGAAAAAAATCTTGAACTAATAAAATGAAAGTAAAAGAAACATGGATAAATTCAGATTATGAAGAGATGGGATGGCATGACTCTAGAATTTATGCCTTTCATCTTCCTCTGGATGATTTCAAATTCGTTCTTGAAATAGATTATCTTTTTGAATGGGTTAAACAGGAGGATGAATCATTCAAATTCTGGGTGTCTCCATGCAGTTTAATTTTTTTGGATACCTTGAACATTAAGTTTGATATCGACTTTGAAAATCATGTAGATCTTTACATAGATGATATACTAAGAGGTAATGAGAGATTAAGCCCTAATGGAAGAACCACGATTTGGGACTTCATAATTCATACTGACAAAGGGGTTATGAGCTTTGTGTCTTCAGGTATTGAGCAAAAAGTTCATAAGCAACCAATATTATCAGATAGTCAAACACTTGCTAGACTAAGATGAAACCACGTTAACCAAAAAATTTAAAGCTCTCTATCATTGATGGGGAGCTTTTTTATTTTCTGAAAACCAACCAAGGCCAGTTTCCAGAAAATAAAAAGGCTATTCCCTTTTGCGGCCTAAGAGTAAATTGGTGTTAGCCTCTTCCCTAGCCCTGGGCCTATCTTAATTATGTCCTTTTTGACCAGGATTTTAATATTGTGGATGAAACCACTGACTTTGCCTATACCCGGGTTACAGCCGCTGCCCAGAATACC